>CAJBEZ010000062.1 GCA_903952205.1 uncultured Desulfomonile sp. | reverse complement strand
TTCTTAGCCAACGTCCGAGTTATCGCCGCAGTCAACGTCGTCTTGCCGTGGTCTATGTGACCTATCGTCCCTACGTTCACGTGTGGCTTCGTTCTCTCAAACTTCGCCTTGCCCATGGGCTCCTCCAGATTGTTTAAATTGCGCGATGATCTTTTCCGTAACGGATTGTGGCGCAGGTTCGTAGTGTGAAAATCTCATAGTGAATGTCGCTCTACCTTGGGTCAGGCTCCTTAAATCCGTAGCATAACCGAACATCCTTGCCAGCGGCACTCGGACCCCTACTGTCTGGACACCGAGACGACTTTCCATTCCTAGAATTTTACCGCGTCTCGCTGTCAGATCTCCCAGCACATCGCCTAGAAATTCTCCTGGTGTTACCGCTTCAACATCCATTATGGGCTCCAGCAGGTTAGATTCGCCTTTGCGGCAGGCTTCCTTGAAGGCCATGTACCCGGCCATTTTAAAAGCCATTTCAGATGAATCCACTTCATGAAATTTTCCATCGCAAAGTGTTACAGCTACGTCCACTACAGGATAAGCCGCTACCACTCCTGATTCCATCGCCCATTTAATGCCCTCTTCAACAGGTCTTATATATTCCTTGGGGATTGCCCCACCAGTAATCTTGTCAATGAACTGAAATCCCACTCCCCTCGCTAAAGGTTGAATTTCGATGACGACTTCGGCGAATTGTCCTTTACCGCCTGTTTGTTTAACATGCCTGTAATGGATTCTGACATCTCTCGTTAAAGTTTCTCGGAACGCAACTTCGGGTTCTCCAACTACGGCTTCAACCTGGAATTCCCTTAGAAGCCTGTCTACAATTATTTCAAGGTGAAGCTCTCCCATTCCGGAGAGAATGGTCTGGCCTGTTTCCTTATCTAATTTTACCCGAAGGGACGGATCTTCCCTCAGTAATCGACTCAACGCCCTGGAAAGTTTATCAACACCGTCACGAGACTTGGGGGCCAAGGAAACTGATATGACCGGTTCTGGAAATTCCATTGACTCGAGCAGGAGGGGATGGTCTTCGTCCGTGAGAGAATCTCCTGTTTTCGTGTTTTTCATACCCACCAGAGCAACAATTTCTCCAGCGTAAGCCTCTTTTATTTCTTCACGCTGGTTTGCGTGCATTCTGAGGCACCGACCTATTCGCTCTTTTTTTGAGGTATTCGCATTCACGACCGACAACCCGGCTGAAATCTTGCCCGAATAAATTCTGATGAAGGTCAGGGTGCCGGTGTAGGGATCATTCATAACCTTAAAGGCGAGCGCTGACAATGGTCCGTCCACTTCTCTTACAACAGTTTTGCCATTTGAGTCTTTTCCTTCAACCGGCGGTATATCCATAGGAGATGGAAGAAAACCGACCACGGCGTCTAGAAGCGGCTGAATGCCTTTGTTCTTGAATGCTGATCCTAGAAAAACAGGGGTAATTTTTAAGTCAAGCGTACCCTGCCTGATGGTCTTAACAAGCCTCTCCGGCGAGAACTCGGTCTCTCCCTCGAGATATTTTTCCAGCATAGCATCGTCAAGCTCACACACGGCTTCCAGCAGTTCGGATCGTGCGACTAGGGCTTCTTCGATCATGTCGTCGGGAACTTCATTTATGGAGTAGGAGACTCCCATTGAGCCTTCGTCAAAGGTTATTGCTTTCATGTTGATAAGGTCGATCACACCGGAGAAGCCGTCTTCCTTGCCGATCGGCAATTGAAGAGCTAATGGAGTGGCTCCTAGTCGACTCTTCATCATTTCCATGACCCTTACGTGGTCTCCTCCCAAGCGATCCATTTTGTTGATAAAGGCAATTCTTGGGATTCCATAATGGTCGGCTTGCTTCCAGACTGTTTCCGACTGGGGTTCGACACCACCTACAGCGCAGAAGACCGCAACAGCGCCGTCTAGCACTCTAAGAGATCTTTCTACTTCAATGGTGAAATCAACATGACCGGGAGTGTCAATTATATTGATTTTGTGGTTTTGCCACTGGCAGGTAGTCGCCGCTGAGGTTATTGTGATTCCTCTTTCCTGCTCCTGCTCCATCCAATCCATGACCGCTTTACCGTCATGCACCTCTCCGATCTTATGAGAAACCCCTGTATAATAGAGAATTCTCTCAGTCGTAGTCGTTTTACCCGCATCGATGTGCGCCATAATTCCAATGTTACGGGTATGTTGAATGGATTCTAGGTTCATCATAAATCTACGCTGTCTTTACCATTTGTAATGTGCGAAAGCCTTATTAGCTTCAGCCATTTTGTGGGTGTCTTCCTTCTTTTTTACAGAACTGCCCTTATTACCGGCGGCGTCCAGGAACTCTCCGGCAAGCTTCTCCATCATACTCTTTTCGCCTCTATTTCTAGCGTACTGAATGAGCCATCTTATGGCAAGCGCCTGTCTTCGTTCCGGACGAATCTCTACTGGCACCTGATAGGTGCTTCCTCCTACGCGCCTTGATCTGACTTCCAGGACCGGTTTGACGTTTTCAACGGCTCTTTCGAAGTATTTAAGAGGATCTTCGTTAGTCTTCCTGGCGATTATATCGAACGCGCCGTATAAAATGGCTTCCGCTACAGATTTCTTGCCTTCCCACATCACACCATGCACAAACTTGGACACTAGTTTACTGTGAAACTTTGGGTCCGGCAAAACGTCTCTTTTTGGAACTTTCCCTTTTCTAGGCATTCGAATTAACTCCCAAATACGCTACGCGGTCACAATAGTCCGCGGTAATATCTAGAACGAACTGATGCGGGTAAATCCCGGAATAACTAAGTTTAGAAGACATAGCGACTGAAATTCGCTTTTACTGTTAACGTCTTTGCTCTAAACTTGCTTCGCCCGCCATCGGCGGATCATCCGGACCCGGCTAAACAATCCTCCAACAATGAATGGGGGGTTGTTTGATGAATATGCCGAACGCTTAACGATCGACTCGACGCTCTTCAGTGAGGGTTATTTAGGTCTCTTTGTTCCGTACTTGGATCTGCTCTGTTTTCGGTCCGTAACTCCGTAGGCGTCCTGCGCCCCTCTAATTATATGATACCGGACCCCGGGCAAGTCCTTTACGCGACCACCTCTGATGAGCACAACCGAGTGCTCCTGAAGGTTGTGACCAATGCCTGGAATATACGACGTGACTTCGTAGCCGTTTGTAAGACGAACTCTTGCAACCTTACGCAAGGCGGAATTCGGTTTTTTGGGTGTGGTTGTATACACCCTTACACAGACACCACGGCGTTGCGGGCAGTTGGTCAGAGCTGGGGCCGACGTTTTTCTTTTCGGCCTCGTTCTTCCTTTTCTGACCAGCTGGTTAATCGTTGGCATTCGCCATTACCTCCAAACATGTATCATAGTATTATGAGCAAAACCTAATGGCTTTGTCAAGCTCTTTTCGGAAATCAGACGCCGGGCATTCGTCCCAGCATCTGATTTATTCCCTCAAATCAGCTTTAATCCTCATCGAATACTTGAAAATTCCCAGGTTCGTTTCCTGAAAATGGGATTATTGAACCGCCTTTAACGACGTTGATTTTTGTAACCGGTCAGGCGGATTCTCTAATAGCTTCGGGTGACCGAGGGTCCTTTTGGTCGGAACCACCACCGGAGTCCGTAGTCTCAACATGGCGTAGCCTGAGATTCTTGTATTGATTCAGGCCTGTTCCAGCCGGTATCAATCTTCCCATGATTACATTCTCTTTAAGCCCTCTCAAATAATCAATCTTGCCTGACAGTGAAGCCTCGGTAAGAACCTTGGTCGTTTCTTGAAAACTTGCCGCGCTTATAAACGAATCTGTTGACAACGACGCTTTGGTTATACCTAGGAGTAAAGGTTCCGCCACAGCTGGAACCCCACCTTCCTGCATCACTCTGTCGTTTTCCCTTTGAAATAGAGCTTTGTCGATTTGCTCTCCAGCAAGAAAATCGGTGTCACCGACTTCCTTGACCTTAACGCGCCTGAGCATTTGACGGACTATTACCTCAATATGTTTGTCGTTGATCTTGACGCCTTGAAGTCGGTAAACTTCCTGCACCTGATCGACCAGATATTTCGCCAGATCTTTCTCACCTTTGATGCCGAGCAAGTCATGAGGATTGGTGGATCCTTCCATCAAAGCGTCTCCTGCGTCTACCCAATCCCCTGCGTGCACCGAGATGTGCTTGCCTTTGGGTATCAAATATTCTCTTGGTTCTCCCACGTCCGGTCTCACCACCACTTTTCTTTTCCCCTTGGTATCCTTGCCAAATTCTATTTGTCCTTCGATTTCAGAGATAATGGCGAATTCTTTTGGCTTTCTGGCTTCAAAAAGCTCTGCGACTCTAGGCAAACCGCCTGTAATGTCTTTTGTTTTGGTGGTTTCTCGGGGAATTTTAGCAATAACGTCTCCAGCGTGAACTTGTTCCCCTTCTTTCACCATTATGTTCGCACTGACAGGAAGTAGGTAACGCGCCTCAGAATCCCCAACTTTTATTGTTCGGCCGCGCTCATCTTTGATCGATACTCGAGGACGTATTTCCGAGTCTCTGTCTTTGTATTCGACTATGACTTTTCTCGAAAGACCTGTGACTTCGTCAACCTGTTCACTCATGGTCACGCCTTCGATTATGTCTCCGAATTTAATAACTCCCGAGACCTCAGTGATTATGGGAATGGTGTAGGGGTCCCATTCAGCGAGTAGAGTTTCCCTGTTGACGTGCTCTCCGTCTTTTACTCTTAGTTTGGCGCCGTAAATGACCTTGTTGCCTTCTCTCTTCTGGTTTTTCTCATCTACAATAGCCAAAGAACCGTTCCTGTTCATGGCGACTAGTTCTCCGTCACGATTAACAACGGTCTTCAAGTCAGTGAACTGAACTTTCCCTTCATTTCTTGAGAAGACCTGAGATGAACTTGACCCAAGCCATTCTAAGAGAACCTGCCCTTCTGATTCGATTTTATCGCCATCCTGAACTTTTACGTTCATATAATCCATAATAGTATAGCGTTCATACAATCGATAGATGTAATTTCCCTTTTCTTTACTTAACAGCTTCAATATCCCACCACGTTTTTCAGCTTCAGACATTCGCGGCTGATTGGTGGTATTGTCAAATATGAATGTTAGTGGCAGCACATCGGAATTTGTTCTGACAATAAATCCATTTTCATCAGGAAGTTCAAACTTCTTTTTCGTCCCTTCTTCATCTTGGAGTGTGAAAGATTTTTTGTCAGAGGAAATGATTATTCTACCACCCATTATTTCAGCTTCGGTGGGGAAATGCTTTTTGCCTTTGTAAAGAAAAGAATTTTCCCTCAAGGTTTGGACATCACCAACAAGCCATTCGTCGACTTCATTCTTGTCAATGGAGAAATCTTCGTAGACAATTAAAGCTTTGGGTTTTTCTTTTTCTTTCTCAATCAATACTGAACCCTTTTTTCTAGCTGAAATGATGTTCCTTTTTAGAGATGCGGTGCCTCCTATATGGAATGTTCTCATGGTCAACTGTGTCCCCGGCTCACCAATAGACTGCGCCGCAATTATTCCTACTGCCTCGCCTATGTTGACCATTTTCCCATGAGCTAGGTCACGCCCATAACAAAGGCCACAGACACCTCTCTTCGCCTGACATGTCAAGACCGATCTTATTCGAACTCTATCAATGCCGGCGTCCTGAATTTTGTCACGATGTTCTTCCTTAATTTCTTCGTTAGCCTTAACTATTATTTCTCCCGAATATGGATGCTCTATGTCTTCCAGGGCAACTCTTCCCAGAATTCTATCCGCGACATGTTCGATGATTTCTCCACCTTCTTCTAAAGATGACATTTCTATTCCATCGAGCGTGCCGCAGTCCTTTTCATTAATTATTGCGTCCTGGGCTACATCGACAAGTCTTCGGGTGAGATAACCTGAATTAGCTGTCTTGAGAGCCGTATCGGCGAGACCCTTACGAGCGCCGTGTGTTGAAATGAAGTACTGCAGAACAGTTAGACCTTCTCTAAAGTTAGCTTCAATCGGAGTCTCTATGATTTCTCCCGTGGGTTTGGCCATCAACCCGCGCATTCCTGCAAGCTGCCTGATTTGTTGAGTGCTGCCTCGAGCTCCTGAGTCGGCCATCATGTAGATCGGATTAAAACTCTCAACTTTCTTTTCGGTACCATCAGCCAACTCCACAGAGCTAAAACGCAGCCCGTTCATCATACGTTCAGAAATGTCTTCGTTGGCTCGGGCCCAGATATCTATAACTTTGTTGTATCTCTCTCCGTCCGTGATGAGACCTTCTTTGTACTGGTCTTGTATTTCCAGGACCTCTCTTCGAGCTTTTTCTATTATTTCTTTCTTGGAATCAGGAATCTTCATGTCATCGACACAGATCGAAATCCCTGCCTTAGTGGCATAATGGTAGCCCATGTCCTTGAGTCGATCCGCCAGAATTACAGTCTTTTTATCGCCGCATTTTCGGTATGCTTCGTCAATTAGGTTCGCCAATTCCTTCTTTTTCATTACCTTGTTGATCGATGAAAATGAAATTTCTTCTGGAACAATCTCCCTTAGAAGAATCCTTCCAACAGTAGTCGGGATCATCTCCCCATTTTCACGGATTAGGATTCGATCATGAATTCCAAGTTTTCCGGAGTCATGAGCAACGCGAACTTCATCGGGTCCAAAGAATTTCTTTGGCTCTCGCTCCCCTTCAGTGTCTATTGCCTCTCGAGTCAGGTAATATAGTCCGAGAACTATGTCCTGAGTGGGAACAATAATTGGCTTCCCGTGAGCAGGGGAAAGTATGTTGTTGGTGCTCATCATGAGAACTCGAGCTTCAACTTGCGCTTCAATGGATAGCGGAATATGTACGGCCATTTGGTCACCGTCGAAATCTGCGTTAAAGGCCGTGCAAACTAACGGATGCAGTTGTATGGCTTTACCCTCAACCAGAATTGGCTCAAATGCCTGTATGCCCAGTCTGTGAAGCGTTGGAGCTCGGTTTAACAACACAGGGTATTCTTTCACAACATCTTCCAAAATGTCCCAAACCTCAGGTGTCTCTTTTTCTACCAGTTTTTTGGCGCTCTTTATGGTTGTGACGAATCCCCGTTCTTCAAGTTTGTTGTAAATGAATGGTTTGAACAACTCCAGAGCCATCCGTTTCGGCAACCCACATTGATGCAATCGTAAATCCGGACCAACTACGATTACTGATCTACCTGAGTAATCTACACGTTTGCCCAGGAGGTTTTGCCTGAAACGGCCTTGTTTTCCTTTGAGCATGTCTGAAAGTGATTTTAGGGGCCTTTTATTGGGGCCTGTGATAAGCCTCCCCCTTCTTCCATTATCGAAAAGAACGTCTACGGCTTCCTGGAGCATTCTTTTTTCATTTCGAAGAATGATTTCCGGCGCATTAAGTTCTTTTAACCTCTTGAGTCGGTTGTTCCTGTTGATTACTCTTCGATAAAGATCATTAAGGTCAGAAGTTGCGAAACGGCCGCCGTCAAGTGGGACAAGGGGTCTTAAATCAGGAGGTATGACGGGAACAGTGGTAAGGATCATCCACGCAGGATTTTGCCATTGGCGAAATTTTCCCAGGCGTTCAGGGTGAACTATCCTGGAACGTCCCAATCTGTCGATGATGTTTTTGATCTCCACAAATGCGAGTTGCTTGCGAACCTCCCAGTCCCCAGTTTCTCTCCATTTGACCAAAATTTCCTGAGCCGATTGTATGAGTTCACCTACAAATCTGCCTTTTTCACTATCCGGATCAAATGATTCCAAAACGATTGAGAGTTCACTAATCAGCGCCTCTGGATCGATTCCCTTTAACGACTCTAGAACTCTAAGTCTTTTGGCAAGTTTCTTTCTTTTTGCTTCTGAGGACGAATCCCTCATTTCCTCCCTAAGCCTCACGCTTTCGGTGATCAAATCCAGCCTTTCAAGCATGAGTCTCACTGCTTCTCCGCCCATTAAGGCTTCGAAATTGCCGATATCTTTTCCGAACTCTTCTCTTGACTGGTGATATCGCTCTTCATTAATAAGTTCCCCAGGCCGCAGTCCAGTGTTGCCAGGTGAAATCACCAGATAGGATTCAAAATATAAAACCCGTTCGACTTCTTTCAGTGTAAGGTCCAGAAGCGTTCCAATTCGGCTTGGGAGACTCTTTAGAAACCAAATGTGCGCAACGGGAGTAGCTAACTCTATGTGGCCCATTCTTTCCCTGCGTACCTTGGATTGTATTACTTCAACGCCGCACTTTTCACAGATCGTGCCTCTATGTTTCATCCTCTTGTACTTACCGCAGTTACACTCAAAATCTTTGACTGGACCAAATATTTTTGCACAAAAGAGCCCATCTCTTTCCGGTTTGAAAGTTCTATAATTTATTGTTTCAGGCTTTTTGACTTCGCCGTGGCTCCATTCACGAATTTTTTCTGGAGACGCGAGTGATATCTTCACAGCGCAAAAATTCAAAGGATCTTTGGGTTTTTCAAAAAAACTATAATAAACGTCTTCCATTTTTCCCTCCAATTTTTTGGGGAAATGGCCTCACGGGCCTCGATGGATTTAGGCGATAGATTACGCGTTATCGCCCATCAAGTGTTTATATTAACCACACTAAAGTGATTTTCTTTACATTACTTCCTCAATGGTTGGTTACCATTCTCTTCCCGTCTGTCGGAGACCCAGACCATTCAAACACATTTAGGCCGCGGCCCCGGGGTCACTCTCCAGAAGCTCCACGTCAAGTCCTAGTGACTTGATCTCCTTTACCAATACATTGAAGGATTCCGGCAAACCCGGTTCAAGAACATTTGTACCCTTGACGATACTTTCGTACATTCTTGTTCGTCCAGTGACATCGTCTGATTTCACTGTCAAGAACTCTTGGAGGGAATAAGCCGCTCCGTAAGATTCCATGGCCCAGACTTCCATTTCACCCAATCTCTGACCACCAAATTGGGCCTTTCCACCTAATGGCTGCTGAGTGACCAGCGAATATGGCCCTATTGCCCTAGCGTGGATTTTGTCATCGACCAGATGATGAAGTTTCATCATGTAGATGATCCCAACTGTCACCACTGTGTCAAAAGGTTCCCCTGTTCTGCCATCATAAAGTTGGGTTTGACCACCGCGAGGTAGTCCTGCGTTTTCTAGAAGGTCCTTGATTTCATATTCACGCGCCCCGTCAAAAACCGGAGTGGCGATTGGAACTCCAGGAAATAGAGAAACCGCAAATTTTCTGAGTGTTTCTTCGTCCATTTCTTCTATTATTTGTCGAATCTTCTCTCGTCTTTCATGCTCTCTAACTTCAAATATTTCTAAAAGCCTTTCGCGAATTTTCTGCGAAGAGTAATTCTCTTTGACAAGTCTGTCGAGAGATTCACCTAATCCTCTAGCGGCCCAACCGAGGTGCGTCTCCAGAACCTGCCCAACATTCATTCGGGAGGGAACACCAAGAGGGTTTAATACGATCTCTACCGGAGTTCCGTCAGCAAAATACGGCATATCCTCTTCAGGAAGAATTCTGGACAGAACTCCCTTGTTCCCGTGACGACCAGCCATTTTATCGCCAACCGAGAGTTTACGTTTTATAGCTATGTATACCTTGACAAGTTTGATTACTCCTGGAGGGAGTTCATCGCCTTTTTTCAGGCGGCTGATCTTTTCTTCAAAATGCATCCTCCAGAAATGTTTTTGATCACTGAAACGTTCAATAATTTTTACGACCTCATCTTCAACATTGGCGTCAGAACTTTTCAACGATACATTGCGAAGAAGTTCTAAGGGGACAGTGTCAATCACATGGTCTGTAATAGTGTCATTTTTCTTTAAATACTGAGCGCCGGTTTGAGCGTCAACCAGCGCAGCGGCGACTTCTTTTCCAAGAAGCATACTTCGGATTCTCTCGCGGGCTCCTTCTTCAACTATCCTGAGCTCATCATCCCTATCTTTGTTCAACTTCTTTATTTCATCAGTTTCTATGGAAATGCTGCGGCTATCCTTGTCGGTGCCTTTTCGAGAGAAAATCCTGGCGTCAATCACTATTCCTTCAACTCCGGGAGGCACCCTGAGGGAAGTGTCTCGGACGTCGCCTGCCTTTTCACCGAAAATTGCCCGCAATAGTTTCTCTTCAGGACTCAACTGGTTTTCACCTTTGGGAGTAATTTTCCCCACCAATATGTCGCCTGGCTTGACCTCGGCGCCAACACTGATTATTCCAGCCTCATCGAGATATTTAAGACCTTCGTCTCCTACGTTGGGTATATCTCTGGTAATTTCTTCTTTACCCAGCTTGGTGTCGCGGGCCATCACTTCAAATTCTTCGATGTGTATTGATGTAAATATATCTTCCTTTACGATTTTTTCGCTGACCAGTATCGAGTCTTCATAATTGTACCCGCCCCATGCCATGAAGGCTACGAGCACATTCCTGCCAAGCGCAAGTTCACCCTTGTCAGTGGCGGGACCATCGGCTATTACCTGACCGCTAATGACTCGATCGCCTTTTTTAACTATTGGACGCTGATTTATACAGGTATTCTGGTTGGAGCGCTGGTATTTCACCAAATTGTAAATGTCCACACCTGGGTCAAGGTCCCCTTCCTCAAATTCAGTGGCTTTAATAACGATTCTCGTCGCGTCCACTGAATCTACTACTCCATCCCTTCTTGCAAGCGCCGTAACTCCGGAGTCTACGGCAACAACCTGTTCCATGCCGGTTCCGACTATTGGGGCCTGTGTAGTCAACAGAGGCACAGCCTGACGTTGCATGTTTGATCCCATTAGGGCTCGGTTTGCGTCGTCGTTTTCGAGAAACGGAATTAATGACGCTGCGACAGACACCAACTGGTTGGGTGATACATCCATATACGTCGCTTCTGCGCTTCCCGCCATGGCGAATTCGCCATCTTTTTGCCTCACCGAAACCAGATCATCTATCAACCTACCATTTTCATCTATTGACGCGTCTGCCTGGACCTTTACGTGCTCTTCCTCATCCAGAGCGGTCAGAAACTTGATTTCTCGACTGACAACTCTGTCGTGAACTGGCCTGTAGGGCGTCTCTATAAAGCCAAATTCATTTACTCTGGCATAGGTTGATAAAGAAACAATCAGTCCGATATTCGGTCCTTCCGGAGTTTCGATAGGGCAAATCCGCCCATAATGAGTGGGGTGAACATCCCTCACCTCAAAGCCCGCCCGTTCTCGGGTCAGTCCTCCTGGTCCCAAAGCGGACAGTCTTCTTTTGTGAGTGATTTCACTCAAGGGATTTGTCTGATCCATAAACTGTGAAAGTTGGGATGATCCAAAGAATTCTTTCACAACAGCCGTCACCGGTTTGGCATTGATGAGATCATGAGGCATCAGCGTCTCTACGTCTTGAAGACTCATCCTCTCTTTTATGGCTCGTTCCATTCGTACTAGACCAATCCGGTACTGGTTTTCCAGTAATTCTCCCACAGATCTGACTCGACGATTTCCCATGTTGTCTATGTCATCTATCTCGTGACCCGGTTTACCTTCTCTTAATTCCAACAGGTATTTAACCGCCAACATTATGTCTTCGGGTTTGAGTGTTCGTAAAGAAAGAGGCGCGTCATGCTCAGAAATCCGCAATTTACGGTTCAATTTCAATCGACCAACTCTGGACAAATCGTAATACTCGATTTTGAAGAACAAGTTGTTGAAGAAGGTCTTGGCGATCTCCACTGTGGCTGGATTCGAAGGCCTAAGTCTACGATAAATTTCTATTTCTGCGTTAAGAGTTTCATTAGATGTGTTATCATCAGAGCCTTGCTTCCGGTAGTCTTCTATTACTCTGTTGGGACGATCGTCAATTTTGTCTTCCAGCAGAGTATCTCTCAACGAAGACGACGCTATTCTTTCTTCTATAAACAGGGCTTCGAATTGGTGTATATTCCTAGAACGAAAATCCTCAATAAAATTTTCCACCTCGTCAGGCGTGATTTCCTTATTACAGACGGCGACAACCTCGCCGGTGGATTCATCTATAATGTCATGCGCAATAACTTTGCCCGCCAACTCGCGAGGTTCCATGACAAGGGGCGCTACTTTCCTGTCAGCCAGGCGTTTGAGGGCGGCTCTAGAAATTTTTTTGTTTTTCTTGACCAGAACCTCGCTGGATCCTTCTATATAGATGTCTGTCGGAGCGTGAGTACCGACCAGGAACTTCAGATCAACTTTTCTCCTTAAACCATCCGGAGTAATCATGATGATCTGCTTGTTATAAAAATAGTTCAAAATTGTTTCACTTGAAAAGCCAAGGGCTTTCAGTAAAACCGTGACAGGGAGCTTCCTGCGTCGGTCGATCCTCACATAGAGACGGTCTTTAAGATCGAATTCAAAGTCAATCCATGATCCTCTAAGAGGAATTATACGTGCAGAGTATAACAACTTGCCGCTTGCATGTGTTTTGCCCTTGTCGTGATCAAAAAATATTCCCGGCGAACGATGAAGTTGAGATACTATGACTCGTTCAGTCCCATTGATTATGAAGGTTCCATACTTAGTCATCACAGGAATCTCGCCAAAATACACTTCCTGTTCCTTGACGTCCCGAATTGTTCGGGAACTGGTATCAGGATCAACGTCCCAAACAATTAGTTGGACAGTGATTTTCAAGGGAACGGAATAAGTTACTCCCTTTTGCAGGCATTCCTCGACTGAATATTTCTCTTCTCCCAATGTGTATTTTATGAATTCCAGAGAAGCTGTGTCGGTGAAATCCTTGATCGGAAAAACAGACCGGAATACCGCCTGCAATCCCATATCTTCACGATCCTCCGGAGCTGTATCCATTTGTAAAAATCTGTCATAGGACTGACTTTGAATCTCGATAAGTTTTGGGATTCCAGCGATTTGAGGAATCCGCGCGAAATTCTTCCTGAGCCTCTGCGAGTGCACGGAAAAAGAAGCCATTTTCTCCCTCTGAAATCAGATGATCTTAAAAGGTAGGACTATGGAAGGCGTTCCAGAACATGCCGACATTAGATCGCTACCATGGTGGGATCTAATGTCGACTAAAGATTTTTTAGAGAGTTCAGACGATTTCAACCACGGCGCCCACTTCTTCTAAGGAGGCTTTGGCTTTTTCTGCGTCCTCTTTCGACACACCCTCTTTAACCGGTTTCGGTACACCTTCTACCAAATCCTTGGCTTCTTTCAGGCCTAAGTCGGTTAGTGACCGAACGACCTTGATAACCTGGATTTTTTTGTCCCCGAATTCTTTTAAGATCACGTCAAATTCGGTTTTTTCCTCAACCGGGGCTGCATCTCCCGCCGCCATTCCCGCTCCTGGAGCGGCGAAGGCCACAGGCGCCGCCGCAGATACCCCGAACTCCTCTTCCAATTCTTTAATAAGCTTGCTGAGTTCTAAGACCGACATGTTTCTTATGAACTCTTTGAGATCCTCTTTTGTTATCTCTGCCATTGTATCCTCCATTCGCTGTGTAACCGATAAGTTTTGAGTATCTCCCAGCGCTAAACCACTGCGGGAGCCGACTCAGCTTTCTTTTCCTCGATGGCTTTCAAGACGGTCAGGAACGACCTAGGCACAGCAGCCAGTGTGCCGACGAATGAGCTGATGGGCGCTATCATGGTCCCCAACAATCGGCTTAAAAGTTCTTCTCTCGGTGGGAGCTTCGCCAGGCTTTCAAGATCAGTCGATTCAAATAGCTGATTCTGAAGTTCTCCCTTTATCAACCCGAGATTTGGATGGGTTTTGGCGAAATCCACCAAAATCTTTGCCAATGCCGGAACATCATCATCGGAGTGAGTCCAGACAGCAGCTCTTGGCCCTACCAGATCAGATCCCAAGCACTCAACGTCAGTACCTTTATAGGCCAGCCGAACCAAAGTGTTTTTAAGGACTTTGAGCGACCCGCTGCGAGCCCTTACCTGGGAACGCAAGCTTGTCATTTCACCAACGGTCAGGCCCTGAAAATCAACAAGAAAAACTGCCTTGACACCCTGAAACTGATCTCGAAGCCATGCAACCTGTTTTGCCTTTTCGTCTTTGTTCAAATCTTAGCTATCCCCTTTCCATCGGAGGGATTTCAGCGAATCGAGGTAATGCAGATACGAGGACAAATAAAACAAGATTTCTCTTCTCGACACGTCTCGGCTGGTCTCGATTAAGCGCTGGATATCAGCGCGCCCGCTGTCTCCGACATGACATCTCTATAATTGGTAAGTTTTAATCTTTTTACGCTCCTTAATACATTTGTACCCATCGGGTTATTTGATGAGGTTTCTAATTTCCTGTGGATCGAACTTTAGCCCTGGCCCCATAGTGGTCGACAAAGCGACGCCGCGCAGGTAAACACCTTTAGAGGCCGAAGGTTTCAGGCGTATGATACTTTCCATGAGCGCTTTCAGGTTTTCAACTAGTTTCTCTGAACCAAATGAAACACGGCCAATCGGGCAATGGACAATCCCGGCCTTTTCGACCCGGAATTCGACCTTGCCTCCCTTTAACTCAGACACCGCCTTGCCAATATCGAAGGTCACCGTGCCAACTTTTGGGTTGGGCATCATGCCCCGTGGACCAAGGATCTTTCCGAGCTTTCCCACGACGGCCATCATGTCGGGCGTTGCCACGGCTTTGTCAAAATCGAGCCACCCTTCCTGGATCTTCTTAGCCAATTCTTCGCCACCTACGTAATCAGCCCCTGCGTCGCGAGCTTCCTTTTCCTTTTCTGCTTTGGCGAAGGCCAAAACTCTGACGGTTTTGCCAGTTCCATGAGGAAGCACACATGTTCCTCTCACCATTTGATCCGCGTGTCTCGGATCCACACCTAAATTGACCGCCACATCCACAGATTCGTCGAACTTGGCGTATGTGGCTGCCAAAACAGCATCCAAACCATCAGTCAAAGAGAACTTCTTTGAACGATCTATTGCTTCTCTAGCGGCATTCTTTTTCTTAGCTACGGACGACATGTATTTCCTCTACTCAACTTCTATTCCAAGGCTTCTGGCTGTTCCCATTATGATTTTAACAGCCCCGGACATATCTTTCGCGTTAAGATCGGGCATTTTAAGCTTAGCGATTTCTTCAACCTGTTTCACAGTCAATCGCGCCACTTTATTCCTGTTCGGTTCTGCGGAACCCTTCTCTAAACCCGCTGCCTTTTTCAGTAAATAAGAGGCCGGAGGAGTTTTGAGAACGAAACTGAAAGACCTGTCGGCAAATATGGTAATAAGAACAGGAATGATAACACCCTGTTGCCCCTGTGTCTGGGCATTGAATGATTTGCAGAATTCCATGATGTTTACGCCATGCTGACCTAGCGCGGGTCCCACCGGTGGTGAAGGCTTAGCTTCTCCACCTGGGATTTGCAGCTTGACGTACGCTGTTATTTTTTTGGCCATAAATAATCTCCCACGGGAACAGAGCTTCCAATAAAAAAGCCTTGTTAACCTTTACCCTGTTTCCAATAACTTCCAGGGCCTCAAAGTTAGTTCTTGGTAACCTGTATAAAATCTAACTCCACAGGAGTCGGACGCCCAAAGATACTAACCAGAACCTTCAACTTACCCTTGTCCGGCCTCACTTCTTCAACTGCCCCGTTAAAATTAATGAAAGGGCCGTCAACGACTCTGACAGAGTCTCCTTTTTCGAAGGAGTACTTTGGCTTAGGCTTTTCTTTACCTTCCGCCATCTGAGCCTTTATCTTTTCCACTTCTTCGTCCGGTATAATTGCCGGCTCTGTCCTGGATCCTATAAAGCCCGTCACTTTAGGAGTGCTTTTGACATGATGCCAGGTGGTGTCGTCGAGTTCCATTTTCACAAGAATGTAGCCGGGATAAAATTTACGGTTGGAGGTTTTACGCTCTCCCTTGACCAATTCGACTACAGACTCAGATGGTATCAGAACATCTGTAATCCGGTCCTCGAGAGATAAAGTCTTTATCTTCTCCTCCAAGGCCAATTTGACCTTGTTTTCATAACCGGAATAAGTGTGTACCACGTACCATCTCAACGCCACGAAAGAGCCTCCTCCTGATAAAAAAAGCCATTAGGAAACATTATTTCAAACCTGCAACAACGCTTTAACGATTCTAGCAAGCACCCAGTCACTGAATCCAAGGTAAACCGCCACGATGGCAGTTAGGAGTAAAACCACCAGAGTGGAACCCACTGTCTCCTGTCTAGTAGGAAACGTTACCTTTAGAAGTTCAATCTTAACTTCTCTAAGAAACTCAATACTTTGTCGGATAAACTCTTTTACTTTTTCCATAACGCTTTCCATAGTCCCTACAACGCCGATGGCTAATTACGGACTGTTTTGATGGCAGGCCAGAAGGGATTCGAACCCCCAACCCCCGGTTTTGGAGACCGGTGCTCTAGCCGTTGAGCTACTGGCCTAGCGATCTCGTACCATCGTACTATTTGGTTTCCTTATGGAGCGTGTGCATCCGGCAAAATTTACAGTATTTTTTAAACTGCAGTTTATCCGGGGTAGTCTTTCTATTCTTTGTGGTGGTATAATTTTTACGCTTACACTCACCACATGACAACGTCACTATATCTCGCATAGATCCTCCGACGTCGGCTCACTTCAAAATTCTTTGTAAACCGGACAAGACATGACCCAAAGCTTACTCAATAACCTCGGAGACAACGCCAGCTCCAACGGTTCGGCCACCTTCTCTGATGGCGAACCTGAGCTCTTTCTCCATGGCTATAGGGGTTATAAGATGCGCTTCCAGGGATACATTGTCCCCGGGC
>CAJBEZ010000061.1 GCA_903952205.1 uncultured Desulfomonile sp. | reverse complement strand
TCTCCCACGATCTTTGTGGATCCTAGAGCAGGATTCGTTCCAACAGCAAATCCTTTAACAATTCCAGGACCGTCGGGATAATTCAACCCGGACATGACTGACTTCTTATTCATTGATGGCGCTTCCAATGCTCGTCAGTTCTGCCTCGAGAATTGAGTAACGGTCTATTTGCGTACGCTTTTCCCAGAACCATAAGCGGCCGGAGACAAACATGAAAAAACACAAAACAAAATCCGCTCAAACCCTCCAGAAACGTAGTCAAACTGACTGAGTGCGGAACATCCCGAGACTTACTCGGGAAAATAGCCCGTCGCACACACCTGATGGCGCGGAACGTAAGATGGACCACTACGAGGTGCGTAAGTTTCCAGGATGGCGCCACCACATCATAACCTGCATGCTGGCCCATTTCTTTCTCTGGCACCTGAAAATCAGGCTGGGGAAAAAATGTACCGTCCATTACTCTGTCGCAGCTTAGGGTCTTGCTCAAAGTTATCTTGCCAATGAAGCGGCACACGGTAGAAACGCTGATCGAACAGGTAATGTGGATACAGAACCGAAACCATCGAGCCCACCTGTCACACAGAAAGAAGTGCGGGATTGAAGTCTTGAATGTCCACTAAGTCACGTTGTAGGGTTAATAATGGCAGAGCGTTATTCCCAAAAGAAATTGTGAGCGACAAAATTAATAAATTGAGAGAATCGAGATATGTAGATAGAGAAATCATAGATGGCATGTTTAGACACAACAAATTCCCTTCCTATATTAAGAATGAAAACGACTTGCGAAAAAGGTTGAGCTATCTCGGGATAACGATAAAGGATAAGACGGATGAACTCTTGTTTTCTGATTTGGAGAGAGCCAAAATGGCAAAACAATGGCCTGGTATGGCTGTAGAGTTGGACTCAAGAATCAAGAGACGCTGTTGTCATGATTCAATAGAACGGTAAGTGTTTTGGTCATAGTGTCAAACATACAAAGATATCTCTAATGGATTTAGGAAGACGGGACATTTGGACAAACTGTCGGGGTCCTAACACGTCCGGTCATCACATGATCCTTCTGTGGTGGATAAGTTTAGTAAAAATACAGGCAGTGACTTGCTGTCATCGTAATATGAGTTGGTTGGCATTTTGAAACCAACTTAAAAAAATCACACAGAAAAATTAGATCAATATTAACATTGTCATGAGCAATATCTCCCTATCTAAGATTTTAACACTAACGAATATATTGCTTATTGAGGCTGACAAGGTTGGGTCACCGCATTATTCGCTTATGACAGGTAATTCAACACGTTCTCCAAAAATAGGATTCCCCCCTTTTCCTGCTAAGCCGCGTTTCTTACTCCTCGACCATTTGTTCCCCTCGGGAACGATCACACAATGGGAATCATCACCACAGACTTCATCCGGTTCATGAATTACGTTATGACCTAACTTTCTAATGTCACTAACTTTCAATCGGTAAAAGAAATCAAAATCCATTTTTATTCCAGCAAATTTGGATTTTATTGCTATCTTTTCCCAGTGAACCGATGGCCTATCGTATCTATCATCAAAAGCGGTGGAGTCCAATTGGCCGTCATTGTGTTGGTATGGGTAGATGCGACGCAAGACGTATTCATCGTTGGGAATATGTGGAACCTTCTTCATAAATAGTTCTTGCCAGAAGTCTCATTGTAACCATGAAATCAGTGCATTAAAAACATTGCTATCCCGTAGGTCACCTTCAAAAGAACCTTCTTCGCAAGAACATTCATCTGGGGTAGCACAAACCAAATATTCATATTGGGGCATGCCATGCTCTACCCAAAAACCTAGTTCCAATTCCCTTTGGCCTATGGTCCATGCAAAGGTTATATCACCTCCTGCACCGCAAGTAACTCTTGGTTCTAAAATCCTAGCTTTCCGGACAAAAGCTTCTCGCCAAATATTTTCAAGTATTCCGTAGGCGTGTTCAATGGTATTGGTTGACGGCGGTAACGATTGATCTCCATTCCAGTTTTCTTTGAGATTCTCAAGCCCCTGAAGCCTTCGTACTGCTTTAGGAAAAATGTCTGACAGTTCCTTTTTGTATATTAGTTGAGAGTACATCGAATACCGCCTATTTTGTTTTAGAGACCTATCAACAGAACCATGTGTTTTACTCATTTCATGTTCTTGCTTTGCTCCGGTCCGTTGCTCATCTGTAATCATGAAATTAAATAGTTTAACTTCACGTTCCCATACCTTTGAACTTTCTTCAGGAGATTTTAGGAAGCACACAGATTTTAAAGCAAGATTTCCAAAAGTCTCACTCGACACAAAAGTTCCATTCATATAAATCCCCTAGCCTAAGATGTCCAAAAACTTAAAGAATGTTTGGCTTACGTCCAAAGAATGTTCTGCCAAGAAATTGATCCGACTTTCATTGGTCACCACATCCTGAAACTCTCCGTTAAAACTCACTCTTGCTTTTAACTCCTTAGGATCGCTGTTTAAAGTCAACTGTATATACATACTGGCGGCGTCTTGCCCAAAAACAGTAGCTTCTGTTAGACATGGGACGCACTCTACCATCGTATAACGGACTGTCAAATTAATAAGAGAACACCCAATATTGGATAGAAGTTTCGCCACTCGACTAGGTTCGACAATATTTTTCCAAACAGGGGCGAGGTTCCCTGCCTCAACTTCAATTAAGAGATTTAGTCCGATCATTTTTACTGGTGTGTACGGTAGCTTACGTAAATAATCCCGCACGATCTTTGGGCCATTCATGTTTTCCAAAGCAACCAAATTAGTGTCTTCTACGATCATGCGATTAGGGTCCATAAAAAATCGGACTTTTTCATACCGTATATCGGCTACTAATGAAACAGCCTCATCCGATGCCAACGCCACTTGACCAAGGCCCCATTCAGCGAACTCTCGTTCAATAAAATCTGGACGTAGAATGGCCGGATTAAAATTTCCAAGCACTGTGACGTTACTTCCGAGGATAATGAATTTTTCTCTAACCATTTGCCAAACACCCATATCGCCAAATACCTAGACAACAAACCAAGTCGCTGCCATAGTTTTGCCTTAATCTACCAAGTCTAATCCAGTCAAGCCAAATCTGTCAACGATGTTAATATTGCGATGTTAATAATATTGCGCCGCAGAATTAATACCATCATCGCAAACCACGCCAATGGCAGAATGCATCCCGCCACTTTGTAAACCCGTCGGTCCATTCTAAGGATCACTTTTCAAAAGTTTTCCAACCCAGGCCTCAGTTCTCAGTCGGTAAGTTTATTTCTGAGCCAAGGCATGGTGCGATCGTGAAGTTGGGGCCTGGCGGGATTTTTGCCCGACTAGGCTAACATTTCTTGAATATCAATTGGTCGGTCTTGCGAGTTCGCCCTTCGGTGATTTATTTCTTAATCGGGGAGACATAATAGCGAATCTGCCGGCGAATTTGCGAAACAAGTGTCATCTTGGTTGGACTCAGAAACCATTTGTATTTAGCCCCGTGTGAAGTTAGTCCTTTATCAATCCCTCCTGTAAAATCGTTTCCAATTTTCTAACTCCCTGTCTCTCCGGCAATTCCCAGCT
Source organism: uncultured Desulfomonile sp. (assembly GCA_903952205.1). Lineage (GTDB taxonomy): Bacteria > Desulfobacterota > Desulfomonilia > Desulfomonilales > Desulfomonilaceae > CAJBEZ01. The sequence goes on along the minus strand of CAJBEZ010000061.1, from coordinate 461 downwards.
CACAATTTGTGGGCTCGACCACGGGGCCATTTTAACAATTGCGTTCATCCTAAATGACACCTGTGTCAAATGGGGACACACGTAATCAAGAAAAAATATTGATTATCACAAGTGTCCCAACGTTTAGTTGAATAAAGTCAATTGGTTATTAGTTTCAATTGTTTCACTTTTGTAATCGGATTTTTCAAGTAGTTGATAAAGTGGCGTTCTTTCGAAAGCAGAGACGCTGATTACCTGTAAAATTGTGTAGAGACTGGCCCGAATATTTAGCTGTTTTTTCATGATGGCACAAGTACATAGACCGACACCGCTATCCATATTTGAGTCTTGACGGCATTCTCCGAAGTGTAATAAAACGTTTTTATTCGAAGATTTTGCTTGATCCATTTGAAAAATAGCTCTACCTGCCAACGAGATCGGTAGAGCATACAGATGGTCAAAGGCGGTAAAGTGAAGTTGTT
>CAJBEZ010000060.1 GCA_903952205.1 uncultured Desulfomonile sp. | reverse complement strand
GGCTAATACAGTGGAGAGTCGATGGCGTCGTCCTTGGGCACGGCGCGGGTCAGGAATATCGGCAAAGAAGTCGGGCAACGATTTCATCTGTTGTGCATTGAGCATGATTCTTGGACCTCCTGTACGATAAGCCTGTTCGAGAATAGGCCGGGATAGCAGTGCTTGCGCATCAGAGGTTAGCGGTTTGACAAAAATCATTTTGGGTGAGTGTGCCGTTGCACTGTAGCCTTTTCCGTTCCTATGAAAGCCCTTGGTGTCGCCCACATATACCCAGTTTGCGGCTTTATAGATGGTTCCCCGGAAGCGTTGCGGATCCACAAAGGTCTCGATCAGCACAAGCGGATGACCAAAAACCACCTGCCAATCGACTGCTAGTCTCTTGTGGCACAACGAGAGAATGCGGGAGGCCAAATTCGGAAGATGCCATTCTGGTAGGATGAGAAAACGGCTGTTATTGGTAATCAGTTTTAACCGATCGTACTTGTGGCGAAAATCCCATCCGATCCAGCGATCCCTGGCAGAACACTTCAATGCCGCTGCGGAAAAACTGATAAGAGCGACCCATTGATTACAAAGGGTCGCTACATACCAAAGAGTCTCGCTGATCTTAGGAAGAGCGCCGAGGTAATGATGCTCCTGCATAAGTCGCTGAAAACGTTTCTCTTCAAGCGCAAGCACGGGCCGAACGTTAATTGCCGACAGGTTCAACACTGCTACCCCCGGAACGAAGTCTCATAGGGGGTATATATACTTCGTACGGAGGCATTTGTCCAGGTTTATGGTCAACTGCTTGATATTAATGCATGGAAAGGCCAGAACAAAATCACCCGGCAAATACGTGACAAAACGTGCGCATCCTGATAAGAAAAATCATGATCCAATCATGCTGCGTTTAGCGATTTTGCAGGACATAAAAAAGCTAAGCCCGCTTTTGTGGAAGCGGGCTTAGCCGAATACTACGGAAAGAAGTTTGGGAAGATTGATAGATTGTGAAGCCTTGAGGCTCCTCCCAACTCTATTTTCCAACCGGAGTTCTCCGGTTTGGGTTTTTAGACACCGATAAACTATAAGGGTTCCATGTCAACCGTAAAAAAATATGGAAAGGCTGAAAGATTTTTTTTATGTGGCCAAACACCGACTTTTTCTTTCAAATTTTTACAACTGGGGCCGAAACATTATAGCATGAAAAGAAACTCGGGTCGAAACGCAATCAATCGAGAATAGTCAAAATGATTCAACTTAAAAATGCCATAGAAATCTTCAAGATACTCCCTGGGACCAATTGCCGTGATTGTCGAGTACCCTCATGTCTGGCCTTTGCCGCCGCCGTCTTCAATGGAGACAAACGACTGGACGGTTGCCCGCATCTGGAACGGGCTGCGCTGAATCTGTTCGAGATTCAGATTTCGGAATCTAGGACATTGGCGAGAGAGGAACAACACCTTATGGCCGATTTGAGACGTAAAGTCGCACTGACAGATCTCGTCGTCGCCGCAGAAAGGGTGGACGCATCATTCAACGGTAAAACCCTAAAGATCAAAATGCTAGGAAAGGACTTCCACCTTGACACTTACGGAAATTTGACTTCCGAGTGCCATGTTCACGGATGGGTCGCTGTGCCTTTACTCGATTACGTCATATCCTGCTCAGGAAAGCCCATTTCAGGCAACTGGGTATCCATGCGTGAGATCAAGGATGGAGCGGCCTGGGCTCCTCTTTTCGCACAACGGGCTGAGAAGCCGCTGAGGCGCCTGGCTGACACTCACACCGATCTGTTCGAACTCATGATTCATATTTTCAGCGCAAAGCCAGCTCCCAGGGCCTTCGATTCTGATATAGCGGTGATTTTGCGTCCACTTCCACGAATACCAATTCTCATTTGTTACTGGAAACCGGATGGCGCCATGGAATCATCACTTAATGTGTTCTTTGACGACTCAGCGCAATTCAACCTGACTATTGATTCACTTTACAGGCTTTGCGCAGGGCTCGTTGTCATGTTTGAGAAAATAGCGATCACTCACGGGATGTGAAGAACGAGAGGAACAAAGAAGAATAGAAAGCAATTTCAAATGCGGAAATGCAAGACAATTCAGAACTATATAGTTGATAGGCTCAAAAAGAAAAACCCCCAGAGGGGGGACGCCAGGGCTAAGGATCTCCCTCAAAAAGAAACGTAGCCTGTAATTGATTCAATTGCCAGGCTTGCCGGGCAGAGTCAATCATTCTGTTGGGGAAATATGGCGTTTAACGTGAGTCTTAAATACTTGAAATAACGATCATTCTGATTTACTTTACTGAATATTTCAAAGCCTTGGCTGATGAAAACTGAGGGACTTTAGTTTCCGGGATTTTAATTTTCTTCTTGGTCCTAGGATTCATGCCTGTCCGAGCTTTCCGAGTCGCTACGGGGAACTTTCCGAAACCTGGAATGGCGATCTCCTCACCGGCCACCAACGCGTCGGCCATGGTTCAGAATACGAAGTTTATGGTTTCCGAGGCCTGCTTCTTGGTTATCTTGCCTTTCTCCGCAAGTTTGTCGACAAATTCGGCCTTAGTCATTTCAACGCCTCCCTTGAAACAGTAATTTTGTCAACAATATGAATATTGGCTATTTAAGACACAGGCGCATCGGCTGTCAAGACAAGATTACGGGAACAATTGGATTCAGTTTAAAAAAAGTAAAACCATTTTTGCAGAAGGCTCTTCGATCATCTAATTTATCGAAGCGTTCCATCGAATTGAATCAAGTTCCACCTGATCATATCAACGGTTCCCCGAAGCGTTAAGCTTGAGATCTCCTGGGATTCTAGGAGGCAAAGATAAGATAACGGGCATTTCAGAATAAGAAGTTGCGTTCTTCGCTTCTTCCTCGGTTTTGAATGGCCCTCCTCTAATTCCGGTGGTTTTTTCCCGGCGCCTCTACACATCCCAAACACCGTTTTTGTCCCTAATGACGACCTTTATCTCAGTGGCGGTAAAGCTGAGGATCGACATAATATGCAGAAAACCATTGGAAGCATTCACATATTAGGTTACAAATAAGTGATAAGATATTCATCTATTCCTTACAATTCAATGTGAGAAAGAAATACGAGAGGGAATGGTTGAGACCTGAATTTATTTTAGACAAAAATCACAGTCAATTGTAAATGGATTACAGAAAGGAAACTGTTCATGCCTCATTATAAGGAAGATTTTCAAGACATTCTAATAGAAAAGGCGTTCCAGCCGGTCTCTGATGCGGATCTGGAAGAACGTTACTATTTGCCGATTCTTTTGAGTTCTGTTCCGCCCGATGAATGGATGAAGGAGTTTTGCCATTTTTACGACAGTTGTGAAAAGTATGTTGGAGAGAGAATTTTGCAATATATCGACATGCCTTTCAGCATGGCCCCTCCATCAGGTCATTCTACACGAAAACGTGAACTCGCTCATAAGTTATTAAGAAATGAACAAGTCTCAGAGAAATATGATTTGGAACGATTTATTTTTTTTCAATATTCCATACAGGGACAGGGACCTCATCCTGACACACAGACAAATCTCAAGAACTCGTGTGAGAAGGCCAATGAGGAGTATCGTAAATTTATGGCTGGGCAAGATAAGATTCGTCAGGGTAAAAATGTGAATCACCAATTGGGGGAGGAAAAGCAAAACAAAAAGGATTCTCAGGCTCAGGCGCTAGTCAGAGATTGGTTCAAATAATAATCGTAGAAAATCGGGACTCCTGTCATGGTTTTGGAAAGTTGAACGCCAATCCTGAGTACAAGCGCTAGTTCACTTCACCATCTCCTTGTTTCGAGGGAAGTTTTAGGATGGCTTTGGCTGGGGGATGCTACAAGGGCTTTATGATCTCCACGGCAATTTCCTCGCCAGCGATCAACCCGTCGACCATGCCCGGAATTTCAAGTCTACGACTTCCGAATATACTACGGCGAAATATCGCCTCTTACCGGCGTTACTACCCCTTTCCCCCTCTACACAACTCACTATTGATTTTTGAATCCAAAGCAAGTTGGTTTTTTCGTTACGGCTCAAATGTCAAGAAATCTAGGCCCAATTTGCTCAAGCGATGGTTGAGTCATTTTGGGGGCCAAAAATAATAATATCAACGGCAATCTGGTGGAGGCGGCGGGAATCGAACCCGCGTCCGAAAACCTTCAATCGGAGGCGTCTACATGTTTGTTTCGAGTTTTGTTGTCTCGCCTGTTGGATCCCCCTCGAACACGGTATCCTTCAGGCCAGCCCGCTTAATTTTTCGCCTCAATCTCAACAGGCCCGAGAAATTGGCTATCCTGCTTTCCCTCGCCTGCTCCACTCTCACAGGAAAAGAGCGGGCAAACGCTAGCCTTACGCGGCTAGAGCGTACTCGTAATTATCGGCGAGTAAATTTATTTTCCAGCGGATTTCCGAGTCGCCGGAGGGCTCGACATGCAACCTCGATCTCAACTGTCCCCGTCGAAACCAGTGCGCCCCCTTTCACGCATAATCACTTCAATCAATTTAGACAGACTAACGTCCGCCAATGTTCCCAACTTATGCCATATAAACTTTCAATTGAATAGAAACTTCTCATTCCGACCAATCATCGCTCCTGGTTCCGGAATTTTACAAGCCGTTCCAATTCTCGCCTTTGTTCCTTTTTCTTTATGGATTCCCGCTTGTCGTAATTTTTCTTACCGCGAGCCAACGCCATTTCAATTTTGACTTTACCGTTCTTAAAGTAAATTTTCAACGGTATTAAAGAAAAACCTCGTTCCGTGACTTTTCCCGTAAGTCGCTTGATCTCCTTCTTGTGGAGCAGAAGTTTTCTTTCCCTTAATGGATCGTGGTTCTGTCTATTTGATTGTTCATAGGGCGATATGTGGGCATCGATAAGGAAAATCTCGCCTTTGCGTATTTTTCCGTAAGAATCAGAAATGTTAGCCTTGCCATTTCTTAACGATTTAACTTCTGATCCAAGCAATACAATGCCGCATTCAAATGAATCGTCGACCTCAAAGTTAAAAAAGGCCTTGCGATTCTTACAAATTATTTTGATGTTCTCTCCCCGAAGTGTTTTCATGATTACTGTTGACTCAAGAAGTAATCTCCGGGGAATCTATCGAAAATCCACTTCTCCAGAAAATCGTGTATGCCCTGAGCAGATTGCATCTGAAAGGCTTGATGTGTCAATTCCAGACAGTCTTCGTAAGAAATAGACCTAATCAACTTCTTGACAATTGGAATCGACAGGGCGTTCATTGACAACTCATCAATCCCAAGTCCAACCAGAATAGGAATGTTAATCGGATCCCCCGCCATTTCCCCGCACATTCCCACATTGACTCCGTAAGCCTGCCCAGCGTTGACAACCTGCCTGATCAGCCTCAATACGGCCGGATGCAAAGTATCGTAGAGATAATTTACATGTTCGTTCATACGATCTATGGCAAGAGAATACTGAATGAGGTCGTTGGTGCCTATACTGAGAAAGTCCACTTCGCGCGCCAGAAGGTCGGCAATTGCAACCGCAGACGGAACCTCCACCAGGATTCCAAAATCGATGTCGCCCCCGTGGGGAATCCCTTCGTTCGAAAGTTCCTGCTTGACTTCTTCCAGAATACTTTTTGTGGCGTGAACCTCAGTGATGCACGAGATCATGGGAATGAGCAAACGGCAATGCCCGTAGCAAGCCGCTCTCAGAATAGCCCTGAGTTGAGTCTTAAAAACATCTTTGATGTTAAGGCACAGCCTGATCGCCCTCAATCCCATGGCCGGATTGGTTTCCCGTGGAAGGTTTAAACTACTGGCGATCTTGTCTCCCCCTATGTCCAGGGTCCTTATCGTCACGGGATACGGTTTGTTAAGAGACAATACCGCTTTGTACGCTCCGAACTGTTCCTCTTCGGTAGGGAGGTCCGGCCTGCCTATGAAAAGATATTCGGTCCTGAAAAGGCCAATTCCTTCGCAGCCATGCGCCACTGCAATATCAACTTCGTCGACAAGCTCTATGTTGGCCAAAACCCGAATCGTTCTCGCCCCATCCCTGGTAACAGCTGGTAAGCGCCCATAGGCCAGAAGAGACTGATGATAGTTTCGAAGCAATTCCTGGCGTTGACGATAACGAAAAATCATCTCCGCATCTGGATTGATTATTACCAGACCGGTGCTTCCATCCACGATAATGGTATCGCCGGTCTGCACCAGCCGACTGACTTTTTCGAGACCTGTTACAGCTGGAATCTTCAAAGAGCGAGACATTATAGCCGAATGAGAGGTTTTCCCTCCCACATCAGTCGCTATTGCAAGTACAGACTCCTTTTTTAGCTGTGCGGTGTCTGCCGGGGACAAATCATGTGAAACGAGGATCGAATTTGGAGGGAGTTGATGCATTTTCTTCTCGGATGAAACTCCGAGCAGAATTCTTAAAACGCGGTCACCCACAAAATGAACGTCTCTTGCCCTCTCCTTTAGGTAATCGTCATCTATGGAATCAAATGCAGCGGTAATCTTCGCCATGATTTCGGAAAGAGCCCATTCAGCATTTTGACTCCCCTTTTCTATCGATTGCCTGGTGCCTTCATAAAGCATCTTGTCCCTAAGCAACATGATGTGAGCGTCAAGAATATAAGAATGATCGTCCAAGGGATGGCCGCTCTCAATGGAGCTTCTTATAGTTCTGAGACGATTCTCGGCGGTTTCCACCGCTGCCTCAAATCTGGCGACCTCATCCGGAATCTCTTCAGGGGACAATATCCGGCACGGGCATGTATCCGCTACCAGTCGCTCCATCAGCACGACCTGGCCTATGCCTATACCGACCGACACTCCAACACCTTTTATCATGGTGTTCGTGGGAATTTCTCCAGATATTATGGCTGACCCGAAGCTATCTGTGTCCATCATGGTTTGAACCATCGTCCTGTAACAACTCACATATTTCTCGAACAGCCTGTTCTGAACCGGGGCCATTCGCTCTGATCACTAATTCGGTTCCATTTGTGGCCGCCAGGAGCAAGAGCCCCAGAACACTGCGGGCGTCCACTTCCATTGATTCTTTCCTGAGTGTAACGTGGCAAGAATGGCGCCTCATGGTCTGAACCAAGGCAGTGGCCACGCGTGCGTGAAGACCAAACTCATTTCCAATAACTACTGCCCTTTCAATAATTTCAGATTCTGTCATCATGTCAGTTAATTCCATTCTCTCAGAAAGGAAACAGCCAAGAGCATCACCAGTAAAATCGGATAAATTAACCGGGTCTGAGAAAAACTCCGCCTCAAGACAAAGAAACAACCTGAAAACACAACAATAACAAAGACGAGGATTGCAAAAACTTGCCCCGTGCCGTGGAATCCTGAATACTTTACGCCATAAATGGTTGACATCCCAGCCAACGCCCCCGCGCTAAAAAAGACCAATCCGCGCAGGAGTCGAACGTAGCGCTCTATCCACCCGGACTTGAATCTCCGGGCAACGTCTATCCCATCCTTCCAGCCAATATCGAATCCAATGTATCTTATAACGACATTGGGAATATTGTATATCGATAAAGCCGTTATGGGAACCCACCACTCCGAAACGGAAGCCAGAGAAACGATCACAGCGAAGAAAGACGCCAACGGTCTAATAACACCCCAGAATATCCTGTCGCCTTGGGCCGCCAAAGTCGACATAAGCCGCTTTTTGACAAGGCCGGCCGATGATAAACGCTCTGACAGACATTCAATTCTCGTCATGGCGCCCAAACACATAGGTCCGAGGACTGGATTCGTATTAGCGGATTCGAGTTGTCTGCCAGTTATTTCCCGTCTAATATCTTTTACCCAAGTTAGTCTATCCAATGCCGGCAATAAACAAAACGTAAAGCCGATATTTTGCATCCTGGGGTAATTCCACATGATCTCGATGAGAAATGACCTCAAGAACACCCGCCAACCGGCCCCCTTCATTGAAATAGTTCTCTGACCGGATTCATCCATAAAATCAAAATAGAATACCATTACAGGCCTGTCAATCAAACAGAACTGAAAATTAGAAAAAACAGGATTATTTAGACCTTTGGTTACACACTCAACTTTTAGCCCTCCGTGGGAAATTTCAATTACCAAAATTGACACACAATGATGTCCATACAGTTTACTGGAAATAAACATCATAACCATCTAACTTTAAACTTGTTTCCTAAACTAATTGTGGTATAGGAAAACTCGATCAAGTTGTGGTTCTCAAGGGAATCAGCGATTTGAGACGGTATGCCCTAAATTTTCCAGGAGGCCCATAAATGAAAACCCTTACTTTATGCTATGTCGTTTTCTTGGCAATAGCGCCAATAATGATTTTAGACGGAACGAGCGCCCATGCCGAAGATCTGCTGGTAAAGAGCTGCTCTGAACTTGTCAGAATGGCCGAAAATCTTCAGGAAGATCTGAAGACTGTCGATATCGTCCTGGGTTCAGCAATTGAAGCCGGGAAGATGGATTCAATCAAGAATTTCAAAATAAAAAAGGCTGGCGTTCAACAGCAGATTCAATCGGTCATGAATGCTATCGAAGTAAAATCATGCATCAAAACCAGGCAATAAAAATGGCCGGATTCGGCAATTCCTCCGAATCAGAAATCTCTGAGGGGCCCTTTTCAATCGAAAGCATACAGAGTCTTTTGCGTATGGAAACCGGGAAGAATCAAATGCGCTATTTGTTTTTTTTCGAATCAGGTTTCGGGTCTTTTTTCTGAGAACTTATCAGTTGTTGGGCTCGCGTGATCATCGGCCTGATTGTTCTTGATACGTTCAGTTCACATTTTGACACTGGAAACAATACCGGCTTTTCCGCTCCCACATCTATTTCCCTATTGTCGTCGACACCACGTAGGAAAATCCTGGACAACTGTTTATCTGCAAGCAGACAGAACAGTTCGTGGGTTTCCCCATCGATCCAGGCCATCGTTTTATTGAATGCCTGGGTTGATCCAACACCAAGGGTTGCTTCCGCATAACGAATGGCTCTACCAGGGGCCAACCCGAGATCAACCATAGATAAAGCCAGCTTGAGTGTCACCAGGTCATGGAGAGCGAACGAATCTTTTTTGTTGTCACCTTTCACTGGCTTTACAAGTCCATCCTTGATGGCTTGTTCGAGTTTGTCCTCTGACTCAAGATCAACCAGATAAAGAGCCTCTTTTGTTGTCACATTCTTACCAAGCATCTCCCGTCCTCAACAATCAAAATGGAATAGAAATAAATGGTGGGTTGTGGGTTCGTTACTTTAGTCATCGTCCAGACATTTGTTCCGCTCGATGCGCGGCATTTTCCACAGCTTGCATGAAAGTCCCTCTTACCCCGGCCAATTCCATAATCTTGAGTCCACTGATGGTGGTTCCCCCTGGCGATGTTATCAAATCTTTCAAGTCACTGAACGATTTCCCTTGTGAGGCCATGCTCGCCGCCCCAAGGAATGTTTGTACCGTCAACTCTCTCGCGATAGACCGTGACAGGCCTAAAAGGACCCCCGCGTCAGTCATCGCCTCCATTATAAGGAACAGATACCCAGGACCACTGCCGGACAAACCTGTAACAGCATTCAGGTTCTTTTCATCGACTTCTACAACGGTTCCTATCGATTCAAACAGTCGCTTTGCGATCATGATATCATGTTTATCCGCCAATCCTCCTGCGCAAATGGCCGTTGAACTTTGACCAACCATAGCCGCAGCATTGGGCATAGCTCTGATAACTCGTCTATCTGCGCCAATTTTACTTGTCATATATTCTGTGGATATCCCTGCCGCTATTGATATCACAAGTGTGCATGAAAGGACCACCGGAGCCAACGCATCCAGTGCGCCTTCCATCTGCTGCGGTTTAACGGCTAGAATAACCACCGAATCATCTTTGGAAACAGCCGTTTCTATTGATTCCGTAACACGAAGACCAAATTCCATTTCTAATGAACGAGATTTTTCAGGTTCCACATCGAACACCATGATGTTTTTTGGGTCTGTTAGAGCTGCGTTCATCAAACCCTTGACTATGGCCGAACCCATGGCTCCCGCTCCGATAACTGATATTCTTAATTTCTTGTTTTCCATCTATGAGCGACCTGAATATAGATTTATTCTATTGCATTTATTATGATTTTCGATAGATAATTATCTGAAAAACTCGCTTATAGTCCAAAAGGGCCGTCATCGCACATTTTACGCCTGTAGCGCCCGGGCGGGTCAAGTGCGGCAGGTAGTCACGCCACACTAAATCCTTTGTATGTGATTCGATCATTCTAGCACGGAAGGAGAATCGAATCATATTTTTTATCGAACGGAGGGAAAATCTTGACTCACGACGAAATCTTCACTCTTGACGCCAGGGGCCTGTTGTGCCCCGAACCCGTTATCCAGACCAAAAAGCTTTTTGACGAGGGTAAACTGACTCATTTCAGCGTGATCGTCGATAACGAAGCGGCTAAAGAAAATGTTTGCAGATTCGCGCGTAATCGGGGAGCCGCTGTAGAATCAGTTCGAACTGAAGGAAATTCTTTTGCGATCACCATTGTGTTTGAAGACCCCAGCGCCAATTACGTTGAGAAAGAAGAACTAATTCCATGCCCTTTGCCAAACCAAGCAAATATTCTCTCGGGAAATGTTGTCTACATCGGAAGCAACACCATGGGAAGAGGTGACGACAGCCTGGGCGCACAACTTATCAGAGGATTTTTAAGGACTATTATCGACAGTGCGCCACTGCCATGGAGGGTAATTTTGATCAATTCTGGAGTGATGCTTTCAAGCGTAGATCCTGAGGCCGTAGAAGCCTTACACGTCATGGCGGAGAAAGGGGTTGAAATACTTTCCTGTGGAACGTGTCTAGAAAAATTCGGTTTAGTGAATCAAATCCAGGTCGGGAGAGTCACCAACATGTTTGAGGTGGTGGAATCGCTTAACGCCTCAACCAAAGTTATTTCCCCCGATTAGACACAATGAAATTGTTTTTCAAATTGGGGATTAGTAACTAACGATGATAGGGGCTTCCTCATCTCTGCCTTACAGGTAATTCAATAATGAAACACGCTCCACCTGTCTCGTTGTTACGGACCCGAATGAATCCGTTATGGTCCGCCACAATAGCGCTCACGATGGTAAGCCCCAACCCTGTGCCACTCTTTTTCCTAGTAAAATAGGGTTCGAATATTCGCTCACTGTCCTCCCGACTTATTCCCGGTCCACTGTCAGACACGCTGATTGTGGCTATTCGAAGCACCGGTTCATATTCTGTTTTAATCTCAACCCTGCCGACTGGTCCCACAGCCGTAATAGCATTGTCAAGAAGGTTCATTATCGCTCTCTTTAATTGTTCGCCGTCAATCTCAAAGACCGGAATCAATTCATCAGGATGGAATTGGATAACAATGCGTTCATTGGCGGAACGATACAAATCGACTACTTCACCGACAATTTGGTTCAATTTGCCGGAAATCGGGTTAGCCCCGGGCATCCTTGCAAACTTTGAGAATTCATTAACCATGTTTTTGAGCTGTTCCACTTGGTCTATAATGGACTTGGTGCACTGATCGAGGATGGCGCCTTCGATACCCAAAAACGGCAAATATTTGCGTCTGATTCTCTGAGCATTGAGTTGGATCGGAGTGAGGGGGTTTTTTATTTCATGAGCGATTCTCCGCGCTACTTCTCTCCATGCGGCCATTCTCTGGGCCTTTACAAGAAAGGTGAGATCTTCGAAAACTAGAACCACGCCTAATTCAGTCCCGACGTCATCTTTGAAAATGTTCGCAAAACACAAAAGCGTAAGGGTCTTACCCAAAGGTGAAATGGCAAGCTGTCTCTCAATAGCTCCTGATTCTGATTCTCTAAGTTCGATCACTGCTTCATTGAGTCGAGCGGAAACATCTGGAGCCAGTTGATGAAAAAGAGGCCTTCCCAACCGCAGTTCCCCTGCAACACCCAGGAGCCTAAGAGATGATTCGTTGAAGGCTGTGACTTTTTGATCGGCGTCAATGGCGATAACTCCCGCCGCTACATTTTTAAGAACTGTCTGTATATATTTTCGCCTGTTCTCAAGATCGGCGTTCACTCTTAGAAGTTCATCCCTGCCTTCTCTGAGATCGGAAGCCATTTTGTTGAAGGAACGAACTAGAGCCCCCAACTCATCGTCTCCCACGGGTTCCACGAAGACATCGAGATTTCCAGAAGCTATCTGCTGCGTTCCCTTGGCAAGGCTCTGAAGAGGATCAGTGATATCTCGGGCCATACTCATACCGAACCAGAATCCCACAAAAATGACCAGAAGCGCTACAATTAGCAATATCAGGAGGTAGGTGGTCTTGACGGGCCCTTTGAGCCGCTTGGCTTCCTGATAGTCATCATATGCTTTTGTTATGCCAAAAAGTCTACTGGAAAGGGTTTGAGGAATTACGTGATCAACGACTACCACTCCTGAAACCCTATTTGGCCCATTGAAGACTATGGGCGCAACCCCCCTGACAAGATCCTCTCCAGAATCGAGCTTTACTACAGTAGAAGCGGTGGAACCTCCAAATCCAATCTTGAGAAAACTTGCCATAACGGGGACAGCGCTTGAATCAGTGGAATTAGACGAGGACACACCCAGCGGATGTTGGTGTCCTTGAAGAAAGACATGGGCACGGCTTAAACCAAGGGTATGTATTTCAGTCTCAAGGAAATGTTTGATTTGATCATCCTGGCCATTTACATTGAGTTTTCTCTGTTGAATTTCGTTGGCCAATCTTTCAGCGCTCTTGATAACGTTTTCAGACGCTTTTTGATGATACGCCTGCCCTATGAGCACAGAGGACGTTAGGGCTTCCTCTATCTGTACGGCGAACCAACTATCTATGGTAGTGTGAAGAACACTCGCGCTCGCAATGAAAAGGACGACGGTTGGGACAAGCGTGAGCGCCACAAATGCCAGTATCAACCTAGTCTTGATCCTTACTCCAAGGACCTTGCCTCGACGTTCGAATAACAGTTTGAAAATGTTACGGATCAAAAAGAAGATGATGAGAATCAGTAACAGAAGAACTACTGCTAGAAGGCCAAAAATAAGAAGATGGCCGCTCATAGGACCTTCTCCACCAGATCGCGCCAATTCATAACCAACGAAAAACAACCCGACGAGCGCAAGCGCAGAAATCATGGAAACGATCAGTTCTCGCTTCCGTTTTTTCTTTTCGATCTCAGCCTTCAGCGCTTTTGTCAAAACAGTGACTCCGAAAATGAGTAAAGATCTTGATCATTGAAACCGAAATGATGACCTATCTCGTGTAGCATTACATCGCGAATGACTTCAACCAATCTTGTCTCATCATCAATTGATCTCAGTATGGGTAAACGGAAAAGGTGGATTCGACACGGCGGATTAAAGTTGTCGAAGAAGCTGCGTGCGCTTAACGGTTGCCCAGAATAAAGCCCTAGCAATTCCCACCTGGATCCTAGGTTGAGGCTAAGCAATGTGTCAGGTTCGGCAAAATCTTCTACAATAATTTCGAGGTTCTCCAAATTTTCTCGGAAACCTTCCGGAATTTGTTGCAGAGCTTCGAGGGCTTTCTTGCGGAACTGAGTCTCATCCATTACACATTGAGCTTGACATAAAAGGCTAATCTCGATTAGACGACGTCTAACAGAAAAGGATCAAAATGTGAAGTCTTTGGATTGCTTTCACAATAGAAGCTTCATTGTGGTTGGACTTGGAAACCCTGGATTCAAATACGCCAACCACAGACACAACGCTGGATTCATGGTAGTTGATGTCTTAGCCGAAGAACTTGGAGGGATGTGGTCTTCGTCGAAGCATGACGCATTGACCTGTTCAATCGCTTATTCTGGGAGCGAGTTGACTCTGGTAAAGCCTCAAACTTACATGAATCTAAGCGGAAAATCAGTACACAAAATTATTTCCTTCAAGAAATTGGACATGGTTACTCTGATAGTAATACATGATGAGCTTGACATAAAGTTCGGTCGTGTGCGAATAAAAATCGGTGGTGGTGACGGCGGCCACAGGGGGATTCGTTCCATAGCGGATAGTCTCCGTTTTCGCGATTTCACAAGGGTCCGCATAGGGATCGGGCGACCACCGCTCGGAGTAGACCCGGAAGATTTTGTTCTTCACCCTTTCACACTTTCTGAGAGACCTATTGCGAATCGGCTTGTTCAATTGGCGGTAGAAGCGACAAAACTCATCGTCAGCCACGGAACCGAGTATGCGAAAAGCATTATTCACTCAACAGACAACGATTTTTCTATTCTGGATTTTCCAGATTAAGGTTTTCTCTTGCCTATTCGAAGCATTTGTAATAAAAGTTTATCTTTAAACCTATGGAACGTTTGTAGGGGGTAACCGCACAAATGAATGGAACAATGGTGAGCGAGGACAACGCACCGCTCCAAAAACTTTTAAGACCGCTGATCAAAGCGCTAAGAACAGCTTATATTCAAGGTACTACCGTTGTCAAATTGATGCCTTCTGAAAGGGCCATTCAGCTTTATTATAAGTACCGAAGAAAGAGCTACGATTTGCAGTGGTCCATAGATCCCGGATATCGAAAGGGCCTGAGAAAGTTGGTGGAACTCGTCGTTGAGAAAAACGACCGGGTTCTGGACGTAGGATGCGGCACGGGTTCGGCCACGGTGGTGGCGGCCCCGCGAGCCAAGGAAGTTGTGGGCATAGACTTGTCTCCGCACATGATTGAACTGGCTGAAGACAAGGCCCGAAAGAAATGTATTTCAAACACTTGTCTGTTCGCTTCATCTGTAGAGGATTATCGACCAGACGAAGCTTTTGATAAGGTCATCAGCTCATTCATGATTCCTCATGTAAAACCTCATTTGCGGCCCCAAATTTATTCTTGCATGTTTGATTTCTTGAAACCCGGTGGTTTAGTTGGACTGTTCGGGTCTCGAGGCGAGGTCTGTGACGTTTACGAAACTACCGACGAAATTGTGGAGAATTTGACAAGATCAGGATTCACTGAAATAAAGTTATACGATGTCTACGACATTTATCGTATCGCAGTAGCGAAGAGACCGGAAAATGCTTGATTTGAGCACTTCGGTTTGAGATTTTATAAAGCCCTCCGCTCCAACCTTACGAGCGGGGGGCTTTTTGGGTTTCAAAGAAACAACGCAAACATTTAACCCAGGTTTAAAAATCCGGCGTCAACACAATTCGTTTCGTTAAGCCACCACTGTGAGCTTCCTTGAACGCTTCCTTAATAGTGGACATAGGTCGGGTTTCCAAGAGCGGATCTATTTTTATGGCCCCAGACTGGACCATTTCCAAAACCTTAGGATAATATTCCGGCAGACATCCCCATGTTCCTATAATTTCAGCGTCAAAAGCCATCAACCTCGAAATGCTGTAGGAATTTTTCTGGAGTCCGAAACCTACTACCACTAGTTTTCCAATGAAGCCAAGCAATCCCAGAGCCAAGTCCTGAGCAGATCCTACGCCTGTACACTCGAAAATTTTCCAGCCAACATTGTGTCTCACCTTAGACTGCTTTGAGATCGATTTGAATTCCTCCTGAACCGCTTTGAAATCCTTGTCCCGGGTATTGATGACATAATCTACTCCCAGATCAAGGGCCCTCTGGAGCTTTTCTTCATGGCGTGCCATCCCCACAATAGGATAAGCCCCGAAAGCCTTCGCTACCTGAGCCATATACACACCGACTCCGCCAGTCACACCGGTAATCAGGACCGGATCACCAGCCTTCAGGTCGGCCCTCTTGGCAGCCTGATATGGAGTGGTAGCCGCATCCGCTATAACCGCATAATTTTCAAGAGGTCTTCCTTTAAGATCATCTATCACACACAAATCAGCGGAAGGGACTGGGATATGGCTTGAAAATCCCCCATAAACGCCTAGAGAGTTACCCGGCATCTTTTGAGCCAAGCAACGGTTCCCTCTTCCTTTATCGCATATGTCACAGGAGTTGCATGGCATCACCGCAGGCACTATGACGTTCTTGCCGACCCAGGATTCGGCTCCCGGACCACCGGCCACTACAGTCCCCGAAATCTCGTGGCCCAAGGTCAAAGGCGGTTTCGTAACCGTGGGCACTCCATCGTAAAAATATGACATGTCTGTATGACATACTCCACAGCCGGCTATTTGCACCAAGACCTCTCCTCGCCCCAGGTCAGGCACAGGAATCTCTTTTTTCTCCAACTCTCCCGGCGCTGTGACTTTACGAGCCTCGACGTCGTAGGTCGGTCCCTTAACCATTTGCCAAGTCAATATCTTGTCCGGTACGCTCACGCAAACACCTCCTGATTTCGACTTAAAAATGTTGGTCATCCAGTATGATCAAGGATGGCCAGAGTTCTTAAAATTCAACAGATACAAATCAGATTAGAGCATATTGCCACGCGGTCACTTCTGTCAAGCGAAATCCTGCACATGTCCGAAGAGTTCGAACAAAGGCATAACCTACAGAAATAATGTTTTATTGTGGAAAACTAACCTGTTAATAACCCTAGCGTTTGTTCACTAGAAAGAACAATAGCAGTGAACTAAAGTTGATCTCAATAGGATTGCACGTAATCATTAAGAATCAGACTCGCTCTAAGTGTTATCGGTCCAGGCTTCCCGGATCCTATGACCACATCATTGAGTTTGACCACCGGAAGGATGTTACGTGTGGTCGAAGCCAGAAATCCTTCTTCAAACTCGCCTAAGTCGTCGACAGAAACCGTGCGCTCGGAAAGTTTCATTCCCGATATTGGACGTAAAACTTCGAAGATCGCTCTGCGAGTTACGCTGTCAAGAATACGACCGTCTAAAGGAGGGGTAACAATCTCACCCTCCTTGGTCACAAAGAACATTGTGAATGTTGATCCTTCCAGTATTGTATTATTGTCAAGAGGACACAGAAACAACACGTCGTAGGCCTGGTATCTAGGTACAACGGTTTGATGAGCGATCACGGCCCCAATATAATTTAACAGCTTGACATCCGGAAGCATCCTTTGATGAGCAAAAGTGGCCAGAGTAACCCCGTTATCGTAGTATTCCCGGGGTGGAGCGACCATCCGTTGGGCAACGACGTAAAGGTGGGCCTTCCGACCTGACTGCTTCATCGTTTCTCCATCCAGTCCACCGCTAAAAATTATATCTATCAGTAGGTTCTCCGGTCTCTCCCGCATATTTCGTTCAACCACTTCCATGAGGACCTTCTTGATATCCGGGCGAGTCTGTGGAGGCGTCATATAAATTGACGAAGCTGATTTGTAAAGACGGTCCAAATGGTCTTCCAGCCTGAAGATCCTTCCGTTGACTGTCCTGCAGGCTGTGAATATACGATATCCCCTTATAGTGCCGCTGATGTCATCACTGAAAGGAAAGACCAGATCTTCGGTGTTAACAAAATGGTCTCGCTGAAAAGAGATCATTGCGTTTCTCCAATGTTGTTGTTCGTCAAGAATCCCGCCTTACTAATCTTTAATTCCTTTGATCAATCTATGAGGCATGCAAATTGAAAGCATGCCAGAGAAAATTTCACGTCTCCTCATTTTACTGGCCTTTTCCGCAACATTTCTTGTATTTCTTGCCAGAACCGCATGGGCAAGGAGCATTACGGCCTATCTTTTGTACCGTGCGACGCTGAGGCTCTACGGCCGCATCCGAACCGGTAAGATTGGCGTGAACGCTCTGCAATTCCCTTTCCCTGGACTCGTTCATCTCTTCGATTTCGTTCGGCATAGCCAGTTTCACAAGCAAGAGGTTCCGTGCGGTCTCTTCCTTGATTCTGAAACTCATATCAAGAAACAGATCATAACCTTCTTTCTGATATTCTTTCAGAGGATCTCTTTGCCCATAGCCTCTCAAACCAATGCCTTCCTTTAGATGGTCCATACTGAGAAGATGATCTTTCCACTGCGAATCAACGGCTTGCAGCATTATGAATTTTTCAAGTTCACGCATTATTGGAGAGGATATCTCAGCTTCTTTTTTCTCATATTGATCTTTAACTCTTTCAATCACGTGGTCAACAAGTCCAACTTCCGTCTGCTCCGCTTCCGGAAGGGCCATGAAATCAAACCTGATACCGAATTGACCATATAATAATTCGGATAGCGCTATTATGTCCCAATCCTCGAAATGAGTCTTCTCGTTCGTGAAGCGCCGAATTGTTTCATCAGCTACGTCTTCTATCATTTCAAAGACCGTAGTCTTTAAGTCAGACCCTGCAAGGATAAACTTTCGTTGGGAATAAACGACCTCTCTCTGCTTGTTCATAACATCGTCAAAATCTATGAGGTGTTTTCTGATTTCAAAGTTATGCGCTTCAACCTTTTTCTGGGCATTTTCAATGGCCTTTGAAGTGTACTTGTGCTCTATGGGCTCTCCGTCCTGCATGCCAACTCGTTCCATAATCATCTTTACTCGGTCTCCGCCAAAAATACGCATCAGATCATCTTCGAGACTTACGCAAAAACGACTGGAGCCAGGATCCCCCTGCCGCCCTGATCTTCCCCTCAACTGATTGTCGATACGACGGGACTCATGTCTTTCAGTTCCAAGTATGTGCAAACCTCCAGCTTCAATAACTGAAGTCCTTCCCTGCTCGCACTTGGACTTGAATTCAGCAAGGTACTTTTCGAATTCTTCGGAATTCTCACCTTTCCCAGACTTTGAACGGGCCATAAAAACAGGATTCCCTCCCAAAATTATGTCAGTGCCTCGACCCGCCATGTTGGTCGAGATTGTTACACCCTTAAAACGTCCCGCCTGTGCTACAATTTCAGCTTCAAGAGCGTGATTTTTCGCATTGAGAATATTGTGAGGTATGCCGTATTTCTTAAGTCGCTTGGCAAGATATTCAGATTTTTCTATTGAAATCGTTCCAACCAGTACAGGCTGCCCAGTTTCGTAGAGATTACGGATCTCGGAAATCACCGCCTCAAATTTTTCATTTTCAGTTTTGTAAATTAGATCAGGATGATCAGTCCTTATCATGGGCAAATTGGTCGGTATAATTACGACTTCCAGATTATAAATTTTGTGAAATTCGGCGGCTTCCGTGTCGGCTGTACCCGT
Organism: uncultured Desulfomonile sp.; assembly: GCA_903952205.1. Lineage (GTDB taxonomy): Bacteria > Desulfobacterota > Desulfomonilia > Desulfomonilales > Desulfomonilaceae > CAJBEZ01. Next base: position 118,184 of record CAJBEZ010000060.1, on the reverse strand, counting down.
CATTCCGGACAATTTGTCGTACATACGGAAATAATTTTGGAAGGTTATTGTAGCGAGGGTCTGGTTCTCATTCTCTATCTTTACTCCCTCTTTGGCTTCCAAGGCCTGATGAAGCCCATCGGAGTAACGTCTACCCGGCATAAGTCTCCCCGTGAATTCATCTACAATTATAACCTGTCCATCCTTGACTATGTAATCTACATCGTTCTTAAACAATGTGTGGGCCTTTAAACCCTGATTCACATGATGGAGCGTCTCCATCTGGGCTGGATCGTAAAGATTATTGACTCCCAAAGATCTTTCCACACGAGCAATGCCTTCTTCAGTCAGGACAACGCTTCTTGCCTTTTCGTCAAGTGTATAATGGACATCCTTCTGCAATCCTGGTATGACACGATTAATTTTGTAGTAGCGATCTGTGTTCTCATGAGTGGGCCCGGATATTATCAAAGGGGTCCTCGCCTCATCTATCAGGATGCTGTCAACTTCATCGACTATTGCGTAATGAAGTTCACGTTGCACATAATCTTCCAAAGCGAACTTCATATTGTCTCTAAGATAGTCAAACCCAAACTCGTTGTTGGTTCCATAAGTGACATCAGATCCGTAGGCTAGTCTTCTTTGCTCATCATCCAGATCATGAACGATGACGCCAACCGACAATCCGAGAAACTTGTATATTTCCCCCATCCATTCAGAGTCTCGTCTAGCAAGATAGTCATTAACCGTAACGACATGTACTCCCTTTCCTGTGAGGGAATTAAGATACACCGCAAGGGTAGCGGCCAAGGTCTTGCCTTCGCCGGTTTTCATTTCAGCTATCTTGCCCTGGTGCAGCACCAAACCGCCTATTAACTGGACGTCAAAATGCCTCATTCCCAGAGCTCTTACTGACGCTTCCCGGACTAGCGCAAATGCTTCTGGCGCTAGGTCATCGAGCGATTCTTCTCCAGAATTGAGCCTCTCCTTAAACTTTAGTGTCATCAAGGGGAAGTCTTCATTCCGGAGGTTCTTCATCTTGGATTCATGTTCGTTGATTTCCCCAACTATCGGATCAATCCTTTTCAATTCCCGGTCATTTTTACTTCCGAAAAGTTTTCGAGCTATCGAAGAAAACATTTTTCAATCCTACCCCAGAAATTAATATCTGTACTAACAAAGTACGATTGGATGCGTAAAAGATCCATAGCTATTGTAGTCAACCACCAACAGTGAACTGTTTCAGAATTTTCAGGATCTTTCTCTTAATTTGTAAGCGAATGACTGGCTGCCGAGGGGTAATCGAACCTACTCCGATTTGGCAAACGGGCAGTCAGGCAGAGTTTGATCTATCACAGAGCGCCAGGGGTGTCAATCAGGGGAATTTTACCGATCTGTGAGGACAGTTGGAACATGGCGGAAGGAATCAGATTACCTCTGAAAGTTCTTAACATGAAGCAATTGTCATGGAATCAGTTCAGTTGAACGCCCCTTGTCATAATAGTCGACCAACGCCTCAATCAAACCATCCACAGTAAATTCTTTGGCTTGGACAGACGGATTTACTCCATATTTAACAAGTGTGTCTGACGTGATTGGGCCTATAGAGGCTACAACCGTATCATGGAGCAAATTCGACATGTCCGGACCATTCATCATATCTGCAAAATGATCAACAGTGGAAGAAGAAGTGAAGGTCACGGCATCAACAGACTTATTGAGAAACAGGTTTCTAATGGTGTCTACATCGTCCCCGGACGGGCGAATGGTTCGGTAAACGGGCACGATGTCGACCATAGCGCCTTTTTTTATAAGACCATCTCGAAGCACGTCTCGCGCCTTTTCCGCTCTGGGTATCAGGAAACGTTTTCCGTCCAGGTCCTGGTTCTCAAAGAATTCCAGAATACCCTCAGCCACGAATTCCTTGGCCAGCATGTCTACTCTTATGCCTTTCAAACGAATGGCCTTGGCTGTTACCGGACCTATGGCTCCAAATATGGGACCGGCCAGGTCCCTAATATCTTTACCAAGATCAAAGAAATGTTTGAAAAATCTTTCCACTCCATTCTCAGATGTAAAGAGCACCCAGTCATAATCGGAAATTGTTTCCATTGCTCTTTCCAATGGCCCATAATCGATCGGAGCAACTATCTCTATGGTAGGAAAAAGAATGGGTTCCCCGCCATGTCTTGAAATCTTGTCAGCCATTTTCCTGGATTGCTCTCTAGAACGCGTCACCACGATCTTCTTACCAAATAGAGGCTTGGATTCATACCAAGACAGCGATTTCCTTAGTTTTACAACCGAACCGACTATCAGTACGGCTGGCGCTGATAATCCCCTTTTCAGGCATTCAGAAGCAATATGCTCAAGATCCGACGCCAGGGAAGCCTGTCTAGGAGTGGTTCCCCACCTGACTAAGGCGGCCGGTGTGTCAGGGGACATGCCGTGGGCGAGGAGTCTCTTTGAAATGTTTTCTATGTTTTTAACTCCCATCAAGAAGACTAGCGTCCCAGGGTTCCTGGCAAGGATTGACCAGTCTATGGCGGATTCATCCTTTGACGGATCTTCGTGTCCAGTAACGAAAGTCACCAATGAAGCATGATCCCTATGGGTAACTGGAATTCCAGCATAAGCGGGGGCTGCTATGGCGGAGGTTATACCCGGTATCACCTCAAAAGTGATACCCGCGCTCGCAAGTTTTTCAGCTTCTTCCCCTCCCCTTCCGAACACATACGGATCGCCGCCTTTTAGACGAACGACGATTTTACCTTCCAAAGCTTTAGAAACTAATAACTGATTTATATCAACCTGTTCAACGGAATGGACCTTACCTGTCTTGCCGACATAAATAAGTTCAGCGTCTGGATTGGCTTTATCAACAAAATTGTGGCCTGCGAGGTAATCATAAACAATTACGTCAGCAGAGGCGATGGCTTCAGCCGCTTTCAGGGTTAACAATCCGGGGTCACCAGGACCTGCCCCTACCAGATACACAATTCCACGAGATTTGCTATCATGATTATGCTTCATGCTTAACCGTCTCTGTCCTATGTTCGCTCTTAGTTGATATAAAGTCTTGGCAGTCTAAAACCAGGCTTCCCAATGCATTGGACCCAGACTATCAAATACGCCGATATGTCATCACAACACACCATCAACAGCGCAAGGACGCCAATCATCAGAAAGAACAGCTCTAAGGACTGCGTCAGCGCCCATCTGAATCAGTCTGTCCGCCACAACAGCCCCAATAAGACTGTCATCTCCAGGCCCCGTGTATGTTTCCCTAAAAATAGGTGTTCCATCCGGATGTGTAACCGCAGCGGTAAGCCTTACTCCGTCGTCCAATGGCTCACAATACGCAGCCATAGGAACCTGACAGCCTCCACCCATCCTTTTGAGAAAACAGCGCTCAATCTCTACGCATTTCCTAGTCTCGCCGTCGTTCAACTCGGAAACGATTTCCCGCACTCTGTCGTCAGCTATTCGGGTCTCTATACCTATGGCTCCCTGCCCAATAGCTGGAATCATATCTTCTATAGACAAGAATTCCCGTATCCTGTCAGTGAAGCCCATTCTAATGATGCCGGCAGCAGCTAATAGGGCGCCGGCAAGATTATCCGTTTCGATCTTTCTGATTCGCGTGTCGACATTTCCTCGAATCGATACAACTTCAAGACCGGAGAAACAGCTCATAAGAAAAGCCCTTCTCCTCAAACTAGACGTGCCAATCTTTTCACCAGGCTTCAATTCAATTATTCTCCGTGTATCGCGCGAGATGAACACGTCTCGGGGGTCCTCACGTTTCAAAATACCGGCAATACTAAGTCCTTGTGGAATCTCCGTGGGGACGTCCTTCATTGAATGGACCGCCAGATCAACTGATCCGTCCAATAGAGCGTCCTCTATTTCCTTGGTAAATAGCCCCTTTCCTCCAATATGAGCAAGAGGAACGTCGAGAATTTTGTCACCCTGTGTCTTAATTATTTTCAGGTCTACTTCAAATTTTGAATCTACCGTCTTGAGCAAATCGGCGACGTGGCGCGCCTGCCACATAGCCAGAGCGCTTCCTCTAGTTCCGATGGTCAGTTTCATGATCTAAAATTTGCGCTTCCTCCGATTCCGAACCGGAAACAAAAGAGTTAAGGTCGAAGACCCGTTGAACAAAATCTATATGCTGATTATGTCGCGATGTTTTCAGAGATTGCTTCATAAAGGAGATCGGGCCGTGCGCTATTTTGTTGATAATAGACTTTGTCAATATATCAATCGCTTCTCTCTCTGTATCGTTCAACTCGGCAAGTCGTCCATTCAGACGACCAATTTCATTGATCCTGATCTCTTCAAATTTGTTTTTCAGGGCCACTATTGTGGGCGCCCATTCGAGAGACATGTTCCAATTCATGAACTTTCTTACTTCATCATCCACTATATTGCCGGCTTTTTCAGCCTCAGCGCGTCTCTCACCAATATTTTCATCGACCACGGCCTGAAGGTCGTCGATGTTGTAAAGATAAACCCCGTCTAGATCATTGACTCTAGGTTCAATGTCTCTGGGGATTGCGATGTCGATTATGAAGATGGGCTTGTGCCGCCTTCTTTTCATTACAGCCTTCATGTCACTAAACATAATGATTGGATCGCAACTTCCCGTAGAGGTTATAACTACATCCGCAGTGGTCAGAGCTTCATAAAGCCGGTCTATCGGCTCTGCGGTTCCCTCAAACTGAGCGGCCAAAGCGCAGGCGTTTTCAATTGTCCTGTTTATGATTCTGATGGGCTTTCTTACGTTGCCAGCAAGGTGGCGTGCCGTGAGTTCGGCCATTTCTCCTGCGCCTATCAACAAAGCTTCGCTGTGTTCGAGATCTCCTAGAATCTTCTTCGCTAACTCAACCGCCACATAGGCAATTGAGACAGCCGATAGAGCTACCCCCGTCTCTGTTCGAACGCGTTTGGCAGTGAAGAACGCCCTGTGCATGAGCCTGTTGATCAAGGGTCCGGTGGCGTTGGCGGCAGCGTCTCTCTTGAAAGCGGCCTTGACCTGTCCCACTATTTGCGGTTCACCTAGAACCATAGAATCAAGACTTGAAGTTACTCTGAAAACGTGCCTGACAGCGTCTGATCTCCTCTTCACATAAAGATGCGGTATCAGTGAATCCGCTCCAAGCCCGTGAATTTGAGCAACCAGTTGAATGAGTCTTTCAGAAACTTCTTCAGAATCATCTACGGCGGCTATGATCTCGGCCCTGTTACAGGTTGAGAGGATCACACATTCCTCAATCCCCCTGGTCTGTGCTACCAATCGAGTTACAGCCCCGTCCTGATTTCCGGGAAAAGTTATTCTTTCCCTGACCAATACCGGCGCAGTGGTGTGATTTACACCCAAAACCATGAAATCATGTTTCGTCTGGGTCATGAGAGAACCGTCTCACCGCAAAGGCCGACAAACGAATGATGTCCTCCCAGCAGGAGACTGACACCTACAAATGTGAACATGACCAGAAAAAAGCCCGCTATAGCAAGCAATGCGGCTTTCTTACCTCGCCACCCGAGGGCAAGTCTCTGGTGAACCATCCCAGCGTACGCGAACCACGTGATAAGACTCCACGTCTCTTTAGGATCCCAGGTCCAGTATGAACCCCAAGCGCTACTCGCCCAAAGAGCCCCGGAAATGATCCCAAGGGTGAGAAAGAAAAACCCAATCGGCAGCGCCCTCCGGTTCAATGTGTCAAGTGTCTGGAGTGACGGTAGAATTTTGTGAAATCTTCCTATTTTTTTTCGTTTGATCAAACGTTCCTGAAATATATACATTGCCCCAGCCATAGCCATGACTGTGAAAACCGAATTGCCCGCAATCGCAAAGGAAACGTGGATTGGAAGCCACCAGCTTCTGAGGACAGGCACTATAGGCTGACTGATCTGGTAAGAGAATGTTGAAGCGACCAGCATGAGCACTGTCGCTATTGGAGCGGCCATGGCTCCCAAAACCGGATTTCTATCCCAAAATTGCAAGGCTACAAAAATGGCTATGACACCCCAGGCAAAAAGAGATATTGCGTCAAAGGGAGTGGCCATTGGGAAAAACCCCAGCACCCAGAATTGATGCAATATCGAAGAGGTATGAGTCACGAAGCCTGCCGCTACAAAGCAAAAACCGGAGAGGCAGGTAGTTCCTTTTGATCTCAGCAAGAACGCCGCATAGATGATGGAAGAGATCAAATAGAGTATCGCGGACACTTTGAAAAACATCAGATGCACTGTTTCTTCCCAGCTAAAGTTGATCTCCGCAACTGTCTCCCACCGCGTTCTCCACGTCTATTTCCATAGGCAATATCTTTTTGAGAATTTCCATGGCATGATAAAAGTCGCTTTGTCGGATAGCTTCCAGAAGTTCAGAATCAACAATCTCCGAAAATAGTTTCCGGTTTTCATCTGAATCGCAACTCGAATTCAGCACACGTTTTCTTAAGTCACCCATCAATTTTGTCATCTTTCCATATTCCGGACCATACTGCTTTTCCAACTCCTCTCTGATCTTCCTCGCCAAAGCTGGAGAAGCCCCTCCGGTGCTGACTGCTATCATTAGATCCCCTTGGGAGATTACCGCCGGCACAATAAATGTGCATAGATCCGGCACATCAGCAATATTACACGGCAATCGTCTGCTGTAGGCCGCATTATATATCTGCAAGTTGACCTGACGGTCGTCGGTAGTTCCAAAAATCAGAATCGCGTCGCGATAATCATCCAGAATGCTTTCATCAAAGTGAGCTTCTTTCCAGTCGATTTTTTCCTGATTTCTGAGTCGATCCATCTCCGGTATCAGTTTTGGTGATATGACAACCACCTGGGCTCCGCTATCGAGAAGCCCTGTAGTCTTACGAAACGCTACCCTGCCACCGCCTATAACTATGACGCGCTTGTTCTGCAAATTCATCATCAATGGATAAGGTCTCATAAAATTCTTAACCCTGTTTGGCCATAGACCATATCTTTTTATACTATCATCTTCAGTGGGATTCCAGAAGGGTTTACGAAGAACTCTCCGCTCTAGCCAATCTTTGCTATCATTTTGTGAAATGATCGGCCAAGGTTACTTTTCGTCAACGTGAAGAGACGAATATATGCCTGTCACAAAGTTGTTGGGGATGCTTATCCTGAAAAGGGAGCCTTTTCCAGGGATAGAGTCGAGTTGGATTCTCCCCCCGTGTTCATGAACAATTCTTTCTGTTACAGCCAATCCCATCCCGGTTCCCTGTGGTTTGGTGGAAAAAAACGGGTCAAAGACAAATTCACGTTCCGCGTCAGCTATTCCTGCTCCATAGTCTTTAACACCCAAGATTGTCTCATTATCATTTTCATGTACAAAGATATCGACTTCCGAACCTACTGAAGAAAAATCTATTGCATTTTGCAGCAGATTACCAATGGCAATTTTCATCATATCCGGGTCAAATCTAGATATGCCGGATTTTGAGCTTAGGTCATGAAATAAAAGTTTTATCGACTTCTCTGATGCGTGGCTTTCCATTTCCTTAACAGTTTCAAACGCCACTTCCGCCAAAGAACCTTTCACTGCTTTGATATTGGCCAAATTGGCGCAGCCTTGAACCTCCTCTACCAGAGATTCAAGTCTTCTCGCTCCCTCGAGGATTTTGTGAGCGTACGATATGGCTTCCATGTTGTTACCGTCAAGCTTGATTATTCGACCAGCAAACCCACCAATCATGACTACGGGATTCCTGATTTCGTGGGCAACCCCCATGGCCAATTTGTTTAGACTCCTCATTTTCTCAGTTGCAACCCGCTCCCTGTCCTCCAACAACTTTTTCTCTTTCTGACGTAACGTGAAGACTTCCGTGATATCCCTGAAAATAGCCACAAATCCAATGAATTGGGTCTTGCCTGAATTCGATTCTATAAGATATGAAGTTGTAGCCGCCAGTCTTTTCTTTCCACCATCCGGGGGAAAGTAATCTACTTCGCTGTAGTCATTTACGGCCCTATTCCATATTGCGTTGGTAAGAATCTGGTTGAATTCGTAATTTTCATCACGAACAAAAAATACCAAGCCCAATCCGTTTTCTCTAAGGTCATCGAATGAATATCCCAGGATGTCCCTCGTTTTTTTGTTGGCGTACATAACGTCTCCGTCACTGTTAATGACGATTATACAGTCCGCCAGACTATCCAGAATATTTTTTATGATGATTGTGTCCAAATCATGGCTCCGTTTTGTTCAGCATTTACCTTGAAGACTGAAAAAACCTTCAGGATCATCCATGAAATTCTTGTACAGTTTGAAAACTTGTGTGTCGAGGAAAGGAATGGCCTTGATTTCCGATCCATCAAAGCTAAAAATTTGAGCCCCTGGGCAAGCTAGTATTATAGGGGATAACGTAGCGATAAGATACTGTTTGTTTGATGAAGACACATTGCTTAACAATACTCTCACAAATTCAACCTGGCTCCTTGGTGACAGGGCCGATTCCGGCTCATCTATCAGATAAAGGCCGTCTATGCCGCAAGAGTAGCTCTTGAAGAAACTTAGAAACGACTCGCCGTGCGATTGGGCATTTAAAGATTGCCCTCCAAAATATCCAATCCTGTCAGGATCATCCACTATTATGTCATCAAGTGAAGACGCAAAATTGAAAAAAGCTTCCGCTCTGAAATGAAACCCGTATTTGGGTTTAACGGCAAAATCCAGCCTCACAAATTTGGCCAGTTGAGACTCGTACGGGTTAGAATGTGCTCTATGCGTCTTACTCCCTCCCCAGGGTAAATAGCCGCATTTTCTTGCTATTGAATCAAGAAGAGCCGACTTGCCGACTCCGTTTTCGCCAGAGAAAAAGCAGATTCTGGATGTTAATTCAATATGCCCTGTCGTCTGAAAAGCCTTAATATTGAAAGGGAACACATCATGAACAGGAAACCTGTCACTCATAAATCCTATACCGGTAAGAAACATTACGCCGCCTTTCTATATTCTGAAAAGGTCCGGCATTTACGCAACCCATCAGACAGTGAACCTCCATTGACAGAATCTTTCGGCTGGATGAGGATCCAGTGGAGCGTGTATGCATTCAACTCGAATGGCCGGATCAATCGCTTTAGTAAAACCTTCGAACTCTCCTCGGTGCATTTCCTTACATGAGTATTCCCCCAAGTTCCTTCTCAGGCGGGCTTCCTGTGTAGGGCAACTAGGCACAGATATGACTACCTCAGAGTCTTTGTTTTCAATTTCGTATCCTACCATTATCGTCCACGGGAAATACTTCAAAGCTCTTACAAAACCATCTAACCCCTTTTCGCCTATTTTAAACCTTTTGACTATGTCTTTTGCAGCCATACCGGCGATTCTTCTCCAAACTTTCTCGTTTAAACGATTGGCTTCATCGGTCCCATGCTCTTGCTCCACAAAAATATACCAGAAAGAATCCATGACTCTATAATGCCAAAAAAGAAAATCTGTGTATTCTCTTAATTCTTGTCCTTGAAGCCAGTCCGGCGTAACCATCACAACCTCCTGCGAGAATTTTTTTACACTAACTAAATTTAAGGTTATAAACTCAAATGCCCAATCTGATTGCAGGACTTCCTGTTCTTTACAATTGGAAACAGCTTGCTATAGAATTAGACAATATATCAGTTGAGGGGTTGACGAATGTCAAAAGCTGTATTTCCGATCTTGTCGTTGCTGATTCTATTGGTGGTGTGTCCGGCCGAGGCGCAACAGAGTTTCGCTCTACCTGATGTTTCCAAGATGAAAGAACTTACTACACAATGGTCGGATCACGCTCCTGAAGTTCCTGGTAAAGAAACCAAGATGGAGTTCTATTCTACACCTGATGGACTGATCTACACCATATATTCCTACAAAGGCAGAACGCTTGGATTCAGTGTCCACTCCAACAGCGATGTCCAAAAAACATACAGACTATTTCTCGACCTGGTCGGCAACAGGCTTTTCCAGGAAGTGAATCCCGGGACTCAATGGCAAATACCCCAGTGGGCGCGTTAATCCGGTCACTTGAGGAAGACTATACAGAGTTCATTATATAGAGCCAATCTTAACGACAGAGTATCAGATGCATGAACTGGGAATAGTACAGAGTATATTGGCAATAATCGAGGAACAACTCAAGATTCACGAAGGAGAAAGAGTTGTCAAAATACAACTTGAATTCGGAGCCATGACTGCTGTAATGCCTGAAGCCATTGAGTTTGCCTTTCAGGCGTTGACAAGGGAAGGCCCGGTGGCGGGAGCTACACTCGATATATCAATTATCCCAATCAAAGGTGTTTGTCTTGATTGTGGACAACAAGTAGATCTAGATAGCTACGCTCCATTTTGCCCGGACTGCTCAAATGGAATATTGAACATTTTTCAGGGCAAGGACGAGATGCGAATTGTTTCAATTGAAATTGAATAGTCAACTACGATACTCAAAAGAGATGATGAATCGAGGCGAATATGAAACTGAAAAACAAGAGAGCGGCGATACTGGTTGAAGACCTTTACAACGATTTAGAGGTCTGGGTTCCGTATTACCGCCTAAAGGAAGAAGGCGTCCTTGTTCATGTGGTTGGATCTGGAACCGCTTCAACTTACCATGGGAAATATGGCGTTCAGATTTCCGCTGACAAGTGTGCGAAAGAAGTCAGAGGGAAAGATTTCGACCTAGTCATCATTCCCGGTGGATACGCGCCGGATAGAATGAGAATACATCCGGAGATGGTGCAATTAGTTAGAGAAGCCTCGGAAAATGGGAAAATTCTGGCATCTATCTGTCATGGGGGATGGATGCTGGCCAGCGCAAATGTTGTTCGCGGAAAAAGACTCACGTCCTACGTGGCCATCAAGGACGATCTGGTGAATGCCGGGGCCCTGTGGGAGGACTCTGAGATGGTACAGGACGGCGCCTTAATCACATCCAGAAAACCAGAAGATCTACCGGCTTTCTGCAGGGCCATCATTCAAAGCATGAGCAGCCTCTAATTTTGACATCCCCTTCAGGTCACGATCAGGATCTCACGGCGGCTCGAAATGGATAAAATGGAACTATCGTATCTAGCAGTCCTCCCGGATGGCGTAAAATCGACCCGAGTTGTCGTCGACACCGACAGAGGGATTATTGAGTCCCTAACCCCCGCCTCAGCCGTGCAAAATGACTCTCTGATACTGTTCCCAGGTTTCATAGATATTCATGTCCATGCCCGAGAGTTTCCCAGGCCGGACCATAAAAACAAGAATCTTTTCGAGAAATGGGAAAACGCCTGTTTGAAGGAAACCTTCGAAACCGCCGGAAAGGCGGCTATCAATGGTGGGATTACATGCTTTGCCGCTATGCCAAATGATCCTGTCGCTCCGGATAATGAACTGAGATTCCGACAGAAATCCTTACTCAGCGAGAGTTCTGAATGTCCGGTAATATTGTTCGCATCAATTACCCTGACATCCGAACCATGGGCGAATCTCCCTTATAAGGTCTATCTTGACACTCATTCCAGCCAGTCAGGTTTTTCTTCCTGGTCAGACCTGGAAGGTGTCTTAAGGCGTTACAGGGGGCAGCGGGTTTTCTTTCACGCTGAGGATCCCCGTGTGTTGATCAACAATGCGGGCTTTACGGAACATTGGAAACGAAGACCTCCTGAAGCTGAAATCAGCGCAGTGGAACGAATTCTGGAGATCACCCACAAATATGGTTTGATCTCTCATATATGCCATATTTCTACAACATCCGCTGTAGAATCAATTTCCTGTTACAACAAACAAGCCACCATTAAAGTGACAACAGAGGTTACTCCCCACCATTTATTTTTTAGCGTTGACGAAGTAGGTTACTTGGCTGCCGGGCGGAGAATCGAAATTGAGCCTTATATTCTGAACTGCAATCCGCCAATAAGGTCTGAAGAAGACAGGCAGTACATGATAGAAGCTCTTCGGTCGGGTGAGATTCAGGCATTAGCGTCCGACCACGCTCCCCATCTATTGTCTGAAAAGATGGCCGGAGCTCCGGGGATGCCCCATCTGGACACACTTGGTCCATTCGCTGGGTGGTTGATTCATGACTGCGACTTCGATTGTCAGCGCATTGCTCAGATCCTTTCATCAGAACCTGTCAGGATAATATCGCCTTTTCCAGATCCAAAAACAGGATCTATTCAAGAGGGCTTCAAAGCCTCTTTCTCACTTCTGGATTTGAACCGGAAAACCATCGTTCGCCGACCCAACAACCCAACCGGCAACCTTAATCTTTTCACTCGCTGCTGTTGGTCTCCTTTTCAGAATATTTCTTTGCCGGCCCACGTAACGAAAACGATAATTGGTGGCAGATCTTTCGATCATCGTCTCGAGTTTGACAAAACCACCATTGCATAAGCTTTTGACTAACATTCCGGGGTTATTAAAATGATTTTTAAAGGCCGCGACATCATCTCCATGAATGACCTGTCACGTGATGAGATTGACTACATCCTGGCACGAGTTCCGGCGATCCAGAATCATCCCGACAAATCATCCCTTTGCCGGAACAAAGTCTCCGCCATGCTGTTCTTTGAACCATCAACAAGGACTCGTACATCTTTCGAAGTAGCCATGAGGAATCTGGGCGGTGAAATCGGGGGGTTTTATGACGCCAATATAACTTCAACCGTCAAGGATGAATCCCTGTGGGATACGGTAAAGATGCACGACGGCTACGGATTTGATATCATAGTAATTCGACACCACCTGAAGGGGGCTGCCCGCGTTGCGGCCGAAGCTGCCGATGCGCCGGTAATAAACGCGGGGGACGGACCGAATCAGCACCCAACCCAGACACTGCTTGACCTATACTCGATCAGGGAAACCCAGGGTCGTCTTGACGGCCTTTGCGTAGCTATGGTCGGTGATCTTGTTAATGGCAGGACAGTGCATTCTCTTACTGAAGCCCTTTTAAAATATCAGGACTGTCGTCTTATTTTCATCTCCCCCAGAGACCTCGCCATGCCTCGCGCTTTGGTCGACAAATGCGCCAGAGCGTCCCAGAAGAGGGGAATTTCTTTCATAGAGGCCCGCCGTATAGAGGACCATATTGCGGATGTAGATATTCTCTACATGACGAGAATTCAAATGGAACGCCTTCAGGAAAGGGCTCTCGCTGAAAAATTCAGAAGTATTTACAGACTCGAAGCGGGAATGCTTAACAAGGTGAGACCAAACATGAAAATAATGCATCCCTTGCCGAGAGTCACTGAGATTGCCCAGGATGTTGATGAAACACCTTACGCTTATTACTTTCAGCAAGCGAGGAACGGACTTCTGGTAAGGGAAACACTCCTTGCCCTCATACTTGGAGCCATCACATGAAATATCGCCCAATAACTATTGCGAAGATTGAATCCGGCATAGTGATAGACCATATACCAGCGGGAAAAGCCCTTCTGATTTCACAGGTCCTCGGGCTTAACGCTCTTGCCAGAAAAACCGGGAACATAATCGCAATAGGCATACATTTTGATTCCAAATCGCTTGAAAAGAAGGACATCATCAAGGTGGAGAATCTCAGCCTGACGCGTAACATGCTCAATGTGGTCGCGTTAATCGCTCCAATGGCCACAATCTCCAGAATTGAGGAAGGCAGCGTAACAGAAAAGCACAAGGTCGAAGTGCCGGATAATGTAGGAGACGTCGTTATCTGCCCAGACCGCTTCTGCATTACGAATCACGAACAGGTTCCATGCAAGTTTTTCGTGGTGGACAAAAGCCCTCTGACCCTAAAATGCCATTATTGTGAAACGGAATTCTTTGGACCCCTGATAAGGTATAAAGAAAAGAGCTGATCTCGTCCATTCAATTAAAAAAAGCGGCCGGAATCTCCGACCGCTTTCCCACGTTTCAATTGAAACGTCAATCGTATTAATACATTCCACCCGGGGGCATACCGCCGCCTGGCATTGCAGGAGCGTCTTTTTCCTTGGGTTTCTCTGCGATCATAACTTCCGTGGTCAACATTAGACCGGCGACAGAAGCCGCATTCTGCAGAGCAAGTCTGGTAACCTTGGCTGGATCTATTACGCCGTTTTCCAGAAGGTCCTCATATTTCTCGTTATAGGCATTGAACCCGAAGGCTCCATCTTTATTCTTAATCTTGTCGACAACGATTGATCCATCGTGTCCCGCATTAATTGCAATCTGCCTGATAGGCTCTTCGAGGGCCCGCAACACAATTTTGGCGCCCACGGCTTCGTCACCTTCAAGATGGAGGTCTGTGATGGATTGCAGGCATCTCAGATAGGCAACGCCGCCACCAGGAACTATACCCTCTTCCACTGCCGCTCTCGTCGCATTTAACGCGTCTTCAACTCGAGCCTTCTTTTCTTTCATTTCAGTTTCTGTGGCCGCTCCAACATTAATAACGGCAACACCACCAACCAATTTCGCCAACCGTTCCTGAAGTTTCTCACGGTCGTAATCTGAAGTGGTTTCGTCAATTTGCGTACGGATCTGGCGGACACGGCCTTCAATCTTATCTTTCGCGCCGGCGCCGTCAATTATGGTTGAATTGTCCTTGTCGATATTCACTCTCTTGCAACGACCGAGGTCATTAAGACTGACATTCTCAAGTTTGAGGCCAAGATCTTCTGAGATCACCTGTCCACCCGTGAGAATCGCTATATCTTCGAGCATGGCCTTTCTTCGATCACCAAAACCAGGAGCCTTGACAGCGCATGCGGTAAGCGTTCCGCGGAGTTTGTTAACGACCAGTGTAGCCAACGCTTCCCCTTCAACATCTTCAGCTACTATTAAGAGGGGGCGACCAGATTTGGCGACTTGTTCAAGCAAGGGAAGCATGTCTCTCATGTTGGAGATTTTCTTCTCATTGATGAGTATGTACGGCTCGTCCAGCACAACTTCCATTCTCTCCGCATCGGTCACAAAGTATGGTGACAGATAGCCACGATCGAACTGCATACCTTCAACGACCTCAAGCGATGTTTCCATAGCCTTGGCTTCTTCAACTGTTATGACGCCCTCTTTGCCTACTTTCTCCATGGCTTCAGCAATTATATTGCCGATAGTGGAGTCATTGTTGGCGGAGATGGTTCCTACCTGGGCGATCTCTTTTTTGTCTTTGGTGGGCTTGGAGAGCTTCTTTAGATTGGTAACGACTGCTTCAACAGCAAAGTCAATGCCTCTCTTGAGATCCATGGGAGAAGCGCCAGCCGCAACCATCTTGATTCCTTCACGGTAAATGGCCTGAGCCAGGACTGTCGCCGTAGTTGTTCCGTCACCGGCAACATCGGATGTCTTTGAAGCGACTTCTTTCAACATCTGAGCGCCAAGATTTTCGAACCTGTCTTCCAGTTCAATTTCCTTGGCCACTGTGACGCCGTCTTTTGTGACGGTAGGAGAACCCCAGGATTTTTCGAGAATCGCGTTGCGTCCCTTTGGGCCAAGAGTAGATTTCACGGCGTCAGCCATGATATTCACACCCCTGAGAATCTTATCCCTTGCCTGCTGCTCAAACATAATTATCTTCGCTGCCATATAATTACTCCTTATAAATAGTTTTTTGAGTGTTTAGATAACGTGAAAATAGTTGGACTTTTTGTCACATGATTAGGCTTCTACCAGTCCCAGAATGTCGTCTTCACGCATGATGAGGTATTCAACGCCATCAACTTTTATTTCTGATCCGGAATACTTTCCAAACAGGATTGTGTCGCCTTCCTTGAGTTCCAGAGGAATGATCTTTCCGTCTTCAGTCTTCTTGCCTTTACCAACTGCAATGATCTTACCCTGCTGGGGTTTTTCCTTAGCCGTGTCAGGTAGTATAATTCCACCTTTTGTTACTTCCTCTGATTCGACCCTCTCAACGAGGACCCGATCATAAAGAGGACGAAATTTCATGATTACCTCCGCAAATTTTTTGAGATATAGTAGGAGCGCTAGACGCTTGTTAGCACTCAATGTATATGAGTGCCAATTATAGTCCGTTTTGTCAACCCCTCTCATAATAATTCGCTGCGCATTTTTTTGTTGTCTGTCTACAGATTCATTAATATCCGCAAGGATACCTTGGGAAAAATATTTCTAAACTTTGCGGACCCTCTCTAAGGATGTGACGTATGAAAAGTCAATTGGTCTGTCCCGACTGCGGTTCCATTATATCAGTTTACAGGAATCCTCTCCCCACAGTGGACATAATCATCAAGATTCAGGGAGGCATAGTTCTCATCCAAAGGAAAAATCCTCCCTATGGATGGGCGCTGCCTGGAGGATTTATCGATTACGGTGAATCAGCGGAAGACGCGGCCATAAGAGAGGCAAAAGAGGAAACATCTCTCGAAATATCTGATCTCAAGTTGCTGTCCGTATATTCAGCGCCAAATCGTGATCCGAGGTATCATACTATTTCGACCGTATTTGTCGCCACCGGCAGGGGGGCGCCTCATGCTGGAGACGACGCGGCTCAAATTCAGGTTTTTGCACGAGAGGAGTTCCCGGCTGAGTTGGCTTTCGACCATAGCAAAATTCTCAATGACTTCCTGACAGCGGAAGAACACAGCGCGTGAAATCCGCTAGAGGTGGCAAATCAGGCATTGTGACAACTCCCGAGTTGCAACCTTTGCTATTACTGTTTACTATCAAGGCAGCTTTTTTTCAGGAGTCATTTAATGATTGGCGTATCTAAACTCTATTGTGGCGCAGTGGAAGCCTCAGATCCTTTGCGTTACGGAAGAATGTCCAAGGACCTGCCATCCCATCTTCTTCAATTTTCCAAAGACAAAAAGCCGGTGGTTGTGTGGAACGTAACGCAGCGCTGCAATCTAAGGTGCGTGCATTGTTACTCACGATCAGAGGACAAATCTTACGAAAATGAATTATCCACTGATGAGGGATTGACACTTATTGATGACCTGGCCTCTTTTGGATCTCCCGTCATATTGTTTTCCGGCGGTGAACCCCTTATAAGACCTGATATTCTTACACTGATCAGGCATGCTACAAAGTCGGGCCTCCGAGCAGTGTTGTCGACAAACGGCACGTTGATAGACGAGAGGATGTCATTGGCTCTCAAGGACATAGGGCTATCATATGTGGGAATCAGTCTGGACGGCCTTGAAAAGGTCCACGATTCATTCAGGGGTGTCAAAGGGACTTTCGAAAAAGTTTTGAGGGCAATCTACCACTGTAAGTCCGCAGGGTTGAAGGTCGGGTTAAGATTCACTATTAATAAAAGGAACTTCCAGGAAGTTGATGGGATATTTGACTTGGTGGAAGAACAGAAAATACCGCGCATCTGTTTCTATCATCTGGTTTACGCAGGCAGGGGAGCAGACCTCATGAATGAAGATCTGGACCACTACCAGACAAGAAAAGTGGTGGATCTCATAATGGATAGAACTTTGGACTTGCATAAAAAGGGCCTTGCCGTTGAGACATTAACTGTGGACAACCATGCGGATGGCCCTTACATCTATTTGAGACTCCTTCAGGAAAACCCGGAAAGGGCGCAACAGGTGATCGAGCTTCTCAAAATGAATGAAGGAAATAATTCCGGTAGAGGCATAGGTTGCGTGTCTTGGGATGGGGCGGTTCATGCTGACCAGTTCTGGAGACATCTTAGTTTTGGAAATGTCAGGAATAGTACGTTCAGTGAGATCTGGACGGATCCCAATGATGAATTTCTTCAAAAACTGAAGAATAAGAAAAAATTCGTTACTGGGCGTTGCGCTTCTTGCCAATGGCTGGATGTCTGCGGAGGAAATTTTAGAGTTAGGGCCGAAGCGGCTTACGGTGACATTTGGGCTCCTGATCCCGCCTGCTATTTGACTGATAGGGAAATAGCGACCGACTGAACGGCGTAGATAGGGTTAGCGCTGTTGGCGCCGAACAATTAATCGCCTCACGGATCGTACGCGTAGAAAGGATTGAGGCTCATGTTTTTGGGAGGACACGTTCGCGCGTCTGACGACTTAGTATTTCTTAGAGAGGCGGGATTCGATTTCGGTGAAGTAGTCCTCAGGGATAAGAAAGCCCGAGAGTATTGGAGGGATATCGATACAGGGCCTTTTCGAGGATCGAATTTCTGGTTAATAGCTCATGGACCCCATGAGGGAGATCCGAATAGTCTCGTAAACCTTCTGAAAAACTACGGTCCCTCGCTAAAGGAGACAATTGATTCAGCGTGTCGACTTGCGACATCCTTTCTGACTGTCCATCTTTGGATGGATTCGCGATACGTCACGACATCCCAGATAGTTGAGAAAAAAGCGCTTTTAAAAGATTTATTTTACTATGCGGCGGAAAAACAAATAGCGCTGAGTCTGGAAAATCTTTCTGAATCAGCTTCAGACTTGGAATCGGCCCTTGAGGAAATCCCTCAAGCCTCCCTCACCCTGGATATCGGACATGCTCAGTTGTTAACTGAGACCAACAGGTCTTTTGAAATTATAACCCGGCTTGGCGATAGAATTCATCACGTTCATGCGCACGACAACTCCGGTGGTTCAGGAATTAAAGATGACCTGCATTTACCGATCGGAGATGGTATCATAGACTTTTACAGCATAATAGCGGCGCTGCTGATGTCTGGGTACGACAACACCATTACGCTGGAACTGAAACGACAGGAGCTAATATTGTCCAGGGACCGACTAGAAAGGCTCTTTCAAAATGTCCGGAATGACTTGGGGTTATAAGGCGCCCTACCCGACGCTTTTCCAACAGTAGCCCTGAAAGAGGTATCCAATGAAACCCGAGAAAAATTTTAAAGAAATGGTAATACAAAGTATCGCCTCGGATTCCAGGAACATGCAGCCGGTTGTCGTTCTTCGTGAAAAGAGCGGAGACAGGGAACTGTATATCTGGATTGGGCCCGTTGAAGCCATGGCTTTGCAGCGCGCAATTTCCAAGGATATTTTCCAGCGACCTCTTACTCATGAGCTACTCCGAAACGTTATCGATAAAACTGGTTCACATATCGAACATATTGAAATAGACGATCTAAAAGAACATACATATTACGCTACCATATACATCAAGACCGCCGATTCCAAACTGGTGACTGTAGACGCCAGGCCGTCGGATTCGCTGGTTCTGGCTACCTGGGCAGGAGTTCCGATATTCGTCAACGAAGACGTCATTCAGGGCATGACCCAAGTTGCGCAGGCCGACGAGCCAAAATCCAAGGTTGTGCTCACACCGGAAGATGTAGAACGGACCGATGAGGAATTGACAAAAATACTTGAAAGAATGGACCCGGAAGACCTTGGCAACGCTTGAACCATTAAAATGGACCGTCTTGACCAAATACAATACTGGTTGCGTGACTTGACTTAACATCGAGAGTTCTTTTTACTTCCGCCCAGACGGATCAAAAGAAATACCGTAACTCGCCCAGCCGCATCTCAAGTTCAACACAAGAAGCCATGGAATCAAAAAATACCGATAAGATCAAAAAATGGCCTAAGGCTCCCGGCGGAGGGCCTTTCAGGCTTTTAAAATACTTCATTATTTCAGGTTTCGCAGTAATCGCTGTGGTGACGCTTGCGCTTGGGACCTTCTTGTATACCCGTAGCGTAGAAACTTTGTTAAAGGGCGCAGAGAATTACGCCCGCCTACTGGCGGAGAACCTCAATTACAACATCTTCGTAGGTTTCTATGCTCCGCTGAAGGCTCGCGGGCAAACCATGGATCTCAGAAAATGGGATCAATTCGGCGCTCTTGACTCTTTGATAAAAGATTTCACTTACGGATTACGAATCGACAGAATTAAGATAATAGATAAGGATCGCAAGATCGTGTACAGCACTGATTACGATCTCATAGGAAAATATGAGCGTGAAAATCCAGCGGTGGACGAAGCCCTTTCCAATGGAAAAGACCAAACCAGGATTAGACGGGGCGACCGATCGGCCGCCAACTGGTATGGCGTATGGCTCGCCGACACATACTACCCACTTCGTGAAGGAACTGGCAATTACTGGATGTTGGGGGCCATCTATGGAGTCATACAGATAACCCAGGATGTTACTGACCAATATGTAAATGTTCAGCGCTATGTAATAATAATTCTTTTAGTCGCAAGCGGCCTCATGGCTTTTCTTTTCGTCATGCTCACCCTTATCGTGCGTCGTGGCGAAAGGATACTCATGGATCGAGCGGCGGAACAGAAGCAACTGGAAGAAAAACTTCAGCAGTCTGAAAAGCTTGCGTCCATCGGGCAAATGGTGGCTACCATAGCTCACGAAATTAGAAATCCACTAGGTATTATAAAGTCTTCCGCCGAGGTTTTGGCCAGTAAATCCAATCCGGATATTTCCAAGATAAAGAGATTTACCAGCATCATTCTTGAAGAAGCGACGCGCCTCAGTCTTATTCTGACCGATTTTCTTGATTTTGCCAGACCTAGGTCTCCAGCCTCAAATCCTGTTGATTTAACTAACGTCCTGACTCGTGTTAAAAACATCCTGGAGCATGAGATTATCTCAAGGAATATTTCCTGGTCTGAGCAATTGGATGAGGCCAGCCATGAGACCGTCGTTATTGGCGACTCAGACCTACTGTACCAAGCTTTCCTGAACATTACGATAAATGCTTTTGAATCCATTGAGAATGGAGGATCTTTCAGGGTTGGTATCAATTCCGACAAGACCACCATTAAGATAGTTTTCTCAGACAATGGTCGTGGAATAAAAGATGAAGATCTCAATAAAATCTTTACGCCCTTCTTCACAACCAGTCAGATGGGCACCGGTCTAGGACTGGCGGTGGTTCACAACATCGTCTCAGCTCATAACGGAGAAATTTTGGTATCGAGCAAAGAAGGCAAAGGAGCGATTTTTGAGATTATTCTTCCAAAACATGACTCAGTAATGGAATAGACACTCACCTGTAAGGTAACAAAATGGCGACTATATTAGTTGTTGACGACGAAAGAAACTATCTTTTTGTACTGGAAGACCTGTTGGCCGATGAAGGTTACAAGGTAGTAACAGCTTCCTCTGGGAACGAAGCCCTGGAAAAATTGAAGGAAGACCAGATTGACGCCGTGCTGTCCGATATCAAAATGCCCGGCATGAACGGCATTGAGTTTCTTGAAAGGGTTGTTGCAATCGATCCTGGGTTACCAGTTATTCTCATGACAGCATTCGCCGAAGTAGACCAAGCCGTTTTGGCAATGAAGAAAGGGGCCATCGATCATATTCAGAAGCCATTTGACAACGACGATATCAAGCGCGCAGTGGCAAGGGCCGTCCAGAAAAGGGCAATGGACCGAAACCGGCGTAAAATAGAGTCTAATACTGATGAAGTGTGGGGATCGGTAATTGGGGATTCTGAGGCCATGGAAAAGGTGTTCCAGATAGTGAAGAGAGTGGCTGACACAAACGCCACTGTTCTGATTTACGGCGAGTCTGGAACCGGCAAGGAAGTTATTGCAAAATCCCTACACAAGGCGTCTTCCAGATCCCGCCAGCCTTTTATTTCGATTAATTGCGCCGCTATCCCAGAGACCCTCCTTGAGTCTGAGTTGTTTGGTTATGAAAAGGGCGCGTTCACTGGCGCCATATCCAACAAGCAAGGCAAATTTGAAGTTGCAAATGGTGGTGTTCTGTTTCTCGATGAAATAGGAGAAATGTCTCTGAATCTCCAGGTGAAACTTCTCAGAGTTCTTCAGGAGCAGGAGTTTCAAAGGGTGGGAGGAAACCGTGACATTCGGGTTGATATACGACTGATCGCCGCAACCAACAAAGACCTTCAGCGCCAGGTAGAAGCAGGCCTGTTTCGTTCTGACCTCTATTTCAGACTCAATGTAGTCCAGGTTGTCATGCCTCCCCTCAGAGTCCGGGTCACGGATATTCCACTTTTGACATCATATTTCCTGAACAATTTTTGTAAAAGTATGAACAGACCCTTACCGGAAATCCCGCCGGAAACCATGAGAATTCTCTGCTCCTATTCCTGGCCGGGAAACGTCAGAGAATTGGAAAACGCTATTGAATACGCTATTCTTATGTCGAAGGGACGTTCTCTACTCCCTGAAGATCTGCCCAACCAGATAAGATCGTTCGCTGGGTCCAACAATGGATCTGACGTCAACATTGGAGATAGCACGGGGCTCATGGACGCACTGGACACCATTGAAGAGAGGATGATCAGAGACGCACTGAAAAAAGCAGGACAGATCCAGGCTCAGGCGGCGAAGATCCTCGGAATATCTAGGAGCAACCTTCAATACAAGATGAAGAAATATGGGCTTCTACAGTGATTGAGTTTATTCTGTAATCCCTTGTGGGTTGACACGATATATGAATTACTTTATAAAAAATGTAATTTCAGTTTGATGAGGTGTTTTTCTCTGTGGCCATGGAGAAGAGGGTCTTAACCATGCGTAACGTTATAAAATACGGAGTGATATTGTTTCTGTTTTGTGGAACTGTTTCAACGGCTCTTGCCCAATATTACGACAACTCATACTACCCGAACGATTCTTACAATTATGGTGATTCTCAGAGGTATAACCCCAGGTCTGCAAACCAAGGCGCTTCCAATTACCAGGAATACCCTGCCGGCTATCCTTCGCCTAATTTGCAATACGATTCCAGGGACGCCGAAAGAATCTTACAGGAGCAAATGGCGGCGCGTACGGCCCAACCTGAAAATACTTCCATCCCATCTCAACCCCAAATGTATGACGATTATTACGGGCATCGTATCCACGACGAGGGGCAGATACAGAGGGCTTTGCTTGACGCCAGAGATATTGGTGGGCTGATCAGGAACAAAAACGGCAAAGCATTTATCATTATAGACAAGAGGAACTATCAGTTCTATTTATACAATAGGGACGGCGGGTTACTCCGCATCGGACCCGTAGCAATTGGAAAAGGAAAGACCCATGTAGGAGCATTTGAAACTCCTGTTGGTGTATTTCCTATAAAGAGCAAGACAGCTGTGGATGATTGGATCAGACCAGATTGGTATTTCATTGAAGAGCGCGAGCCAATACCTTCCAGATGGGAGGATCGGCGCGTGCCTGGGTTTTTTAGGTATAAATTGGTAGTGGATGGATCGCGATACATTCATTACGCCGAGGCTACCGGAGGGCGGTTGACTCACGGTTGCCTTGGACTGGATTGGCAGGACGCTGAAGCCGTCTTTCATACATTGAGTGTTGGTTCTTACTGCATTGTCATCGACAATGGATTTCTAACCAGGTTGGCGAGAGGTGAGTTCCCGGTGCAAAAACCAGTAGCCAAGCCGGATAAACCTGAATCCGAGACCACAGTAACTGCCAGAGCAGATCCTGTTCAGCCTGTTCCACCAGTTGGGGTATCACAGGCGATTGAGAACCTACAACCCAAGTCTCTTCCCAATCTTTGGTAGTTGAAAGAAGCTCGGTCGACCACCGCTTTTTGGAACGCCACATCTCATCCAGGGGGAACTGGTAACTAATGTATGACTAGTCTTGTAAAAATAATTAGACTTGGCGTTTTTGTTTTTGTCGCGTCTATTTGTGTTTCGTGTCTTACAGCTTCACTCCCCAAGAGCGCTCGCCTTGAAGGAAATGCCCCCACAGAGTCCGAACAGGTCGCCGCTGGTATACGATCGTCAGATCGGGCCATATTGGGCAAATGGGAATTGCTTTACCAGATTAACGACAAGGGAGATCGCCAAAATCCCAAAGATCTCACCAAAACTCAGATTGAATTTACCGATGACGGCAAGATCAATTTTATTCGTCTAGACAATGAGCATTCGGACAGTGTGAAAAGCCGGCAGGGAAAATACTCAGTTGACAAAGACCAGATCAATATAACTGATGACGCCGGAAACACCGTGAAATGGCCATTCGAGGCAGCATCCGATTCGTTGGTAATATCTATGCCGGATCAAAACAAAAAGTTCCACTGGAGAAGACTCAATTGAAATTTCAGTTGGTCAAAGTTCTGATTGTCGCTTCAGCCCTGGCTATGTTGATGCCTTTAGCCTCATTCGCCAAAGACCGTTCTGAAATTCTGCGATACGAAGTAACATGGAATGGCTCAAAGGCTGGGCACGGAGACATCACCATGAAATCCGAGGACGGGAAAGTAAGCGTTTTGGCCCAGGCAGTTTCTGACGGCGCGGTGAAAACTATCCTTGAAATCTGGAGCCAAATCCGGGCTACTTTTTCTACGAGGAATTTCCATCCGGAGTCGTATCAATTTCATTTGAAATCAAATCTTCTCCGCTCTGAGGTTGTTGACCTTTCATTTGACCACAAGAAGCAGACCGTCTTGGTCAACAAGAATAATGGGGGCGAGTTGGAAAGCCACTCAGAAAAATCCTCAGGCCTGCGCGACCCCATTTCCGCTGTTTACCTTCTCCGTAATCAGAAGGATTTTGACAAACCCATGTTCGTCGACATTTACGATGGTAAGGATAAAGCGCGTCTGCATGTTTCTCCAGAGGGGACTGAAATGGTTAGGGTCAAAGCGGGAAGTCAGCAGGCTCTTCGCATGAATCTTCGACTCGAGCGCCTGGGAAGAGAACCCAAGGAAATTGCTAAGGGGAAGCTTTGGATCTCCAATGACGAAAACAGAATTCCTCTACTCCTGACATCTACTCCAATTGTTGGTAACATACGATTTGAACTCGTCCAGGCTCAGATGTAATCTTTTGCCTGCCTGTTCCACCATCCGTTCGACATTCCCCCTTCAGAGCCATGAGTCCTGATCTTATGTTTCATGAACAAATCTTTCAGGACATTTTTCACAACTGTTTACAACTGTGTAATGAAAGTTACCTGGTAGGAGGAGCCGTAAGGGACTCGCTAGCCGGTACTGACGGAATTTCAGATGTCGACATTGCGGTAGAAGGAGACGGATACGAAATAGCAAGATTGCTCGCCGAATCGTTAAGTGTAAGGGCAACGTTCGTGCCAATGGATAAAGTTCGCCGTGTCGGGCGAGTGATTGCGCCCAATACTTCCGCGTCGATCATAGACGTTTCCAGTTTCAAGGGCTTGACTATTTCCGACGATCTTTGCGCTCGCGATTTTACAATTAATTCAATGGGTGTACATCTTTGGGACATCCTGAGCGGACGATTTTCCCAAGCTATAATTGACCCGGTTGGCGGTCGGAAAGATCTGGTAAACCGTGTCCTGAGAGTTTCATCAGACGCTTCATTTGATGATGATCCGCTCAGAATGCTCCGGGCATTCAGATTTGAGGCCCAACTCGATTTTCGTATTGACTCCGGCGCATTAATGCAAATCAAAAACCTGGCGCACAGGATTCAATCTGTTTCAGGTGAACGCATAAGGGATGAACTCGCAGTAATTCTGTCTTTGAACTGTCACGATATAGTGTCTGAGATGGCCGAGTTTGGATTGTTCTGGGGTATGTTTCCGCAACTTGTTCCCACTCTAGGATTAATCCAGAATGACTTTCATCATCTCGACGTCTGGCGCCACACACAGTCGGCCCTGAAAAACCTGGAATGGATTATCACACATTTGCAGGATTTTTTTGGAGATTTGTCGGAAATTGTTCTCGACTATCTCACTGAACAGCTAGTGCCGAACAGACAGCGAATCTGGTTGCTTAAATTGGCCGTGCTCTTCCATGACTCCGGCAAACCGTCGTCTTTGACCATCGACACCCACGGCCGACGCAGATTTCTTCGCCATGAGAAAATTTCCGGATCTATCGCTGCGGAGGTGGGAAACTGGATCAAACTGGCTTCAAGAGAAATCTCCGTATTACGCTTGTGGGTCGAAGGCCATATGCGAACTTCCATTCTCTCTTCGGAAAACGTTTCCCAGCGAACTATGATTAGGTTTTGCCATAATTTTGGGCGTGACGCTATTGGACTTGCCCTTTTGCACCTGGCCGATCTTTTCGCTTCACAAGGACCAGCCAGAAGCGCCGATGAATGTAAAAGGTCGGTAGTGAGAGCCAGGCAGGTCCTGGAAATTCTGATTGAGCAGGAAAAGACGCCAATGAGGCCGTTATTAAACGGTACAGAACTTATGTCGGAGTTCGATCTCAAGCAGGGACCGAGGCTCGGGTCTACCTTGAGATGGCTTTCCACAGAGCAAAGCCTTGGCAACATTATGAATCGAGAGCAGGCTCTTGAAGCTGTAAGGAGATACCTCTCGATGAGTGAGCAGGAACTCTAAAAAAAGAGTAGTTATAGACTATGACTGTATTAGTTGGGATGGTGATATTTCGGACAACCCATGTCGGCGGCCGGGAGTAATAAAACATCCAAGAGTTTAGCGCCGCCAACACGTGATAGTTAATAATTTAGAGAATATTCATCACAGGCCTGAAAATGTATGCAAATAGCTATTCTTTGCCTAACGAAGCCCCCAAGTTTTCTTTGAGCAGATCGCCTAAATTCGAAGCTACTACATCCTGGCTGCTGGCATAGCTTTTTTGCTCATAGTCCTGCTGAGTCTTTTCAAGACTCTTGATTGATAGCGCTATCTTCTTGTCTTTCTTGTTGACCTTCAGCACTACCGCCGACAACTCCGCCGCTTCTTTCGTGAAATCATGAGGGGAACTGACCCTGTCTTTCGATAGTTCAGAAACATGAATCATGCCCTCAATACCCTCTTCTATTTCAAGGAAAACGCCAAAATCAGTAATTGAAGAAACTTTGCCACTGACTTTCGCCCCCGGAGGATATCGCTCCGGTACTGTCTCCCAGGGATCTTCCGCCATTTGCTTTATGCCAAGAGAAAATCTTTCGTTCTCTTTGTCGATATTAAGAACTACCGCCTGCACGGTTTGTCCTTTCTTGTAAAAATCGCCGGGGTGTTTGATGCGCTGGGTCCAGGAAATGTCTGAAATGTGTACAAGGCCATCTATACCTTCATCAATTCCCACGAAGATGCCAAAATCAGTCACATTACGGATCTTGCCCTCAATCTTTGTACCTTCCGGATAACGTTCGGCGATCACATCCCATGGGTTGGAGCGCAGTTGCTTCATACCCAGCGAAATGCGCTTTTGTTCTTTGTCAACATTGAGGACCATAACTTCCACTTCTTCACCGATATGCACCATCTTCGATGGATGCCTGGGCTTTTTTGTCCAAGCCATTTCGGATACGTGAACAAGTCCCTCCACACCAGTTTCCAACTCAACGAAAATACCGTAGTCCGTAATACTGACGACCTTCCCCATCCATTTCGATTCACTGGGATATTTCTGGTCGGCCGTTTCCCACGGGTCCGGGGTGAGTTGCTTGAGCCCGAGAGAAACTCGCTCTTTATCCTCATCAAATTTAAGGACCTTAACCTCGATCTCATCCCCAACCTTGATCATATCGGCTGGATGGTTGATCCTACCCCATGACATGTCTGTGATGTGAAGCAGGCCGTCAATTCCGCCCAGGTCAACAAAGGCTCCGTAGTCTGTGATATTCTTAACTTGTCCTCTGAATATCTCTCCACTTTCAAGCGCGTTCGAGATAAAATCTTTCCGTTGGTCCCTGGTTTTGTCAAGAAGAGGACGCCTTGAAAGAACTATGTTTCCACGCTTCCGATTGTATTTCAAGACATTGAATTCGAAAGTTTCTCCGATGTATTTGTCAAAATTCCTGACGGGTTTAAGATCAATCTGCGAGCCTGGAAGGAACGCTGGAACGCCAATATCCACCTGCATGCCGCCTTTGACTCTAGCGACTACTTTGCCTTCGATTGTCTTTTCGGTTTCACAAATTACGGCTATCTCATCCCATATCTTGATCTTGTCTGCCTTGGTCTTTGATATCCTAACACCGCCGCCGCTGTCTCCCATTCCTTCAAGGAATACCTCGACATCGTCACCTACTGCGACGGTAGGTTTGCCATCAACGTCCAAAAATTGATCAAGAGGAATTTGTCCTTCGGACTTGGAGCCAACATCAACCATTACGAATTCAGGCGTAATTTGCACAACTACCCCTGTAACGATCTGGCCTTCCTGGGCCTTGTGAAAACTACTTTCGACAAGTTCCGCAAAATTTTCTTCTTTAGTGGTATCCTGCCCTTCTTCTTCTTCGTTAGTCAAATTGTCAATAGATTGGGTTTCCAAATTTTCCATCCAGTAAACACCCCCAGACTCTTTTGTCGGCCGTCGGTATTTCAACTAAGCTGATTAATCGTATATATATATCCGATGTACACAATTGTTACAAGAGAAACTTGGACCGGATCAAACTTTTTCCGCCCGCTATCCTTTGAAAGCCCTTCCTGCAATCACCTCTATTCTCTCCAGGATTCTCTCGGTAACATCCTGGGGCGTTAAAGTTGTAGTGTCAATTATCGTGGCGTCGTCGGCAGGAATCATCGGCGCCAAAGCCCTCGTTTCGTCCCTTTGGTCTCTGGCTGCCATGTCTGAAAGCACCTGTTCGTAAAAAGGCTTTTCACCCTTTCTCATTAGTTCCGAATATCTCCTCTTAGCTCGCTCCTCAGGGTCGGCGGTAATGAAAAACTTGGCCTGAGCAAATGGAAACACCACCGCGCCCATGTCTCTTCCCTCAGCTACAATGTCGCATTTCCTGGCCACTGCTCGTTGGATATCCAAAAGAGCCTTTCTGACTTCAGGTTTGGCGGAAAACTTTGAGGCGGCGTTACCAACTTCCTCAGACCTGATGCGCAAACTCACATCCTCGCTTTGAAGCATTAATCTCATACCACCTATGTCAGGCTCAACGGATATTTCAATTGATTCTAGCAGTTCCGCAGGCACGGATTGGTTTTCAGGCTTGACGCCGGCCCTCAGAAGAGCCAAGGCTAGAGTTCTATACAGAGCGCCGCTGTCCAGCATGCAAAAGTCTAGTCGCTGAGCCAGGTTTCTCGCTATGGTAGTCTTTCCCGCCCCGGCTGGACCATCTATTGTTATTACAAAAAATGTTCTGTCCTGCGCCATTTCTCTCCTTGAATCAATGTGGAGACTGAACCGCTGAAAACATTACTTGAAAAAACGACCGTCCCCTTTTAAAACCCGTGCTAAATGAGAGGCATAACTTTCCTGACGGCTTGCATCATCTTCCTATTCTGTTCTTCCAGTCCAACAGTAACCCTGATGTAGTCCGGAAGCCCAAAGCTTTTTAGATGACGCACGATTATGCCTTCCTTCAGCAGCGCCAAATATAGATTTCCAGCGTCACATGTCGGTTGGAAAGCCACAAAATTAGCCTGAGAATCAATGGCCTTAAATCCCAATTCACGAAGCCCTTCACAAATAAACGTTCTCCCTACGAGATTCAATTCGTAGGATCTATTAACATGCTCATCATCCGAAATAGCGGCAATTGCAGCAATCTGAGCCAAAAGGTTTACGTTGAATGGCGGCTTTACTCGATTCAGAAGTTGAATCAGCCACCGATGGGAGGCTCCGTATCCAACTCTTAAACCTGCAAGACCATATATTTTTGAAAAGGTCCTCAATACAATCAGGTGATCCGATTGACGTATATAATCCATGCCATTCACACAATCCGACGCGTTGCAATACTCCCGATAGGCCTCGTCGAGAATTATTATGGCATTGCTGCTATCAGCCTGTTCAAGTAATTTTTCAAAACTTGCCCTGTCAAATGTTACCCCCGTTGGGCTGTGAGGATTAGACACGAACAGGAGCCGGGTTCTAGGCCCAATACTACTAGCCATGGCCTCCAGGTCCGGGCCGAACCCTTTCAACGGAATCATCTTTGAAATTCCCCCGAAAAGCCTGGTGACGATCTTGTACATGGAAAAAGCCTTTTCAGGCATTATGACTTCATCGTCCAGTCCAACAAAGACGTGGGACAGCATCTGCATAATCTCGTCAGATCCGTTTCCCAAAATTATCTGATCTGAAGCCAACCCAAACTTTGCTGCAATGGCAGACCTAAGATCGGGAGCCGAAGACTCCGGATAAATATTAGCCGTTCCGGCGTTCGCCAATATGGCTTCCAAGGCTCTTGGGGAAGGCCCGAGTGGATTCTCGTTGGACGCAAGTTTAATAGCCCCGGATATTCCTAATTCTCGCTCGACTTCCGCTACCGGCTTTCCAGGAATGTATTCGGGAATTGAAAGCACATGGGGCAAAACAACCTCTCTTGCCCAATCCGGGGTGACTGAACTCATTGCGACAACCTCAAGATATTATGCGGTTAAGCCTGTAAAAAATTTCCCCTGAAACGCTCGATCAGGTCGAGCAATTTTTATACCCTTTGGATGTCTCGAGGTCAACCCGAGGTTGCGCTCGGCTATCCCTGACTCCAGCAACTTCCTAACTTCCCAGGTTGCTGAAATAGAGAAAACTCACGATTTCACTTGACAACAACTCATAAACTTATTAGCGTATATATATTCGTAAAAACAGTGTGTTATTATGATAATATCATCTTTCAAATTGATAAAAACCAAAACTTATTTGATCTTAATAGTATTTTATTTATTGTGTTCGTCACAGGTAATTGCGGCCTCCCCGTCCCTGAATCGGATCCAGTCACCGTCCACGGTAGAACCTCCAGTAATTGCAGCGCAATTTGAACACCAGCAATTTAATGAGAAAAAAATGGACCATGGCGAGCGATTCCTGCCCTATACATTCAATTATGGGCTCCGCATGGCCTTGCCAAGCCCCTTGAAGAATAATTTAGATTTCGACGCCGGTTTTGACAAGTGGCAGGGTCTTCCAACGATGAAACTTGACTGCTTCCTTCCCGTCAAGGCATGGAACGACAAAAGCGTTTTCTTTGCTCCACGCGTTTCCATCACCGGTCGTAACGAGAGCTTTTCGGTTGGGGCGGGGATCCGCCAGCTTATTACCTCAGAATCGATGGTAGGTTTTCATGCGTTTCACGACTGGACAAGGGACAGGAAACCCGGAACCGAATTCTTGCGACAGGCTGGTTTCGGAGTGGAGTTCTCGGCTTTGCCCGGCTATTTTTCAGACGTAACATTTTCGGCCAACGCCTATTTCCCCACCAACACACGCGAAGAACTGAAAAATGATGGCATATCTGTTTTAAAAGAGAGTCTACCTCTGGGCGCCGACGCCAGGATAAACTTTCTGCTGCCAAATGTGTCATCCTGGCTTGATTTCCGGTTGGACGCGTCTGCCCACAAGTATACCGGCCTGAAATACAATTCATCAGGGTACAGGACAGGGCTTTCGATGAATTCGCGCGACGGTTCCATGAACATGAGATTTGAACGGGGCGAGGACAGCGGGGGTGGGAGCAATTACAGTTTCACCGCTGGTATTCAGTTGGCATTTGACTGGAAAGCTCTACTGGATTCAAAGAACCCTTTTTCAGCGCCGTACACCTATTCTGATACCCGTTACAACAGAAAGCTTCGCAACAACCTTTATTCAAAAGTCAGTCGTAAGCACGATCTGCCGAGGGATCGCCTTGAACAGCGATCTACTCTCATGGCTTCGGTAGTTGGAGATACCGTCACCTTCACCGGAGGATTTCCAAATCTGCCCTATTCTACCCTCACCTTACAGATCTCACAAAGTCCATGGAGGGATTATTCCGAGATCGTGACGGACGATCAAGGGACCTATTACGGTGCAATTATAATGCAACCAGGCGTTTGCAGGGTTCGTGTTTTGCACAAACCGTCCGGATGGGCTACACCACCAAAAACCGTCGTAATCGCTGATCCTTCTGAAAACACAACCACTGAAAAAAACGATCAAAGCGCAGGTCTCGCTGCTTTCTAGGACAGAGCCCAATATCCCCTTAAATTCACATGTTTCGTCTATACTGACCGCCGGCCCTGTAAAGAGTCTGGGTAATCTCACCCAGTGAGCAGTAATTTACAGTCTCCATAAGTTCCTCGAAAATGTTCCCCCCGGATTGCGCAACTCTGTACAGTTGTTCACGAGCAGGCCCCGAATGTTCTTTGTTGCGCTCCTTAAATTCTCTAAGCCTTCTCAACTGGGACTGTTTTTCCTCTTCAGTGCCTCTGGCCAGTTCAAGAGCGCACTGCTCCAGATAGACCTTGTCTGAATTGAGGAAAGTGTTTACTCCAATTATCGGATATTCCCCTGTAGATTTCAGAGTTTCATAATATAGGGACTCGTCCTGAATCTTAGTCCTTTGGTAGCCTGTCTCCATAGCTCCAAGGACCCCGCCGCGCTGGGAAAGCCGGTCGAATTCCGATAGGACGGCTTCTTCAACAAGATCAGTAAGTTCATCGATAATGAATGATCCCTGGTTCACGTTGTCAACCCGTGAGATTCCCCATTCCCTATTAATGATCATCTGTATGGCGAGAGCTCTCCGGACTGATTCTTCGCTGGGCGTGGTTATCGCTTCGTCGTAGGAATTGGTGTGCAGAGAGTTGCAGTTGTCATAGATGGCGATTAGCGCCTGCAGCGTCGTCCTTATATCGTTGAACTGAATCTCCTGGGCATGTAGTGAACGGCCGCTGGTCTGGATATGATATTTGAGTTTCTGGGAACGTTCATTGCCTTCATACTTGTCCCTCATGGCGACAGCCCAAATTCTCCGGGCCACTCTTCCTATAACGCTGTATTCGGGCTCCATACCATTGGAGAAAAAGAAACTGAGGTTGGGAGCAAAGTCATCGATTTTCATTCCACGTGAAAGATAATATTCCACATAGGTGAAACCATTAGCCAGAGTTAAGGCTAGCTGGGTTAGCGGATTGGCTCCAGCTTCGGCTATGTGATACCCGGAAATAGACACCGAGTAAAAGTTTCTTACGTTATTTTTTATGAAAAAATCCTGAATGTCTCCCATCATCCTCAGAGAGAAATCCGTCGAGAAAATACAGGTGTTCTGGCCCTGGTCCTCCTTGAGTATGTCCGCCTGAATGGTTCCCCTGATATTTGAGAGCACTTCGGATTTGACTTTTAATACAACGTCCGGAGTAGGTTCCAGAACAGTTTCTCGTCTGACAACGTCGAGTTTCTGTTCAATAGCGCTGTTAAAAAACATGGCGAGCATGATCGGAGCCGGGCCGTTTATCGTCATTGAAACCGACGTGTTGGCTGCGCTGAGATCGAACCCTGCGTAAAGCTCCTTCACATCATCCAGCGTACATATTGATACTCCCGATGTTCCAATTTTCCCATAGATGTCGGGCCTCTCGTCAGGATCCTGACCGTATAGTGTCACGGAGTCAAATGCGGTAGACAGCCTTTTGGCAACGCTGTTCTGGGAGAGATACTTGAATCTTCGATTTGTCTTGAAGGGATCTCCTTCGCCGGCAAACATTCGTGTGGGATCTTCGTCCTGCCTTTTGAAAGGGAAGACTCCGGCGGTATAGGGAAACATGCCGGGAAGGTTTTCCCTGAGTCTCCACCTGAGTAACTGTCCAGGGTCCTCATATTTGGGAAGAGCTATGCGAGGAAGCAGTGTTCCGCTGAGTGTCTTTATTTTCAATTTAACCGGGATTTTTCGACCCCTAACAGTGAAGACGTAATCATCGCCTGAATACGCCTCCCTAATGTCTTCCCACTCACCTACGAGCTTGAGCGCCCTGGGATCAAGCTCTTTTTCGATCTCTTCCTGGAGTTTCTTGATCTTGGAGAACGCTTCAGAGTTTTCTCCGACATTATCGATCCTGAACTCCTTCTCTACAGCGTCCAGTCTCCACAATCGTCGGATTAGATTTTCCTGTACAGCTCCCCAGGAATGATATTTCCTAACCATGGCGGCTATCTCGGAAAGATAGCCTGATCGTTCCGAAGGTATTATAATGGTCCTTGATGAAGGCATTCTGTCATGTTTGGCTGTCATTGATGTTTGCCAGCTCAAATCCAACTTCCGATTGAGTTCACCGATTAGACCAACATACAAAGAGGTTACTCCGTCATCATTAAACCGTGATGCTATCGTTCCATAAACAGGCAAACTTTCCAGATCCAGACCAAAACTCAGGCGATTTCTCTGAACCTGCTTTCTGACATCGTGCAGAGCGTCTTCAGAACCTTGCCTGTCAAACTTGTTGATGGCTATCAAGTCTGCAAAGTCCAGCATGTCGATCTTCTCGAGCTGACTCTGAGCGCCAAATTCCGAAGTCATGACATAAAGAGAAACGTCCGAAAGAGGAACTACCGCAGCGTCACCCTGACCAATGCCCGCTGTTTCGACTATTATGAGGTCGAAGCCGGCGGCTTTCAGAACTTCGATCGCTTCCTCCATGTGCGACGGGACCTCCATCCCCTGGTTTCGAGTCGCCATGGATCGATAGTAAACCCTGTCCGTATGTATGGAATTCATTCTGATCCGGTCGCCGAGCAATGCGCCGCCAGTCTTTCTACGTGTTGGGTCAACAGATATTATGCCAACTGTCTTGTCAGGCTGGTCGTTTAAAAAACGCAGGGTGATTTCATCGGTAAGCGAAGACTTACCTGCGCCACCTGTACCGGTAATCCCCAGGACAGGGACTACCCTGTCTTCAAACCTATTCCTCAGCAGTGTCCGTATCTCGGCAAGATCCCCGTTCCCGTACTCTTTCGCGACCTCAACAGTGGAGATCATTTTGGCTACGGATTTCCAGTCTTTAGGGTCCAGCCTCGACAGATAATCATTTAAGCGACCGTCTGAAACCGGAAAATCGGACAACTCGAGGAACCTGTTGATCATCCCCTGCAGCCCTAATTGGCGGCCGTCATCAGGGCTGAATATCTTGGTCACCCCGTAGGATTCCAGTTCCTGTATCTCTTCGAGAACTATGACACCGCCCCCGCCCCCGAAAACCTTTATTTGCGTGCTGTCAAACTCCCGAAGAAGGTCGATTATGTATTTGAAAAATTCCATGTGACCGCCCTGGTAGGAACTGATTCCAATCGCCTGGGCGTCTTCCTGAACAGCGGCGCACACAATCTCCGAAACGGACCTGTTGTGCCCCAGGTGAATAACCTCCGCTCCTGAAGCCTGAAGTATGCGACGCATGATGTTTATGGCGGCGTCATGCCCATCAAAAAGTGACGCGGCTGTAACTACCCTGATATGATTTTTAGGCTCGTAAGGCGCAGACGACAGATTCATGATGCACTCCGGCCAATCTATGTATTAATCGGGTCAATACCGATCTGCTTACGATATATTGATAAAAGTCGATCTGACAGCTTCTGTTAAGCGGCTACGCCGACCAATGGCGGATGGAGGGACAAGCCTTCCCATATAATGTCAGACACCTAACAGATATCCAACTCAAAAAATGGAACAGCGCTCGGGATTGTTTTGGATGATATGCCAAGGCCGGCTTAAATTCAACCATTATGCGGAATTCTGTCTCGTTATGGCCGTTTTCCCCAGGACGACATTACTCACGTTCATCCAGCATCGATTACATCTCTGTAAACTGAGCGTTTTGTAAATTAAAGTTTGAGTCTTGTGTCATTTAAGTGATCTTATAGTTTATATATAAACCCGAATTAATTTCTTGACTGTTTAGTAACGTGGTGATAATATTGTCGTTATTTTATTATTTACTATTAACTAATTGATTTGATTCCGATTCGGGATTCAAGGGATCAATCCGAAGGTACGTATGAAAGTTAGGTGTTTAGTTGTCGCTTCTATTGTCCTGCTGGCCCTTCTGGCGATAGTTCCAGGCAAGGCGGTCTGGGCGTATTGCGCCAGAGTGGCGATCCCGCTTGATTCCAACACCAACCTTCCGGGATTCATTTTTCTCCCCCAGTCTGAGTTTAAGGGCCGTCTGCCTGCCGTGGTCATTGGTGTCGGGGTTGGAGGAACCAGGATCTTTCAATACCATGATCACTGCCAGTGTCTTGCTGACAGGGGGTTTGTGGTCCTTCTGGTTGATCCTTCGAATTACCCGGAATCCATGTCCCCGGGACCGTGGACATGGGACCGTGATTTCGGATATGCGCTCGGCACTTTTAATCAGGGATACGTGGGAGCCAAGTTAGCGTTAGGCAAGGAGTGGTATTTGAAATCTTTCAAAGCCTGTGTGGACTACTTGGCCGCATGGCCCTTGGTAGATCGGGAGAAGATCGCTCTCAGCGGTTTCTCCCAGGCTGCGAACGCAGTGCTTTCGTGGGCGTGCAGGGACCCACGCGTTAAGGCTGTAGTCTGGAATTATGGTGGCTGGCCCTGGATCATGCCCTACGAACCCTTCAGGCTTCCCCCCGTGGAAATCTTTCATGGAGGACAAGACGATGTTTACAATGTCAAATACGCAAAAGAACTTGCTCTCAATCTCAAGACAAGCATGCGCCGGTTCGAGTTGAACATATACCCCGAACAGAAGCATATGTTCAATATTTATTATGACTTGCATACTGAGAACCGATTCATGAAACCGGCTTTGCTGGACGCGTTCGAACGTATGGTGGCTTTCTTGAAACAGACAATGGGGGTTGACAGCCGGAGGGTTGGCCAAGGGGAGAAACGGGCCGCAAGAATGCGCTAGCGGCCCATGACGCGTCCTGTAGTCGTCAATAGTTAAGGATTTCTTCGTCCTTAACGCTTATCCATTCCTGGGAAAGAGCCTCAAAAGCCTTGGCGTTATCGTCTACCGCAAGGACCAGTAGGGGCCTTTGCAGTGGAGCGAATACCCCCTGAAGGTAATACATGTTCTCGAGGTTAACGCCGACCGATTTGAGCGGCTTGAGAACCGCGGTCAAGGCGCCTGGATGTTTTGGCGTCTCGACTACAACCCTTTCGTTTATAGATACGGAGAAACCCGCCGATTCAAGTATGTTCTGTGTTCTGGGAGGGTCGCTCGTCACAAGTTTCAGGTTCCCATGATCTCCTGACACATAGATATTTAGCCCCAAGGCGTAGATTCCATTGGAACCCAGCAACTCAATTATGTTTGAAAGAGCCCCAGGTTTATTGGGAATCTCAATGGCGACCTCTCTAACCGTCTTCATACAAACCTCCAACAATGATGAGCCATCAAATCTTGATTTTTCGAGTCACTTTGATTGACGAATAAATTCAGAGCCTACACTTATGGCATTCTGATTGGTCTCAACGAGCTTTTTCTTTTTGCCTTCAAGCACAGTTTCTATGGCGCCAAGAACTGAGTTCTCCGAAACCATGTTCGTCACTTCCCTCACGGCTCCGAGCATGACCATGTTCAGTGATCGGTCTGCGCCCATGTCGTGAGCCAGCGTGTTGACCGGCACCAGTACCAGGTTGATGTCCTCCCGAGCCGGCCTTTCGGTTATAAGATCCGAATTCAGAAACATGGTTCCGCCTGACTTCACCATGTTTTGATACTTCACCATGGACGGATAATTCATTGCCACCACAAACTCCGGAGAGGACGCTATAGGCGAGGCTATTTCCTCATCAGAAACGACCACGGTGCAGTTCGCCGTGCCGCCCCTGACTTCTGCGCCATAAGCGGGCAGAAATGTTACGTGTTTGTCTTCGTTCATTCCAGCGTAAGCCAGGACATACCCCATCATGAGCACACCCTGACCACCAAAACCTGAGAAAATTATCTTAAGCGACATCTTTAATTACCTTGAGAGGGAATATTTTAGTCATAATTTCATCCACCCAACGGATTGAATCCTTCGGGCTCATTTTCCAGTTCGTCGGGCAGGGCGACAACACTTCCACCAATGAAAAGCCCTTGTCCTCCAGTTGTGTCTCAAACGCCTTTTTGATGGCCTTTTTTGTCCTGATTATTCCCTTGGGAGAAGTCACAGCGGTTCGCTCGATGTATACGCTGCCTGCGGCCAACGCCAGCATCCCGCTCAAATCCAATGGATACCCGTCCCTTACCTGAAGACGCCCCCCTGGAGTTGTCGTGGTCTCCTGACCCGGCAGAGTCGTCGGCGCCATCTGTCCACCGGTCATTCCGTAAACAGCGTTATTTACAAATATTGCGGTGATCCTCTCGCCACGATTGGCCGCATGGATAGTCTCAGCGGTCCCAATTGCGGCTATATCTCCGTCACCCTGGTAGGTGAAAACCACACTGTCCTTAAGTATTCGTTTCATACCGGTCGCAACCGCCGCTGCCCGCCCGTGCGGCGCCTCACACATGTCCACGTCAAAATAATTGTAGGCGAGTACGGCGCAACCGGCCGGAGGGACCCCTATCGTCCTGTCCCTGATTCCAAGTTCATCTATCACTTCGGCCACAAGCCTGTGGATTATGCTGTGACCGCATCCTGGACAGTAGTGGAAAGGATTGTCCTTAAGAGCGTCGGGTCTTGAGAATATTTTCTTCACTTTGCCTGCTCCAATTCAGGATCTCGACCTGGGAACGATCACCCGGTCAAGGACAGCCACTCGATTGCGGCCGATTAATTTGATTTGCCGTGGTAGGCGCTTGAGACAATTGCGGCGACTTCTTCCGGAGTGGAGACAACACCGCCTGGCCTGCCGTAAAAGGACACTTCCCTTCGTCCTTCAACCGCCAGTCTCACATCTTCGACCATTTGGCCAGTACTCATCTCAAATACCAGAAACTGGCCCACATGATCGCACAGTTTTGCCAGGGGCTTTGAAGGAAACGGCCACAGAGTCTTTGGTCTATAGAGTCCGACCTTAAGCCCGGACTGTCGAACCCGATGAACAGCTCCCTTTGCTATTCTTGCCGCTGTCCCATAGGCGACAACAACTAGTTCCGCGTCATCAGTGAGGTACATTTCCTGATCGGGAATAGTTTCCGTAATCGCCTGGTACTTGCGAGCCAGCTTCCAGTTATGCTCTTCCTCTCTCGGGGGATCAAGCAGGAGTGACAGGATAACCCGGCTGCCGCGTCCCTTGGATCCGTTAACGACCCATTCCTTTTTGGGTAAAGAGGATGGATCGACAGGTTCGGGAAACAAAACCGGTTCCATCATCTGCCCCATCATTCCGTCACCCAGGATCATGACCGGGGTCCGATAGTAATCGGCAAGATCGAACGCTTGCCGTGTCATGTCGGCTATTTCCTGTCCATACGCCGGGGCAAGGACTATCACGCGGTAGTCCCCATGGCCGCCACCGCGGGTCGCCTGAAAGTAGTCTCCCTGGGCGGGAGCAATGTTGCCAAGACCAGGGCCGCCCCTCATCATATTGACAATCACGGCCGGCAGTTCCATGGCCGCCAGATACGATATGCCTTCCTGTTTGAGACTAATCCCGGGGCTGGATGAGGATGTCATCGCACGCGCTCCGGCGGCGGCGGCGCCGATAACCATGTTGATTGAGGCTATTTCGCTCTCCGCCTGAATGAAAACAGCGTCATCCATTTTTGCGAATTTTGAGGCCATGTATTCAGGCAGTTCATTTTGCGGTGTTATCGGATAACCGAAGTATGCTCTGCAACCAGCTCTTATCGCGGCCTCTCCAAGCACATGAGTGCCGCGCATGAGGGTTTTAGCGGACATTCTTAATTCCTCTCAATCAGTTTCATCTTTAGATGTCTTTTTCTCCTCACGGTAAACCTCGATGGCGACATCCGGACACATAACAGCGCACATGGCGCAGCCGGTGCATTCGATCTTGTCGTTTTCAACTACATCCTCTTCGAGGAAACACGCGGGGTAGTAACCTTTGGTATTAAGTTTAGGAGAAATTTCGACTTTCTTCTTGGGGCATACAAGGATGCAAAGTCCGCATCCCTTACAGCGTTCCCGATTGATTTCAATACGGCCTTTCACGCTTTTTACTCCGATATAAAGGGTAATTGTCCAAATTAAATATTATTGAGTTTTATGTCAACAAAAAACTGGAATCTGTCGCGGCATCGCTGTGACTTCGATCCGTAGGCCCATATTATGGAAGGTCATATTGTTTCTGAAAGACAACGTCGGATTCACATAACCCCCATCCAGGGGCAATTTGGGCGATTACTTTTCCCCAGCGGTTTTCTGTGTGGGATCAAGGGTCTTTATCCAGAATTCCAGGTCTGTCTTGAATAACGGGTTCTTGGTCAGGAGTGTGGATCTCTTGAACAGATCAACAGCAGCGGAGCGGTGACCAAGATCCAGAAGGGTAGCCCCAGCCATGGCTACAGACGCAGCCTTTTCGGGGTACAGTTCTATATTGGCGACATATTTTATGAGGCTGTTTTTCGGGGCCACCACCCTGATAACGTCGTCTATATACACGCCGTAGGCAAACAGGGGGGCTACCTCGGCGGCAGCGCTCCAGTCGGTAACCGCACGACAAATCCGTCCATTGCGTGCGAATGCTGTTCCCCTGTTTAACAGTGCTTCATAGGTCTGGGGCCTTCGGGAAAGGTACGAACTGAAAAGACTTACGGCCTGTTCATCCTGACCCATATCCAGAGCCTGAACACCGCGGGCAAAGTCATCCGCCGCAGCCCAGCCCGGAAAAGCCAGGATTAAAATTACCAGGGAAACAGCAAAACCAAGCCTGTTTCCCCAGGACTCCTTCGTAAATTTCATCATAACGCTCTTACAATCCGCCAATGGGTTACTTTATGCGTTCTTTGGACGGTTTACAACCTCTGCGGAGTAGTTCCAACGACAGCGGCCAGGGTGATCGCCGATCATTGATCATGTTGAGTTTTCATTGACGTATTAAGACATTATGTGGTATGCTTAGGAACCCTTAGAAATAAAGGGCTGATGCAAGGTCGAGAGCCCGGCTTATAACTGAACGCAGATTTTTGAGCCGGGCTTTCGTTTGTACGGAAATTCCCGAGGAGGTTTTTATACATGCCGGTTTCTGGAAAAATCGCTGAATTCATGGAACGATCTTCATGGATCAGGAAAATGTTCGAGCAGGGGGCCACCCTTAAAAGTAAACACGGAGCCGAAAATGTTTTTGATTTTAGTCTCGGGAACCCCAACCTCGAACCATCCGCTTCGGTCAAGGACGCCATAAGGAATGCGGCGTCCGTTTCCACGCCCGGAGTCCACGCATACATGCCAAACGCCGGCTTGCCGGAGACCAGAGCGGCTGTAGCCCGGAAAATAGCCAGAGACGAAGGTGTCGCGATCGATGAGAAAACAATCGTCATGACAGTGGGGGCCGGTGGAGCCATGAACGTAGCGCTCAAGGCCATCATGAATCCAGGCGATGAAGTAGTCATCCCAAAACCTTTTTTTGTGGAATATGTATTCTACGTTGACAATCATGGGGGAAAGGCAGTCCTTGTCCCAACAAAATCCGACTTCGCTCTTGACATCAAGGCGATCGAATCCGCCATCAACCCATGCACAGCGGCAGTGGTCATCAACTCGCCGAACAATCCGACGGGCAAGGTTTACTGTCAATCCGAAATAGACGAACTGTCCGGACTTCTGGTTTCAAAGAGTAAGGAACTCGGTAGGGCCATCGTATTGATATCCGATGAGCCTTACCGTGGAATCACATACGACGGGGTCAGTGTTCCAAGCGTTCTAAAAGCGTACCCGAACAGCATCGTGGCGACGTCCTTTTCAAAGGATCTCTCTCTCCCCGGGGAAAGGCTTGGCTACATTGCCATGAACCCGGAAATGGACAATGCCCGGCAGACCTATGACGGGCTGGTCCTTTGCAACCGCATCCTGGGATTTGTAAACGCGCCGGCGCTCATTCAGCGTGCGGTGCAGACCTGCCTGGACGCCGTGGTGGACATTTCGGTCTATCAACATCGCCGCGACAGACTATTTGAAGCTCTTACAAGCTTTGGTTACGACATTGTAAAGCCTGAGGGGGCGTTCTATCTTTTCCCCAAGTCTCCATTAGAAGATGATGTTGCTTTTGTTAACCTTCTTCAGGAGAAGCTCATTCTTACAGTTCCAGGAACTGGCTTTGGAGGCCCGGGATATTTCCGGATCGCCTACTGTGTTTCCGACGCAACTATTGAGGGGGCGCTCAAGGGGTTTGAGGAAGCCATAAGAGAAGCTAAAAGCTGATTCAGCAACGTGCGGACAGAGCAACAAAAAAAGCGGGATAAATCCCGCTTTTTTAATTCAGTGGCAGCCCTTACCTGCCTTCAAGCTCGTGCAGTTTGGCCCCGATGTCGAGTAGCGCTGATTTCTGCCCAGCCACTGCGTCCTCGAGTTCCCTGATCTTTGCGAGCAATCCATGGACGTCCTTTGAGGCCTCGGCTGACGCTCCCTGGGCTTTGGATGTGATGTTCTTACGTTCTGTTTCGATTCCACCCTTGAGTAAAGATAGTGAGTCCTCCAGTGGCTGGATTTTCTCCTTGAGTTCCGCCACAGCGGCTTCCTTAACCTTTGGCAAGGTCTTCTTTACGGCGTTGATCAGCTTGGTATTGTTATCCAGGACTTCCTTGCGCACTTCGGCGAGTCCTTTGGTCAGTTCGTCCACCCGCTTTGTCATCGCGTCAATTGTTTTTTTCTCGACCGATGATTCCTTGGAACTTGCGGCGAGTTCCTTTCCGCGTGATTCGGTTTTTTTCTTCAGTTCTGTTAAACCGGCGTCGAGGGTTTTGAGCTTTTCCTTTACCCCTTCTCTCTCTTTCTGGGCATCCTGCGCCCATTCACGGAATTCCTCGAGTTTACTGTTGAGAGGGTCAACCTTGGTCTTTATTACCTGAGAAACCCGTTCATTTTGATCTTCCAGGCGCTGAATATCAGCGCTGAAATCTTTTGTCGGCGCCAATTTGGTTGAGAATTCCCGTAGATCCTTTTCCTGTTTCTGGATTTTCTTGTCAAGGTCCGCCATCCTGGTTTTCAGTTCCGCGGTGTCATCCGTGCAGGCTGAAAAAAACATTGTGGCAGGAATACATAACGTTATTATGGCCTTATTAAGGAGTCTCACGGAAACCTCCGGGTTAGAGAATTAGTGGTATTATAATACCAAATTATATAAAAAACGCAATGATAAACCATTTATCTAGCGTAGTTTATTAGATCAGCCCAGCGTTAGCCATGATCATGCGGCCCGCTTCAGGAGTAATTCCTTGACACTTTATTCGGATTTGCTATATAGTGCGATGCAATAGATTACTGTTATTATTCTTTTTCCTGAATTTTCATAAAGAGGTATGGATTGAAGCCGAAATTAAATTTTACTGCGGCGGTTCTTCCATTTGCGCTCTTTGTGATGGTCTGTCTTTGTTGCGCCCCTTCCACATCTCATTCTCAAGATTTGTCTTCATGGTTCTCATCAGGGACTTGGTGGGACTGGTCTGATTACCGATTCAAGATTGAATACCGTTATTTTGTCCCTCGGCTGGTCTCTGGTACTTTCTCCCGTGATGGACAAGATTATGATCTTCTGGCCCCTGAGACGGGATCGACTGGCGGAGGATATAATTTTGACCCACAACCTACGCCAATCAATTCAGCGCTGTTTCAACTTCAGGTGGACAGAGTGGGGTTGCGGTTAAGAGTTGACGAGGATCTCATTTTTCGAGGAATGCTACACAATGGAACTGACGACTATAGGTTATCCGAACTGGATTTGAGCAGTACAAGACTTGGGGCTGACCTGGACCTTGTCAGGTATCCATTTCTCCGCTGTGGTGTAGATTTTGATTTTAACGTTAATCCCTTGACTTTTCAGGATGACAAACCTGCACAGTACCGATTTGTTACAAGTGGGGGGCCTGCCACCATTGGGCTCCACGTATTCGCAATTCCGGCAAGAATTCGGGAAGTGCCTATTATAGTTAACGCCAAGATTGGCTTCCCTTTTCCTTACTGGAAACAGATTGTCGGCGCTCAATATGAAACGAGAATGCTGGAATGGGAAGTTATGGCAGGGGCGAGACCTTCCGTCTGGGATTTCAGCGCCTTTGGCCATTCCACATTTTCCGTCGGGATAGAGGCAGGTTTCCGTTCAGTTTCTATAGACTCTAACCTTCCCCTATCTACGAGCCTCAAGGCTCAGTGGCAGGGTCCTTTCTTCCAGTTTGGAATTTACTACTAGCTCAGCTAAATCCTTACATCCCTTCCACGGGACATCCCGAGCATCTCGCCTTTCTCCCACAGTAACTTGATCCAACCGCCACGAACTGCGCGTGATAGTCATTGAACATGGCTACATCTTCCTTGAGATTACCGTGAAATATAGCCTGAATCCCATCGTAATCCACTTCTGGTCCGGCAATGCCGTGGCGCTCCAGCACCCTTCTCGTGTAGGCGTCAACCACAAAGATTGGCTTGTTGGCCGCGTAGAGTATCATGGAGTCGGCCGTCTCTTTGCCTATCCCGTTGATTGAAAGTAGTTCAATTCTTAATTCCTGTAATGATGACGCAAACATACTGTCAAGCGAACCTCCATGATGCGAAACAAGACGCGTGATGAAATTTTTTAGACGCTTCGCCTTTATGTTGAAGTAACCCGCCGGCCTGATAAGTGTAGCCAGGTCATCCGCTGAAATATCATCCAAGCTTACTGCGTCAAGACAATTTGCTGCTTTAAGGTTTGTGATTGCCTTTTCAACGTTCTTCCACGACGTGTTCTGGGTTAGAATCGCTCCGACACAGACCTCAAAAGGGCTCTCCGCCGGCCACCAGTTCCTGTGGCCGAACCTTTCCAAAAGGAGCCTGTAAATCATCCCAAGCTTTAGCTTCAATGAATCTTGCTCTGGTTTTGATCGCAATTCTTTTTCCCTCACCTCGTTGCCGACCAGATTCTATTTAATATATACTTGCCGCAATTTCCACCGGACTTGACTTTGAGTCATGATCCACATCTTGTCGTCTGGGAGAAATGCTTTTGCTTGATCTTCAAGTGCTTATTCTTACTCTTATGCCACTTTTCTCCGGCGTGGCGCCGATGGAGACTCCGGCTGTTCCTTCTACGATGGGCCTCGTTGGGGTCTCTGAGATTGTTGGCGCTGATTTCATG
The DNA here is from genome assembly GCA_903952205.1 of uncultured Desulfomonile sp. Taxonomy (GTDB): domain Bacteria; phylum Desulfobacterota; class Desulfomonilia; order Desulfomonilales; family Desulfomonilaceae; genus CAJBEZ01. The sequence goes on along the minus strand of CAJBEZ010000060.1, from coordinate 73,504 downwards.
ATAGGAAAATGGAAGTGGCTTGACCAGTTTTCCAAGTGGGGTCTCACAGATAAGGAGAAATCACGGGTAACGACTTCGGAAAAACAGCCCGCTGCCCTGGAAATCAATTCAGATGGAACTTACACAATGATCAACCTTTTTAGGCCTGCCAAAGGAAGATGGGAAATATCGGAAAAGGGTTTGATCATTTATGATCCTGTCTTCCCTGAAAGGGGAACCCAGTTGATTCCTGTCAGAAAGAGAGATGAAAACCGGATATGGTTACTACTGCCATTCTCTGGCGGTTCTATAGGAATAGGAATGATTCGGGAAGGGCAGCCTAAGATTAACTGAGAGTTCGCATTTGATCGCCGGACAACTGTCGCTCGAAAGCCAAACAAATGAGTCTCTATTCAGCCACTGGTGGATGGGACGATGACGCTTTGAGCTGAGCGTCCTTTCGAATGATCCGCTCAAGTATGGCCCGGATCTCCAAGTCCCTGATATTATCAATTCCACGCGTTGAAACTTCAAGGGCCTTTTCGTCCACTGGGACGGGTTTAACTTCCGGAGTCTCCTGTGCCTGTAAATCCTTCCTGCTCATGCGGTTCCAGGAAGACTGTGTGAACTTGATGTCTCTGATCCCCGGAACACCGGGCTCCAGGGTTGCGTTGATCTTTTCTAGCAATGTAAACTTGTTGGCCGACAGTTCATTCATCCATACTGACGAGTCAACAACCACATAAAGTGTGTCGTCGACCAGCCTTTCAGCTTTTGCCCTTTTGGCGATAACCCTGTCTACTATTTTTGGCCATCGATTCACAATTGACTGGCGGGCCAGAGAAGAGCCGAGCCCCATTCTTCTCAGAGCTCCCATAAGGATGGATCCGGCCGGCGTCGGAAAAAACGAACTTTTACGCTTCATGACTTTATCAGCTCTTTTTGAATCTGCCGGATATGCGGAGGGACATCGGTAAAAATGTATCGCTAAATCTGCGCGCAGTCCGAAGGGTCACCCTGAATTTTTGATACAGCGTGTTCGAGAGCGGCAGCCACTGCATCCAGATTTTCCACCGCAGCCTTTGGGCTTCCGGGAAGATTAATGATGAGGGACCGACTTCTGACCCCTGCAACGCCTCGCGAAATTACTGCGTGCGGGGTTTTTTTAAGGCTGTCGGCCCTCATCGCCTCGGGTATGCCGGGGACCAGACGGGTTACTACCGTCTGGGTAGCTTCGGGTGTTACGTCTCTGGGGGCTAGTCCTGTCCCTCCAGTTGTCAGGATTAGGTCTGCCACGTCGCCGTCAGCCCACTGGATCAACCGTTCTCTAATACGCGCCTCTTCATCCGGACAAACTGAGGTTTCGACAACCAGCCAGGAAAGGCTTCGAACCTTATCTACTAGCGCAGGTCCGGACATATCGGGCCGAACTCCTTCAGACGAACGGTCACTAACAGTTAACACCGCCACACGCAGCATGTTCGATAACTCCAAGACCCGGTCGAGGTTCTTGCATTCCCCATGGGATGCCTCGCTCGAAGTCCTTGATCTGGATGTCCAGCGCTTCGAGTTCCTGTTTAAGAAAACTGGCGGCTTTCCAAGGATCTACCTTGGTCCCGCACGTGAAAATATCTACAGCCGCATAGCCGTATTCAGGCCATGAATGAATTGTTAGGTGTGATTCCGCTATAACGACGACGCCGGAAACCCCTTGAGGATTGAAGTTCTGAAACGCAGTCTTCAGCACTGTAGCGCCTGCTACTTCCGCCGCCTGCGCCATGATCCTCTCAAGGTAGTCCATGTCGTCCAACTTCTGCCTATTACAAGAGCAAAGCTCGATCAAGAGATGAATCCCTAAAGCTTTCATAGTCATCCCCCGTACCGAGTGACCTAATCGCCTCTCGAAACTTTTACGGATGCAAAAATACCGCCTCCGCTACACCCGGATCAAAAGAAACGGGTGAGAGGGCGCTTACACTTGAGTTTTCGGCCTTTGCCCACACCATGCGCCAAGCGCGGCGAATCAAAAGCCGATTAAGAGGATCAGGGCTCCTCCAACCCAGTGCGGCTAGGACCTCAACCTTACGAGGAGCAGATCAAAGATCTCCTCGCTCAGGCGAATCCCTCCGTCATACAATTTATTTTTTATAAGAACAGGAGAAACACGACCCACGGACCCGGACGGGTAGGATAGTTTTCCAACTATTCGAAGATATTCTTTTTTCGTAGGAAAAGTCCAGTCCATTGGATCGTCCTTTTATGACCATAACGCATCATATATTAACCTAGGATTTATGCCGCGCGATGTCCATACTTGTCAAGCAAAAAACCGGCAAATAACAAATCTTTTTTTACGGAGTGATGTCTCCGCAAAACTTCGCCTTGTCTCAAGTCATGCCTTAATGGCCTCTTCTTTCAAAACCGCTGGGGTCTTTTCTTTGGAGTCCTTTTTCCTGAGTCTCACATAACATCTTGGACATCTAGCTGAATCCGCGGAGACCTGATGTCGGCACTTCCAGCAGAACCTCGGACTGTCAGGCTCAAGATTTGACAGAGAAGCCCCGCACCTTGAGCACGTCGCGTTGGATTGAGGCGAATATGCTTCGCAGTTCGGACAGATTATAAGGAGCGTCTCTCCCAAATCTTCATAGGGAAACATCCTGTACAGTTTCCTGACATGCGCTATGACGACAATAAGCAGGGCCATCAGAAGCGGGACAAGATGGATCCTCGCCTTCGACGGCGCTAAGGCGACCAGAAAATTATAAAGTCCGTGACAAGCGACTGAAAGGAGAAACCCTCTTAAAACGATTAAGACTTCGCCAGACGGAGCGAATCGGGCCATACCCAGCGAATAGCCCCACAAGGCGGCGAAGAGAATATGAGCCGGTGTGGCGTAGAACAATCGTAGCCAAACTGTGGCCGGCCCGAAACGAAGGATGTAAAGAGCATTCTCAACCGCAACAAAACCAAGAGCCGCGGTAACAGCGTAAGTCAACCCGTCCATAGGTGATCGGAAATCAGACCGGCGGTAAGCGCCGACCCAAACGGCGAGCAACTTGAAGAATTCCTCAACTGGCGCAATCAGGAAGAAGCTTGAGAACATGGATTCCTGGAAGGTTTCCTTGTGAACGCTCGCGGCCAGAGCGTGCTCCAGAATGGCTGTGGGAATGGTAAAAATTGCCGCCCAGACAAAAACGCGGAATATGCTTTCAGCCGATCTCTCCTCATTCTGGTTAATAATGAAGAAATACAGCAACCAGAGGATACCCGGCGCAACGCCTATTATAACGTAGAGGACTTCTATGATAACCAACCTCGTTTGACTTTCTTTGCGTGACCGTATATCACGGATTTTGACGGTCGCCAAGATCGACATCAATAAATGGAGATCCGGTGTGGTTTCATATTCGACGCAGATTGACAAGGCTTATGATGAAGCCGGCGAACTCGTAAGGGTAGACAACATTGTAAAGAGTTTCCGAGTGGAGCGCTCCTTTTTCCGGGGCAGAGGCCTCAAGCTGCGTGCGGTCGACGGAGTGGATCTAAGTATTTTCAAGGGTGAGACACTGGGTTTGGTAGGTGAATCAGGCTGTGGTAAAACCACGCTCGGGAGACTCATACTCAAGCTGGAGGCCGCCGATTCCGGTAAAGTGTGGTTTGAGGGCCGGGACATATCGCGGATCGGTTTCGAAGACATGCAGAATCTGAGAAGAAAAATGCAGATCATATTTCAGGACCCTTACTCATCTCTTAATCCTCGTCGAACTGTAAAGAGCGCCATAATGGAACCGCTTGTGATTCACAGAATTGGATCAAGGGCAGACAGGGCCGACAGGGTCAGGGAACTTATGAGTGAAGTGGGCTTAAGACCGGAATTCGCAGAAAGGTATCCTCATGAATTTTCAGGAGGCCAGCGACAGAGGATCGGAATAGCCAGGGCCCTCGCTCTTAATCCCAGCCTCATCATCGCTGACGAACCAGTTTCGGCTCTCGATGTTTCCATCCGCTCACAGGTCCTTAATTTGATGGAGGATTTACAGGATAAATACAACCTGACTTATCTGTTCGTGTCCCACGACCTTTCTGTGGTCGAGCACATTTCAGATCGTGTGGCCGTTATGTATCTGGGAAAGATTGTGGAAACCGGTCCCAGACGAGAAATATACAGAAACCCTTTACATCCTTACACTGAGGCCCTTTGGAGCGCTGCCCCAGTACCGGACCCAACGACCAAACGCCGAAGGATAATACTCGAAGGGGATGTCCCAAGCCCTATCAATCCTCCAACGGGTTGTCGGTTTCACACTCGCTGCCGGTTTAAGATAAAAATGTGCTCTGAAATTGCTCCGGAGCTTAAAGACATGGGCGGCGGACATAGCGCATCCTGCCACGTCAGGGCTCCTGGTCACTGAAAGCGCATCCAATGAAGCGACCATGTGTAATTGAACCAGATATGTCATGGATTTATTTGACTAAATTGTCGGGTCGCTTTTGGACGATGATGACAGGATTGGATATTTCCTTGGGTAGCAAAAGCCTCTGCAATTTAGAGCGGTTCTGAGAGTTCAGAAGGTAATTTATCAACAGCTGTTTATAAGTATGAATGACGTGATTATCGATATCCCAGGTATCTCATAGATTACAGCACGTTATAGTTGCTGTTGATTTCATTAGATATTTTTGGCGCCCACAAATGGCGCAGTATGTGTAAGGTAAGGAAGAACACTTGGCTTTTTGAATTTATCAACAGGATTACTCAGAAGTTATCCACAGGTTCTGTGGACACGTGTGGGCAGGTCAATGGTATTACTTGCAAAACTCTTCGAAATGTGGTCTTGATAACTACCATCCATTTGCAGCTAATCGGCTGCAGCATTTACTAATTGAATAAGATTTACAGAGGCATAAATGCCGTTCATCAAGGAATGGATTCTTTCAATAAGCTTCATTAACCTTATCGACATAGGGTTTATCGCGTTTCTGATGTATTTTGTGGCGATCTGGTTCAAGGGAAGCAGGTCATTCCAGATACTGGTTACGCTCATTGGAACCGGTATTTTCTATTTTCTGGCAAGCAAGCTTGGCCTGATTCTCACTTCGATTCTCCTCCAATATGTTTGGGCCGCCATAATTATAGTCCTGGTAATAGTGTTTCAGCCTGAAATCCGTCAAATGCTCGACAGGGCGTCTCCCATAAGGCACTGGAAGAATCGGCAGCACCAGGGCGCCGATTCAGACGTGCTGGAGGATGTGGTTAACGCTGTAACAGAACTGGCGAGGCAAAAGACAGGGGCGCTGATAGTTTTCCAGAGACTGGACGCGCTTGACAACCTTATCGTTAAGGGCAAGGACTTGGATAGCGCTTTGTCGGCCGAATTGCTTCAGGCCATTTTCCAGAAAAGCTCCCCTCTTCATGACGGCGCAGCGCTGGTCTATCATGATAGACTCAAGGCGGCGTCCTGTATCCTGCCGCTTTCACGTGACGAAGACCTCAGTTCAAAGTTCGGGACTCGCCACAGGGCGGCCATAGGTATCTCTGAACGCTCTGACGCCGTCTGCGTGGTAATTTCGGAAGAAAGAGGTGATGTTTCACTGGTCGATGGCTCGGAGATCACGCTCTTCAAACGCCGCAGTGACTTCAGGCAGGCCCTTGAAAAGAGCCTGGCCAATCATCGCTTCTCGGGAGATGAAAAATCTCCTCGAAGCCTGGCGTCACGATTCACTTCAAATTGGCGGCTCAAGCTCCTGGCACTCGGCACCTCCGTCTTTCTGTGGTTCCTGATAGTTGGGCCGCAACGATCAGAGATCGGGATATCAGTTCCAATTCAGTATACTAACCTGCCGTCCTCCACCGAAATAGTAGGACCATGGATGGATAGAATTGATGTCAGAATCAAGGGTTCCGCCTCAGGCCTCGAAAATTTAAACCCTGGTTCTGTAAGGGCGGTTGTTGATCTGAGTAGAGTTATACCCGGGCTAAATTTTTTTAGACTCACATCCAATAATCTTCAGGTTCCTCCGGGGATCACCATCTCCCAGATCAGACCATCAGACCTCCAACTTAACATAGAAGCGGCGTCAGTTAAGGTTTTTAAGGTTGTCCCGACGATAGTGGGGGCCCTTCCAGACAACACCAAGATTGGTGTGTCTCCGATAGAAGTCAAGATTAGGGCTTCTCAGGGTGACTTAAAGAGGCTACAGTCGGTCACTACTGATCCTGTCAACGTCTCGGAACTAGCGTTGCGTCAGCAGATAAGAATGCCAGTGGTCGTAAAACCCGATGGGCTTAGAATCGATTCCATTGATCCAGTCCACGTCAGCGTGATATTCGAAACGGAAAAGAATTGACAAGTTCTCTCCCACAATCCTTGAATTACAGCCCAGACTTGATTCACTCTTTAAATGCCCTGGTTTCAGCCGTTGTGGAATCACTCGAGGTTTTTACTGTAGCGATCTACATGAGATCAAACTCCGACAGATCATTTCGAGTTGTTTCGTACCGTACACTCAGCAAGCATTTCCTGTCGGAATCAATGGTATCATCCGAAAAATCACGTATATCAGCCCTGTTTACAAAACCTTCGATAAGCCACGAGACCCATGCCGGCGTTCCACTGCTTGTGCAGGAGATTTATTCAAAACCCGAACCCGTCCTTGCCATGGTTGTGGCCCCCGTCTCAGATCATGCGGCCTTAGTCGTGGACACAACCGAGCTGCCAGCTTTCCAGCCTGGCCATATCCGTTTTATTAAGGAGATAGCCCGCGCCATAGAAGGCGTCCTAACAATGGTCAGATCTTCAGACGGGCTTGACACTACAAGATCGGAGTTTGCCGCTCTGGCCGAGATGCTCAATGAGTACCGCCTTGCGTCAGGCATTTCAGAGACATTTTTTGACGAACTCGCCATGTCTCTTGTAAATAAGGGCAGGTTTGACGGAGCTCTTGTAGCCACAGTTTCGCTACCAAACATGACTTGCCGCGTAAGATCCGCCGCGGGGTTTTCCAAGTCCCTCGGCAAGGGGCGCATAGTAAAGTTACGGCCCGGTTGGGCAAAATGGTCAATTGAAAATGCTCAATCGGTAATTATGGGAAGTCCCAAACCCGGCGAAGCGTTTGTTCCTGTTTTTCATGTCGGCGAGGCGCTGGGTTTCCCGGTAAAGAGCGCCGTCATAGTTCCCTGGACAAGAAGCGAGGGTGTAGACGGTTTCCTGTTGCTGGCGTCCAGTAAGGAGTATCCTCTTCTGGACAAGGATCGTTTTATGTGGGAATTCATTGGGGCGATCCTGGCCATAGTAAGAAGAAATGTTGTAAATGAGAAACTGCTGAAGGCGGTTCGGCTCTACGACGGCGAATCCGGCCTAATGAATGAAAGTTTTTTCAGGTTCCAAACAGGAGCAAGGTTCTCGCAACTTGCCTCAGAAAGAACGCCATGTCTTCTGATACTCGTCCAAATCGAGAATATTGACTCCATATATCTCGAACATGACATGACGAGGATGAAGAGGTTCCTTACTGTTTTTACCGAAAGACTTCTCAATATTGACAAGCGCAAAACACTCGCGGGAAAGTTCAGGACCGGTGGGTTTGGTTCGTTCATTGAGAATGCGCCGATTGATGAGGCGACACATTTAATTCAAAGGGTCCTGGGCCTTTTCAGTTTGCAAACCACTCACGTTGATGGAGTGGAGATTGTCCATTCCGTAACAGTTGGATGGTGTCACTATCCTAGCGAAAGTTCGGATTTCGAACAGATGTGGAAAATCGCGCTAGCGAGGCTTTCAAAAAAGAGGCCACACGTCGGAAATGTTCATGAGTGGGCTAATATTTAGGATTCAGTCTTGTGCGGACAGGGACCGTGGTAGTTTTGAAATGGTCTGTTTATATCCGTAAATCGTTTTTTGATTTAGAAAGGTTTCAGAATGATCAGGATTGATGACCCTTGGAAACAGCTTAGAATCGAATGTTTTGGAAATGTAGAGCCGGAGGTTGTTCTAGAAGCCGTCACGGTACCCTTGGATAATTTGAACAAGCCTTCAGATTCAAGAGATTTCTGGGACCCAATTGAAACCATGCCCGCATGGTCCGCTGCAATCAGTTATGGCAGTCGGGAGAAAATGGCTCATGATCTGGAGAGGAGAAAGTCCCTTAACAGGAAACTTATTGATCTTGGCCACCTTACCCCAATTGAATCGCTACAATTCAATTTCAGGGTTTCCGGAATTTCCAAGGCGTGTGGGGCTCAGATTTCAAGACACAGAATAGGACAGGGGCACGTCAGTTCGAGCCGGAGGTTCCAATCTCAGGGAGTCGCTTTTGTCTATCCAATCCTGAATTACATTACCGAGGAAAAGATTGTAAAGGAAACTTTGGACAAATTGAGCCAAAACAACAGGAGAGCTTACGAACTCTACGACGACCTGCGCAATTCCAGCAAACTGCACAAAGAGGATGCAAGACGAGCCATCCCGGTGGCGTCGTCGCAGGAAAGGATCTGGTGGATAAACGCCAGGGCCTTAAGAGACTTTCTGCGCTTGAGGCTTCCCAGGGACGCCGAATGGGAAGTTCGTAGAATAGCGGTCATGCTCTACAATATTGTGATGGAAGTGACCCCATCCCTTTTTGAGGATGTCGCCCCCAAATAGTTTTTCAAGGAACCGACCAGTTCAGACGGTTCAAGAAAAACTTCCCCTCCTTGCGGGTCAGGCCTCTGAACCAATATTACAAGACATTTTTCCTGGATAGCGGCTCGAATTTTCTCATCGGTTCCCCCACGTACACCGCTATCCTTTGTCACTAATGTCCCTACTCCAAATCTCCTGATTGCTGAGACGTTTTCCTCGAAAGAAAATGGGCCCTTTCCTGTTATGATGTTTTGACCAGGAACCCCAAGAGATTTAATGGCGTTTAGAGACTCTACGCTCCCCAGTGCCCGCACTATCAGGCGAATAGCTCTTGCCGAGCAGACTGACTCATATACGGCGAGATTTCTAACGCCTATGGTGGACAAAACTGTCCGACCTGCGTCGCCGGCTTTGTTAGCGGCTTCCTCATGGTTCTTCGCCCGGATTATATTGGAACCGTCGGGAACCGATGAACGTCTGGACAGCCTGAAGTACCTTACGCCGGTATTTTTACATGCGCGCATAGCGTTTTTAGTTGCTTCAACCGCGTAGGGGTGAGTGGCGTCAACCACTGCGGCTATCATACTCTCATGAATCAGACTTTCCATGGCGGTATTATCCATAACTCCACGCGTTACGGTCAGTAGTGCCGACTCAGGGAGAGCCATGGGAATCTCGGTAGCCATCGAAAAGATAAATTCAAATCCATGGTCCACAAGAAGTCTTGCGGTGTCCACTGATTCTGAGGTTCCCCCCAACAACAAAATCATATCCTGTAACCACGAGGGGTAATAAAACGGCCGTTGGCGATTGTGGAAGTCGATGAGCCTATGATTACCACACTAAGCATGCCTATTTCATGTCCCAGAAAATTGTCGAGATCGGAAATCACAATGGTTTCATTGTCCGTCCCACTCGATGTGACTATGCCGACAGGGGTCCCGCCATCTCTGAATCTTCTGAATATTTCCGCAGCCTCTTCCAGTTGTTTCACCCTCTTTTTGCTCCGGGGATTGTATAGAGCTGTCACCATGTCCGCTTGAGCCGCTGCGGTCAGGCGTGTCTGAATGACTGACCAGGGAGCGAGCAGATCACTGAGGCTGATGACGCAGAAATCAAGCATCAAAGGGGCCCCGAGCTTAGCCCCGGCAGACAGCGCAGCGGTTACGCCAGGGACAATTTCGACATCCAGCTCAAATCCCTCCTGCGCCACCAGTTGGAGAGTCAAACCCGCCATGCCATATACCCCAGGGTCGCCTGAGGAAACAAGTGACACCGTTTGGCCTTCAGAAGCGCGCCTAATGGCCTCTCTGCACCTCTGGACCTCACGCGTCATTCCAGACGATACAAGGACCTTCCCTCTGGTCAGATCACTTATAAGGCTAAGATATCTGGAGTATCCGACTATGACGTCGCTTTGCCGGATAGCGGCTTCCGCCCTTTTCGTACGATCATCGACGGCTCCCGGCCCTATTCCGACTACGTACAGTTTTCCCTTGCAACCGCAACCGTTACTCCGTTTGATTTTCTTTTCGGTACTATTAATTCCGTCCTCCTCCCCGCAAGTATCGCGCTGGGTTCCGCTACGCCCGGCAGCCCAAACTGCGAGTAAACAAGATCTGATATCTCAAAAGCGTAATGCTTCCGTGTAATCTCCTCGGAGGAGACAAATCTCAGGGGAATTCCAAGAAACCTGGCCGCCTCAATAAGGCCTGACTCGGTCTTTTTTATGTCGGCTGAGGCTATGAAGCGGACTCTGGACATATCCAACCCTTCCATAGAAAGGGTTGACGTTATAGCTTCGACAATAACAGAGTAATGGACTGCCTTTCGGCATCCAACTCCGACGATAAGGTCCTTGCGCGCTTCCGTGGTGGTTGTGATTACCGGTTCGGCGTCGAGGTGGTTAGCCACTACTATCGCCAGATCATTTGCCCCACCCTCGTGGCCCGACAACAGGCTTATGACGTACCTAGCGCACACATCCACGACTACTATGGCAGGGTCTATGGTCTTGTGGGACGCCAAACGCCCGAATGCCCTAACAGCAACCCCAGTTGGCCCTATGAAGACTATGTTCCTGAAACTCGAGAAAATGTTGCCGGAGATATCCAGTAGGCGATCGAATCTTTTTCCGGAAAACCGGGGGTCCACGTTCGCGTGCAGAAATATCAATCGGTTCTCCAGGATGTAGCACAGTCTTTCAACCAGGGCCGCTCCCTCGTCCGATAAAGTGATTAAAGCTGTTCCGGCGCTTTCAATCGACGCTTTTTCGGAATTCATGACTAAACCTGGCATCGTAGAGTTTTGAAGCCGGCAGGTTTTTTCCAAGCGCGGGTCCAACGACTATCATGGCTGTTTTGGTGATTCGCGCCGCCTTGGTCTTGTCGGCAATGTCGGACAGAGTCCCGCTAACTATAAGTTGATCCGGCCACGAGGCTCTGCGTACGACGGCGGCGGGGCAATCAGGTCCGTAGATTTTCTGAAGCCGGACGGCCACATCGTCAATCTTGTCTACAGATAAAAAGACACATAGTGTCGCCCGAATACCGGCAAGACTTTCAAGGTCCTGACCTTCAGGCATAGGTGTCCTGCCCGCTGTCCTTGTGAGTATTATGGTCTGGGATATTTCAGGCGCTGTCAGTTCTATTTTCAGCGCAGCCGCCGTGGCCTGGAACGAACTCACACCCGGGATGACTTCGTATGCAATTTTTAGAGCGTCCAATCGCATCATCTGCTCTCGAATCGCCCCGAATATCGCCGGATCCCCTGAATGGAGTCTAACGACATCGATGTCTCGTCCCATTGCGTCAGCGAAAATATTTGTTATCTCGTCAAGATTTAATTTTGAAGAGTCGTGTTTTTCCGCTGAATCAGGTATCATTTCAAGTATTTCAGGGTTGACCAGCGACCCGGCGTACACGCAGACTCTGCATTGCGCAAGGACTCGCGCCCCACGTAAAGTCAGTAAATCGGGACTACCTGGCCCTGAACCAACAAAGATAACTTTCATGAGGATTTCTTCGCCCTGAATCTTGTCAATATGACGGTCATGTTCGCCTGACTAAGATCATCGGGAACTTCTGACGGCCATTCCATGACCTTTTGCCCGGGCAACCCGGCCCGAGTAACAAAGACGGTCCTCACCGTCTCACGAAATCCAAGCAGGCTGGCCTTTACGTTTTTCAATTTGTCTCCAATTTTCATCACCACATGGGCGCCGAGCGGCGGGTCCTCCCACTCTGAAGCATCCAATATTACCGAAGCGGGAACGAGATTTATTGATTCATCAGCCTCGGCCAGAGAGAACTGAGCAAGAGCGGCTGCTGCGTTAAACGCCGTCACACCCGGTACAGTCACTATGTTGGTTTTTGGTAAATGATTTCGAATTGCCCTGACCAGATAAATGTAAGTGGAATATATGTAAGGATCGCCCAGGGTGACAAAGCAGCAATCTTCACCCCTGACAAGAGCTTCAAGGACTGGCTGACAGGACTCGTTCCATCTCTCCTGAGGCCTTTGGCCAGAACCTTCCAAAGGAAACTCAAGCAACCTCACGTCAGTGTCCTCACCTACATAGCGCCGCGCAATCTTTAAAGCAAGGCTTTCCTGCGATGCCCCGGACTTCGGAGCGAAAATTAGTTTGCTCTGGGAAATTATATTTGCAGCCCTGACAGTAATAAGTTCAGGATCTCCCGGTCCAACTCCGACCCCATAAAAGACGCATTTATTCATACAAGAAGCCCCCGATCTATCACAAGCAACAACGAACGAGAACTGACCTTTATTTCAGACATACAGCCAGCTTCTATTTCGCTTATGTTCTCATCTTCCAGAGAAAGATTTTCGAACAAAAGACATTTGACTTTTCTCGGATGAGTCATGAGAAATGACCGGACCCAATTCATTGAGTCAGAACGCCCCAGGAACACGGCTATTTTCGACTCGGAGTACAATGAAGAAACGACATCCGAATCCGGATCCTGGGCGTGGGAAGTAATAATTCTGGCGTCAGACCAGTCGAGTCCAACCCTTGCAAACGCTACTTGTAAGGAACTTATGCCGGGGACATTTTTGCATATATCTGAACCGAATTTATTCCTCACCAACCTGGCGAGGCTGAACAGACCAGGATCGCCACTTACAAGAACACCAACTGGTCCTTTCTCACGAGCCTCGTCGATCATTTTGACAGCCGAACTCATGTCGGCGCCTATAGGGATTTTCTCGCCGGTAAACCACGGGAACAACCCTAGCAGTCTTTGAGATCCTACAAGGCGCACACAGGTCCTCACAGCCTTGACAGCCTCGAGGGTAAGGCAATCGGGTGATCCAGGACCACAACCTATTATATTTATTTGGTGGGCCAATAGCTTAATTCCCCGCAATGACCTACAACTTCGGATTTTAAATTTATCAGGATTGTCGAAACCGGTATGCTTGAACTTAACTTGCTGTTTACAATCCGACAAATTCTTTCAGCCAGAGAGTTCGACAACATTGTAAGCTGATCTGGATTGAGTGATTGCATCGAACCTTCGACGGTTGCAAACGATTTCACAGGTTCCCCAAGAATTGACGAGGCCAACTCTGAGACAAACGACGCGGCGCTCGGGGATCTCTTGGAGTGAGTATCCCAGTAACCCATTAACAGCTTGGCCAGTTTTCCCGGATGGCCTACGATCAGAACTCGCTCAAAATTGCGGCCGGACATTTCTTCCAGAAGGAATCCCCACTCATTTCCAACCTCTATTACCTGCTCTTCAGGTAAGTTGAACAGTCTGTCGATGGCTCTGTGGCCTATCCGTCCCGGAGTCAATACAGGCCAGCTGATTCCAGAGGCAAGCGCCACACGAACCGACAGCTTTAACGTGTCTCTTATGGCTTGAGCGCTGAATGGTTTGACAATGCCTGAGGTGCCTAGTATTGACAGCCCGCCAACTATTCCCAGTCGGGGATTGTAAGTCTTTTCGGCAAGAGTCCGCCCGCCCGGAATTTCAACTATCACCTGTAATCCACGATCGGTGACTTCCCTGATCGAATTCCTTATCATGCCCATAGGGACCGGGTTGATGGCGTGCATTCCAACTTCTACGGATAAACCAGGTTTAGTTACCACACCTATACCCTCCCCTCCCCTAATGGTTACCTCAGACTCAGAATCGAAAGACACCGAGACTTTGATTAGCGCCTTGTCAGTAACATCCGGATCATCACCGGCGTCCTTGCGCACAATAGCGGTAGCTACATTCTGTCCGATTGACACCTCAACGACAGGGACACTTACTACACCACCACTGGGCAGAGTAATCTCCACCCGCTCAAGTCCTTTGCCGTGAACCACTGCGTAAGCAGCGGCCTTAGCGGCCGCAGCGGCGCATGTACCGGTCGTAAGTCCGTTTCGCATCAATATTTTCCAATTCGAACATTACAGAACCAAAGGGCGGGTCCATTCGTCACAGAGACTTGCCGTCATTCAATCTATGCCGGCAAGACAGCCAATTCGCATAGGGCGTGAACTGTGGCGACTGCTAGAGGGCTGCCTCCTCGACGTCCTTCGATAACGATGAATTCAACCCCTAGCGACATCAATTCGAGCTTACTTTCCACCACATGAACAAAACCGACCGGCATTCCTATGACAAGAGCCGGCAAGACTTCGTCTTCGATTATCATCCGGTTCAGCTCCATTAAAGCCACAGGAGCGTTTCCAAAAACGGCTATGGCGCCATGAAGCTTTGGGGCCGATTTCCTCACCGCATGCAGTGATCTTGGCAGCCCTGTCTCCTTTGACATGGTCACTACGTCAGGATCTGAAACATGGCACATGAGGCGTTCAGGGCTATAATCCAACGAAACCCGTCTCAATCTTGGCAGGGACAATCCGGAAAGTATCATTTTAGAATCAACATATATTTTTGATCCGGACCTCAATGCCCGCATGCCGGCGTCGATCGCATTTTCCGAGAACCTGATCTGATCTACGAGATTAAAATCAGCGCTCGCATGAACAAGTCTTCTGACTACGGCCCACTGTCCTGGAGAAAATCCTGATACTTGGGCCTCAGCGTCTATTGTTTCGAAAGATTTAGCCTCTATTTCATCTCCGGTCATGGGGGATTCATACAGGGATCTTATCAAGGGTTTTATTGACATCTATCGCCTTTATTTCCGTAATTTTTGGGCTCTCGCCTCCTGGCAGACTTGCCTGAAACGTACAACCGAAGCGGGTCGAGAAGCAAAATGAGCGTGAACGTAACTTATCAGAATGTTGCCCTTCTGGAAACCCTCCTGTGCGCTATCCCCTTCGCCTTTTAGCCGGGACGTGTATGCTGGCGCCCATGAGTTCTGTTCCGACGTGTTGTGAATAAGTTCTGAATAATGAAATTCATGTCCCCGGAAGATGTCGTCTTTCGAACCAAAAAGTGAATCCTGGTTCAGCGTGACCTCTACGTATCTCAATGCCTTCCGGCGTCTTTTCATCCTGGTCCATGCAGGCAGCAACCCTACCATGCCAAATTGTTCGCCTTCCACCGTTTCTATTCCTTCCGAAAGGTACATCAATCCTCCACATTCTGCGTACACAGGCCTGCCGAGTTTTGAGAAATCCCTGATTTCACGCAGCATGGCGTCATTAGCGGACAGATCCTGGGCGTATTCCTCCGGATATCCACCTCCAAAATAAATCGCGTCGAATAACTGCAGGTCCAGACGGTCATTTATAGGGGAAAACCTTATAATTTCGAAACCATGCCGCTCTAATATTTCCAGATTGTCTTGATAGTAAAAATGAAATGCCGCATCATACGCCAGGCCTAGCCGGATGGCTCGACCGGGGGTCTTTGAAATCCTCGGTGCAATCGATGGAACCGGGATGGGCCCTCCGGATTTAGCGATTTTCAGAATCTCGTCAAGCCCTAAATATGTTTCCGCTGTCTTGCCGAGGGCATCAAGAATCTCAGTCTTCATCCACTCTTTATCCGCCGTAACGAGACCAAGATGTCTTCGAGGAATCGCCGGCATGGATTCGCGTGGGATAGCTCCGACCAGATCGGGTAAGTGTGAAAACCGGAGCGATTCAGACAATGATTGCGCATGTCGTGTAGAACCGCAGAAATTGGCTATGAACCCCTTCACCGGCATTAGAGGCTCAAAATCAGTCATCCCCTTGACCAGGGCTGCAAAAGTGCGCCCTACCCCGTGAGCGTTCATAATTATTACAGATGGAATTTCAAGCCATTTGGCTATCTCCGCGCTACTTCCGTCCAAGCTTGTGGCGCTTGCTCCATCAAAAAATCCCATTACACCTTCAATAACGCAAATATCAGAGCCCTTCGAGCTTGATGCGAATAGTTCGATAACATGGTCCCTGCCCATCATCCAGCCGTCAAGATTATAGCAGGGTTTGCCGGATACCAGTGTCAGATATGTGGGGTCCAGATAATCCGGGCCAACCTTATAGGTTTGGACTCTAAGCCCCCTATTGATGAGCGCCACCACAAGCGCCAGTGTAACGGACGTCTTTCCTACTCCACTGGACGCCCCGGCGATCATGATCTTCGGAGTCTTAGCGCCCAGGATTTTACGGGCTGATTCCGTCATCCGGAATTTGATCCCCTTTGCGGTGCGCACTGGCGAGTTCTACAGCCAGGAAAATATAATCCTCATAACATTTAAAGCCAGAGCAAAAGCCATTAATGAAATAAGAGCGGTGACTCTCATAAGTCTCACGCTCTCGTTGATATGCTCGCTCGATGGTTGCTCAGTCGCCCTACCAATGAAGGGTTTGTAATGGACTACGCCCTGATAGCGATTTGGGCCACCGAGCGTCAAACCTAGGGCGCCGGAGAATGCCGCCTCACTATGCCCGGAATTGGGACTCGCGTGGTGGAGTCTGTCAGCCCGCATTACACTAAACGATTCCTTAGATCTCATTCCCAGTATCAAGGCTGCGCATGGAACCAGGACGGCGGTTAACCTGCTGGGTAGAAAGGCTGCGATATCATCGAGCTTTGCCGACGCCCAGCCAAACATCAAATAACATTCATTCCTGTAACCGAAGGTTGAATCCAACGTGCTGATTGCTTTGTAAACCATTACTCCTACGGGCCCTGTCAGAACTCCGTAAAAGAGTGGGGCTGTGACTCCATCTACGAGGTTCTCGGCCACACTCTCCACTGTGGCCCTTATAATAGCCGGTTCATCCAGTTCTTCCGTATCCCTCCCGCAAATCATTCCAACCCTTTTCCTCGCCAGGACCAGGTTCCCCTGGTCTAGGGCCAGTTTGACCTCGTGGGCGTGTCTTGCGAGATCATGAGCCGCTATTCCCGTGTATATTATTACTATAGAAACAATCGCTCCAATCCACGGATTTACCTTGAGCCCAATCTGAGCGACGCAGTATGTCAGTACGCCGGTCACCGCTATCACTATGAGCGCTGTCAGCAATCCCGCAACTCGGGCATTTGCAAAAGAGCTTCGAGTGATAGGCTCAAGCCTCATAGCCAGCCACCCCATGAGGCGGACCGGATGGGGCCACGATCTGGGGTCGCCTATTAAAGCGTCCAGGACCAGGGCCGCCATGACCTGCCATTCTATTGAGATCACAGTCCCATCAACCGATAAATGTCATTCATACGAACGCTCTTTCGGACAATGCCGGCCAAACGATCCAGGCTTGGCTCTATGTCATATAATGTTGGAATGTCGTCCACAGGCGATAGGCCTTTGCGTTTTCGGATTCTGTTGATAAACCATCGTCTGAATGTATCGGCGTCAAATACACCATGAATGTATGTTCCCCATGTAAGGCCGTTGGGGGACATATAACCGAGAGCCGAACCGTCCTCACCTGAAAAAGCTTCTATGGCCCCATTTGGAATCGTTTGTCCATGGTGAATCTCATAGCCAAAAACTAATTTCCCCGAATCTGTGTGTGTGGCTTTGACACGACTGAGGGTTTTTTCCAGTTCCATCTCTGTGGTCAATCTCAGAAAACCAAGTCCCTTGATATTTTTCAGGTCAGATTCAAGTCCGTGTAAATCCTGTATCGATTCCCCAATCATCTGGAATCCGCCGCAAATCCCCACAATCTCAGTCACGCCTGCGAGGAAAAGGGCCTGGATGGCTTGGCTGATTCCCCGGGAATTGAGATAGTTCAGATCCTTGATTACATTCTTGCTGCCAGGTATGATGATGACGTCGGGTTCAAGTATCTCATCGGCCTGCCTTACAATTCTCAGTTGCACGTCAGCTTCGATCCTGAACGCGTCCAAATCCGTGAAATTGGATATATGCGGTAAATCAATAACCGCAATATCAACAACCCGATCTGAGGAATCATAATGCAGAGAGCGTTCAGACTTGAAGGATACAGAGTCCTCTTCGGGGAGTCCTAGCCTTTGAATGTAAGGAACAACTCCAAGGACGTCCCTACCTGTCGCCCGCTCCGTAAAAGCAATCGCCGAGCCAAGCAACTCCTCCCGTCCTCTGAAACGATTTACTATAAATCCTTTTACCTGTCTTTTCTCCCAGTTTGCCAGCAAATCCATGGTCCCTATAAACGATGCGAAAACCCCACCTCGATCGATATCGCCCACCACGATCACTGCAGACCGGGCATGTCGGGCTACGGCCATGTTCACGATATCGTGGGACTTCAAGTTGATCTCTGCGGGACTACCCGCTCCTTCTATTACGACAACGTCGAATTCCTGAGCAAGCGAATCAAACGCACGGACCGCATGTTCAAATGCGACTGGCTTGAATGCGATGTATTGCTCGACGTTCATGTTGGAGACCGGCTTCCCCATTACTATGACCTGGCTGCCTGTGTCACTGTTCGGCTTCAATAGAATAGGATTCATGCGGGCGTCGGGTTCAAGCCGGCAAGCCTGGGCTTGAAGGGCCTGGGCTCTGCCAATTTCCTCATTTCTAAGCGTCACAAAGGAATTGAGAGACATGTTTTGTGATTTGAATGGCGCTACACTGTGCCCATCCTGGAGGAAAATTCTGCAAAACGCTGCGGTGAGCACACTCTTGCCCGCATTAGAGCTTGTTCCCTGAAACATTATAGATCGGGCTGTCCCAAGTCTCTGCCTTTTCTTGGTCCCTGTGAAAATTGAATTCAACGTCTCAAAAAGAATTTCATTTTCTTCTTCCGTGCGCACAGCGACTCGAAAATACTGTGGCCCCAGTCCTCTAAAATTTTCGCATGGACGAATGGCCACACCTTTGGCCAGTGTCTGCTCTGAGAGCGACCGGCAGTCAAGGCCCGGTCGATCAATCCTGACCAGTAGAAAATTGGCTTGGGATGGAAAAACACTCAGACCATTTATGGAATTTAGAGCTGACTCC
The DNA here is from genome assembly GCA_903952205.1 of uncultured Desulfomonile sp. GTDB lineage: Bacteria > Desulfobacterota > Desulfomonilia > Desulfomonilales > Desulfomonilaceae > CAJBEZ01. Next base: position 54,545 of record CAJBEZ010000060.1, on the reverse strand, counting down.
AATTTGATGCGCTGGGCTCTGACATATTCCCGGCTTTTTTCAACAAAATCGCTATCCTCCACCGCCTCTTTTCCGACTCGTTGAGCTAGAGCGTTGACCGACCAGGGCGCCTGCAACTTTCGTATCTGGGTTGCCCACTCGGGCCTGGCTATGGCTATACCCAATCGCAGCCCCGGTATTGAAAAAGTTTTGGTCAGCGACACCAGGACTATGACGTTCAAAAGATCTTCACTGCAAAACGATTTAATCGAGTCCGTCAGGTCAAGGAATGCTTCATCGATTACAAAGACAGTTTCAGGACTCGACGATATGAGATCCTTCGTGGCGTCTAAGTCAAGACTTATGCCCGTTGGATTGTTCGGATGCCCGACAAAAACGATCTCTCCACCCTCAATTTGCGATTTCAACAAACTCAAATCCAAGCGAAAGCCGTTTGTCTCTTCGATGTCAACAAACTTGACCTCAAGATTCGCGTGCCTGGCCGCAGTCGCATAGTCAATATATGATGGAGTGGGGATTATGGCTCGACGCAGTCTCAATGCCCTGGGAATAAGAAACAGAAGTTCGGTCGAGCCGTTACCCACCAGAATATGCAGCGGACTCACGTTGTATTTCCTGGCGCAGGCCGCTCGGAGTTCAATACACTCCGGATCCGGATAATGAAATATATCTTCAATTGAAACTTGTATAAGTGGCGCCAGCCATTCCGGGGGGCCAAGCGGATTGATGTTTGCGGAAAAATCAAGGATTTGGTCCGGAGACAAACCCGTTCGCTCCGAATATAGCCGCAAGGTCCCCCCATGTTTGAAACACGACATTTCAGGAATTCTCCCAAAAACAAGTTGAAGGGGCAGTCCTGAACCGTTGGGCTCCGTTAGCGGTCCCATGATCCGACTTACCAAACAGACGTATGGTTGCCTATTATTAGTGAAAAATCAAACGACCCCGATTGACCCGGTCCAGACCATCGATATCTGTTGCAAGGGCTTAGAAAGTAAATACTTTCGAATCCGCGGCAAGGGCGATCAAGGTCTTGGCGGTCTCAAGATACGCGCCTTCTATAAATTCCTTCTCATCCAACTGACGTGAAATGGCGCACGGAGTGCACACGAGAAAGGGAGTATCGGCAGCCACCAGTTCGTCAACATAGGGCTGCATTTTATCTCCCGTTGGGCATGATACCAGGGCCGCAATCCCTGGCTTTGCAAACACAGCTCCATCATCCACTAGAAAAACTGTGACATCGTGGCCGGCTCTTTTTGCAAACGCCGCCAACTGCATGCATCTGGTTGCCCTCGAGGGGTCTTCCAGACCTCGACTCAAAACAAACAGGAACTTGGCCATAATTAACACCTCATGATCAGCAGTCGATTCCAGAGTAAATTTTAAATGTGACACTATTATTACTCGACTCAGGGGAGATTTAGCAATATTATTACGCTTCTGAGAAGTTAGCCGCAGGCGCTCAACACGCGTCCGCCTCACACTCGGCGCAAATACGATTTTCCCCCTAGGAGGTGTTAAAATAGACAACCTTCATCCTCAAATCGATGAAATCGACAAGGCGCTTCTTAATGAGGTCCAATCATATTTTCCGGTTAGATCGAGTCCTTACCGAATCCTGGGGCAAAGGATTGGAATTTCGGAAGATGAAACATTGGCACGGATAGATAAACTTCGGAAATCCGGAATAATCAGACGTATAGGCGCGTCGATTAATTCCAGGGGATTGGGGTTCGTAAGCACCCTGGTTACGGCAAAGGTCCCGGAACAAGCTCTGGAATCATTCGTGACCATGGTAAACGATTATCCTGGGGTTACACATAATTATCTCAGGAAACATGACTTTAACATCTGGTTTACTCTTATCAGTCCATCCGAAAACGATAAGCAAAGAACCCTGCGTGAAATGACTGAGAAATCGGGGATAGATTTGTTTGAGTTTCCAGCGAAAAAGATTTTCAAAATCCGTGTTGATTTCAAATTCTAGTAGGAGAAAACTCAATGTTGGCAGAATTTAGCGCCTTCCCTCTTGACAAGGGGGCTCGAGGACTTAGCCGATTCGTAGCTCAATCGATGAAGATAATTGAGGAAAGTGGCCTTGATTTTGAGATTCACGCTATGGGTACTCTCATAGAAGGTCCTTCTGACAAAGTTTTTGAAGTTATCCAAAAATGTCACGAAAAAATGATCTCTCAATCAGATCGAGTTGTAACGCAAATCAGGATTGATGATCGAAAAGGCGCTTCAGGAACCATCAAGGGCAAAGTGAGGTCGGTTGAGGAGCATCTGGGAAAAGAACTCCCCAAAGGCTCAGACTGACACTAATGAATGACAGTCACTCATACATGAGATTATCGAAGGAGAGTGCGCCGTCCCAAGAAGACGAATTGCTCGATGTAGTCGACGATGAAGATAATGTTTTAGGCTTCACAACTCGCGGCAGGATCCACCAGGAAGGGTTGTTTCACCGGGCGGTCCATATCTTTCTTTTCAACGACGCAGGCGACATATATGTTCAGCGGCGATCTAAGTCGAAGGATCGGTATCCGTTCAAACTTGACTCATCTGCGGCCGGTCACGTTGAGACGGGTGAATCTTACCTGGAAACCGCTAAGAGGGAACTCCTCGAAGAACTGGGCATTGAAACAGACCTGAAGAAGATTCTGAAGGTTTCCGTTTGTCCTGCTACGGACAATGAGCATGTGTTGTTGTACGAAGCCCGTTCCAACGTAACGCCTGTCCCCAATAACGAAGAAATATTCGAGGGATGGTTTGTGAGACCTGCCGAATTATCTGAAATGATGGGGACTCGCCAGGATGACTTCGTCCCTGCGTTTGTCCTGCTGTGGAAGCTTTTTACAGAGAAATCGTTTTCATGAGAGCTGTGGTTCAGAGGGTCAAATCAGCCAGCGTAAGCGTAAACGGCGTCACAGTGTCCAGCATCGGAAGCGGTATGCTTGTATTACTGGGAGCGGCCGTTGACGATTCAGAAAAAGATGTTTGCTGGCTCGTCGACAAAGTAGCGGGTCTCAGGATATTTTCTGATTCTTCGGGGAAGATGAACCTCGATGTCTCGCAAATTGATGGAGCGATACTCGTAGTATCCCAGTTCACACTTTACGGGGATTGTCGCAAGGGAAAACGCCCGTCATATTCGTCAGCCGCAACTGCTGAACCAGCCAGAAAACTTTGTTCCCTATTTTTGTCCACGATGGAAAAGAAGGGGATTCCAGTCAAGGCTGGGGTCTTTGGAGAAATGACGCAGGTTGAACTTGTAAATGATGGGCCGGTAACACTTATTATTGAGTCGCCCTAGTCCAATGAGCTTTTGTTTTCCGACCTGATCGGCCATATCTTTCCGTGCAATTTTAACACAAATGTCTTGTCGATCTCATCGAAATCCAATCTCCTGGCAAGCTCGTAATAGGCCGGACGGCTCAGACGGGCGGAGAATTCTCCATTCTTTACTGAAACGTAAGGAACGTTTTCCTCATTTATCCATAGGGTTTCAGGATCAAGAATTTCATGGGAACCGTCATTCAACTCCAGTCGAATATCTTCATCTGTCTCGAGTATTCGGGATACTATAAAAGGAGTGTCCTCCACTTCAACTGAACAGACTTCTTTGCCGATTCTGATTCTGTATCCACCTTCAGGTTTCTTTTCCAGAGCTTCCAGAAATTGCCTGAAGATTCGAGGGTGAATTATTTCAACTTCATTCTGAAACCACCGGCCATCTTTGTCTACGACCAACTTTAAATGCGGCGTGACGTCAAAACAGGTGGAATCTGCGTTGTTAAAGCTTTCAGTCATGTTCCGTATTCTCTTTGAAAAAGTCTTAGTCCGTTCGGTCGTCATTGCCTTTTGGCGGCAAGATCTTTTGGGACGTAAATCTTTTTGTACGCTTCGAAATTAGCCAATACCTTCTTCACATATAGGCGGGTCTCGGCAAATGGGATATTTTCTATAAATTCGTCCTGTCTCATACGTCCGTTGCGTCCAACCCATTGCCGGACTTTGTTGATGTCGGCGTTGTAAGCCGCAATGGCAGGAACAATCGAGCCTTTGAATTCCTTGAGGTTCTGACTCAGCACTTGTATGCCCACGGACAAATTCTTCCTGGGGTCCATCAACTCCTCGACTACCTCTTTATTCGGGTCGTTCCTGTTGCTTATGATAAGAGCTGTTTTCGGGGTAACCTGCATTAATCCAAGGGCGCCGGCCGGTGATACAGCAAAGGAGTCATACCTACTCTCCTGGCGTACAATCGCCCAGACCAGACATGGGTTTACCCCTCCTCTGGCAGCGTTCTCCGAGGTTTCACTCAGATGCACACGGGGATAAGCAATTTCAATGAATTCTCGGGGAGCGTCAGAGTGTGGATTGTTGACGAATTCCGAAAATCCTGAAACTATTATTTCATGAGCCAATCCATAATATCCTACACTGTGAGCGGCTTTTGCCATAAGAAACATTATAGAACGGTTGGACCTTATGTTGTTGGGCAGGGCCTGGAGGTTGAGAAGCGCAAATTCAGGCAGTCCCAGATCCACCAGTCTTAAGGCGTTTGATACCAAAGAGTTGGATTTCAAGGGAGAGCTTATGGTGAGATCAGGAAATGGCTTTCTGGCTTGAAGGGTTTTCTCAGACACTTTTTTCTTGGCCTGACTAAGGATGTTTTGGGATAGAGACCCATAGTAGTCAAACGGAGTATTCTCAGCCAAGCTCCTGAACAGGGGTTCCGCCTTTTCAAATTCCCCGGCCATGGTGAGGGATCTTGCCTGCCAGTACTTTGATGCGATCAATATCTGCTGATCTTGGGAAATCTGTCTCATTTCCCTGAAGATCTCAGCGGATTCCGTGTAGCGCCTTGATCGGTATTTTATCCACGCCAGCCTCCACTTTACTTTAGCCTTTGTGGATGAATCGACTGAATCAGAAAGAAGTTTGTTGAAATAAGACTCGGCTTTACTTAGCCTCCCCTTCTCGTAATTGAACGCCGCCATGTTTGCCAGCACTCGTTTCTTGTATTTCGTAGGCCCCATCTCCAGAATTTTTGAATTGCAGGATTCAAATTCGGCGTCTTTATCTATTCTCCAATAGACTAAGCTCAATATGTAAAGGGCCTCGAGTTTTAGGTCATCTGAGAGAGGCCCTGGCAAAAGTTCTTTGATAACCTTTATGGCTGGTTCATTCTGACGATCCTTGTAAAGACAACGAGCGTACCTGACTTTCAATGAAGAGTCCTGGGGCTTTTGTTTTGAAAGACTAAGATAGATTTCCGAGGCCATGTCATAACGCCCGGCCGAACTGAGCCTGGATGCTCGATTAAGTAATTCGTCCTCCGTGAATTCCGGTTTTTTGATTTTGCGGTTAAAGGCCAGGCGGGCTATTCGTTCCCTTGCGTTCAATCCCTCCGGCCCAGCCGGATAGTTGATATATAGTTTCCGGTAATAGGCGCCCGCTTTTTCAAAAGACCCCCGGCTTGATTCAATATCTCCTAGTTGAAGGAGTAAAGTCTGTTTCCGACTTTCAGAAGCATTCGGAAGCGCCGACAGCAAGAGTCCAGCGGCTTCCGGTTTACCCTGCCTGTATACGTACTCAGTCAGTTCCTCTAACGCTGCCTCTCTATAAGGGCTTGTCGGATACAACTTCAGATAATCTCTTATCAGGGATTCGCTCTTTGAAAACGCTCCTACCTGAGCAAATCCCTTCGCCAGCAACAAATATGCGACTGGTCCGTAAACACCCTCACCAAGGATAGGTTTCCAGAACTTCTCCGCCTCGGTCACATTTGCCTGTTCCAAAGCTTTCTTTCCGGAGATAAAAGCTGATCTGACTCCGGCTTCTGAATTTCCCATTGCGCTATTTGAAAAAACCAATTCCGGTAAAAATATCTGGACTATGATCAAGAGGAATATCAGGCAGACAGCAGGACAATGAGCCCCAAGCTGAACCATTCTCTGCCCTTCAGTCTCACAGATTAAATTGTCCTTGTTTTTCAATATCATACTCAACGCATCACTTATGGATTAGAACAAATAGCTTACCCGACTCAAAATCCCGTAGAGAATCGATTGGTACGGGTAAATCATTAAAAGGAATTGTAGATAGTCCAATTTCTAACATTTTATCATCGTTATGCTTTCCTCGCAATTGATTTTGAGCTTTTGTGGCTCATAGGCGTTATCCCTGATAATTCCAGCATAATGTCCACTATATTCATATTTATCCCTTTTAATTCACTTATCAATTGATCACGGCCTTTTTCTTTATTGTTGAAAAAATCAAAGAACAATTTTGACAAACGGATCAATTCAACCTACAATTTTGTAGGATTAATCTCCATTTCTTGTGTGATGGGTGATTTTAAAATGACTAGCCAACAAGAGCAGCCCGCTATAAAACGCGAACTTCAGGAACTTTTAATTCTATTTGAAATAAGTCAGATACTTGATCAAAGCCTCGACATTGTAGATGCCGTCGGCCCGGCTCTAGAAGCGATTGCCCGCCAAATGGGGATGCTCCGGGGAACCATAACACTGCTGAACAGGCAATCCGGCGAGATCATGATAGAAGCCGCCCACGGGCTTTCCGAAACCCAAAAGGAACGCGGCAGGTACAGGCCGGGGGAGGGAATCACTGGACAAGTGGTCAAAACCGGGAAACCAGCCATTGTGCCTCACATTTCCGACGAACCTTTGTTCCTGGACAAAACTGGCGCTCGAAAACGATTCAAGAAAAATGACATTTCCTTTATTTGCGTTCCAATAAAGATTGGAAATGAAGTTATTGGGGCGCTGAGCGCTGATCGTCTCTTCGAGGAGGGTGTCTCCTTTAAAGAAGACGTGCGGTTGTTGTCAATAATAGCGTCTATGATAGCGCAGGCCGTCCGATTGAGACAGGAAGCGCAGGAAGAGAAACAGCGCCTTGTTGAGGAAAACGCCCGCTTACAAAGCGCGTTAAAGGAAAGGTTCAGGCCTTCAAACATAGTGGGAAATTCTAAAGTCATGCGCGCAGTCTATGATCTCATATCCCAGGTATCTCCCAGCGAGGCCACCGTTCTGGTGAGGGGGGAAAGTGGCACCGGCAAAGAATTGGTGGCTCATGCCATACATTACAACAGTCCCAGGGCTGACAAGCCGTTTGTAAAAGTCAATTGTGGGGCGCTCCCTGAGAGCGTCGTTGAAAGCGAACTTTTTGGACACGAGAGAGGGGCATTTACAGGCGCTATAGCCACTCGCAAGGGGCGTTTCGAGCTAGCGCACAGCGGAACCATTTTTCTGGATGAGATCGGAGATTTATCGCCCACCACGCAGATCAAACTGCTCCGAGTGCTCCAGGAAAAGGAATTTGAACGCGTGGGAGGATCAACTACTCTGAAAACCGATGTACGAATTGTCACAGCGACTAACAGGGACCTCGAAATATTGATCACTCAGGGACTGTTCCGGCACGATCTTTATTATAGGCTTAATGTATTCCCCATTCACATTCCTCCATTGAGGGAAAGGAAGACCGACATTCCCCTTCTGGCCGACTATTTCATCGACAAATATAGCCGCGCCAACGACAAGCCAGTCCTTAGAATCGCAACACCCGCCATTGACATGCTGATGAGCTACCATTGGCCCGGTAACGTCAGAGAGCTGGAGAATTGCATTGAAAGGGCTGTGCTGTTGAGTTCAGATCAGGTAATCCACTCACACAATCTTCCTCCGACCCTGCAAACCGCAGAGGCGAGCGGCACTAGTTATTCCGGCGCACTTGACACAACGATTGAGACTATTGAGCGCGATTTTATCGTCGACGCATTGAAAGAAGCTCGGGGAAACAAGGCTAAAGCGGCTCGAGCCCTGGGGTTAACAGAGCGGATCATGGGTTTAAGAGTCAGGAAGCACCGAATAGACGCTAAAAGGTTTCGTACGTTAATGTAACGGGGACGTATGTTTTGCCTACATTTTTGTAGCCAATAACTCTCCAGCTAAGAATTCCGGGAAATACCTCAGACATTTTAATCCTAGTCATTTAAGCCTGTTATCCTTATATAGCACTTCTCTGGACCATTTTGGCGCCACGCTTGCTCTACCTTCAGAAAACACGGGTCCTGTTTAATTCTGAATAGGTCACTCGGATACAAACCGATTCAGAGCGCTCACTGATTAAGAGAAAAGCAACGGCTTAACAAAATGAATCTGGAGGTAAACGAAAAATGAATCAAGCTGACAACGCCTGGGTATTAGTTTCTTCTGCGTTAGTCTTACTCATGACACCCGGTCTGGCAATGTTTTACGGTGGATTGACAAGATCCAAAAACGTCCTGTCAACCATGATGCACAGTTTCTTTCTCATGGGATTGGCATCTATAATCTGGATGTTTTACGGGTTCAGTCTTGCCTTTGCGCCAGACGTCCTTGGGGGTTGGCTGGGAGGATCCAAATATTTTTTCCTCAACAACATAGGAGCGGACCTGTTTCCTGACCTTGTCGATCCTTCCAAGACGATGACCATACCTGGAACAACTTTCATGATCTTCCAGTGTATGTTTGCCATCATAACACCGGCCCTAATTACCGGGGCATTCGCGGAAAGAATGAAATTCAGCGCATTTGTGCTGTTCATGATACTTTGGCTCACATTCGTCTACAGTCCTGTGGCTCATTGGGTGTGGGGTCCGGGCGGCTGGCTCGCCGGAATGGGGGCTCTGGATTTCGCTGGAGGCACAGTGGTTCACATTAACGCTGGAGTGGCAGCTCTTGCCTGCGCCATAGTCATCGGCAAACGTAAAGGATATCGTCAAACTCCCATGATTCCTCACAACCTTACTCTTACACTACTGGGAGCTGGTCTGCTATGGTTTGGGTGGTTCGGTTTCAACGCAGGTAGCGCACTGAGCGCCAGCGAAGGCGCCTCAATGGCCTTCGTCGTCACGCACATGGCTACAGCGGCTGCGGCAATATCATGGGCGGTGGCTGAATGGATTCTCAGGGGTAAACCGACCACTCTCGGTGTGGCCTCTGGAGCAGTGGCGGGTCTCGTGGCAATAACACCAGCATCAGGATTCGTTGGTCCAGTTTCATCCGTAATATTAGGAGCAGTGGCCGGCGTTCTCTGTTACCTTGCGGTCCTGGCCAAAAATTCCCTCGGTTATGACGACGCTCTTGATGTAGTGGGCGTCCATGGCGTCGGTGGAATATGGGGAGCAATCGCTACTGGGCTTTTCGCATCCAAGGCCATAAACGCTGCTGGAAGTGATGGTCTGTTCTTCGGTAATCCCGGCCAATTATGGATTCAGATTGTGGCAATCCTTGCAACTATAGTCTATTCTTTGGTGGTGACTTTGATCATCCTTTACGTTGTCAAAGCCATTGTAGGTCTCAAGGTTACGGAAGAAGACGAGGTAGTTGGTTGTGATACCTCCGAGCACGGTGAAACCGCTTACAACATTTAATAATCATAAACTTAACAACGATTTGTGGTTTTTACCTAGAAACAGAAATTTAGATATATCCGGTCAATGACTTTATAAAAAGGGGACAGGCATGAAAAAAGTAGAAGTGATTATTAAGCCATTTAAGCTTGACGACGTCAAAGAGGCCCTTCATTCCATAGGCATACAGGGGATGACGGTTACGGAAGTCAAAGGATTCGGGCGGCAAAAAGGGCATAAAGAGATCTATAGAGGCGCTGAATATCTCGTAGACTTTCTACCCAAGATCAAGATTGAGATGGTCATTCAGTCGTCCGTAGTCGATCAGGTTATCGAGAAGGTTATAGCCGCTGCGAGAACCGGGACCATTGGCGATGGCAAGATCTTCGTCTTCCCGGTGGACACGGTTGTCCGGATCAGGACGGGCGAGAGAGACGCCGACGCAATTTAGCGGCGGGTTTAAGGGGGAAGCTGACGAATATGTAAGCTTTCCCTCAAACCTCTTTGCATTTGGTTTTTCCCGATGCGCTGATAATTAATCTGGGACAGTTTCCAGATTACAGAACGATTTTTGACCTACACAATTGTAATAAGTGGAATCAAGTTGTTACCAATTGGTAGCTTTTTGGATTACTGATCCTGTTTATTTTTCTGATTGGCTTGGGCCAGTGTTCTTTGATTTCAAGGTGTTATCGCTGCATTGAGGCTTAACTCTTAGTGTTGGCACACGACTTGCTCGATTGGCAGAATTGTGAATTCGGATCACTTTCCGGATTCAGGTTCGGGCCTTGTTCAGTTGGTCAGGTGATCGCCGGCGTACCTCCTCCTTGAAAAGGCCTGGAATAATTCCTGAGGAGGTACATTACATGAACGCGGCCGACACAGCTTTTGTCATGATCTGCGCAGCGTTGGTTTTGCTCATGACCCCGGGCTTGGCGATTTTTTATGGTGGCTTGACTAGATCCAAGAATGTTCTTTCCACGATGATGCACAGTTTTTTTCTCATGGGTCTAGCCTCTATTTTCTGGTTGGTTTGCGGATACTCTCTTTCTTTCGGGCCGGATGTGGGAGGATTCATCGGTAATCTCTCCCATTTCATGGGGCATGGCGTAGGATCAGAAGTTAAGGAGGGGCTTACGATCCCGCATTCCGTCTTTTTTGCATTTCAGGGAATGTTTGTGATCATTACTCCCGCTCTAATTTCTGGAGCCTTCGCCGAGCGAATGAGGTTCGGGCCCTTTATTATTTTCACTATCCTCTGGATGACAGTTGTATATGCTCCCATATGTCACTGGGTCTGGGGTGGTGGTTGGCTCTCGAAGATGGGAATCCTTGATTTCGCCGGAGGCCTTGTGGTTCATCTTAATTGTGGGGTGGCAGCCCTGGTTGCGGCTCTTGTGGTGGGGAAACGTAAGGGATATGGAACTAGAGCGTTTATTCCGCACAACTTGACACTCACGCTCTTTGGCATTGGAATTCTCTGGTTTGGATGGTTCGGTTTTAACGCAGGCAGTCGACTTGCCGTGGATGGAGTGGCGGCTAACGCGTTTATAGTCACGCACATGGCAGCGGCTATCGGTTCAATGACGTGGGTTGCGGCGGAATGGATGTTGAGAGGAAAACCCACTACTTTGGGTTTGGCCTCAGGAGCCGTGGCTGGACTTGGTTCAATTACCCCGGCCTGCGGTTATGTTGGATTCGAGGCCGCTTTGGTCATAGGAGGTGTAGCAGGAGTAATCTGTTACCTGGCTGTGTTGGTCAAAGATAAACTCGGATATGACGATTCACTCGATGTTGTCGGCATTCACGGAGTTGGAGGGATATGGGGCACCTTGTGCACAGGTCTGTTCGCTTCAAAAATCATTAACCCTGAGGGCGCTAATGGGCTGCTTTTTGGCGACACCAATCAGTTTTTGGTACAACTTGTCGGTATAGTGGCGGTATTGACTTACAGCGGATTAATGACGGCTTTGTTGCTCTATGCGATCAAGTTTGTGATGGGGTTGAGAGTTGGCTATGAAGATGAAGAGCTGGGTGTTGACACTAGCGCTCATGGCGAGGTCGGATACAACATCTAGACCCACCCGACCATGTTTACCGTGGGGGAAATGGCCGGAATTTAACCCATTCATGTGGAGGTGGCGCTCAAGTCTTTATTGGTAAATCAATTAATCGAGAAGATAAAGATGAACTCGGTCAGGCAAATGACCGTTTGTTTAGTTAAAGGAAGCAAGAAAAAGGAGTTAATGAATGGAACCGAAAGAAGTCTTGGAATTCGCGAAAGAGAATAACGCAGTGATGGTCGACCTCAAGTTCATGGATTTTCCTGGCATGTGGCAGCATTTCAGTGTGCCTTTGCATGAACTGGAGGAAGATTCATTTGAAGAAGGGTTTGGGTTTGATGGATCATCGATTCGTGGTTGGCAGCCGATAAACGCATCGGACATGTTGGTCATCCCTGACCCGTCCACAGCGGTGATGGATCCTTTTATGGAGCACCCGACAATGTCATTGATTTGCGACATAGTGGACCCGGTCACAAAAGAAAGATACACCCGAGACCCGAGGAACATAGCCCATAAGGCTGAAGCCTATCTTAAATATACAAAGATAGGCGATATTGCGTTCATTGGCCCGGAGGCCGAGTTCTTTATTTTTGACGACGTTCGTTACAGTTATGGATCCAATCATGGATTTCATCAGGTTGATTCTATCGAAGGCGTCTGGAACACCGGCCGTGAAGAAGAACCAAACCTGGGTTACAAGCCAAGACACAAAGAGGGCTATTTCCCTGTATCCCCAACAGATTCTCAGCAGGATCTCAGAACTGAAATGGTTCTAACGCTCGAGAGCCTCGGCATAACCATAGAAGCTCAGCATCACGAAGTCGCCACAGCCGGCCAGGCTGAGATCGACATGAAATTCAAGCCTCTTCTCCAGATGGGCGATCAACTGATGTGGTTCAAGTATGTTCTCAAGAATGTGGCGAAACGTTACAACAAAACCGTCACGTTCATGCCTAAACCTCTTTTTGAAGATAACGGGTCCGGCATGCACACTCACATTAGTATTTGGAAAGGTGGTGAACCTCTGTTCGCCGGCGACAAGTATGCTGGGATGTCTCAAATGGCTCTTTGGGCAATCGGAGGAATCCTGAAACACGCTCCAGCTCTTTGTGGAATATGCAATCCTACAACGAACTCTTACAAAAGGCTCGTTCCAGGATTTGAGGCCCCGGTTAATTTGGCGTACTCTTCTAGAAACAGGTCGGCTTGCTGTAGAATACCGATGTATAGCGCTTCTCCTAAGGCAAAGAGGATCGAATATCGAACTCCGGATCCTTCATGTAATGGATACCTCGCTTTCAGCGCGTTGATGATGGCCGTTCTTGACGGGATTGAAAACAAACTCGACCCCGGGCAGCCTTTGGATAAGGACATCTACTCGCTGTCCCCTGAAGAACTCAAAGATGTGCCGTCGACACCCGGCAGTCTAGCAGAGGCTCTCAAAGCCCTTGAGGCCGATCATGAATTCCTTCTCAAAGGTGACGTATTCACACAGGATGTTATTGATAAGTGGATTGAGTACAAGACGGAGGCTGAATTGAACCCCGTCCGCATGAGACCTCATCCGTATGAGTTCGCACTGTACTATGACATTTAAGCGCCATTCCAAAACTTCACACAGGTTTCCTGTCTAACCAGACCTGCGCCTTTCAATTGGCCGTCCTGATCACTATTGTAGACCGTGACGGCCAATTTGTTCAAAGCTTGTGTCGGAGCGCCTCTCAGCCAAAAGATATGTTACAATCATGAGGACACGATTTAGCGCTTGCTGTTCGACGACTTTAGCTCAGAGGCACAACGTATATGAAAACCTTAAGAATAGCGCAGGCTCAGATAAACCCTACCGTCGGCGATATAAACCAAAATTTTGAAAAGATCTTTTCGCAAATTGAATCGGCTATGTTGACAGGGGCCGATCTCGTTACTTTTCCTGAACTCGCGTTGACCGGCTACCCACCAGAAGACCTGTTACTAAGGCGCGGGTTCCTTTCCGACAACCTCGACGCCCTTAACGATCTGGCTCATGACTGTGTGGGGATTACGGCCCTTGTGGGGTTTGCTGACCTGGTCGACAATTCTGTTAGAAATGCGGCGGCCCTATTATCCGGAGGAAAAATTGCCGGGATTTATCACAAAATCGAGCTGCCGAACTACGGGGTATTCGACGAAAAAAGGTACTTTACACCCGGAACAAATTGTTTTCTTTTCGATATCTCAGGGATCAGAATCTCTGTAACGATTTGCGAAGACATCTGGATTCAGGGTTCAGGGACCGAGTCATGCGCCCTCAACAACGCGGCGGATGTAGTGCTGAATATATCCGGCTCACCGTTCTTCGCAGGGAAATACCAGATCAGAAAAGGGATTGCCTCACGTTTTGCCAAGAGGGCCGATTGCGTCCTTTTCTTCAACAATTTAGTCGGAGGACAGGATGAGTTGGTTTTCGACGGCGGTAGTTTTGTTGTCGACAGATCCGGGGAACTGATCTCTTCAGCGGCTCGTTTCAAAGAGGACCTTCTTGTCACTGATATTGAGATTTCGCCCAAGCCAAAACCCAACACGCTGTGGAATATGGGCCATACATGCGTAGAGATCACTCCCATCGCTAATAGGCGCATGCCGAAACTCGGGCCCCCAATCGTTTCTGAGGAACTTGGCGAAATTGAGGAGATCTTCCAGGCTCTAACACTTGGAGTTGGTGATTACGTTAGAAAGAACGGATTCAAGAGTGTTGTCATTGGCCTTAGCGGTGGCGTAGATTCGGCGCTGACTGCGGCAATTGCGGTTGAAGCGCTGGGAGCTAACTGCGTAATTGGAGTGACAATGCCATCCGAGTTCACATCAACGGAGACACTCTCCGACGCTGGTCTTCTCGCTGAGAATCTGGGTATCAAGCTGATCACCGTTCCAATAGCCGACATCCTCGCCAGTTATCTAAGAGCGCTGCAGGAGCCATTCGGGCACGGTTCGATAGGGCTCGAAGGAGAGAACCTCCAGGCCAGGATTAGGGGCGCCATCCTTATGGCGCTATCCAACCGATTTGGCTGGCTCGTACTAACTACGGGAAACAAAAGTGAAACCGCGGTCGGTTATTGCACTCTTTATGGTGACACAGCCGGTGGATTCGCTGTTATCAAAGACGTTCCCAAGACATTGGTCTACGAATTGTCCGAATATGTGAATAAAAAAGCCGATAGAGATATAATTCCCGATTCAATCGTAAAAAGACCACCAACGGCAGAACTTAGACCGAACCAAAAAGACGAGGACTCCTTACCTCCATACGCAATTTTGGACCCGATCTTGAAGGGATACGTCGAAGAAGACAAATCATGCGACGAGATTCTCGGATACCCGAAAGAAGTTGTGCGAGAAGTTGTGCGAATGGTGGATTTGAATGAATACAAGAGACGCCAAGCGCCACCAGGTGTAAAAATCACGCCAAAAGCGTTTGGTAAGGACAGACGTCTTCCTATAACGAATCTACACAAGAATTATGTACAAAAGGGAAACGAAAAGTGAACGCACTGATACTCCAACATTATGCAAACGAGGGACCGGGAACAATTGGCTCTTTCTTATCTTCCAGAGGTGTTGGAATAAAAATTATCCGGCTTTGCGACGGTGTTGGAATTCCATCAAACGCACTGGAATATGACGCCATAATATCAATGGGCGGCCCTATGAATGTCTATGAAGAAGACCGGTATCCTTTCTTAAGGCATGAAACTTCACTTCTCAAGAAGGCGATAGGTTTGAAGATTCCAATCCTGGGCGTTTGCTTGGGGGCGCAAATGATTGCCAAGGCGGCAGGGGCAAGAGTCGTTAAGTCTCCCAAAGAAGAAGTTGGGTGGTTAAATGTTGAATTCACTCAATTAGGACGCTCCGATAGGCTTCTGATCGGGTTGCCCAACCAACTCGAAGTCTTTCAATGGCATGGAGACATGTTTCAGATTCCGGTTGGAGGTGGTTTGCTTGCAACTTCACGTTCATGTCCTCATCAGGCCCTAAAATTCGGGTCAGCCTATGGACTTCAGTTCCACGTCGAAGTGACCAGAGAAATGCTTGGAGAATGGTTTGCGCAAGATCCACGAAAAGATCTCATTCTGGATAGAATGGACAAGATTGAACGCCAATTCTTGTCATGCGCCAAAACTATATTTGGGAATTTTCTCAAACTGGTTTCTGTCTATCATCGCACACACACGGCTTCGCATGGAGGCTGCTGTTGTTAGGCGGATCCTGCCCTGAAAATTATTTAAGGCACATAAAGGTGGTAACAGGCTTTCTGACCCTGATTAGAACCTCGGTTTCACCGCCTCCTGATATGAGAGAAGTCGGGAAAGCGGCTTGGGCGTTTCCAATAGTCGGAATGTTTATAGGGATTTCCCTGGCGCTGTTTTACTGTATGTGTTCCATATTTATGCCTCAGTCCGTCTCGGCAATACTGGCGCTGATCCTCTGGGTGGTTATAACTGGAGGCCTTCATCTAGATGGATGGACAGATTCCTGGGACGCGTTAGGCGCAGCGGTACCCGCTGAAAGGCGCGTTGAGATATTAAAAGATTCCAGACTTGGATCGTTTGGCGCTATCGCCCTGATTTTATTGCTCACAACGAAGGTCGTAACGCTTATGACCATGACGTCGCCGGCTGTGGGGATTTTTATCGCCCCTATTATGGGAAGGTCAATGATGATATTGGCGTCACGAGGCTCCATGACCTCTGAATCAGGCATGGCCGCCGCCTTTCTTGAAGGGGTTGAACGTAGGTCTTGCAATTTCTGCAGGGGATTCTCTATAGTAGCGGGATTATTTGCGGGACTGGCAGGCCTACTGTCGATTGCAGCCGCTTACGCGGCAGCGTCTTGGTTCCGGCGACTTGCTGAATCCAGGA
Organism: uncultured Desulfomonile sp.; assembly: GCA_903952205.1. GTDB lineage: Bacteria > Desulfobacterota > Desulfomonilia > Desulfomonilales > Desulfomonilaceae > CAJBEZ01. The sequence goes on along the minus strand of CAJBEZ010000060.1, from coordinate 38,151 downwards.
TCGGTTTTGTTAATGGTGACGTCCTGGGATCTATTTGTGAATTAGTTGAAGTGACAGTGTTAATAATACTTTGTATTAAATAGGAAAAATAACGTAATGAGATTAGGAACGACCTCGTATATTTACAAAGCCGGCGTTATAACAAATGTTCGGCTCCTTGCGGGTCACACCCAAGATGTTGAGTTGCTGTTTTTCGAATTGGACGATACCTGGAATAGTCTTCCATCAGAGGAAGATATCGACGAACTAGCGCAACTGTCGTCAGAATATGATTTAACCTATACGGCCCACCTTCCCCTTGATTTGTACCTTGCAGATGACGATCCGGCTATAGAGAAGGCCATCACGGTGATTGAAACCACGAGACGACTGAAACCCCACGCTTACATAATCCATCTTGATTCAAAATACAGGGATCCGGACCATGATTTTAAGACATGGGAACGGAATGCTTTGAAATCTCTGGAAATACTCATGGAAGTGGTGGGTGATCCTGCTAAAATTTGTGTTGAGAATCACGACACCCAACTTCCTTCGATCATTGATCACATATTGGACCTTGCTCCTGTTTCGTGTTGTCCGGATGTTGGCCATTTGTGGAAACACGGACATAATGCGCTGAAATATCTGGAGCAATGGCTTCCCAGAGCTAGGGTCGTGCACCTTCATGGGGTCTCAGATTCCGACCATAGGAGCCTTGCTTTCGCGCCCCCAGCTCAACTTGATCCGATTGTGGACACTCTTAACAGACACTTTCGGGGTGTGGTTACTATCGAGGTATTCAACAAAGCGGATTTTCTGGAATCAGTAGAAATCTTCTGGAATTCGCTGGCACGCCTGATGAGGCGAACGTCGAATATTGATTCATTCGCCGCAGAAGCGCACTAGAAGCAATTCGTCTTTCAGCGGTCAATTCGAGGCAATTGTGTCGGCTGGGTTCGTAGTGTTGAAGATGTAATTAATTAAGTAGGTTCTTGAAGGACATTAAGATCATGACCAAACACAAGAACCTTCCTTACACAAAATTCCTGACACGCCTTGCAAATGGTAGCCCTCATAACAGAAAACTAGATGCGACCGCTCGTAAAATTCTCTGGCGCATTCTCTCCGATATGGGGCTTTAGGGTTTCAATGTCTGTCTTGCAGGATTGATATGACGCCTGTTGTTAATGATGGGTGGTAAGAAATTACACCCCACATCTCTTAGAAAATGTTTAGTCGGCTTTTCTTGGTTTCTTGGTGCCGAAGAGGAGACTCGAACTCCTACAGGCTTTCGCCCACCAGACCCTGAACCTGGCGCGTCTACCACTTCCGCCACTTCGGCACGAATTTATTGTCCCATCTTAGGCTGACACTGTCAAGGCGAAACTCAACAGGCGCAAATCAGGGGTATCGTCAGCAAAAGTTGTTATCGAAGGACGCTAGGCCCCTTGTGAGCTTGAGGCGGCATTGTGGCTTTACTGGTAGGTTTGGGATCAACTATTGCGTCTATTATTCGAACAGGAATTTGCAATAAAAGGTAGGGAATGTATATGACACTAGCGATGACCGAATTCTCCTCGTGCGCTAACGTCGACCAATAGGCCGAACCATCGGTTCCCTGGCAAGTTCCCGCGAAACAAATGGCATTAGAGCAAACCAGTGCGACTAAAAGACATAAGAGGCAAACTGTTTTCTTGAATATTACGCTCACGCGGACCGCCAGTTGCGCCGAAGTGAAATTATTCTCGTGATGTTGATGAATCCGTAATGCGATTCCAGTATCTGCATAATTTTCGCATAAATGGCGTCAACAGTCAAGAATCGTTTTTCCCCTGTGTACTCCTGTTTGCTATTACGGATTTTGCAGCAATATTAGAGTAGTATCAATGGTCCCAAGGGATAGCGTTCAAATACTTGTCGAGTTTGTTCAAATATGTCCGAGTCCTAAAAGTTACGCCATGTTTTATCTTTGAATTTTCTCCCATCCAAAGCTCCCCTATTACTGCAAAAGGCGTAGGGCCAAAGCGCGCCGTATGTTCCGAGAGTATTAACTGGTGAATATCTGAATAAATATAATGGGGTTCTTTTTCAAGCAAAAACGCATCGAATATTTTCTGTTTTGGAATCAGAGGGAATGCAATGGATGTGGCTCTTAACGTCTCAGACTCTTTAGGAGAGGGATTGCCTTTATCATCATATTGAAGGAGGTCTCCGTCAATCTGGAGGTCCATCATTGAAGAAAGATCTCTTATTCTGATTTGTTCAATCATGTTTCTGCTGGAAAAAGGGCCATAATTGTAGTCCATGCCGACGAAAAACAACCAGGACAGATCGCCCGCAGATCCATATCTTGCGGCGTATTGAACGAACATGGGCTTGAGGGCTGCGACCCCTGTGTCAACTCCTCCACGGATTGTGTACATATAGTCGGACAGTTCCTGATCAGAAAAAATGTCGCCCCTGTCTTTCATAACCTGCCTGGCCCGAGGAAAATTGAGCTGCATAGAACCTTTTGTGCGGACCACATTTGTGACCTTGTCAATCTCTTTATTGACAAGTGATTTCATAAATTCCGGCAAGATTGAAACATCCTTCTTTAAGTCAGAGGCTATCCGTCTAGCCACTACCTCCACTTCTCCCTCTGTCTGGCAGTGAACAAGAATCGGGTAGTACTTTTCTTTATATCTTTGAAACAGCTGCGGCACTGGCGGAATAGATAACCAGGAACCGTATTTTTGGACCAGATCTTTTTCAGCCCTATCCAACAAAGCCGAAATGTCCTCTCCCCTCGATGCGTCCGCCACAGAAGGATCAGAGCGAAAGCTTGACTCGATTGAAATGATCGATGCGACAAGCCCCAGTATTTCCTTACATAAAGGAAGTCCATTTCTTTCAACGGCATACAATATACCATCGATCCATTCTTCCCGACTCTTCAATGGACAACTCAAAGGTTTCAGCGATATGAAACCGGCCAGCCAGTTGATGGCGGTTTGACGATCCATTAGTCTTACCGCCGCTGTGGCTGTTTCTTCTTCCTGATCAACAGCATACTGAAACTCTACTATTTCTGCATCCCGTACCCTTCTGAAATGCATGTGGAGGACTGATTCAGATTCTGGAGAAGTTTGAGGATCCCCTGCCACCTGAGGATCTGGGTTTCCTCCTGAAGTTGATGGCGGTGGTTCCATAGAATTTCCGGAATTAATTTGCACTGAACGTGAATTGTTTTGTGGGCCAACCGCCTCGATTTGTCCGGGTGATTCCAATATCATGCCGATCAAACAACAGATCAAAATAAGATGTTTCAAGAGTGAATCACCATAGGACAACGTCCTTGAATTGGTATTCCCATGCGTATAGAACTCTCTATAATAAATGTCAACAACGTATCGTAAGAACACATCTTAATTAAATACAATAAAAAAACCGTCGCCTATTAGAACTGCGACGGCTTACAATATTTGATTATGGAGAAACGACTGGGATACTTACGGCTAAGCCGCAGCTTCAGAAAAGCCTGACGATAATTCTCGTCTAAGTTTTCCAAGCGCTCGCTTTTCAATCTGGCGCATTCGTTCTCTACTCGTCCCGAAGTGCTCGCCCAACCTCTGTAACGTCCATGGTGAATCGTCCATGAACCTTTTTTCGACTATGAAACGTTCCCTTTCGTCAAGTCTTCTCAACGCCTTATCTGTGGCTTCACAAAGATCGCGATCTGACTCCAGACTCATCATTCTGGTTTCCTGGTCGTCTGATTTATCTTCCAACATTTCCATGGCCGTAAAATGCCTGTCATCGCCCAAGGGTTCGTCTAAAGACCAATCGCGTGCTTTGACACGAGCCTCTACTTCTATTACGTCATCCGAAGTTACGTTCAGCTCCTCGGCCAGTTTATCGATTCGCTCGCTCCTTGACTTTTCGTCCTTTTGTTGGCCAATGTCGCCAATACGGAAGAAAAGCTTGCGCTGAGCCTGAGTTGTCCCAAGTTTTACCAGGTTCCATGACTTCAGTATGAAATTTTTTATGTAGGCCTTGACCCACCAAACAGCGAAAGAAACCAGCCTAAATCCTTTATAGGGATCAAATCGTTTCACAGCCTTCATCAGACCGATTGACCCTTCTTGAATCAAATCCTGGACTGGAAGCATGTAATGTCGATATTTGAAGGCGATCTTGACAACAAACGGCAAATGTGAAACCACCAGTTCGTGCGCCGCTTCTACATCTCCAGATTCCTTGAATTTGACCGCAAGCTCAAACTCTCTGTCAGCCGAAAGAGGTTTTATGGATCTCACTTTGGTCAAAAACTGGTCTAACTGGTTGATCGCTACGGGATAATTCATTCCTACACTCCCAATTTGTTACTTTAATAATTTTTGTTGTTGCGTTGGTTTGTTATCAAGGCTATTGAGCAACCCTATGATTCATATTAACTCTAACTGATTTTGTCAACTCCTTGCGAAAAAGGTTCCATAATTACCGACGGCTTGTTGGTTGGCGCTCCATTTCTGGTTAGCGCCTAATAAAGTCCTTATACTCACTGTTGCGTGTCGCCAAGCATCGAACCACTATCAAGATTGGCGTTTTCAATTATGCTTAGTTATATATAGATTCATGGGAACAAAATTGGATTCAACAAACTTGGTTTATTCCAGCTAAAAATTGACTCAGGGTTCTTCCGGGATTCTGGTAAACTGTAAAAAATGAGGAGGACAGAATGGATAGTAATCAAATTCATTTTCTAGAACTAATAGACAAAATTGAAGAAAGAATCCTTAACGGTGGCCATATAGAGATTGGAGAGGCAGAATCGCTGTTGCGCCTTCCTGACGACCTAACCATGAAATTGGCGGCGGCGGCGGACCGTATAAGGATTGAGTTTGTTGGCCACCTATTCGACGCTTGTTCTCTAATTAACGCAAAGTCAGGACGATGTTCCGAAGATTGCGCTTTTTGCGCGCAAGCAGCCGGCCACAAAGGGGCTAGCGAAGTTTACCCTTTACGCTCAGGAGATGAAATCCTGAAGGCTGCTAGGGAGGCTAAAGAATCGGGCGCATCGAGGTTCTGCACAGTAACCAGTGGTGGCGCATTGAACGAGAAGGATTTTGATGATTTAGTTCATTCGATTAAAAGAGTGAAATCGGAAGTAGACATAGCCCTGGACGCATCTCTCGGTTTCCTCAATCCAAGCAGAGCGAATAGGCTTTTTGGCGCCGGTATCGCCAGGTACAACCATAACCTGGAATCCTCAAGGGATTATTATCCTTCAATTTGCACTACTCATTCCTACCAGACCAGGGTCGACACAGTTAAGCTTGTTAAAGAATCTGCTGTCTCAGTCTGCTGTGGGGGGATCATCGGACTTGGTGAAACCCCTCGACAAAGACTTGACTTGGCGTTCTATCTTGCTGAACTGGGAGTGGACTGCGTTCCCATAAACATTTTGAACCCTAGGCCAGGAACCCCTCTCGAACATGCCCAACCACCGACCGCAATGGAAATCATCAGGACGGTGGCCATATTCAGAATGATCCTTCCAAAGGCCACTATCAAGTTAGCAGGTGGCAGAGAATTGAATCTTGGAGATTTTCAGGGTCTGGCTTTAAGGGCAGGAGCCAATGGAATGATTATCGGGGGTTATCTTACTACACGCGGCCGCTCTGTTGAGGATGATCTGAGAATGGTTCATCAGGCTGGATTTGAGATCGCGCAAGCCTGCTAGGCCAATCAAATTATTCTCTGATTCCGTCAGGTGACCAGAATGCTTTCCTTAAACAGCGCCGATTCGCGCAGTTCTCTGGCCTCCTGATTCCACCAGGATTGGGCGTCTTCCCGTCGGAATAGTATTTCCTCCGGCCTGGAATTCGATATCTTCCCGAGGATTTTCAGTAGACGGAATCGGCTAGATGGATCTTGAGGTAGTCGGCCCGACAGGATCAGAGGAGTCCCTGGGGTTTCATGATTCGAGATTCCTTCCAGATCACAACTCCAAACGACCCTGGCAAGGGCTTGGTATTCTCCCTCTGTTCTGTCTCTGATCTCGGTAGATTGATTCAAAGGAGCAATTACCAGAAAATTTGGCGAGATGATTTCACCTTCCTGATAAAGAGGAAAAAAGGCTTTGTTAATGTATGTATGAGGATTTGAGCTGGTTTCTAACAAATTCGACAGGAAGCGAGGATGAACTGGTTCCACGAATTCGAACACAACGGTCAAAACCGTGTGTGGATTAGCCTCCGTAAAAATGGACACGATCTGGTTGACCAGTTCCTCTACATGAGTAAAATTCCGCCCTTTGAACCATAATACAAAAGGATTGCTCGCCCGTTCCATCACCACGTTCATAATAGAAAGTGATTTATTAAGGGGCAAATTGACAATCCACTTGCTTATGTAAGACGGGTCCGAAGGGCAACTGGTCGTGCGCTCGCTGAAGTCGACCAAAGAAGGATAGCCAATATAGTCCAACTCCAGTTCAAAGGTCTCCTCAAATTTGCAAAGACACTCTCTCATCGACGATGAGTCAAAAGTATTGGAACTTTTCAAGTAGTATGGCGGTCGGTCGTCGTATTGCAATCCCAATCTGGCGGCATCCCTCCTAAAATCGGATCCAGGGAGGACCGATAGAGTAAATGGCTGAATGACAGAGAACGCTTGAGTCTGTCCGAGACGGTCCAGTGTGTTCTGAAACGACTCTGGTGTATCCCCTGGCAATCCCAGGATTATGCCCGTGGTAACATCTACACCTGCGCTCTTCAATGAGTAGGCCATACTCAAAACCTTTTCTGGATCTCCTGAACGGCCAGCCAAGCGCAAAGCTTTCGAATTGACTGTTTGGAGACCAATTTCGGCCGAAATCAATCCAGCTTCCTTAAACAAACTTATGTCATTCTCATCGAGTAGGTCCGCTCGCAGCTCCGCATGAATCTTGACGTCCCGACTCATTCTCTTCTTGATCATGTACTTCAGCAGTTCCCTGAATCCGGGCCGAGCGTTGAAAGTCGGATCCATCAAATATATCTCGTTGACCTCTCTCTGACCCGAATAACAGAAGTCCAGGACTCGTTCGACCATCGGCATAGGATACAAGCTGACGGAATCGAATGCTTTGTGGTAATAGCAATACCTGCATTTGAATGGACACCCCCTGACGGTTTCCAGAAATATGGAACCGTCCCTGGATGGATTAACCGTGCCGTCCAGGTATGGGTACACCGAAGACCCAAGACACCAGGGATAATTTCTTGATTTCCTGATACGACTGAAAATCTCCGGCTTCCTTTTGTGGGCCACATCGGCTCTCTCGCCCATTTGATCTCTAGAAGCGAGATATTCCAGCGCATCAACAACCTGGGGTTCACCCTCCCCTATTACCGCAAGATCAATTGATGGATGATTCAGGATCCATTCGTTGTCCAGGGTTACCTCAGGGCCTCCAACTATGATTCTTACACCTGGAAGAACGCGCTTTACGGAGGACGCGATGAAAAGACTTCGTTGGGAATTCCACAGATATAGAGTTAGAGCCAGTATATCGGGAGAGCGCTCTGAAATCTCGCGTATCAGGCCTGAGTCACCAAAGACATCCACGATGTCCGAATCGAGAATTTCGGCGCAGTAACCCTCCATCTCTATGTTTCGTAGATTAGAAATCAGGAATCCAGCAGCCATAGGGATATTTGCGCCGGGATCTGTGAAATCGAACCTCGGTGGCGGTAATTGAGTAAAAAGTACGGTCTTCATGTTAGTCTTTTGTCTTATAAAAAAATTCTTTACATTCTTAAGGTATCGAGAGATGTTCGTGCGTATATTTGTACTGCCCTATATGATTGATTTAATTATTCTCGGTTGAAGGTTTTCTTGAAATTGACCGTAAGCGAATGTATATAAACCCCAAGCATTTTCAATATACTCTCTTTTCCGACAACAGTCAGGTTCAGATCAAACAACAGATTTGAAACCATTCTCCGGCAGTAACTAGAATTATCCTCAGCGATGGTTAGTTGAATATGGCTAAAGAAAAAATCTTGGTTGTAGATGATGAGGAAGACATACTCGAATTAGTCAGTTACAATTTGACCAAAGAGAACTTTTTGGTTACGTGCGTGACTTCGGGTGAGGAAGCCTTGTCTCGTCTACAGAAAGAGACTTATGACATTATATTACTCGACTTGATGCTGCCTGAAAGAGACGGGCTTGATACATGTAGGATACTAAAAGGCAACCCTGAGACTTGTAATATTCCAATAGTCATGATCACAGCAAAGAGCGAGGACACCGACGTTGTGCTTGGACTAGAACTGGGGGCGGAAGACTACGTTACAAAACCATTCAGCCCCAGAGTCCTGCTTGCCCGCATCAAAGCAATATTGAGACGAAATCAAGCGGAGCCTCAGGATGACAAGGCGGTGATAAGAACTCACGACATGGTTATCAATCCCTCCCGGCATGAGGTTAGAGTTGGCGAATCGTTTGTGAATCTCACGGCTACTGAATTCTCGATTTTGTATTTCCTAGCGAAAAGACCTGGCTGGGTTTTTACCAGAGAGCAGATAATTGATTCTGTCAAGGGAAGTGATTATCCAGTAACAGATCGGTCCGTCGATGTGCAAGTGGTAGGACTAAGAAAAAAACTGGGGGACGCTGGGGACTTCATTGAAACTGTCAGAGGAGTCGGATACAGGTTTAGGGAATAGCCCGCCGTAGTTCAATAAAGAAGAAAGGCGTTTCGAGCCTGGCCAAATCTTTTGAGGTCATCTTCCCATTCTTTTTCCATATCAAAAACTGACACACCTCGTTCTAAAGATTCTCGTATATTACTGTTTCCAAGAATTACATCCACAGGCGCCTTGTCAAAAACATATTCGTAAGGCGGTTGTGACCACCTGAAATCTTCATGGCTATTGCGAATTACCGCTCCCAATAAACTCAGGGAAGCCCTGTATGGGTGATAACGATTTCTATCAGTAACATGTATCTGAAATCCAAAACATCTCAGGCCACTCCACTTGTTGAAAACCGGCGTGAATTCAACGATTCTTAAGGCAGCTCCGTGCAAGGCCTCCGTGGAAACATCCTTGATAATATTTTCCGGACTTAGGAAAGGCGCCCCGAAGACTTCAAATGGTCTGGCGGTCCCACGCCCTTCTGAAAGATTTGTGCCCTCTAAAATAACCTGACCAGGGTATACTATCGCCGTATCGACAGTGGGCATGTTGGGGGACGGAAACGCCCAAGGGAGTTGCGTATCTTCGAAGAAGTAGTTTCTGTCCCATCCCTTCATTTCCACAATCACAAGTTCGCACTTCCTCGAAAGCTGTTCGTTGTAGTAACTCATGAGTTCCCCCACCGTCATCCCGTGACGCATGGGTATCGGGTATGGTCCGACAAAGGACGCGTATTCCGGATCCAGGCAGTTTCCCTCCACATCCCGGCCATTTATCGGATTGGGTCTGTCCAGTATGATTACCGGCTTTCCAAGGGAAGCGCACACGTCCATTACATAAACGATGGTGGAACAGAATGTATAAACCCTCGTACCAACGTCCTGGATATCTACAAGCATGGCGTCGACGTTCTCCAGCATCCCGAGGGTTGGCCGCCTCGTGGAGGAATACAAGCTGAAGATAGGCAAACCAAGTCGCCTGTGAAGCGAATGGTCCGTTTCAATCATATTATCCTGCTCGGTGGTTCCTACCCCATGTTGCGGACCGAACAGAGTTGTGAGCCGCTCACCAACAACTTCAAAGAGGACATCTGCGGATTCTCTTAAATCAGCCGATATAGACGCCTGATTGTAAAGCAACCCCAATCTACCGTAGTTGGCTACGATTGATGGATTTTCAATCAACTGGGAGAGTCCGGTAGAAACCACATTTCATCCTATCGAATCATTTTTACGCGAATTTCTTCCGAATGAAATGATTATTCCCATTTGCCGCCTCTTCCCTGACGCAGGTCTACGACATTCCTGTCCCAATTAGTCACGATAACGGTGCGTTCACCACCTCCTCCGGAAACTGCCGAACTCGTGAACCAGGACACCAGGCTTACAATCAACGAAGCTCCGAACGCAGACCAGAAGCCGGCTACGTGAACTCCCACATCTAATCCGGCCACAAACCAGAAAAGCAGGGCATTAAGCACAAGCACAAAGAACCCTAAAGTTACCAAAGTGAGCGGTAACGTCAGAATTATCAGGACCGGCCGGATGAAGGCGTTCATCACACCCAGTATAGCGGCGAACACCAACGCTGATGCCGTGTCGTCAACTGTAACGTTCACCAGATGAAGTTTGGATATAAGCAGCACAGTAACAGTCATAATTATCCAGCGAATAAGTATCCCAGGCATGGTTATTCCTTTCGACAACGGCCTGCGTGGCCGAATAAATTAAGTCTCGTCTTTCTCCTTGAACTTTCTCAAGAATGGTTCGAACAAATCAATCGGCACCGGAAAGACAGTGGTAGAATTTTTCTCCGCCGCAACTTCCACTAGAGTCTGCAGGAACCTTAGTTGTAGCGCTACAGGTTCCTTTGCAATTATAACCGCAGCCTCGGAAAGTTTGGCCGCTGCCTGAAACTCACCTTCAGCATTGATTATCTTTGCCCGTCTTTCTCTCTCAGCCTCAGCCTGTTTCGCGATGGCTCGCTGCATCTCTTGAGGCAGGTCTATGTACTTCAGCTCAACCATACTGACCTTGACACCCCATGGATCAGTATGCCGGTCCAGAATCTCCTGAAGTTGGAGATTCACCTTTTCCCGGGATGCGAGCAGTTCATCAAGTTCAGACTGCCCGCATACGCTTCGCAGGGTCGTCTGAGCCAATTGTGAGGTTCCATAGAGATAGTTCTCAATCTCTATGACCGCTTTGGTAGGATCCATCACTCGGAAGTATATGACAGCGTTGACTTTTATCGAGACATTGTCCTTCGTGATCACATCCTGAGGCGGAACATCCATTGTCACCGTCCGAAGACTGACCCTGACCATTCTGTCGACGACAGGGATCAAGAAAATGATTCCCGGGCCCTTGTGGTCTATTATTCTTCCGAGTCTGAAGATTACGGCTCGTTCATATTCATTGAGAACCTTGACAGCCATGAAAAGAAAGGCTATCGCCAAAATAATGATAATCCCTAAAGCGTACATGTATCCTCCTTGTGACAAACACCTGTCATTTGGTTCTAGGATGTCATCGTGTTATCCAAATTATGACTATCAAACCCCACCATTCGGGGCAACAGTAACTTCAAGCCCGTCAATTTTTGTCACTCTAACCTTTTCCCCTTTGGGAATCATTGTCTCTGCCCTTGCGTTCCAGTATTCTCCACGCACATCTATTTTACCGGTAGGATTGATATCGGTGAGGGCTGTCCCCACCTCCCCAACCAATCCCTGTTGGCCTGTTCTCGGCTTGCGCATCCAGGCCTTAACCACCAGACCCAGGACAATGATAAAAAAAGCCGAAACAGCGGATACCGTTGGGATAATCACAGACCATGAAACTCTCATGGCGACTTCACTGGAATCGAAAAGCATGACTGATCCCAAGGTCAGGCTTATAATGGCCCCCAGAGACAACAGACCGAATGACTGAACTTTGAGTTCCAAAACAAAAAAGATGATTGACAATATCATCAGGAGAATGCCCACGTAATTCACCGGGAGCACCTGTAGAGCGAAAAAAGACAGCAGTAGACAGATTCCACCGGCGACACCCGGAAAAATTAATCCTGGATTGTAAAGCTCCATCATTATGCCGAGGCCACCTATCATCATTAGGATATAGGCCACGTTGGGGTTGGCTATCACGTCCAGGATCTTGAACCTCATGCCGGGAACAATCCGTTCCACTCTTGCATCTTTTGTTTTGAGGACAAAGACCCGCTTGTCTTTCTCAATTCTCGACCCATCGAGTTTATCAAGCAGCTCTGGGACTGAGTCCGCTATCAAATTGATCACCTTTAAGTTTAAAGCTTCTGAGGCCGTTATTGAAACACTTTCTCTTATAGCCTTTTCCGGCCATTCGGCGTTTCGTCCTTTTTTGGCGACTATGCCTCTTATATAAGCTGTTATGTCGTTCATAATTTTTTCGGACATGGTGGCGTCAATTTCCTGCCCGCCTCCACCAACAGGGTGAGCGGCTCCAATATTTGTCCCCGGGGCCATTGCCGCAACATCAGCGCAAACAGCTATCAACGCTCCCGCGGACGTCGCGCTTGAACCACTTGGCGCAACGTATACGACGACGGGGACACGTGCATTTATCATTTCCTTAATGATTGTCTTGGTAGTGCTGAGCACCCCACCTGGAGTATCCATCCTTATCACTACGCAGGCTGCGTTGTCTTCCTGCGCCTTCTCTATTCCTTTGCTGATGTAATCGGCCAGGGCCGGATTTATCGTTCCATCAATATCTAACAAATAGACAAGTGGTTTGTCCTGAATCTCTCGATTCTGAGACAACACAGGGGAGCTTCCTAAAGACAAAAGGAAGCAAATCAAGGAGGTTATGACTGTGATACGGATCATTTCATTTTTCATGTCGAGTCTCCATGACCATCAGTGTGCAAATCCAACATAGCCATGACTTTTTTTAGATCTTCCCACGCATCGGCCTTCCATTTACGATCATGCTCTTTTCTGAGCAGGAAGGCCGGATGATACGTAGGCATCAAGGGTATGCCATTAAAATACTGAATGTTTCCACGTATTCGTGTCATGGAAACTTTTCTTCCGAGCAAGGATGATACTGCCACTCTCCCCAGACCTACTATCACTTCGGGACAAATAGCCTCGATCTGGGCCTGCAAAAAGGGCAAACATTTTTCAATTTCAAATTGTTCAGGATCGCGATTCCCGGGGGGACGGCATTTAACAATATTCGCAATGTACACCTCAGACCTTTCGAGTCCCATTGCCTTGATCATACGAGTCAGCAGTTGTCCGGCCCTACCCACAAACGGCCGGCCTTCACGGTCTTCATCCGCTCCCGGGCCTTCACCCACAAACATTAATCTAGCTGTAGCGGCGCCTTCGCCAAAAACAAGATTCGTCCTTCCCTCACTGAGAGGACATCTGCGGCAGTCGCCTATTTCCTGCCTTATGGACGAAAGGGGGGAGAGTGAATTGGACACTTCCGCATCCTGGCGCACGGGCAAGACCATTTCAGAATAACCTATGTTTAATAGATATCCGATATAATCCGAAATCTCCGACAGGTTATCATCAGAAAGACCCATCAAGAGCCGTCACCTGGATCATCGATAATTCCAATGGGCAAACCCCTCTTGTAGAAACTGGTTGAACGATCATCTCTCACGACTGTGCCGCCTCATTTCAATGGCCCGGCTGATAATCTTATCCGCCACGTCTTCCTTGGACATAAGAGAGAGTTGTTCTTCATCTCCATTTCTAAATAATAGCCTCACTACGTTTGTGTCACAATCAAAACCCGCGCCTGGTTGGGTAACATCGTTGAGCACAAGGATATCCACATTCTTTTTCTTGAGCTTGACCCTTGCGTTTTCAATCGGATCCGTAGTTTCTGCGGCAAAGCCCACCAGCACCTGGTCTGGCCACTTCTTACTTCCAAGAGTGGCAAGGATATCGGGGTTACAAATGAGGTTCACAGTGGGGTCCAGATCTCCCTTTTTTATTTTCTCCCGACAAGTGAATTCAGGTCTGAAATCAGCTACAGCGGCAGCCTTGAACACCATGTCGGATTCATGAAACAATTCAAGGACCTTTTCCATCATTTCTAATGCGGTCCTTACTTTGATATGATCTACCCCTACAGGAACACTAACCTTCAAAGGTCCAGAAACCAGACAGACTTTAGCCCCTCGCTGAAGAGCTCGCTTGGCGATAGCCACGCCCATTTTCCCAGAAGAACGGTTTGTCAGGAAACGAACAGGGTCCAGTGGCTCCTCAGTAGGCCCAGCGGTAACCAATACACGCAGTCCGTCCATGTCACGTGGAGCTAGTCTGCGCTTCACTTCGAGGAATATGGCTTCAGGCTCGGGCATCCTGCCTTCTCCCACCCAACCGCAAGCCAGATCACCTTTTTCAGGCGCCATCACCTGGTAGCCCAAGCTCATCAATCGTTCCAGGTTCTCTTTGAGAATTGGATTATTGTACATGTTTATATTCATTGCGGGATATATCAGCACAGGCTTGTTAAAAGCCATCATGACCGTAGTTAACATATCGTCGGCGATACCGTGGGCCAATTTGCCTATGAAGTTGGCGGTTGCAGGAGCTATAATAGCGATCCTCGCAGCGTCGGCCAGAAATATATGCTCTACAGAGGGTCTGTCGCGTTCCCCCCACATGTCACAGTACACTGGGTTCCCGCTCAAAGTGGCTAGTGTCATGGGAGTGACGAATTTCGAAGCGGAGAGGGTCATTACTACCTGTACATTCATTCCGGCCTTGACCATGAGGCGTACCAATGATGGAATTTTATATGCGGATATTCCTCCGGTAATGCCTAGCAGGATGGACGAACTCATTGCTTGACCTCAGTAATGATGTTGGCAAATATAATCATGGCGCCCCAGCGAATATTTCTTCAGGTTCCCGCAAACTCTCTTTCGAAGTTTCAATGTTTCGTATAAATAAAAATAGTATATCTTGGATTAATAGTGTTAACAACTTCTCTAATTCACATCTCAAATTCATGAGGATGCCGAGCGCATGTTTTGCGAAAACAAAAAGTGAATTCGTGAAAGCCGCCAGGGGATTCCTTAGTTTTAATCATTTGATTAAGGAACCAGGGCCAGTCATTGGTTTTTTGACGGAGTCCAGTACGAGGTCGACAATACTCGTGATGTCACCGGCAACAACAAATTCCAGTCCGTTTCTCACTTGATCCGGCAGGCTTTCAATGTCCACGCTATTGGATAGCGGGAATACAACCGTATTGACTCCGGCTCTTTGGGCTGCAAGACTCTTCTCCCTGATGCCGCTCACGGGAAGTATCCTGCCGCTCAAGGTTATTTCGCCGCTTAGAGCTACGTTCCTTCTGGCTGGGCGAGACGTTAGAAGAGAGATGAGAGCAAGAGCAATGGTCACTCCGGCTGAAGGCCCGTCTTTGGGTATCGCCCCCGCTGGAATGTGAATATGGATATCAATTTCTGCAAAGAAATCAGGATCAATATTGAAAATCTCTGCATTACTACGGACATAACTTAGGGCAGTCTGAGCGGATTCCCTCAGGATATCTCCCAGGGAACCGGTAAGTATCAACTGTTGAGTCCCTTTCATCCGGGCAGCTTCTACAAAGATTATTTCTCCGCCAAATTCCGTCCACACCAGACCTGTTGTCACACCAACCTGATTAGCCGCCTCTGCGGCTTCGTGCCGGTAACGTCTTGGTCCAAGAAACTTTGGAATCATTGGAGCGTCAACTGTAGAAAGTAGACGATCTTCGCCTTGCTGGAGAGATATCAGCGCCAATTTCCGGCACACATTCGCTATCTCTCGTTCGAGATTGCGCAGTCCGGCTTCCCGGGTATAATCCCTGATGATCAGGGACACAGCTTCATCGGTGAACTGAGTCCCGTGTCCCGCAATCCCTGAGTCATCGAGTTGTCTCGGTATCAAGAAGTTCTGAGCGATTCGCATTTTCTCGTGCTCCGTATAACCTGAAAATGTGATCACCTCCAGTCGGTCCAAAAGCGCAGCCGGTAAATTTTCCACCACGTTCGCTGTGGCAATGAACATTACTGACGAAAGATCAAACGGCACATCAAGGTAATGATCTCTGAAATTTCTATTCTGCTCGGGGTCCAAAATTTCTAGAAGCGCCGAAGCAGGATCTCCACGGAAATCCTGTCCGATCTTATCAATCTCGTCGAGCATAAAAACAGGATTTTTTAATCCCAAATTTCTCATCTCACCAATTATACGTCCAGGCATTGCCCCGACGTAAGTCCTCCGGTGTCCCCGCAATTCAGCTTCGTCTCTTAATCCCGCCATGGATATCCTGGCGAACTTTCTTTCCATGGCCTCCGCTATGGCCTGGCCGATTGAAGTCTTTCCAGTGCCGGGAGGGCCTGAGAAACACAAGATAGGGCCACGTGTTATTTGAGCATGTTGTTTCTTCTCGAGTATTTTTCTGACCGCTGCTCTCAAGTCATCCAATTTGTAGGGTTTTGTGAGGTAATACGCCGCCCCTTTTGTGAAAGCGTCTACAGCTGAATCAACCGTCGCATGGCCTGTGACGAGCATGATTTCTGTTCGTGTGGCAGTCTTTTTCATGGCTTCCAGAAGTTCCAATCCATTCATCTGATCCATTCGCAAATCACTAATGATAAGGTCAAACTCCTGAATCTTAACCTTCTCCAGGGCCTCCACACCGTTATTGGCCGTCTGCACTGAATGGCCTTCTTTAAGAATTACGCGTTGGATATTTTCTCTTGCCACCTCTTCATCGTCAACCACCAGGATTTTGAATCCTCTCTGGTTTCTTAGAGTCCTGACCGCAAGGAATTCCAGAACACGTTCCTTTGCGTGTTGAAGCCCATAATGCTGACGCTCCAAAATCGTTTGCGCCCTCCCCAGATCAAGGTTATCATCGGTATATCTGTTCCACGGCAGCGCAAGAAGGTAGTCAATGTAATTCAATCCAATAGAATACTCGGCCGCTGATGGATCTGTCTTTTCGAGCCTGTCCAGTTCTTTTGCCGCTACTGATTCAACGTGTTCAGGGAGGGCAGCCGAATCTATAGTAGACCTCAGATCCAGCAATTCCTGGGGAATTGAAGGCCGCTCTTCCTGACTCTTTTTAAAGAACCCCATACTTAGCAACCCCCTATCGCCAAAATGTCACTTCACGCCCTCATTATAGACTTATTGGTCACAATCGGCAACGACTCTAGATTGAAAATGCGCGCGGCCGGACCCGATAAAAAAAATGAAGCATGGGCGGGATTTTAACCTGTTGCTAAAAACCATCTATATTGCACAATGCAACAAACCTTAATCGAAGACACAAAGACATCCGGACGCCGAATCTAACACCGTTCCCAAGGGTTTGCTCTGCGCTAGTTGCTAAACGCAACAGTCTGTCTTTCTCTTCAACAAACAGCAACAGCGTTTTGATCAACTATAACAGCATGTTGTAATGTGTATCTTATATTGGCACGGAAGTTGATAGTAGATGAGCAGGAATACGGAATTAACCGCAATGGAGGAAATAGTAATGAGAACATGGTTTGAGAAACTGCAGAGAATGGCCGCAGCCACAGCATTCGCAGAGATGGGCGAATGGCAGACTGCCCGAGGCATCATGGAGGAATCAGATAAGAGGTCAACAGCAAGGGATGTTGAAAGAAAAAGCCAATCCAAAACCCGATTGAGGGAAAGATCGTACCACGTTTGACCCGGAAACTATCAACCGTTACCCGAGTTTCTCGCCCAATTGGAGAGTCCGTCTCTCTCTTGGGGGCATTAAAAAGAAATAGTGTCGATTTGCGCTAACCAAACATTTAAAGGAGTAATAAATATGTCGGTAACTACCGAAATTAATAAGCCAAAAGCCATTTTGAGGACTGTTATGTATGGCGCAGTGTCCGCTGCGATGTTAGTCGCTGTTTTCAGCCACACCGACGCAATAACCTCGCTTTTCAGTCTTGGCGGTATTTACGCCGCTTTGCCAATTGCCACGGTTTTTGCTTTTTCTTTTGCTCACGGGGCATTCGCCAGCAACTTGTGGTCGGCTCTTGGGATCGAGGCTACAACCAAGAAGACAGCTCCGCGTCCGGCAGAGTCCGTTCCACGTCCCGCTCAAAGACCTCGCGCTCGCCTGAGAATGAGCGCCTAGTGGTTCGTTCAACATGATTATGACTGAAAGGAGTCACAGATGACGGAACATGCCTTGGAGGCTGCAAAATTTATAGACCTTACGTGGATGAATGTGTCTTTTTTGTTCATAGTGGGCTTCATCGGAGGCTTGGTCAGCGGATTCATTGGTTCAGGAGGGGCTTTTGTGCTGACGCCAGGAATGATGAGTCTTGGAGTGCCTGCCGCTGTAGCAGTGGCCAGCAACATGTGTCACAAATTCCCCAAAGCCATGGTGGGAGCCTACAAGAGGTTTAGGTACGGTCAGGTCGACCTTAAACTTGGGATTGTGATGGCAGCGTCCGCAACAGTAGGAGTGCAAATCGGTATCAAGATTCAGGAATGGATACTGGGAAAATGGGGTGAGGCCGGGTCTAACCTATATGTGAGCCTGTCGTTTGTCTTTGTGCTCATAACCGTCGGCAGCTACGTTTTCTATGACGCGTGGAAATCGGCCAAAGTTACCGACGCTGACCCTGTTCCAAAATTGGCCCGACGCCTTCAATCAATTAATCTTCCGCCCATGATTCACTTTAAAACGGCCAATCTCACTATATCGCTTTGGTTCACTATACCGGTTGGCTTACTGACGGGATTGCTCGCTGCAACCATCGCTGTGGGTGGATTTGTCGGGGTTCCGGGCATGATATACGTTATAGGCGCTTCCGGCCTTATATCTTCTGCGTCAGAACTGGTGATAGCTTTTCTCATGGGACTCGGCGGAACGGTCAAATGGGCAATGGCGGGCATGGTAGACATCAGGCTTACGCTCATAATTCTGGCGGGTTCACTTTTGGGAGTTCAATTAGGCGCCATCGGCACAACTTACGTCAAGGAAAACATGATCAAGATAGTTATGGGTTCTATTATGATCATAGTTGCTTTCAGTAGAGCGCTTGCCGTTCCTCAATATCTGGCGCAGTTGGATTTGATTTCGGCGAATCAGTCAGCGTTAAGCTTCATGAATATGGTGAGCTTCGCGTTAATGTGCCTTGCTCTTGCAATCGGCGCAGTTATAATACTGGGCAGTATGATCAAGGCAAAACGTGCGGAAATAGTCAATCGTCAGGTGTCGGAGACTTGCGAAAATGTATAGAACGATCCTTGTGGCCGTTGACGGCTCTGACTCAGGTTTCAATGCCCTGCGTCAGGCGTTGTCTTTGGCAAAGGTGGAAAAAGGCGCCATCAAAGTGATTTCGGTGGCGCCTCACCAAAATTTTAACCGCAAAACAGAAAAATTCGGGAATAATAATAATTGGTTCTCATGGACGAACCGGAATGAAACGGCTGTTGATGGGTAGCGTAGCGGAAAGAGTGATCGGGAACGCCTCATGCCCTGTCCTTGTTGTAAGGTCTTGATATTGCACATTCCTACCATCAGAGCCCGGCAGGATTACTCCAGATTAAATCTTTTGATCTTACGCCATAGGGAAACCCTGTCGATTCCGAGAGTCTCCGCCGCCAGAGTCTTATTCCCGCCGCTTTCGGCCAGAACTTGCTTGATGTATCTGATTTCCTGTTCTTCCAGCGTGGGAAGACTACCATCCTTTCGCCTGTAAGTGGTAATCTGAAAATCCCGCAGATCATCGGGAAGATGCCTGTCCTCAATAAGACCCTCCGTAGACAAAGCTATACCGCGCTCGATGATGTTCTCCAATTCCCTGACATTTCCTGGGAAATCGTAATTAGTTAATATTTCCAGAACCTCCTTCGAAATAACAGGAAGATCGCGTCGCATGAGTTTCGAGTGCTTTTCAAGAAAGAATTGAGCCAGTAATGGAATATCATTTTTACGTGAGGCCAGGGGCGGAAGATCCAACGAGATCACGTTGAGTCTATAATACAGATCCTTTCTGAATTCATTTGAACCAACAGAGGTTTGAATGTTTCTGTTGGTGGCCGCTATAAAACGCACATTCACATTGATTGTCGAAGTTCCTCCTACTCTCATCAACTGCTTTTCCTGGATTACTCGTAGAAGTTTGGCCTGCATATTCACGGACATTTCTGTTATTTCGTCCAGGAAAAGAGTGCCGCCGTTGGCTAATTCAATTATGCCGGGCTTGCTGATGTGCGCTCCCGTAAAAGCGCCCTTCTCATGGCCAAAAAGCTCGTTCGTGAGTAATTCCTCGTTGAATGTCCCGCAATTAACAGCCATCATGCATGAGGAACTCCGTGCGCTGTGCTCATGAACATAACGAGCCAGCAGTTCTTTTCCAGTTCCTGATTCACCAGTTATAAGAACATTACAATCAGTGGGCCCAATCTGGCGGGCGGTCTCAAGTATTCTCAACATAGCAGGGTCCTTGGTAATGATTTTGACCTGGCCTACTTCGTAGAATTTCTTGAGTTCATTTTTGAGATGGAGGTTTTCCTCGCGAAGTTCGATTTTCTCAAGAGCTTCGGTGACTATCTTTCTAACGGCGTCAATGCGGTACGGTTTGGAAACATAATGATACGCTCCTCTTTTCATAGCCTCAATGGCGGAGTCCACAGTCGCATATCCCGTGATCATAATCACTTCGGTAGAAGGATGCTTCTTCTTGCATTCCTCCAGGATGGCCATACCGTCGACCTTCTCCATCCTCAGATCCGTCAGTACCACATCGAAACTTCCAGCTCTTATCGCATTCATTCCTTTCGGTCCAGAACCTGCTGTCGCTACATCATAGCCCTGTTTTCTAAGGATATGCTCAAGGTTTGAAAGCGCCAATTCTTCGTCGTCTATTATCAGGATTCGTGGGGGCGTATGCATTCTTTAGGCTCCACAGAAGGAAGAGATATAGAGAACACCGTTCCCTGGCCCTTTAGACTCTCAACTCGAATCGTTCCTTTATGTCTGAGTATTATGTCGTGAGTAATGAAGAGACCCAATCCTGTGCCCTTACCCACGTCCTTGGTGGTAAAAAACGGGTCAAAGATTCGCGCCAGATTTTCTTTGGATATGCCACTCCCTGTGTCACGTATCCTTATTCTGACCTTTCCATCGTTGGACGAAAAGCCTCGAATTCGAACCTGTCCTTCTTCTTCTATAGCGTGAAAAGCATTTGTTATAAGATTCATGAGAGCTTGTTCGATTCGCTGCTTATCAGCAAGAATGAAAAGATTGGGATTCACGTTAGAGATTACTTGAACGCCAGGGGGTTTCTGGCTCTGGATGAGACTCAGTGTTTTCTCGATCAACATGGCCAAGTTTAGATTCTCGAGAGCAAATTCCTTATTCCGGGAAAATTCCAACAAGTTAAGCACAATGGTTCTTGCTTTTTCAACTTGATCCAGAACTTTGCGCAACAGGTTTTTTTTAAATTCGGTGTCTGTTTCGTCAATTTCCTCCAGAAGTATTTCACAGGAAGATGAAATGTTGGACAATGGATTGTTTATCTCGTGCGCAACTCCCGCAAGCATGGTCCCCAAGGAGGCCAGCTTCTTGGATTGAACAAGTTGTTCCTCACGTTCTCTCAATCTTGACGCCATGTTATTGAAGGATGTAAATATTTCCCTGATTTCTTTCTCGGGGGGAAGATTATCAATAGGCTCGAACTCTCCCTTGGCAAAGCTTTCTGCACTTTTTTCAAGTTGTCTTAGAGACCGGTTGACCCTTCCCAACAAGAAACTCGCAATCGCCACAAACCCAACACCTGCTACAGTTAGCCCTAGCAGCAGCAGCTTCATGTTGGCGCTTATGGTCTCTCTTATTGACGCCCTTTTTTGTTTGGCCAGATTCTCTGCGATCTCTAAAATAGAAGATCCTGATTTCCTGATTTGTTTTTCATATTCAGCTCTCGTCTCGGGAGTTTCGAAACACTTTCCCTCACCGGCCAGACTTGAACACTCTTTCAACAACCGCCCGTAGTCCGTTAACGATTCCCGAAATTCTCTTGACTGTTCGGGCGATATCAGTTCTTCAATCTTGGAGAGGTTCTTTTCGTAAAGAGACTGAACTCGGTTCAAATGATAGAAGGCCGTCCCCAACGACTGCCTGTCACCGTAAAGGAAATAGTTTTTTTCGAATCTTCTTATTTCCAGCGCAGCCTCTTCTACCTTGCTGATTTCTTCCAGATAACTGATCTTGCTTTCCAGAGATGTCATGAAATAGTAGCTTCCAAAGATTGTGGCTATCATAAATAAATAGATGCCGGCTACTCCGATTAAAACTTTGTACCTTAAGCTAATGAGGCTCCATGACATTCATTCACCTGCCTGAACTTTAAGACTATTCCAAATTTAGTGACTCAACTTTAACCTAGTAATCAGAATGCAACTGAGTTCTCTGTTCCACGACTTTCTGAATCTTGCTACATTTCCTAACCGCACTCAATATCTCACGGTTAGGATTTACATCTCTACTGCGGCGTCAATTTTCCCATCATGTATTGCTGAATGCAACATCAAATTCTAAATTGCAACACTTATATTATTTATCTATTTCCACCATTTGTCCACGAATTATTCATATTAAGTTAGTCCACGGCATGTTGTGTTGTAATATCGCAACGATCCATCAGTCAGATATTTATTCTCATTCCTTTTTGCTGTTGCTTAGATCTTGGCACGAGATTTGTAGTCGCCTAGCGGTGACAGGAGACTTCAATGAAAAAGGTTAAAGAAAAGATCACGGCCATGCTCAACGCGATCACGTTTGCGGAGATGGACGAGGCTGAGACAGCATTAAGCTTTATGGATCCGGCAGTTGGACCTGTAGAAAATGGTCTGCTCAATCATGATAAAGATTCGGGAATTCTTAGTTACGAAGAATCTAGCGTGGACGCGTTTGAGAGAAGCATGAGCGCTGCGGCATTTGCGGAAGCTGGTGAATTTAGCTCCGCCAATGAAATTCTTCATCCAGAGCCCAAGCCACACATAGTCGCTCTTGTGATAGACAACTCTAATCCCAACCTACACGCTATTAATTATACCGCAAACTTATGCAAGAGGGTCGGGGCTATGATGGACATCCTAGTCACGGAATCCGATGAGGTCAGTCTTGTTAACAAGGATTTAGACCATACCGGACTGCTCGGGTCCGTAGACATCCCGGAACTTTCACAATTCCTCGGGGACAAGAACGTCCAATATCGAATGTACCTGTTCAGAGGAGACATCGTTGAGAAGTTAGGAGATTACGTCAGACGCCACAAAGAAGTAACAACCGTGGTTTATGATTCACCAATGACTGAAAACAAGGATTCAAGAGGCGCAAAATGGCACAGGGTACTGGACACCATATGCACGAGGCTTTCGATTCCCTTGATCACGGTCTTTGACAAACGCCGCGTCAAGGTGGCGACTTGAATGGCGATATCCTGCGCAGGCATGAATTAACCCGGGAGCAATTCGTGCGTTCTAAGCAGCTTATATACTTTTTTGACACAAATTCTTCAGAGTAAATGTCATCCCCCTAATCGATAATATTGACAAGAATTAGACTCCTGTGCTTGAATGTCCACTTGACCGTCTGGGGTATATATATATTGTTCCTA
Organism: uncultured Desulfomonile sp.; assembly: GCA_903952205.1. Classification (GTDB taxonomy): domain Bacteria; phylum Desulfobacterota; class Desulfomonilia; order Desulfomonilales; family Desulfomonilaceae; genus CAJBEZ01. Next base: position 14,839 of record CAJBEZ010000060.1, on the reverse strand, counting down.
CGACGGCAGATCCATTCCAGAGCGCCCGTAGCTCAGTTGGATAGAGCAACGGACTTCTAATCCGTAGGTCACAGGTTCGAGCCCTGTCGGGCGTGCCAATAAAGTATGAATAAGAACAGCAACTTAGCCAGGAGCATTCCTGGCTATTTTTGTTTTTACGCTGTTTTTTTAGCTTTTTTGCCTGTCAAAAGTATCACATACTTACACATATCAACCTATATCACCTCACGGTAATGCCCACCAAAATGCCCACGTAAATTAACACTTTATATAATAACTTCATATAAATAATATGATTAAATTAAATCACAGATGTCATTTAATTATAGTTATATTGCGACGTTAGCGGCTTATTTCTGCCGGTCGCTTGTTTTGAAATTGACATAACCTATTATAATAATTACGGTGTCGCGTAGAAAAGCTGTATAGGTTGTATTCTTTTTTTTGGGGGGGGACTCAAAAAATTAGCAAACTTTGTAACAATGGGGGGAAACCGGCGCGAATTTTGCGTGTAGTCGATAACGTGGAACGGCTACCGGATAAAATTCGCGCTCAACTTGTCGATTGGTTTCAAGGTGAACATCCCTATTCCAAAATTTATGAGTTTCTCACCGACGCTGGTTTTCAGGTTTCCAGGGAACGAATCAAGGACTGGAACAGGCAACTCATTAAGAGACTAAAACTCGAAGCCGACAAAGAACTTCAAACCGACAAAATAGATCGCCGGGTAGCTAAGGAATTTGAGACTCAAGCCATAAAGGGCCTGATGGATTTCTTCTGGGAGCCGTTTAATACCCTTAAACGCCCAAAATGTGATTCCATAAATGATTATGGCAAGGTTGCCGAAGTTCTGATCAAGACCATTAATCTTTCCCTGAACAAACGAAAAATGGAAATGGATCATAACCTGGTTATGGAGAGAGTCAGGGAAGAATTCAGAAAAGAATTTCAGAGGCAACTTGTGGGGAGGCCCGAACTCGTTAATGAACTGGTCGAGATTGTCGATGAGGTTGCTGACAAACTGATGATAGCGAGCGAGGGTTAAAAACCTGGAACAGCTATCACCCAGAATAAATAAAAAATTTTTCCAGGGGGTTTTGCCGACATCCACTTTTTTAAAGAGATTCAAGCGAATGTCTTTAAGGGAATGGATATCCAAGGTTGGGGTTGTTTTACGTGGGGCCAAATACACCACAAAGGGACACGAATATCTTAACGACATAATCGACGATGATCACCCCTGGCAGGTTTTCATGAAGGGCGCACAAGTCGCCATGTCAACCACCATGTTGCTCAAGACCCTTTATATCTCCGAACACCTTGGGAAAAAAGCCGTTTACTATTTTCAGAATGATAAACAGGTTTCGGATTTTTCAAATGACAGATGCCAGACAATGCTTGATGAAACCCCTTACCTGGCGTCTCGTGTCCGAAGCACGAACAACGTTTCTTTGAAACAGATTGGCCCCGGAGCCCTCTACTTCCGAGGCCTTTTTACTTTATCGCAAGTTAAATCCATTGACTGCGATATGGTTGTAACTGACGAAACCGACGAGTGTAAAGAAGCTCTTATTGATTACGCCGTTGACAGAATGATGCACTCAGACCTTCAATGGTTCGCGTCGCTCAGTCAACCGAGTTTTCCGGGATATGGCATTGACAAGCAATTCAAGGAAACCGATCAGCGTTACTGGAAACTGATTTGTCCGTCGTGCGGAGCATATAACTGCCTAGAACTTGATTTTCCTTCCAACTTCCTTGCTGTTCCTCAAAACAGGAAAAAAACTTTTCCAGAAGGCGTGACCCATTACCGGGGCTGCAAGCAATGTGAATCAAAATTAAACATGAGCCAGGGAGAATGGGTCGCGTTACGCCCTGAAAGACAAGACAAACGAGGACGCCATTTAAGCCAGTTATACACGCAAATAAAGCCGCCTAATTTTCCAAACATAGCAACCAAAATCATGAAGGAATGGGAAGATTACAAGGTCGGCCACAATAAAATAGCACGCTTCACCGTTTCGGTTTTAGGGTTCCCGTATGGGGGTGGTAACGCCAGAGTAGACGAAAAGCTTCTGGATTTTGTTGAAGGTGATCACGGGTTTTCCTATCGGGAAACCGGGTCGTATATGGGCGTGGACCAAGGCGACCAACTTCATATCTCAGTAGGGATTATTTCAGGAAAGTTTTTCAAATGGGTCCATTTTGAAGAAACTGATAACTGGAACAGACTAGATGAATTAATGGTTCAGTTTGGCGTATCTTACGCAGTTGTTGACGCCATGCCGAACAAGTGGCCCGCAAAGCAATTCTGTGCGCGTTTTCCACGACAAGCATCAATTCAATATTTTCAGGGCAGACAACTAAAACTTGGAACAGAGTTACTTTCCGGCAATATTGAAATTCCGGTTGTAAATGTTGATCGAACATCAAGCCTTGATTCCATGATTGACCGAATGGAACAGGGCGTTGTGATGCTGCCCGGCAGGAAAGAGTGCAGAGGGACAAGCCTGACTGCGCTTGAACGTGTTCGCTATCACTGTAAACAATTAATCGCCAAAGAGGAAATGACAAACTCCGGCGTGATGCGACGGGTTTTTATCGGGGGGCAAGGAATTGAGAACCATTTTGCGATGGCCATGAATTCCTGTCTTATCGCAGCTTATGAACTTGGGCGAAAAGGAGCCGCCCCAATGGTTATGCCCGTCTTCAGGAAATTTGCTACAGCATAATGATTCAAAAAATAAAACAACTTTTAGGGCGGGGAAAAGCTACAGAGCCGGTATCGGATTATCCGAAAGTGACTTCCCGCAGGTCGCAGATAGACGACGAATGGTCGGCCAGTCAGGTTGGGGCCTATCTAAACAATCTAAATGTTTTAGCCGCAAAATTCCCTTTTGAAACATATCAGGCGCTCGACAATATTTCACTGCTAGATCCGTATGTAAGTAAGTATGTTTACACGACGGTAGCGCTTGGAAACATAGGCCATAATCTTGAAATAATGGCGTCAAGTCAGTCTGAGGCCGACAAGGCGATAGATATAGCCAATAATTTTGCGGCAAGATGTTTTCCCTTATCCGGGGGGCTAGATGGCCTGATCAACGCTCTTTTTTCCCAGGTTGCCAGATCTGGTGGGTGTTGTGTCGAATGGGTCCCTGATCCAACCCTTTCTTATATTGACAGGGCTTACCTTGTTCCGATCAAAAGCATTCGCTGGAGCCTGAACCAAAACAGGGAACTGGTTTTAATGCAACAGCAAATGGATCAACTGGTCGCGTTAAATCCTGTTCAAACGTCCTTTCATGCGTCGATAGTTCGAGATGGCAGCCCCTACCCTGTTCCGCCCGCTCTCGCAGCAATTGAGCCTTGCGCTCACCATGCGGCTATCATGAAAAAAATCCGGACCTGGGTTGAAAAACTTTCAGTGCTGGGGGTTTTACTCGCGAAAGTTGAAAGACCCCCACGAAAGCCAGGCCAGGAAGACGAAGAATATAACGCTATGGCTCAGGAATATCTGAACAAGGTAGCGGACAGCTTCACAAAAGAAATGGATGACGGGATCTGCGTCAGTTACGACAATATCGAATTCCAGTTCAATAATATTACCGCCGGGGCTCAGGGGGCAAAAGACGTTCTTCAAATTGTTTTACAGGGATTATTTTCGGCCCTTCAAAGAGATCCTATCGCGTTTGGATGGAATTTTAACTCAACTGAGACTTTTGCCAAGGTAGTTTATGAAGAACTGACTCAAGGCATCAAAATGTTTCAACTTGGAGTTAAAAGAGTGATCGAACATGGCCACAGGCTGAATTTTGCTCTTAACGGTCTGGGCAATGTGGGGGTTTCGGTCAAATTTACCACCAGTCGTTCGATAGACGCATTCAGGGACGCGGAAGCCGGATACATGGATTCACAAAAAGTTTTGGGGCAGTTGACTCAGGAAGTAATTTCCAAAGAAGAAGCGAGAAAACTGTTGGGGCATGATCAGCGTAACGCCACTTCCGGGGCTTTTATCGCGTCTTTTGTTTCTGATTCCAGGAGATATGAAATGTTTTCGCACGTACCGACAAATCATTAAGGGGGATAACGGGGGGAATGAAAGACGCTTTTAAGTTCAGGTTAAACAGGAAAGGTCAAAAGATTTACACCTTTGACTGCATCGTAGATTGCAAGGGTCTGAAAAATGCTTATGACCAGGGAGAGTCTACTGAAGAATTAAATCAGCGAATACAGGAAAAATCGGGGGACACAGAGGATGAGGTCGCTCTTTCCCTGTCTAACGGCCCTTCCCCACCGGGCATTCCTGATGACGGAAAAGTCAGGGTTTTGTGGCGGCTGGTCAGTGGCGCCAAATTGTGGCCGAGTTCGAGTTTTCCATATCCTCAGTGCGTAGACTTTGGTCACGATAATGCCGCTGTAATTGCTAGGGATATAGCGCCCCTGGTTGGCGCTTTCAAACCTGATATTACATGGAACCATTCAATTGATTCCAGGGATATTGCGGGGAAAGTTGAGAATCCTTTTTTTGAAGCCGCAAAAGGTAAATTAGAAGCCGGGATAAACGGAACTCTGGTTGTAAACCCTAAATATGACCCAAAGGCGGCGCTGGGGCTCACAGAAGGAATTCTAAGGGCCGGGTCGATAGGGATTGACGGAGAATACGTTCCGTCACATCCTGATATGCTTCATCAGGAATTCGTAAAAAACCAAGGAAAAAGAATAAACGGGGATATGGTTCGATGGCTTCCGCTAAAGATTACGGCGGTTAGACACATGGCTTTTGTCCCTTGGGGTATGGGCGCTGATTCCAACGCGGGACCCCGTGTTGCGCTCAACAATATTTCCGGAAAGGAACCAGTTAGTAATGAAAGTGGGGGGACTATGGGAAACGAATTAAAACTGTTTTCGGCGGTCTGTAAAGAATTGGGGATTGAGTTCGCCCTGTCCGACGGAGCGCCGATTCCTGAAAAACTTGAAGAGCTTCTGTTGGGAAAAGTGGAAGAGCTTAAAAAAGCCCAGGTGGCGTATTCAGGCCTTTATGACAGGGTTTTAAGGGCATGCGAATTGTCGGGCAGTTGCAAGTATTCGGGAAAATCCGTTGATGAAATTTTGGAAGTTTTACCGACAGACCTCGCAAACGCAGCGAATGGCCTGGCTTTTGTTGAGTTTCAGAAAAAGGAAGCGTTGAAAGCATTTGACGCTGCCAAGGTTGACCCGGCAAAAGAGGAACTCAGTGAGAACGACAAAAAAATCAGACTGAGAATAGCCAATTCCCAGGACATCGCCTACATCCAGGAGGCGCTTGAAGAGTACAAATCGTTGGCGCTCAACAGGTTTGGGTCAATGAAAAGCAGCGCTGATGAAGAGATTCCCAAGGTTGACATACCGGTAGCGGAAGTCAGCAGGGACATTGTTGACAGTGTTTCAAGAATGTTTGGGGGGGATAAATAATGAATCAGGGAGTCCAGGATATTCTTGCGGTTTCGTTCGCTTGTCCGACAACCATAGAAGTTGGGGATGTGGTCAAAATATCAGGGGACAATGCGGTTGTTAAGAACACTGAGATAGGATCGGTTGATGTTGTGGGAACTGTTTGCGCCCATATTCCAGGGGCAGCCTTCTGCACGGTCGCTACCCGATTCCGTGAAAGAAAGGATGATCGTTTGGCCGGGGTTACCCTTACACCGGGAGCGTTTGTATGGGGTCCATTAAACAAGGCTTACCCTTATTCCGGGGCTTCGTGCGCAAGCGTAACAGCCGCGAACGCAGAAACTTTCGCAGTTGTGGCCGCTACAAGCGATGTAGTCGGTTTAAAGGTTGGCGGAGACGAGAAACAGACGTTCACACTGACAGCGGGGGCGGCCAGGACTGCGGTGCAAATTGCGGCTGAGATCAACGCCACTGCGGTGGGGTTTGTGGTGTCGGTGAACGCGGACAATAAACCTGTGTTTACCGCATTGAACGTGAATCAGTCTCTTGAGATCACGAATGAGACTCATTCCGCGAATACTGTCCTTGGCCTGACCGCAGGTGTCACTCTTGGGGGGTCGAGTTCCCATGACTCAAGCGCAGTGGCGGGACTTGTGATCAAGGGGGCATCAGCCGGAAGCGCAATCGAAACGCTGGAATTCTAACCAACTATAAAAACTGAATACGGGGGGATGAATAAATGGGGGGAGAACTCGGACTGCAATTTACTTTTAAAGAAAAAGTAATTGAACCGTTAAAGACCTATCGCGGCTCAGACGGTGTAGCGGGCAAGGAAATTGACCTGGAAAAGTTCATGCAGACCAGGTTGAAACTGACAAGAGCCAACGGGGACCTTCTAACGTTGAGGGACCTGTTTTCGGATATCGGGGTTGATCCTGAGAGAATATCTCTGGACAACCTTTTAAGCCTGTCCAACGATTACAAATATCTGGCTCCTGAAATCATAAGACAGTTTGTCGTGAGAGGGATGGAGCTGAACGTCAATTACAAGGATCTTGTGGCGGCCACGGAGAATGTTGATTCACTGGTCGTGACGAGTCCCTGGATCGACTACGAGAACCCGAAATTATTGCCAATCGGTGAAGCGGAAACCATACCGACGAGTAAGTTCACATGGGGATACAAAACCGTGAGGGTGAGCAAGAAAGCGCGGGCCCTTGAGTGGACTGACGAGCTTATACTGTCGGTGAAACTGCCCATTGCGAGACACTGGTTGCAGCGGGTCGGGGTTGAACTTGGGGCGTTGCTCCACGCTGACGCCATCAGCACGCTGGTGTCAGGTGACCAGAATGACGGTTCTGACACCTGCCCTATCGTTGGTGTGGCGACTGCGGGGACTTTAACTTTTGCGGATTTCGTTAATGTCTGGGTGAGATCGAGACTAATTTCACAGAACTGGGGAACTCTCGTAACCAACGAGAAAATGGCCAACACGCTTCTTGCGCTTTCCGAGTTCAAGCCTACGAACGGGGGACTTGGCCAGGCGGCGGTCGGTCTACAGAGCAGAAACTGGGTTATCCCGAGTTCGTTGCCGCACATCATAAGTTCCAATATCGGTGACGATCAGATCCTGATGATTGACCCGGCACAGGCGATGATCGAGCTGGTTTTCCGACCATTAATGGTTGAGTCCGACCGCATAGTGATGCGCCAGATTTCCGGGACGGCGATATCGATCCTGTCGAGTTTTGCGACCACGGAACGCATGGCCCGAATCATACTGGACAAATCCATTTCGTTTGCGGACAACGGGTTCCCGACCTGGATGACGCCTTTAACCTGATTTGAGAGGTAAGCCGTGAGCGTTTTCATAAGACTTCGCAATGAATCCGGGTTCTTTGTGGACCCGGAGACTGGGTTTTCCCTTAAATTTGACCAGGAGAAGCCACTACCAGAGCCCATCGGTAAACTCACAAGAGACTGGTTAAGCGGTGGGGGGCTGGTCAGGTTTAACAGGGAGAAAACCGTGGCCCGGTTCCTGATTGAGGAACCGGAGGGGGGAGAGGTTCAGACACAGGCGACAGTAGAACTTCAGGAAACTGATAATATTTCGGAAAGACAGTTCGACGGATTGTCTGTGTCTGATCTCCGAAAACTGTGCAGGGATGTCGGGCTAAGTTACAGCCGCAAGCAGGACAGGGCCGAGTTGATTAATCTTTTAACCGAGTTTGAGGCAAAGGCGGCGCAGTGAGCATTGATTCCACTCAACTGGTAATGGATCAACTTGATCCTGTTATTGCGCTTGACCCAACTCTAAGCCTGGCCGTTTCAAGACAGGTTGAGGCTGTTACTGCGTTACATAGTTGGGTCGGCGCTGCATTATCCGATCAGCAAAGGGTTTATGTAAGTCTTCTTACCTTAAAAGCGATGATTCCCAGACTGATTTTGACCTTTGCCAAACGGATCAAAAAAGCGAAGGGCGGAGTGGCTGACGCGGAATTCCAGGCCGCCGAAAAGTTTTTAGTCCAACTGGAAAAAGAAGTGAACGATCAACTTGAAAGAGCCGCAAAAGAAGCCGCTCCTGATGACATGACACTACAACTTCCAGCTTACCCTTTAGTGGGAGTTAAGGCGTTCAGACCCGATGCTTAATTCTTCCGACAAACAGCAAATAGCCGCCGCCATTTGTGAGGCTGTGACAATGTTGGCTGAAGATAAAATGACTCACGTTAGCGCTGAATCAGGGGTTTCAACTGAGATTACCTGTTTGCTTTACGATTCGTTAATCGAAGCCAAAGAGGGGATCAAGGTGGATAAGGGCGGCGTAAAAGACGGCGACGTAAGGGAAGCGATAATTTCAAAACTGGAATTAACTTCCAAGCAAGTCGTTATAAACGTAGCAGATCATTTTATGATTGAATCGGAACGTTGGGATTTTTCTGAACACGACAAACTTCAAACCAAACTGGTTCCGATTTCGGGCATCCATAACATTGTAAGAATTCGATTGAGACGGGCTGTTGAGCTTAACAGAACTCAGGCGGGAAGCTCGTTTACCTGGGAGACGACTTAACGTATGGCGTTCAAGGTTTCAATAAAAACCCGTGGGCTCGATCAGCTAACACGATCTCTTTCCAATGTTGGCCGCCGATTTCCTACGTTATTAAAAACTCATACGATAGTTGCGGGACGCAAGCTCGATCAGGCTATTAAAGAAAACATTCTACGCCAGAATTTTCCGGCTCTTAGCGCAAAGTATAAAAAGTGGAAAATCCGAATGGGTCTGGACCCAAGAATTATGCTTCGGACTCACAGGATGTGGAATGCAATCCAGTTTAAATATGGGGGGCCTTCATTTGAATATGGCGGCGTAGTTGGGATTAACCCTACCGCCATGTATCCACGCTACATGTCAGGGATTGTGGGCGTTAAAGGCGAAAACGGAAAGCGGATCAGAACAAAGGGTAAACGGTTTAAATCTACCGGGCCAAGGTCAATAGCCTCGGTTGTAGACCTGCACGAGAGAGGCGTAGCAAGAGGAGCCAGGCCAATATTTAAGCCTATCGCCAAACAACAGGAAATGGTCGTGGTTTATGAATACCATAAGGCCCTGCTGAAAGCTTTTGGCCAGGACATGAATTTCGATCAGCTTCTGAAACATATAAAGAAGAACTGGTAATTTGATATCGTTAATTGATCAACATATTTATTCACGTTTGGGGGCAATCAAATTTAACGGGAAGTCTGTTAGGGTTTACCCTTACATAGCGGAACGCGAACACAAGGAGCCTGTTTATCCAAATTATTGTGTTTGTCGTCACCGTTTTTTTATTCGGGAACAGGATAAACGGGACGGGCATTACGTTTACGTTCCAAGCGACAAACAAATTACCATTGAATTACCTAAAAGTCTGGGCGGGGGAACGATGACAGGGCCGGAAAGCTATTTAGAGAAACCCTACCCTACGCCTATTGACCTTCTTTATGAGGTTCAGACTCAGGCCACAAAACCGGAACACGCCACATGGCTATGGGAAATGTTCATGCAGGCTATTCCACCTGAATATTCGCCAAACATTAACGGGCAATGCCCGCTTTTTTACTATGAAGATGTTTCCAATCTTGATGAACTGGATTTACCATTATTTAAAACATCAATAATGCTTATGGTTTGTGACTTATGGTTAGAGCGATTGGAGTCAAGACTGGTTAAGCCGATAGGTGTAATTGATTTTAAGGAAGAGACGTTTAACTATCCAACTTAATTAATAAAGACATCGGGGGGGTGTTTGCATGTCGAAAAGAAATGAGCCTTTGGCGGTTGAAGAGCCGATTTTAAAAGAGTCTTCGCCGCCATTGACCGGCGGCCCTATCCCTGGAACCGCCAGGATAATCAATTTCCTACCAGTAGAAAGAGACATTCCGCTAAGTGATGGCAACAGCGTATCTCTAGCTCCGTTTAGCAGAACCGGCTCAGACCATATCTCGGATTTCATTTCCAAGAATCTGATTCCTGAATGGGTAAAAAAAGCGGCAGCCATTAAGCCACCCCAAAAAAAAGAAATTGCTATTGAGGAGGCGGTGTAATGGCGATAAGTGGGGCGGCGCGAGCTATTGTCACAACGGCTGATCTGGCGATTTACGTCGATCTGATAAACAAGGGTTACATGATTGTCGTCATAAAATGTGAAAGGGGGCCATTATGGGAACCTGTTCCCATAGCAAGCTGGGATGAATTTGAACGGACATTCGGTTCAACCTGGAGTTATTCTACTGATCCGTTAGTTCTGAAAATGGGACTACTTCAGGGAGCCAAGTTTATTGCCATTCGTGTAGCTCACTGCACGGACGTAACCGATCAAAACACCGTAACAGCGACATGTTCGACAACTACGGTTAACGACAGGGGCGACATTCCTACAAGTGGAAATGTTGTTTCAGGCGCGGGAGCCTGGAATATCATCGCTCCAACCGCCGGGTCCGTAACAGGGACAGAAGTTGAGAATTTCACGTTTGGCTTTGACACAGCCGACAAAATGATAATCGCAGTGGGCGGCGGCGCAGATCAACCAATAACTCTCAGTGGTTCAAATCTTACAGGCATTGCAGTCGCCGGACAGATTAACGCAGCCTCGACCGGATTAACCGCCAGTGTTGTGGATGGCAAAATAAAACTGGCAGCGAACAACGCCAGTGACAGCCTGACGGTCAAAACAGTTTCAGAGGATTGCTATTCCGTGTTGGGGATTATTATAGGCGTTTACGCCGCGATTCCCGGGCAGAATTCTCTAGTTGTATCAATTGACGGGGGAGCCGATCAAACTTTTACCCTAACGCCTGGAATAAGAACTTCGGCTCAAGTTGTGGCCGATCTTGCAGGGTTGACCAATGCGATCGCAGTCGCCGCTTTAGGCGCTTTTTCAATTACTTCAAACACAACGGGCTTGAGTTCATCTGTTCAGGTTAAATCAGGCTCAACGGCGGCTACATTGCTCGGATTTGACAACGCAGTTCATTCCGGGACAGCGGGGGCGGCTCAACCTACTTTGAGATACACAGCCGCAAGTCAGGGCGTTTTCGGTGATTCGATCAAAATTTATCATACCGATTCGGTCCTGAAGCCGGGCAGCCTGTTCAACGTTCTGGTGACTTACGACAAACAAAGCCAGTTGAACGCTCTTTATCCTGACGTTAGCATGGACCCTGAATCCGACAGATACGTGGTCAATTACATAAATCAGCGAGGGGCTCTGGTTCAGGTTGAAGATCTTAATTCAACAAATGTGAGTCCTACAAACAGACCTGCGGTGAACGCTGACGGTGTTTATCTGTCCGGCGGATCTGACGGATTAACTGGATGGACCGATGGCGACTGGGTCGGGGATCAATATTCCAAAACCGGATTTTTCGCCGCGGACAAAACAGACCTGGCAATGGACATTTGTATCCCTGGAAGCACGTCAATAACAGTCTATCAGGCGCTTGCGGCGTATTGTGAAGACAGGGGGGATCTCATTGGTTACGGGAACTTCCCCGTGGGCATGGCCCCACTGGAAGCTAAAAAATGGAGAATGGCCGAGCCGCCGACTTACAGTCACGCTCCTCTGGATTCTCACAGATTTTGCCTTTTTTACGGAAGACCTCTTTGTTACGACAGCCGGGATGACTCCCGGAAGAACATATCCAATCTGGGCCATTTTGCGTCCTGTCTCGCTTTTACGGACACAAATTACAACGAAAGTTACGCTCCGGTCGGGGAAGAAAGAGGGGTTGTAAAACTCGTTGAGGGTTTGGACTTCAATGTCGCTGAGACTCGTGGCTTTCAGGATCTATTTAGTAATTCCGGCATAAACTATCTTCAGATAACCAGAAATCAGGGCAGCCGCAAGGCCCTCTTTTGGGAACAGTTTACCACGCAGCTTGGTGTTTCTCCGTTTAGGGATCTGAATGTTGTCCGGTTCATGACCCTGGTCAGAAAATCAGTTACGCCGCTTCTTAGGGGCTATGTGTTTGCGCCTAACGCTCCGTTTATGTGGAGGGCGATGCATCGGGAGCTACAACCCGCCTTTGACAACTGGCAAGCTGAAAATTGCATCTACGCCTACCTTTTGCAGACGGATCGTGACGCCTCAATATCCGGAGGGGAACTTAAAGGCGCAGTCCTGAATAGTGGTCTGGAAATGGATCAGGGTATTTGCAAGGCCAGAGCATTAATACAGCCGACCAGAGTGGCCAGGTATATCGACATGGTAGTTGGGGCCACACGCACAGGGGAATCTTTCGCTACCTATGAAGTCCTGAAAGATCTGCCCGCCTGGGTAAGAATGTAACGAAAACCTAACAAAATATAGGGGGGAATCGTGGCGATAGAAGTTTACACAGGGCCGACAGCCAAGGAATTTCGTTTCCTTGTGGAAATTAACGGCTTTCCGGCAGCTCTGGTTCAGGCTTTTGATCCTGGAAGCCGCCATCACGCCGTAGCTGAAAGAGGCGGCGCTGGAATGAATCACCCGTTCAAGGAAGCGGGAATGATTACATTCGACAACTGTATTCTGTATGCCGTGCGACCGCTGGACGGGATTGCCAGAATGTTTTGGGACTCCTGGATGGATCAGGCTCAAAACCCAAGAACAGGCGGCGGCGGATCAACAAATGTTTACATGAAGAATTTCACGCTTTACGAGCTTGATAACAACAAGAATCCTGTAACAGCGGAAGAATATTACCAGGCTTTTCCAATTGAACACAAACAGGGGAAAAAGGACAGTTTAAGCAAAGATAAAAACGTAATCGACGAAGTTCATATTGCCTATGTCTGGAAAGAACCACGGGCGATAGGCATAGGAGTGTAACATTATGGGGGGGGAAGAACTTTCAGCCAGGGAGATTATCTTACCTGTCAGTAAACTTGAAGCCGTAATCGTGGAAGGCGACGGTCATTCGGATAGACTTTTACTAAAACGCAATAAGCGGGTTGACGAACTTATTCCAGACTATCTCGCTTCCATGACCAAATCGCTGGGGGCCAAACAGTGTGTTACGAGAGACGATATCCAGGATTTGCTTTTACCTGATTCGGAATACCTTGCGGTTGAGATTTACAGGCTCAACTATGGGGAGATATTTGATTTCAGATACAGATGTTCGGGCTGCAACAAAACCATACCGGGAGACTTCCCGCTCAAGCAATTGCCTTTTATGGAACTGGCGCTTGAGTTTCAGGGAAATATCGACCCTACCGTAACCGTTACACTTCCAAGATCCGGGCTTTCCGTGGTTGTCGGCATGTTGAACGGTCACAAGGAAGAGTTGATCACGAACCAGGCGGCTCAATCCGGTCTGGATCTGAATCAGGCTGATTATCAGTCTTTGCGGTCGATTGACGGCAAGACCGAGTTCAGTTTTGAAGAGGTCATACGGTTAAAATTGCGTGATCACAAGGCGATCCGTAAAGCGAGAAATAGACTCCTGACTGGATACGACACGACCATTATCGCCTGTTGCGGTATTTGTGAGACAAAAACGTCAATTAACATGTTGCTGCATAAAGATTTTTTATTGCCGGAGGGATAAGTCACGGAATGTCGTCAAATGACATCAAGAGTGTTTTTAGAGACTTATCCCCACTTTGCAGGCCGTGTCTTTATGACCTGGACGATTTCGATCAGGAAATTTTTAATCTTATGTGGCACTTGAAACAATCACGAAACGAAGTCATGAGTTGGCCGTCTTCCGACAGAAAGCGGCTATGGGACAAGTATAAAAAACAGGTTGAAGTGGAACGTAGAGCGATGGCGCAGATTACGGGTTAGGGAGAAGTAAAATCAATCAACGAATCGGCATAGAATTCGGCGTTGTGGGGGCGGAGAATGTAATAAACGCCGCCGAAACCATGGCCACGGCGTTAGTGAAGGTGTCGGAATCACTAAAAGCCGCTAACGCCGGATTACCTGACATGAGTTCAGGTCTGTCAGGTTTGTCCGCCGCTCTTGAAAAAATTAATCCGGAAATGAGACGGCTTGCCACATCCATGTCGATTATCGCCAGATCAAAACGTTCCCTTCAGGGACTTTTCGCTGACGTTGACAGGTCTATAGCAGGAAGAGCGAAACAAACCGCCGACGCCGCTGAATCCGCCGGTGGAAACGCAATTATTCCAATAGTTGAACGTAGACGTAAAAGGAAAAGCGCAAGAGACGATAGAGGCGTTCCTTTGCCGGAAGACACTATGCCGGAAGAGCCTAAAGAAAAGAAAGGTCGGACAGCCTCTCAATCCGGCTTTAAGCCCGGTTATTTTATGTTGCGTTACATGGCCATGAGCAAGGCTATAGATGCGACGGCCTATCTTGGGACAGGCATTCTCATGGGCAACGCCAGAGAAAAGATCGCTTCCGCTAACATGGACCTTACCGCTATTGATTTTGACAAGGTTGACAGAAAAAGGGCCGAGTTGGAAGGCATTAAGTTTAGCCGTCAGTTGCCGACGATTTCATCGGATCAGTATATGAAAGCGACGAGCCAGACAGGATCAAGCCTGGATGTCAATGAAACGGGATTTTCTAACCTCAACAAAGTCACACAGACGGCGCTAAAACTTGGTCAACTGACGAAGATAAAAGATCCCGAAAAAGCAATTGACCTTGTTATGGGGCAGTTGAACGCAGTTGTTTCAAAGATGACGCCTAGCGAGAGGGCTTCAAAGTTATCGGCAAGTAGCGACTGGTTGCCAAACAAAGCGGCTGAGATCGCGGGGCAGATGAACGCCGCCATTAGAATCTTTCCGACGTGGGGCAAGAACATTCAGGATTTTATGGCGATGGGTCTGGGAACGATGACCTCGAAAGGTTGGGATTTACCGCGACAGTTGGCGTTCCTTGGATCATTGCAGTCGCCCGGTTTCAAGGCT
>CAJBEZ010000059.1 GCA_903952205.1 uncultured Desulfomonile sp. | reverse complement strand
TAGGATTACTGCTATTATGATGATAAAGGGAATAATCGTTTTCATAATCAACCCGCCTATAAAAGACTTATCAGACCGACCACAGACTAAAAACTTGAGGTTAAGTCAACTCGAACGCCCATAATGGCGTCAATACTTCTATCAGGATTTGTTCCAAAATTATTAGATGATGTTGGTGTTGTTCAGCGACAATTACACGTGTGCATTTTTCAGTGAGTAGTTTTCTGTTAGAGAAGTCGATAATCAGTTCGAAAGGGTCATCGTTTTGCAGACTAACTTTCAGGTGATGGAACTGATGAAAGAGATGCACAAGATGAAATAATTGGAGATTCAGCTTTACTTACTTGAATGAGCCGTAATGCTGCAGAAAATGGTTGAATTTGGGTAGTATACCTGATTGATGATATCGGATAGTATGGGGCTGAACGTCCGACATACGAACCAAGGAGTCGCGTGATGAAACCTCGAGGCCCGTTGATGATTGAGCACCGATTGATAGAGAAGATGCTGGAAGTTGTAAAAAATCAAATATCGTTTATTGACAGAGAAAATTCCATAGACCCCGTCTTTATTGATGCCGCTGTAGATTTCATCCGAACTTATGCTGATCGAACTCACCATGGCAAGGAGGAAGATATCATGTTCAGGGAACTTGCCAAAAAGAGCATGGCGCTTGAAGATGAAAAGGTTATGCGTGAGTTGGTCGACGAGCACAAGTACGCCAGGCAGGTTGTGGGAGAACTGGTGCAGGCCAAGGAACAATTTCTTGAGGGACGCCAGCAGGCGCTACTGGCCATCAGAGAAAAGCTAATTGTGCTCGCCGAGTTCTATCCGGCGCACATAACAAAAGAGGACAAAGTCTTCTTTCCAAATTCAGAGAAGTACTTGAGTGAGAAAGAACAGTCAATCATGCTCCAAGAATTCTGGGAATTCGATCAGAGAATGATCCACGACAAGTACAGATCCGTGGTTGAACAGCTGCGACTGGTTGGAAAAAGCTAAAGGTGTCATGCGCCCAGGAATGAGCACGGGGGAAATGTCGGATGGAACCCTCTGAAATCATGAAGAAGCTGTTCTTCATTCGGCGCAAACGTTTGAATGCGAATCATTTCGTTCACAGGTCAGAAGATTCTGTCCTCATTGGATCAGACGGAAAAATGAATTCTAACGTCGTTGCTCCTGCCGCCGACAGCGGGTTTGGGCAAAAATGTCTATGGAGCGGGACTAATGGGCAAAGGGCATACTTTTCGGCAGTACGCCCAGACCCGCTCTTTAATGATCCCGCCAGCCACTCAAGAAAAGGAGGCGCCATTATAAATTGAACCTTGGTCAGTCAAGATCCCAACGATGATTTTCACGCCAATTCAGAAACATGCTAATAATGTCTCATTATTCCTTCTTGAATGTGAGATATACTCCCCTCACTACGAAAGCGAATAGGACCATAGCTCCAGAAAGGAAAACTACATCAGGCACGGCCCTGAGCCATGCGAATGTTTTCATGATCGTCCCCGAGGCAATTTCCGGGCTCCTGGCGTACCAAACGCCATGTTTCACCGCAAAATAGATCTGATAAAAACCGGATGGGATGAGGCTGAATACCGTCATCGTTACAAGGCCTATATTAAGGCCCCAGAAGCTCCACTTCAACATGCGATCGGACCAGGCACGCCGGGCTATAATGTGCCGAAGCGAAAAAAGCATGAGCGCAATGGCAAGGAACCCATACACTCCAAACAGAGCCGTGTGAGCATGAATAGGAGTCGTGTTCATCCCCTGGATGTAATAGAGCACGATTGGAGGGTTGATAAGGAATCCAAACACCCCTGCTCCCACAACATTCCAAAAGGCGACAGCGACGAAGAAATATATAGGCCACTTGTATGCATAGTTCTCTCCGCTCTTTTCAACCGCGCTCAAATTTTGGGCCGCCTCAAAACCTAGCAGTGCGAGGGGTACTACCTCCAGTGCTGAAAAAACTCCACCAAGAGCCATAATCGGAATAGGGGCCCCTGTCCAATAGAGATGATGGAATGTCCCGATGATACCGCCGCTAAGGTAAAGAAAAACGCTCGCATACACGGTGACCAAAGCATATCGTTCAGAAACCACTCCAATCCTCGACAGAATGAACGCAAGCACGACAGACGCAAATACCTCAAAGAAACCTTCAACCCACAGATGAACTACCCACCAGCGCCAATATTCGGCGTCAGAAAGGTGGCTGCCCTTTCCATATAAAAGAGCGGCCATGTAAAACAGAGGTATCGCCACGGAACTGTAAAGAAGCAAATGGGTCAAGCCGCCTTTGTCATCTTCTGTCTTTAGGGCGGGAGCAATCGACCGAAACACTAACACGAGCCAAATGATCATACCCGCAGAGAGGAGGATCTGCCAAAAACGCCCGAGTTCTATGAATTCATAACCCTGATGACCAAGAAAAAAGCCGTCTCCATCAAGAAAACCCTGAACAGAAACCCAAGTGCCTACTAACGTGCCTACTACAACAAGCACAATAGCGGCAAAGAGAATCACGACCCACTTCCATTGGCCTTTTGGCTCCTTGCCTACAAAAGGACCAACGAAAAGGCCCGTGGCTAGAAAACACGTGGCAATCCAAAAAATAGCAAGTTGAAGGTGCCACGTTCTAGTCGCTGCGTATGGGAAATATTCACCGAGCGGTATTCCAAAAAATCCCGTTCCTTCAACGGTAAAATGACCTGTTAGTGAACCCATACCGATCTGAAGCAAAAATAACGCCATTGCCGTAATAAAATAAGGCAGAACCGCCTTCTGGCTGCCAGTGGGTTCCGGTTCAGGAAATGGTTTTTGCTCAATCACATAATCATCATCACCGATATAGCGTCTGTAGAAGAACAGAACAACGGCAATCGCCAGAATCAAAAATACGACGCTAACAATAGACCAGATCAGAGCGCTCGGGGGCGGTTCGTTCCCAACGAGTGGATCAAATGGCCAGTTGCTGGTATATGTCACATCCTCATTTAGACGGTTAGTTCCAGCCGCCCATGCAAGCCATGCAAAAAAGCTCGTCAAAAGATGACCTTCTTTGTCGCTTCGCACGATGCCAGGCTGAAGTCCCATGTCCTCACGTCCGTTCCTGAAGAGGTCTGTGTAATATTTTGTCAAGACTTCGAACGCCTCTTTTTGATTGGACGTAAACGTCAGTTCATCTTTTGTTGGGTCGTAACGATTTTGTTTTAACTCTTTCTTCACGTGGGCCTTCAAGGTAGCCTGTGTGATTTCGTCCAATGAATCAAAATCCTTCTGTGAAAAAATGGCGGCTTGGTCAGGACTGAGGCCCTGATGCCGCGCAGCCAGATACAAACCCATCCGATGCAGGAAATCGGCGGACCAATCAGGCGCCAGATACGAGCCATGGCCCCAAATAGTGCCGATATGCTGGCCCCCTCTACTGAAATAGTAGTTCTGGCCATTCACTACATCGTCATGAGAAAAAAGCACCTCCCCTTGAGGTGATTTGACGGCTGAAGGAATGGGTGGTTTGTCTCTGTTGATGAGATAACCACCAAAGAGCAGCACTCCAAAGGATAAGACGAGGAGAAACAAGAAAATCGCACGAGTTTTAGGTGCTGTCAGGATGTTTTTCATTATTTGATCCTTTCGCTGCAAGCGCATCTACCATTTGATCATTGTCAAACCGGAATTGCGTTGCGGTCTTGCCATCTCGGGGTATTTCGTCAGTTATCCATTTGGAGGGAAGTTCCTCTGGCTCCGAAGGGCTGCCATATCGCCTCCCGCAGGACCGGGCAAATGCACAACCGGCGTCTCAGATTTACGAAGAAGCGTGTGGTTCCCTCTCTGGTGGTCTTTCAAGACCAATCATGTGACATTAAATAAGACCTTCCTGTCAGAACACATCAAACTCCGATCCACAATTGTTAATAGACTAACCAAATTCAGCCGTATACATTTATGGACGATTTTAGGCCGCTAACTTCTCTCTGCGCAGGATTTGACCTTGACCGCTTATTACGATCTTTTCCACAGGTATTTGCTTGCCGGCCTTTTGCATCCCCATTCTTACGATTTCAGGCAGACCAGAGCAGCAAGGCACTTCCATCACGG
>CAJBEZ010000058.1 GCA_903952205.1 uncultured Desulfomonile sp. | reverse complement strand
TCGGTTCTTTAAAACCTTGAGTGAACTCAAAGAAAGACTTTTCAGAAGATTCAACCGATTTCAGGGCAATCCCGCATCATTGAGAAGCGTCCTGGAATCTTTCGCTTAGGACCTAGTTTCATTGCGTATCACTATAGTAACAACTTCTCGCAGATAGCCCTATTTACAAAGGTGAACTTTCTGTCCAGGTCTTTTGCCCATATCAGGTCCGGCACGTTATCGCACATTAACATCATGGTTCTATACAGGTTTTTATACCGCTGTTCGCTCTCAACTAATTCCTTCTCTATCCGCTTACTCTCGGTAACATCCTCAGCGGTTGACAACAGCAATTGGCGGTTCTTGGTTTGTATGAAGTCACCATTATAAATACACTTAAGTTCTCTTTTGTCCTTGGTGAAAAAATTGATGTCCATGCTTCTGACGTTCCCATGGGCCTGTAGATCTTCAATCAACCGCATTCTATCTTCTGGTGAAACCCAGCCTATCTCTACTGATGTCTTTCCAATGCACTCCTCACGGCTCAGACCAGATACCTCAATAAATTTGTCATTAACGTCGATATAAGTCCCATCATCCACTTTGCTAATGGTCATGAGTATTGGGGACTTTTGAAAGGCTTTCGCAAACCTTTCCTCGCTCCTTCTCAACTCTTCTTGCGCCAGTTTCCTGCCGGTGATGTCTGTGACCGCTACAAGAATCACAAATTCGTTTTTATTCTCCACTAAAGAATTGGTGGAGACTTTCATACAGATACTTTCCAGGCTGACATAGCAGGTTGAACCGTCCTGACGATTGAGACAAAAGTCATTACTTTGCGTAACTCCGTCAATCTGAGCATCAAGAAGTTGATGGTACCATTGATTCTGGCTCTCGGGAGTTATAAAGCGTCCAAAGTTTTTCCCTATCAGTTTTGAACGAGGCATTCCTAGCAGAGATATTCCCTGCATGTTGGTCTGTGTGATAACCCCTTGTTTGGTCAGGGTAAAATACCCAATGGGGGCATAATCATAAAGGCTTCTGTAGTTGTCTCTAGAAGCTTCTAATTCGAGTTGAACCTTCCTTAACCGTTCTTCCGCCTGTTTGCGGTTGGTAATATCGGTAAACATGGCAAACGATCCACTGAATCTACCGTCCTCACTCATAATCGCCGTGGCTGATACCAGAGTCCAGAGAGTTGTCCCGTCCTTTCGTCGGAATCGTCTTTCATACACTTCGACCTGTCCTTGATGTCTCAGCGCCATTTTCGTTTCGTGGTCTTGAATATCCTCGGCAAACATAAAATGTTCCACTTTTTTGCCGATGATTTCATCAATTCCGTAACCAAGCATGTCAGCCATCTTTTTGTTGACCAGTGTGGTGCAATGATCTCCACCCATGGTCCAAAAGCCTTCGTTACAAGTCTCGATAAATTGTCTATATTGATCCTCAGCCCGTTTCCTGTCAGTGATATCCTCAGTAAAGATGATTATCCCGCCTATCTGTCCTTCAGCCCAGTGCCAGGGTCGTACCTCCCATCGCAGCCACAGTATCGAACCATCCTGCCGTTTGAACTCTTCTTCATCAACCTTTATCACCTCACCTTGGAGTCCTCGTTGGTGGACATCTTTCCAATGATCTGGAATCTCGGGGAAAATCTCATAATGTGATTGTCCCAAGACATCCCTATCGCCTAGGCTGTAGTCTGTCATCCAGCGACGACTTGCGGCCAGGTACCGCATATCACGGTCAAACATGGCCATAGCTGCTGGGGCAGAATCTATGAACATCTGATAGATTTCTTCTTTGGCTGCATACTTAAGTCTCAGTATAGATTTAACTCGAGCCACGAGTTCCCGATTTGGAATTGGTCTGGCTATATAGCCATCGGCCCCATACTCGAGACCTTTGGCCTGACTGTCTGATTCGGTATGAATGCTGGAAAGAAGAACCACGCAGATGTTCGCTGTTTCGGGGTCTGACTTGATGCGTTTGCAAACCTCCATTCCGTCAATGTCCGGCAAAACTACATCCAGGAGAATCAAATCTGGTTTGTGTTCCCTAGCCAATTTCAAGCAATCCTTGCCGTTGATTGCTTCTAAGGTCTCGTAGCCAGCGCCTCTCATAATTCTGGAAACACCCTGAAGCGCATGGATTTGGTCATCTACGATCAAGATCTTGGCGGCATCCATATTTTCATCTCCTGAAGTAACCTCAAGTCATCTATTAAATCTTTATTCTGATTCTTTCTGTTTTATGATTTATCGTAATCTTGCCCGACGTCAATTACACTTGCGCATCTTTCGGGGAGCGCGTGTCTACTTTGTCGTATCCTTGATTAGATCATCCAAGGCCTGCTCCAGTTCATTGACGTTTATTGGTTTAGAAACATACCCGTCCATACCTACCTCAAGACACTTTTCCCTGTCTCCCTTCATTGCGTATGCGGTCATCGCTATGATAGGGATGTGAGAGCCGGAAAGTTTTTCACGTTCACGGATTGTCCTGGTCGCATCAAAACCGTCCATATTAGGCATTTGAACATCCATAAGAATCACATCGAAGGATTCCGTATCCATAATTGAGAGAACTTCTGTACCGTCACCCGCTATACGGACTGAGTGTCCCATCTTTTCCACAATTCCTGTGGCTACCTTCTGATTAATAATATTGTCCTCGGCCAGCAATATCTTTAACTTGTCCCGACTCACCGCTATCGTGGGAATTTTCGGGGCCATTATGGTCAAATCACATGAACCCCCAAAGGGCGCCATAATCGCCTGCTGAAGAGCGCTGTTTTTAACGGGTTTCAACAAACAGGATTCTATTCCAAGTTCTTTCCATTTTTCGGTTGTGAAACGATCACCTCCTGATGTAAGGAGAATAATGACGAGTTTACTGAAACGATCATCTTTGCGAATCCTTCTTATTAATTCTATTCCGTCCATCTCTGGCATCATGTAATCGAGAAGAGCCACATCAAACTTGTTGCCGGATTCATAAGCCGTTTGAAGTTCGTCGATTCCAGAGTACCCGTCTCCCACACATACTGGATGCATTCCCCACTGCTCAAGCGTCAACTCGAGAATGCGCCGGTTTGTATCATTGTCATCCACGACAAGAACTCTCAGGTTTTTCATACTATTAAATCTGGGAGTGCCAATACATGACTGTTTCTTGTCCCCCAACCTCAGACGCACGGTAAAATGAAATTTACTCCCCTTGTCAATCTCACTTTCGGCCCATACCCGGCCATGCATCATGGCGACAAGTCTTGAAACAATTGCCAGACCTAAACCCGTGCCTCCATATCTTCTGGTTGTTGAGGACTCGGCCTGTTCAAAGGGGTCAAAAATTTTCCCGACTTTTTCCGCCGGAATTCCTATTCCTGTGTCCTGTATAATGACATGCAAACCTATTTCTTTTTCGTCGATGTGTTCCAATTCTACTCGAACGGTAACTTCTCCTTGTTCAGTGAACTTTATCGAATTACCCAACAGATTGATGAAAATCTGTCTCAATCTCCCCTGATCCCCGCACAGAGTTTCCGGTATCTCGGGTGGCACATAATATGCCAGTTCCAGGCCCTTTCTATACGCTTGTACAACCATTGCGCCCATGGTGTCGGCAACCAGTTCGCGTAGTTCAAAATCAATTTCCGAAAGTTCCAGCTTTCCTGCTTCCATCTTTGAAAAATCAAGAATATCATTGATAATTGCGAGCAGAGACTCGGCCGACATTTTTACCGAATCCAAATATTCTCTTTGTTCAGGATTCAATTCGGTTGTTAGAGCAAGCTCGGTCATACCTATGACACCATTCATAGGCGTACGAATCTCGTGACTCATGTTGGCCAGGAATTCGCTCTTCGCCATGTTGGCCATCTGGGCCTCGGCAGCCAAGCTAGTGGCCCGTTCGACACTCTCTCTAAGTCTTCTGTTACTTTCCTCGGTTTCCTCCCTTGCCTTAATGAGGGCTTGTTCAGCTTGTTTGTGCGGAGTCAGGTCCAACATTACCCCTACAATGCCTGCCGGGTTGCCTGAAGCATCCCTAAAAACAGCTTTGTTGAACATGAAATATTTAAGAACCCCCTCGGTGGTCTTGACTTCTGATTCGTAAGTCTGAACCCCGCCCCGCTTCAGGAGTTCCATGTCTTTTTCATGATATATTCTCGCTAAATCATGTGGTCTTTTGTCCGGAATGTCATAGGCCTTTCGACCAATTATTTCGTCCATCGGCAAGCCCATTACTTGACCGGCAAACGCACTGTTGCATCCCTTGTAGACTCCTTCAGGGTCCTTGTAAAATACGGGGATGGGAATCTTCTCTATTAATGTCGAAAGAAACTCGAGGTTGTCTTGAAGTGATC
>CAJBEZ010000057.1 GCA_903952205.1 uncultured Desulfomonile sp. | reverse complement strand
CCATCGATTGGTTGCTGAGGTCGGTGAAAAGATCAGATACGCCAGGGGAAAACCCAAAGGAGATGGGACTCGGAAGATTGCAGCGATAACGTACCACCTCTGCATCGAGGTCAACCGCGATGAGTCCGCTATAGCGCGAGCGCAGCATAAGGCCGGCTGCTTCGTGCTGCTGTCTAACACCCTGTCGGAGGGACCTGACGCGACAAGTTCCCGAGATCTACTGTTCACTTACAAGGATCAGGGATACGTGGAGCGCAATTTTGGATTCCTCAAAGACACTGTCATCGTCAACAGTCTCTTCCTTAAGTCTCCGGAGCGCATCGAGGCTCTGGGGCTCATTCTGGTACTTTCGTTGCTCGTGTGGCGCCTTATGGAGAGAACCATGAGGTTGTCTCTTAAAGAAACTGGCTCTACGATAACGGGGTGGGACAAGAGGCAAACATCTCGGCCTACATCGTTCATGATGACCACATATTTCCCTTCGGCGCCGGTGATCCAAACCACAGAAGGAAGGATGCTGGGAAAGCCTCTGAAGCCCATCCAGCTCAGCTATCTGGCTATACTGGGGCTGTCTCCCGCGATCTTTCTGGACCCGAGAGCAGGCTTCGTTCCATCGGTAAATCTTTTAACAATTCCCGGACCGTCGGGATAATTCAACCCGGACATGACTGACGTCGCATTCATTGATGACGCTTCCAATGCTGGTCCGTTCTTCATCGAGAATTGGGTAACGGCCTATTTGCGTACGCTTTTCCCAGAACCATAAGCCGCTGGAGACAAACATGAAAAAAACATAAAACAAAATCCGCTCAAACCCGCCAGAAACGTAGCTAAAGTGACTCAGAACGGAACATCCAGAGACTTACTCCGGAAAATAGCCCCTCGGATACACCTGATGGCGCGGAACGCAAGTTGTGTCCCGTCATTCGCAACAACCCCGTGTTACAGTCGTATTAATTGAACAAAACTAGTTTGTGAAACAATTCCAAATGATAATTAATGAGTTTTAATTATTCCGGAAATATCAAAACCTGAACAGGGTACGAAGTCCAAATTTTGACATTTGGAACCTCGTCCTATCAGTGACTTTTAATATCGAAATATATAGGACGGTATAAGCTGAGCTAAGCGAATCTGATTTTAAACCAGAGAGTATAAGTTAGCAAGATTATTATGAATAAGTTTTTGTCTCACAAGTTTTCCCTACGCAAGAAAAACGGCCCAAACCGGAAAACCAGTTCAGGCCGCTCGCCCCTTACCCGCCATTACAACCACTGCGATCACCTAAACCACAGCCACCGCACTTACAATCTTATCCGTCATTGTTTCTTGTAAAGAATCAACACACTCTCAACGACAGCATTAATAAGATTTTCAGACGACTCCGGAAACTTTCTGACAAGTCTACTTTTCACATAATTAAATCGGTCAATATTGTCCATATCCATCGCCATGGCCTCTTTGATGGAATTCAACGCAAAGGTAAACAGGCTGTCGCCTTCTTTCTTGAATTCTAAAATCAATGTCGTGATTATCGCCGTGATAATTGGCGACGAAGTGAACCAAAGAATCAACTTTTGAATTGCCGTAAAACCAAACATCTTTCCCCCCTCTGTTTGTGCTGTCTTACTGTCTACCCCCGACATCTATCCGCCTGATGGCGCTGATGTCCCTCAAAAATATCCCCTTCAACTCATGAACCACGACACCCCGCGATGAACTTGAATGAGTCACTTCCAGGAGTCCGGACCTCCGACCGACAAGAAAAACCCCAACATGCCCATGTGGCCGGTGAGGTTTATCGATCCATGTCCACCAAACCAGATCGAGTTCTCCCGCATGGTCAATATCCGTGTCTTTCCCGATCCAGCCGCCCAATCCTGTCCTCATCTGTATGGCTGTCACCCGTTTAACGGGAATGCCGGATCTCTTTGCGGCCAGATAAATGTACCCGCTGCAATCAACGCCTTTTTGCTCTGATTCCGAACCGCCCCAACTGTAAGCCGGATGCCGGTCGATTATGATCCACAGGTTTTTTCGGAAGGAGTCTGCGTAATGTCCATCAAGCGCATAACAATTCAAGCTGATTAAT
>CAJBEZ010000056.1 GCA_903952205.1 uncultured Desulfomonile sp. | reverse complement strand
AGACGCTAATCTTTATGAATGGCGGAATTTTCTGAATCAAAGAACCAATACTTTACTTAGATTAATCGAAAACCCTAGTTTACTTGAACAGGAATCATTTACCGAACTTCTAATGGCGGTCATGCACTTAGGACAGGAGCTTTCCTACAGACTGGAAGCTCAAACTCTTTCAGAAGAAGACTACGCTCATCTTAAAGGTGACGCTCAAAGGGTCTATCGCAACCTGGTAAGACAATGGCTTTCTTACATGAGTCATCTAAAAGGTCATTACCCCTATTTCTTCGCCCTTGCCATTAAGAAGACACCGTTTCAATGAGTTTGCGATTCGGATGAAAAGAAAAGCCAATAGAGTGAGGTTTCTTATACAAGATTCTTACATTATCCATGGGGATCAGAAGTTGAACGTCACAATTTCCATCGGAGCGACTCTAGCTAAAGCCGATGATACGACCGAGAGCCTTTTGAAAAGAGCAGACGAGCTTCTATACCAAAGTAAATCGGACGGAAGAAATCGTGTGGCTGTGGGTTAGACAAAAAAAGGCATCACTATGAAAAGGGGAGGGGATACTCGTTATGAGTTTGGCCAACTATGACTGTGGCATAGTCATAAAATTATTTACGTGATTTACCCGTCCCGACCGTCTTTTAGGCAACCAATCACTATTTCTTTTCGTCCATCTCCATGCGGCCAAGAACTTTGTCAGCAATCTCCGGATACAATTTTCTCACACAGTCAGGACAAATGCCGTGGCTGAACTCCGCTTCCGAATGTTCACTTATGTATCTCTCCACTTCGCTCCAATAACCCTTGTCATCACGTATTTTCTTGCAGGAAGAGCAGATGGGGAGGAATCCGCTGAGTTTTTTGACTTCAGAGAGAGCTGTTTGAAGGTCGTCAATCAGGTTCTGCTTCTCTTGCTCCAAGAACTTCCGGTCTGTGATGTCACGGTTACTAACTCTGCGGCCCAGAAACTTACCGCCATCGTCAAAAATCGGTTGACACTGATGAGCAATCCATCGCTCTTCCCCGTTGCGAGTAATAATGCGAAAGTCAACAATGTGAACGTCAGAAGGTTCGACGTGGTTTAAATGGTCCGTTACAGTGTACCTGTCGTCTTTGTGTATAATGTCGATGAGTAATTCCGGATTGTTTATAAACTCATCACGTTGGTATCCGGTAATCCGCTCAGATGACGGAGACATATAGAGAATACAGGCATCCGGCGCAATCCAGTATTCCCAGTCATAAGTAAAGTCCGCAACGGTGCGGAACTTTAGTTCGCTCTGTCTTAAATTGTCTTCTGCCGCCTTAAGCCTCAACAAGGATTTGATGTGAGCCAAAAGATTCCTGTTTGAAACAGGCCTGGCAATGTAACCATCCGCCCCAATCTCAAGACCCTGAGTCTGATGATTCTCATGCGTATCAAGAGACGATATTAATATAACGAGTGTGCCCGTTAAGTTAGCTTCCGATTTGATGCGTCGGCATACCTCGTAGCCATATATATCAGGAAGGACCACGTCGAGCAGGACCAGGTCCGGTTTGTGTTCGATTGTTAAACGTAAACCGTCCATACCCGTGGACGCCTCAATTGTCTCGTATCCAGCTTTTTGCAAAATTCGGCATGTGCCGTGAAGGACGGTTGGGCTATCATCTACAACGAGTATCAGATTATTTTCTGTCATTGCATTTTTCTCCGGAATTAGAGCAAAGCCACACGTTATGTCTCTTGAGGCGCCTGCGAGGGAATCGTAATAACTCAATCAGCATCCAAAATATCACGAACTGTAGTCAAAAGTTGCCTCATGTTGTACGGTTTATGAACGAATCTCTTTACTCCAAGTTCCATGACCCCATTAGCCGGCGCGCCTTCGGAATAGCCACTGGCTATAATAACCTTTGCGTGTGGATCGATCCGGAGTATCTCTGCAAGACATTGTCTGCCATCCATTACAGGCATGATCAGGTCGAGAATCACCAGTGAGATACTTTCTCTATCCCTTTGGTATATCTCGAGGGCCTCTTTTCCATTACCCGCCCTGACAACGGCGTAGCCGAAGCTGTTAAGAAGCGTAGCCCCCAGGTCCTTTATTTCGTCATCATCGTCGACCAGGAGAATCGTCTCGGTTCCCCCTCTGATCGGTCCATCATCCGTTCGGGTTTCCGCATCTCCTGCTTGTCCAATGGCCGGGAAATAGATCTTGAATGTGGTCCCCATACCAAGCTCGCTATAACAAGAGATGTGACCGCTGTGCTGCTTGACAATGCCATACACCGTAGCAAGTCCTAATCCCGTCCCTTTTCCGGTCTCCTTAGTGCTGTAGAATGGCTCAAACATATGAGAAAGCGTTTCCTTGTCCATCCCTTGACCAGTATCCGAAACCGTAAGTAAAACGTAACGCCCTGGTTTAGTTCCAATATATGAGCTGCAATATTCCTCGTCTAATTGAACGTTTGCGGTCCCAATGGTCAACGTCCCGCAATCCGGCATTGCGTCTCTGGCGTTCACCCCGAGATTCATCAAGACTTGGCCGATCTGAGACCTGTCTGCTTTGATTAATTCCAAGTTCCCTTTTAGATGTAAATCAATATTTATGGTCTTTGGAATAGTTCGAAATAAAAGGTCTCGAAAAGAGGTTATTTCCTGGTTTAAGTCCAGCGGGACATGTTTTGTTTCAATCTTTCGGCTGAAAGTCATCAAGCTCTTAACCAGGGCGGCCCCTCGCTCTCCGGCCTGATAAATTTTCTGCAGGTCAGTGTAGTCAGGCTCTCCTTCCTTTTTACGTTGGAGCATGAACTCAGAATATCCCAATACCGTCTGGAGTAGGTTGTTGAAATCGTGGGCAATGCCTCCGGCTAAAGTTCCTATCGCTTCCATCTTTTGGGCCTGGAGCAACTGGGCTTCCAGGTTCTTTAGCATGGATAGGTCCCTTATGGCCGTGGCCCGAATTTGTTTTCCCTCGACCTCCCTTATACGCGCACGGACTTCTATTGGAAGGGTGGAACCATCTTTTCTCAGACCCGTTGCCACGTATGATTCAGTGGATCGTTCCGCTATTTTCGCTTTAACTATTTCCCTTGAATCGGGTGTGAGCGTCTTCTCCATTATTTGGTTTCCGACAAGCTCATCTGGTTCATACCTAAACATTCGAAAGAACTGGTCGTTGGCCTGGAGAAGGACGCCTTCGTCATGGAATATGATCCCCTCGAATGTGACATCAGCCAACTGGCGGTACCTCGTCTCGCTCGATTTAAGGTCTTCCTCCGCCTTCTTGCGCTCGGT
>CAJBEZ010000055.1 GCA_903952205.1 uncultured Desulfomonile sp. | reverse complement strand
TCGAGCTGCTCTCAATCGAGGCGAGGGTTGTCATCGCATCAGTCGAGACCTACCTGAAATACGCCGAAGCTATTGGTCTCACAGCCAGCGCCGCCGCTCCTGCGTGAGGCGTCTGCCTCTAGAATCCCAACGGCTATGGGGGAGCTACTCTAAGCTACCCCCGAAGCTCTGGGGTCGAGAAACCCGACACAAACGAGCAACCTAATCCAACAGGAAGAGGTTGGGAATTCAGTCGGGTTAACTTCTTATAGGAGGAGTATATGGGTAACCTGACTGAGGACATCGCCAGATTGTGCGGAGAGATTGAAACCTTGCGGGACTCCCGTAAGGTTTTCGGGTCTCAACTCGATAAAGAAACCAGGGAAATGAAAACCGGGGTTTCTAGAATGAGGGCCGGGTTCCGGAAAGACCAAAACAATATGGCGGTTCGGGCCAAGAATGATCGGAAAAAATTCGTGTCAAGTCTGGATACGGAAGTTAGCGGTTTCCTGAATGCCTTTGATAAAGCCCATGCGGAAATGGCCGCCACAACAAAAAAGGCAAACGTTGAGTTCGTTTCAGACGTGGCCAACCATGTGTCCGGTCTCCTGACCGGTTATCACAAGGACCTACAGGCGATGGGCGAGGCCACGAAGCGAGAGAACACCATTTTCGTTGGTGACGTTATCGGGTTTGTCAACGCCGGAAAAAAAGAAACAAAGGTGATGATGAACGGGTTCAGGACCGAACATACAAAAATGGCCAAGGTAACGAAGGCGGACAGGACAAAGTTCTTAAACAAGTTGGAAGACAATGTCGCCGCAATGAGGAAAGATAACGTCAATGATTTAGTCGGAGCCAGGGCTGCTTTGGCGAGCCTTTCTCCTCAAGGACGTAAAGCCAGGTTGATGGCTGAACAGAGGGCTAAAGCGGAACAGGAAAGAAAGCTCCGCATGGAAGCCGAACAGAAGGGCAAGGCTTTGGAGGAGGCAAGAGCAAGAGCAGAGGCCGAGAGATCTAAAGCACAAGAGCAATCATTGCCAGCCATGAAAAAAAAGTAGAAATAAAAACCATTGGTCAAGCCAAGGCCATCGGATTGTGACATTGATCAAAATCGATGGCCGACACTAGACCAACACGAGAAAGATTATGAGTGAAATAACCTGTTCATTCTGCGGAGGAACCGGGACAGACCCTTTCGGCATAATGTCGTGGCAGTCCACATGCAGCGTGTGTTATGGCAAAGGGGTCGTTGATGTTCCCAAACCATATAGGCCTTGTCCTCACTGTGGAGGAACAGGGGCTGTTAAGACGTTTGCTTGCACAGGCTGCGGCGGCAAAGGCTACGTGCCGTTACCATCGGAACCAGTTGTCACATGCCCGGATTGCAACGGTTCAGGTGACGATTCATCCAATCCATATCTCGATTGCCTCAAATGCCGCGGCAAAGGATTTGTTGTCGTAGGCTGATCCGCTTTCGTGAGCCTATCTCTTCCCGAAAGTATTTCCACATTGCCGGCGTAGACGGCGGATCAATAAAAGTCAGGTTCCAAGAGGGGAGTAATGGTCATGGGACCCAAGACCTCGTCTGATTATTTTTGGACAGGGCATTCCCAGAAGATTGGCCCCAAGCTAAGCTAATTTAAATTTACAGGGAATAAGTTAGCAACATTATAATTAAAACCATTATAAATAAGTTGCGGCTCAGAAGCAGTGAGAGAATAGCTCTTAATATTTTAGGGATATGTCATAAAGGCTGGAGGCGAATTACGAATGTGAAAGTAGCCTTCACAATTCATAACGATTGCTGACATATTACCGGAGACCGCAGTGTTATTTGTCCTTTTTGGAAAATAGTATTACACGGCTGGTCTGGCCGCCTCCGTCGTGGATGTTGACCTCCGTGGCTTCTGTGTACTGCAGAATGCTCCGGGCTTTCGCTACATCCCCTCTGGCGCCGTGACAGATCACAATGAACCTGTCGGCTTTTAACAGGGTTTCATACTTGATGACATAGTCTCTTGGGACGCCTATACCGCATAATCCTGCGCCTACAGCGCTGAGGTCGCCTACAACGGTGGT
>CAJBEZ010000054.1 GCA_903952205.1 uncultured Desulfomonile sp. | reverse complement strand
AGGATATAGTCGATGACTCGCCACGAAGCCACTGAAGAGGCTTTGCGTGAAAGTTCACGCATGTATGAGGACCTGGTGTCGAATATACCGGTCGGGGTATATCGATTCAGGATGAAGGCTTCGGGCGAGCGAGTCTTCGATTTAGCCAACAAAAGCTTTTGTGAATTAACCGGCCTTGACCGTGAAGATATCCTGAACGACTATCAAGTTGTTTTCCGTATTGTACATCCGGATGATCTGGCTGAATTTATTAGCCTGAATGAATCTGTTTCAAAGGCCCTCGCGACCTTTAGATGGGAAGGCAGAGCCATAGTCAACGGGGAGACACGTTGGATGCTCATTGAATCCAGTCCAACCCAAATGGATAATGGTGATGTCGTTTGGACCGGATATATCACCGACATTACCGACCTCAAACGAGCGGAAGAAGATCTAAAAGAAAGTGAAGAACATTTCCGCCTCATGTTTGAGAAAAATGAAGCGATAATGTTGCTGGTTGAGCCGGATTCGGGGGCTATAGTGGACGCAAATGACGCTGCGGCCGGTTACTATGGTTACCAGCGCGAAACGCTGCGAAAGATGCGCATAACAGATATAAACTGTCTGCCTCCGGACGAGATCTTCGCTGAAAGACAGCGAGCTAAACTGGAAGAACGAAACTATTTTGTTTTTCCACACCGGCTCTCAAATGGTGAAACCCGAACGGTAGAGGTTTATTCATACCCAATCTACATTAAGGGCCGGACAATATTGTTCTCAATCGTGCATGACGTAACACAACGGAATTTAGCTGACAAATTGTTGAGTGAAAGCCGGGAGCAACTCGCCCTTGCTATTGAAGGATCTGGGGCTGGCTTATGGGACTGGAGAGTACAAACCGGGGAAACGATTTTCAATGAGCGTTGGGCGCAGATTCTTGGATATACCTTAAATGAATTGGCGCCTACGGACATCAATACGTGGTTGAATCTTGCCCATCCTGATGATCTGAAGAAATCAGACGAATTGCTTCAAAGACACTTTGCAGGGGAAATTCCGACTTATGAATATGAAGCAAGAATGAAGCATAAAGACGGGCATTGGGTATGGGTGCTTGATCGTGGCCGAGTCACAGAATGGGATAGAGATGGAAAACCGATTCGCATGACAGGAACACACCTCGACATCACGGATCGAAAAAGGGTGGAAGATAATCTGGCCAATGCGTTGGATGTCATTAGAACTCAGAAATTGGATATAGAGAAGGCTTTAGATCTTTTAGGCACTGAGCTTTCGGACAGCGAGAGGCGTTTTAAAATTCTGTTTGAGGCGGCGCAGGATTTCATCTTCATCAAGGACAGAGACCTGCGATACATTGATGTCAACCCTGCGGCCCTCGAACTGCTGGAAATGGCTGATGTTGATATTATTGGGAAAACAGATAGAGAATTATTTGGAGAAGCGATTGCGGCGGCCCGGGAAAATATCGAAGAGCGGGTGTTGCGTGGACAAACAATAGAAAGCCAGGAGACTTTGACATGGAAGTCTCAGCCAATCACTGTGGACTTCATACGCTTTCCTCTGACGACGGCCACTGGAGAGGCGGGAGGGGTATGTGGCATCGCAAGAGAGGTAATAGGCCCTTCTCTTACATTGCCGAATCCGCAACCAAAAGAATACTTGTCCCACCCTATCCGATCAACGTTTGCAGGAGCCAATCTTGCAGCCGAAACAAACACCACGATTCTCCTGACAGGCGAGACAGGCAGCGGCAAGGACTTCTTCGCACGCTATATTCATGACGTCAGCCAGCGCTCAACAGGGCCATATTACGCCGTTAATTGCGCCGCTATCCCTCAAGAACTTGCTGAGTCAGAACTGTTTGGCCATGAAGCCGGCGCATTCACAGGCGCATTTCGCAAGAAACGGGGTCTCTTCGAATTAGCAGAGGGCGGAACACTGATGTTGAACGAAGTTGGGGACCTGTCTCTCAACATGCAAGCCAAGTTACTGACATTCTTGGATACTCGCAGTTTCACACGAGTAGGGGGTGAAAGAGATGTCAGTGTGAATGTCAGGCTGATTGCAGCTACCAGCAAAGACTTGTGGGCAGAGGTTGCTGAAGGGCGCTTTCGTAAAGATCTTTTCTACCGCCTGAATGTGTTTCCCATTCTCGTGCCGCCTCTTCGAGACCGTCTTGAAGATATCCCTGTTATGACAGACAATATCCTTGGCGACCTTGCAATTGAGTTGCAATTGAGTAATGTCGTCCCCAAGATAAGTCCCTTCGCCGTCGATCTACTAAAACGCTATGACTGGCCAGGTAATGTCAGGGAGTTGAAAAACGTTCTTGAACGGGCTCTAATCCTCTGCCGCGGAGGACAAATTGGAATCCGGCATTTGATACTGGGCCCAGAGCAAGGAGCAACCGACTCGGATCGCACAGGACTGGCTTCGGGAAAATCATTCCGAGAAATTCTCGATAGCACGGAACGTTCGTTGATAGAAGAAGCCCTTCGACGCTCAGAGGGAAAGAAACAAAGGGCAGCTCGTCTGCTTGGGATGTCACGACCCGCCCTGGGCCGTCACATGGTCAAGCTTGGCATCAGTGACCAATAACGGTCAAAGAGAACTCTTTGTGTCCATTTTTGAGCATATCAATTTAGTCACTATTTGTAAGCCTT
>CAJBEZ010000053.1 GCA_903952205.1 uncultured Desulfomonile sp. | reverse complement strand
GGAACCATAGCAAGCGCTAGAAACGGTTCCATGAGTCCTGGAACATGTGTGGACATGACTCCGTGAGTAGCAAAAACCACACTACCGTATTGATCTATTTTGGGAGCAATCTTAGAGAGAAAATCGGATTTGTTGGCCTTTGTTCCCGTGAGTGATAGGCAGTTCGACCCATATATCTTCTGAAGATTATCGGCCAGGACCTCAGTTTGAGCCAGCCGTTTGAATTTGAACGACCCGTCGCCGGAACCTTCAATTGTTTCCATGAGTTCAAGGTTGTTCTTTTTCTCTCGCTCAGTGGTTTTCGTTTGCGTGGACTGCTGGGCTCTTCGATCCTTGAGATCAAAGACAGGGTCCGCCAAAACCAGGAGTTGGTTCCTTGCTTTGTCGTCGGTCTTCATAGCCCGTGTAAGGGACAGGGCTGTGATCGATTGGTAGTAGCTTATGGGATGTTCATCTCCCAGAAATGTCAGTCCTTCAGGATACTCCCCGTAATCTCCCTTGGTCCAACTAGCCTTACCGCCAGTCACCAGGGCCTCAAACGGTAGCATCGCCAGTATTCCGTCCGGTATGATTGTAAGAGGCGTTCCGTTTGGAACGTCAACGAGGGCCGGGCGTAACAACTTATCGTAGAGGGATTTGGCAAGTTCAGGATCGTAATCTTTTAACCGAAGTTTCTCAAAAGGTTCCCGAAATCTCGTTACATCCCGTTCGAGGTCACTCAGTTTGAGGTCAAGGTAGAATGCCTTGCTTACAGCCTTGTCACGTACAAGTATGACGCCGACACCTTCACTTGATACATCGAAAATAACTGCGCATTCGTCAGGACGCAGAGCTGAGTCTTTGAGACTTGGGGGTTTCGGATACTTTACGGCTGCGTAAGCTGGATAATCCTTCCAAAGTTTCTCCACGAAGAAGTTGAGTTCTTCCTTGGCGTCTTTGACGGATTTGGAAAGGTTCTTAAATTTATCAGGCGCTTTTTCAGGGTCGGTCTTCGCCAGTTGTTTCTTTAACGCTGCCAGTTGATTTACCAAAGATTGTTCTTTCTCAATCAAGCTTGAGGGGATATTGGTAGCGCCGATAGAGTTGGTTTGTGACAGATGATCAGCGAAGGACCTTGCTTTGGTGAGTTCGCATGGAGTGATACTTGCTTCCGGATGGTTTAGTTTGATCCTTACCCTGGCTAAACCCTTGGCCGGGTCATAGCGCCTAAAACCCCAGATTTTAACCTCATAGAAATTCTTACGCTCTGAGGGTAAAAGACCTGACCTGATTTCTTCGGTCAGCTTCATGGCTTTTTCATAACATTTTTCAGCTTTAGAGTAGTTTTCCATACCCTCGTAAGCCCTACCCAAGCCTGTATAACTCCTGAAAAGGTCGTCTACTGTTCCTGTTTTTTCTGCCCAGTTGGCGTATTTTGTGTGATGATCAACTGCTGATGAATATTCGGATTTGAGAAGAGCTAACCTACCAAGCGTAGCAGGATAGCGTGTTTCCCTAATCAAAGGCTCTGCCATGGCCATATTGCCGATGCTCAAATAAAGATGTGCAATGCCGTTTTTGACCCCGTCGACTGGAAGACCCATTTTTTCTCGGATGACGAGCGATTCATTGGCCAATTTTATTGCTTCGTCATATCTATCCAACTGTGCGTAAACGGCTGAAAGAAAAGTCAGCGTATACGCTTCTGGCCTGAGTTCACCAAGCCTCTTATATATCTGAAGCGACTGCTCGTGGCATACAAACGCCTTCTGAAACTGCCCAACGAATGTGTATACCCAGCCAATGCCGTTAAGCGTGTTTGCCTCTCCCTTCAAATCGCCAACCTTTTTCATGATGGAAAGGGACTTCTCATAGAATTCCAATGCCTTCTGATACTGGCCCCAGGAGTTGTAAACCTGACCTATGTTTTTAAGCGTGACTCCCTCACCTTTAACGTCGCCAACCTGTTTCATAATAGCCAGGGACTTCTCATAGTATTCCAGAGCCTTCTGATACTGGCCAAGTCCGAATTGAATGTCACCGAGTTGGTTGGAACAGTGACATGTCCATTTATCTAATTTCACTCTTTCAAAGATTTTCAGGGCCTCTTCGTATTTCTGAGCGGCTCGCTGATAATCGTCTTTGGATTTTGCGCTATCAAGTATGGTCTTGGCCTCCTTTGTCAGGTTAACGGCCTGACTCTCTGATTGCGCAAGAGCCGTCCCGGCACATACAACCAAGAGAATCCCAATAACCCCACATAATATTCTGGCCTTCATTAATTGTCCTCCGAATCTAGGAAAGAGCCTGTCCTGACTGTTTCGTGCATCTAACTATGTGTTTACCCTTGAGCGTAAAAGCTCGTCATGGCTGACAACCCTTATTGCAACTGTGATTCCATCAATTTGTTTCCCCAACCAATATGAACGCCGCCCAGAAGAAAGGATGTTCAAATCCCTGCTTGCGGATTTCATCCCGGGCAAGTTTCAGTGATTCGAGTTTAGACTTACCGGACTTACGATGCTGGAGGAAGCTTTCTGTGAGTTTCACAGATGAGGTGTCAGCCACCTCCCATAATGTCATCAGTACAGACTTGGCGCCTGCGTACTGGAACGCACGGCCCATGCTCATCACGCCTTCGCCGGAGAGTTCCTTGCCCAAACCGGTCTGGCAGGCTGTGAGCGCTACAATGTCGGCGTTCATCTTGAGTGACAGGATATCGGACATCTTGAGGAAACCGTCCGTGCCGGGAGGGACCATACTCAGGGCCAGGAACGGTTCCATAACACCAGGCACCTTGTTGCCCATGACGCCGTGGGTAGCAAATACCACCTTGCCATACTGATCCATCCGTGGGGCTATTTTGGAAAGGAAATCCAGTTTGTCCGCTTTCAGGCCAGTAATAGCAAGGCAATTCGATCCATACATCGACGACAGGTTGGCTGCTAATTTACCTGTCTCAGGGAGTTGCGGAAATAATGGACCTAAATCGTCCTCCATCGCAGCCATTCGCTGTATGTTGTATTCCTTTTCTTTCTGGGACAATCTGGTTTCACTGGATTGTTGAGCACGTTTGTCTTTCATGTTGAATACAGGGTCCGCAACCACAAGGAGACTGTCTTTCGGCTTTTCTTTGTTACCGATGGTTCTGGCAAGTGTCAGGGCTGTGATGGATTGGTAGTAGCTTATCGGATGTTCATCGCCAAGAAATGTTAAACCTTGCGGATAATCCAAACCTTTTTCCGACTTGTTCCAGGTCACTTCCCCGCCTGTTACCAGAGCCTCAAAAGGCAGCATCGCCAGTATCCCATCCGGTATGATTGTAAGGGGCGCTCCTTTGGGAACATCAACGAGAGCAGGGCGTAACAACTTATCGTAGAGGGATTTGGCAAGTTCAGGGTCGTAATCCTTTAATCGAAGTTTCTCAAAGGGCTCCCTAAATCTCGTTACATCCCGTTCGAGGTCACTCAGCTTGAGGTCGAGATAGAAGGCCTTGCTTACAGCCTTGTCACGTATGAATATGACGCCAACACCTTCAATTGAAACATCGAAAATAATTGCGCATTCGTCAGGTCGCAGGGCTGAGTCTTTGAGGCTTGGGGGACGGGGATACTTTACTGCTGCGTATGCTGGGTAATCCTTCCAGAGTTTGTTCACAAAAGAATTGAGTTCATCTTTGGCGTCTTTGACGGCATTGGAAAGGTTATTGAATTTATCCGGCGCTTTTTCAGCGTCAGTCTTTGCCAGTTCCTTTTTCAGGGCCGCCAGTTGATTGACGTAAGATTGTTCTTTCTCGATCAGGCTTGAAGGGATATTGGTTGCGCCAATGGAGTTGGTTTGTGATAGGTGGTCAGCGAAGGATCTTGCTTTGGTAAGCTCGCAAGGGGTGACGATTGCGTTTGGATGGTTGAGTTTGATCCTTACCCTGGCTAAACCCTTGGCCGGGTCTGATCGGGCGAAACCGTTAATTTTTGCTTCAAAGAAGTTCTTTCGTTCTGAAGGTAGAATGCCGGATCGGATCTCTTCGACCTGGTTGACGGCCTTTTCGTAATATTCTTCCGCCTTCGGGTAATTCTTCATACCCTCATAGGCTCTGGCCAGACCGGTGTAGCTCCGAAAAAGTGAATCCGAGTTTCCTGTCTTCTCAGCCAATTTCATATCACTTTCGTAATACCTTTGCGCTGACGGATAATCTGATTTTATGAGAGCCAATCTACCAAGAGTTGAATTATATTTAGTCTCGTTGATTAATGGTTCTGCTTCGACGATGTTGCCAGAGTCAAGATACAAATTTGCGATGCCCTCCTTGGTTCCTTTAACCGGAACACCAATTTTTTCCCGGATTACAAGAGATTCTTTAGCCGTTTTTATTGCCTGGTCATACTTGCCCATCTGCGAATATGTATCTCCAATATTCCAGAGAGTTGTCCCCTCACCGCTCACATCGCCAATCTTTTTCCTGATGGCCAAGGACTTCTCATAGTATTCCAGAGCCTTCTGATACTGGCCCCAGGAGTTATAAACCAGACCTATGTTGTTAAGCGTTGCTCCCTCACCGCTCACATCGCCAATCTTTTTCCAGATAGCCAGGGACTTCTCATAGTATTCCAGAGTTTTCTGAGACTGGCTCAATAACAGGTGAACGTTTGCAATGTTCCCGAGACATATTCCCTCACCGCTCACATCGCCAATCTTTTTCCCGATGGCCAAGGACTTCTCATAGTATTCCAGCGCCTTCTGATACTGGCCCAAGGAGTTATAAACCAGACCTATGTTGTTAAGCGTTTTTCCCTCACCGCTCACATCGCCAATCTTTTGACTTATAGCCAGGGACTTCTCATAGTATTCCAGAGTTTTCTGATACTGGCCCCAGGAGTTATAAACCAGACCTATGTTGTTAAGCGTTGCTCCCTCACCGCTCACATCGCCAATCTTTTTCCTGATGGCAAGGGACTTCTCATAGTATTCCAGCGCCTTCTGATACTGGCCCCAGGATCTATAGATCTCGCCTATGTTGTTAAGCGCGGTTCCCTCACCCTGAACCGCTCCTACCTTTTGCAAGATAGCCAGGGACTTCTCATAATATTCCAG
>CAJBEZ010000052.1 GCA_903952205.1 uncultured Desulfomonile sp. | reverse complement strand
CAAGCGCATCTCAGGGGTTGCTTTGAATCCAGCGTCGATGAAGGAGGGCAAATCCTCTGATCGAACAGGACCGTAGATTACCCTAAACCCGGACATTCTCTTTATCTCGTGTGCGGCAAGGCCGGGAGCCCCCAGTTGAGGGGCTATTAATAGGCGATGAGAAACTACGTTTTCCAGCCCGCTTAATTCCAGGCGGCGTACAAGTTCCTTAGTTGAAAAGGTTCCTTTGGCCGCTGCGCACCAAACGTTAACGCCGTTGGTGTCAAGCGCCAGGATCCACAGATTTCGTCCTTTGAGAGCCGATCTGAGAGTGTCAAAACTCAACTTGTAATTGGCGGAGAGTAACACCGGGGAGTTTTCATCCGGATAGCCATGGGCGTATAACCCAGGATCAACCTGGTAATTCATTCGCTCAATTCCCCAACGGACTTTCACAGTTCCCCAGAAGTCCGTTGCGGTGAGTTTGTCCGAAAATTGTGGTATGACACCGGCTGGAGTTGAAACAGAACCTACTACGAACTGCTGGTCAAGTCTTGGAGGGTTCAACTGAACCCTTTCGGAAGGCGGTCAGCAACTGCCTGCAGATGTTTTTCCGATAGTTGCGCCATAAACTTCCCTGTTTTCAACCGACGCCACGCAACTGCTTATACCACTGCGCAGTCTAACAAGGAATTCTCAGATAGGGGAAATTAGTTAGAGACCTAAGCCGCTTTGGATCGTTTTGAAGACGAACAATCTCCGAACATAAAGCCTGCTCTACTTCCTCGAGAGATTTGAATGCCAAGTTAGGAAGCGCCTTCTCTCTGAGTTCGTCCCATACATGTTCTACCGGATTGAGTTCGGGACTGTGAGATGGCTGAGAAAGCAGGCGTATATTCTCAGGGATTTTAAGATTCTTGGAATTGTGCCAGCCTGCTTGATCGACCTGCATGATGACAAAGAACTCACTAAAATCACGGGACACTTCTTCAAGAAAAATATTCATCATCTCAGTAT
The DNA here is from genome assembly GCA_903952205.1 of uncultured Desulfomonile sp. Classification (GTDB taxonomy): domain Bacteria; phylum Desulfobacterota; class Desulfomonilia; order Desulfomonilales; family Desulfomonilaceae; genus CAJBEZ01. The sequence continues at coordinate 1,136 of CAJBEZ010000052.1, read as the reverse complement.
TGGCCCAGGGAAGTATAAGAGCGGTCATTTTCGCCAGAGCAGGACACACCGCAGCGTAAACATAGAGATATTCCCGAATTATTTGTTGGGCAACTTCCGGGCGTATCCCTTTCGGAGCCCAGCAACTCTGTAGTTCACTTATTCGGCCAAATCGACCCTCATCTTGAGGGACATACGCTACAGGCCTTTTGTCCTCAGGATCACGATCTGCTAGGATCTGCTCTATCTTCTCCGGGAGTTTTTTTTAAAATCCTCCTGGGCCTCTTTCCTGGACTCTACATGAAAAGGCCGAGGAACCACCTTACGCCATTCGTTGCGGTCCAAGAGCCGATAGATGATTGAGTGATGCAGTGGACGCCCCACTCGTTCTTCTAGGACCTTCCCAATTTGAGCTCCCACAACGATCTGACCTTTCCGGGCCAGATCAACAAAAGGAGCTATGAATTCGGCCTCCTCTTCACGAGTCAAATGAGAGTTTCGTCGGCCCCCACGTCCAACCCCCTCCACGACTGAAGGACCAAACCGATTGTAATTAGATATCAGATTATGAACGGTTCCCTTTCCAACCCCAACATGGAGAGCAATTTCTCCGGCGGTTTTCGGATCAACCGTCGCATGCAATATGACCAGCCACTTCTGAGAGATCCATGGTGTCTTTGCCACCCGTATTCTCTCTCTAATCTCCTCCTCCGAAAGATGTCCAATCGCCTTTGTTAGCCTTCCCATGGTTCCCTCCAAATAGATCGGGGAACCTCATATCACTTTACGCGTGCGAACGCGAGATGGTATTACTTGGTTCATCTGAGAACACCTCACTTACTCTGGTTAACCGATCGGGTTGAAGAAATTTTTGAAGGTTCTCCAATCATGATCGTTCCTTAGCGTCTTCCAACAGACACAGCCCCCTATCTATAAGATTTACAACGCAAGGATCCACAATCTTGTAGAAAATGTTGTTTCCATTTCGGCGAGAGGTTACCATTCTTCTGTCCATTAGACGCTGAAGCTGGTTGGAAATGGCCGGGGGGTTCATCTTTAGCGCTTCAGCAAGGTCCGTTACACACATTTCACCTGCTCTTATCAAAGCGTGGAGCATTCTTAACCTGGTTTGATTGCCAAGAACCTTGAAAAGTCCT
>CAJBEZ010000051.1 GCA_903952205.1 uncultured Desulfomonile sp. | reverse complement strand
TCTTGCCAAGCCTCTTGTAGCTCTTCCAATGGACATACGCTCCGGCTAAGGTTGTGCGCTCTGTCATGACACATATTCGATTAGAGCTTTTAAGGTTACCTCGATAAAGCCCCATATTCTGCACGCCTGTCTCCGGGTCCTTAGTAATCCATAGCGCTGCCGTGAGATAAGGCGCAACATCAAACCCAGGGGTGGAAACAGGAATAGGGATGGCCTCCATCCCCTTACCATTTCCATTAACTTCTTCACCAGTCAGAACTATTTCCTGACAAACCGCTTTTTCAACTTCTCTGGTAGGGATAGGATTGTTGATTGCCTTTATCCAGGTTTCTCCAATAATGTCCACTGGCTTGTTCATTCCAATAGAGTATATGGCCGGATTGGACGATAATGCGCCAATGGCTACCTGATATCCCGGGAAAGTACAACCTTTCCCATCCGTAATGTTTCGGAAGAGAAATCCTTTTCTCATTTCCTGCTTTATCCCACCCTGAAATTGCCAGCGGACAAGTGGATGCATCTCGGTGTCCTTGTTGATTAGCCGGTCTATGTTGTAGATAAGACCGGCTTTTTCAAGTTCACCAAGATGTTCCTGAAGGTCATTGTAAGTTTTCTGCGTTGACTGTTGCGCCGTATCCATGTGTTTCCTCAAATCTTTAGAATATTCTCAGCAAATCATGAGTCTGTGTCGAAATCGTCGACCAGTGGAAATCCGTCAGGGTATTCGACTTCAAGCGTTTGTTCGTTGAATTTTACCGTCGCGTTACGTGGGACCCCCGCTGTTGGACCTCCGACTACTTTAGTGTCGACAAGTCTTTCTGTCCTTATGCCATTTAACAGCCAATCGCCTTTTACAGCCCGTTCAGCGCATGCATCCCACTCGTCACACCAGTCGCCAAGACTGTATCCGAACCATTTTCTCACCGGTTTGATTTTGGGGAGGCCCGCCTTCTCCCACAGCTCTTTTGCTTCTTCCATATATTGTTTCTTCGGTAATGATACAGGAGCCATAGGATATTTCATTGTCGCGTCGATTATAATTTGAGCTTCCCATTTTCTGCCGCCTCTTAGTTTAGGCGCATGCCCGTTAGCCTGATAATCATTTATCTGAATATCGGTAACAGGATTGCAGCGATATGCGACCGCCCACATGATTTCTTCCATGCTGTCAGCATCAATATCTTCATCGACTCCTACGGTTATCTTGCCGACGGACCGCATAAGAACGGTAGAGGCTCTTAGCGCTCGCCATACTTCTGTTCTTGGCGTATTCCTTTCGAATACTATCGTTGTGAACCGGGCGACACCAATGAGGTGATCATAAAGAACCACATCCTTTACGAAGTTAATGTTGAGTTTATTGTGGAGAAAATCGTACATCACTGCGTTATATCCCAATGACTTGATAACTCCCGATTCAGAGGGCGTTAACTGCGATATCATTGAGGTTATGATTGCGTGTTTTCTTCTGGTAATTGCCGTAACCTGAATCGAATGGTTGTATTCCTCTGTTGACATATAGCCGTGTGACTCTCCAAACGGCGCTTCCATTTCAAGCTTCTCAGGATCTATCCATCCTTCAATAACGATGTTAGCGTCTGCAGGAACCATTAAAGGAACTGTTTTCGCCTTCACCTGCCTGAGTGAGACTCCGGCGAGTCCACCGGCTATATCCATATCTTCAATGTCGTTTGGTGTTTTCTGAGGACCTATGACCTGTGTTACAGGAGGACCGCCTACGATAAGACAGACCGGCATTTTTTCTTTTTTCGCCCTGTATTTTTCCCAATTCTTGTGAGCGTCTCCTCCAGTTTGGATAAGCCACATGCCATTCATGCGATCGGAGGCTTTAATATTGACACGGTTCTGGGAAAAATTCTGTCTTCCGGTATCAATGTCCTTTGTGACCCACAGGCCTGCCGAAAAGTATGGCGCAGTGTCAAATCCGGGAGTATTGTTTGGAATAGCCAGACTTGCCAGTCCCTTACCCTCGCCACCCAGAAGATCATCTCCTGTTAGTGTGATTTCATGAACCGGCGCCTCTTCTGATGGTATCTCTGTTGCGGCTATGGGATGTTCGAATGCCCTTGCCCAGATTTTTGCGACAGCCTCACGAAGTTTTTTCTTGTCTAATTCTTCCTGAGTCATATCAAGTTCTTTATCAAGCCCGAGAGCGACAGCGTAGATTTTGTCATTGCCCGCTGTTGTCGCAACGCAGACATCACAATCTCCCTTATATTTCCTGCCGTGGCTATCGGTAACATTTGTGAAATAAAATCCTTTTCTGTCACATGCTTCAATGTTTGAGACATAACTCCATCTGACAAACGGATGTAGATGTCTGTCCTTATTGATTTCATCGTCAATTGTATACAGGAGATCGTATTTCTTGAGTCTTTCAAGATGCTCCTGTAAATCCGGATACTCCCGTTTGAATCCCTTCTGCATAGTCATTTTTTCCTTTCTTCTGGATCATTAATATGAGGGATGGTCATACAGTCATAATGGGTTTCCTGTCTATGACAATCATTTACCTTCTTTATCTGGAGGCCTCTCCGGAACGAATGTCAAACAACTGGTTGGTTTATTAGGATATGATTTTTAGTAAGAAGTCAAGAGGGAGAAATAATAGTTACCATTGCAATGGGAAACATTGAAAATATACCGTGATTTCAAAAAACGGACCTGGCAGTTTCGGGGGTAAGTAACCTAATGGTAAGGGTAAGATCAGGACCGGCCTGCAAATTCAGGACTCTATAGACACGCACCGGATTCGTCGACTTCTAATGTGACGTTTGCATGACATAGCCTAAACTATGACGTGGAATCATTGGGCGTGAGATACTTGAGGATTACGTCCATTAAAAATTCCGCCATGTCGTCAATGGATGGCATGGTTGCAGGGGATTGATCGATTCGTTTGGCCAGAAGGTTTCTGAATGGGGCGTTGATAGCCATGACCAGAAGCGTTCCCGTTACCATGATATGGATTCTGGAGGGATCTACGTCTCGAAACAACCCACTCTCGACGCCTCTCCTGGCGATACTAGCGGTAAAAGAGTGTATCCTGACGTATTCATCCAATATTGTCTGGGTCATGTGCCGGGAGCCTCCGGCTAGTTCATGCGCAACTGTTCTTGGCGTTTTATCCTCTGAGTCGAACATGGCGGCGTGGATATCGACAACAGCCCTGAGTCCTTCGATGGGATCCTCGCAATCCATCAGAGCGTTTTCCAGTGCATCGGCTATCTTTTTGAAGTGCCTGTGCAATATCACTTCATAAATTCTTTCCTTGTTTCCGATGTGATAATACAGCATTGACTTATTGATGTCGGCCAGTGCGGCGATATCGTCGATTCGGGCGCCAAAAAAGCCCTTTTCGGCAAAAACCGTTTCCGCTGCGGCGAGTATTCTTTTTACGGTTCCGGACTCATAATCAATAAATCGTTCCTGCCTAAGCATATTCTTTCTCGCCGTTTTGGAGGAGTCACCGGATGTCATGGGCGCATCATGTCTTTCCGTTGGTTTGTGTGAAAAAACAAAAGGGCCCAGCCTTCCATTTTAATAAGGATCAACCACAAATAGCTCGAAACTGACTCATCACTTCATGCTGGAAAACAGAAATGCCTTATGACATAATTCGTTCACTAGTTGGCTTGGGATTTGTTCCCTTAAAAGCATCCTATCAGATTGATTCACATAGAACAAACAGGTTTCTTACTTTTTTCAGTTGGAAGAACTCACATTCCGCACCTGAATCGACGGATGTTGGTTTATCTTTTGGGCTAAAAATGAGCGCGACAAGCGATATTAAAGATGATCCAGTATATGTTGGGGATTCAGCTCCCGTGACCGAGGATAATCTTGAGTTGCTCGCCGACGGTGAGAAGGGATCCATCTTTTTCGCGAGCGCCTGAACGAAATAGATTTGGTACTACTCGACTTTGCAATGCCCAGGATGAATCGGGTCGAAGCCTTCGGAGAACTTATTCAGATCAAGCCCGACGTGAAAGTAATCCTCAGTAGCGGTTACACTGAAAATATGGTGGCGAAAAGCTTTCCAGGCCACAAGCCTGCCGGATTTTTGAACAAGCCTTACAAGCTAAATGCAATGAAGGCAGAACTTGAGAGATTGTTAGGGATCGATGGTTGAGACCGGCAGGATGTCGTTTTGAACGGGATCCAAAGCTGGATCTTTCGTCGCTGGGTTCAGTCAAGATGACAGCCAGTAGAGCGTGGGGTTCACACGAGATCACAGGCAGTGGCAACATTAAGTTGAGATGATACCAGAGCAAGGGGCCGCATTCAGGAGGACACGGTTTCGGCTATCGCAGGGGATGACATAAGCAAAGAACGGTTTGCGGTATCCAGGACTTTATTCAGGGGGAGCCGGCATATTTTAGCAAGTCTGGGTCTCAGGAGATTACATGGGTGTTTTTCCATTGAAAAAACAGGAACAAGTGGTTAAATTCTATTGTCTGTCTCGCGAGAGGCCGGAAATCAAGGTACCGGAACTGACGACAAAAGAGTTGAGCCCGCCGTAACCCGAACTTTGCGGCGCTTCAGCATCAGGCTCATACCTGATATGGATATCCCAGAAAGAATCCTGGGGCGGAATAGCTCATCGAAATGGAGGAACAGGTTATGTTACCCACATACAAGGCTATCTTGAGAGGCAACCATATAGAGTGGCTCGGCGATGGGGACCAACAACCAGCGCTTGATGATCCCGTGGCAGTAAATATTACGATTCTGGATGAACCAGTGGCGCCGGAGGGTGTTGAGCGTCGAGGAAAACTTATGGCGGCCGCCCTGGATCGACTGGCTGAGATAAAGGCATTGCCTGACGTGGTTGATCCGGCCCTCTGGGAACGTGAAATTCGACAGGACAGGGTCATGCCCGGCAGGCTGCGATAATGCTGATAGACAGTAATATTATCATATATGCGGCAAAACCGGAGTATGGGGCGTTGCGGCGATTTATAGCGGAGAAAGAGCCTGCTTTATCTGCGATCAGTTATGTGGAAGTGCTTGGTTACCATCAGTTGACCTAACAGGAGCGACAACATTTTTAGGCCTTTTTCAGGGCTTCGCTGGTTCTGCCGTTGTCTCAGGACGTGCTGGCGCAAGCAGTGAAGCTACGTCAACTCAAAAAAATGACCTTAGGCGATGCGCTGGTAGCCGGCACAGCCCTGTCATGCAATCGTATTCTGGTCACACGGAACATAGACGATTTCAAGGGAATTGAAGAATTATCTGTCTTCAACCCGTTTGAAACTGATACGTTATGATTCCTGGATATCATAAAAGGCAGATGGCGTTCGATGGCGATATGGGCAAAATTACGACTACCGGCCGGATGATCCACGAACAACCGTTGGTGGATATGGCAAAACGGTGGATAGCTTCCAGGACCTTATCAAGGGGGAGCCGGCCTATTTTAGTAAGCCTGGGTCCTGGATGACATGGGTCCTTATTACCCCGATGCCGACGGCCAACCCGAATGTCATTTCGACCGGCAGGGAGAAATCCAACCAGGCCCGAACCATGCGCATGACCGACCATATAGCCCAAAGCAGTCTGGTTGGATCTCTCGTCGCAAGGCTCGCTCGAGATGACAGCGGTGGTAGGGCTCGGCGTGGGATGATACTCGCAAGGTTCGTTCGAGATGACACGGCAGTAGCCTGCAAAATGACGCGATTGGGGGTCACATCCCCGTGCATTTTGGCTCTGGTAGGGGCGCTCCCGCGTGTGCGCCCCTTTTTTCTTATTCACAGTGCCGCCGGGCCTCCGTTCCCGGCCCCGGGGTCTTAATAATTCTCTAAAGAAGCTGGAAGCTTCTTCTACATAGATTTTTCAATATTTCCCAACTGACATGTGATATGGATTTAATGGGTTAACAGATTCAAACTTTTCCACCTCACCAAGGAGGTCCTCTTGTGCAAGACAAGACAAGACAAGACAAGACAAGACAAGACAAGACAAGACAAGACAAGACCCAGTAACAGATGAATCTATGGATCTGCGATCGCGAGCGGAAGCCGCAATGCAGGAACAAGCCATAGATCATTCTGATGTATCAACACTACCCACCAAAGAACTCCAGGCGCTTGTTCACGAACCCTTTGATTCGTGCAAACGGCAACCCAACACGATATCATTGGTAATTCCGGATCTAATGATGCTCAAGATGGACGGACAGGATGCCCTGAGGAAATTCTCAAGATTGATCCCAAGGCCAATGTCCCAATAGCAACCGCAGTTTCTCTTGATGATGAACGAACGGAACAGGCGATTGACTCAGAGGCCATGGAATCCATACATAAGCCTTACGATACGAAAAAACAGTTCACGGCGGTCAGCGATATATCCTGAACAATGATTGATAGCCGATTAGGAGACCATATCATGGCGGAAAAGAAGGCAGCTGTCGGACATCACCGACAGAATCCGGGCCGAACAAGAAAAGGAGTCTCTCCTGACTCAGCTTTTTCAATCCCAAAAGATGGAAGCGTTAGGCACGCATGTAGGTGGAATAGCTCACGACTTCAATAACATGCTCCAGATCATGATGGGGTATTGCGATCTGCTTTTAAGTGACAAGAAAAAGGGTGAACCGGGCTATGATGACCTTCAAACTATAATTGAAACAGGCAAGGGTGGGGCTGATCTGGTCAGGAAGCTACTTGCTTTCGGTCAAAAAGGTCAGATATTTCCTGTCCCGTTGGATCTCAATCATCAAATCAGTCAACTGGCCACACTATTATCTCATACTCTTCCGCATGTGGTTCAGGTTGATCTGGACTTGATCGATGGACCAACAACGATTCGTGCGGACCATGGACAGATAGATCAACTTGTCATGAACCTCGCAATCAATGCGTCAGAGGCCATGCCGATCGGTGGCCGCCTCAAGATCGCGACGACGAAAGTCTCTCTGGACGATGAATATTGCAGGACCCACTATGGAG
>CAJBEZ010000050.1 GCA_903952205.1 uncultured Desulfomonile sp. | reverse complement strand
TTACCTTGTAGTTGGCGTTATCAAAAAGGCGTGAAGCCATTTCAAGGATGTTCGCTTCATCGTCAACCAGGAGTATGGTTTCACCTTGACCTCGGGGCGGTTCTTTCTTCTCAAGATATTTTTCTTTCTGGATTTCCTCAATCGCCGGAAAATAGATCTTGAAAATAGTGCCAACAGATGGCTTGCTCTCACAAATAATCCTGGCGCCATGCTGTTCCACAATCCCGTATACCACTGCAAGTCCAAGTCCTGTTCCTTTACCCTTCTCCTTGGTGGTGAAGAATGGTTCGAAAATACGCCTTACTGTTTCCTCGTTCATGCCGGATCCAGTGTCCGTCACGGACAGCAGAGCGTAGCTCCCAGGTATTGTGTTAGGGTAGGAACCGGAGAACTCCTCATCCAATACCGTGTTCAGCGTTTGGATGGTTAGCGTTCCACCATCAGGCATGGCGTCGGCGGCGTTTATCGCAAGGTTCATCAATATCTGTTCTATTTGTGTCGAGTCCCCTTTGATCGATGGCAGATTGTTGTCTTTTACAACATCTATCTTGATCATTTTGGGAATCGATCGGGCCAGCAAAGACTCAACGTGCTCGACAAGTTTGTTGAGATTTAACGGTTCGAGCTGGACGCTTGTTTTTCTGCTGAACACCAGCATCCCTTTGACCAATTCAGCGCCGCTTGTTGCGGCTTTTCTTATTCTATCCAAATCTGTCCGCAGTTTCTCTGGCAAGTCTTTATTGAATTCCATCAATTCCAGGGAACCCAATACAACCTGAAGCATATTTCTGAAGTCATGGGCAAATCCCCCTGCAAGAGTCCCTATAGCCTCCATTTTCTGGGACTGGAAAAGTTGTTCCTGAAGCAAAACCCGTTGCGTTGCATCATATTTCACCGCCACGAAGTTGGTCAGGTTGCCTGACTTATCGTAAACAGGAGAAATAGTAGCGTCTTCATGGTATTCAGTCCCATCCTTTTTCCTGTTGACAAACCTGCCGGACCATACATTACCGGCGTTAATGGTCTTCCAGAGATTCTTATAAAAATTATCGTCGTGTTTGCCGCTTTTGAAAATACTTGGTTTCTGCCCAACGAGTTCATCGTTACTGTACCCGGAAATGGTCTCCTCAGCTGGGTTGATGTATTGAATTATCCCGGCATTGTCAGTAATTACAACACCCTCGGCTGCCTGCTCAATAGCTGCGAAGAGCAGTCCGTACCGTTCCTCTGCGTGCCTAAGATCTGTGATGTCATGAATCGTTCCGAACACCGAGTTCTTTTCGGTGTCATAATGGGCTATCGAATGAATATTGATAACCTGATCGTCATTCGCTCTCATTATTTTGAACTCGATGTCATAAGGCGCTCCATCGTCGATGAGCGCAAAGAAAGCTTTATCGAGCCGGGATCTGTGTTCTGGTAAAGGAAATTTCCATATATCGTTAAGGGTTAATTCCTGCTGACCCACGCCATATATTTGCCGTGCTCCATCAGAAGCGGTGACCCTTTTTGTGGAGAGTTCAATCTCCCAATTGCCTAATCCAGCTAAAAGCTCCGCTCTGCTTAAACTGGATGCGCCCTGCCTAAGATTTTCCTGGGCCCGCTTGCGCTCAGTGACATCGCTAATGAACACTATGGCCCCGTCGTATCCACCCCATCGGATAGGCGCCGCTGACACCTCCACATCGAACGGAGAGCCATCGAGCTTTAGGCAGGTTTCCTCCACTATGCCAACCGTCTTCTTCTCTTCGTTAAGCATGCGGATTCTCTGTTTTACAATGTCATGGCAACCAGGATCGAACCTTTTTATAACCGGTTGTCCCAAGAGTTGATCCTGGTTTTTTGCCCCAAAGAGATTGAGCGCCTCTGGGTTCAAATATGCGAATTGGTGTTGTGTCTGCACAAAAATAGCAACCGGGGCATTTTGCGCCAGGAGTTTGAAACGCGCTTCACTCTCTCTTATGGCTTCTTCCGCCCGCTTGCGCTCCTCCACCTCACGGTTAAGCTCCTCTTTTGACGCCATCACATTTATCAGGTTTACACTCATTTGGTTGAAAGAGCGGGCCAGATCTCCGATCTCGTCCTTACCGCTGTCATCAATCCGGTAATCCAGGTTTCCCTCACCGATTACAGTTGCGCCTTTCCGTAAGTTTGCAACTGATCGCAACACTTTAGAATTGATGAAGATGTAGTTCACCATAATGAAAACGATAAGAGTTCCGATCATTGTCATTATAAGGACAGTTATTCGGTGATGAACATTTCGTGTCTCTGTCTGTATCACTTGAGAGAGCTGGGAGACATCATGAATCATCCCCTGTGCCCGGACTGCAAGCCTTGCCCAGGAAAGCCGGAGGAATCCGATATCACCGCCATCCTTCATTGAACCGGAATCTGTTTCGAAAAACCCTCTAACCTCGTTGAATATCTCCTTCAGACGTTTGTGGTTTGATGCGAAATTATCGACAAGGTTCTGTTCATCCGGTCGATCAACCCGTAATTGGGCTAGGGTTGAGGTTATTGAGTTATATTTTGTTTCCCATTGGACCTGCTGTCTTTTTTCATGGAAAAGGATGTAATCGTTGGAAAGCTCTGATAGTTCATGACTTTTTAGGAGTAAGCTCTCCGCTGTGTCTTCCCTCGCATTCAGTTCGTTGATCCGTAGAAGGGTCATATACAACGCTACGGCAATGACAAAAGTGATGATACATAAAATTATGATACTGAGGATTACCCTTGACCTTATCTTCATTTGCTGGTCCTCAACGGATGACAGTCACCGATTCCGGTTTTACCTTTTCAAGGCCCCGCCAGTGAATATAATCCGGATAATACGGCATCTGACGTTTATTGACGAGGTTGTTGTCGATCATAAATCGTGATTCGTCCTCCATAGCGATGATGAGCCCCTGATCCACAGAAAGCCCCATCCTGGTTTTTGGCCATATCCTTTCGACATAAGCCTCTTCGACGTTCAGTCTTTTCCGTAAAATCTGTCTTGCCTTGTCCGGGTTATTAGCCGCAAATTTTTCGGCCTGATCGAACGAACGAAGGAGCCGATCAATGAGTTCCGGGTGTCTGGTAATAAAATCGCTCCTGCACACAAGCAGCCAGTACATCGTCTGACCACTCTGCGCCGGTTGGGTCAGCGCATTCTCTCCCAGATTCTTCTCGATAGGATAGGCGTAAGGATCCCATGCGAGGACCGCATCGACCTCTCCAATAGTCAGAGATTCTCCCAACTGCGTGGGCTTGAGATCCACAAGAGTGACATCGTGCAGGCTGATGTTATGCAACTGGAGATACCTGCCAAGATAAAATTCAGCGCTAGTTTGGCTGGTAAGGCCTACCCTTTTCCCTTTCAGGTCAGAGACATGCGCAATTCCTTTGTCCTTCCGGGCAATAAGATAATGGAATTCCGACTTGGCGATGGTCCCGATTGTCTGGATTTTTTCTTCATTCATTGCCTTTCCCACAAAGACAAACTCTGCAGCGGTGGCCACATCCACTTCACCATCCAGAAGAGCGCTTACTGCAAACCTACCTGCCTCAAAAAGTTTTATTTTCACGTCGAGACCATTTTCTGCGAAATAGCCCTGCTCTTCAGCTATCCATATAAGCCCCGACTCAATTAAGGGAGCGGTACCAATCGAGATCTGTGCGGGAGGTCCTGTATATTTCTTCTGGATCGTAGGTTGATTGAGAACAATGATCACCACTGCGCCGCATACAACCAGAATGAGAAGTGGAATAACTATCCTCGTGCGCTTCATGATCACTCCGATGGAAAAAATTTCCCTTAAATATGTTCCTGAATTCCAGTGTGAGTTTTTCAGATTGCGCCTTGGGTTATGACCGGTGATCCGAACGGCTCAACAACCACCAAAGACTTTTTTACAGCGCTGCGCAACAGTGGCAATATCCTAGCCCAAACGCAGAACTTAAAAATTATCTGAAGGAAACAGTGACCAGGGAAATATAAAGACCAACAGACTAGCCCCTTGCCGCCTTCTGGACTTTTCAAGGAAGTTCATCGTGTTTATCTGTTTCGATTACTTTTTCATTCTCAAACTCAATATCCGCCAATGCCACGATCTTTTGTTTCAGAAATGGTACGAGTTGGCGCATTGTAGCCATAAAATGTTGTATTCATCTGAACCGGTTCTATTTCTCCTTCTTGCCATTTAGCTTTCCCAGAATCTCATCCGCAACCTCAGGATACAGCGATCTCATACAGTCAGGACAAATGCCGTGACTGACCATAGCTCCGGACTGTTCCGTAATGTAGCTTTCAATCGCCTGCCAGTAACCGGAGTCCTGCCTTATTTTCTTGCAGTTGCAGCATATAGGTATCAATTTAGCTAGTTCGTTGATCTGTGTGTGGGCTTCTTTAAGCTTGATCAAAAGTTTCTGCCGTTCTATCGCGAAACTTATCGTTCTGGACAGCAGCCTACCATCGAAATCTCCTTTAACAACGTAATCCTGGGCTCCCTCTGACACGGTTCTTAATGCGGTCTCCGAGTCGTTAAGACCGGTCAGCACAACGATGGGGACACCAGGCGCATAGGAGTGCACACTCTGAAAAGTCTTATAACCTGGACTGTCCGGCAACGATAGATCCAGCAGAATTAAGTCAATATCGCCTTGGGCTAACCGTCCCAAGGCTGAAGCAACGGTTTGCATCCAGATGATTTCAATTGGACGTTCCTTTTGCTGAGAAAACATTTCCTCTACGTAGAAGGCGTCGCCCCTGTCATCCTCCACCAATAACACTCTGATCTTTTTAGGTTCCATCTTGACCCTTTGTCGGAAGTTTTACTACCGTGAACCAGAAATCTTCAATGGCATCGACCACCTTGGCGAACTGGTCAAAACCAACAGGTTTTGTTACGTAACAGTTAGCTCCAAGATCGTAAGACTTGACAATATCGGTTTCAGCCGACGATGTCGTGAGGATTACGACAGGAATCATTTTTAGGCTGTCGTCGGCTTTTATCTCAGCCAATACCTCCCGGCCATCCTTTCTGGGCATGTTTAGATCCAGAAGTATCAGGTCAGGCGTCACAGCGGTGGAATATTCCCCTTCTTTGCGCAGGAACGCCATGGCTTCTACTCCGTCTCCCGCCACGCTAATGTTAATGGCCAGCTTCGAGTCGGACAACGATTCCCGGGTAAGCTCGACGTCCCCGGGGTCGTCCTCAACCAGTAGAATCTGGAGAGGTTCCACGGTCGTCATAATAAGTTCCTCCTGCAATATAAATTACCAATACGCCTACCTAGCCCTTGTTGGTAGTTTCACCATAGTAAGCCAGAACTTCATTGTTATTTCGATTAACTTTAAAAATTCCGCTTGATCCACAGGCCTTATTATGTAGCAGTTGGCCCCAAGATTGTAGCTAATCATGACATCCTCGACTCGTGTTGAGTCCGAAATGATTATCACAGGGATTATTTTCAGGGAATGGCTGGATTTGATTTCCTTGAGTGTCTGATCACCCACCCCATTACGGAATTGCAGATCGATCAGAATGAGGTCGGGACGTTTGGCGTCAATATAAGGTTCATGTCTGTTGAGAAACGCCACCACATCGGTCCCTTCTTGGACCAAATCCAGGCTAAATTTCAGTCCTGAATTTTCAAGTGCAGTCTTGACGAGTTCGAAGTCGCCCGGACCATCTTCTACAAGGAGTATCTGAAAAGGTCTAATAGACATGTCTTTCTCCGAGGGTAAAATAAAAAACAGACCCCTCTCCAGGTTCAGATTCAAACCAAATTCTCCCACCATGCCGCTCAACTATTTTTTTGCATAACGCCAGGCCAATACCGGTTCCGGGGTATTTTCCGGTTGGGTGGAGTTTCCTGAAAACGCCGAATACTTGTGCGCTATATAATGGATCCATACCGATCCCGTTGTCACTTACCGAGAAGATCCATTGTCCCGCGTCATTTTTTGCGGAAATGTTTACATTAAGCTGTTGTTCTCCATGGAATTTGACGGCGTTTGACACTAAATTGTGAAACAATAAATTCATCTCCGCAGCGTCGGCGTCGACGCAAGGTAAATCATCAATTGTGATTGTGTCATCGACTGATTCAACATCTTCGCGGAGATCGGCGACTACCTTGGCCGAGATCTCATTGAGGTTTACCGTCTCACGATCCGGGGACGAATGGTCCAGTCTCGTATAAACGAGCAGATCATCGATAAGCGCCTTCATCCTTCCCGCTCCGTCGATCAGATAATCAAGATACCTGTCTGCGCTTTCATCAAGACGGCCCTTGTACCGTCGTTCCAGAAGTCCCGAAAAGTTTACCACCTTGCGTAGTGGTTCCTGCATATGATGTGACGAAATATATGCAAACTGCTCCAGTTCCCTGTTGGAGATTTCCAAAGCGCGGACATGTCTGGCCAGTTCTTCCTGCACCCGCTTGAGTTCCGTGACATCGATTCCGACACCTATGAGGCACCTAGTCCCGTTAAGATCGGCCAGCAACCCGGTAAAGAAAAGCGGCGTCTTGCTGCCATCCTTTGATATAAAATCCGCCTCCACAGTACCCTGGCCTTCCCGAAAAACCAGTTCAATGGCTTCCGCTACATTCGTCCTGTCTCCAGGGGAGAAGAAGTCCAGGGGATGACTCTCCGAGATTTCCGTCAGCGAAAGCCCGGAGAGCTTCTCTAAGTTCTTGTTCCATCTCAACAATTTTCCGTGGTCGTCAAAGGTGTAATAGATACCGGGCAAGCTGTCTATGGTGGCTTCAGAGAAATTCTTCTCCATTAAAAGGTCGACCTGAACCTTTATACGTTCCTCAATCTCTTTCAACAAATGTTCATTTGTGTTTGACAATTCGGCAGTGCGCTCCGCCACCACTTCCTCAAGGTGGGCTTTGTGCTTTTGCAGCTTCAGTTGGGCCTCTTTCCTCTCGATTATCTCAGCCTCTAATGAGTCATAGGATTCCTTGAGGCCCATCGCCATGCTGTTAAAAGCCCTTCCCAACTCCCCGATCTCGTCATTACTCTTGATGGAAACCACATGACCCAGATTGCCGCCGCCGATGATTTTGGTTTCCTTTGTTAACTCTGCAAGCGGATTAACCAGAGCGTTTCGCGTCAGAATATGATTCCCCAATATGATCAATCCCGTGAAACCGAAAAAAACCACGCCCCCCCACGCAAGCCTTTTCAGTAGATCGTCGATGCGCTCCTGTCCAAGCTTGTACAAGTGGGAAGCGTCTGCGACCATTGATTGTAGCTGCATGAGAAGCATTCCTGTTAGTCTTTCTCTCAACTCAACCAGGTCTCTTGGAGCGGATTCGTAGGATCGTATCTTCTCCTGAACGGAAATGATCTGAAAAAATATAGATTCGATTTCCTTATGACCCTGAACCAAACGGGCTGTTGTTTGGGGTTCAGCGGTCTCTATTTCATCCTCTTTCTGAACAAGTTTACCAATGGCGTCATGCATTATCCGGCACTGTCTGATTGATCGTTTCTCGGGGTGGACAAGATAGTCTTGAATTAAGATGGTCAGATCCATTAAACTGGTGACTATCGTATAATTCGTCCTCGATTTATCAAGAGTCTGGCTCAGGGTATGTAAACTCACAAACATTACCAGTCCGATTACCAGAGTAATCACGACATAGCTGATGGAGCTGATTTTTAGCCGGGTCTTGATAGTCATTTTCCGAGGTCCTAATGAATCATGGTCACGGCTTCAGGTTTGAGAGTTTCTAGTCCCTGGAAGTAAACGAAGTCAAGGAAATCAGGAATCTCGTTCATATTTATCGTACCGGAAGATTGCAACCATCTGGCTTGGTCCTCCAATGTCAGTATAAGCCCTTGAGGCAATGAAACGTCGAATTTGTTGTTCTTCCAGACAGACTCCAGATAAGGTATGTCGGAGCCGAATCGTTTCGCTGCAATGACTTTGGCTTCGGTCTGGTCAGAATTCAAGAATTTTCCCGCCTTGATCAAGGAGGCAAGGAAACTTCGTAATACCATTGGCTGTGTCCTAATCATGTCGTCGGTGCAGATAAGCAGCCAAAAAAGGTTCTGGTCGCTTTGACCTGGAAGGCTAACAGCGTTGATTCCCAGCGTCTCCCGGATTTTTTGAACGTAGGGTTCCCAGACAAGGGCAGCGTCAATGGTCCCATTCTCAATGGCGGAAATCTGCTGCGTGGGACTGAGGTCGACAACACTTATCTCTTGTGAGGAAATGTCGTTAAGTACTAATAGTCGGGCTAAACAGAACTCGGCCTGGCTACCTTTTAGTATCCCGACCCGTTTGCCCTTCAAATCGGATAACAGATTAATCCCACTGTCTTTCCTTGCAACTACCCTGTTGCTATTAAATTCGTCTATTACCCCGAATATCCTAATATTCGGTCTTTGAAAGCTGTTAACCACGAAGACAAAGTCTCCTGTCGTAACAATGTCAAGCCTGGCTGCAAAAAAGTCCTTGATCGCTAAAGCGCCGCCTTCATAAACAGTAATGGTGACATCAAGATTATTTTCAGCAAAATAGCCTCTATTTTCCGCGATCCAGATCAATGTCGAATGCTCGCCAGGCCCCACGCCTAGTCTGATCTTGGCAGGAGAGCCTGGACATTTAGGCGTCGTTCCATAAGTGGCCCAAATAGTGAGGCCGGCAGTGATCACTACGAGTCCGACGGTCATTACGGCTATTATTCTGTTTCTACTCATGGTAGCTCCGAACCCTTATATCATGTCATTTCGAACGAAGTGAGAAATCTATGACGTCGCTGGGATAGATCTCTCGTAGCAAGGCTCACTCGAGATGACAATCCCTGGTAGCTCACCGCTCCGGGACAGTAAAATAAAACACCGAACCTTTCCCTGGACTTGATTCCACCCATATTCGCCCTCCGTGCCGTTCCACAACTTTCTTCGCCACAGCCAGCCCAATTCCTGTCCCACTGTATTTATCCCGGTTGTGAAGCCGTTGAAAGATGCCGAATATCCGCTCCGATTGCTCAGGATCTATACCGATACCATTGTCTGCGACTGAAAATACCCAACAATCATCTTTTCTCTCCGCTGAAATGTGAACACAGGGTTTGTCTTCAGTCCTAAATTTAACAGCGTTGTGGATCAGGTTGCGAACAAGCTGTTCAAATTGCACCGGGTTGACTTGAATGACCGGCAATTCGGCATAAGTAACTTCGGCGTCGTTTTCGGTCAAAAACTGTTCCAGGTCGCTCATGGCCTGTTTAACCGAACTTTCGGCGCTGATCGTCTCCAGGGTCAGTTCGGCCCTACCCAATCGTGAATAGGTCAACAGGTCTTCTATAAGCTTCTCCATACGTATGGCGCCATCTACTATATACCAGATGTAATTATCCGCTTTTTCGTCCAGACGCCCCTTGTAGCGACTAGCCAATAATCCTGTAAAACTCGATATCTTGCGCAATGGCTCTTTAAGGTCGTGAGAAGCGACGTAAGCAAAGTGCTCCAGTTCATGGTTGGCCTTTTCAAGTGTTGCTGTCCGTTCTTTCAGGACGGCTTCGGTTTTTTTTCTCTCTGTTATGTCGCGAATGACGACCTGAGCCGCGTTCTGGCCTTTGTAGACTAGAGGAACAGCGGCTACTTCCATGAAAACTGTGGTCCCATCAGCACGGATGTACTTTTCTTCCACCGGAGCGGCGGGCAATCCACGTTCTAACGCCTGCTTAATCCTCTCCTCGACGATAGAGCGGCTGGCAGGGTGAACAAAGTCCACGGCGTTTTTACCAATTACCTCATTCGGCGTCTCTAAACCGACGTTCCTCGCCATAGACTGGTTTGCAAAAACATAACGACCTCCCACATTAATGCAAATCCCATCCGGAGAAAGTTCCACGAGCTTGCGGTAACGCTCCTCGCTCTCTTTCAAAGCCTCTTCAAAGTGTATCCTGTCAGTTATGTCTCTGACGAACTCGATCACCCCTGTAACCATGCCTGTAGTCATGTCGGTCAGAGGGAAGGAATGGAGTTCGTTCCAGCCAATCCTTTCCCCACCTTTCCCGGTCATGGGGATTATTTCAACTGCCGATTGCCCTGTTTTTAATGTCTGAACCGACGGACAAATTTCACATGGTCTGGTTGCGCCATGGTATACCTCGAAGCATTTTTTGCCGGTTATTGGCAATGCATGGGCATACCAACGCTCTATAGTTTGGTTGACCATCATGATGTTCATGTCCTTGTCGAGGACACTAATGCCGTCCGGAATACTCCCGAAGACGCTCGAAAGGAATCGCTGGTTTTCAACAAGGGCTTTTTCTGCAAGTTTGCGGTCATTTATGTCTTCTATGACCGCAATAAAATAATCCGGCTCTCCAGACGGTAATCGGGTAAGTGACACGGTCAGATTGACCCAAGTCACCGTACCGTCTTTTCGGATGTATCTTTTGTCCCGGGAATAGGTTTTTATTTCATCTCGTAAAGTCTTACCGACATTTTGGAGATCAACCTTCACATCGTCCGGGTGGGTAATCTCGGGAAAACTCAGATTAATTAATTCATCCTTCGTATATCCGAGCATGTCGCAAAGCTTCTGATTCACACGAAGGAACACTCCCTCAGGCGATCCATGGGCCATACCGACCGCCGCCTGCTCAAAGGTTGACCTGAATCGCATCTCGCTTTCCGTCAGTTCGCTCCGGGAAGCATTCGTGACCTTGGATAGCTCCGCCTCTAGCGCAGCGATTTTGTGACGCATTTCTTGGATTTCCGAAACGACCTGTTCGTTGAACTTGACTTTATCGTCCATTGGGTTCTCCAGGAGGGCAAGGCCTCCTTGGCAAGTCGTGGATGCCTAAGTATAGCTCATTGTCATTTCAAACGGAGTGGAAATTCCGTACCGCCGCTATGTCAAGTCTTTCGTCAAGTTGCTCCTCGATATGACATCGTCTAAATCCAGGCGCACCGGGACAGTAAAATAAAAAGTCGAGCCTTTCCCTGGCTCTGATTCCACCCATATTCGACCGCCGTGCCGCTCTACAACCTTCTTCGCGACAGCTAGCCCAATACCTGTCCCGCTATATTTATCCCGGTTGTGAAGCCGTTGAAAGATGCCGAATATTCGCTCCGATTGCTCAGGATCTATACCGATACCATTGTCTGTAACTGAAAATACCCAACAATCATCTGTTCTCTGGGCTGAAATGTGAACGAGCGGTTTGTCTTCAGTCCTAAATTTTACGGCGTTGTGGATCAGATTCCTAACAAGCTGTTCAAACTGAACCGGGTTGACCCGAATAATCGGCAATTGAGCATAGGTAACTTCAGCGTCGTTTTCGGTCAAAAACTGTTCTAAATCGCTCATGGCCTGTTTCACTGAACTTTCGGCGCTGATCGTCTCCAGGGTCAGCTCGGTCCTACCCAATCGCGAATAGGTCAACAGGTCTTCTATAAGCTTCTCCATACGCTTGGCGCCATCTACTATATACCAGAGGTAATTATCCGCCTTTTCATCCAGACGCCCCTTGTAGCGACTAGCCAATAATTCTGTAAAACTCGATATCTTGCGCAACGGCTCTTTAAGGTCGTGAGACGCAACGTAAGCAAAGTGCTCCAACTCGTCCGTTTTTTGCCTAAGCGCCTCTTCTGCCTGTTTACGCTCGGTGATATCTCTCACGATAGCTTGAATCTGGCCTTTACCATGGAGAGTAAGAGCATTCAGGGACACCTCGGCGTCAAAAAGTGAGCCGTCTTTGCGACAATGTTTCCAATAGAAATTTTGCGGGCCGGATTCTGAAGCGGCGTTAATATACTTAAGCGCCTTCTCTATCGAGTGAAGGCCGTCAGGTTGCTTGTCAGGTGAAAATTCGATTGGTGTATGACCAACTATGTCTTTTTTTTGCTCACAGCCAAATATTTGAAGGGTCTTAGCGTTGCATTCAGTGAATTTTTCATGGTCCATCAGGAATATAGCGTCATTGGCGGTTTCGAAAAGAGTACGATATCTTTCTTCGTTCGATTTTAGAGCCTCCTCTATCCGTTTGCGCTCCGTGATATCACTTACTACTATACGGATCACATAAACACCATTATTCGCCCCTTGCTGTTCACCTGAGGCATCCATACGGATGCTTTCGAGACGGGCATAAAAAAACGAGCCGTCCTCGTTCTTTAGCGTTAAAACACACGACTGTTTCTCTTCATGCCCCAATACCTCAATGACGTGCTTTTCCCATTGGTCCAGGCTCTCGGGAACGATAAAGTGCCCGAAACCTCGCCCGACTAATTTTGAACGGGGCATCCCTAGGAGATGAGTCCCCGTCAGATTAGCCTGTTTGATAACCCCTCTGTTGGTAACAGTAATGTATCCCACAGGCGAGAAATCATAAAGGTCCTGAAACTCGTCCCTCGACGCTTCCAATGCGAGCTGAACTCTCTTTAGCTCGTCATTCTGGATCTCCAGCTCAATCTGATGGACCCGGAGTTCGTGGATGATCTCTTCAGAAGTTAGCTTTTTGAGTTCAGGCGACGCAGCGGGAGACTCGAAGAGTTTATCCTCAGCAGCATCCCTCAGAGCGATCTCGTCATTAAAATTGTCGTCCATGTCAATGTTATTCGTCATGAGTTTACAACCTGATAAACGTTTCGGGCGAAGTGACAAACGACCGCCCACAAATACCCCGCCGTCGCCGGGGTCTAAATTATTTTACTATTTTCGAGGTACAGACAATACGCAAACAAGAAATGCCATAGCCATCGGGAACAGTCTGAGCGCCCCAACAAGGGCATTAATAGGTCAGCCCATTGCCGCGCCGTGGGTATGATTGGGCACCGTGCGTGTCATCCGAGCGCAGCGACTAGAGTTCTTCCTGGCCGCTACAGATTTTTACAAAAGGTCAAAATGACATTGGCCTTCCGGTTCTACTCTTCATCAATAATCTTCCGGATCTTCTCAAGGAGCTGCGGTGTGTCAAACGGCTTCAGAATGAAATCTCCAGCTCCTGCGTCTTTCAATTCCTGTGTCATCCCACTCTCGGTATATCCTGTTATAATAAGTACTTTGACATTTGGGTCCATGGTCCGTAGAACTTCAAGACACCGTATCCCTCCCATTTCCGGCATTATCATATCCAGGAGGACAAGTCGGATTTTGTCCCGATGTTTTCCATAAAGCTCTATAGCGTCTTTAGCGTTTGAAGCTGTGATTACC
>CAJBEZ010000049.1 GCA_903952205.1 uncultured Desulfomonile sp. | reverse complement strand
TGTAATTCCGATTTCCAATCCTTACAACATTTTTTGTCAGTATTGTTTTCATTAACGTTGTTAGCATTGCCGTGCCATGGTCTCGGGTTCATTCTTACGGGCTGTCCCCCTTATATGCCAATACTGTTGAATTAAGCCTAACATACTGTCTTATTAATGCTTAACTCTCTGATATCCATAGTGAATAAGGTTGACAATAAACGCCTTGGGTGCGATATTAGTTTTCAGAGCATTGCAGATAGCGACGCTCACTTTTTTCTACAAAAACGTTCAGGAGGACATCATTATGGCACAGATTGTGCGAACAAATATCATGCCAACTTAGCGAGTATACACAGAAATTTCTCAAACTCATCCCCCAGAAAATAGATCCCACAAAACAAGAATCATTCAAAGATTTTTCCCGAGACAGTAAGCTCCCGTTTCCAAAGCTCATCACCTTTATTCTATCCATTGTCGCTAGCGGAAGAACCAAAGGAGTAGATGTGAAATCTGGAGAGTTCTTCCGAAATGCCAAAAGAAGCGGCCTTTGGCCTGAAGTCACTGCGATCCACCGCAGCACTTTCACGAAGGCTCGCCGTAAAGTCCCATGGCCTATCTTTCGAGACATACTCAATGATGCTGTAAAGTTGGCCTATGAGTGCTTTCCCCAAAGGCCGGAATTCCTATGGCATGACATGTCGGTCTACGGTGTAGACGGTTCCAGATTCAGGCTGCCTGCAACAGATGAGATCCGGAAGGAGTTTGATCCGAGAAGCGGACTCCAATACAGCGGGAAAGGACACTATCCTATGTGTCTTGTTTCCACTGTCTACGATGTGTTCCGACGCTTACCCATAGCAAGGACTGTGGTCCCTGTGGATTCTTCGGAGCGGGAACAAGCCAAGCGCTTACTGCCATTTGTCCCTACCTACAGTGTCATACTCTATGATCGTGGCTTCCCAAGCTATGAACTTATCCGTCATCATAACAAAAAATTCAAAGGGCGCTACGTATTCCGATGTCCCGCACAATCCACGTTCTCCGCTGTAGAAACATTCATTCAAAGTGACAAAGACGAAGACGAGATCTTTATTGACCCAACCAGCAAGTTCCTGAATAAAATACCCGCTAAAGACAGAAAGAAGTTGAAAGCCATTAAACTCAGGATCATCAGAATGGTCAGTCCCGATGGAATTGTTTCCGTACTCCTGACCAACCTCTACGACACGGTGAAGTTTCCGAGACAGGAAATTATTACTCTCTATTTCAAACGCTGGGAAATCGAGAGCTACTACAGAGATGAAAAGGTTGTGCTCGAAATCGAGGAATTTCATGGCAAAACCAGCAACAGTATTCGTCAGGAACTGTTTGCGGCGATGATTATGTCGGTCATCTCGAGAACGCTCATGGCGCTGTCCTCACAGATGAACGATGAAGAGCCAAGAGAGCCTCAGTTTAAGAATGCTATCATGACGCTTGCATCAGAAGCCGCTGTGCTTGCCCCTGCTGACCCCGAAAGAGCCGTCGCAATCTTTCAAGACATCTTGAAGGAGATCTACCGTGTCAAATATTATCGTCCTAAAGTTCCTAGACCCTCTCAACCACGAGTTACTAAGAAGAGTCTCAGCAAATGGGCTTCTGAAAAAACCAAGAAGGTGCTCAATGCTTAATTCAACAGCATTGCCCTTATATGCGGGCGGATTGTAATGCCGATTCGCGTTTGAACAGAAAACTACGGGATCACGGGCATTACTGAGGCCATTCACTACGAGCGACGCGAGGGCGTCAAATCTTAGTTCCGGGGCTCCCCGCTATATTAATCTAAAGCGAAATGTAATAAATACTGAGCGCGTACGGAGCGCGTTAATTGGTAGACTTTTCCTCGCGCCATCAAGTCCCAAGTAAAACAAATTTGGCGCTCGTGTTTTTTCTC
>CAJBEZ010000048.1 GCA_903952205.1 uncultured Desulfomonile sp. | reverse complement strand
CGTCCGCAAAGGAGGCGCCCAATGAAGCTTTTTTATGTCTTGGCATTAGTAGTGGCGCATTTGCTCGCCTTGGCCGGCTGTGTTCCCCATACCACGGGGGGAACTGAGGTAGGCGTCCG
Organism: uncultured Desulfomonile sp.; assembly: GCA_903952205.1. GTDB lineage: Bacteria > Desulfobacterota > Desulfomonilia > Desulfomonilales > Desulfomonilaceae > CAJBEZ01. Next base: position 26,053 of record CAJBEZ010000048.1, on the reverse strand, counting down.
AACCCAAAAATTGGGTATTTTCGGCCAAAAGGGGGTTGAGGACAGGGTCTACGCTCCAGGCGCCACCTACTTTTTCCTGCCGTTTATAAATGACTGGAATGTTTTCGACACTAAGCTGCAAAACCTGGAGATGACGTATTCTAAAGCCAGGGGCGACCGGAGAAGTCAAGACGATCTGGTGTTCAAAACCGTCGACGGCAATGACATCAGTCTTGATGTGATCATCGCCTATCGCATCGATGCGAGCAAGGCTCCCTATATTCTGCAATATGTGGCGCAAGATGACGCAACCTTACGGGACAAAATTGTTAGGACAGTCGCCCGGAGCAAACCGCGGGACATTTTCGGCGAGCTGAAGACTGAGTCTTTCTACGTGGCCGAAGCCCGAGAGACTCAGGCCAACAGGGCAAAGGATGAGCTTCAGCGAATCCTGGGGCCTATGGGCGTCGTCGTGGAAAAAGTGCTGACCAATGACTATCGTTTTAACCCCGAATATACAAAGGCCATCGAAGACAAAAAAGTGGCCGATCAGCAGGTGGAGAAAAACAAGTCGGCCCAGCACGCCGCTCTCGAGCAATATAAGCGAAAACTGGAAGAAGCTCGGGGAGAAGTCAACAAAATGGTGGCCGATGCCGACGGACAATACCTAAAGGACAAAATTGAAGCTGATGTTTACCAGGAAAAGCAACAGCTTATTGCAGAGGCCATCAAAACTGAAGGCATTGCGGAAGCCAAGGGAATCCAGGAAATGAACAACGCCCTTGCCGGATCGGGCGGCGAAGCGATTGTAAAACTGAGAATCGCTGAGGCGATTCAGGGAAAACGTATTATGCTGCTTCCGCTGTCAGAGGGCGGGATGAATCTCAAGACAACTGATGTCAACCGGCTGATAGAAACGTTAGGAGTTAAGGCACTCTCCGGTAAGTAGTTTCAATATGATTTGAACCAGCACGTTAACCAGATTCGGCCATGGCATGTATTTGATGTTTCCTGCCATGGAACATTTCCGCAGGCACTTCGAGCAATTGCAAACAAGGTTTATGAAATTCTTGATGCGCACCTCGTTAAGATCACGAGAGATTTCATGGACAAATATGGGGGATAAATTGGCCCCAAACCCTTTGTTCAGCAAAGCCTCAAAACTCAATTTATCCCTGTCTGAAGCTGTTTCCCGCTAGCCTAAAAAATTATCCCACACCCAAAAAAAATCTGATTCAAACCATAACGTGTGTCCCCATTTGACACACATGACCTTTACACTCGAATAAGTCAGGCGAGATAGGGCAGGGCGAGCACGCTAATCGCCATAGGACATGAGCTTTAAATCGCTTCACCCCGTCACAGGGAGCAGGAAAGTGGGCGTCCTTTCGATTGTAGCGATAATTTTCTTGGTAATATGGATTTTTGCCGACTGGGGTTCCAGTCATGGTAATAATAACAATGACCAAACCGGGGATGACTATTACCCTGGCGATTATGATCAAGGTTATCAGGATGGCTACGAAGATTATTACAACGACGATTACGACAGATATGATCTGTAATTGACGTAATTTTTCAACCCGGTAATCGATGGCATGGCAAGGGGCAAAATCAACAAAGCCATTTTAGGAGTGAATTATGAGTAGCTATAAGAACTTCATCAGTGATTTTCCGTCACGTTGCGGTGACCTTCTAAGGAATTTGCACGCTAGAGCTAGCCTGAAAAATCGAGACGTCACTTTCATGCTGGCTATCGCATCTAGTGGACTTCTAATACCTTACGCCAGGCTCAAAGAATCTGATCATCCTTCCGCCGACACCACGAATTTTAAGATTGCTGCTAATCAGTTTAATGAGTTTTTGGAAACGTATTTTTTGGACTCCGGTTTAGCTGATCGGACACAGAACAGTTGGCGAATCTCAAAAAGGGCCATTGTAAACGGTCGCCTTGATCCTGGATGCTTTGAAACGGAATTCAAACCAATTAGTGCAAAAAAGCAGACGGCGCCAATAATTCAGATTCTGAGAAACGCTCTCGCTCACGGGAACATCGTTACAGAAGGCCACCCGATTGGAAAGTTATTCTTTCTCTCCAAAGTTGGCGAAGACTCCAGATATTATAATTGCATAGCTGTGTCCCCCGAAGATTTTAAACTCTTCATCGAAAAATGGTTTGAATTCCTTGGCTCGATTCATATGCCAGACGAAATATTTGAAGGTAACGGCGTCTTCAACGATGATCAAGCCGCATAGTCGGGCTCACGATCCATCTGCTCCATGGGGAATGTAGGAAAATATTTAGGAGAGAAGCATATCGGTATGAACATCCGGCCGGCATTAAGGACTCATTTTCATTTGCCACAACCCTCGAGTGCTCTCAAATCAACTTTTTCTTACTATCATCCGCTCAAATCGTGCTATCTTCTAAACACTTACCCCCAACTTACCTCTTTGCGTGGGAGTCAACACATATGAGCCTTCTAGCCAAGGAAACGCCGCCAACCGTCTTACGTCAGGAACTTATTGATCTTGTAGAAAAAGAACTCCTCGGCCCAGCGGGTGGTCCTGAAGAAGAAGTTGACGAACGTCGAGTTCGGGATCGATATCTGGTCGGTTGTCTCGCTCCCAAAGATTCGATGACCATCCCGGAAGAAATGGATGACACAGCCATCGGATTGGATGACCTTTCTGATGATGGGCAGGCTGATTCTAAGCCCACGGAACGGGCGACCTTTCTTCAATCGTCATTCGGATTCACTTTCATAGTGGGCAACGACGCTCCACCATTGAGAATAGGCGCTAAATGGGGGCTTTACACACGCGAAGAAAGCGTCAACGCCATGAATGACAAAGGCGAACCAAAACTCGTATGGCGAAGAAAACCTATTGAAGAGAGCTGGGACAATTTTGACGCAAGTTCAATGACACTTCGGGGATATGAACTTTTTAGGAGTTATTTTGGCAAAGTTGTGATTCAGGCGCTCTCAAAACCTTTTGGGGATGAGAGGATTGTATCGGTATATCTCGTAAACGAACAAGAATCACCCAGCAAAAGGAAGGACCAAGCTTGGCTGTTTCAACCTGAACTGTACGTGGAGGCGATGGATGGATCGCCAGTCTTCAGAAAAAGACCCTCAAGTTTGTCCTCTTCGTGGCACGCACGGCCGCCCGACAACGAAGATTTAGTCATGAGGATGTTATACCGTGATCACGTTGAATTCGCCGTCGGTCACGGTGTTTCTGTGCATGCTCAAATGTCTGAAAACGACCCGCAATGCGCCGTTCGCATAAGTAGCAGAATAATCCCCAAATACGAGGTGGCTAAACAGACCCCACCAACAGCCCTCGACTACCCCAAACTCGAAGGACTGGTCTTGGATATGAAAGATCTCGCCTTCGCAGAGTCCCCGGATTTTCGTTCAAAACTAAGCGCCCTGCCGGAGGCTTACGGCGACTGGATAGCCAAACAGAAGATCAGGATTAATGATCCCGACGCTGGCCTTGTTGGATTTGAGCGACTCGCTGAAGAGTCGCTGGGCATGTGTGAAGAGGCCATGGAAAGGATCAAGAAAGGCATTGACCTGATTTGCTCTGATGAGGCGGCGGCTGTATCCTTCCGGTTCGCCAACGACGCGATGTGGCGGCAAAGAGTCCAATCGATCATCGCTGACAACGCTCGAAAGGGCGTCACTCTCAGCTTTGAAGAAGCGGATACTTCTGAAAACAGGACGTGGTATCCGTTTCAGTTGGGATTCATCTTGCTTAACCTCGTCGGGGTTACAGACCTGGGTTCTGAGGAAAGATGCGCTGGCGCCGAGGCAATTCTGGACCTGCTATGGTTCCCGACCGGCGGTGGGAAAACCGAAGCATACCTCGGGCTGGCTGCGTACACCATGGCCCTGCGTCGCCGACAGGGTGAGATAGCCGGTCGACCGGGACAATACGGTATCGCTGTTCTGATGCGTTATACTCTTCGTTTACTTACCATTCAGCAATTTCAGCGTGCTTCAACTCTGATATGCGCTTGCGAAGTTATCCGTCGCAAAAATCCCGAACTTTGGGGTGATGAACCCTTCAGGATTGGTCTGTGGGTGGGCGGTAAATCCACTCCGAATAAAAACTCTCAGAGCGAAGAATGGGTAAAGGATCGGCGTGAAACTTCCAAAATGAATTTCCATCCTAAAATCGGCGGGTCTCCGGCCCAACTGACACACTGCCCCTGGTGCGGTTCCAAAATTGATCCAGGCAAGCATATAGAAGTTGAGTCATTTGAAAAAGGTCATGGCAGAACACTTTTTATGTGTCCTGACCCAACATACCAATGCCCCTTCACCAGCAAAAATTCAAACAGGGAAGGCATTCCGGCGATGGTCGTCGATGAAGAAATATATCGTCGCCTGCCTTCATTGCTGATCGCCACTGTTGATAAATTTGCGCAAATGCCATGGAAAGGCGAGGTCCAAAACCTGTTCGGACAGGTTAACGGCTTATGTGAACGTCATGGATTTAGGTCGCCGCATATATCTGATTCAGATTCCCATCCAGCACGTCACGGCATGCCGAAAGCCAAAACAGTAAACATGGGGCCACTTCGGCCACCGGATCTGATCATCCAGGATGAACTCCACCTTATCAGCGGGCCACTCGGGACACTTGTAGCCCTCTATGAAACAGCCGTTGACGCTCTATGTTCCTGGGAGGTTAATGGAAAGACCGTTCGTCCAAAAATTGTAGCCTCAACAGCCACCATCAGGAAAGCCGCCGATCAGGGCCGTCTACTCTTCGCCAGAAAAATAAAAGTATTCCCTCCGCAAGGTCTTGACGCCGAAGACAACTTCTTCTCCTTACGCCGCGAACCATCGGCAGAGCATCCAGGAAGGCTCTATCTAGGAGTTATGGCGCCAGGCATAAGACTGAAGGCCGCTCTCATAAAAGTTTACTCAACGTTGCTGGCGTCGGCTCAGAAAATGTTCGAACGTTACGAAGCAGCGGCTGATCCCTGGATGACCCTGGTTGGTTACTTCAACTCAATCCGGGAACTAGCTGGAATGAGGCGTCTGGTAGAGGACGACATCACAGCCCGTCTCAAATCCATGGACCAGCACGGCCTGGCCAAGAGGAAGATTTTCCAGCCCGAGGAACTTACATCCCGTAGGTCCTCGGAAGACATCCCAGACATTCTGAATCGTATGGAGATTGGTTTTGCGAAGCAAGTCAATGGTTCGCCAAAAAGTGGAGCAGGGTCCAACAGGCCTATAGATACGCTCCTGGCGACCAACATGCTATCAGTCGGCGTAGATGTAAAACGTTTGGGACTTATGGTGGTTGCCAGTCAACCGAAGGCGACGGCCGAATACATTCAGGCGACAAGCCGGGTCGGCAGAAAAAAACCGGGCATCGTTGTGACTGTGTTTAACTGGACAAGACCGAGAGACCTTTCACATTATGAACGGTTCGAGCACTTCCATGAAACTTTTTATAAACATGTTGAAGCTCTCTCTGTCACGCCGTTTTCATCAAGGGCCCTCGACAGAGGCCTCAGCGCTGTGCTTGTCGCTTTAGCCCGACTCACGTCTGAAGAATTCAATCACAACGAAAAGGCCATCGCAGTATACAACTATCCCGATTTCATCAAGCGCATTGAGTCTCTGATAGTTTCAAGGGCGTTTAGCGTCACCGGTTCACAAGACATTGCGGACCAAACAGCCGCTCTCTTGCAACAGAGATTAGCGTTTTGGAAAAAAGAAGCCCTCAGGTCAAAGGATACTGGAGCGCCACTCCTTTATCATAGAGCCAAACCCTCCATCGGTGCGCCTCTTTTGTCCTACGCTGAAGACGGCGATTGGGGACTCTTTACTTGTTTGAATTCGCTGCGTGACGTGGAGTCGCCGGTGCCGCTAATACTTTATCAGGACTTGTTAAGTGAAGAATAATTTTTGCCCCATCGAAATATTCTGAAAAGGGTTCAATAAATGAAAAGTGAAAACGCTCCTCTGCGTGTAGGCGAAGTAAGGCCCAGTCAAATGCTCTACACTTACGGCGTAGGTTCAATAGTGGAGTTGCCGAACATATCAGTGATTGTGATGGGCCTCGGAAACTGGGCCGATTCGAGTTTGAAAAGCATCCATGAATCAAGGTTGCTACGGGCTGTCAAAAACGGACTGTCCGATTCGGTAGAGCGTTTGGTAGCTCTGCCTCGCAAGTCTGACGATGACGCCACAAATCCGCTTGCGGAATCTTTCAGCAAAGTTGGGGTTCCAGTCGCTATTTTCCCCCGTTGGCAGCGGTGCGTTTCCTGCGGGGTTCTAGCTCGGGTAGACTCTGGTCTGTTCAAACTGAAAACGGATCTATTTCATCCTGATCGCATTCGCTACGAACACATTAACTGCACTCGGGGTTCCAAGAGTTCAGTAGTGGTCCCGGCAAGATTTCTGGTGGCCTGCGCCAAAGGCCATCTGGACGATTTCCCCTGGCTGCATTTTGTCCATTATGGTCAGGAACAGTGCGAAGCTCCTTCGCTAAAGATTACAGACAGAGGCCTGTCCGGTCAGACAACTGATGTTTGGGTTGAATGTTCGTGTGGAAAAAGCAGGCAGATGTCGCAAGCATTCGACTCGGAAAATGAAGGGATTCTTCCAAAATGCTCTGGCCGTCACCCGCATCTGAACATCATCGAGAAAGATTGTAACGAAACATCTCGCGCAATGTTGCTGGGCGCTTCGAATAGCTGGTTTCCCGAAATAATTTCAATTTTCTCCATTCCAGCCGGCGCTGATAGGCTAAAGCAAATCGTTGACAAAAACTGGGATAACTTGGAGGACGCTGTCAGCCTCGCTACACTGACGATTCTGAGAAAAAGTTGGGCGAAGAACGCCCTCATGCCTGAACTGAAAGAGTTCAGCGACGAAGAATTATGGGCGGCGATTGAGGCAAAAACGCTTCAGTCTTCAGATGACAACGAAGACAATGGCCATGACGATCTGAAAATTCCAGAATGGCAAGTGTTTTCAAATCCGGACCACGCTCCTGAGAGTGACGACTTGAAACTCGCGCGAGAAAAAGTCCCGGTTGAGTATGACCAATTTCTGGAGAAGGTCACACTGGCTCACCGCTTGCGTGAAGTCAGCGCCCTGATAGGTTTTACACGTATTGAAGCGCCCGGGGAGAGTATTGGAGGCGCCGAACTGAGTTTCCCCGACCATGCGCCGCTTACCGTCAGTGATCCTAAATGGGTTCCCGCAGGCGAGGTGCGGGGAGAGGGTTTGTTCTTGCAATTTAAGGAACAGGCCATTCAGGATTGGGAAAAGCAACCGGCCGTCAGAAAAAGAGAGAGTGAGCTTCTTAGAGCATGGGAAGCATGGAGACGAGTCCGGCGCCTCGAGCCATTCGAAGCGGGGTTTCCTGGCGCTAGATACATTCTCCTTCATTCATTCTCACATGCGCTAATCAGAGAACTCGCCCTTGAATGCGGTTACGCCTCAGCTTCGATTCGTGAACGTATTTATTCAACGGCCTTCGAATCTGACGGTGAACCTATGGCCGGGGTTCTACTCTACACCGCAGCGTCGGATTCAGAAGGCACTCTGGGCGGTTTGGTAAACCTGGGTAAATCAGAAACCCTTGGCAGATTGATTCATCAGGCTTTGGAAAAAATGAAATTCTGTTCCTCAGACCCACTATGCGCAGAACACGACGTGACGCCGGATGGTAAGACCCTTCATGGCAGCGCTTGTCACGCATGTCTGTTCGCGTCTGAAACTTCGTGTGAAAAAGGCAACCGGCTCCTGGATCGGAGCTATTTGGTTGAGACTCTGGGCCGCAAAGGAATGGAGTTCTTCCTGGACTAACACGAATGAATTACCCGCAGGCCCACTGATTCCATTGATGAGGGGATATGTCGTTATGAACCAGACAGTTCCGTTACCGGGTCAACTTGTTAGAGTCCGACATCGTTATTTTGTTGTCAACGAAGTTCAGACATCAGCGTTTCCTTTAAACCCACTCAAGAATCCTCTTAAGTCACCCCAAAACCTGATCTGGCTTTCCTCGGTCGAAGATGACGCTGAAAGCGAAGAACTCAAGGTAATATGGGAAATCGAGCCGGGCGCTGTTGTTAGGGACAGGATCGATCTCCCGTCTCCTATAGGCTTTGATAGCCCCTCAAAGATGGACTCTTTTCTCGATGCTGTTCGATGGGGCGCAATTTCTAGCGCTGATGTTCGCTCACTCCAATCCCCTTTCCGGAGTGGCATAGAAATTGAGGATTATCAGCTAGACCCTCTCGTCAGGGCATTGCAGATGCCTCGTGTGAGTCTGCTGATCGCCGACGATGTTGGCCTGGGCAAGACAGTCGAGACCGGTCTCGTAATCCAGGAACTCATGCTACGCCGCAGGGCCCATTCTGTCCTAATAGTGTGCCCGGCGTCCATTCAAATACAGTGGCGGGACCAGATGCGCGACAAGTTCGGGCTCGAATTCCGAATAGTCGATAGCAAGCTGATAGCTGATCTCCGCCGCCGCCGTGGCCTACACGTGAACCCCTGGTCTCATTTTCCCAGACTGATAACCTCAATCGACTTTTTGAAACGGGAAAGACCGCTGAGAAGATTTAAAGAAACTCTTCCCGCTGATGACGCCCCGAAATATCCTCGCCGTTACGACCTGCTCGTTATTGATGAGGCTCACAACATCGCCCCTTCCGGTCGGGGCGCATACGCTACCGATTCCCAACGGACCCACGCCATTCGGGAAATCATACCGCATTTTGAACACCGGATATTCCTGACGGCCACTCCGCATAACGGTTATCAGGAAAGTTTTCAATCACTCCTCGAACTCGTCGACAATCGCCGCTTCTCTCGTGGTATCGCTCCGGATGAAAAACAGCTCAGGGCAATCATGGTAAGGCGTATGAAAAGTGAACTCCCTCCACGCTGGGACGGCACGCCTCGTTTTCCCGCCCGTGTAATTGAGCCGTTGGAGGTTGATTATTCAGCCGAAGAACGAGCCGCCCACGAAAATCTTAAAATCTACACCCAACTACGAAGCAAAAACTTTTCTAGTGACGCCGAGAAATTCGCTTCAGATTTCGTCCTCAAGCTTTTAAAGAAAAGATTATTTTCATCTCCTGCGGCGTTTCTGACTACTTTGGAGAAGCACGAACGATCATTGACCAAACCGAAAGCCAAGTCAGCCGGGATTTCCCAGCCATCCTTGGGTGTCCTTCGAAGTCGTATTGAAAATATTGAGGATGACCACTCCGACGACGATGAATTCGAAGAAGAATCAGGCGAGGTGATGGAGATTGCGTCAGGTTTCTTTAGAGCGCTGTCAACCGAAGAACGCTCCATCCTTAACGATCTGAAACTCTTCGGACACAAATTTTCAAATGCGGTCGATTCGAAGGCAAAATCCCTCGTTAACTGGATGCAAAAGAACATCAAACCTGAAGGTCGCTGGAGTAACGAGCGGATCCTGATTTTTACCGAATACAGGGCCACTCAAAAGTGGCTCCAGGGTATATTGACGGCCCACGGTTTTTCCACGGGTGAAAGACTTCAAACCATTTATGGGGGAATGCAGCCCAAGGAGACCGAAGAGATCAAAGCCGCTTTTCAGGCCAACCCCAAGGATTCACCCATACGTATCCTGCTCGCCACTGATTGCGCATCGGAAGGTGTTGACCTTCAAAATCACTGTTCAAAGCTGATCCATTACGAGATCCCGTGGAACCCCAACCGCATGGAGCAACGTAACGGCCGCCTTGACCGTCATGGGCAGAAAGCGCCTCAAGTCAGCGTTTTTCACTTTGTTGGCAAAGGCTATAAGAGCCAAAGGCCTGGCGATACTGTATCGACACATGGCTTGGATGGTGATCTTGAATTTCTCATGAAAGCCGTTGAGAAGGTCAATACGATACGTGAGGATCTTGGCAAAGTTGGACCCGTGATAGCCCAGCAGGTGGAAGAAGCGATGCTGGGGAAGCGCCGCACACTGGAAACTGACAAGGCTGAGCAGGATGCAAAGCCAATTCGACGCATGCTAAGATTTGAAAGGGATTTACGGGAAAGAATCAAACTACTCCACGATCAGCTCGACGAAACCAAGGCTACTCTGCGTATTTCCCCTGAAAATGTCAGACGGGCTGTAGAGACCGCTTTGGAGCTTACCGGCCAACCGGGCCTTAAACAAATAGCCACGCCGGATGTTGATGGCCCCGTCTTTGAAATGCCTGCGCTCACAGGTAGTTGGGCTTCATGTTCAGAAGGCCTGGCCCATCCCCACACTCACAGAATTCGCCCGATAGTGTTTGACCACGAACTGGCGATCGGACGCGACGATCTCGTCCTGGTCCACATGAATCACAAATTGGTCCAAATGAGCCTCCGCCTGCTACGCTCCGAAGTTTGGTCTCAGGAAGACCGAATGAAAATGTTTCGGGTTTCGGCCAGACTCTCAGTCGATAATAGGTTGAGAGATCCCGCCGTCATTGCCTTTGCTCGCCTTGTAGTATTAGGCGGCGACAACCAGAAGCTTCACGAGGAGACTATAGAGGCCGGTGGCTCCATCCGGCAGGGTAGGTTCAGTAGGTTCAATGTAACGGAAACCAAAAATGCTTTAGCCGCTGCAAGTGATAAAGAAACCTCTGCGGCGGTGAAAGAGAAGTTGACTGAGCTTTGGCCAAAGATCTCCGAGCCCCTGACTCGAACCCTGGACGCTCGTAAGAACGACAGATCGGCGGCCCTTGAAAAACTCCTGCTTGAGCGACGTGACAAGGAAGTCAGCGACATATCCTCAATTCTTCGGGAGTTGGAAACCGCGATCCGACAAGAGCTTGGTAAGGCCCCCGAGTCTCAAATCAGCCTTTGGCCTTCAAACGAAGCGGAACAATTTCGCAGAGACAGGGATTCGTTGGGCAGACGCCTTGCGAAAATACCGGGGGAGCTTGAGGCCGAGACTCGCGCCATTCACGCTCGATATCAGAATTGTACATCGCGGCTTTTTCCTGTGGCCGTCACCTTCGTTATCCCAAAGGGGCTCTAGTAAAGGTATTGCTTAATGTCTATAGCTAAACAGCATAATGAATGGTTGAACCTGATTGAAACGTCGGGTGCCTTCCTGTCCATGCCTGTCCTGATGCGAGTTTTCCCTCAGGGACTGGAAACCATCGACCGGGATCATAAACGAGATTTTAGGGGCGCTTTCGAAGAATGGGAAGCCAACAAAGATTCCGCGAAACCGGATAAGAGGATTCACGATGAATGGGCCCGATTCGTTTTGCGGGAAACTCTCGGGTTTAATCCAGGTGTTATTGTGGAAGGGCAGGCGATACCACCTGGCGCCAGCGCTTCAATAGAAGAATACCACGAAGTCCTCAAGCCCGATATGGCGGTTGTCAATCCGCCCGGCTTTCCGGAATCGGGTCGTCTCAGAATGCTCATTAAGATCTATCCGCCAGCGCAAAATCTTGAGAAACCAGTTTCGGGGAGTCACTGGAAAGCTTCACCCTGCACGCGGATGATGGAACTGCTTCGCAGGGTCGATGTCCCCATTGGCCTTGTCACCAATGGTGAAGATTGGACTCTCGTGTATTCGCCGCGGGGCGAAACCAGTGGCTTCGCCACATGGAAAGCTACTATCTGGACAGAGGAGGAATCCACTCTCAGGTCCTTTGCGTCTCTCCTTTCAAGCGCAAGATTCTTCAACTGCCCGGACGCCGACACCCTCGAAAGCCTCTTGCTTGAAAGCGCCTCAAATCAGCAGGAAGTTACCGACCAACTGGGCCTTCAGGTCCGAAAAGCCGTCGAAGTTCTCCTTAGGTCTCTGGATTTCATAGACGCCGACTCACGGAGTGAATTGCTCGCCGGTATAGACGAAAAGACCCTTTATCAATCAGCCTTAACCATAATGATGAGGCTGGTGTTCCTTTTTTGCGCAGAAGAAAGAGGTCTCCTTTTGCTTGGCGATCCGATCTTTGACCAGCACTATGCTGTCTCAACATTGCGGGATCAATTGCGGCAGGCCGCTGATCGTTACGGCGAAGAAGTGCTCGAACGCCGTTTCGACGCATGGTCACGCCTTATGGCGACATTTAGGGCTGTCCACGCCGGTGTTGATCATGAGCAGATGAGTCTCCCGGCGTACGGTGGCGATCTGTTCGATCCTGACCGTTTTCCTTTCCTTGAAGGCCGCCCCGCAGGTTCATCATGGAAGGATATTCCGGCCAACCCGCTCGCTATTGATAACCGCACAACGCTCCACTTGCTGGAAGCCCTTCAGATGCTCCAAACCCGTGTGGCGGGCTCCGCCTCCGCAGAGGCGAGGCGTCTTTCCTTTCAGGCGCTCGATATTGAACAAATTGGCCACGTTTACGAAGGGCTTCTTGACCACACCGCCCGACGAGCGAAGCCTAACCGGCCGGTCCTGGCGTTGGTTGGAAGCGCACAGAAAGAGTCTGAGCTTGAACTGGAAGACCTTGAAGTCCTGCGATCCAAAGAGAGCGCTGAACTCTGCGACGCCTTACATGAACAGACAGGTAAAACGGCAAGGGCATTGGAAAACTTGCTTGGACAGGAGGTAGATCCTGGCCGTGTCCAGCAACTCATTAACGCCTGTGGTAACGATGACGAATTATGGGATCGAGTCAGGCCTTTCGCTAATCTTGTCCGTGATGACACCTTCGGCCGACCGGTAATCATAGCGCCCGGTAGAATCTTTGTGACGTCAGGGGAAGAACGCCGTTCCACCGGCACGCATTACACTCCCCGGAGTCTCACCGAATCAATTGTTCAGCACTCCCTGGAACCGCTGGTTTTTGAAGGTCCGGCCGAAGGTTGGCCCAAATCCGAGTGGAAACTCAAGGCGCCGACAGAAATACTTGATCTCAAAATTGTCGACATGGCCATGGGGTCCGGGGCCTTTCTGGTTCAAGCGTGCAGGTGGCTTTCCGAAAGGCTCATAGAGTCCTGGGAAAACGTTGCCGGCAAGTTTGGCCCAAATGTCCGAATAACACCTTATGGGGAGATTTCCAGTGGCGCTCCTGAAGAAGTGATCATACCGGATGATCCGGATGAGAAGTCGGCCTACGCCAAACGAATTATTTGCGACCGTTGCCTCTATGGTGTGGATAAGAATCCCATGGCCGTAGACATGGCCAAGCTCTCGCTATGGCTCCTGACGTTAGATAAGGGTAGGGCGTTTACATTTCTGGATCACGCATTGAAATGCGGGGATTCGTTGCTCGGTTTGAGCCACACTGATCAAGTAAATAGATTCCACATCGTGGCCGATAAAGCGACACCGATTCAGGATAACCCCCTGACAGGGACGCTCATGCCGAAAATGTTTGCAAAAGCGGTCGATAAACGACGGCAAATTGAATCGTTTGTTGTCAACTCGGTCGAGGATAGCGCAAAGAAATCAGAATTACTCAAAGAGGCTGAAATCGAACTCGCTGTCGTCCGAATCCTCAGCGATTTGCTTATTGGCGCAGCTATATCCACCGCTGATGGCGGCGCTGAAAAACGTGGTGGGATGCCTCATAGAAACTTTGAGATCCAGCGAACGGAAATCTGGGCAAGAATCATTCAAAAGTATAACGAAAAGGATACTGACTCAGCCTTCGAGGCTATAAGATCAATGTCCATGGAAGCCTTGGAGGATATTAACGCAGGGCTGCCTCACGGGGCTTCACTTCGCCGCCCTTTCCACTGGCCGGTTGAGTTCCCCGAAGTCTTTGCAGTAAATAACGGGACAAAGCCCGGCTTCTCTGCGGTAATCGGCAATCCCCCTTTTATGGGTGGTAAAAAGATCACAGGTAATCTCGGCGTGTACTATCGAAATTACGTGGTCGATGTGTTGGCCAGCGGCGTCAAGGGTGTTGCAGATCTTTGCACATATTTCTTCTTGCGTGCCAACGAGATCCTCAATCTCGGCGGCATGATTGGATTGCTTGCCACTAACTCTATAGCTGAGGGTGACACACGCGAAGTCGGCCTGGATCAATTGGCTAAAAAAGGCCTGGTGATTCCTCGGGCTGTGGCGAGTCGAAAATGGCCAGGAACAGCGAATGTCGCTGTAAGTCATGTCTGGCTAAGAAAAGGTGCCTGGAAAGGTCCCTTCTTTCTCGATGATCAGACCGTAAAAGGTGTTTCGCCGTTGCTTCAGGTTCCAGGAAAGGTTTCCGGTAATCCGTATCGTCTAGCCGCAAATGCTAACAAGTCATTTATAGGTTCGTACGTTCTCGGCATGGGTTTCGTGATGTCGCCGGAAGAGGCTCAGGACTATATCGACGCAGATCCCCGGAACAAGGAAGTGCTCTATCCATATTTGAATGGCGAAGATTTGAACTCACGTTTCGACCAATCCCCGAGCCGCTGGGTCATCAATTTTCATGATTGGCCGCTGCGTCGTGCTGAATCGTCGGGGTGGCTCAGTGCAGGCGAAAAGGTCCAAAAAGAGCTTCAACGTGAGGGTATTGAAGCCCCCGATTACAACGGTCCAGTCGCCGCAGATTATCCTGAAATGCTAAAAATTGTGGAAGCAAAAGTGAAGCCGGAAAGGGATAAGTTAGGGCTCAAGAAGGACGCTTCAGCAAAAACATATGCTCGTCTGTGGTGGCAATTTGGCCGAAAAGGCTCCGAACTCTACTCCACCATATCTGGAATGGAGCGGGTGTTGGTGAGGGCGCGATTCAGTAACGCCAATGCGTTTTGTTTTATTGATTGTTATGTGGTTTTGGCCGAATCAGTAGTGATAGTTGCCACAGACGAAACGTGCCTTTCGATACCTTTGCAGAGCACATTTCATGAAATATGGTCTGGCAAATATGGGTCAACATTTGGGCGAGTTCTATTATACACTCCGTCGGATTGTTCTGAAACATTTCCATGGCCGCATAATATGGACTCTTTAGACGACATTGGTTCCAAATACTTCGTCCTCCGGAAATCCATCATGCTTTCCCGTAAAGAGGGGTTGAGCAAAAATTATAATCGTTTTCACAAGCGAGACGAGGATTCTATAGACATAGCATTGTTGCGGACGCTACATGTAGAGATGGACCATGCCGTCGCCGCAGCGTACGGCTGGACGGATTTGGACTTGGGGCATGGCTTCCATGAAACAAGGCAAGGCATCCGATATACAGTATCGGAAGCCGCCCGCCGAGAGATCCTGGACCGCCTTCTTGCCCTAAACCACGAACGCCATGAGGAAGAAGTGAAAAAGGGCCTGCATGAGAAAGCCAAGCCCAAAGCCAAAAGCGCCGGCAAACGACCGAAAAAGGGTGTGGCTGGCCCGCTGTTTGGGGGGTAAGTAGGGGACAAGCCCGACAATACCATCAATTACACTGAAGGTGTGGCAACAAGTGTAGAGCTGGATTTCGATTGATAATGGGGATTACCCTTATTAAGGTGCCGCCTTACTAAGATTTGCCCTTTTTGACTCAGAGAGGAAACTACGATGGCCAAAGATTTATTTCTCGAAGAAATCGAGAAGATAGTTCAGCCCCAAGGTCAGATATCTCTACGGAGCGGAATAGACGCCAGAATAACATATCAGAACCAACAATATGACGGCATGGCTGAAGTCGTGCTTTCACTCACGCCCAATCCGGAAACTATTATCAGGCTTACATGTGCTAAAGACGATTTATTAGAAGTCTTGAATAGTCACGAATGTCTGGAGTTGATGATCGAATTTCCAACTCTAGGAGTCAGCGCTCAAGCTTTTCCGAAGGGTATTCCAGGAACATCAAGCCTAGATGGTTCGTTTTCGCTTGATCTGATTCCATTAGGCAGTGATCTTAGAAGGAACTCCCCCAAGAAAAAGCAAATTTCAAGGCTAACATTCTGTCTCTTCAACTTTCACAAGTTTAGGTGTCTTGACGGTAGATATCGCCGCAATCGTCAGGCTATCAACAATGAGGGTTCCCCCGTCGCCTTACAAGGAATAGAGTTGTCTTCCGGGGACTGGACGATCCAACTGTCTGAATTATGCTGGAGTAAAGAGAGCTTTATAAAGTTAGAACAAGGAAGTGGCTACTCAATAACCCATTTTGGTGAAATTAAGCGTAATGACGGGGGTAGCTTCAGTCTAAATCGTGCCCACGAGATCCTTGACGCCCTCCATCTTTTCTTCTCTTTCGCCCGGGGCATGTGGACGGCCCCGATACTTGCCAAAGGAATAAATAATGCTGGTGAAACCGTTTGGGAGCAGTTTGACTTACCACTTTGTGATCGATGGCGATGCTCACCAACATGGTTTGACTCGTTTCGTGGAGAAATGTTGGGTGATGTTTTCTCTGGCTTTTTCGAGAAATTGTTGCACAAGCAGTGGAATGAGTGCCTTAGCACCGCCATTCATTGGTATCTAACCAGTAAAATCGGTCAAGTAGACGCTGGACTCGTGATGGCTCAGGCCACTTTAGAACTTTTAAGTTGGGTTTATTCTGCTGGGCATAAGACGCCGATGGATATGAAAAGTTTCGATAATCTCCCTGCAGCTTTTCGGATCAAATCGATTTTATGTGATGCGAACATCAGCCGGAATGTGCCGTCTGCATTGACTCGTCTCACCAAAAAAAACTACGACAACGGCCCTGAAGCAATTACCACACTACGAAATCAGATCTCACATCCAAAAGGCAAAACTAGCGAAGGGATCTTTTCGCTGAGACGCGATGCGCTGAAACTCAGCCAATGGTATATTGAACTCATTCTCCTCTGGCTTTGTAATTATAATGGTGACTATGCTTCTACGCTGAAAATGCAAATTCCTGGACAATTGGAGAGGGTTCCTTGGGCGGTGTAATCCCAGGATTATAGAAATTCAAAGTCTCATAATTTTTGAAAACGAGTTGCAGGCAATAACAACCACGGCACCCGTTCCCCTAACGATGCATTCCAGCTTCGACGAATGCAAACCCTTAAAGGAAGCGTCCAACATCAATGTGGAGGTCAACATTGACAATTCACACAGTCGGCTTGTCACTTTGTAATTGAAATGGTGTTTGTTGGCAGAATACCGATTATGCCTAGATGCCGATATCGATTGGCCCTCCATTTTGGGGATGTTTTGATGAACTTACTTTTGCTCCGTCGACGGTAGCACGGACTGAAGGAGACAATTGTGCCTACGCAAAACTGCTTTTTTGCAATGTTTGACATTCTCGGTTTCAAAGCTCTCCGGAATCGACTTGGTACTGAAGGACTATACAATCTTTATAGACGCATAATAATTACAGATATTGAACATGCTTTCATGCCAAAATTCCAATACGTTTCTTCGGCTGACAGGCCTACTGTTGCGATACCAGATCCCACCAGTAAGCGAGCTGACTGTCTCCTATTTTCCGATACTATTACCTTTTTCACGGTTAATGATTCACTTGACTCGTTCATTAACATTGTTTTTACAGCTTTAGAAATGCAAAAGAGTAGCCTTGTTCCGCCCAGGGCACCTCTTAGAGGCGCCATCGCATGGGGTGACATAGTTGCCGACGGCCCTATCATTGTCGGGTCGGCTATTGAGGCAGCTTACACTGGTGAGCAATCGCAGGTGTGGGCTGGTTGCATGTTGACTTCGGAGGCGGAATCATTTTGTGAAAATAATCACTACTTCACCACTTTCCACCGGATATTTAGTACGGCGCTTGATAGCGAGCAGGATGCTGACAAAAAGAAAAGCATATTGAAGGCATCAAAGGCTATCGTAAGGTATTCTGTCCCGCTCCAAGATAAAGACAGTGCTGGAACTGCCACTTATTACACGGAAGAGCATTATGTGTTGGATTGGACACATGGGGTTTATGTTGGCGCAGCCGACAAAGCGTTCATGGAGCCTATTAATAATCATCAAAAAACGATTAGAGATAACACGAAAAAATTTGAGACTTGGGCTCGAAATCGCTAACTTGGATAAGCAGATCTCGAACCACGAAGACGAGGAGATGGTCATGTCGGACATCGCTGCGTTACGCGAGCAACCTGTCACTGCAGCCGAACTTTCCGAACTTATTCAGGAACTACTCACCGATGGACGCTTGTTTCAACTAGACGAAGAGGGTATCGCCAGATCTTTTGTGGG
The DNA here is from genome assembly GCA_903952205.1 of uncultured Desulfomonile sp. GTDB lineage: Bacteria > Desulfobacterota > Desulfomonilia > Desulfomonilales > Desulfomonilaceae > CAJBEZ01. The sequence goes on along the minus strand of CAJBEZ010000048.1, from coordinate 7,984 downwards.
TCGATTTTCCAACGGAAATGGGTGGCAGTTAAGTCTAGTTCAACTCAGGCAAGCAGTTGCAAGGCTGTACGGTAGTTCGGACGACATTCCTTCAGACACTGCGAAGGTCCCGGGGTGGGTTAGAAAGCAACTGTTTGGGTTTGAATATCTACCTCGAGATAAGTTGGCGGAACTCTACAGATGGGCATTGGACGACCTTTCAGCTATCGAGGGAAACATAGCCAATTGTGAGAGTGCCATAAAGGAAGTGGAGCGCCGCTCACCGAAGATGGATGCGGACCCATCAGACATTCGATTCTATAGATATTATAGGCAATTAAACAAAGAGGCAAAGGACGAGATTATTGACGTCCTGACACACAAAAATAGAATATGGCGGAAAGCCCTTCATGCTTCATACGGTTCTGAATCAAGGATTTCCGCTTGGGCCGTTCAAACACCCTGGTCCTTCCGCTGGTATCCTGAAAGATTCCGCCCCTCACATTTCTCATCAGTTCGACATGCGTTTGGTCGGCTTCCCTCACGAGAGATTGATAAGATCCAAAATCTTTATGAAGCGGAAGATAAAACACCATTTTATGAAAGCCTCGAGGAATTTGTTGCAGGCTCCGGCACACTAGAAGACATTCGGGGCTTGCTTGATGAACACCACTTTCTTGCAGATCGAAAAAGGGTCCTGTTACCAGCGCTTGCAGCCTATGAGAGAGAAGAGTTCGAGTTATTCATCAGCGCTACAGCTACGCAGATTGAGGGCATCATAGCAGATGGCTGTTTTTTGTCTGGAATCTCACTTGAAAAACTGCGACTGGGCTCGATCATCGAAAAACTCGAGGCTCTTGTTCGCGATACCTCTGTTCACATTGACTATGTCTACTATGCGTTCAAGTTTCCCGTGTTAAGAAATCAGATTGCTCATGGCCACATGATCAGCGATGACGTGCGACACGTCGCACATTTGCTGCTACTGGACCTTTACGACTGTTGTCGAATTGTGCGTGAGCACCCCGGCGCTCCAAACGCATTAGTCGAGTTCCTGCGGCGAGTTAAACCTGACTTGGCGACTGTGGCAGATGTGGTCGAGTTTGCAGCCATTTATGCGGAAACCGATGGTGAGCCCCCGAACAACTTCTATGGATTAGATCAGGAGTTTGAGAATTTTCGCCTGCTCCTGGATGAGCAGGCAGTGTGGAATTTTCTGCAAACACTTCTTGGTCCTAAGCACGTGCAGGGACTGCTTGCTCTCAAGCGCGACGCCCTTGACATCGGCTTACGGTTCATCACGGGTCAACTCAACAAGGCAACTCCAGCATTAGGGATCAGGTGTAAAAGCCTCATGAAAGGCATGGACCGTAAGGGCCTTGGCAAATTTGATCGAGATGATTTCATGAGTGCTGTCCGCAGCCAGCCAGGTCATGATTGTCTCGTGAAGAATGTCGCAGAGGTTCGATAGTTATTTAAGGCCATTTCTAAAAATGGTGTAGATTCTAAAAACCACACCTGCCAAACGTGGGCACATGTTCCAAAAAAAGTTATGTTTTTCGATTTTTCTTGACGAATCGCCGGTTCCCTCTTTTGGAGCGTTAAGATCGATGATATTGATCTTTGTAGCATTAATATTCTTTGTCACTTCCATGGACATTAAAGACGAAAGGACTACCGTTGCCTCCAACTAGCCATGATTGGTCAGATGAAGAAATTCATGAATCTGTCAAAGCATATTTGTGGATGCTTCGGCAAGAAACCGAAAAAAGAGCATACAGCAAAGCTGACGTGAACCTCTCTTTAAGAGAAGGTCATTTGAAGAACCGTTCAAAGGGCTCAGTAGAATACCGAATGCAGAATATTTCCGCAGCTCTTGAAGAACTTTGTCTGCGAAGAATCAAGGGATTCGTTCCTGCGAAAAATCTCGGGGCAGGCGTTAGGGATAGAATCTGGCATTTCCTGATAGAGGAGGGCGCTTATCTACCTGAAGAATATACGCCCACCGCCGATAGCGATGAACTCGCTCAAAAAACTAAGAGCCTTCGGCGTAAGATTGTTTCCGGCATCCCCAGCGGTGTAGAATCTCCAAAACAGTCGCAGACAACATCCTTAAGCTTTTATCGTGATCCACTGGTTAGAGCCTGGGTGCTTAACAATTCTAATGGCGTTTGTGAGGGTTGCAAGATCCCGGCTCCTTTTAAGGCTATCGATGGCTTTCCATATTTGGAGGTTCATCATATTAGACCTTTGTCTGAAGGAGGTTCAGATACTATCGACAACACAGTGGCCTTGTGCCCGAACTGTCATCGACGATGCCATATGTCCTCTGATCGTCAAGAATTTTCAGATTCTTTGTGTGGAAAAATAATCCGCCCTAGCGCCGGAGTAGCAACATGACCTTTGAAGACCTCAAAGAATTCGTTTCAAATAAACAGCGCATGAAAATGCAGCACATATACCAACCACTCTTAATCAAGACACTCATCGAATGTGGAGGCACGGCTACGATCCGGCAATTGGCGCAATGCTTCTTAGCGCAGGATGAAAGTCAGCTTAGGTACTATGAGGATAAGATCAAAAAGATGCCGCTTAAGGTACTTCTGAATCACGGGATAGTATCTAAAGACTACTCTCTGGTTTCTCTTTCTACAAAGAATCTTACCCTTGAACAAAAAGCGGAGTTAAAGATGCTCTGCGAGAAGCGTATGCAAGATTACATAATTGATAAAGGTCTTGACGTTTGGAGCTACAGCTTCCTCGATGATCCAGTGCCAGGCAGTCTCCGTTATCGCGTTCTCAAGGAATCTGGGGGTCGTTGCGCATTATGTGGGGCTACTAAGAATGAACGCCCTCTTGACGTAGATCACATCAAACCTCGCTCAAAGAAAGGAAAAACATCCATAGAGAATTTACAAGTTCTTTGCTCCGCCTGCAATCGCGCGAAAGGCAATAGAGATCAAACTGATTTGCGTCAGCTTGTCGGAAGCGACTCAATAGATGATTGCCCCTTCTGTGAATCCAAGGTTAGGACTAGAGTGGTGGATGAGTTGGACACAGTTGTTGCAATAAGGGACGAATATCCAGTCGCTCCAGGGCATATGCTGGTAGTTCCAAAAAGACATACAGAAGACTACTTCTCAATGACAATGACGGAAAAAGATGATTGCTCTAAACTTCTTGCGATACTAAAGAGAAAGATTACAGAAGGCGATCCCTCGGTGTCTGGTTTCAATGTTGGCATGAATTGTGGAGAAACAGCGGGACAGACTATATTCCACGCTCATATGCATCTGATCCCCCGCCGACCGGGAGACTGCGCCAACCCTCGTGGGGGCGTAAGAGGTGTAATCCCAGATAAAATGCATTATTAGATTACCGCAAGCTGCACAGGAGCCAAAAATGAATTGGGGACCTGATTGGAACTGGATTGGCTACATGAACAGTTTTGATAATGAATCAGGTAATGATGGTGGGGGAGGTGGGGAAATGGTTGCGGTTGCCTGTCGGTCCTTATAATAATAGGTGTTACAGTTGTTCTTTTAGCGCTTTTGGGCGAGTGATGGGAGTGGTTCATGAATCGTGATGAAATTCTCAAGTTGGTCGCGCTCAATGAGGATAGCGTCCGTCAATTCAAAGCGGATGTTCATAATGCGGTATCTTTGGCCTCGGAGATGGCGGCGTTCGCCAATGCTGAGGGTGGGGTCATCCTGATCGGAGTGGCAGACAACGGTTCCATACCCGGGCTTTCGCTGGAGGATGTGAGTCGGATCAATCAGCTCATCAGCAATGCCGCAAGCCAATTGGTGCGCAGCCCTCTTGTAGTGCAAACCGAGAATGTGGCCATGGAGAACGGCCGAATCGTCATCGTGCTGACCGTTCCCAAGGGGATCGACAAGCCCTATTTTGATAAGAATGGCGTCATCTGGCTCAAGTGCGGCGCTGACAAACGGCGGGTGAACTCCAAAGAAGAATTGCGGCGGCTGTTTCAGATGACGGACCAGTTTCACGCCGATGAACTGCCGACCAAGGCCGGGATTGAGGCGCTGGACAAACTGCGGTTTCGTGACTTCCTCCGCGACTCCTACAAGCGTGACTTCCCGGAAGACCCGGCGGAACTCACACGGATGTTGAAGAACATGAACCTCGCAACCGACGAGGGAATGCTGAATCTGGCGGCGGTGTTGATGTTCGCCGAACGTCCCGAATGGATACTGCCCCAGTTCGTAGTCAAGGCAATCCGCTATCCGGGAAACAAGATTCACGGCACTGTCTACGTCGACACCGAAGATTTTACCGGCCCTCTGCGAAAGGTCTTCGACGATTCCCTGGCTTTTGTTATGCGGAATCTGCATAAAGTTCAGGCTGGACGTGGTGTGAACTCTCCTGGGCTGCCTGAAGTCCCTGAAACTGTGTTTGAAGAACTATTAGTGAACGCTTTGGTACACCGCGACTATCTTGTTAGTGCGCCGATCCGCCTCTTCGTTTATGACAACCGTATTGAGATTGTCAGCCCCGGCCATCTGCCCAATAATCTGACTGTGGAAAAGATTCTGACAGGGAACTCGAATATCCGCAATCCTATTCTCGTCTCGTATGTCGCCAAGGGGCTGTTACCCTATCACGGCCTGGGTTCCGGAATCAAACGGGCTCTCGATGCCTGGCCAAAGATCAATTTCGCCGATGACCATGAAGGGTGTCTCTTCACCGCCACAGTACATCGACCGCTGGTTGAAGAACCGAAAGTGGTCTCAGGTTCACCGATAAGTTCACCGATAAGTTCACCAAAGACAGAAGTCCAAATCCTAGAACTGATACGACAGGATGCATTCGTGACTACTTCAGCTATAGGAAAATCCCTCGGTATAACAAAACGAGCGGTACTGAAACAGGTGGACAAGCTCAAAGCGCAAGGCTATCTGCGTCGGGTTGGCCCTGCCAGGGGCGGGTATTGGGAAGTATTAGGTGGCCAGGGATGATGCAGGGTGTTGTGGAGGATTACCTAATCAGTCTTATCGCCAGACAGGTTGCCTGTCGGTCCTTATAATAATTGGTGTTAAGGAAAATGGTTCATCCTTGGCGCTGTAATCATTGTTATCTACTTACTATCTCGAAACTAATCCAAAACAGTTTTTGCAAGTTGGAGATAAATTAAATGAAAATTTTACTGGTTGCGTTAATCGTAGCAATCCTGTTTGTTCCATCAGTGACACTTGCATACAAGCAGGTCCGTGACGGTAGCGGAAACCTCGTCGAAACCTGGACAAAGCAGGGCGAACGTATAGAAGTCCGGGACAGCCAAAATAATCTGAAAGAACAGCGTCGCAGGGTAGGGGACCGCATCGAAGTCCGGGACGGTAGCGGCAACCTCATACGGGAAGAATCCGGAGATAATGATTGATCACGCCTCAGCGAATAACGTAAAGCATAAAGCAAAAAGTTATGCGTCGGCCATGAGGAGATTTCATTGGAAATCGAAATAAAACACGAATTGCCCGATTCCGGCTGGCAAATAGTTGCCCAAACCCTAAAAGAAGTTGGAATGGCCTTTTATGAACCACATGTTCACAAAAAGGCGTTCGAGAACAGTCACACCAGCATTTTCGTGTTCCACAGCGGCCGATTGATTGGATTCGGTCGAGCCATTTCTGATGGGGTTTATCAGGCGGCCATCTATGACGTAGCTGTTATCCCGGAGTTTCAAGGGCGAGGAATTGGAACCATAATTGTAAAGAATATTTTGTCGAATCTTCCCTCGTGCAATTTCATCCTCTACACAATGCCCGGAAAAGAAGACTTTTACAGAAAACTTGGTTTTCGTAAAATGAAAACTGGCATGGCGAGTTTTAGGAAGGCCGACAATATGACATTGCGAGGCTTCACCGAGTGAAATCTGAAAATAGCCAGAAGATAGTAGTTGGAGACCTCCAACTGGATTTGGTCAGAAAGAAGATCAAGAACCTCCGTCTTTCAGTTCATCCTCCAAACGGCAGAATTAGGTTGGCAGCCCCACTAAGATTAAATGATGCCGCAATAAGACTCTTCTTAATTTCCAAAATAGGTTGGATCAAAAAACATCAGTCAAAATTTGAATCTCAGAATTTACCATCTAAAAACGAATATGTGTCGGGAGAGAGTCATTATTTTTTTGGAAACAGGTATCTCTTGAACGTGGAGTATCATGACGCGAAGCCGAGTGTCGAACTCCGAGACACAACTTGTATAGACCTGTATGTCAGGACAGGTAGTAACGAAGCCCAAAGAGAAAAAGCCATCAAGGCCTGGTACAGACTTCAACTAAAAGAACAGGTCTCTATTCTTGTAGCTAAATGGACACAAATAATAGGAGTTGACTTGGAAGACTGGCGTATCAAGAGGATGAAAACAAGGTGGGGGTCTTGCAGTAGGCGGCATAAGCGGATTTGGATCAATCTTGAGTTAGCCCAGCCCCCCATACACTGCCTTGAATTTATCATTGTCCACGAACTGACACATCTACTGGAACGTCATCATAATGACAGATTCAAAGCTCTTATGGACGGTTTTATGCCGCAATGGAGAGCCTACAAACAGGAACTGAACCAGTTCGTGCTGTCACGCGATCATTGAGATGTTGACACGAACAATTCATAGCTCAAATAAAGCTGATTTAATTTTTTCGTATATGTAGACGGGCTAAAATGCCCGCAATTGACGCATTGGCAAGTCTATGTAATGCTAACCGGACATTTACATCCATCCTGAAATCAGTGATGTGAGGATGTTGAAGAAAATCCAGACTGACTTGGAGATGTACAGACATTGCCTTGAACTACACCATAATCACTTTCTTTGAGTTCTTAGTCGCCGGTTTACCTTCTCAATATCAAACATCTCAGGGTCAAAATCCTCTTCTATCCAGTCCAATTCGTCATATTCGGGGTGATTTGGGTCTTCAAGAATTTCCAAGATTCCCATGTAGCCCCAGGGACCACCGCAATCTTCAATGGGACCTGAACGCTTACCAGTTAAACAATAGGGATATTTAACGGTGCTATCATTAGGCAAAATCTTTTCTACCAAAATGATGTGGTTCCAGTTATCGCCAAAATCATAAACGTAGAAGAATTTTTCCTTTTCTTGTAAATTCAATTTGTTTAGACGGTATTTTCTTTCGTCCAAAGCGTCTTCATCTTCAGAGTCACCGTATGAAACTCCCTTGACGATAAATTCATGAAGATGGGAGTCAGTCCATCCCATAACCTTTTGTAGTATCCTATGAAAAGCATTGAGGGTAGTGTCTCCTTGGACCTGAATTCTTCTCCATATTGAAGGTTTGACATCTTGAAGAGTAATTTTCAATTGGTAGATAACAGGAACAACTACGTCTTTTTTTGGATTCTTAGCCATTGTTTTGCGCTCCAAACTATAGAAAAAATACCGGACCCAAGAATGTCTCTTTCAAAGAAAGTTCATCCCCTTATTGATTGATCTTACCAAAGTAGGCATATATTCCGAGCATACCGCTGTTCTTATCTTTGATCACGACGTAGCTCTCTTGAGCGGGAAAGCCCAGGAATCAAAAAGGGAAACCGAAGTTGAAGGTGAACGACCCGCCAATTGTCCATGTATATTGGTTCCGAGATAAATCGTAATTGTCGCTTGTAATGATTCCATTGGCGGCATGATTAGTATAAGGCCCTGTAGCTGTGGCACGAGTCAAATTCCACCTTCCAAATAAACCAGCATGAGATGCGGCGGATAACTTCAGGGAATACTCTGCAAAAAATTCCAGGAAAGAGCCACTTGAATAAGACACATTGTCATAGACAGATCGAGAACCGTTTGTGGTCGATCCAATTGTGACCGTTCCCAATACCACTGGTGCGCCCAAGATTCTTAAATTCAACCTTTGAGATGCATTGGAGTAAATGCTTTGAAAGCCAATGAACGGAATAAAGCTCTTGAATGTGGTGTCGGCTCTTTCGTTGCCGTTATAGGAAACATCAGGATCTGGCGAATAGCG
>CAJBEZ010000047.1 GCA_903952205.1 uncultured Desulfomonile sp. | reverse complement strand
CATGACGACAAATTGTATTCAAAAACCCGCTGATTCATACAAGGACAATATTTTTACTACAGGGCTGGTTGGATGGCCCGGTTTAAAACACGTAGCGGACAAGAATTTTGCCCCGGTCATTCAAAGAGCGCTGGAACTACCAGGGTTTGCCTCTGATGGAAATGGAAAATCGGTGATGTGCGGCTTCGCCAGGAACGCTGTCATGTCGGTGGCGGACAAGGTCATAGATGCCGTAAAGAGTGGAGCTATAAAGCATTTCTTCCTGGTGGCGGGATGTGACGGCGCTAAACCAGGACGCAATTATTATACGGAGTTTGTCGAAAAAACGCCCAAAGACACCGTGGTGTTGACTCTGGCATGTGGAAAATTCCGTTTCTTTGACAAAGATCTTGGGGACATCGGCGGGATCCCCAGACTGTTGGATGTTGGTCAGTGCAACGACGCGTATTCCGCAGTCCAGATTGCAGTAGCCCTTGCAGGCGCTTTCAATTGTGGTGTCAACGACTTGCCGCTGTCCATGATACTCTCCTGGTATGAGCAGAAAGCAGTTGCGATACTGCTTACACTGCTCCACCTAGGAATCAAGGGTATTCGTCTTGGCCCGAGCCTGCCGGCCTTCATAACTCCAAACGTTCTGGACACGCTGGTAAAGACCTTCGACATAAAACCTATAACTACTCCGGATGAGGACCTGAAAGCGATTCTAGGTTAATTAGCAAAAGTTAATCCAGGTTGAGGAGTTCAACGCGATTCATTCTCACCTTAGCTCCTGGGATAACGTCAATCGTCTATTGTTAATTCAAACTGAGCGGCGCATCGCAATTCTACAGACCATGCGCCGCAACTAATCAAATTACTCCTTTTATGGAAAGGAGAGGGAAACATGAAGTGCCCAGGTCAGGATCCCCGCTACTGGAAATTTGACGCCATCTTTGATACTGAATGCCCGAATTGCGGCGCCAAGCTGGAATTCTTCAAAGATGAGACTCGTCGCAAATGCAAAAATTGTGGTGAGTATGCGCTTAATCCAAAAATGGATTTTGGCTGCGCAGCCCATTGTAAATTTGCCCGTCAATGTTTTGGAGACCTTCCTCCTGAACTGATAAAGCAAAAGGAAGATCTTTTTAAGGACCGAGTCGCAATACAAATGAAATTGCGACTGAAAAATGATTTTAAACGAATAGGGCACGCATCCAGGGTCGCTTCCGCAGTCGAACGCTTGATCGGCGCAGAAAAGGCTAAACCTGCTGTTCTTCTTGCCGCCGCGTACTTGCACGATGTTGAACCCACTGACCAATCATTTACCATAGACCATGCCCATCAAAGGGGAACATCAGCAGCTCGCGAGATACTCGAGAATTTGAACGCTCCGCAAGAACTTATAGAAGAGGTTTGTGAAATTATAAACAATCTGGATAATCCCCAAAACTATCAATCTCAAAATCTGAATTTGGTTCATGACGCTCATCTACTGGCGTCTCTTCAGGAAAAGATGAAGAAAGCCGAATTGGGTGAGAATTATCTTTCAGAAGTAATTGAGCGTGACTTCCTGACCGATTCAGGACGCAGCCTAGCATACGAATTGACGCCCAAACACACGCCTCTGTTACGAGCGGTTGAAAATGAGTAAAGAGAAAAGCGACGGAGAAGGAAACAAAGATGAAAATCAAAAGAAATATAATACAGATAGATGAGGAACTTTGTAACGGCTGTGGTCAATGTGTGACCGGTTGTGCGGAAGGAGCGCTTGAGATAATCGACGGAAAAGCCAGGCTGGTTTCAGAAGTATACTGCGACGGCTTGGGCGCTTGCATTGGAGAGTGTCCGACCGGCGCTCTCAAGATAATTCAAAGAGATGCCGAAGACTTTGATGAGGAAGCTGTCGAAGAACGACTAAAGACTGTAACAATTTCCAAAAAACAGGAAAATGGCAAAATGCCCTGTGGTTGCCCTTCGTCCAATATTCAAACCTTTGCCCCCGGGAGTTGTTCGTGTGGTGAAGCAAATGAGCCGGTGGTCAGCCACAGTCGTGGGTCTGAGCTGACTCATTGGCCGGTGCAGATACGGCTCGTGCCGCCTACGGCCCCTTTCCTGAAAAACGCTGATTTGCTCGTCGCCGCTGATTGCACGGGTTTCGCGTATCCGGATCTGCATCGGGAATTACTTAAGGGAAAGACGCTGTTGATTGGTTGCCCAAAATTCGATG
>CAJBEZ010000046.1 GCA_903952205.1 uncultured Desulfomonile sp. | reverse complement strand
TCCAGTCCGAAAGACGTCAAAATCTCAATAGACTATTTAACGTCTATTATGGACAATCTGGAAATTCCTGTTCAGGAACGGGGGTTGTTCTTTATGCGCCCTGATCGAATCGACAAAAATCTGAGATAGAAAATTCACCAAAAGAAATGCGGGTTCAAGCAAGTTAACGGTTATTCAGGGGGCTGGGCGACGTCAGGAATTTCGAGTTTCCCTGTTGAATCGCGCGTACCTGTGGGGCAAAAATTAATCCCACAACGATATTTTTCATTTTTTTGGTTTCTTGAAATCATTGGAATTTTGAGAGCGCAATTTCACCAAATTACATCAATTTAATCTAATTGCACCAACTCAACCCCTTAACATCAGGTCACTTTATGCTATTTTATAGTTGACCTGCAGAACCTCGAACAGCTATAATTCTTCGCAATTGAGAAACAATTGTTACGTTTTTTTTCGTCAGGGTAATTTCCTGATTTTCGGGGGACGCGTTACAGAATTCACTTTCGTATCATTACCTTAGAGTGAACTGGATTCCGTGGATAGGGGTTGTGGAATAGCCCGCGCCCAGCGGCTGAGTTTGCCGACTATCCAACTGCCCCAGGCCATATCAGGCGATTCGTTAAGAGGGAACAAGTAGAGGATCTCTATCTTTATTTTAAAGGAGGCTGCCGATGTCGCAACCCATTGATCTGATGGAACAAGAAACACTCACTTCTGAAATTGTACACCCTTGGTCAGGCGGAGATTATCGTCTTCCGGGCTACTTCTCATCCTCTAAGGCAAAATTCATTTCTAAAGAGGAGACGTATTAAATGGAACAACTTGTAAAAATTACTGACGCTGCAGAGCAATTGGGAATCCATTATCAAACACTTCGCAGGTGGGTACGTGATGGGCGTGGCCCCAGATGTGTTCTCACACCAGGAAACAGGATGTGTTTTAGGGAATCTGATTTGCGCCACTGGACAAACAGTCTGGATACAATTGAACCGGCGTCATCTGAATCCTGCAAGCGAATACCTTAAAATCCCATGAGCCGTTAATTCGTGGGGGTTTACTCAAATCAAGCTGTTGGGAGCGGTGTTATGAAAAGTCGTCATCAAAAATCTCCAGTCCAAAATTGGGAAAATCGTAGAAAACATCCCTGTTGATCAAATTGAATGATAGGTCACGATTTGTGTTGGTTATAGAATGTTGCCAGGGGGGGCCAGACTAGATTGGAAACATATTTTACTGTTCATGAAGTGGCGAGAAAATTGCGGAAATCTGAGATTTCAGTCTCCAGGTGGTTGAGGGAAGGAAAATTGCCATACACTCAGGTTTCCGAAAGACGGCGGTTAATATCTGAATCCGATCTACAAAATTTCCTGGATAGAAGACGAATTACTCATCCTAGAAAAAGGGTTGACGTAGTTGATCAAAATATTGCATCGTCCGTCACAAGTTCTTTGAAAAAGGAAGATGATGAGGGGGATATGCGGGAATTGGATGTGAAATCTTTACGAAGGGAGATTTCACGGCTGTGTCGGTAAAACTAAAAAAAGAGACATGGTATGTCCATTTCAGACCGTTTGGGACGCTTCTCAAACTTGCGCTGCCAGGATGTGAAGGTAAAAGACAGGCGTTGGGTTTAGAAATAGAGATTGTCAACGCCTTAAGATCGAGCAGTTACGGGAACCTCTCAAAACTGGCTAGAGCAGCGTGTATAAAGCTGTTCGTCAATCAGTCATGGGAGACACCAGCGGAGTTACAACCGGTGCAGGCTAAACCGCCTGCCATCCAAACGACCCTTTGGGATGCAATAGAGCTTTTCGTCAAGAGCCATTATTTTTCTGCGTTAAAACATCCCGACAGGTATCAGGTTTTCTTTTTCCACCTTGTTTCACATTTCAAGAAAAAATGTCCAATGAAGGATATTTGGACACCACAAATTCACCAATACCGCGCTCAACGGACCGCCCAAGGAGCTTCGAACTCTACGGTAAACAAAGAGGTCGCAGGGTTGAGTAAAATATTCCGCAACCTGATTGACTATAAGATTGTGACTGAAAACCCATGTAGACTTGTAGAGTCTTTAAGCGAGAAATCAGGACTTCGTGAGGTTTATATCAGTCTGGATGACGTTAATCGTGTCAGGGAAGGCTGTCCAGAATGGTACGCGGACATTATATGGACTGCGTATCTTACCGGAATGAGGCGCGGAGAAATTATAAACCTGGCGTGGAGAAATATTTGCCTCAACAAGAGGATAATCACCTTGCACGCCACCGAAACCAAGGAATCTAAAGCGAAGAGGATTCCGATTCACAGGGATCTTGTGCCGTTGTTTGATCGTTTAGGAAAGATCAGAAGTCTGATTAACGACCATGTATTCACCCTCAAGGGGACACAGGTCAAGGCTCAATCTTGTCAGCGACCATGGGATCGCGCCCTAGACAAACTTCAATGGTCAAGTCCAAGGCCTACGCCCCACGATCTAAGACATACCTGGAGTGTGAATGCGAGGCGAAGCGGGCTGGATTACGAGATCAGACAATCAATTATGGGGCATGCGGACAGGATGAAACCGGTGGGTGAAAGATATGGATTTATTTCTGATGAAGAGCTTATTACCGCGATTGATAAATTCACTTACGATCAAGGGTTAACGCAAATTCTAGTTGCGTCAAAGACCAAAAAATAGATATTCAAAATACCTTGATGTTACCTTTTTGTTACCTTTTCTAAAAAACCAAATTTTGAGAGACAGGTTATTGGTTGTAACCTATTGGAATTTATGGCGGGAGCGACGGGACTCGAACCCGCGACCTCCGGCGTGACAGGCCGGCGTTCTAACCAACTGAACTACGCACCCACAGAAGTTTATTTTCGGGCTTGGTAGGCGGAACAGGATTTGAACCTGTGACCCTCGGCTTGTAAGGCCGATGCTCTCCCGCTGAGCTACCCGCCCAAGTTACTCACCAAGATCCATGGAATCGGATCTTTGAGTCTTATCCGCTCAAAATAATACTCTTACTTTAATCTGTCAAGAAAAATGCCAAAAGCTTTCAGTGATAGCTTGGAACCTTTCAAAGCATTGTCAGTCAAGGGTCGGTTTTGTGAGTTCTCCCAAAACCTCGTTGACAAGTAAATATAGCGCGGCGTCAACTTTCTCGCGCACTCCCGGCCTCTGGCAATACCGGCCTTTCAAAATAGCATCAACCACATAAGTGGTGTCATCTGAATCAAGTCCTTCAAGATCCACAACGGCCACAAGATTTGCTCCCGCAAGTTGTCCGATCTCTGACGCCTCAATTTCCCTCACTTGGTTACCAACGCGGATTCGGTTCCCGAATGTGGAACATGCCCACACTACAGGTGTTATCAGCCCGTCTTCCGACTGTAAAACCCCCTCGAAGAATTGCACTATAAGGCTTTCCATTTAAACCGGCGCTAATAATTCGTGTTTCTTCATTTTACTGTAAAGCGTGCTCCTGCTTATTCCCATAATTTGAGCGGCTCTAAATTTGTTCCATTTACATTGTTGCAGTATTGATCTGATATGTTCGCGCTCAAGGGTACCCAGGCAAGTGTCTTTGGGTCCCCAGTCCGATAATTGTGAATCTCCCGGACGCAATTCCTGGGGTAGGTCTTCCGGTTGCACAACTTCCCGTTTGCTCATGACCATGGCTCTCTCTACCGCGTTTTCAAGCTGCCTGACGTTACCCGGCCAATGGTATCGGAAGATAAGATCCATAGTTTCCTGGCTAAATCTGATGACTTTCTTACCTAAACGTTCATTGAAAACTTCGATGAATTTGTTCACCAACTGAGGAATATCTTCTTTCCTGTCACGCAATGATGGAATATAGATGTTAATGACATTTAACCGCCAGTATAGATCTTCCCTGAATGTCCCCTGGGCCATGGCTTTCTTCAACTCCCTATTGGTGGCGGCTATAATCCTGGCATCGGTAGAAATTGTCTCCTCACCACCCACTCTCTCAAAACGCTTTTCCTGAATAACTCTCAGGAGGACAACCTGGGTGGGTAAACTCACTTCACCGATCTCATCAAGAAAAATGGTTCCTCCATCCGCCTGTTCAAACCTACCTCTTTTTGACTTTGTTGCGCCGGTAAACGCTCCTTTGTCATGTCCAAACAACTCAGATTGTAAAAGTGTCTCTGCGTAGGCAGCGCAGTTGACAACAACAAACGGCCCATCTTTTCGAGTGCTGCGACCGTGAATGGCTTTGGCGACAACTTCTTTGCCGGTACCCGATTCTCCCTGAATAAGAACGTTTGAATCAGATCCTGATATATCCAGAATGAGGTCGCATATACTCCGCATTTTTTCGGAACGCCCCAGGAGATTTCCCAGCTTCTCAGAGCTATCCAAGGTTTCAGATAACCTGCGGTTCTCGAGCCGTTCATTCTTTAGGCTTTTATACAAACGCCTAATCCTCATCATTGCGTTCACCCGAGCCAGCAACTCGTCAGATTCGAAGGGTTTGGTAAGATAATCATCCCCTCCGCTATTCAATCCCTGGATCTTGAATTCAAGAGAATCGTGAACTGTAAATATTATTATCGGGATATACTGGAATTCATTATGGGCCTTGAGTTTTGTGGCCATTTCCAGACCATCCATACCTGGCAGGTTGACGTCCAGAAGAATTAAGTCAGGTTCCGGTTCGTCGCAGGCGTCGAGAAATTTTAGAGCCTCCTCGGCCGTCTCAGCAAGATTGGCGTCGAATCCTGATCCCCTTAAGAGCTCTATAGTATATGGGCCATTAAATAAGTCGTCCTCTACCACCAATACGCGCCCGGAGTGTTTTGATATTCCGTTCATGATCAATCACTTCAAAAAATGGTAAGCCAGTCCATGCGCCACGGCAACCAGACTTGAGTCCTGATTGCGAACTTCAATATTCCACAAACTGATCCTCTTCCTAATATCTATAGGTTTGGCTTCAGCGCTCACTGTATCTCCTGCCTTAGTAGCTTCGAAGTAATTGATCTTCATTTCAGCGGCGAGAGCCATGTAGCCTCTTGAATTGCAGGCTATCGCAAACGCCTGATCAGCCAGTGAAAATATTATTCCCCCGTGACTGCGAGCTGCGGAATTGCAATATTCCGGCTTGAGTTTCAAACTCACCAGTGCGTATGAATCCCTTACTTCTTCAACAACTATGCCGAGAAAACTTGAAAATGGGTCTCCACCAACGATTTCAGCCGCATATCTTACAGGCTCCGCTTTATGGTCAATGCTTGGCTCAACATCTTTCAAGGCAATTTAACCCCCTTGAATTTTAATTCTTGGAATCGCTACCGGACTGTATCTCAGCGATTGAGACAAACTCTACCATAATGCCTTTTCAGAAGACATGGAGTAGTCCCTATCCATTACTCGTGAAGTCGTGGTCGCTGAACTGGGGTGGCGGACAATTTTGTTGTGCGTCCTGGCAATATCCAGAAAGTTTCTCAGGAGTATTCCTCCGTCTGGTCTGGAGTTGAGATAGTATTCCGTGTGAGCCTGGACCCCATAAGCAGGTCTCGCAGGATGTCTGATTATCTGATACGGACACATTTTGTTTGCGGCAAGAGCGATAAAACCTGCGGGCAGTCGTTTGACTTCATCATAATGGCTTTGAACAAGGTTCAGAGACTTTTCCATGCCTAAGAACAATGGGTCCCTTTGAAGAACGTAAACATCATGCCTACCCTTCTCTGTTGGATTGTGCCCATAAGGAAAACAATCGTCCTCTCCCCCTCGAATCGGCCCGACTTTGCCCCCAAAGGCCAAAGCCAGCGCCTGATGTCCTCCACAGACACCTATGACGGGAACTTTCAGATCCTCTACAATGATACGTAACGCCTTGAAGAAATTTTCCAGGTCTTGACCATTCTTCCCTTTATATTTGCACCATGGAATTCCGTTCGGGCTCAATGCCAGAAACGCCGGCTTTAACTTTTTCATGTTTTCTACTGTGATTTCAGAAAAAGGCAGCACTATCCCTCGACCGTCAGCCCCTAGCCTTTCGAGAGCCTCTTGAACAATCACCGCCTGTTTTGAAGATCTGCCAGTGAACATGTTTACAACAATCCAAAGTGATGACGCTTCCAAAACCGCAGTTTCCTTTTTCTGAAATTCCGGTTTTTGCCCATTGGCGTCGATTGGATCAGTTGCGCAATGACCAGAAGACACCGTAATTAGAATCAAAACTATCAAAATCAATATTTTTGTGAATTTCTTCATGTTATTTTCTCTCAACTCTGATCTCGACCCGACTCCTAGCCGCGACTCCATAAAATAGAGCATGCGTCCAACCATAATTTCGTATTAAGTCTGTAGCAACAATGGTTTGTATTAAATCTAGTCCTTTATTGATGTTACCATCTATATCTACAATATACTTTACTACTATTCGTGCTTCTGTTCAATAGCGCTCTGAGGAAAAGCGTTGAAAACTTTTACCGGCTTCAATCTGACACATTCCCCAGTAATATCGACACGAACCATGATTACCAATAGACCCTCGGCATCCTGGACCCTATATAGCCTGTCTCCAGGCGCAATTTCGGCATCCTGATCGCAGCTTAACTTGGGCAGATAGTCAACCCATACCCCACAAGCAAGTTTTTCCAGGTCTACTTGGGAAACATCCAACTGTGGAATGTGCTTCAGGGCCTCTGCAAGCTCTATCCTCGATTCAACCAACCTATTCAAGGGAGCGTTCTCGATAAAATCAATGCTATGGGCCATGTTCACATCGAAACTTCCAGAAGCTATTCTTCTTAGAGTTTCCACCCTTCCACCGACTCTTAGACATCTTCCGATGTCTCGTGCCAAGGATCGCGCATACGTCCCTTTTGAGCAGATAAGATCGATATTCAAGTCTGGCGCTCTCCATTCAATAATGGAGATTTGGAAAATTTCCACTTTCCTCTTTTCAAGATTGGGGAATATACCCTTCCTCGCCAACCTGTAGAGAGGAACACCATCCTTTTTTATTGCGGAAAAATGCGGAGGGATTTGATCAACAGGTCCTTCAAATTCTTTCAGACAAGAGTCTATCTGTTCAGGGCTCAAATTGCTTGGATTTCCTGTAACAACTATTGTCCCTTCGCTGTCGCACGTGTCGCTCTCTTCCCCTAACCTAATGGTGACTTTGTATCGTTTCTTGGTTTCATCCAGGAAATCAAGCGCCCTGGTTGCAGTTCCCGCCAAGATCACAAGCAAACCTGAAGCTGCAGGATCGAGGGTCCCCGTATGTCCTACCTTCACAGAGCGGCCTAAACGTCGCCGAACTATCCCCACCACCCTGTTTGATGTAATGCCCAAGGGCTTATCTATTAGCAGAATTCCATTGAACACGAGAATTTGATGTCCCTGAATACGAAGAAAATGTGACTGCGCAGACGAGTAGTTGAAACAACAGCCGGAATTTCAGCAATCAGTCTCACAGTTGGGGTAGAGTGGGCCAATACTTGCCTGCAAAAGCAAGGATATCTCTGAGGCGCGCCTTGAAAGTGTAAGGAAGGGCGTCGATGTCAGGGCACTTTGCAGGAGACTCCATTGAAGGATCATAGTTGGAAAGGCAATGCAGGACGCGTTTAACTGAATTTCTGAGAGCGTCAAGTTGATAACCTCCTTCAAGCACCAATAGCAACCTTTCTGAACAAGTCTGCCAGGCAGAGCGCATCAGGATCTTCAGCATGGCCTCATAGCCATCTTCAGTGAGACTCATTCCGCCAAGAGGGTCCTTTTCGTGAGCGTCAAAACCAGCGGAAACCAATATTAATTGTGGTTGAAAACTTTCAAGCAACGGGTACACGAGGCGGTCGTAAACCGCAATATACTCGGCGTCTCCTGCGCCTGCCGCCAGGGGAACATTGACAGTGTACCCCTCACCTGGACCATGGCCTATTTCACGGATTCCACCGGTGCCTGGATAATGGGGATACTGATGAGTAGACACGAACAGGACACGTGGATCTTCATAAAAGGAATTCTGCGTGCCATTCCCGTGGTGTAGGTCCCAATCAACTATCGCCACTCTCTCAAGGTTGTGTCGAGTCAAAGCATAATGAGCCGCTATAGCGACGTTGTTGAATATGCAGAAACCCATTGCTCGCCTATTCTCGGCATGGTGGCCAGGGGGCCGCACCAAGGCAAAACCGTTTCTGATTGTGCCCTCGATTACCCCGTCCACCAGACATAGAAGGCCGCCTACAGCAGAAATCGATGCTTCCCAGGTGTCACAGCATGTCGAAGTGTCCGGATCGAGAAAGACTGTTTCGCATCCTCTTGTACTCATGATACGATCAACATATCGAGGATCATGGTTGGCGGCTAGTTCTTCCGGAGAAGCAGGTCTCGGTTCAACATAGTCAAAGTTGAGGGCGCTTCCAAGCTGGTCAAGCATTTGATAAAGGACTTCTAATCTTTCCGGACTCTCCGGATGATACATCCCCATATTGTGTTTGAGGTATATTTTGCTACGAATCAGACCAGTGGGTTTCATGATGGATACCGCCGGAAGTTATTAGTGAGAGCAGTGAAAACAGCCGGGTCGCTGCTCAGAGTGGTCGGAAGAAACGTCTATCCCTTTAATTTAGCTTAACATCGGGCTTTATTTCAGTCAATAAATTTACCATGGGATGACATTCCGCCGCTTATCATAACTACGGCGCAAGTTTCTCTTCACTTGTCGACGTCAAACTCGTATTCTCAAATAAATATTTTTCGACATCACACAATTATTTGAAAGGAATCAAAAATGTTGCTAGCTATTGATGTGGGCAACACGAACATCGTGATTGGTCTGTACAGGAATGAGGTAAGACTCGGATCATGGAGAGTGCGCACAAATGAAGATGTAACAGCTGACGAATTGTGGGTTGTCTTGAAAAACCTAATGTTCTGGCAGGGACTTGAGACTAAGGGAATTAACGGCCTAATCATATCCTGCGTTGTTCCATCTTTGAAAGGAGCGCTCGAGGAACTTTCCGTAAACTTTCTCGGTGTCGCCCCTCTCTTCGTAGGACCGGGAATAAAGACGGGCATGCCGATTAGGTATGACAACCCCAGGGAAGTCGGGGCTGATAGGATTGTCAATGCCGTAGCAGCGTACGAGAAATTCAAGACCGAACTAATAGCCGTGGATTTTGGAACCGCTACGACGTTTGATCACATAAACGCTGCCGGGGAATATGAAGGGGGCGCAATAACACCAGGTGTGAAAATTGCGGCCGAGGCTCTTTTTCATAGCGCTTCAAAACTCTTCAGGGTAGAATTGACCGCTCCTCCGAAAGTCATCGCCAAGGATACCGCATCGGCAATCCAATCTGGGATTATATTCGGCTACGCTTCATTAGTGGACGGAATTCTTGGTCGTATGTTTGAAGAACTTAAAGCAAAGCCCAAAGTAGTGGCTACAGGAGGACTTGCAAAAGTCATTTGCGCCCATACAAAATTTGTTGATGAAGTGGATGACGACCTGACCATGGAAGGACTAAGAATACTGTATAAACGCAACACGCTCGCAATAAAGAAGGCCATTAAGGACTAGAAAAGCCGCAGAGGAATTGATCTGCGGCTTGAGTCGCTTTAGAGACTAAAAGATCTAGAATACTCCCTTGACCTTTCCTGTCTCTACGTCCACATCAACTCTTCTAAAGGCTGGATTGGAGCCAGTGCCCGGCATGAGCGAAATTGCTCCAGCGACTGGAACCACGAAACCGGCGCCCTTATAAGTCAACACGTCCCTGATAGGCAGGATCCAACCCTTAGGAGTTCCCTTCAGGTTAGGATCGTGTGACAGACTGAGATGAGTCTTAACCATGCAGGTTCCAAGTTTCGACAATTCGGGGTCCTCTTCCATTTTCTTGGCTTTCGCCTCAGCTTCCGGAGTGAAGCTAACACCATCAGCTCCATAAACCTCTTTTGCAATCAATTCGATGCGCTGGCGCAACGGGAGGCTCAATTCATAGAGCAATTTGAACTCGTTCTTTTCTTCGCAAGCGTCAACCACCGCATCTGCAAATTCGAGCGCGCCGTCTCCACCTTTGAGCCAATGCTCGGAAACAGCGGCACGGGCGCCTGCGGCTTCAGACAATCTCTTCACCGCCGCGATTTCATTCTTGGTGTCGGTGTAGAAGCTATTGATACAGACGACTGGATTGATTCCAGCTTTCTTGACTGTCTGGATGTGATGAATCAGGTTTTTGCAGCCTTCTTCTACCCAGCCTACATTTTCGCCTTCATATTCTTTTGGCATGGGCAGTCCAGGTCTTGGAACCGGGGCGCCACCGTGGCACTTCAGCGCTCTGATTGTTGCCACAATAACCGCACAGTTTGGCTTGAGGCCTGAGAAGCGGCATTTCAGGTTCCAGAATTTCTCGAAACCGATGTCAGCGCCGAATCCGGATTCCGTAACGTGGTAATCCGCCAATTTCAGGCCGATTCTGTCTGCAATAATCGAACTCTGCCCAATGGCGATGTTAGCGAAAGGTCCGGCATGGACAAATACCGGTTGGCCTTCAATGGATTGCAGCAGGTTTGGGTTGAGCGCTTCCACCATCCACGCTGTCATTGCGCCGTCGACTTCGAGGTCTTTCGTTGTGACCGGTTCACCCTTCTTGCTGTAAGCCACCACGATCTTGCCCATTCTTTCTCGCATGTCCTTGAGATCCGTAGAAACAGCGAGAATGGCCATGATCTCTGAGGAAACGGCAATTGCGAAGGAGGATTTCATCATGAAACCGTCCATCTTTCCACCGATTCCGATGATCATATTCCTAAGGGCCTGTGCGCAAAAGTCGATAATCCAGTTGAATTCAACGTTACGTGGATCGATGTCCAGGCGTTTCAGATTTCTCTTGGCCAGTTCAGCATCGTCATAATTGAATTCATGCTGCATTCTGGAGGTCAGCGCCACCATCGCCAGGTTATGAGCATTCATAATCGCGTTGATATCGCCAGTCAAACCAAGAGAGAACGGTGTCAGAGGAATACACTGAGCCAACCCACCGCCTGCGGCTGAACCCTTTATGTTCATTGTGGGTCCACCTGATGGCTGCCGTATAGCCGCCACCACCTTTCTCCCTCGTTTACCAAGGCCCTCGACCAACCCCATAGAACTCGTGGATTTACCTTCACCCAACGGCGTGGGAGTAATAGCGGTTACGTCGATGTATTTTCCGTCTGGTCTGTCCTTCAGCCTGTTCAGAGCCTTTGCAAAATCGACTTTCCCGATATAGTGTCCGTGAGGAAGGAGTTCCTCCTCGGCAAGGCCCAATTCATCTCTCAACTGGTAAACGGTCTTCATTGATTTCTCGGCTTCTTCGGCTACCTGCCAATCAGCCATTTTAGTAGGATCCAACAATGCCATCGATACCTCCTGTGTAACTATTCAGCGTATCCGTCACGCTGAAATGGAATACTGATTACTTATTTCGATTTGCCCAGAGAAATCTGGGCGCTCATGACTCCACGATATAGCGCTTAGCGTTCCTAAATATTCCAAGTCCGATGCCTTCTTCGGCCAATTCTTCTCGGGTCCATCGAGGGTGATTGGTTCTATCCAGGTAACATTCAGGATGAGGCATTAAGCCAAAGATACGGCCCGTTGGATCGCAAACACCAGCGACTCCGTGGGCCGAGCCATTGGGATTAAAAGGGTATTCCAGCGTCGGATCTGACTCTCCAGGCTTGGTATAGTAAAGAGCCGCCTGGTGTGAAGACACCAGCTTGTCGATAACTTCCGATCCTCGGCCGACAATCTTTCCTTCCCCATGCCTCACAGGCAAATACAAATTTTCGAGACCACTTGTGAATACACACGGTGAAAGCTTATCTACAGCCAAACTCACCCAACGATCTTCAAATCGTCCACTAGCGTTTGCTGTAAGGGAGATATCCCTTTCCAAATAAACCGACTCAAAAGCGGGCACAAGACCCAGCTTGGCCAGCAACTGAAACCCGTTGCATATTCCTAGAATTAAACCACCCCTAGTGACAAACTCAAGCAAACTATCAATTAGGTTCAGTCCATCGATCTTGGAATGGCGTATCCTGTTTGCGCATGCTTGCGCCGCCCCCAAGTCATCTCCGTCCATAAACCCCCCGGGGAAAACTATAAACTGGTACAACCTTAAATCAACTTCACCACCGACTATGAAATTCAAATGCGCAAGGTCGATTCCGTTAAAGCCTACAATCTCAAGAGCTCGCCGAGTTTCTGTTTCGCAGTTAATTCCGTGACCGGTCACTACCAAAGCATTTAAAGGCATCCTAATCCTTTTGTGAGTCAATAACCTTTCAAAATAATGATTTAACCGATTCTGTAGCCAAATTCAAATAAGTTGTTGGGAAAATGCCTATATATAAAACGACCATTACCGTCAGGGTCAAGGCAAGCGCCATTGATGGGCTGAACTTCAGACTTTCCGGTTCAACTTCCGGAGCTTCCATATACATTTTCATTACGACTCTGAAATAATAGAAAACTGACGCTGCGCTTGTAAGAACACCGATAATGACAAGCCAGATGTAGCCTGAAGCTATCGCGGCGCCGAAGATCGTGAACTTTCCAATGAAACCGGCTGTTGGAGGAATTCCTGCAAGCGAAAACAGAAATATCGACATTGCAAGAGCCAAAGCAGGATGGGATTTTCCCAAGCCTCTGTAATCATCGATACTTATGTTTGCTTCTCCTTTTCTACCCACCATGGTAACTACGGCAAACGCTCCAAGGTTCGTAAAAATGTAGGCCAACAGATAATAGAGTATCCCTGCGGCGCCCATGGCAGTTCCGGCTACCATACCAATAAGAATATATCCTGCGTGAGCGATGCTGGAATAGGCCAGCATTCTCTTGATGTTGGACTGGACCAACGCCGCCAGGTTCCCCAGAATCATTGTTAATACGGCCAAGATCCACAGAATGTGTGACCAGGTAACCTGCGCCGAGCCAAAACACTCGAAGAAAACTCTTAGGAAAGCAGCGAATGCCGCCGCCTTGACCCCAACAGACATAAACCCAGTTATCGGAGAAGGTGCCCCGTCGTAAACATCCGGTGTCCACATATGAAAAGGCACGGCCGCCACTTTGAAGGAAAATCCTACCAGCAAAAGCCCCATGCCTATCAAGCCCATAGTACTAACAGAGCCTGATTGAAAATATTTGGCCAGGCCGGCCAACGACAAGGATCCACTCGCCCCGTAAAGAAGAGCCGCGCCATAAAGAAATAGGGCGCTGGAAAAAGACCCTAACAACAAATACTTGAGGCTGGCCTCGGAAGCCTTGGAACTCTTTGGAAGGACGCCCGTTAGGACATAGACCCCTATGGACAGTGTCTCAAGTCCGACAAAAATCATCAGCAAATGAGTCCCTGACACCATAAACATCATTCCAACAGATGAGAATAGTAGAATGGCAAAATACTCGTAAAGATCCAGCCCCTGATCTGTAAGGTATTTCATTGAAATCAGGATGGTTAATCCTACTGAAAGAAGAATCAGGAGATTGAAGAACCAACTGAAGGTGTCCAGAACAATCATACCGCTGAACGCCGGGGTATTCATAAAACGTAATGGGGCGTTGGCCGCTAGCGCTATCAGGACCGCCGTGAACCCTATGATCGCTCCAACCGTGGCTGCGCCTTTTCGGACAAACAGGCCCAATAGCGTAGCCAACAAACCAGCGACGCCAAGAATCAGCGCCGGCAGGACGCCTCCAAGATTAATTTCAGGCACTGGGATCATCCCGATCGCTCCCACTTCTAGTTTTCATTTCTCGGCACGGAATCCGTGACGGAGTATACCAGGCTGATTCTTTCAGGATTCGGCAATGTTTGCGTCCCTGTTTTCTCAAGGGCGATCACTGCGTCTCTTTTCTTTTCCACATGCTGAATGAAGTTCTTTACGGACGGCTCCATCGGCCTGAGAAAAGTGTTTGGATAAACGCCTATCCAGACTACAAAGATCAGTATTGGAACGAGAACCGCGACTTCTCTAGCATCGATATCCTTCAGATTCAGGTTCTTGGGATTTGTAACTTCACCGAACATAACCCTCTGGAACATCCACAGCATGTAGACAGCGGCGAAGATGACGCCCGAGCACGCAAAAACGGCATACCATGTTAACGCCTGGACTTTGAATGATCCGAGCAGGATGAGGAATTCTCCAATAAAGCCGTTTAAGCCGGGCAATCCGATAGAGGATAAAGTAAATATCATAAAGAATACCGCAAACAACGGCATCACCTTGGACAATCCCCCAAATTCCGAAATGAGTCGAGTATGTCTTCTCTCGTATACCATTCCAACGATTAGAAAGAGAGCCCCTGTGCTTAGTCCATGGTTGATCATCTGGATAATGCTTCCCTGAACTCCCTGGGAGTTCAAAGCGAACATCCCCAGCATGACAAATCCCAGATGGCTAACACTCGAAAAAGCTACCAACCTCTTCACGTCCTCCTGAACCATCGCGACCCATGCCCCGTATATAATGCCTATTACGGCAAGGAGACAAACCCACCAGACAGCGTCGATAGCCGCATTTGGAAAGAGCGGTATGGCAAATCTTATGAACCCGTAAGTACCCATCTTCAACAGGACTGCCGCCAGCACTACGCTACCCACGGTCGGCGCCTCAGTATGCGCATCGGGGAGCCATGTATGAAAAGGAAACATCGGCACCTTGATTGCAAATGCCAGGAAAAAGGCAAGAAACAGCCAGAACTGAGCCTGCAACGGGACCGCATAATCGTAGAGTTTGAGCAGATCAAAGGTGTATACACCTGTACTCTTACCGGCCATGAAATACAGAACCAGTATACCGACCAGCATTAATAGGCTGCCAACTATTGTGTACAATACAAACTTGATTGCAGCGTACAGGCGTCTGGCCGGATTGCCCCAAACCCCTATCAGGAGATACATGGGGATAAGCATGATCTCCCAGAAAACATAGAAAAGAAAGAGGTCAAGGGAGACAAAGACACCGATCATTCCGACCTGAAGAAATAAAAGACAAATCATAAACTCCTTGACTCTTGCGGTAATGTCCTTCCATGAAGCCAGAACCAGGATTGGGCCAAGAAAAGTAGTCAGTAAAACCAGAAATAGGCTGATTCCATCGACTCCAAGCTTGTAGGAAATTCCCCACTCCTTGACCCATGGATAATTCTCCACAAACTGCATAGACCCAACCGAAGGGTCGAACCCGAAGTAAATGAAAAGACTCAAAACAAAGTCCGTCAGCATTGTCACGAGGGTGACCCATCGAAGTGTCTCTAAACATTCCCTGTTGATGAATAAAATGATCAGAGCGCCCAACAGAGGAACAAACGTGATAAGGCTCAAAAAATGCGAAACATTTTCCATGAACGCCACGCCTCCATGTCCTATCTCAATAGCAAGTAACCGATTACGACAATGGCCCCTACCAGTATCGACAGGGCATAATCTTTAACGAGGCCTGTTTGAAGCAGTCTCAGGACGCTTCCAAAAGCCCTCACAACAGCGGCCACTCCGTTGACGGCGCCATCGATCACCGCCTCATCGAATTTCTTCCAAATGAGTTTCGAAAACTCGACGATTGAATTGACAAAAAGAAAATCGTAAAGCTCGTCGATCCAGTATTTATTGTATACAAGCTTGTGGAGGCCGGAAAACCTCTGCACAATTCTGCCTGGGGTCTCAGGGCTTGTAATATACATGAACCTCGCCACCAGTAGACCAAATATTGCTATACCCAGGGAAACAGCCATTAGGATTATCTCTGCGGTAACATTGTGATGGCCTTCGTGATGAACCCCGTGATCAATTATCGCTTTGGCCGGAGCAAAAACCGGCCCAACAAAATCAGCGAAAACGTGACCACCCTCTAACATCGGGATGCCCACCAACCCACCAACCAGTGACAAGAAGGCCAAGACCATCAGAGGCACTGTCATCATCGGTGGAGACTCGTGGAGATGGTGCGCAACATCCTTCTCAACTCTCGACTTTCCATAGAAAGTCATAAAAACGGACCGAAACATGTAGAAGGATGTCATCACGGCCGCCACAGCGCCCAGTATCCAGAAAGCAATGTGTTTCTCGAATGAATAGAACAGGATTTCATCTTTACTGAAAAAACCTGCGAAAGGGAAAATCCCGGCAATTGCCAATGTTCCAAAAAGGTACGTTAAGTGAGTATAGGGAAGTTTCTTGCGTAAATTCCCCATCTTCCTCATATCAAGCTCTCCTGACATAGCGTGCATTACACTTCCTGCGGCCATGAATAGAAGAGCCTTGAAAAAGGCGTGTGTCATAAGATGAAATATTCCCGACGCAAAAGCCCCCACCCCACAAGCCATGAACATATAACCAAGCTGGCTGATGGTCGAATAGGCGAGCACTCGCTTGATGTCGAATTGCGTCATACCGATTGTTGCGGCGAACAACGCAGTGGCTCCTCCAATTATTGCCACGACCGTGAGTGACACGGGCGCCATAGCAAAAAGCACACTGCATCTCGATACCATGTAAACACCGGCGGTCACCATAGTTGCCGCATGAATCAATGCGCTGACTGGGGTTGGCCCCTCCATGGCGTCCGGCAACCACGTGTAAAGAGGAATTTGAGCGGACTTGCCCGTGGCTCCAACAAAAAGTAGAATCGTGATCAGTGTCACAATTGCGCCGCCTTGCGTGAGCTTTTCAGGGGCAGCGCCAAATACGTCGGTGAAATTGAACGTTCCGAATATCGTAAATATCAGAAACATTCCCAAGAGAAACCCAAAATCTCCTATCCTGTTAACTATGAAAGCTTTCTTGCCGGCGTCCGAAGCTGACTTCTTTTCATAATAGTATCCAATTAGAAGGTAGGAACAGAGGCCTACACCCTCCCATCCGACAAACATGAGCAAAAAGTTGTTTGCCGATACAAGAATCAGCATGTTAAAGACAAACAGGTTCAAGTAAGAGAAATATCTCCGGAACCCTAGCTCGCCATGCATATATCCTATTGAATAAACATGAATAATGCATCCCACTCCACTAACGACCATAATCATGATCAGACTAAGTGGATCGACTAAAAAACCTATCGGGACATTCAGATCTCCGGACCAGATCCACGAGTATACGATCTTCTCAACCGATCTGTTTCCTGGGGCTAACTTCAGAATCTCAAAGAAGATTGAAACGGCAACCACAAAAGAGGCCCCTACCGAACCCGCTCCAATCCAGCCAATTGTTTTCTCTGAAAAACGCCTTCCGAAAAGACCGTTAATCAGAAATCCTATAAAAGGAAAGATTGGTATCAACCAGACTAGTTCAATCATGCGAGGCTCCAGGATCTGATGTTCGGAAATATTCAACCCAAAGCGATATCGCTTCGAGTCTTATTCAAACAATTTTTACCACTTCAACAAGCTAATATCATTAATGTTAATCGTTCCGCGTTGCTTAAAAACAGCCACGGCGATCGCCAATCCTACAGCAACCTCGGCAGCGGCGACCACCATCACGAAAAGCACAAAAATTTGCCCTTCTATGGATCCTAAATAACGAGAAAACGCGACGAATGATAGATTTACCGCATTCATCATAAGTTCTAGGCTCATCAGAATTACAATCAAATTCCTACGAAGCATTACACCCGCAATACCCAAGGCAAAGAGCAGAGCGGAGAGCACAAGATAATGTTCTAAAGTTACCATTATTTTTCCCTGCCACAGAATGTTTTATCGCTCAAACGCTTTCCGATGGTTCAGCTCTTAGTCAACTTCCGACCTATCACTACTGTACCTATAATTGCAGCGAGGAGAAGAAAAGACGCTATTTCGAAAGGCAATAGATAGGTTGTGAAAAGCTCTTTAGCAATCAGATCCAGGTTTGAGGCGGCAGCCAAGTCTCCATTTTGCGCAACTCCATTGATGATAGGCGCTATACTTTTGAAGACCGGGAATAACATAACCACAAGGGCCAATGACAATATGACTCCAAACCCCCATCGCAGAGGCCTGGGCTCTCTGGGCAAATCTATCTCTTCCAGATTGAGCAACATGATTACAAATAAAAAAAGTACCATGACTGCGCCCGCATAAACAATGATCTGGACCATGGCTATAAACTCCGCATGCAACAGGATGAACAGAGTGGCCAGCCCAATCATTGTCAAAATCATGAACAACACGTTGTGGATCGGCCTTCGCAGGAAGATTACAAAAACTGCGGACAACAGAGTCACAACGGCCAAAACATAGAAGAGGATGGTTTCCATCAGCGCCCAAAACCTCCAAATTAGTTCCGACTAGAACACTACGACAGGATGCCCTTAATAGCCGTCAATTCCCGAACTGCCCGCAAATGGTCCTGAAAAACCTCGTAAATTTTGGATTGACAGAGATGAGAGCCATATTCACATTTTCCATCACCCAAACTGGCGGGCCGATTCCCGAAACAAATAGGCCATAATCTATATATATCTACTATCCTGCCTTCTTCTGCGGCTCGTACCTGGGAACCGGGGGTTCCAATAATCTTTGCTTGTCATATTGCAACTCTTCCCTGGTGTATTCGGAAATCTCATAAGCTCCAGACATTTCAATAGCTTCCTTGGGACAAGCCTCGACACAATAGCCGCAGAAAATGCATCTTGTTAAGTCAATATTGTATCTTTCCGGATATCGTCTACCGTCAGGTTCAGTCGCCGCCTCTATATAGATGCAGTCCGCTGGGCAAGCGGTGGCGCATAGCATACACGCAACACACTTGATTTTGCCTGACGCATGACGTGTCAACACATGTCTTCCTCTCCACCTAGGCGCAACTTCCCATTTCTCATCCGGATATTGAAGAGTTATTTTCTTCTTGAACAGATACGAAAATGTGAGTTTTAGTCCCTGTAACAAAGGGATTAGCATCTTCCTGACCTCTCAGACAAACTAAAATGTTAAACAGGCAGTTCAGGTCACACTTTTCAGTGAATCCCAGTACGTGTTCTATCTACTCACATACTGGACCCAAATCATGTAGACAAACGCCGTCGCCATAACGTTAAACAACCCGGCAGGCAGCAATGCCTTCCAGCCGAATTGCATTACACGATCGTACCGAAGTCTCGGATAAGTGCCTCTAATCCATACGAATACGAATACGAAGAAAAATGTCTTTCCCAGAAACCAGACAACTGGAGGCAAAACCGGTCCCTGCCAGCCACCAAAGAACAGAGTGGTCATCATGGAACTGAGAAAAAGTAAATGGGCATACTCACCTAGGTAGAATAACCCAAACTTCATCGAACTGTATTCTGTCTGGTAACCTGCGACAAGCTCATTCTCGCATTCCATCAAGTCAAAGGGTGTCCTTGCTATCTCAGCGCTGCCGGCTATCAGAAACAGCAGAAACCCAAGTGGCTGCCGAAATACGAACCACTTGTAGACCGAGTCCTGGGCTTCCACAATCTGAACAAGGCTCAAAGTCCCAGCCAAGATCAGCACTCCCACCACGGACAGACTTAATCCAAGCTCGTAACTGATCATTTGGGCCGCGGCACGAATCGATCCTAACAGAGAATATTTGCTGTTGGATGCCCAACCTCCTAAAATGACCCCATAAACCCCAAGTGAGGAAATTCCGAGAATATATAGAATTCCTAAGTTTATGTCTGCAATAACCCCGGTATTTAAATCAAACTTGCCGGCAACCGGTCCCAATAGGCTTTCTAGACCAAGCCCCTTTGCAAAGGGGATCACAGCGAAGGGGATCAGAGCGCAAACAACTACGATAAGTGGAGCGGCGATGTACACTACAGTGTTGGCTGAAGAAACTGTTATTTCTTCCTTGAGTAGTAGCTTCGCTCCATCCGCCAAAGGCTGCAGTAAACCCCACGGGCCGACCCGGTTAGGACCAATTCTCACTTGGATCCATCCGAGGACTTTTCTTTCTATTAGAGTTAAATAGGCGACAAACGTCAGTACAGCGGCCAGGACTATAAGTGTCTTGATCACTACCAGAACCACAGGGAAGGCGGATTCCATAAATCAACCTCTCTCGATTTTTATGCCTTTTCCACTTGAATAACTATTTCAGTGGATCCCCAGTCAGTGAAGGAATTCAGTTTATTCTTGGAAAAATGATACGGAACAAGAACCATCCCTTGCAATGCCCTACGAGACTCGTTAGCCTTAAGGCTAATAGCCTGACCGTTATTTCCGATAATTTTTATGGTGTCCCCGTCATTCAATCCCAGGTCAGTCATGTCGACCCGACTCATCTCGGCGAAGCCAGGCGGACACACTTCCATAAGAGACGGACTCCATTCGGAAAAGGAGCCCGAGTGAAATTTCAAGACGCAAGGTATTAATTTAAAAGAACCTGATGATCGAGAGACCGTCCCAATCGGCTTAGCCGCAGCAAGTCTGGCTTTACCAATGGGAAAACCTCCTTCGTAAAGTATGGGGGTTCCGGAATCCTCAATATCCAAACACGGCCACACCAAACCTTTGTCCCCAATCTTTTCATAGGAAACACCGGAGTACATGGGGACCACTCCGGCTATTTCACTCATGACTTCAGAATATCCCGCATAGGAGAGTTCCGGCTTACCCATTCCGGCAGCTAGGGACATGAATATTTCCAGATCAGGTTTACCTTGAATTGGTTTAGAGCTCGGATTCAGTTTTTGAATTCGACGTTCCGAACTGGTAAACGTCCCAGTCTTTTCGTATGGAGCCGATACAGGCAGGACAACATCAGCCCTGTTTGCTGTCGATGACAAAAACATATCCTGAACGACTAAAAAATCAAGTTTGCCAAGAGCATTTTCAACCTGCTGACGATTGGGGTATGTGTCGACTGGATTTTCTCCCACCACATATAGACCTTTCACAGATCCATTTTCAGCTCCCTTGAAAATATCCTGAGCACTCATTCCTGGGCTCGCCGGAATTTGCCCGTTCCAAAGAGCCTCAAATTTTGTGCGAGCCGCTTCATCCCGAACCGAATGATAACCAGGAAGCAGTTCAGGGGTAAGCCCCATATCCAGAGCGCCCTGAGCGTTGGCTTTTTCTCCGAAAACATAAACACCGCAGGACTCTTTACCTATATGCCCTGTAACAAGGGCCAGATTGACAGCAGCCTTGCTTAGCGGCGAGTTGTCGTGATATCGATTAAGTCCCTCAGAAAGGATTATTACCCCTGTTTCAGCTTTTGCATAAGCAGTCGCTGCGGCCTTTATCAAGTTGGCGTCGAGTCCCAATACCGCTGCTACGTTTTCAGGAGTGTAGTCTTTCAGTGACGCTAAAAGTTCTTCAAAACCTTCAGATCTAAGGTCGACTGAAGCACGATCCAAAAGCCCCCCATCGATTATGAACTTGAGCATCGAGTTGACAATCAGGTCCTCTGAGCCAGGGGGAACACTAAGGAAAAATCCTTCACGATAGGACAGCTTTGTTCTTATTGAATCAACGACTATTACCTTGGCCTTTTTTCTAGCGCTGGCCAAATTGATTTCGTTTTTTGCAATCGGGTGGGTTTCTGTGAGGTCCGCACCCAGTAACAACACCGCCTTTGCGTCTCTAATCTCACGGATTTGGTTGGTGGAGGCGGCATAACCCAACATCGGAGCCAAACCATCAGTAACGGATCGGTAAGCATACCCTCCAGCATGATCGAGATTGTTGGTCCCAAATACTGTCCTGACCAACCTGTTAAATACGAAAGCTTCTTCGTTGGTTAGCCTTTGTGATCCGAGAGCCGCCAGACTATCAGGCCCAGAACTCTTTTTTATCGCCCCAAACTTTTCTGCAACGGTTTGAATCGCCTCGTCCCAGGTGGTTTCTACCAATGACCCATTCTTACGCACCAAAGGCTTTGTCAACCTTGATTCTGAATAGGCGAAAGGCCAACCATATCTTCCCTTAACACACAAATTACCTTCGTTCGCGCTATCTTCCGAAGACGTAACATAAACTGTCTTTCCGTCTTTTTCGCCTAGCGTCAATGAACATCCGAGACTACAGAATGCGCAAACAGTGGAGGTGTTCTGTAACTCAAATCTTCGGCCGGTACCCACCAGCCATTTGGATGATATTGCTCCGACCGGGCAGATTGAAGCGCACTGACCACAAAATTCACAATCCAGGGGCCGATCAAAATCGGTTGATACCTCGGATTCTATGCCTCGACCTACGAAACTCAACTCACTCTGCCCCTGAACCTCTTCACAAATGCGCACACACATGCCGCATCGGATACATAGGTTCATGTTAAAACGGATAAAATTCGAATCATTGTCAGTATGGAAATATCTAGACTGACGTCCAAAACTAAGTTCCGGAACCTCATAATCAAAGACAAGGTTCTGGAGTTGGCAGTCTCCTCCCGCGTCACAACTCGGGCAAAGCAAAGGATGTGACCTCAGCAAGAGCATTAGCTGCAATCTTCGGGCATCTCTCAATTTTGGGGTGTTTGTCGCGACCTCCATCCCGTCACGGGCCGGGTTGAAACACGCGGGCATGGTTCGAGTTCGCCCCCTGGCTGTCACCTCAACTATACACAAACGACACGATCCGTATGGGATAAGTCGTTTGTCATGACAAAGGGTTGGAATCCGAACACCTGCCTGTTGAGCAGCTTCCAGAATAGAGCTGCCCTTCTTCACTGCAACTTTCACACCGTCGATGGTCAGAGTAACCATAGAATCTTACTCGCAATTAGATATTGAGAATCGGAATCAACCGCATGTATAACCGGAACAACTCCAATACTTTTGATAGCTAAATTTAACGAATCGCCCCAAATTTACAGTTTGTGATACATGTTCTACACCTAGTGCATTTGGATTGATCTATCCAAGCTACTTTCTTCTTTTCCCAAACAATCGCGTCCGAAGGACAATTCTTAAAGCACAGGCCGCACATCTTACATTTTTCTTCAATCACCACAAAATCTATGAGGTCCGGACAAACTAGCGCAGGGCAATGCTTGTCTCTGATGTGAGCGTCATACTCGTTTCTGAAATACTGGATCGTTGAAAGCACTGGGTTAGCGGCGCTCTTCCCAAGTCCACAGTGCGATGTGTTGTTGATGTGATGGCCAAGCTCTATTAGAAATTCCACATCGCCTTCCTGACCCCTGCCCTCTACAATATCCGTCAGTTTGTCGAACATGACCTTAAGGCCTTCACGGCATGGGGTACATTTTCCGCATGATTCATCAACAGAGAAATTGGTGAAGAATCGGGCGGTGTCCACCATGCAGGTCATTTCATCCATTACGACAACGCCACCGGATCCCATCATGGCGCCTACACCCTGCAGAGACTCATAGTCTATCTCTACATCTTCCATACCAAGCGGAATACAACCACCAGAAGGACCACCGATCTGAGCGGCCTTAAATTTCCGCTTCTTAGGAATCCCCCCGCCGATATCGAAAATCAGCGTCTTCAGGCTCGTTCCCATCGGAACCTCGACTAGCCCTACGTTGTTAACGGCCCCAGTAAGAGCGAATACCTTTGTCCCTTTACTGTTCTCTGTCCCTATTGACGCAAACCAATCTCCACCGTTGAGAATGAGTGGATTGAGATTGGCGAATGTTTCTACGTTGTTTAAATTAGTTGGTTGATTCCATAACCCGGCTTCCGCGCTTCTAGGCGGCTTGATGCGCGGCATACCTCGCTTTCCTTCAATAGAATACATAAGGGCCGTAGATTCACCGCAAACGAACGCTCCGGCTCCTGGAGCGATGCCTATATCAAAATTAAAACCCTTGCCCAAAATATCTTGCCCGAGTAATCCATAGGATCTGGCATCCTCAATAGCTTTCTGTAATCTCTGAATAGCCAGGGGATATTCAGCGCGAACGTATATATAGCCATGCTCGGCCCCTATCGCATATCCTGATATAGCCATCCCCTCAAGGACCGAGTGAGGATCACCTTCCATTACGGATCGGTCCATAAAAGCCCCAGGGTCGCCTTCGTCTCCGTTGCAAATGGTATATTTGGGGAAATTGTCATATCTACGGCATTCTTCCCACTTCATTCCGGTAGGGAAACCTCCACCACCTCGACCCCTCAAACCCGACTTCTTAACTTCCTCTATTACCTGTTCAGGTGTCATTTCCGTGATGGCCTTTGCAAGCCCTGCATAACCATCACGGGCTATGTATTCATCGATGTTTTCAGCGTCAATCAAGCCTCTGTTTCGCAGGACTATCAGTCTTTGCAGCCCAAAAAAGCCGATGTCCTTCATAAGTGGAACGCGGCCCTTAACTGTCTCGTCCTTAAACAGCAGTTTTTCAACAACTCGACCCTTTAGAATGTGCTCTTCTACAATTATGGGCGCATGCTCGGGCCTAACCTGGTTGTAAAAAATACCGTCCGGATAGACAACGACTAGAGGCCCCATAGCGCAAAAACCGTTGCAACCGGTCATGATGATTTGAACTTCGTTCTGTAGATTGCGCTTGGCTATTTCTCGTTCCAATGCGTCCCTGACATCCAAGGAACCACTAGCTATACACCCTGTACCTGCGCACATCATTAACTGCAATCGATAATAAGGGCTAGCACACATTGCCTATTCTCCAAAAAAAGGCGGCGACCATAAGAAACTGGGGCTGAAACGCCTCCACAATAAATTAAGAACCTAAGTCTAGGTGGCCATAGTCTCGCTTCCGATGGCCAAAGCGTAATCTTCAACTACCTTTCCGCCTAAGACATGCTCTTCAAAAATCTTTCTCGCCTTTTCTTTATCTACAAGAATGTATTTGACAGGCGCTGAATTAAC
The DNA here is from genome assembly GCA_903952205.1 of uncultured Desulfomonile sp. Classification (GTDB taxonomy): domain Bacteria; phylum Desulfobacterota; class Desulfomonilia; order Desulfomonilales; family Desulfomonilaceae; genus CAJBEZ01. Next base: position 42,429 of record CAJBEZ010000046.1, on the reverse strand, counting down.
GACTTCAACCGTGATCATCGGTTCTTTAGCGCACAGTCCCGCACAACCTGAATTCGTGAGGATAACGTCCTGAATCTCTCTTGCGGCTATATTCTCACGGAAAACGTTCATCACTTCACGCGCTCCCGCCGCTATTCCGCAGGTGCCCATGTGAACGGTCACCTTTGCTCGAAACTGGCCTCCCCTAAGAATCATCTTACCGGTCTGTTCTTCCTTGATCCTTTTGAGATCGTCTATCGAAATCCTGGGCACCTTGTTCCCTCCTGTCTTTCCAAAGATTCACGGCGCCGTGGTTCAAACATCTCTATCTAGGCCGCCCAATCAAAAGAAAACCGCCTACTGGTATCCTTCCAGAATACCCAAAGTTGCAGAGGGTATTATGTTTCCGTGGGTATCCTCTCCTATCATCATGACCGGAGCTAATCCGCAGGCTCCAAGGCAGCGGACGGCCTCGAGAGTAAACCTACCGTCTTTGGACGTTTCTCCGACGTTAATTCCAACTTCTTTTACGATAATCTGCAACATGTCTTTGGCGCCTTTCACGTAACAGGCTGTTCCCAGGCACAGTCGGATAGTGTGCCGTCCACGAGGTGTAACTGTGAAAAAAGAATAGAATGTGACCACCCCGTAGATATGCGGCGCTGGAATATTTAGTCCTTTGGCAAGCTTCCGCTGAACCTCCATAGGAAGATAACCGAATGTTTCCTGCGCTTCCTTCAGAGCTGGAATCAAGTAACTCATCGACCCTTGGTACTTTTCAATTATTGGATCTAAAAGCAAGAGTTGATCCGATGGGATCTGCTCAACGCTGTCCTGAACTTTTTTCTTTAATAATGCGTCTCTTTCTTGCACTTTTAAAAACTCCGTAAAATTTAAGCCCTATGAGATGACGTTAAGCTCTTTGAGCCCTTCCGATAGGTTACATTGCAACAAAGACACCACCTGTGGAAAATTCATCGGAATATCCCCCAATTCTGCCCTGATTTCCCGGGTATCCAACACATACTCACCATGGCCCCTTCGGTGATCATAAACAACGTCCACATTGGGATTGCCCTCTATAAGAGCAAGTACGGTCGACACCATATCGCCCATCGGTTTTCTGTCGATGTGACTGTTGCGCATGGTAACTGTAACTTTCGTCCCGACTCCAGTGGACTGAACCTCAAGATTACCCTCGGCCTCCAGAGCTGATTGCTGAAACATAGAAAGCCCAAGTCCTACTCTACGGGTTGTACGAGTAGTAACAAACGGGTCCAAAACATTGTTTAGAAACTCAGCGCTCATTCCCTTACCATTATCTTTAATCACTATAGTCAGCAGATCATCTTCCAGATTTTCATCAACAAGTATATTTATCAGTGTAGCCCCAGCTCTTATCCCATTTTCGGCCACATCAAGGATATGAAGCGATAAATCCTCCATGTCCGAAATCTCTGCCCATCAGAGGAGCCTACAAGGCCCGACAATTCTGCGCCCATGAATAGCTTTAAAAGCCATACGCAATTCTTCGAATGACGCCTCAGCCATCTCGACCTCTGTAAAAGCAGACCCAATGTCGGCGAGCGAATGGGCGTCTGATGAGGAAATCAGCGGATAATTCAAACATTGTGTGAACCTTTTTCTAGCGGAATCACAGTCAGTGTGTTTGGAGATTTCCAGCGCATCCAGTTGCAGTCCATCTGGAATGAAACCCAACTGGCTGAATATTCCAAACCCGGAGCGATCAACGTGAGACGCTACTGCGATTCCCTGGTGATCGTGGATTAAATCCACTACCCTCTGGATGTTTAATGTCGTGGCCCCTATTAACAGCGCTTGGTCGAAGTCATCCACCATGTCAAACTCGTCAACCACTACCTGATAACCTATAGCCTCTTCGTCGTTAGTTCCCGGAAGATGACCGTAAACATGCTCCTGAACTAACTGCGCTTCCTCAATTGAAGGAAACAAACCCAGTATGTGCACTTCCTCACTTGATGTGATTTCAAGACCAGGTATAACCACAATACTAGCGCCTTGTGCGGCTCTTATGGCAGCCTGGGAATTTCTGGATGAATTGTGATCACATATACCTATCATAGAAAGGCCTTTTTCGATCACTGACCTTACAATCGCTCTAGGCGTCATCTCTCCTAACTCAGTGCATGGAGAGAGAGTAGTATGAATGTGCAAATCAATTCTGAAAATCTTCAGGGCTCACACCCGTCAAACGAGTCTCAGGGCACGTAGTTGATGGTTCATGGCTTTTCTGCCGTCAAATTACCGGCCAACACCTAAATGATACAGTCGTCCAGCAACTTCGTATGTTGGAAAGGCGCTACACATTACAACCACTCCCTGTTCCTGGGCTTTTTGTATTGTAGCTTCTTCGGGCTGACGCCCGTTGACAATAATGATCCCCGCCAAATTGTTCAGGAAAGCCACCGCTACAATGTTTTGATGTAATTGCAGGGTAAGCCAAACGTCACCTTCTTTGGAATTTGCGATCACATCGCTCAATAAATCACTAGCATAGCCGCCGGTAACAGACTTTTCCAATTCCTGGGAGCCTGCGCTAACTGTTAGATCCAAAGCCTGAACAAGATCCACCAGCTTGATTTCACTCATGAACAACCTTCTTTAACGATCCACTTCGGCCAATACTATATCAATGCTTGAAAGTATCGCTATTACATCGGCAAAGAGGCATCCTCTGCACATTTCGGCCAATGACTGCAAATTCACGAAGGCCGGCGCCCTCCATTTGAGCCTGAAAGGGCTGGATCCTCCATCGCTGACGATGTAACAACCCAACTCTCCTCTAGGAGATTCTATACATTGGTAGCAGTCACCAGCGGGAACCCTGCATCCATCGACAACCAGCATGAAGTGATGAATTAGCGACTCCATTTTGGTGTAGATATCTTCCTGAATGGGAAAAATCTTTCCTGGAACCGTGGCTCTGATCGGTCCGTCTGGTAGTGACTTAATAGCCTGTTTAAGTATCCTGTTGCTTTGACGCATCTCATCTACTCTGACGAGATATCTTGAATAAACGTCGCAGCCTTTCTCGACAGGAATATCAAAGTCATAATGTTCATATCCGGAATAGGGTTCCGATTTTCTAATGTCCCACGCCTTTCCCGAAGCTCTTATCATGGGGCCGCTGACACCCAACTGAATAGCATTTTCCAGTGATAAAAATCCCACTCCCCTTGTTCTGTCAATGTAAATCGCATTCTTGGTCAGTAAGGTCTCATATTCGTCAACTCTAGCATCAAAGTGATCAGTAAAAGACTTCAGCTTTTCAATAAAGCCTTCCGCCAGATCCTGAGACACCCCACCAATCCTCAGATAGTTTGGCATGAGCCTACCACCGGCGGTCAGTTCGAAGAGGTTCATGATCTCTTCTCGCTCTCGGAGCATGTAAAAAAGCGGCGTCATAGCTCCAATATCATGCCCGTGAGTCCCCAGCCAGAACAAATGACTAAAAATCCTGGAGAGTTCCGCCATCATCACTCTTATGACTTGCGCTCTCTCCGGGATATCAACCCCCAACATCTTCTCAACCGTAAGACAATACGCTAGAGAATTACTGGAAGCCCCCATATAATCGCAACGTTCCGTCAACGGAATGACCTGATGGTATTTCTTGTTTTCACAGGTTTTTTCGAACCCCCGGTGAAGATATCCAAGATACGGGACTATGTTGATAACAGTTTCCCCATCAAGCTCCACTACAGCGCGGAAAACTCCGTGTGTACTGGGATGATGCGGTCCCAGATTTATTTCCATTATCTCGCTTCTCATGTCGGCCCTGAGGTTCAGTTCACGCGCCATAACCTATGTTACCTCAAAAAGTTTACTAAGAGGGTAAATCAGGGGTGTCCTCTTCCGTCCCTTCTAAAGGAAAATCTTTTCTGAGAGGATGCGCCTGCCACTCGTCGGGCAAAAGCAATTTTCGCGGATCCGGGTGATTCAAGAACTTTATTCCAAACATCTCCGCGGTCTCTCGTTCGTGCCAATCCGCTGTACGCCATATTTCAACAACAGATTGAATGCTCGGTGGGTTGCCATCTTGGTCTTCTATTTTAGCTTTTAACCTCATTCGTTGAACGTTTTTAACAGAATAGAGTTGGTATACAACTTCGAAACGAGGTTGAGCCGGGTGATGGTCAATTCCCGCGACAAAACTCAGAAAGTCAAAGTTAAGTTCCGCTTCGTCTCTCAAGTAATGACAAACATCTAGAACTTTCTCAGGTGGAACGCCCACACTGATTCCCTCAAATGTCGAATCAAACCTTAATATGTCCGATCCAAACTTTTCGGTAAGTTTCTCCCTAATTCGTACCTGGTTCATCTTCCAGCCACCTTTATAGCGCCCAGTCTAGGGTTACGAATCGATTGTTCTTTCATGACCCTCGCATGAAGTTGAAGTATTCCGTCAAGAAGCGCCTCTGGCCTAGGCGGACAACCTGGGACATAAACATCAACAGGTAAGTGCCTGTCTATTCCCTGGATCACCGCATAATTCTTGTATATGCCTCCAGAGCAAGCACAAGCGCCCATTGCTATAACCCATTTTGGATCCGCCATCTGTTCATAAATCCTCAATACAGCCGGCAGCATCTTCTTCGAGGCTGTTCCCGAGACTATCATCAGATCAGCGTGCCTAGGTGAAGGGCGAGCGACTTCCATACCGAAACGCGACAGGTCGTATCGGCTAACGAACGTGGCTATCATCTCCAAAGCGCAGCAGGCCAAACCAAAACCGAGTGGCCACATGGAAGATTTTCTGGCCCAATTCACAAACCATTCTAGATTGGTTACGTGAACAGTGTTGTCGAGATGATTTTCTATTCCCATTCAAGAGCACCTTTTTTCCAGACATAGACTAGACCAACCAAAAGGACTAGCACAAACAGGAGCATCTCAATAAAACCGAAGGGGATTAGCTGATTGAATATTTTTGCCCACGGGAATAAGAATATAAGTTCAATGTCAAAAACAATGAAGAGCATGCCAATGATAAAGAAACGCACAGAAAATCTCTGCCTGGCCCCACCAATGGGATCCATGCCGCACTCGTAAGGCATGAGCTTGATTGGCGTAGGGTTGCGCTTGGCAAGCACAGTAGAAAGAACAATTATAGCTGAACCGATAAATGTGGCAACTAGGAAAGTAACAAGGATTGGAACGTAACTCTCTATCATCCGACTTCTCCGTTAAAAGCCGATTCCCCCGGGGAGCCCAACCAAAATTTTATTTCTTATCAGCCTATTTTGACGTTCTGTGATTCTTCCAGAATCAGAAGTTAATGGAAAACACACTAAATTATTGCTGTCAAACAGTCAAGCTTTTTGTGGACTACGAGTAGTGGCTAATGAGTCATTTCGGAAATTAAACACAATCTCCAGTCTTGTTCCCTGTCCAGGGGACGACGTCAATTTCATGACATCCGAGACTCTCCTAATATTGGCGAGCCCCATTCCGGCGCCAAACCCCATGTCCCTGATCCACTCCGGAGCTGTTGAAAAACCTGGTTGAAGAACCTGTTTCAAATCGGATATGCCAGGCCCATGATCTACCGTAGAGACATTGACCCTGTCTTTCCTTACTTCAACTGTGATTTCTCCACCGATGTCGGTATGAATGACCAAATTCATCTCGGCTTCGTAAACGGCCACACCAACTCGTCTGACGATCTGAGGAAGCAACATAAGCCTTTGCAAAGATCTCTTGATCAAACTTGAGGCCTTGCCCGCGTTATCGAAATCCTTTTCATTAACAAAATATCGCAACAGGAGACTGGTATCATCTGACGATATGTCCTGGAATATGTGACTGGCCCTGTAAGTGTATAGCTTTTCAGCCTCGTTCCTTTGGAAACTCTTATCCATCTGCATAAGCAGGGAGCGAATAAGAGTTCCAGTGGTGACTATTCCAACGAGAGTCCCATCCTGGTCAACTACCGGGAGCCGACTGAAGCCCTGCCGCCCGAGATTGTTCACAACATCGGTCACCATTGCGTCTTTGGAGACAGTTCTTACATCCGAGGTCATGAGATCTGTTACAAGAAAATTGAGCTTGCCCTCCTCCATCGAACGAATGACGTCACTTATGGTGACTATCCCTATAACTTGATTTTCCTTTACAACAGGCGCTCCAGAAATGCGTTTATCCCGCATCAGGTCTTTCACCTGACTCATGGTAAAGGACGGATCAATAGCGATTACATTAGAAGCCATAACCGATTCCACTCGGGTCGTGTAAATCAGTTCCTGGACTTTGGTGATTTCTTGAGTTGACATGTCACCATGAATTGTTTTCAATTCTTACCGGTCCGCGACCGGGTAGCCCTGCTTGGTAAAGTCTTCCACAAGCTTCATACATCGTGTAGCCGGTCCTGATAAGAGAGATGCAGGAATCACGCGCCAATTCAAGGGTTTCTGGTGGAGGAGTTTTGTCGCGCACAAAGACTATTACATTGATTCCCGCCATTTCAGCGGTTCTGACAACCTGAGGATTAGTCAACCCGGTGAGAAGAACCATTCCTTCCGATCCAAAAGCAAGGACATCACTCATTAAATCCGCTGCCCCCCCACGTGGCAATTCTTCATCCGGGTCGTGATTCTGGACAAGTATTTTTCCGTTCAGCACTTCGACCATTTCCCGAATGTTCATTCTTTCTCCGTCATGGAAACCCCTATATAAGCAAATTATTGAAACATTCAGATACGATGTTGTCAAGAAACAAAAAATAAGGAGTTGGCAATAGTTCGTTGAAATAATAAACTCTCTAACTCTGGTCAGAAAAGATTCATTATGGATGCTCCTTGAGGGCTACGCTAATTAATGAATTGAACTCAACCCATCTGGACACAAGGAATCTCTTGACATGAACAATTCAAATAATCAAAGAGTTCTCGCTGGGCGACTGGAAGGCAAATTTGCTCTGGTAACCGGAGCGGGACAGGGGATCGGACGCGCCGTAGCGGTAAGATTGGCTGCCGACGGGGCGTTTGTCGGTGTCTTAGACTGGAATCTTGAAACTGCGGAGAAGACTCTCAAGATGGTTCAGTCATCCGGTGGCTTGGGAATGGCGCTTCATGCGGATGTTTCAAAACCAGATCATGTAACTCGGTGTGTGGATAAGATAATCGCGCTTCAAGGTAAAATCGATCTTCTTGTAAACAACGCCGGCGTGGACCGGCCTGGCGGATTTCTTAAAATTGACTACAGTAGTTTCGCAGATGTATTCAATATTCATGTTCTCGGCACAGTGAATTGTATTCGAGCATGTCTGCCGACCATGATCAACAAGGGTGATGGCAGGATAGTGAATGTATCGTCTGTATATGGAAAAGTAGGAGCTAAGGGTGAATCGCCGTATTGTTGCGCCAAGGCAGGAATCGTTGGGCTTACGAAGTCCCTAGCCAGAGAATTTGGAGGCAAGGGAATCAGAGTAAATGCGGTAATGCCTGGCCTGACAGATACTCCCACAATTAGAGAAATGATGAGCCCCAAGTATCAGGAAGCTTTTGTACGAGATACACCACTGGCCCGCATGGCCGATCCGGATGAAATAGCGCGACCAATTGCCTTTCTATTGTCGGACGAAGCCAGCTATATTACAGGGGCAGTTCTGGAAGTAACAGGGGGATGGGGAATGTAAACATGGACTCGTGCGCGTTTCCAAGATCGCCACGTGCTGATATTGACGCAAGCGTTCCGATGAATTTAAACCACCGGTTCAGTCCAGACAGATCAGTTTATTAGCTGTATTGGAAGGTCAGACATGGCACGTTGAAATTTCGATTGTAGCGAATCAAAAATCTCAAGGTCCAGTGAAGGAATTTTTCCAAATTCAGGATCCAGTGTCTCCATGTTTCTGAACCTTTGGACCGAATACATGCGCACTTTCCCAAGTTCTTCCCGTATGGAGAGTAATTCTTTTTCGCCGACCAGTCCGGGGATTGCGGTGGTTCTAAAAAATGAGCGAATACCAGAGGACTTGATAACTTCGATGCTCCTCCTTATGTCGTTTAGATTGACAGCTACTCCGGCCAGCCGGGAATAGATATTCGCCTCTAATGGGGCCTTAATGTCCATTGAGACCGCATCGATCAATCCCTCGTTGATGAGTGTTTCCAGCATAGAAGGGTTAAATCCGTTCGTATCTATCTTGACATAAAACCCTAGTTCACGGAAGTGACGAACTAGCTCCGGCAACCCCAAATGACAAGTCGGCTCCCCTCCAGTAATTGTAACTCCATCAACCCAACCAGACTTCTCCCTAAGGTAGTCCTGCACCTGTGAAAGGGCTACATCTTCACAATCTTCAGGCGCCAACACAAGCTTATGATTGTGGCAGGCTGGACACCGAAAAGAACATCCTCCAAGGAATATAACTGAACAAACTTTTCCGGGCCAATCAAGCATAGAAACCGGCAAAAAACCCTTGATCCTGGGTAATTTCATTTGTTGAACCAACTGATTTTATTTGAGACTTTTTATTTACATAGTGGGATTCAATATCTTATCAAATCCCACTCATCGACCAAATTAGAAAGCGATTATGAGTCTCTGCTCACCAGATAATTCTTGATGTCTCCGACACTCGTAATAATCCGGCTGTCATCAGAGACCAATATGGGAAGCTTTTTCTCTGAAAGGGCGACACACTCGTAATAGGCTAAGAGCGCAAGGGCCTCGGAATTTTCCGAATCCAACTGCATCACCTGAACATCCGATATGCTCTTCAAATCAACTTGTTCCTTGACCCAATCGCATTTCACACATCCCTGTTTTGTAAATAGGTATGTCACTATCCGCCTCCATATTCTTTAAAAGGTTAGGTCTATCCTGCGGAGCCCCAAATTCAATTCATTGCCGTAATAGACGCCCGCAATTTGTTCAATTCTCCTGCCCTTGAGCCACATGTCATTCTACAAGTCTGTTTCGATGACGATCCTTAAGTTCGCCTCTTTTCCCCTTGTTCCAGCTGGATACCTTAGTAAAATATCCCGTAATTCTGGTAATCTGTTCGACCTCTTTTGAATCACAATACTGACAGGAATCATGAAGACCCCTCATGGTCCTTCCACAGGAAACGCAAGTGGTAAGTTCCGGAGAGAACGCAACCTGATCGTTCTGGGTGTTCCGGAATATTTTTCTGACAAAATTGGCCAGTGAATCAGGATCGGGCCTAGTCTCTCCCAACCAAATATGCGTCAGGGATCCAGCCTCGATCAGGGGGTGAAATAGACCTTCCCTCTTGACTCTTGATATTGCGTCCATTGGCGCTGATACGTTAAACAGAGTCGAATTGGTGTAGTAAATTTCTTCTGTTTTTAGGTTTCCCTTAACAACCGACTCCGCTTCGCGGAACTGTTTCATGTCAAGCTTCGCGAATCTGTAAGCGGTACTTTCAGCTGGAGTCTGCTCGAGAACAAATCTCATGTTGTATTGGCGTCCTAGTCTAGACGACGTGAGATTCATGTGGGCTATAACTTTTAAACCAAATTTCAGCGCCTCATCACTTTCATGTAGCTCTTCGCCCGTATGAAACTGAACCATTTCGTTCAAACCCACCATGCCTATCAAGTAGGTTACTCTGCGCATCCTTAAATAAGATTCACCATCCCTGTCCATGGTGAGAAGCGCTAGGGGGCCAGTTTGTCCAAGAGCGAGCAACCTCTCTATGAACCTTTTTTTCTCGAGGTGAGCCTGGGCGGACAAACAAATTCTCTCCGTCAAGATGGAAAAAAGCTTGGAATCGTCCCCCTTGGCTTCATAGGCGATTCTTGGAAGATTCACCGTAACGTTTTGCAAGGCTGAATACCGCATTTTCCATGGCTGTTTGGCGTCTTCCAAATCGCTTTTTTCGAGTTTAAATGACAATCGGCAACACTCCGATATTTTGGCTGTTTCACCCCTATCAAAAACAAAATATGTGTTGCCTTTTTCCGACGCTATGTCGCAAATGTGCCGCAGAAATTTCTCGTGTCCCGGTGTCGAGAAAAATTTTTCCGTGATGTGGACTAAAGGTTTAGGGAAGAAAAAGGGCCTACCGGCGCCATCCCCTTCGCGATATACGTCAAATAAAGTCCACACAAACTGCTGGGCCTCCGGTAGGTAATCCGCATAAGTTAGGCCGGTAAATTCGCCACCAGGCCCTATGGCAGGCACATTCTCGAAATGCCTGGGGATTTCCCAGTACAGATTAATGTCCGTAAAGATTGCCTGTCCACCTCTGGCCACAGCCTGTTGGGAAAATTCAAATATGAGCATTTGGGCAAGTTGCCTAATTTCGGTTTCTGAGAGTCCCCTCAAGTAGGGAGCAAAAAACAGGTTCACGGCATCCCAGCCGATAGCGCCGGCGAAATGACTCTGGAGAGCCGCCGCAAATTTGACCATGTGAGCAAGTAAGACCTCCGGATGTTTCGCTGGCCTTGCCATGGCCAAAGAATTAGGAAGGTTAAGACCGAATTTCTTTATGTACTCCAACGACTGGCCGGAACAATAAGGCCTGTCGACAAATCCGAGGTCATGAAGATGTATGTCCCCTCGCATATGAGCGTCGCCTACCGTCTGGTCAAAAACGGTCAACAAGGCGTATTCCTTCTTGATGTTCTCGGCCAACGTCAAATTCGTGGCCTCCGGACCATGAGGAACATTGGCGTTCTCTTTGTTGGGTCTGGTTATGAGTTGATCAACATCATAAAGTGGTGAGCCAAGTCGCGTATGGAGCCTCCTAACAGATTCTAGCCCCCTTTCCAACAGTTTGGCGTTAACCATCTCACGGACCAAAGGCGCAGTTATAACTTTGATTCCACTCCTTTTGATGTCGTTTTCCACCTCAAGACTGATGTCTTCAGCCGTGCCCTCGTCAATGTAAGTTTCCCGCAGTAGAGCGTCGACGATACGACTTGGATCCCAACCATCCATGGCCTCGCTCGAGGTTCGTACAAACAGAGCCATGTCAGTGGTCTCGTGCCGCCTGGTGTTTTCTTTTCTAAACTCTTTCAATTCTGTTACGCTAGCCATGCCATTCCCCTTTCATGGGTTAAAACAACTTGTTATAACAATTAATTATTAGCTTTATACCAACAAATATCACACATATAAGCATAAGCCTCTAGAACAAGGCATACTATTTTCGTTATGGGTCTAGTCCGGTTTGTGAGACTTGAATGCGTTCAATGACTAAAATGAATCAATTAATTCCTCGAACTACTTGAGAGCCCGCATTCCAGCCTGGGTTATTCACGCCAAGAACGCTTCATTTAGTGGAGCTAACTCTTAATACCACAACATATAGTGTGTCAAGAACAAAATGACTACTCGCTAACCAGTCGAACGCTAGGTAAGTGAAATTCCACCCCTTATTTTTTTGTGTAATTAAGTTAATCTAATATGTATATATATCTGATTTAACCCTGTTTATAGTATTTGACTCTCTTGCGCGTTTACATGACAACCGCGTTTTCCCCGCTAGCCGACCATCCATCGTATTATACACTGTTAAGATTTCGAATCGATCTATCTAGCATACTATAATCTAGTTAATTCGGTTATATTCAGCTGTTATATCTTTTATATAAAGTTATTAAACCTGACCTGAGTCCGGTAAATCTTTTAGAGCTGCTTCCATCAAAGACCCTTATAGAATGCATACAATATTGATATAACTTTTCAAGGGTAGATCGTGTTTTTCTAATCAATTACATTATATTTTTAATATAACATTCTGTTGACAAAGCACTTTTTTGATGCTATGCCGCATCTAACGATCGGGAAGGAGGGAGATTCAACCCGCCCGTCAAAAATCCAAAAGTTTCAAAAGATCATCCTTAAAGGACATCTGGCGAAAGGAGACATTCTCATGTTCAAAAAAATCTCATTTATCGCGGCAATCTTGGTGTTGACGGCGTCGTGGGTTTGCGCCGGGAATCTGGGGGCGCTTGCGGACGCGGCGGCAGGAAACGCTCCTACCCCCCTTTACGTTAAACCGGGATCGCTCATCAAAGCTGAATACAGATCAGGTCTTAAAACCATATCAGATGAAGATGTATCGTCGACAAATCTCAAAGCTGAACCTGTAGCGGCAAATTCAGATCAAAAATTCAGCGCACGGCCAGCCATAGCGTTCAAACCTAAGTCAGCGGCGGCTATGGCCCCTCCCCCTCACGTCGAAGCGGTGGGGATCGGTAGATCTAATCTTGTAGCGGAAGCCAAGCAAGATACCCTGGATCTCGAAGGTGACCTGGAGAAAGACTTGGTGCTATCACCTCCGCCTCAAAAGACTGACGCTGTGAGAGAAATTGAGGCCAAACCTGTTGTAACTCAAAACAAGCCCACCACAGGGAAACCTGCTTCAGTTGAGCCTATTCAAAAAATAGCGAACAAAAACAACGTGAGCAAAGTGAAGAAAACGCCGCCAACCCCTCAATACGCCTCTTCACCGAAGCCAATCCGGAAGGTTCGCCCAATATCTCAGAATTCGTGGCAGTTGCCTGCGGGCGCACACGACTATCGACCAGTTCCTCTGGCAAATGAGCCTTTCAGTCCATCGAATCTCTCTGTCCCAGGTATGTCCTCGACCAACGGCCCAGTTCCGAATTACGTAACATCCGCCCCGAGAGCGTCTATGGTACCGTTGCCCCCCAATGACAGGATCGTTAGGGATGGTATTACCATAAAACTCGCCCCGGCCAGCGCCCCTGTTACCGCTCCCAGTCCTTACACGGTCGACCAAAGGGAGGATTATTCTTCCGGACCAGATCTACTGTCTACGGCCGCTGAAATAATCGGTCTGCCCTTTGCCTTCATCAGTTCACTCTTCTAGATTATTAACATGTGATCAAAGAGGACGTTGTTTGCCACCGCACGCAACGTCCTTTTTCAAGAAGCCTTTGGATAAGCCTCTATCAGTGATTGGGGATCCGAACATCTCCGGTGGCCTCCAAAGAACGAATCAACATTGTGAGGGTCTCGTTTACGGGAGCCTCCAGATTAAGCGATCGGGCGTGAGCGGCTATAGCGCCATTGATGAAATCGATTTCCGTTCTTCTGCCTGCGAGTATGTCCTGAAACATTGAATTCAAATTCCCTGAAGTGCCTGCGCAGACTTTGAAGATCTCTGTTTCCGGTTCCTGAAAGAGAAGTCTGATCCCCTTTGCTTCTACTACAGCCACGCATTCATTAACAATCATCGTTATTAATTGACGACCTGACTCAGGTATAGGCAGATCGCCATTTCGAAGTCCGAGTAAAGTGGCCGGAGCATTTATCGCGGCATTAATGATCAACTTTGACCACACTAGACCGAGAGCGTTGTCACTTTCGTGAACAGAACCTCCATTCATTAACCTTAGAGTGTCACGTATCGTGATTACGCGCTCTGAAATCTCTCCATTCACTTCACCCAAATGAGTGGGACCAAAACCGGTGTGGCGTACCCTGCCTTTGGCTATGGTCATTGCCCCCATCGTAGTAACACCGGCTAGGACTCTTCCAGGAAATTCTTCGTTCAGAATTTCGAAATTGCCTACACCGTTCTGAATAGTAAGGATGGAACCGTCGTCGGACAGTATCCTTTGAATAGTGGAACAGGCTCCTTTAGTATCATAGGATTTTACCAGGACTATAACGAGATCGATTCCTCGAATTCCAGCGTCCTCATTATATATTCTAGGCCGAACATTCCTATCACCGGAAACACCTTCAATAAATACGCCATTCGTTCTTGCATGCTCAACCTCCTCAGGATTACGTTCGAGGAGAACTGGATCCAATCCGGCTTCCCAGAGTAAAGATCCAATAACTGACCCAAGGGCTCCAGCGCCCACGATTGCTATTTTCATAAACGCATCCTAACCTATCAGGGAATTCCTTCCAGAATTAATTTCGATAACTACAAGAGATAATTTGTCTTAATCATCGCGCCAAACATGATCTTTTGATCGGCAAATCACTTATAAAGTCGGCGAAGTTCCTCGGCCACTTCCTCTGGCATTGCGTAGCAATGTTCTTTGGCCGGAAATTTTCCTTCGGTCACTTCTTTCTTGAAATCTTCAAGAGCAATTACTATTTCTTTACCAATTTCCCGAAACTTCTTGACAAATTTTGGGGTATACCTGTCAAACATTCCGATCATATCGTGTATGACCAAAACCTGGCCATCACAATGAGGCCCAGCCCCTATGCCAAAAGTTGGCACAGAGCAACGGTCAGTTATGATCTCAGCCAGTTCCGCCGGGACACCCTCCATAAGAAGACTGCAAACCCCTGCGTCTTCGAGGATTCTGGCGTCTTCGACAAGCCTCTGAGCTGTCTTAATGTCTCGTCCTTGAGCCTTAAAACCTCCGAGTTGAGCAGCGGCTTGAGGCGTTAGACCTATATGCGCCATCACAGGAATTGTTGCGTCAGTCATGGCCTTGATGGTTCCGGACATTTCCCGGCCGCCCTCAAGTTTGACTGCGTCACATCCAGCCTCCGCCATGAAACGGCCCCCATTTTTTATGGCCTCTGATTTGGAAACCTGGTAACTCATGTACGGCATGTCACCAACAAGGTACACATCAGGCGCTCCCAGACGGACCGCCTTTACATGAGGGATCATCAGATCCATAGTGACTGGAAGAGTAGAGTCATAACCCAGAACAACCATCCCCATTGAGTCTCCCACCAGAATTACATCTATCCCCGCTTTTTGCTCTAATATCGCAAAAGGATAATCATAGGCGGTCAGGAACGTCATTTTCTCTCCTTTTGCCTTCTTTTCCCTCAATGTCTGAATGGTGATCTTTGCCATTGTTGCTCCCTTTGTCTTGTTGAGTTAACTTTTGGTCAAATGAAACTAGAATTCCGCCCAAAACTGTGATTCTGTTAAAGTCAAATCAGATGGTCAATAGATTCTTTTGGCAAAAAGAAATTTTTTAGTCAATGCGGAAGATAAAGAACCGTTTGAGTTATCGGTGTGTAAAATAGCTTCAAAAAGCTAGAGATAGAAGTGCGCCAATTCGAGTATCAAAACTAGGGCACGAGAAGCGATCCTGACGCCTGTTTCAGAAATAGCTCAGAATCGCTCCTCGATAATTTTCTTTCATATCTATCAATCTAGGACTGACATTCATCTCGCCAAGCGCAATCAAGTTCACCGCAATTCTCGATCCCCCTAAAGCAGGGTGAGTTGCCTTCTGCCTGTTGGACCTGTCTGATCAGTGCGTCTTTTTTGAATGTACTGATGTTCTTGATTCCCAATTCCCTGGCTTTTATTCTAATCTCTTGCAGAGTCATCTAATCTTCTCCTGGTGAAACCTCTATTCTCTGTATCATCGGCAGTAATTGTATTAGTAAAATTAATTCAAAAAATCAACCCTTCCTTGCAAGACCCACATCAGAGACCACAAAGCCAATCGCATCAGAAAAAATCAGGCTTTTCTTTCGGTTGAACTCAGATATCAAACCCGGGATATTAATTCGTCACAAGAAACGGATATCGCATTTGATCATGTTATTCACAGTTTGATTGGTGTCATACTGATTTTCCAACATGCGTTTTAATATAATTGACAATATCATCCGTTCGAGTTCCCGGGCCGAAAATCTCGGTAACTCCGGCCTCTTTGAGGCTGGGAACATCCTCTTCCGGAATTATGCCTCCACCAAGGATAAGTACATCATTCATGTTTTTTTCTTTGAAAAGATTTGCAACTCGCGGGAACAGATAGTCATGGGCTCCAGAAAGTGAACTCAAACATAGAACGTCAGCATCCTCCTGAAGACAGGTTTGAAAAATAGCTTCAGGAGTTTGACGCAAGCCAGTGTAGATAACTTCCATTCCAGCATCTCTGAGCGCTCTTGCGACAACTTTAGCTCCTCTGTCGTGACCATCCAATCCTGGCTTGGCCACAACAACTCTGATTTTCTTTTCCATGAAACCACCTCTAGCCCATAAATCATTTACAATGGTATATTACCATGTTTTCTTCTCGGCTTTTCATCCGCCTTGTTTTCCAATTGCGCAAAAGCTTTTATCAATTTTATTCTTGTATCGCGAGGATAGATCACCTGATCTATAAAACCAAGCTCAGCCGCACGATAAGGACTTGCGAAACGATCTATGTATTCTCGGATCAATTCACTCCTACGAGCCACAGGGTCCTCAGCCTCCTGGATCTCTTTACGGAACAGAATCTGTATAGCTCCCTCCGGACCCATGACTGCTATTTCAGCCGTTGGATAGGCAAGATTTATGTCGGCCCTTAAATGTTTGCTCGACATTACTACGTAAGCGCCTCCATAGGCTTTCCTGGTAATGAGCGTCACCTTGGGCACTGTAGCTTCGGCGTAAGCGTAAAGTATTTTGGCCCCATGCTTGATGATACCCCCATGTTCCTGTTGTGTGCCGGGCAGATAACCCGGGACATCCAATAAGGTCCATATAGGTATGTTGAAGGAATCGCAGAAACGTACGAACCTAGCGCATTTGACAGACGCTTCAATGTCAAGGCATCCGGCCATCCAGTTTGGTTGATTTGCTACGATACCAATGGTGGCTCCGTTGAGTCGGCCAAATCCGGTAATCAGATTGCGAGCATAGTGAGCGTGAACTTCAAAGAATTTTTGATCATCAAGGGTGGGGACGATGATCTTTTTCATGTCGTAGGGTTTTCTCGAGTTATCGGGAATTACGGCATCGAGTTCAGTGACAACGCGATCAGGAGAATCATTCGAGATGACCAACGGGACCTTTTCTCTGTTGCTGTCAGGAATAAAAGAATGCAGTTCCCTGACTCTTTCAATCGTCTCGGCTTCCGTGGGAAAATGGAAATGGCACACCCCGGATACCCTACCGTGGACTCTTGCCCCTCCCAGGCTCTCCGAGTCGATGTCTTCACTCGTGACCTGCTTGATAACCTGGGGCCCAGTAATAAACATGTAGCTGGTCTTCTCAGTCATAAATATGAAATCCGTTACGGCCGGAGAATAGACAGCGCCTCCAGCGCAAGGTCCCATGATGACTGAAATCTGCGGTACAACACCAGAGGCTCTTACGTTTCTGTAAAAGACCTCTCCATATCCCCCCAGACTCTCCACGCCTTCCTGAATTCTGGCGCCTCCGGAATCGTTTATTCCTATCAAAGGCAGACCATTCCGGTATGCCAGGTCCATTACTTTGCACATCTTTTGGGCATGGGTGAAAGAAAGACTTCCTCCAAAAACGGTGAAATCCTGAGCGTATACATAGACTCCTCGGCCATTTATTCTTCCAAAACCCGTGACAACTCCCTCTCCAGGAATGTGAGTTTTATCCATTCCAAAGTCTGTACAACGATGCGCCACAAATTTGTCTATTTCTTCAAATGATCCTTGATCGACAAGCTGAAGGACCCTTTCCCTTGCTGTCATTTTACCGGCTTTGTGATGTTTTGCTATCTTGTCTGGGCCGCCTGCCTGGTCAGCTTCCTCAAGTCTTCTCTCCAGTTCGAGGAATTTTTCATCGATAATTGACATCTAAGACTCCTCTTCAGTGATTAATCATTTCAAACTCATTTGAGAACTTCTCTAACGACCTGACCAACCTTGGTAAGATTTTCCACGACCTCAACTCCAACGTCCTTCAGCGCTTTGATCTTTCCCTGCGCCGTGCCTGAACCGCCGGAAATTATTGCTCCAGCGTGTCCCATTCTCTTTCCAGGGGGCGCAAGTCGGCCGGCTACATAGGCTATGACAGGTTTCTGAAATTCAGCTTTAATAAAATCCGCAGCTTGCTCCTCGGCGGATCCCCCGATTTCCCCTATGAGGACTACCGCTTCGGTATTAGGATCATCGCGAAACAGTCTAAGGCAATCCACGAAACTGAGCCCGACAACCGGATCACCCCCCAATCCCAAACAGGTGCTTTGCCCCATACCGGCTTTCGTCAATTGGTCGACGACTTCATAGGTTAGTGTGCCGGATCGTGAAATCACCCCTACTGGACCAGGTGAATGTATGTAACCAGGCATTATGCCAACTTTGCATTTTTCGGCTGGAGAAATGATTCCAGGCGTGTTGGGGCCGACAAGCACTCTGCCCTTTTCCTTGACGGTGAAGAGCGCCGAAGCTGTGTCCAGCGGAGGAATACCCTCCGTTATACAAACTATGACCTCGATGCCGGCGTCAACAGCTTCTAGGATCGGGTCTTTGGCATGAGCGGCTGGGATAAAAATCAGGGACACGTTAGCTCCTGTTTCCTGAACTGCTTCCTCGACAGTGTTGAAAACAGGTATCCCGTCAACAAAGGCGCCCTTTTTGCCTGGAGTGACTCCTCCTACCAAATTCGATCCATAATCCCTGCATGCGAGCGAGTGAAAAGTGCCATTACGCCCGGTTATACCCTGGCAGATTATACGCGACTCCCTGTTTACGAGGATGGCCATTTTCTTACCCCATTATTCAATTTCCACTGAGTTCTTTAGCTTTTGCGACAACCAGTTGCGCCGCTTCGTCCAACGAAGACATCATCTGAATCGGAAGGCCCGAATCCGCAAACAATTTCCGGCCCAAATCAATGTTTGTGCCCTCTATGCGTGCAACAACCGGTAGTTCAAGGCCTCTTTCCTTGATGGCCTTGATAACCCCTCGTGCCAGGACATCGCATCGCAGGATTCCGCCAAAGATATTGATGAAAACAACTTTAACCCGTTTATCGTCAAGAAGAATATTCATAGCGTCAGCAACTACTTGTTCGCTGGCTCCACCCCCGACATCAAGAAAGTTGGCGGGGGAACCGCCATGTATCGATATGAGATCAAGAGTCGCCATGGCCAGGCCCGCGCCGTTGACCATGCAGCCTATATCCCCTTCGAGTCTTATATAACTGAGGCCTGCCAGTCGTGCGGACAGTTCCACCGGATCCTCCTGAGACCTATCCCTCAAAGCCGCCATTTGAGGCCGGCGAAACAATGCGTGGTCATCAAGGTTGATCTTTGCGTCGAGGGCCAAAAGCGTTTCGCCCGACACCACGAGAGGATTGATCTCAGCCAGGGTACAGTCATAGCCCACAAAAATGTCATAAAGGGCTTTTGCCGCATTGGCTATCTGGTTGGCCAGTATGTTCTTATCTGTGAGTTTGTAAGCCAAAGCTCTAGCTTGAAAGGGGCATAGGCCTCTCAACGGATTAACCTTGACAGTGAATATTTTTTCCGGAGCTTCCCTGGCTATGGTTTCTATGTCCATCCCTCCTGCGGGGCTGGCCATGATCGTGACTTCACCATGATTCCGATCAAGAACCACACCAAGGTACAACTCTGCATCAATCCGTGGGGCTTCTTCAACAAGGAGAGCGCTCACGGGTTTGCCCTGTGGTCCAGTCTGATTTGTAACCAGAGTCATCTGGAGAATTCGCTCGGCCACCTTTTTCACATCGTCGTCAATGGAGAGCACGGATATTCCCCCAGCTTTTCCGCGACCTCCAGAATGAGCCTGCGCTTTGAGGACTATTTTATCCGTCTTGAGATTCCTGGCTGCTACCAAAGCTTCTAGGGCATCGTACACCACGGTTCCCCGAGGCACATTCACGCCCTTTTCCATTAAAATTCTCTTGGACTGGAATTCGTGCAGATTCATTGTAGACCTGACCCTGCTAAGTAGTTGACTTTTCGGAAGGCGTCGATTGAGATGACTCTTGACGCAATCGGTTAACCTCAAAAAAGGTAAAAATCTCTATGGGATTATTAAGCGGTTGAATGAACTCTACCCCTTGAACCGTAGATTTGCAAGGGAAACTTTCTCTAGCCCACGTCCAACCCTTGTCTGCGACTAACAAATGTGAAAAGGTTTATGCCGTCCGTTTATTTCCTTAATATTTGATGTTTAGTCAATTATATGCTAGGCTTAAATGGGAATCGGCGTGGTTAAACCCAGCAATTTTGTCTTTGTAGAGTCAGGCAAACCCAAGCCACCAGATTCCATTTTTGCCATCTTTGATAAAAATGGCCTAAAGCAAGTTTCAACAAGGGCATGCATGGAAACATTTTCGAACCATTTCGTCATATTTAAAGTTGATGATCAGGACTACGCACTGAGTCTCTTGAATGTCGAAAGGGTTGTAAGAGCGGTCCAAGTTACTCGCCTTCCCTACAACGACAAATATGTTCTGGGCGTCGTGGATGTTCAGGGAGAAGTTGTGCAAGTTCTTAACACCCGGCGCATACTTGATTCGCCTGATAAAGAAATTGATCTCTCTGATCAGTTTGTCATTTCAAAAAGCGCTAATCGAAAGCTTATACTGGTAGCCGACTCCGTGTTAGGTGTCTACGAACTTTCTGTACAGGAGGCCCGACCCTCAAAAACTAATTCAAAATCCCCAGGGGTCGTTAGACATGTGGCTAGGTTAGGTGATTCACTGGTTCTGGTTATCAACATAGACCTAATTCTTTCAATTTTAGATGAGGCAAATCCATCAATTACAACGCCCGTCCCCAATTAGGCATGCGGCAAACTAATGACTGACTCAGATCTCCAGAAATTTTCCGATTTCGTCAGGGACCTGGTTGGTCTGGATTTCATTCCTAAGAATTGGCCCTCTCTGAAGCGTACTCTCTCTCGGGCGTCCTTGTCTCGCGGGTTTGAAACAACCACTGAGTTTGTAAAATGGCTTGAAGATGTTCAAGATCAAAACAAGAAGATTGATATTCTAGCCAGTCTTCTAACTATTGGAGAGACGTTTTTTTTCAGAGACTACAAGACGTTTGAGGGCATTGAACGCGTAATAATTCCAGACCTTATTAAATCTAGGCGTTTAGATTTATCGCCCTTCCGGATATGGAGCGCCGGTTGTTCAACCGGGGAAGAACCGTACTCATTGGCGATTCTTTTCAAGAGGTTATTTTCTAATCATAGTGGACTACTGTTTCGGATCTTGGGAACCGACGTCAACAAGGAATCACTCGAGAAATCCATGCAAGGATTTTATAAAGAGTGGTCATTCAGAGGGGCTCCCCAGTGGCTGAAGAAAGACTTCTTCGCAAAAACCGACGGCGGATATCAGCTCGATCCATCGGTTATATCCTTGGTTGAGTTTCGTTATCTGAACATGGCCTCACAGGACTATTCATTAGCACTTCAAGATTTTACGCCGGTGGACATAATACTTTGTCGAAACACCATGATGTACTTTACCTCTGATTTACGGAACAGAATCATTGACAGAATGCTTTCGTGGTTGAGTGAAGATGGTTGGCTTATACTCAGTCCTAGTGAAGTTCCACATGTGACGAATCACAAACTTAAACTCGTTATGGCGCCTGGGGCCGTTTTTTTTCGTAGAAAGAGAAAGGTTAGCGAAAAACCTCTCTCCTCTTCGGTTGAGATCGTCGAGGATATAAAACAGGATCGGTGGATTATAGAGAAGCCTGAGCCCACAACTGCCCTTGTTCCTAAAACTTCTACACGCAAGGATCTCACTGTTCCATCTCGGGCGGAATCCCGCTCCCTAAATCTTAAGAATGATCTCGAACTGGCAAGAAAAGCGCTCTCCATTTCAGATTACAGAAAAACCATAGAATTGCTAAAAAACCTTCCGGATAAAGAGGCTGATCCGACTCTCTTGGGAGACCGACAATTTACCCTTGCGAGGGCTTGCGCCAATCTCGGATTGTTGAACGAAGCTCAAGAATCGATTGAAGCGGCTCTCAAGTTGGACAAACTTAATCCTGCGTATCACCACATGTTCGCCTCAATTTTACAGGCTAGAAACATGAACCAGGAAGCGGTGGAAAGACTTCAGCGTGTTCTTTTCCTGGACCCGAACCACGTCATGGCTAACGTAACGCTTGGCACAATTCAGAGCGGTCCAAATAACCGGGCTGAATCCCTCAGATACCTGCGAAACGCCATGACGCTCCTTGATCAACTTGCGCCCGGAGAAATAGTTCCGGATTCTGATGGCGCCACAGCGGTTCACATAAAAGAAATGGTAAAGTCGGCCATTCTGAACATGGCATGATGGTTATTTTCTTTACGTCATTTCGCAGAGACCTTTCAAAACGCCGGAGATTTATGAATGAAGGATCAACCGAAAAGGATCAAGGATGTCATTGGGCCCATAGGGACAATTGACAAAGCGGCGATTCTTAAACAAAGGGCCGTTGCCCTTGCAACTCGAAAGGACAAGACCGAAAAAGAATCTCAATCGATTGAGGTCCTGGTCTTCTGTCTGGGTTCAGAACGATATGGAGTAGGATCAGAAACTGTTAGGGAAGTTTGTCCTGTAAGGCAGATTACCAGGGTCCCATGCGTTCCATCTTTTGTGATGGGAATCATTAATGTCAGAGGAAAGATATTCTCAGTTTTAGATATTAGAAGGCTCTTGAACCTTCCCGAAGCTAAATCCCGGAATCAGGAAAAGGTCATAATAATTGGATTCGAAGAAATGGAAGTCGGGATTCTTGCGGATGACATTTTAGGGGTCAATCATGTTAAAATAGCTGAGATCCAACAGGATATTCCAACTCTCAGCGGAATCAATGAAAAATATTTATATGGAATTGTCTCCGACAGACTTACGATACTGAACGTGGAAAATTTCCTTTCCGACAAGTCCATAATTGTTGACGAGAGTGTCTGAAATTAAAACCCAATAGGTGTTTATCGCCTTGTTACATCTGGGAGAAACCGAGATGATCAACTTCTTCGCTAGAAGCCTGCTGGCTAAAATGATGGCGCTTTTTCTTGCCGTTTCCCTATTACCGATAGCGCTAGTTGGGGTGTTGTCTTATTGGACCGCATTGTCAGCGCTCAAGAAACTAGAATTTCAAAAGCTTCACGAGGCGGCCGACCTTCGAAAAGAACAAATTCTCGGTTATCTCAATCATGCTATGACGGATACAAAATTTATGGCGACACTAGATCCAGTTGTAACCAGCACATCTCAGATCCAGGCTCACGGTTCGGCCAACTCCAAAGCGGGTGGCGGATCCACATTAGAGACAGCGACTGATGTTTACAAGAAAGCCCATAACGATCTCGATCAGACATTCAAGAAGTTTATGCAGGCAATTGGAAAAGAATCCAACAACCTTGAGGACATATTCATTATTGACGCATTGAGTGGGGTCATCATTTACAGCCTGAATCGACGAGTCGATTTGGGAACAAGTTTAAGGAATGGACCTTACAGAGAATCAGGGCTTGCAAAAATTTGGGAACGAGTTTCCAGGACCAGAAAACCGACCGTGGTTGATTTCTCAGTTTTTGGTTCGTCAGCGGCGTATTTAATGTTCGCTGCGGCCCCTATAGGTTTAGATTCTGACGCCGGAGTGAACGCGATACTGGCCTTGGCTATCAAGCCTGGTCATATTTTAGACATTATGAAAAGTACCACAGGAGTGGGGGAGACAGGAGAGACCAGGCTGGTGGGTCAAGACTTCCTAATGCGCTCTGACACCCGTTTTGAATCTTCATCCTTTTTCATGAAAAAGAAGGACGAAACCAAAGCAGTTCAATTGGCGCTTAAAGGCGAATCCGGATCAATGATAGGGTTGGACCTTAGAGGGGAAATCTCGCTGATATATTATCTTCCAGCGGCCATTAACAAGGACGAAAATCTCAGCGCAGATTTTGACTGGGCAATCATTTCAGACATCGATGAAAAAGAATCGCTGGCTCTTGCAATGGATATAGTTTGGCGCATATTTGTCATCGGATTAATCATTGCTGTTGTTGTGTCCATCGTAGCATTCATAGCGGCACGCGGAGTTTCAAAGCCCATCAGGAGAATGTCGGATCAAGCCTCCAAGATTAGTCAAGGAGATTTGACCATAGACGTAACTCTGGAAAAACGACGAGACGAGATAGGGCAACTTACAAGATCATTTCACTTAATGGTGGAAAACCTCAGGCAACAGACCAAGGAAATTCTCGAAGGCGTAAACATCTTGATGTCATCGTCCACGCAGATTTCCACCACAACATCTGAACTGGCCGCAAGCGCTGCCGAGACTTCCTCAGCTGTCAGCGAGACAACCACCACTGTTGAAGAACTCAAACAGACCGTCAACCTGTCGAGTGAAAAAGCCAAATCCGTATCAGACAGGTCACAAACTACTTTCCAAGTAGCCCAAGGAGGGAAAAAGGCCACAGAGGAAACTGTTAAAAGAATGAGTCTGATAAGGACTCAAATGGAATCCATAGGCGAGACTGTGGTCCGTTTGAGTGAGCAAAGCGTTTCCATAGAAGAAATTATAGCGGCTGTAAAAGATTTGGCGGAGCAATCAAAGCTGCTTGCTGTCAACGCCTCAATAGAGGCGGCAAGAGCCGGTGAGCAGGGCAAAGGATTCTCTGTAGTCGCCCAAGAAATCAAAACACTCGCGGACCAATCCAGACAAGCCACAGATCAGGTAAGGATGATTTTGGAGGACATCCGTAATTCAATAAGCGCAGTGGTTATGGCCACAGAACAGGGAAACAAAGCCGTAGAAGCCGGTTCAAGACAGTCCCAGGAGGCTGGTGAATCGATTGATGAAGTCACAAGGAGTGTCCAAGAAGCCACCGAGGCTTTGACCATCGTTTCAGCTTCGAGTGACCAGCAATCCATAGGAGTTGAACAGGTTTCGACTGCGATGGACAGTATTGAACAAGCCATGAGGCAAAGCGTTGAAGGAACCAGGGAACTGGAGACAGCGGCGAGGAATCTTGAACAACTTGGTCAAAGACTTAAAGACTTTGTAAACAGATTCAAGGTCTGAGGACGATTGAAATGGACAACAGGGAAGAAGAATTCCTCAAGAGATTGAAAAACACCTTCAGGATTGAGGCTGATGAGCACGTACAGACTATTTCTTCAGGTCTCCTTAACCTAGACAAGAACCCCAGTCCGCAGGATAAGGCTCAAATTCTGGAAACGATATATCGAGAGGCGCATAGCCTAAAAGGGGCCGCCCGAGCAGTTGGCATGAGAGATGTTGAAAGAGTCTGTCAGGCAATGGAGACTGTTTTCTCTATGTTGAAAAAAGATGAAATACAGGCGGAATCTTGGATCCTGGATGTTTTGATGGACTCTATCGAAGGAGTGTCCAAACTGGTGACATCTGAAGAGGCTATACCAATAGTCGAACTACTCCATCGTCTGTCCCAAATAATTGAAAACTCGGCTGAATCTCACAATGAACTTGAGGACGTCAAAAAAGACTTTCCCTCAAGCGATGTTGTGACCAATCCGAACCATCCCACCGTGATTAATGGAACTGAGGTCAGAGACAACAAATCGAAAACTGAGATTTCAGATCCTGAAAATAAGACTTTTGACGCTGAGAAAGAAGTTTCTCAAAGAAAGGAACCCGAAATTGTCGTCCTGACTCCACAAGCTTCTATTAAAGGAACTTTAGCCTCCCAATCTCAACCTAATTTCACCCCTCATTCATTCGTTCCCGCTCCCCCCAGCGGGACGAAAAGGACAGCCCAATCAGAAACCATTCGAATTAAGACATCCAAATTGGATTCACTCCTTTATCAAGTTGAGGAGATGGTGGCTATAAAGATGGCAGCGAATCAAAGGGCTTCTGACTTAAGGAACCTCAAGTCAAGCCTGGATTCACAAAAGAAACAATGGCTAAAAATATATCCTGAAATAAGGATTCTGAGGAATTTTGTAGAAACCCTTGAAGCCAGGGATGCTTGGGGAACATCCAGATCTTACCTGTTGAAGATGATTGATTTCCTCGAGGCAAACGAGGACACCATAAAAGGACTAGAATCAAAGCTGAAGACCATCAACTCAATGGCAGAGAACGATTCTCGACAGGCCGCCTCGATGGTGAATGATCTTCTGGATGATATGAAAAGCGTACTGATGTTGCCTTCATCCACGTTGTTAGAGATTTTACCCAGGCTTGTCAGAGACTTGGCCCGAGACCAGGGCAAAAAGATCAAGCTCACCATTGAAGGGGGAGACACAGAAATAGACCGAAGAATTCTTGAGGAAATGAAAGATCCCTTGATTCATCTAGCAAGGAACTCAATTGACCATGGACTAGAAAGGCCGACTGATCGAACTCGAAGGGGAAAGACGGAGGAAGGATCCCTAGCCATATCTATTGCCCAGCTCGGCACGAAAAAAGTTGAAATATTGGTTGCCGATGACGGCGCAGGAATTGATGTCGAGAAAGTCAAACAGGCTGCCCTTAGAAAGAATCTTATAACCGAACAGGAATTGAGAGGCCTCAACCCCGAAGACACCGCGGCGCTTATTTTCAAATCAGAGATATCAACGAGTCCGATCATTACCGACTTGTCTGGCCGAGGTTTAGGTCTGGCTATCGTCAGAGAGAAGGTAGAAAAGCTTGGCGGAACGGTAACGGTAGAATCAAGATTGGGGATCGGAACCGTCTTTCATATTCAACTACCCGTAACTTTGGCTACTTTCCGGGGAACCCTGGTGCAAGTTGGGACAGAGCTGTTCATTGTCCCCACTTCAAATGTAATTCGAGTAAGTCGCGTTAGAAGAGATTCGATCGGCACAGTTGAAAACAGGGACACAATCACAATGAAGGGTCGTGTGTTACCATTGGTGAGATTGGCCGACGTAATGGAAATTAAAAGTGAACCCAAACTGGGTCAAGCATCTGAGTTCGTTACCGTATTGATATTGGGAGCCTCAGATCAAAAAATCGCTTTCAGTGTAAATGCCATACTTAATGAGCAGGAGGTCCTCGTAAAAAGTCTCGGACGTCAACTGTCAAGGGTTCGTAACGTTTCGGCCGCTACAGTTCTCGGCTCAGGTCAAGTAGCGCTTATCCTAAATGTATCAGACTTGATACTTTCGGCTATGAGAATTGCTGGTGTTGGGCTAGTTGCTCATACCCAAAGACCGGAAGATGAAGAGAAGACTAAATCAATTCTAGTGGTAGAAGACTCCATCACTTCTAGAATGTTGCTCAAGAATATTCTAGAATCTGCAGGTTACGAAGTTCAAACAGCAGTGGACGGCGCTGACGCATGGTCTACACTCAAAACCGCGAATTTCGACCTTGTGGTTTCAGACGTGGAAATGCCTCGCATGGACGGATTTGAGCTGACTGCAAAAATTCGAAGTCAGGAAAATCTCAAGAGTCTGCCGGTGGTAATAGTGACATCTCTTGAATCCCGGGAAGATCGGGAACGTGGTATTGATGTAGGAGCAAACGCGTATATAGTGAAAAGCGGATT
The DNA here is from genome assembly GCA_903952205.1 of uncultured Desulfomonile sp. Lineage (GTDB taxonomy): Bacteria > Desulfobacterota > Desulfomonilia > Desulfomonilales > Desulfomonilaceae > CAJBEZ01. Next base: position 15,249 of record CAJBEZ010000046.1, on the reverse strand, counting down.
TGAACAAAACAATCTCCTTTCCGTGGTCAAACGTCTCTTGTAGGTTCAAGGTCACTACCATGATCAAAGTCCTTGTAGTGGATGATTCCCCTGTCGTGAGGGACCTTCTCAAGCACATACTGACTTTAGAGAACGAAATGGTTGTCATCGGGGAAGCAAAGGATGGCCAGGAAGCGGTTGAATTTGTGGAGCGAAACAAACCCGATGTCATAACCATGGACATTAACATGCCGCGCCTCAATGGCTTCGACGCCACTCGTCAAATCATGCAGAAAAATCCGGTTCCCATAGTAATTGTGACGGCTAGCTGGGACCCTAGCGATCTCAACAAGGCCTGGCAGGCGATGGAGGCGGGAGCAGTCGCTGCTGTCGAAAAACCGCGATATTCAACTGAAGAAAATTATAGAAATAACTCGAAAAATATCGTTGACACTGTGAGACTAATGTCACAGGTAAAGGTGGTGCGTCGATGGCCAAAACGAAAGGTTGCGGTTACCGAAGTCTCAGCCGACAGGACAGAAAGTAGATTGTCCGCACCACGGTATGAGATTGTAGCGATAGGCGCTTCCACCGGCGGGCCTCCAGTTATCAAGGAATTGCTTGAGACATTGCCTGAAAATTTCTCAGCCCCTATCGCAATTGTTCAGCACATTGCTAGAAATTTTACAGCGGGTCTTGTAGAATGGCTTGACCGATCAACAGCCCTGAAAGTCAGGGTTGCAAAGAATAGAGAGATTTTGGAGGCCGGAACTGTTTACGTGGCTCCAGACGGCTTTCAGATGAAAGTTGATCTTTCCAGTCATATAATCCTAACCGATGATCCACCTGAGAATGGTTTGAAGCCCTCAGTTTCTTATCTTTTCAGGTCTATCGCCGAGATTTTCGGGAAAAAAGCTGTAGGGATTCTGCTTACTGGTATGGGCAAAGACGGAGCCAACGAACTCCGGACGCTCAAAGACAAAGGCGCAATTACCATAGCTCAAGATAAGGAAACATCAGTCATACACGGTATGCCTGGAGAGGCCATTAAAATTGGTGGAGCCACCCACATTGCCGCTCCGGACAGAATTGTAGGTTTGCTCATGAGACTAATAGGCGCAGGAGCGAACAAATGAAGCCTGGACACTCTCAGGAATTTTTGAACCTCGGCGAAAACAGCAACATGAAAATCCTTGTTGTTGAGGATAGCCCCACACAGGCTATTCGCCTGCAACACATTCTGGAAACAAGAGGGTTTGAAGTAGCGGTTTCTCATAATGGCAAGGCAGCGCTTCAATACCTTAAGGGGAATCGTCCTACGATAATAATTAGTGATGTAATTATGCCCGAAATGGATGGATATGAACTCTGCAAACGTATCAAGGACGATGAAAACCTTAAGGACATTCCAGTTATTCTTCTAACCTCTCTCTCCGACCCGGAAGACATAATAAGAGGCCTGGAAGTTGGAGCGGACAACTTTATTACAAAACCTTATCAGGAGAAACTCCTGGTTTCCAGAATTCAGTACATAATTGTAAACAGGGAAATAAGATCTAAATCTAGCGCCGGCATGGGAATCGAAATCTTTTTCGCAGGGAGAAAGCATTTCCTGGCGGCTGACCGTATACAGATTGTAGACCTGTTGTTGTCGTCCTATGAAACAGCAGTTCAGAATTATCATGAATTGGTTCAAAGCAACGGCGAACTGACTCGAGCCAATGAAATGGTTTCAGCCGAGGCCAATAAACTCCGCACATTGATCGAATGCCTGGACGCAGGGATTGTCTTTGCGGATGAAAACGACGTTATCACAGAAATCAATAGCAGATTTGCTGAACTATTCGGAACAAAGCGATCGGAAGTTTTGGGCAAAACTATATGGAATGTCCATAAAAGCGGGCGTCATTTAGATCACGTAAGAGACATAATATCTCAATTCAAAAGAGGGTTGTCACAAGAGCGTGTTTCAATAGATCGGGAATTGCGGGACCATGCCCTTTCCATGCAGGTGCAGCCTATATTTGAAGATGACACTTATAAAGGCGTTATTCTAAGTGTTCTTGATGTTAGCGATTTTGTTAAGGCAAAGGAACAAACGGAACAGGCCAACAGGGCGAAGGGACAATTCCTGGCCAACATGAGCCATGAAATTAGGACTCCATTGAATGGCATCGTGGGAATGGCGGGACTTGCGCTGGAAACCACCTTGAGTGACCAGCAAAGGGAATATATAGAGTCAATCAAGGTCTCTTCTCAGGATTTAATCCGGATCATAAACGACATATTGGATTTTTCAAAGATTGAAGCCGGCAAGATGTCCCTATTCGCAGCTCCATTTAATCTTAGAGATTCCGTTTCCACGGTTGTCTCCAACATGACTGTTCAGGCCCAGGCCAAGGGTTTGGAATTGATTTACGAAGTAGAGGATGACACCCCAGATCGAATTGTGGGAGATTCCGGACGTCTGAAACAGGTCTTAATAAACCTTCTCGGTAACGCTATAAAGTTCACAGAACAGGGAGAAGTTTTGGTATCAGTCAAGGCGGAACAATTGCTGGATTCCAAACTTAAGCTATATTTTGAAGTCCGGGACACAGGAGTCGGAATCCCTGAAGAGAAGTTGGCTACCATATTCCAGGCATTCGAACAGGTGGACAGTTCTTCAACAAGGAGATTTGGTGGTACGGGACTGGGACTTGCGGTTTCTTCGCAGCTTTGTCAGATGATGGGTGGAAAAATTTGGGTCCAAAGTCAAATCGATAAAGGAAGCGTGTTTTATTTTACAGTAACTATGGGATTCGAGCCTGAAACAACAACTTCGTCTTCTCGACCACTTAATCCAAATCCGCTAAAAGGTCTTTCAGCCTTGGTCATCGAATACAACGCCACGAATAGAAGGCTCTTGGAACAGACGCTCACCAAAACCGGAATGATCGTCCAGCTTGCGAATGACGGCACAGGGGCCATGTCAATTCTCTCTACCGCAAAACAAAATGGAGAAACCTTTGACTTTATTCTCATCGACATGTCGCTCCGTGAAGAAACAGGAACTGAGTTGGCTCGAGAGATAAAGAACTGGAATGTTGCGCCTCTTTCCAAGATCCTATTCCTGGTTCCCAAAGACTTTAGTTCTGAGGGGGGAAATTTTCAGAAACTTAACGTTGTCGGATTCATTTCCAAACCAATAGGGCCTGATGAGTTGACTGACGGACTGCTCAAGTCTTTGGACCCACATTCGGCCGATGATTCAAAACCGTGCAGTAATCACGAATCAGAGCATTCGAAGGCGACTTCAGGTAAAATGGAAATCCTCGTCGCAGAAGACAATTTGATTAATCAGAAATTGGCGACGTACATGCTTACCAACCTCGGGCACAAGGTAGTTATCGCTGCGAATGGACAGGAGGCGTTGGACAAATTCCGGGCCGGCAATTTTGACGTGATACTGATGGACGTTCAAATGCCCGTCATGGATGGTTTCGAAGCGACCCAGCTCATACGCGCGGCAGAAAAGGAATCGGGAAGTCGCACGCCAATAGTGGCTCTAACAGCTCACGCCATGAAAGGAGACAGAGAAAGATGCCTCGAAGCGGGCATGGACGACTACATTTCCAAGCCCATCAATAACAAGGAGTTGACAGATGCTCTGGCCCGAATCAGAGAAGAACGCCACGCCAATAGTTCCCAGCAATAAAAAACCAGTCTACCATATCATCCCCTTACTAAATCCATAATAATTTTCTTTAATTATTATGAAAAATGTGTTATGAACCAACTAGATTGAATTAGGCGCCTGTCGGCGCTGTGTTTTGTAAACTTGAGGAGTAAAGGGTATGAAGTCCTACATTGTTATAGGCCTTGTCTTATTTGTTTTGTTTAACCTATCTACCTTGACCTTCGCATCAGACCAGACGTGTTCTATAATAGCCAACCAACAAGTTTCTCATATACTTGACGATTCTCCGTTCTGTTCAGGTATTGCCCCTCAAAAGAGTCAGAGCGCGGACATTCCCTTGAGTGCCTCTCTGTCCACAAAGGATCGTCAGGGGTTTGAATCATCCTCCAAGACCGACATGAAAATTCGTTCATTACGAGAGGAATTGACTGGAAGGGTTATTAAAGACTAACTCATCAGCCCCCCCCCTCCTGACCAAAGAGTTTGTATCAGGCGCATTACCGAAAGATGAAGTTCGAAGATGATTCACTGAGATCTCGATCATAACCGACTAGATAATCCCTGCCGGCCAAAGTCATACGATTCCAACATTAAATAGAGTTTAACCTTGATTAGTCGCCAACTGATACGCGCCAAGAATGAATGCGGGTTGATAATATTGCATCAAGCGGATATAGTCATAACCATCCTAAACAAGAGTTTCTCGGATCAGCGAATGACTTACGGTGAGTTCTAGACATGATGGAAAAGGCTCGAGTCCTGATAGTGGACGACCAGGAGGAGATACTGACCTCGCTCGGCGCCATACTGGGAGATGAGGGTCATGAGGTGCTGAAAGCTCACGATGGACAGGAGGCCTTACACGCTGTTCAGAGTGATTCACCCGACATAGTTTTCCTCGACATATGGATACCGGGCATCGACGGCATGCAAACCCTAAAGGCGATTAAGCGTATCGCCCCTCAGTGCCACGTTATAATGATGAGTGGTCATGGGACAATCGAGACGGCCGTAAAGGCGATAAAGCTTGGGGCTGAAGATTATCTCGAGAAACCCTTGAATCTTGAAGATACACTCCACCTAGTCGAGAAGGCAATCTCGTCGCGAAATGTAAGGCCTGAAGCGATAGACTTTTCAGCATGCGCCCCAGGACCGTTGATCGGAGCGTCTCAACTTGCGTCCAATATACGGCGATCACTTGAGAATGCGGCTCAGGAAACTGGCTCGGTCTGGATTTACGGGGAAAAGGGAGCGGGGAAAGAATTTCTGGCTAGGATGACCCATTTCTTGTCCGGACAAGACAGGCAGAAACTGATAAAAATATCTTGTGACGAACTGAAACAAGAAAGCATGAGGGATACGATAATCGGGAAACTCGGAGAGAATCATTCGCCAAAACTGGCCAGAGTAGGCCCGGAAAACAATGTAACTCTTTTGTTCGTGGGAATAGATCGTTTGGCTGTAGAACTTGAATCAACACTCCTCTCGATTCTCAGAGAAATTACGGGCACGCAAGATGGAAATTCAGCGACTCGGAGATCAATTCGGTTTGTGTCGACTTCGAAGAAATCTCCGGATGAGATGGTAGCCAAGGGGTTTCCCAGCAATATTGTCAGCATGCTTGGACGCAGGATTATCAGAACTCCACCTCTAAGGGAACGTCCGGAAGACATACCTTTGCTGGTCAGACATTTTCTGGCGGAAGCGTCTCGAGAATTTGACAAGGAGATAGTGGGGATAGAAGACGACGCTCTTTTGAAATTGAATCAATACTCTTGGCCGGGCAACATAAAAGAACTGAAAATATTGGTTGAGCATTCAGTGATGAACGCCTCAGGCCAGACCTTAACTATAAACGAACTATTGCTGCCCACTCTTGAAGGCCATCCTGGAAAAGAAAACGAAATTCAGTCTCCTTTAACGGACAGAGGACAAAGATCTTCAGTGTCTAGTTCTGCGCGCTTGAATCAACCTCAACATGGGAAGACATGGTCGGATATCAACTCTGGAAATAAGACTATTCACCAGCGGACCCTTCGCGGTAAGGTGGTAATTTACGGACTGGGACTTCATTCCGGCCAAAAGACTGGGCTTACTATTACTCCACTCCCGCCTTCTTCAGGGATAAACTTCGGACATATAACATCCGGCGGGACAGTTCCAGCTTTGTTGAGTCACGTTGAATCCACTGACTTTTGCACCAGTCTTCGAGGAAACGGAGCGCTCGCAAGAACCATAGAACATCTGATGGCCGTTTTCCACGTATATGGCCTGACGAATCTTCTGGTTAAGATATCAGGTGAAGTCCCAATTATGGATGGTTCCGCGCTGGAATTCTGTAACCTGGTTGAAAGCGCTGAAATCATAACTCAGGATGAGATTGTCGAGACAATTGTCATAGATCAACCTTTGGAAATTCCGTTACCGGAAGGAAGCCTCAAGTTTATGAGGATCGAGCCATCAGAAGTGCTCGAAATCGAATACCAGATGGATTATCCTCAACCCATCGGCAAGATGAGCATGTCGTTCAGGTTGTCTGAAATTGCCCATTTCAAGTCTGAGATAGCGCCGGCTAGAACTTTTGGTTTTGTCAAAGATATGAGAATGATGGATGAGATGGGGCTGGCTGGTGGAGGAAAGCTGTCCAACGTAGTCCTGGTGGACGAGGACAAGGTCGTCAATCCGCCATTGCGTTTCGAGGATGAATTTGTAAGGCACAAAATTCTCGACATTTTAGGTGACTTTTACCTTCTGGGACGGCCTATAGTGGGAAAGATCATTGCGAGGCAGACCGGACACGCTGAAAACATCGCAATGCTACGTCTCATAAACGAGAAACTCAACATACTCTAAGATTTGATTTGAGCTGATTTGATAGATATGCGCAGGCATCGGATGGAGACATAGAGCCCCGCCAGTCCCACCAACAGATGCCCATATTCCAGCCTCAAGAACTGTGCGAGTTCCCCCGGAATGTCCCCCAGTTGAAACATGAAGTACAACAGGTCCATCGACTTTCCGCCAAACCACACCCCAACCAGGCCTGACAATAAGGCATAGTAAAGGTAGGCCCATCTTCTGGGCTCTGCTCCCTCTCTAGACCATTGATAAGCCCTGAGCGCCTGTATCAAAGCGTATGGAGCAAGCAATCTGGACACTATCAACAATATCGACTCAAGAAACGACGACCCCGCAGTAAGCAATTCACGGGAAATCATCATCAGTCCGTAACGATCCAGATCTCCACGTAAAATCAACAAGATAAGAGTCGCGGGAAATATGGCGATTGAGAGAACAAATACCAAAATTTCCCTAATAACTATTTTGACCATAAAGTCATTATAGCATCAGAATTACTTCGGTGAACAATCTCTCGAAAAAAAGAAACCTTTTTTCTTTGAAGAGCAGCTTGTTATAAGTTATACTTTAATCTCATCGTTTGTCGATTACCACATTTGAGAAAATCTACATATTCTGATTTGTCCAATTCTAGGAGGATTTCATGGATAAGATTTGGCTGAAGTCATATTCGCCGGAAGTGCCCACCCAAATAGAAATTGAAAAAATCAACCCACCGGAGGCCTTGGCCCGTACAGCCAAAAGGTTCCCGGACAATACGGCCCTGATATTTCAGGGAACCAAAATCAGTTTCAAGAAACTCGATGAAATGGTTTCTCGTTTCGCTTCCGCCCTCGTGGATCTCGGGATCAAACCAGGAGATACAGTCGCAACGCTTCTTCCAAACATCGTTCAGATGGTGGTAGCCGTATACGGGGCTTTGAGGGCCGGCGCAATATGCGCTCTCAATAATCCCCTCTACACTGACAGGGAATTGGAACATCAATATAACGACTCTAACGCGAAGCTTTTGATATGTCTGGATCTTCTTGTGCCTAGAATGGCGGCGTTGAGGTCAAAGACAAACATTACTAAAATCGTTTCATGTCATATTCGTGATTACCTGCCCTTCCCTCTCAAACAGTTATTCCCGTTCGTCAGAAAAGGTATGCATCTTAAAACGCCGAACGGCAAGGATATCTATGAATTCACGGACCTTATCAAGAAATACGAGCCTATAAAGACCACACACAAGGGTGACTGGCAAGATACGGCCCTTTTATTGTTCACAGGAGGCACTACAGGTGTTTCAAAGGGTGTTCAACTGACTCACGCAAACTTGTCGAGCAACGTTCAACAGTGTAGAGCCTGGTTTTACGCTTTCACTGACGGAGCCGAAACTGTCGTTGGCTGTTTGCCTTTCTTTCATTCTTTCGGACTTACAACAGCAATGAACATGGCAATTTATTATGGATACGCTGATATCCTTATTCCTAAACCTGACCCTAAGTCGATTCTCGAATCCATTCAAAAATTTAAAGCCACATACATTCCTGCCGTTCCAACTCTTTATAACGGTATGATCAACTTCCCCGACCTAAAGAAATACGATATTTCCTCCATTCGTGGTTGCTTTTCAGGTGGAGCGCCCTTGCCACTTGAAACTATACGCAAGTTTGAAGAACTGACCGGGGCCCAGATTTGCGAAGGGTATGGACTAACCGAAACCACTCCTGTGGCTACGATTAATCCCCTGGGTGGCAATAGAAAGCCAGGTTCAATCGGCCTTCCCTTGCCGAACACAGAGGCTAAGCTGGTTGGGGTAGATGACTACTTCCAGGAAATAACCGCTGTCAACGAACCTGGAGAACTCTGCATCAAGGGCCCCCAAGTCATGAAAGGTTATAATAACAGACCCGACGAAACTGAACTGACAGTTAGGGATGGTTGGCTGCTGACGGGTGACATCGCTGTGGTGGATGAAGAAGGGTATTTCAGCATAGTGGACAGGAAAAAGGACATGATCATATCCGGTGGATTCAACATCTATCCCCGGGATGTTGACGAAGTGCTGTTTACTCATCCGAAGGTCCTTGAAGCGTGCGCGATTGGTGTCCCCGACCAGTATTCCGGGGAACGGGTTAAGGCCTATGTTGTCTTAAAACCCGGCGAAACATCTACACCAATTGAAATTATTGACTACTGCAAGGACAACCTTGTTAAATACAAAGTGCCTAAATATGTCGAATTCGTTGTCGAACTCCCCAAGAGCGCTGTGGGCAAGATCTTGAGAAAAGAGCTTAAAAAGATGGATCAGGAAACGTCAAAGGTCAAAAAAGACTAGAGAGAACGACCGACTCCATAAACCGCGCCAAGACGAATTTGGCTCATAGGAAAATTTCTAATGCTTCGATTCCAGGAAGGAATTTTGAGGACAACAGAGCCCCAAAAACTCCTTCCTGGGTCTCACAGTGTCATGGACCTAGGCCGCCCCAGCTATTATTGATCTGTATCCCTTTTGATCTCCTAGCGCTTCCTTAAGGAAATGACCGGTATACGACCCGGGGGTTTCAGCGACTTTTTCCGGCGTCCCCTGAACTATGACCTCCCCGCCCTCATCCCCTCCCTCGGGTCCCAGATCGATGATATAGTCCGCTACTTTTATCACATCCATATTATGTTCAATTACAAGAACCGTGTTACCGGCTTCCACCAAACTTGTGAGGACATCCAACAATTTCTTCACGTCTGCAAAATGGAGACCTGTTGTCGGTTCATCAAGAATATAAAGAGTCTTGCCTGTGCTTCTACGTGAGAGTTCTTTTGATAGTTTGATTCTTTGGGCCTCGCCACCCGAAAGCGTCGTTGCCGGCTGTCCCAGCTTGATATAATCGAGTCCGACTTCCTCCAATGTCCTGAGCTTGTTGTAAACGGAAGGTATGTTCTCCATGAACTCTGCGGCCTGATTTACGGTCATATCCAGGACGTCGGTTATACTCTTACCTTTGAATTTGATTTCAAGTGTCTCCCGATTGTATCTCTTGCCATCACATACGTCACATTTCACATAAACATCCGGAAGAAAGTGCATTTCAATCTTTATCACCCCATCGCCGTGGCAGGCTTCACATCTTCCCCCTTTGACATTAAAACTGTAACGTCCTGGTTTGTAGCCTCTCATTTTGGATTCAGGCAAAGTTGAGAAAAGTTCCCGGATGTAACCAAATACCCCAGTATAGGTAGCGGGATTGGAACGAGGGGTGCGTCCAATTGGACTCTGGTCTATTTCAATTACCTTGTCGACCTGCCACAAGCCTTCTATCTTGTCTACATAATTCAGTTTTTCCAGGTTCCGCTGAGTTTTGGTTTGCAAGGCTTTTCGAAGAACCTCAATGACCAGGGTGCTTTTTCCTGATCCGGAAACACCTGTCACACAGGTCAGTACCCGTAATGGAATAGTCACGTCTATGTTCTTCAGATTGTTAGCCCTGGCTCCTCTGATTGTGATCTTTTCCTTTGCCGGTTTCCTGCGTTTCTCTGGAACCGGAATGATCTCTGCGCCTGAAAGGTACCTGCCCGTTATTGACTTTTGACATTTGAGCAATTCCGCCGGAGCGCCGGCAAAAATCACTTCACCGCCTAGTCTTCCTGCTCCAGGTCCCATGTCAATCACAAAATCGGCGTGCGTTATTGTCTCCGGGTCGTGTTCAACGACAATGACTGTGTTCCCTTGATCCCTCAGGTCTGTCAGAGTAGACAGGAGCTTCTGATTGTCTCTTTGATGAAGCCCGATACTCGGCTCATCCAGAATGTAAAGAACCCCAACGAGAGATGATCCCACCTGAGTCGCAAGTCTAATTCGCTGGGATTCTCCTCCCGAAAGCGTAGCGGCGCTCCTGTCAAGCGTCAGGTAGCGCAAACCGACCTTTTCCAGAAAACCAAGCCTCGAGCGTATTTCCTTTATTACCCTCCTGGCTATCTCAACACTTCTTGGGGTGAGGATCAGATTCTCCATAAATTTGGAGGCCTGTCTAACCGACAGGGATGTAAGTTCATGGATCGGGATCCCACCAATGAAAACGCTTCTGGCCTCTCTTTTAAGTCTTGCCCCCTGACATGATGGGCAAGGTATTTCACTAAGAAACGCTCCAAACTCCTCCACCACGTCTTCACTCTGAGTTTCGAGCTGGCGTCTTTCCATGTTTGGGATCACACCTTCGAACGGCTTTCGAAAATAATGTCGTCTGCCGTCCCTCTCATAATTGAAATCTATTTCCTCGTCGCCTGATCCATACAGAACCATGTCCTGAACCTTCGCCGTCAATTGTCCAAAGGGCAGACTTGTGTCAAACGCATAATGATTGGCTAGCGACATTAGAGTCTGTTTGAGAAATATGGAGCTGGTCTTTTTCCATGGAGCTATGGCGCCATCGAGAAGTGAAAGCTCTGGGTCAGGAACAACCAGGTCAGGATCAAAACGCCTCTTCACTCCAAGCCCCCCGCAAACCTCGCACGCGCCATAAGGATTATTAAATGAAAACAGTCTAGGGGAGAGTTCGCCAATGGAAACGCCATGTTCCGGACAAGAGAGGTTTTCACTGAAAAGGTATGTCTTTCCATCCTGATCCTCAAGAACTACCACGCCCTGCCCAAGATGCGCCGCTATCGCCAGAGAATCAGCCAGTCTTCGTTCCACTCCCGGCCTAATTACCAGTCGGTCGACGACTACATCAATGTCATGCTTCTTATTTTTTTCTAACCGAACCTCGGTGGACAAATCTACCAATTTTCCGTCAATCTTTGCCCTGATGAAACCATCACGAAGCAGCTTTGTGAGCTCCGACCGGTACTCTCCCTTCCTACCTTTAATTATCGGGCCAAGAACATGAATTCTCGAGTTTTCCGGAAAAGCCATGACCTGATCAACCATTTGTTGAATCGTCATGGAACTGATTGGTTTGCCGCATTCCCAGCAATGGGGAATACCAACGCGAGCGTAGAGCAGCCTAAGATAGTCGTATATCTCGGTGACTGTTCCTACTGTCGACCTGGGATTTTTTGAGGTGGTTTTCTGTTCGATGCTTATGGCCGGTGACAGGCCTTCTATAAGGTCCACATCGGGCTTGTCCATCATCTCAAGAAACTGCCTGGCGTATGCTGAAAGCGATTCCACGTAACGCCTTTGGCCTTCAGCGTAGATTGTGTCAAACGCCAGGGTTGACTTTCCAGACCCAGAAAGACCGGTAATGACGACCAGCTTGTCCCGTGGAATTTCAAGATCAATATTTTTCAGGTTGTGTTCACGCGCTCCGCGAATCACTATATTCTTTGATGACATAAAGACATTCAAACCTTTCAAAGCTATTAAATAGATAATTCAATCACGTAACTGTTATTATTGGATGAACTTAATGAAATAAAAATCAAATTGAAATTTATACCGCGCTTTAAGCCAAGTGTATGTAATTCTATTGATATTTATTCTCACTGCTTATACTTTCGCCTATTTAGTCAATACAATAATAAAAAAATATAAACTATTTGTTGACTAACGAAAGATCCCGTGCTATCTCCGCAGTATTTTCTGGGAGGCGCAATATCGGACGCCTTTCGGACTTTATTTTTCAAGTAGGAGGTATGGAGATGTTGTTTCCCTATTCCGATGCCGCGATTGGAGTTCCCGAACCTCCCGGCGACTTCGAGAGCAATTATCGTCAACTAAAAAAGACCATTAACACAGCCATTAAAAATGGCATCGCTTTAGATCAGCTAAACCTAATACCCAAGAATTCTCCCGAAAAACCGCCAGAGAATCTATCCCGAGATGACCTCCTCCGCCTCCTAAAGCTGATCAGGCGCATTAAATCGAGATGTGAATCATTACTCGAACCGCCAGTCCCACCAGAACTCGAACGTGATATCCTCGCAAAAGCCCAGGAAGATCGTCTTCCGTGGGAAATCGAGGCGCTTGAAAAAATCGAGGCATGGAAAACGGCGCTTAAGACCGTAAGAGCCGAGGTCCGAATTGAACTCAATCAGCATTTGAAATCGGAATTCTTCCATGAGAAGCGACGGTAAATTTTAAACTGGCGCTCTTTCCTATCGCCGATCTTCAATCATAGGCGTGGACGGCGTTTGGCTTTATGGCCGGCGCCTGTTCTCGCATGTGAATATTTTCGGATCATCAAAGGTGCCAAACCAGCAGAGCCTGTAATAAAAACAAAATGGCCTTGGCGCCATTACTCCGAATAGGAATCAAAAAGCCTTCCCCATTTGGAGGTTTTCTTGAATTGTTCGATCTGAGGCCGTGCCTTAAAGGGCCAGTATACATAATCATGGTAAAAAAATGACCCAAAAACAAAAAGATATACCAGCGGTGTTCTGAAAAACAACTTCTGAATTGGCTTCAACGGCCCAAACCAAATAAATTTCCCCACAGCGGAAGCTGCATTGTTCCCAACAGTAAAACCCCAATTCTCTTTTGAAACATCTTCTCCAATTATTTCTATTTCATCGATTTTCCCGATTCCAAGATTGGATTCATGCGCTATACGGATGAAATCCAGGCTCATAGGGTCAAATCCCATAAGTTTGGCCGCCACGGCGTCGATGGCCGTACTATCGCCGGAAGCAAGCATGAGATCCTTTTCAACGGGTGTCATTGTTCTGGGCCCAGGTCCGCTACCGGCGACAGTTCCATCCATCACCGTAAATATTCCTGAATGAATCTCCTTTTGTATGTCAAGAAGGTCATTCAGGGTTTCATGAATTACTGAATGAGTATAATGTCTCTTTGTGTTCAGTAAACCTCCGAACGCATTTTTCATCGAACCTGTTGTGCCTGTATATATGTGACATTTCACCGTGGGCAGATGAATGATATTTTTCCCAAGGAAATATTCTGGGATGCTTATGCCTTCAGGAAAAATGTCGTCCAAGACTCTCATCTTCGCTTTGGGTTTATACTTGACCCATCTAATGTCGGATTCGCGAAAATTATAAAGTACCGGTATCTTATATTTTTCGAATATCGGCACATATTTGTTGAGTTTCTCTCCCTTGAACGCGTCAGTAACGACTGTTTCGTTCTGAACACATACGATGTCGTTGTATCCCGACTCCCTCAGCGCGATTATGACTCCTTCGAGCTGCCACGGTGTGGTGTTGGCGCTTAGAAAGGGGAAATGCCATGATATGTTGTCTTTCAGAATTACGGTACGGGAAGGGTCCAGAAACTCTGTTAAACGCGCCCTCTCCATGGTTGTCTTTATGTCTTGAAGCACGGTTGCAGGCTTGGTTCTCGTTACTGACACTATTGCTTTATTGGCCATTTGTACCTTCTCAGCATTTCATTACCTTGTTCTGTAACCACTATTGGCCATAAAAACAACCCATAAAACTATATTGCGGCCATAGGGAGTAGTTGGATTTCCAAATCTGTTTAATTCTTGACATGAGATGCTCCAAAAGGTAAATTTATAATTTCCAGTGGGCCGTTAGCTCAATTGGTAGAGCAACTGACTCTTAATCAGTAGGTTTGGGGTTCGAGCCCCCGACGGCCCACCAATAAACAACATATAATAACAACTAGTTAGCCAGGAACCTTCCTGGCTATTTTTGTATCTATCCTTACTTTTGCCCTCTTTTTGCCCTCCAACAATTTCAGCAATTTAGGAAAATATAGGTAAATCACGACAAGTCGTGGCCCACCAAATGGCCCACGTGAACTAACTTCGCCAAACATGTTACAACCTATTGTAATCAGCAGTTTAATGTGTTGATAGACAAAACATGACAGGATGTTAGTATGTTATGAGGCGTCTAGTTCATAGTAGGAAATTAAATTGACACATTATATTACTATGGATCATTATTTACGCGGCAAGGCTGTATAGGCCATCAGGGGGGGATTCAAATCAGCAATCTCGAAAAAGATAGGGGGAAGCCCGCGCGTATATTGAAGGTTGTCGACAATGTTGAACGGCTACCGGATAATATACGCGCGAAACTTGTCGATTGGTTCCAGGCCGAGCGCCCCTACTCATCCATTTACGATTTTCTTACCAACGAAGGATATCAGGTTTCCAGGGAACGAATCAAAGACTGGAACAAGCAACTCCTCAAAAGATTAAAACTCGAAGCGGACAAAGAACTTTCAAGCGAAAAAACCAATAACAAGGTCGCCAAGGAGTTCGAGTCTCAAGCCTTAAAAGGGCTCATGGAGTTCTTCTGGGCTCCGTTTGACACCCTGAAACGGCCAAAATGCGAGTCTATCGGAGATTATGGAAGAGTGGCCGACGTCCTGATCAAGTCCATTAATCTGAGTTTGAACAAACGAAAAATGGAAATGGATCACAACATGGTTATCGAACGAGTCAGGGAAGAATTCAGAAAAGAATTCCAGAGGCAGCTTGTCGGGCGGCCTGAACTTGTCGGTGAACTGGTTGAAATCGTGGATGAGGTTGCTGACAAAATGTTGATAGCGAGTGAGGGGTAAGAAACCTGGAGCCACAGTCGACCCAAATAGACAAGAATTTTATAGGGGGTGTTCTCCCAACAAACACGTTTCTGAAGAGATTCAAAAGAATGTCTCTTCGGGAATGGATAGGTAAAAGCGGAATTGTTTTACGTGGCGCTCAATACTCGACTCAGAGGCATGAATATTTAAACACTATCATCGATGATGATCATCCGTGGCAAATTTATATGAAGGGCGCTCAAGTCGCGATGTCGACCACGATGCTGATCAAGAC
>CAJBEZ010000045.1 GCA_903952205.1 uncultured Desulfomonile sp. | reverse complement strand
TCTTGACAAACGCAGCGATAATAGGTAAATGGCGCACATCCGATTGGGATAGGATTCCTGGCATTACCCTCATATTGCACCTCCTGACGGTGCCTGTCATTTATCAAAATCCTGTCCTCTTGTCGCGTAAATTTTATTCCCTACGTAAATCATCTCTCACTTCCATTAAATGGTGCGGAAAGTAAGTTATACGGTTTCTGGACGAATCCCTTTGCTCCGGACTCCATGACGCCATTAGCCGTGCCACCTTCCGAGTAGCCGCTAGCTATGACAACCCTTGCCTTAGGGTCGATTCGGAGAATCTGCGCCAAAGACTGCCTGCCATCCATTACGGGCATGATCAGGTCCAAGATGATAACCGAGATACTGGCGCCCTCCCTTTGGTATATCTCTACGGCCTCTTTTCCATTAACGGCCGTGATGACGCTATAACCGAATTCGATAAGAAATGTCGCCACTAAGTCTCTTATATCGGCATCATCATCCACCAGAAGAACAGTCTCCGCTCCTCCCGCAATAGCCTTCTCAAGAGTTGTGGTTTCTAACTCTTTCTTTGTCTGAATTGCGGGAAGGTAAATCTTGAATGTGGTCCCATGTCCAAGCTCGCTATAACATATTATTCGCCCCTGATGCTGTTTCACAATGCCATAGACTGTAGCAAGGCCTAGACCGGTACCCTTTCCGACTTCCTTCGTACTGAAGAAAGGCTCAAATATGTGAGAAAGTGTTTCGTTGTCCATTCCTTGGCCAGTATCCGAAATAGTCAGCAAGACGTAACTGCCAGGTTTGGCTTCAGGATAAGTATTACAGTATTTCTCGTCCAGTTGAATTTCTGTGGTCTCAATGGTCAATGTTCCGCCATCCGGCATTGCGTCTCTTGCGTTTACAGCGAGATTCATCAAGACTTGGCCTATCTGAGACGGGTCGGCCTTTATGTATTCCACGTTCCCACCGAGATGTAGGTTAATATTTATGGTCTTTGGAATTGTGCGAGACAAGAGACCGCGAACAGCCGTGATTTCCTGGTTCAGATCGATAGGGAGATAATGCGTATCAACCCTTCGGCTGAAAGTCAGCAAGTTCTTAACCAGATCGGCCCCCCGCTTTCCCGCCTGATATATTTTCTGTAAATCAGCGTAGTCAGGTTCTCCTTCCTTTTTACGTTGGAGCATGAACTCGGAATATCCCAATACAGTCTGGAGTAGATTGTTGAAATCGTGAGCAACGCCTCCGGCCAGAGTTCCTATCGCCTCCATCTTTTGAGCCTGGAGCAACTGGGCTTCCAGATTCTTTAGCATGGATAGGTCCCTTATGGCCGTGGCTCTGACCATCTTTCCCCCAACCTCCCTCATGCGTGCGCGGACTTCTATTGGAAGGGTGGCGCCATCTTTTCTCAGACCCGTTGCCACGTATGATTCAGTGGATCGTTCCGCTATTTTCGCTTTAACTATTTCCCTTGAATCGGGTGTGAGCGTCTTCTCCATTATTTGGTTTCCGACAAGCTCATCTGGTTCATACCCAAACATTCGAAAGAACTGGTCGTTGGCCTGGAGAAGGACGCCTTCGTCATGGAATATGATCCCCTCGAATGTGACATCAGCCAACTGGCGGTACCTCGTCTCGCTCGATTTAAGGTCTTCCTCCGCCTTCTTGCGCTCGGT
>CAJBEZ010000044.1 GCA_903952205.1 uncultured Desulfomonile sp. | reverse complement strand
TTAATATATCTATAATAAGTTTAATACAGAATGATTCAGAACTTATTGAAACTCATGATAATAACAAATGTTAATTTTGTGAGCGTTGCGCACAATAGAAGGAGAATGTCACCAATAACCAACCTCGTTTCTTAAAGTAATTCGATAAAGAAACGACGCCACTCTAGTGTCCGTTCAAGGATTTTTCGTTCCACGGTTGCCAAGCGTTCCTAAAGTGTGATAATTCTTTAAAAATGGGATTAGTTAAGGCTATATTTGATAGATTTGAGGTTTAGAATACAGCGGGGAGGTTGCATGACCGGCGCTGAATTGCGTGAAGAGTTTCTCAGATATTTTGAAGGCACGGGCCACTCCCGGGTCGAAAGTTCTTCTCTGGTCCCGAGTGGGGACGCCACACTTCTGTTTACCAACGCAGGCATGGTTCAATTCAAGTCTGTGTTCACCGGCCAGGAACATCGCCCGTATAAGCGTGCGGCTTCAGCTCAGAAATGCCTGAGGGTAAGCGGTAAGCACAACGATCTGGAGAACGTCGGTCATACAGCCAGACATCATACCTTTTTCGAAATGTTGGGGAATTTTTCCTTCGGAGACTACTTCAAGGATGACGCAATAGCTTTTTGTTGGGACTTTCTAACGAAAGAACTAGGACTGCCCAAAAAGCTTCTCCATGTGACCATTTTTCTGGATGATGATCCCGCTGACCGAATCTGGAAAAAAGTCCTGGGAGTTAATTCGAATCCGGTCATTCGGCTTGGCGAGAAGGACAATTTCTGGAGTATGGGGGATACGGGTCCCTGCGGCCCATGTTCCGAGGTGCATATTGATCAGGGCGCAAGACTGGGATGTGGATCCCCCAATTGTGGGCCTGATTGTGACTGTGACCGTTTTCTGGAACTATGGAACCTTGTTTTCATGCAATATGAGCGTGATAATTCAGGTAGACTCGAACCACTCCCTAAACCTTCGATAGACACTGGCCTGGGACTCGAGAGACTCGCAGCGGTGATTCAAGGAAAGGACAGCAACTGGGATTCAGACATTTTTGAGCCAATAATAAATAGAATCGAACAAATAAGCGGAAAAAGCCAGAAATCTGGGCCAAACGAGAAGGTCGCCATCAGAGTCATTGCCGATCATAGCAGGTCCGCCGCTTTCCTGATCGCTGATGGTGTGCTGCCTTCCAATGAAGGCAGGGGGTATGTGCTACGCAGAATCATGCGTAGGGCGCTTCGTTACGGAAAGAGACTTGGGCTGGATGAACCCTTCCTCTTTGACACGGCTTCCGTGGTCGTAGACCATATGTCTGTGGCCTATCCCGAGCTGGATGCACGCAAAGCCTTGATTCGCGAAGTCATAGTGAACGAAGAAGAACGTTTTCTCCAGACGCTGACACGCGGGCTAACGCTGTTCGAAGAGGAAATCGGTCAACTACGGGGATCGGGAAAAAAACTGATTCCGGGCCTGGTTGCCTTTCGACTTTATGATACGTTCGGTTTCCCCATGGATTTAACTGAGGATCTTGCCAAGGAAGCCGGAATGCAAGTCGATCACGACGGTTTCAATATAGAAATGTCCAAGCAGAAAGAGATGGCCCGTAAATCATGGGAGGGAAGTGGTGGTGAGATAACCGCCGTGCCATGGGACGCAATAGCAAACCTTGGTTCAGTAGAATTCACGGGTTACCAAAAGCTGGAAGATACAGGCGTGATAGTTGCTATATTGAAGGATGGACACAGAATTGACACGGCTGATGTCGATGAAGTCGTCTCTATCGTCACCGACCGAACTCCCTTTTATGGTGAATCGGGAGGTCAGGTTGGAGACCATGGAATTATAACTTCGGCGGATGCGGAATTTGAAGTTCAGGACACCTCCAGAGTGGGAAATGGACTTGTAATCCACAAGGGATCGGCCAAGTCAGGCTTGTTTTCAGTTGGAGACATGGTCGGGCTAAGCGTCAACACCGGATTGAGACGCTCCATAATGGCGAATCACTCAGCCACCCACCTGCTTCAATGGGCGCTGAGGAAGGTATTGGGCGAGCATGTTAACCAGAGGGGTTCGCTTGTTGAAGCAAATCGGCTGCGATTTGACTTTACTCATTTCTCGGGGATAAGCGAGAGTGAACTTCAAAGAGTTGAGAACCTTGTCAATGAAAAGATACTCGAAGATGTTGAAGTCTCAGTTGTGGACATGCCCATAGAAAATGCACTGGCGATTGGGGCTACGGCCCTTTTTGGAGAAAAGTACGGTTCAACTGTGAGGGTTGTCTCTGTCGGAGACTTCAGCACGGAACTTTGCGGTGGGACACACGCCTCTCGGACTGGACAAATCGGTTTGTTCAAAATCGTTTCAGAAGGCGGAATAGCTGCGGGAGTTCGAAGGATTGAAGCTGTTACTGGAATGGGAGTAATGGCATATCTCAGGTCCTTGAAGGATGAAGTTACTCAGGTATCAGAGCGACTTAGATCGGCCCCGGGTGAAATAGTCAAGAAACTGGACAAGCTTATAGAAGAAAAAAAAACCAAGGACAGGGAAATTTCTGAACTGAAACAGAAGCTCTCGAATCAAGGATTTTCAGACATTAAGACAGGCGTTAGAGAAATCAACGGAATTAACGTTCTGGCGTACATAGTCGAGGAAGCTAAGACACCTAAGGAGTTAAGGGAATATGCTGATCGAGTCAAAGACAAGCTGAAAACCGGAGTTGCCCTGTTGGGCGCCAAGTCTGATGGAAAGGCTTTCATCTTGGCCCTGGTTACCAAGGATCTTACCGACAGGTTCCACGCCGGAAACATAGTCAAGAGGGCTGCAGAATCGCTGGGAGGTTCAGGGGGAGGCCGGTCCGACATGGCGCAGGCTGGGGGCCCCAACGGGGAATTGCTTGCCGACACAATTAGAGGTGCCGAGAAGTTCATTTTCGCATAGGGTTCATATTGCTGGGACATACAAACTGATTTTTTAAAAGCTCGACATTAATTCACGGAGAATCCGATCATGGATATAAACGAAAGCAATGAAGTTTATGGAAGGATCACAAGAGTAATCAACGAACTCAAGATGGCCCGCCAGTCTGTGACAATATTCAAGGTCGTTGAATTGACAGGGATAGATCAGTTTGTTGTGTTTCGCTACTTTTATGAGAAAGGATTACTCCGGGGAAAATAGGCCGCTTCAATCATTTGCTGAAGAGCGGGCTTTGCTGCCGTTGTTCGGGAAGGGACTGAGTCAGTTTTCAAATAACAAGATGCGTCGGTTGTGACAGACGCTATAGAGAATGTGGTAGTTTCTTAATATCCACTATCAGCCGATATGGTCGTCTGATCTCCCACTAGCCGGTTGTCGCAAGACATCTGCCAATGAGTTTCTTACCAACTATAGTTTTGCCATTTTTGAGTTAATAGTTTGAGATTGCAGAAGAATATGTTGAAAACAATCGGCGTTCCTGCCATACCCGTTTTGCGAAAAACACATGGGAAGGGGAACGCCGATGACCAAGAAGAATTTGCCACAACCTTTCGGAATTGACAAGATCCGTTTTTGCGATTGTTTTACAGCGCCTAGTCTGAGACATTTTGCTATATTGATCACAGGATGGGTGCTCACGGTAGGAACACATACGGTCAGTCAGGTCATCCTTGCGATCGGGGCCCATGAATCGGAACACTTCGCAAACATCTATAAGTTTTTTGGGAAAGCCAAAGGGGACCCAGACAAGATATCTTTCGAGATTTTCAAGGTCATAGTGGACAGCCTATTGTCGGATTGCAGCATAACGGGAGTGCTCCTAAGACCGGCAAACCGATAGGCTACGGAGTTTGTTTCGTGATCATTGGGGTTGCTGTTCGTTTACCGGGGATATCGAACAGAACGTTTTGTCTGCCTTATGCGGCTCGCTTGTGGTGGCCGGCAAAGGCCAAGGTCAAGCCGAAGACAGGCGTTTACAAGACCAAGTCTGAACTCGCCGAAGAGTTAGTTCGGCTGACACGCTCTTGGATTGATTCTTCGACAACCCATTAATTATCCGGAGACGACTAGTTGCCAGGGTTCTACAACTTCACCCCTTGACTGATGCCACGAAAGTGCATAAAGTGCAACCAGGAGCAATTGAATTCGGGTCTAAATTCTTAGTGATTGATCGAATTAAACACGTTGTCCCTTTAATCCATAACTACAGGCCAAGATTGAAATAATTTGCGATTTGGCGTTTGTTTAGATTTTAACAGGCTGGTGAATTATGCATATTTCCGAAGGAGTTTTGACAGCTCCTGTCCTTTGCGTAGGAGCCGTCCTGACGTTTGCCGGACTCGCTATCGGTCTGAGGAAAATGGATTATGAAAAGTTACCTGAGGTCGCTGTTTTATCTTCCGTTTTTTTTGTGGCGTCCCTCATACATGTTCCAATAGGGCCTTCCGCTGCGCATCTTATACTTAACGGTTTATGCGGAGTGTTGCTTGGTTGGCTGGCCTTCCCTGCAATATTTGTCGGACTGACGCTCCAGGGGGTTCTCTTTGAATACGGTGGCGTCACCACGCTGGGCGTGAACACATTCAACATGGCGGTCCCTGCGGTAATCATGGGTTTCATTTGCCGATATTTTATCAAAAGTCCGCGTTTGGCGGTGCGCGTCGTCTCTGAGTTTGTAGCGGGGGCCGGAGCGATTTTGCTTTCCGGATTGCTCGTCGCTGTTTGCCTCGTGATCGCCCTTGGTGAATCGATGGATTCAGCGGCCAAACTGGTAGTCTTGGCCCACATCCCGATCATGATCATAGAAGGTTTGATAACCGTGTTTGTGGTTGAGTTCATATTGAAGGTTCAACCTGAAATGCTGTGAGGAGCTAAAATGAAAAAAAAATTATCAGACGTTCAGGTAGGACCATGGTTGGGTGTTTGCATTCTTGTATTCGCCGTTATTTTATGTTTGACGGAGTTGTCTCTTGTGAGAGCCGCAAATGACGTCCCTACTTCAGGCCAAGCAGAGGAGCTCTCATCCCCAAAAACCACTGCGGCTTTGATGCCGCCTTTGGATGAAAAGGCCCTCATCAACAATATCGGAACACTTATGGATGACAAACTCGCGCCTCTTTTTCAAAAGCAGGCGGTTCTGGAAAAACTTCTTCTGGAAGAAAAATTCAGCGGTCCTAAGATTACCGACATAATTGGCGGAATAGGGTGGATAATCGGATTGGCCGGCATAGCCGCTTTCTTTTTGAGTTCCAAACGAAAGCCAAGGAAGTGACGAACGTGCTACTTGCTATACAATGACGGTGGCCTGAACGAAGATTTGACGGCCTTGCGTCGCTCGTAGTGAAGGGCTGCCGCCATGATGTAATCTATTGTAACTGAATTGCTAATGAGGAGAAAATGTCAACATGGAAATGGAAGAATTTGCGTCAGGAAAATCTTGGGTGCATAAACTGGACCCAAGGGTAAAAATTGTCATTACAATGGTTTTCTCTGTTGTCGTCGCCTTGAACAATCATCTCGAGATGACGGCGATAAGTATTATTCTTCCGGCATTCCTGCTAGTTTGCGCCAGGCTTGATTTTGGGAAAGTTATGCTAAGACTGGCGATTGTGAATGGTTTCACATTATTTTTGTGGCTGTTTCTCCCCTTCACTACTCCCGGAGAAACCATATACGCCATAGGACCTTTTACCATACAGAGAGAGGGAGTTTACCAGGCGCTTCTTATAACGTTGAAATCTAACTCGATCATTCTCATGGCTCTTGCCCTCCTTGGGACATCGCAGATTTTTACTCTGGTGCACGCCATGAGTCACCTTTGGGTCCCTGACAAGCTTGTTCACCTGTTTTTCTTCTGTTTCAGATACATACACGTGATTCAAGATGAATATCACAGACTTAACAACGCCATGAAGATGCGTGGATTCAAACCCAAAACCAACATTCGCACGTATCGCGCTTACTCCTATTTGGTGGGCATGTTGTTAATCAGGAGTTTCAATCGATCCAAGAGGATCCTTCAGGCTATGAGATGCCGAGGTTTCAAGGGAAAATTTTATATCCTGCATCACTATGAGATGAAGCGTTATGACTACGCCGTAGGTGGTTCGAGCCTCGCTTTCTCCATCCTCTTAATGGTGGCGAAATGATACAGTTAAGGAACATTCAATTTGGATATGGCTCCCGGTTGATTTTTGACGACCTAAATCTGAAAATTGAAAATGGCGAACGCATAGGCCTTCTAGGCTCGAACGGATGTGGAAAGACAACCTTGTGTCATATCATAATGGGTTTGTTGCCACCCAAATCGGGAGATGTCGAAATTCTTGGCAAAAAACGGACAAAGGAATATGATTTTTCTGAGATCCGAGGAAGGATAGGTTTCCTTTTTCAGGATTCGGATGACCAGCTTTTTTGCCCCACTGTAATCGAGGATGTGGCTTTTGGCCCTTTGAATATGGGCCAAAGCCCTGAACAGGCAAAAAGGACAGTGGCCAGGACTCTGGCGTCACTTAAACTTTCCGGTTTTGAAGATCGAATCACCTATAAGCTCTCTGGTGGTGAAAAACGATTGGTTTCGCTTGCCACTGTTTTGGCCATGAATCCGGAATTCCTGATTCTCGATGAACCTACAAGCGGGCTTGACGAGAAGACTACCGAGCGACTCATAGAGACTCTTAAGGAATCCGGGCTTGGCTATATGATCATTTCACACGACAGGGACTTCATTAAGCGGACGGTGACCAAGTTGATTCAGATGAAAGATGGGCGAATACAAGCCGCTGAATGGAACAGCCTGGAAATGTAACTGCTTACGGTTTCCCCGTGAGACAATAACTCTATAGAAGGAGAACAGAATGGAAGGAAAGCACGAGCACGAACACGAACATGCCCACGAGCATGCGCACGAAGAAATGGTTCACGAGCATGAACACCAACACAAGCACGCTCATGAACATGATCACGCGGAAAACCAGATGGCACATGACCATGACCACAGTGGCGAACATGGAGAACACAATCACGGTCATGGTTGTAAGTCTTGCTGCGGCGCATCCGACAAGAAGGATTGAAAAGCGCCGGTTTGATAACAGGCCCGGAACTGGGTAATCAAACAGTTTTTTGAATTGCGAGTAAAATATCCGTGCGGGTTCCTCAAAGGGAATAAAAGGGAATCTCGTGAGAATCGGGAGTGGACCCGCCGCTGTAAACGGGGACGAAAGCCGTGAAAAGCCACTGGAGAGTAAGCCTCTCCGGGAAGGCGCGGTAAGTAGATTGATCCGTAAACCAGAAGACCTGCCGGCACGGGATATTCAGCTTCATACCAACGTGGATAAGGTGATGGAGGAGACAATGATGAAAAAGAAAGAGATTTTTCTGTCCGTTTGTTTTGTCTTTTTAATCGGTTTTTCGGCTAATTTGACGCTTGCAGGAAAGCATGGGGAAATCAAGCCCCAGAAAGAAGCGATTCTTCTGGTGGCTTTTGGGACAACAGTGCCTGAAGCCAGGAAAGCCTTTGATCAGATTGAATCACAGGTAAAAGGAGTGTTTCCAGGAGTGGAAGTCCGATGGGCTTTCACTTCAAGCATAGTGAGGAAAAAGCTTCTGGAACAGGGCGTAAAACTGGAACCACCGACCGTTGCCCTGGCCAGGCTGTTGGAGGACGGTTTTAACAGTGTGGTCGTCGCCTCATTCCACACGATTCCCGGGGAGGAGTTTCACGACCTTTACAAGGATGTGGACGCTTTCAGAAATATGTCAGATAGTCATCATCGGCGGATTCTCGTGGCCAGACCACTTTTGTCTTCACGCAAGCACATGGAAGCGGCGATTGATGCGATGCTGGAGCAGACGCCTAAGAGCCGCAAGCCCGGCGACGCCATATTGCTCATGGGACATGGCTCGGAAAATCAGCCTGCTGACGCTCTTTACGCCGCATTGAACTTCTATGCTCAGGGGAAGGATTCCAACCTTTACATTGCAACGGTAGCGGGGCAACCTACTCTGGACGACGTCTTGCCGAAACTCAAGAAAAATGGTGTTAAGAAGGTTTACCTGATGCCGTTCATGGCAGTGGCCGGGGACCATGCCAGGAATGACATGTGTGGCGATGAAAAGGATAGCTGGAAATCAATACTGACCCGCGACGGCTTCAAAGTGGAATGCGTCATGAAGGGCACAGCCGAGAATCCCGAGATCGTAAATTTATGGATTGACAATATTGTGGCGGCCCACTCACATTTCAAATGATGGCTGCCATGAGGGAATAGACATTATGGACTTAACACCCGTTAGGGTATATCGGTTCGGGAATAAAAAGTCAGAAGGCATAGCGGGTTACGCCGTTGGTGTCCTTCTGCGGCTGTTAGGCGCATCTGATAAGATCATGCGTTCTTTGCCCATGAGATCAACACATTCAGACAGAATTTTATGAAACGGGTTTTTCCACCACACGAAACCATGCCAGTTGTAGAGGGATGGGGAAGGAACAGACTTGCAACGTCCATGATGTATTTTTCCAGGATCAGGGGGGGTGGAAAAGACATGCCAGAACCGTGTGGCGGGTAATGTTGAGTGACAAGGATACATCGGCGTCTATGTGAATTGAAAACAGAAGAAACGAACTAAGAGACTGGCTTACTAAAACGTAATGGACTGTTGCGTGACATTAATCTCGCGAATTCACTCAAATGTTATCCCTGAAGGCAGTTTTGGTTTTTTGGAGGTAGCATCCTGTCCATGATTTTCAATCCCTTCCGCAATTTCCGATGAATCAATAGTGTCAGGGGCAACCCTGTCGGATGTCTTGTCGATGATCCGGAATTGAAATCCATACTCCTTGGCCTTTTCAATATAAGACCCTGAGGCCAGCCTGACTTCTCCTACCACCGCTATTCTGATAGCCGCCCAGCCTTCTACCGGGCATTTGTTCTCGCACCAACCACATCCGGTGCACCTGTTTGCGTGTACGAAAGGAACGGCGTTGCGCCGCCCTTCAGCGGGCTGGAAGGTTATGGCGTTGTAAGGGCATACTTCATCGCAAACCAGGCATTTTTTATCCTGGTTCCATACCAGACAACTCTGTCTGTCAATCCAGGCCGTCCCTATTTTAACCTGCAACTTCTCATCCAGGGGAAGTTCACGGATGGCCGATGTTGGGCAAACCGACCCGCAGATCGAGCAATTGGTGGCGCAAGCGGCAAGCCTCGGAACGAGCGCTGGGCTGAATAGCCCCTCAAATCCGGCCTTGAACCATATTGGCTGGAGTGTGTTTGTGGCGCAGGCCTTCATGCAAAGTCCACATCTTACACAGAGTCGCAGGAATTCGGGTTCTGGTATCGCTCCGGGGGGACGTATTAGATCCGCGGGGGTGACAGCTCTTTCCTGGCCGGTTAACCTGGGCTGGTTCCAGCCGGTTTTTACCAAAGCGGCTGTTCCTAACCCTGACAGCGCTGACAATAGCATGCCTCTTCTCGTAAGATCGGTCGTTGGGCATGTAGACGCTTCAGTCCTTCTCAGCGGGTTGAAAGATATCGCGGTTTCAGGACAAATGGTCTGGCATTTACGACAGAGGAGGCACTCGCTGTGTACTGTCTCCTGCGGATTCTCCCTGATTGCAGTGGTTGAACAGTTCCTGACGCACTTACCACAGCTTGTGCATGAAGAGCCTACCATTCGCCTAAAAACGGGCCGTTTCGAGAATAACGCGATCATTGCGCCTGCGGGACACAAGTAAGAACACCAAAAACGTGGGCCTTTTATCGCAAGGGCCGAAATGAGGATCATGAAACCCGCCACCCAAAAATTTGTGGCAAAAATCCTCCTTGAAATCTGCACATACGCAAGTTCAGGAAAATGTCCGTATAAATGAGAAGCAAGTTCAAGCCCCAGGTCCGACATGGAAAGAATTATCGGATGTACGACGAGTCCGTAAAAGCGGGTGATCAGTGACATCGGCGCTACGAGAAACGCAAGAGAAAGTCCCGCTGTGGCTGCGCAAGTCACCAGTATCAGCATGTAAAATTTGGTCCGACGAAGATTCGGATGGATATCATATCCTGATCGAGGGTTCTTGAGTGTTGACTTGGGATAAATTACACGTTGCAGGAGATCTATTGTGGTACCCATAGGGCAGACATAACCACAAAAAGCGCGACCGACTACCAACCCACTTAGAATTACAACCAACGCGATTAGAAAACCGTATTGTAACTCCCGAGACACGATCAGTGTCGTGACCGCTATTATTGGATCAAGCTTTAGGAAGAAGTTTAGAGGCGCCTCAGACGTTTTAGGGTAGGCTGCCCACAGTAGCAGAAATATAAAAGCCCCAAAACTGATTGCTTGTATGATTCGCTGAAACCGTATCAAACGCTGATCTTCTTTATGTTCAACTTATCAAGGTCGATTCGGCCCAGTCCTCGTTCAGCGGCGATTCGGATATGTTTTATCTGCCTGGGTTCGATTTTCTTTCCGTACCACGTGCCAAGCTCAACCATCTGGGCGTCCGCTGCCACCATGTCAGTCGAAGCGATCACAAGATCCAGGGGAATTACTTCACCTGGTCCGCCAGGCCCGCCTGTGCTAAGTATCCTGGTTCCGTCTATTACGACCAGATTTGGTCTCAGTACAGTCACCATATCAACTATCGACTCGTCAAGATCATATCGGTTATGGAATGACATCCGATCCCATATCAACCCCATCATGCCCTTCATTGAAAGGCTTACCCTCGACGAACCGTGAGACTTGCCTACAGGAACAGCTATAAGTGTGTCGGCGTCGAGCGCGTCGGACAGCGCTTTCATCTGCTTGAACTGGGTTCCATGTTCCACCTTGACTTCACGAAACAGTCGTTCGTTCTTGACAACATTAGTGAAAGTATTTGGAACGTCAGCGCAGAACTCAGGAATGCGGGACAACTTCAAGCAGTCTGATGGATTGTTCAAGACATTATCGAGTATCATAATTCTGGAAGCCCCTGCTTCAGCGCACATTCTTGCTACTTCTCTGACAACCGCCGGGTTGGTGTTTGACGCTGATTCAGGGGGTCTGGCGAAGCTCATGTTTGGTTTGATGAGGACCTTGGCCCCCGGTTTCACAAACCTTTTCATTCCACCGACAGCCTCAACGGCCTGTCTCGTTATTGCAGAAGGATCCTTTCCTGAGCATATCGATATGTCGGGAAAATCATCAGCCAGCGCTTCCACTGGAGAGATAATCCCGAGAGAAGCCCCTGCGATGGTGGCGGAGACCACCAGACTGTCCTTGAGAAATTGCCTACGTTCTTTGTCGAGAGACATTTCTAAACCTCTCATGTTTTTTGTGCTGAAATATCTTCCATTTCTTTATCATGGTTTCTGCTACCAGCAAAGTCAATGACGGCAAACAGAAATTGGTCGCGTAAATTATTATTTCTGGAAACTGTCATGTAAATTCGAGGTAATTGCATTGAAGGGTAAGATTTGAGAGGCAGGATTAGGCTCAACCCAGGTTTGTCTATGAGATGACAGGATAAAATGTCCTTAATTTAGGAATATTGGCTTGACAAGACGATCCGAGCGTATTAGAAGTCCGTCCATATAACTTGACGCTCTTATTGGCTTTATGCTTTTAACTCATTGTTAAAATAGTTTAAAAGTTCGACGTTAGCTATGACAGATTTTCCACACTATCAAACTCGAGCAGTTCAGAGTATACGATCCGGCGTTCCGGATCCTGTAGACGCCGGTTTTGACAGTTTCTCAGAGCGCCATTCCAGAGTAATATCCGGTATCATCAAGTTCTCTTGCTCTTTTCTGATTGCTCTTCTTTTGTTGTCGACAATATCGTTCTTTTCTCTAAGACCCACCTTGAAGGAGGTACATTCAGAAACAAGGAAACAATGGGAAAGCATGTTGATCTTGGCTAGGGAAAGAAATGACCTTGTTCCAGGAATGGTAGAGACACTCAAAGGGGTGGGGCTGATTCAGAACAGGCTTGGAGACAAAATGATCGAAGAGCGATCCATACTGTCAAGAGTGACCGATCCCGCAATGATCTTGAGGAGCATAGAAGAAACTGATCAAAGGCTTGCAAAGATATCCCAGTTTGCGGATTCTTCAGAAGAGCTAAAGAATAACGTCCTTTTTCAAAACCAATGGTCAAAAATCAATTACCTTAACAAGGAACTCAAGCTTCGACGCGCCGGTTACAATGAGACGACCAAACTTTATAACAGCCTGCTGACTTTGTTTCCCCAGAACATGATTGCCGCTATATTTGGATTTGTTCCGTTGAACCAATTCCCATCCATCAGTGATGCTCGCCACGCAACCCTTTGATCGACGGTCCATCTCACCAAACTGTTGCAATTCCATGTGCGCGTGTAGGGCAAATGGCTAGTGCGTTTCCGCCGTGTTGGGGATTTCTTCTTCGCTAACCTTTCTCACAGACCCCCGGCTAAAGATGAAATTTGCGAGAACCAGCTTATCCCTCTTGTTCGGATGCAGATAGCGAACGCTGAATCCAGGTTTACCTTCAAAATGAAAATCAGTTATTGGCAAGACGCCATTAATACGTAGTTGCCATGTAATTATGCGCCGCTTGAGCTTTGATGACCAGCTTACCAGGTACAACCTGGTATAATCGCAACCGGCGTCCTTTCCAATGGGAGCGTACGCCACTATATAATTGCTTTTGGCCCCTACGTCAGGGTCATCAGTGACATTAATAGCTCGCCATGTGACCATTCGCATGAAAGGCACGGTTTTGGCTATATCTTCAGGTGGAGAGAGCTTCATGTTATGCGTGAATATGTACCCGACTCTTCCGTCTTCAATCTTCACCTTGTACCAAACGTCTTTTCGGACATCGTCGGAACCTTCCTCCGGGGTTTGGGGTTCGTCCGCTGGAACCACTGTTGGATCTCCAGTTTTTGGTCGAGGGTTGGCTCTGTCAAAAGTCTGGTTACTTCTTAAAGTAACAACCCGTTCGTAAACTTCCAGCTTCTTTCCGGGTGGAAGCACTTCAATTATCTCATGCTGTCTACCTGGAACGAGTCTGAAATTCGCCTTGCTTTTTGTGACCGCCTCCGCCTGAGGCGGTATGCCTTCAATCGATTTTCTCAGTTCATGCGTTTTGGCGATAATATCGTCACCACCGACGGATTTTTGCTCGACGTATCCCTCTCTACCATCCCTTGTCCTGACTTTTAACATTTCTCCCACTTTGTCCAGGAGGTTTAATGGAGTTTCGGCCGGTAACTTTCTAATAATTTCCGAATTCAGGTTGGCGGTTTGGTATAATGATGTGGGCCTCAGCGTAATCCCCTCGCGTGGAACGAATTGTGTTTTTTTCTTGAGAAGTTTTGTCTCTACTTTAACTATGAGTTCTTTCTTGATTGTGTCGATTTCCTGACATCCGAGAGCGGGCAGAAAAAGGGAAAGGATGAACGTGTATACCAAGAATTTAAGAGCGGGAATTCTTCTATGTCTCAGTCTAGGGGTTTCCATGAATTGAAACCTTCTTTCAAGAGTGTTTCGGATCTTATATTTCCAAATGGCGTGTCAATCAATAGCAAGCCAACAGTTTATATCGAAATTGCCATCATTTCCCTTGAAATAGAACGTTCAAATGGGCCATTCAAAGTATTAGAGTATAGTTTAATTTGAACCAATGGAATAAGATACCCTTTCTTCATCGGGATAGGCCTAAATGTTGGATTAACTCCAAAAGCGAACCACCAACACTGACCAAGCGGAAACATGCTCGAATGGAAATCATTACGACACATATCAACGCAGACTTTGACGCTTTTGCGTCTATGGTAGCGGCCAAGAAATTGTACCCGGACGCTGTTGTCGTTTTTCCAGGATCTCGCGAGAAAAACCTGCGCGATTTTTTCATGGAGTCGACCCTATATATTCTCTCAATCGAACGCGTCAAGGATCTAGACCTCTCCACAGTTGAAAGGCTCATACTTGTAGATACCAGACAAAAAAGCAGAATAGGAAGATTGAGCGAGATTTGTGACTCGCCCAAGGTTGATGTGCATATATATGACCACCACCCTGATTCTGAAGAAGACATAACGGGGAGGGTTGAGGTCATCAGAAACGTAGGAGCAACCGTAACACTTTTCGTAAACCTGTTTCGAGACGGTGGAATAGCTGTGAACGCCGAAGAGGCCACGGTCATGGCGTTAGGTATTTATGAGGATACAGGATCATTCACTTTTTCATCCACTACTCCTGAAGATCTTGGGGCTGCGAAGTGGTTGCTTGAACGAGGGGCAAATTTAAACATTGTTACAAACATGATGACCAGTGATTTGACAAAAGACCAGATCGACATATTGCATCAATTTATAGAGGAATCTGAGACATTCAGTTCCGGAAACGTTGAGGCCATAATTGCCACGGCTAGTGCTGAAGGTTACGTAGGAGACCTGGCTGTCCTGGTTCACAAATTCAAGGAAATGGAAAACTATGCCGTGGTAGTCGCCATAGTTCGGATGGAAGACAGGATTCATCTGATAGCCAGAAGCAGTGTGCAGGAAGTGAACGTTGGAGAAATAGCCTCGGAATTTGGTGGTGGAGGTCATGCGACAGCGGCAAGCGCCACAATTCGTGATTTGAGCCTGTTTGAAGTCAAAGATCGTATTCTCAGCGCGCTTAAAGCCAGGATCCAGCCTAAGCGCAAGGCTTGTGACATAATGTCACGCCCTGTAATTTCGATCTGCCCCGACCAGACCATTGAGGAGGCGGGCGAACTATTGAGCCGTTATCAGATAAGCTCTCTGCCTGTCGAGAAGAACCGGTCTGTGGTGGGAATTCTTCATCGGCAGGCGGTTGACCGCGCCACTCATCATGGTCTTCAGAAGCACCTGGTCTCCGACTTTATGAATCCTGGGGTAGTCTTTGTGACCTCCAACGATTCAATTGACAAGGCTTTGAAGATCACTGTCGACGGTCGCCACAGGCTGGTTCCCGTAATAGATGAAGGACACGTCGTAGGTGTGATATCCCGCAGTGATCTTCTCGAACATCTTAAATTGCCTCGGACTAGTGATTCAACCAGTCACGAGGATTTTCATGGTGGTAGGGAACGCCGAAAAAGTGTCAAGAAACTCCTCGAGGAAAGAACTCCAGCGAAGGTCCTGAACATATTCAAGAAAGCCGGACAGGTAGCCTCGGAACTCGATTACGAGGTTTTCCTGGTCGGGGGAGCTGTTCGGGATCTGTTACTTAGAAATTACAATCTTGACATTGACTTGGTCGCGGAGGGTGACGGGATATATTTTGCAAAGACGCTTGCAGGTTACTATCCTGGTTGCCGCGTAAAGAGCCATGATAAATTTGGGACTGCTGTGATGTTGTTCGATGACGGGTTCAAGATAGACGTAGCCACGGCCCGGCACGAATATTATCCTCGCCCTGGGGCGCTACCCCAGGTGGAAACCAGTTCGATCAAGCGGGATCTTTATCGAAGAGATTTTACGATTAATACCCTGGCCGTACACCTTAATCAGGAGGAATGGGGGAGCCTCATAGATTTCTTCGGGGGTGCGAGGGACATCAAGGACAGGGTGATCCGCGTCTTGCACAACCTTGCTTTTGTCGAAGACCCAACCCGTATTTTGAGAGCGGTCCGATTCGCCAGCCGGTTCAACTTCAACCTGAACAAGCTTACTATGACACTGATAAAGGGGGCCCTAAAAATAAACATCTTCGATCGAGTCGAAGGAAAGAGGCTTTTAAACGAACTAATTCATATTCTGGAAGAACGCAATCCATCGCCTGCGATTGACCAGATGTCAACGTTAGGAATCCTTGAAGCGCTCTGTCCTGGGCTAGTTTATACCAAGAAAACTTCGGAACTTGTGGATTCGGTCTCCGGCGTGCTTTCATGGTGGAAGTATCTTTTCCTCAAAGACGATGTTGCAACATGGAAGCCATATTTTTTGGCGTTGACCGACTCTCTTGATGACAGAACGATGGAATCGTTTGCGGAACGTCTTTCTATTCCGACGCCTGAAACCAGCAGGTTGGTGAAGCAACGAAGAGAGTTCCGTTGGGTCCTCAACCTTTTGGACCGACAAAAGATAACCAGGCCGAGCGAAATTGTACTGGTCCTTGGTAAGTTCTCGATGGATTCTTTGCTGTTTATGATGGCAAAAGCTGGACGAGAAAGTGTCCGAAGGGTAATATCAGAGTTCATAATAAGAATGCGTCACGTTCGCCCGATCATTACAGGCAAGGATCTCAAGGAGATGGGATTCGAGCCGGGCCCTATTTTTGGCTCTATTCTCAACTCTCTACGCGAGGCGTGTCTGGATGGAAGTGTTAGGGATTTTGAAGAAGAGAGAAATTTTGTGAAGAAATTGTTTCTTCAGAAGAAAGCTGTATCTCTAAAAGAAGCTTAGATAAAATAGACTTTCCAGAAAATATATTAATGCTATATTAGTGAGACGCCAATTCATATATCTTCCCCGGTTTATACCCAAACGGTTCGATTATGATGACGGCGGAAACTTCGCTTTTAAGGACGAAGCAAGAAGATATAAAGTCTGAAGATACCTTACAGACAGGTTATATTATAAGTAACGTTCAATGGAGGATCTAAATGGAATCTCAAGGCCCCAAGACAGTGAAGATTTTTGACATCACCTTAAGAGACGGTTCCCAGAGCAAGGTCGCTACACGGATAGCTTTAGAAGACTTGTTAAAGGTAGCCGAGAAACTTGCGGACACTGGAATTTATGGAGCAGAGACTTGGGGAGGCGCCACATTCGACGTATGTGTTCGTTACTTGAGGGAAGACCCCTGGGAAAGGGCTCGCGCTCTTAAAGCGGCCATGCCCAATGTCAAAAGCATGATGCTGATTCGCGGTCAGAATCTAGTGGCTTACTCCAATTTTCCGGATGATGTCGTCGCAAAATTCGTTGAAACTGCGGCTCGCAATGGAATAGACGTTTTTCGGATCTTTGACGCTCTCGATGACGTTAGAAATCACGAGGCCGTCATAAAATCCGTAAAAGCCGTAGGAAAGATCGCAGAGGGGGCTGTGTGCTACACTATAAGTCCCGTGCACACCATTGAAAAGTTTGTCTCCAAAGCCAGGCAGCTAGAGGACAAGGGGGTTGACCAGATAGCAATCAAGGATATGGCGGGCCTGATCGATCCGCAAACAGCTTTTGAGTTGGTGTCCAGCCTAAAGAAAGCGGTGAATGTTCCGATCCATTTGCATACTCATGACAATTGCGGTCTTGGTATGATGTCTGTGTTGAAGGCTGTAGAAGCTGGTTGCGAAATGATAGATTCTGTTTTGAGTCCGTTCTCTGGAGGAACAGGGCATCCTTGTACAGAGTCCCTGGTGTTTTCGTTGGAACGTTTTGGCTACAATACTGGATGCGATCTTAAGAAACTAACTAGAGCGGCGGAAGAGGCGAAGAGCGTAAGGACCCATTACCATGACTTTGAGGCTCCTTATAGCGGTGTCGACTGCAAGATGTTGATTACTCAGATTCCAGGTGGTGTTATGTCGAATTTAGCCAGTCAGTTGAGGCTACAAAACGCGCTTCCTAGACTTGATGAAATTGTTGATGAGATTCCAAGAGTTAGGGAGGATCTGGGATTTATTCCACTTGTAACGCCAACATCTCAGATAGTAGTGTCGCAGGCGACTTTCAATGTGCTTCTTGGACGATACAAGATAATAGCAAACCACACGGCAAACCTTTTAAGAGGCATGTACGGCGAAACTCCAGCTCCAGTTAACAAGCAGCTTCAGGATCGAGTTCTAAAGGGCGAAGAGCCAATATCAGTTAGGCCGGCTGAGTTGATTCCTCCGATGTGGGCGGATCTTGAGCGGAAATTCCCTGGAATGACAGATGAGGAAATCCTTATACACGCGATTTTTCCTCATGAAGCGGCGGGCTATTTTGAAGAGAAATCCAAAAAGTCCTGATTAATCTGGATTATTTCGTTAGACAACTATTCTTAGCGTATGAAGTAGGATTTTGCGAGCCGGTAGCGACTCGCAAAATTTTTTCTCGCAAGGAAAACAAATGTTTCATATGTTCCACTCATGAACATTACAGAAAGGCAAAAACAGATCCTCAACCCTGCCGGTCTAAGCATCCTGTTCATTTTGATTTCCTTTCTTTTTTCAATTAGTTCTTCTTGGTCAGTCAATTCATCTCTTGATGGTCAAGCCGGCTTATTCATAAATGGCGCCAATAGTGTCTCCCCGTGATATGATCAGCGTTCGTTCCAAAACGTTTCTCAATTCCCTAACATTTCCGGGCCAGGGGTATGAGCGTAGAGCGTTCATAGCGTGGAAATTTATTTTCGGAATAGATGAAAGCTGCATGTCTTTACGAAGGCGCGCAAGAATTTCATTCGCAATGATTGGTACATCTTCTTCTCGTTCTCGTAGCGGCGGCACATCTATACCAACACGTTCAAACGATAAAAAAGATCTTTTCTGAAACGACCTTCTGCGACTTCTTTCCAAAGCTCTCTATTGGTAGCTGTTATTAGTCTCGCGTTCACAGTGACACTTTTTTCCCCACCGACGCGGGTGAAGGAAAAGGTATCCCAAAAAGTGAGCAATTTGGATTGCGTCCTGGGCATCCTTCATCCTGAACAGCGATTCCTTTCGGACACTGAGTTCCAGTCGGTCAACAGGCTTGTTAATAAAATCATTTGCGCCGGCCTGAACGGCCCTACGAGTCCACTACTCTTATAAGCCCTGACAGTGTGCTGTAAAAAATCATCGTGTCTATTGGTTTGAGTAAACATGAGTCACAGCCTGCGTCCTTGGCCCTTACTTCATAATCCTTCATAGCGTTAGCTGTTAGAGCTACTACCGGTATATGGGCAGTCGCAGGATTATTCTTTAGTATTTTGGTGGCTGTCAGTCCGTCCATGCCGGGGAGTGAGATGTCCATAAGGATAAGCGAAGGTTTCTCTGGTTCGGCTCTTTTGATCGCTTCTTCAGCGGAGAATGCTTGGAGAACATTATATCCCCCAGCCTCCAGCAAATTGGTGGCCAGATTCATGTTGGATTCATTATCTTCGACGACAAGCACTTTGGGACGGTCTTTATCTTCAACTGACAGATCAGGTAGCGCCCGGGCCGGCAAACCTAGCGATTCCAAAGCCAATTGAACCTCTGCATCTTTTTCCGCTTTGATATACGGAAAGATCAACCTGAACGTGCTGCCCATTCCTTCCCCATCACTTTCGACCGAGACGCTGCCTCCATGAAGCTCAACAAGCGTGCGAACCAACGCCAGTCCTAGGCCGGTCCCCTGTTCCTGTTTTGAAAAAGAGGAATCCAACTGTTCGAAGGCATGAAATATTCGTTCCCGATCGGCTGTTTTCAATCCGATGCCGGTATCGGAAACGCTAATCTCAATATCTTCACCTCGCCTTTCGGCTTCCAGTTGAATTGTCCCCCCCGCAGGAGTAAACTTTACGGCATTGGATAGAAGGTTAATTACCATCTGCTTGAGTCGCACATCATCAGCCTGTATCTTTTTCTCCTTCAGGTCTTCAGACACTCTCAAATTAAGGCTCAATCCTCTTTTTATGGCCATTTCTCTGGTCATGGTCCGGCAGTGATCCAGCAATTCACTCAAGTCAACAGTGCATAATCTAATGTCGATTTTCCCGGCTTCGACCTTCGCGAGATCCAATATGTCGTTGATGAGTGTCAACAGATGATGCCCCGCTTCTGAAATCTCTGTGACATATCCTGCCTGTTTTTCGTTAAGTTTGCCGAACAACTGGTCACCAAGAAGATCGGAGAAACCGATGACCGCTGTCAATGGCGAACGCAACTCATGACTCATATTAGCAAGAAACTCACTCTTGGCAGCGCTTGCTGCCTCTGCCTGAACACGAAGCAGGGATGCCTCGGTCAGCGAAGCTTTCAATCTATTGTGACTCTCTTTTAATTCCTGTTCAGTTCGAGTGCGCTCACCAATTTCCAGCTCAAGGTCTTGATTGGCCTTCGCGAGTTTGTGCGTGCGCTCTTTTACCCTGAGTTCAAGTTCATCCCGAGCCGCACTTAATTCC
Source organism: uncultured Desulfomonile sp. (assembly GCA_903952205.1). Taxonomy (GTDB): domain Bacteria; phylum Desulfobacterota; class Desulfomonilia; order Desulfomonilales; family Desulfomonilaceae; genus CAJBEZ01. The sequence continues at coordinate 11,254 of CAJBEZ010000044.1, read as the reverse complement.
CCCTCGGCCTTTTTAGGCTCAGTCACATCACGAAAGTTCCACACTCTTCCAACAATGGTATCCGCTATCTTTTGTGGCCTTGAGTAGCGCTCGAAAATCCTACCATCTTTTGACTCCAGAGTGTCAAAACTGTCTGTCTCAGGCTTGGCGTGTAACACCTTAAAAATATTTGTAAAGGCTTCAGGGTTTAATAGCTGATCCAATAAAAATGCCAGGACCATGTTAGCGTCGCTGGGCTCTATGATATCTTGCGGTATTCTCCAGAGATCCAGAAATCTTTGATTAAAGGCGGTAATCTTCTCGTCATTATCTACCACGAGAATGCCGTCAGCAGTTGACTCAATTGTTGAACTAAGAAGAGAAAGTGACTTCTTAATCTCATCCTCAGCTCGTTTTCGGTCAGTGATATCCCTAATCGTCGCCTGAACAATCATTTTACCATGCACTTCTAGGCTGTTCAGACTCACTTCAGCGTCAAAAGGCATGCCATCGTATCTGTAATGCTTCCATTCAAAAAATTGCGGTCGTCCAGATCGAGCAGCGGTTATTTTTTCATGGCCTTTTGACCGTGAGTCCTTCCCGTTCATTTGCACCTGTGGAGAAAACATATAAGGAGGTTTTTCCAGCATCTGATGTCTAGCGCATCCAAACATTTGTAGGCTCGCTGTGTTACAGTCTGTGATTTTGTCTCCTTTGATGATGAACATGGCGTCGTTTGACGACTCAAATATAGTCCGATACTTGGCCTCGCTTTCTTGAGCTTTTTCCATAACTGACCGTTGAAGGTAAAGCCGTTGCTGGAATTTTTGTTTTGCCACCAAGAATGACCAAGTAATCCATCCGGCAAAGATGGAACAGAAGCATCCGATACCCCAGTGCCAAAAATTCCATGCGCCCTGTGAATACCAACCAGAAGCGGGCATGGCGGCCATTTGCCAGGCGCCACCGGGTAGTATGACGTCCAGGACAACCGGATTGGACTGGAATTGCTCCTCATCACCCCAAAAGATGGCTCCTTCCGCTCCGAGACCATCCTTGCCACGAAGGGCGTATTTGAGAACGGATGGCGGGTCAAAGATTCCGACCTTTTTTAAGAGCGCATCCAGCATGATCTCGACGCTTGTCTGTCCCCAATAGTCGCCGCTCCCTAAAGGCTTGCCCTTCGGGGTCAAGAATATGGGAATCCGAAATACAATACCCATACCACCTTGAAGCAATTCGAGTGGGCCAGCAATGGCAGCTCCTCTTGTTTCGATAACTCTCTGCACCGTTTCGCGTTGCCCAGGAACCTTGGCCAGATCGGTTCCAATGGCCTTCTCGTTGCCTTTCCTGGGATAGACATCAACAATCACGGTGCCTTTGAGCAATGATATATTACGGATTATAGGATCCCCGGCGACCGACCCTTCGACGAAAGACCGAAACGTCTCATGATCGATCTCACCATGTGTCGCAACATAGGAAGCGATGGACTTCGCCAGAGCAGCCCTTGACGTCAAAGACGCTTCCAGTTGGGCTAACACAGCGCTCATTTGACGAAGCGTATCTAAACGCTCTGCTTGTGCTTGCCGTTCATACTCGGAGACGCTGATAAACCAAGTAGCGCTGATGATTGCAGCGGCTGCCACCAACCCCGCCAGAATAGGTAACAGAGGACGACTCCAGGTTATCAGTGACACTGGTTGTAAGCCTCAAAGTTGAGGACAAGGCCCTTCACTTCATATTCGGACAGAGATACGCCAAAAAACACTAGGCTCCCTTTACCCATGACTTTCTCGATCAAGCTGTAGCAATCAACCACGATCTGTTTGTCCCCGGTAAAGATTTCCCCAGTGCTCTCCTTGACCTGCTTGGTGTCGAGTTTTTCGGTCATAACCATGTATCCAGAAAGATTTGTTAATAGTGCGATGACGTTTTTTCGTTCCAACTCAGGAATGGAGTGAATTACGGTTGGTTCAGGCCGGGACTCGAAACCCGGATGTTTGTCGTGCAGACTAATTCCGCAGCGCCCGCAGAAATACACACCTATTGGGTTCTCTAATTGGCATTTCCCGCATTTCATTGCGTACCCCGCTGGATTGTTGAGATAGGGTAAGGTATGGAATCCTCAAACTTAGTGAAAATCCAAGCCCCCTTGAATGAATAATGATTATTTCTAGCTTTTATAAAAACGCTAAATATTTAATAGGCAGCAGCTCACATGTCAAGGGATTTCTTATAATCCGGGTTCCTCTTTATTCTTCGGAATCAGAGTCTCCCGAAATATGAGTCTCAACATCAGTTTAATTTAATCACCCATTTCTTAAGCTCTCAGCCCTAAAGGGGTCACAAACTGCAACCACAACGCGAACTCCCGTCTTTCGACAAAAACGGGTCGGGCGTAAGAGATCGGTACTGTGTGTGTTTTAAACTAAGAACTTGTCGATGAGATTGACAAACTTTGGCTTTTCTACGTACAAACACGTATCTAAAAGGGAGAAACCTCATGGAGAATCTCAATCACCCAATAAAGCTGCTTATTTCAGAAGACCTTATCGCATACTTTACTATAGTGCCGCGCAGTGGGAATAGGTTTGACAAAAGACGCGACATTTGTCCAGGAATTTGGTATGTCCCTTCCAACACCTGAAGGGAGGGAATAGGAATGCCTAAGCGTGGTTTGAGACTTAATACGGAGGATTACAATCAGATCGTCGAGCATCGCTGTCTTGCCAAGAAGAGGAAAGATCTTTATTCAAGGGTTCGTCTGAGATCTATTTTGCTGGTTCATGAAGGCAATACTCTTGGACAAGTTGGTCAAATTCTTGAAGTAGCTCGGAGTACGATAGAACGATGGATAAAGAGGTATAGGGGATTTAGGCGTAACGGGCTTGCTTGTGCGAGGACAGTACCAAGGCAAAAAGCCGAGGTTAAGTCTGGACCAGAAAAAGGAACTTGCCATCATGGTTCGACAAGGTCCTGAAGACAGTGGGTTGGATACTGGGGTCTGGACGTCCCCAATCATTGCAGACTTGGTCAAACGGCGTTTCGGAATCTCATATAGCCCGTCTCAGATTCGCAGGGTTCTTCAGGAGTTGGGTTTTTCAGTTCAATATCCTAGACAAGAGCTCTCCAAAGCCGATGGTAAACTTGAGGCAACATGGCTTGAGGAGGAACTGCCTGACATTAAAAAAAAGTCCAAAAGGACAACGGCATCCTGATGTATCAAGATGAAGTAAGTTTCAAACAAGCGGGTTCTATTTTTCGACATTGGGCCTTGAAGGGGGTTGGATGTGTGGTGAAGACTCCGCCCACAAGGAAATCCTTGAAGGTGATGGGAGCGGTAACAGTCGCCAATGATCCCAAATTTCACTTCCGATTCGTCAACTGGTTCAACACCAAGACTTTTCTGAGCTTTCTTGACCAACTTATCTCCAGATACAAGAATCAAAAGATACACTTGATCCTGGACAACGCCAGGTATCACAAGGGTCCCGAAGTAAGAAGTGGCTCAATGGTAAGGAGGATCGCATTGAACTCCACTATCTGCCCCCATACTCGCCAAAATTCAATGCGGTCGAATATATCTGGAAAGAAACCAGAAGAAGGACCACTCACAACCGGTTCTTCAAAACCTTGAGTGAACTCAAGCAGAGACTGTTCAGAAGATTCAACCGATTTCAGGGAAATCCTGAGTCGTTGAGAAGCGTACTTGAATCTTTCGCTTAGGACCCAGTTTAATTGCGTATCACTATAGTAAAATCTGAGATTCCGGTCATCTTCATGGATAAAAGAATAGGGGCAATCATGAGAATGGCCATCCTCCTTCTGAAAAGATCGCAATAGCTATCGAGGGATTTTAGTCCCTTCGAATCCTGGCTGCTTGAGTAGTAATCATCAACGAAACTTCGAACAGTTCTGACACCTGCAGTTACGTTTTCAGAAAGATTGGAAAAGGCGATTTCCTTTTTCGAAAGTGTATTCTTGCCGAAGTCTGTATTTTCGCAGTAACGCAGGAAATCCCTAATTTTCCCTTTCATTTGACGACGCTCTTTTGTTGTCTTTACGGAAAAAAAGCTTCAGACCACTAAGGCTGAATGGTCTATTCGGCTAATCACCAAATTCAGATCCTCGAGATCATGGTGGAGCCCTAAGTCGCGAAACATTGTTTGGGCCTTATTTATAGCGTCCTTGGCTATGTTGACATCCGACTGCGATGATTGACCATTAATTACGAAAAAGCGCGCGCCCATTTCAGCATAGGTCCTCGATAGCTGGGGAAGCGCATTAAGTTTTTCCCCTTCGCTAATTGCCTTGCGCCACAAATTGGATGCGCCTTTCTGATCGTGGATCAACGATTTGTAGATGCCCATGAGTCTGTAGGATTCCGTTCGATATAGCGCTGCTTTCCTGCAGGTTTTGATTAGCATTTTTCCTGATTTGTAAGCATTCCTGCGATGTTCAGAAGCTTCTTCCTTGTAGCCGCTCACTAGAGAGTCTTCCAGATGACGGAGGTGGTATTCAAATTGACTTCGATAAAAGGCTGACAACTGCAGGGGAACCGCCCTCACTTCAGATCTGATTCGGTTGGCTTGATCCAGCGACTTTCCAGCCAGCTCCATGTCCTTCATCAACAGGTGTATTCCGGCTTCTAGGGAATACATGTTCAGGATAGACATATTCCAACCCTCTATCTTTACCAGATCAATTCCTCGATTCACTTCCGCTGCGGCTTCGTTAAGATCGCGGCATTCAATAAGCAGATAAATATTCAGAAGATATTTCAAAAGTCGGTAGATGTTGTTCTTATAGGCTTCGGCGATTTCACCCAGTTTTTTCACCATAAGTTTTGCTTCATCAAAATGCCCCTGAAAGACTTTCGGAAGTCCATGCCAGTAATAGTGCTGGGCGGCATCCCACACTTCCCCAATTCTCAGGATTCTTTTCACCAAATCCTCGTTGTACTCTGTAATGTCATTCCACTGGCCTTTGAGAAAACGGTTCTGTGTATCTAGGAGATCGTAAGTGATCAATTGCTTGGCATCATTTGTGTTCAGCCTGGGTTTTGCGTAATCCAGGATTTTTCTGGAAATGCTGAAGGAAAGGCCAGTGAAGTGGAACAGGGCGCTGGAGCCGACAAAGATCCCAATCCCAAATTTGAATTTTGTGAGATCGAAATGGACAACGGTTGCATGGAAGTAAAAGAATTCGATAAAAAAACGTTTGGGGTCGATGAGAGCCAGGGCCTGAGCCTTCTTGTAAAACAATTCGATGGTTTCAATATCCTGCTGCGTAGGTAGTCTCTTGAACCAGAGCGAAGGAAAGTATAGGGCCAGGAAGAATGTCATGAAACTTGACAATAACCTGAACGCTGTTGACGGGAAATTATGGGGTAATTTGCCCCAATAGTGGTTCAGGGCTTTGTCGAAATGTTCCACAGCCTCAGAGTAAAGTCCTCGGTTAAAGAGAGCCAGGCCGATGTTCTTTTCAAGGATGGCAATCTTTTCGGGATCGACTCTGTCACCTCGCAGCATTAGATAAACGCTGATCGCTTCTTGGTAATAGGCTAGAGCCTCATTGGATGCGGAAGATCTTAGCGCCTCCTCACCGGCCTTGATCAGGTATTCTTCAGTCTTCTCAAGACTCTCAGCCTTACCGTAATGATAGGCAAGGATGCCGTAGAATTCACGGAGTTTATACGTGAATATTTGTTCTATGGATTCTGCTACCCTCAAGTGAAGATGTTTTCGATGCTCATAAGGAATTGATTCGTATGCAGCCTCCTGAACCAGGGTGTGCTTGAACTGGTACTCCAACTCCTCCATCCTCATATGGGACTGGATTAGCTGCACATCCTTCAGATAAGCCAGCTTGTATTCAATGTTCTCTATGAAGTCTGCGATGTTCTTGATGACACGGTAGAAAAAGCTCCTTCCAATCACTGAAGCGATATTGACCAGCTCTCGAGTTTGCTCATCCAGCCTGTCTATCCTGGCCGTCAACACATCCTTGATGGTGGAAGGAATCACCACACTGTCGATCTTCTCAGTGACCTTAAATCGGCCGTGACTTTCGACCAGAGCTCCCTCGTCAATGAGAGAGTTCACAATCTCCTCGATGAAAAAGGGATTTCCGGCAGACCGCATTAGGATCTTTTTTTTGACGGTGTTGGGAAACCAGCTTGTCGCAAGCATGTTGTCGACCAATGTCTCACTTTTCTTCTTATCCAGGGGCTGGATATCTATTTCCAAGCAGGGAACATTTAGCCTTTGCCCTGCCTTTGCTATGCTGCCATGATCACTCCAAACGTATCCCGGTCGGAATACATTAATGAAAACTATGTTTTGTTTCTCTGCAAGGGGATAGAGCGACTCCAGGAGCGCTAACGAACTGGCGTCTGCCCAATGGATGTCCTCCAAGACAAATACAGTCGGAGTTTCCTGAGCCCCTTTGATCACCAGCTCTTTCACACTCTTGAAAATGAGCTTCTCCAGCGCTTCCCCCTCTATGCCTTTAATCCTTTCCGCATTCTTTCCAGTGAGCTTCATTCCCATGAGCGTGGCCACGAACGGGAAGACCTCCATTGTTTCTTCGGGGTGGATTACTTTTATAGCACGCTCTAGCTTGTCTAATCCCGCTATCTCCGAGTCTTCCTCCGTTATCCCTGCCCAATTCTTTAAGAGGTCTATGACGGGGTGAAAACTCAGATTCTTTCCTATTGACATGACCCGGCCTTCAAGGATGATCACCCTCTTCATTACTTCACGTTTCTTTAACTCTGCTATGAGGCGTGACTTTCCTATACCCGCTTCACCAATCACATTCACCACTGAGCCTTCGCCCGTGGTGGCTTTAAGGACCTGGAACTCAAGCCTGCTTAGTTCCGTGTCTCTTCCTACCATCTCGGATGAGACCTGCTTGTGGAAACGGGTTTTCTGTCGGAAACCCTTTACGTCTAAGACCCTAAAAACATGTATAGCTTCGGACTCGTCTTTGACTTTCCTAAATCCAAGGTCCTCGAATGTAACAAAATCTGCTGCCCAACCGCGAGCATAGTGACTCACCAGAATCTCCCCTGGCTTCGCTAAGCTGCTTAAGCTGGACGCGACATTAACGGCATCATGCGCCTCTCCGTGGGTTCCTTTCAGTAAATCCACGTCAGCAGTAAAGGCAAACCCGGCGCCTATTCCGCTGTGCATAGACATTGGAGACCCAAGTTTCTCTTGGTGCTCCGAACTCATAGAATTCACAAAATCGTGAATCTCTTTAGCGGCGCAAATTGCTCGAACAGGGGAGTCCTCCTCGACTCGCTGTATACCAAAGACCGCTATGCATCCATCACCCATGACCTGCTCCACAGAGCCATCGTACTTCGCCACTACCTGTTTGACCCCGGTAAAGATTTTTTCAGTAATATCCATGACCTGATCGGGGGCAAGCTTTTCGGTCATAGCCATATATCCTGAGAGATGGCTTACTATTGCTGTGACGTGTTTTCGTTCCGGCTCTGGAATGGGGTGACTTATGGTTGGCTCAGGCTGGGACTCGAAACCGAAATGTGTGTCGTGCAGACTGTTACCGCAGCCCTCGCAGAAACTCATGCCTGTTGGGTTCTCTAATTGGCATTTTCCGCATTTCATCGCGTACCCCGCTGGATTGTTAAGATAACGTGAGGTGTGCAATCCTCAAACGCAGTGAAAAGTCAACCAATATGAAAAAACTGGACGATCGGGTGATAGTTCTTAGGAACTCATCGGTTGTCACTCCTTGTCCAAGACCTCACGAACGGATTGCAGAACCTGTTTCATATTATACGGTTTGTCCACTAAGCCTCTTTTCCATTGGCTGCGGTAAGCGCCGAGAAAACGGATGGTTCCAGAGTCGTCTTCCCTAAGGTCTCGCAAGAACTCTTAATCATCCACCAGCAGAATCTTCCCCGTACAGCCCCTGGGAACGGCCGCATGTTTTTCCGTTTCCTGTTGGTCTCTTTCTGACAGCAATGCCGGGAGGTAGATGTTGAAGGCCGTCCCCATTCCTGGTTCACTGTAACACCGAATATCGCCGCAGTGCTGGGTAACTATGCCATAAACCGTAGCCAACCCCAGTCCTGTTCCTTTTTCCTCATTCTTGGTCGTGTAGAAAGGCTCAAACATGTGGCTGAGCGTTTCTTTATCCATACCGTGACCGGTATCAGAGACAGTTAGACGTACGTATACGCCGGGTTTCGCTCCGCTACCCATCCGTTCGTATTCTTCATCGAGAAACACATTTGCAGTTTCAATGGTCAAGTTGCCCCCCTCATGCATGGCATCCCTAGCATTTACGCAAAGGTTCAAGAGAACCTGATCCATTTGGGTCTGGTCCGCATGCACTTGGTGCAGGTGGTCAGCAAGATTCAACTCTATCTTGATCATTTTCGGAATGGTTCGGCCCCACATCTTAAAGAATTGCTTAATTAGGAAGTTCAGATTGAGGGGACGAGGTTTGTTCTCGGATTTTCTGCTGAACGTGAGTAGACACCTAACCAAATCAGACCCTCTGACGGCAACTTGATTGATCGATTCAATATTTCGCTTAAACTGATCAGGCAAAGCTGGATTCGTAATCATGAGTTCAGCGTATCCAACAATAACCTGGAGCAGATTGTTAAAGTCATGGGCAATCCCACCTGTTAATGTTCCGATTGCTTCCATTTTCTGAGCCTGGAAGAGTTGATCCCTGAGAGCAATTCTCTCTGCCTCCGCCTTTTTTAAGCCAGACAGATCCAAGTCTACACAGTACATCTCCTTCTGGCCGTTAGAATCTTCCAGCATAACATGGGTGGAGTAAACCGGCACAATGGAACCATCCTTGCGCATGAGTCCTAATTCTCCGACCGGTATCCTTTGCCCATTTCTTACCCAGTTGTCCGTCGCGGAGATGACTCCATCACGCATATCACGGGGAATTATTAAGTCTTCCAGTTGCTTGCCCAAAGCTTCGTCTCTGGAGTACCCATAAAGCCTCTCGCTTGCGGAATTCCAGAAAACCACCGTTCTTCCAGCGTCGTAACCCTGAACTGGAACGCTGGAGACATCCTCAAGCAGTAGTCTAAAGCGGCGTTCACTTTCTAGTATCTTTTCCTGAGCCTTCTTGCGTTCAGTAATGTCCCTTACGATTGCTTGAACATGTATCTTACCATTCAGAGTCAGGGCGTTTAAGGAGACCTCTGCGTCAAAGGGTGAGCCATCTTTACAACGATGTTGCCAATAGAATGTCTGCGGATTGAAATTCGAGGCTGCATTAATGTATTTGAGGGCTTTTTCCAACGAGTCAAGACCATCTGGTTGCTTGCGGGGCGAAAATTCCATTGGTGTATGACCAACTAAGTCTTTTTCCTCCCGACAGCCAAACATCAGAAGGGCCTTTGAATTGCATTGAATAAATTTCTCGCCGTCCATCAGAAATATTGCGTCATTAGCAGTCTCAAAGAGGTTTCGGAATCTCTCCTCACTTAATCGCAACGCCGCTTCTGCCTGTTTGCGTTCCGCTAGCTCAACGTTCAACCGTTCATTGGACTCTAATAATTTGGCGGAGCGCTCCGCTACGGTCTCTTCCAGTTCAGCTTGGTGTCGCTTGATTGCGTCCTGGGCGTCCTTCATCTTGAGCAGAGAATCTATTCTGACACTGAGTTCCAGTCGGTCGATAGGCTTGTTTATGAAGTCATTCGCCCCTGCCTGAACAGCCCGGATACGAGTTTCCCTGTCATCAAGCACCGTTACCATTATGATCGGAATATCGACATATTCTGGATTTTCACGGATATGCCGAACTGCCTCAAACCCGTCCATGCCGGGCATCATGACATCCATGAGCACAAGATCGAATCCGGATGTTAATTTTTCCAGCGATTCGAGTCCGTTGCTTGCCTGTTCCGAAGAATGTCCGAGTGCTTCCAGGAAATCCTTGATCAGCCTTTGGTTCTTAGGTTCGTCATCAACTATGAGAATATGTTTGCGCGGAATCATCAATAATCCTTAGGAAACGCACAAAGCAATGGTCTTCAAAAAAGGACGCAGCCATAAGTGCGCAAGCTACTCTAAAAAGTGAAGTCACTTTCCATAATACACCGCTATCTTAAAATTTGTCTACGCTGACATTTGTTGCCCTCATGTCAACGTATTTTGAGAAATAGCTTTTGTGATCTCGAAGATTGTGATCTCCTGTTTTGGAAATCCGTCGAGGTGAAAGACGGAAAGCTCCTCATTACAAACGAATCCTCTTGATAAAAGACGTCCAACAAATCTTGAAACAACAAGTCTTTTCCTGTCTGCCAACAGAATGCGGCCACCCGGATCTAGAGCTTTTTCCATCAATTGAATCAACGAACCATGGAAAAAATAGTCATAAACTATTTCAGCCCCCAAAATAAGGTCGAAGGAAGGAACTCGTAAAGAATCCTCCCAATCCAGAACCAAAAAACTAGCTCTCTCAGAACTCAAACCATTGATTTTGACGTTATCGGCTGCGCTCTCCAGCGCTTCGGGCAAATAATCGCTGAATGTAACTTCAGCGCCACGGAGTAAAGCGGCAATACCGGTCAGACCAATTCCGGAACCCAGTTCAAGGACCTTCTTGCCTGAGAGGTTTTCCTGACACATAATTGTGTGGGCCAGGTTAATGGATGAAGTGGTAAGCCCCCACCAGAAAGAAATCCTATCCTCCGGTTCAAGGACGTATCCTGGAGCGTTGAGACGTACATCCCTGTTTCCAAGGTGAATTACATGTTCCACTCGTTGGTTTTTCCCAATTTCCGACAAAACATTTCCATTCATTAAACAAAAACTCTATAGAACCAACATTGAGATGGATTTGTCAAAATAAAAGAATATCCAAAATTCACCGGGTGTTTTTCTTAGGGTTAATCTGTGTGGTTTTTGGACCCGGAAATTTGCAAAAATGTTGTCTCCCCTCCGTGCGAACCGGTCTTGCTAACTTGTGCAGCCTCTTGTCAGGCTCATTTTCCGATAAATAGCCCTTTTTAAACGTACTTCCCCCTGGGCTTATGTCAGCGCCCCCTTAGCCGTTGCGTCAAGATGTGACGAGACTAACCTTGATTCGCAAAGTTTAAAAATCCTCCTCCGCATCTCAAAGAGTATCCCGTTGGATGGATGTCCCCCTGTCAGTCCAACGATCAGGGATCTGGCATGATCGAGCACACGTCCCGGAAGATTTATCAAAGCAACCCGTATGGCCTTAAGCCGCTTGCTCGCCCGGTTCTTCCCCAAACCCACAC
>CAJBEZ010000043.1 GCA_903952205.1 uncultured Desulfomonile sp. | reverse complement strand
ACGATACGTTCTGATAGAAGTATCAGACACCGGTACCGGGATGGATAAGGAGACAGCAAGTCATATTTTTGAGCCATTCTTTACCACCAAGGCGTCGGGTAAAGGAACAGGGTTGGGGCTGGCAGTGGTATACGGGATAGTAGAACAGCATGGTGGAAGGATTATTTGTGATAGTGAACCATCTGTAGGCACGACATTCAGTATCTACCTACCTGCAATAGAGGAATTACCTCAAGAACAATGTTCTGGGAAGAAAGAGCCACCGAGGGGACGAGGTGAAACCATACTCCTGGTAGACGACGAGCCAGACATCACTAAACTTGTATCTCTATGGTTGACAAAAGCCAATTACATAGTGATTACGGCTTCAAATGGTGAAGAAGCTTTAAAACTTTACGAAAAGTATCGTGAAGGAATAAAACTGATCATTCTCGATATAGTCATGCCTAAGATGGATGGGCGTGTGTGTCTTCGAACCCTATTGACAATGGAACCGAAAATTAAAGTCCTGGTGGCAAGCGGGGAGCTAAATGAAGGGATGGCTAAGGATTCCAAGGAGGCAGGTGCGAAAGGGTTTATCAGGAAGCCCTTTGATATGCCCGAACTCTTGACTACGATTCGTGAGGTTTTGGATAAGGATATTCCTGGACATATGAATGCCGGGGATGGGCGACAGGAGGTGTCTTGATGCATCAATAGGCATGGGGTACATTCAAGATATATATATCCCCGCTATCTCTGCCCGGGGATGATCACCGGAAGACACAACCCTGACATGGAATTCGGAAGACAACTAGGAGTAGACCATGAACACCTCTAATTCATTCAATAGTCAGATCCCGGTCATGAAGCGGTACTTAGCCATCATAGTGATAGTCTGGACAGTGGCGGTGGGGGCTTCGTTTGTCTGGAACTGGTTTGAAGTGGATGCCAAAACGCTTGAAGCAGCGCGAATTCAATCTAGGAGTTCATTCGAAAAAGATGTGATGTACCGTAGATGGAATGCCGGACATGGGGGTATTTATGTTCCTGTCACAGAAAAAATCGCCCCGAACCCGTATCTCCAAATACCACAACGAGACATTTTAACAACTTCAGGGCAAAAACTAACACTCATCAATCCCGCTTTCATGACACGTCTGGTCCACGAAATTCAAGAGGAACAATCAGGAACCAAGGGTCATATTACCAGTCTAAATCCGATCCGACCCGAAAACAAACCTGACGAATGGGAAACCAATGCCCTGAAATCTATTGAAAAAGGGCAAGGAGAGGTGACTTCCGTAGAAAATCTTCGTGGGATTTCTTGCATGAGGTTAATGAGACCGCTAATAACTGAGGAAGGCTGCCTCAAGTGTCACGCTGCCCAAGGATATAAAGTAGGTGACATTCGTGGTGGAATAAGCGTTGCTGTTCCAATGGGTCCCCTATGGAACGCGGAAAGAGGAGAGTTAGTCGCTCTGTCCATAGGCCACTGCGCATTGTGGTTGTTCGGTTTGGTTGGGTTAGTATTGGGCGGTAAACGCCTAGAAAAGGGCATAGAAGGGCAGGAGAGAGCGGAGAAGGCATTAAGGACAAGCCATGAGGATCTCAAAGAGGCCAACTCCATGATCATGGATAGCATCTATTATGCCCAAAACATCCAATCAGCTATATTACCGTCTGCTGAGAAACTTGGTAATCTATTGGATGATTACTTCATCATCTGGCAGCCACGCGACGTGATAGGGGGAGACCTGTATTGGTTGGATGGAAAAGACGATGAATTGGTTCTGGTAGTGATGGACTGTACTGGACACGGGGTGCCGGGTGGAATTATGACCATGATAGCGGCTACGTCTCTGAATAGGGCGATTCATGAAATCGGTTACCAAGACCCTGGAGCTTTACTAGGTCGAATGAACGTACTAGTAAGAGACACATTGAGGAAGCGACAGGAAGGTAAACTTTACGACGATGGTTTAGACATGGGGATTTGCCATGTTAACAAAAAATCGCGTAAAGCAATCTTCGCAGGCGGTCGGATTTCACTATTTCTTTGCTCCGACGGTGAAGTAACTGAGATCAAGGGCGATACTGAGAGCCTGGGTTATCAATCTTCTGATCCTGACCACCTCTTTTACAATCATCATATCGAACTTTCGGCGATGGCTGATCTATATCTAACAACTGACGGTTTGATAGAGCAAATAGGTGGCGACAATAAACTCCCGTTTGGGAAAACTCGATTTAGTCAGTTTATTCTAGAAAATTGCGGCAAACCACTACATGAGCAGCGACTTGCGTTGCTTGACACTTTCCGAGATTATAAGAGCGATGAAGATCAGCGTGATGATGTCACGGTCTTTGGAATCAGAGTCTAGCGAAACAAGAGGTGCAAAGTTGATACGGTTCAATGTTCACGAATTCTACGTCGATTTGAGCGGAAAAGGCATAATCTTTTGCTTCAGCGGTCCCATATCTCAGGATGTCATAGAGGGAATCGGTGGCACCCTGAAACAAAAGATGGAAATTGAGGATACAGACCTTAACACTTCTCAAAAAGTCTTTTCGATCTTTGTTGAACAGATGCAAAACATTGTGAATTATTCGGCCGACAGGGTAATTCCTGAAGACCGGCAGGAGGGGGAAATCCGTATCGGCATATTGATAGTCGGCAAGGAAGATGGCCATTTCTACGTCTTGTGTGGCAACAAAATAAGTCAAGAAAACGCAGAGACGATTCGCCCCCAACTTGAAACACTGACTAGAATGAACAAAGATGAAATGAAGCAACTTTATCGAGAACGCCGCAAAATGGCCGTCCACACAGATGAAAAAGGAACAGGACTAGGATTTATTGACATAGCGAGGAAAGCAACTGGCCCGATAGAATTTGATTTCTTACCACTGGATGGCGATTTTGTCTTCTTTACCATCAAAGCAGTAATCTGAGGTGATGACAATGGAACCTATTACAATTAAGGCTACAAAATCGAGTCCGTTCATTCACGTAGATCCCGCGGCTCATCTTATACAGATCATGGGCGAGTCATACCCTGAAAACGCTGCTAAATTCTATGGGCCAATACTGTCATCAATTAACGAATACTTGAATTCATCGGGAGCCTCCAGAATCACTGTAGATATGCATTTAACATATTTTAACAGCAGCAGTTCGAAAGCCTTGCTAAATTTTCTCGAAATACTCGATAAAACGGTGTCACAGAGCAAAGATATTGTAGTCAACTGGTGTTATCATCCTGATAATGAAACAATCTTTGAGGCTGGAGAAGAATTTCGAGATGAGTTCCCATCCCTGACATTCAACTTTATAGAAAGATCCTCAGAGGTTTTCATGGCTTGAACTCCGGTATTGTCAAATGCCACCGGGCTCAGACGCATAACAGACGGAAGTAACATCTGTTTTCGTGTCTGGTTTATTTAATAAAACTGTTCATCCCCAGCAATCATGCCAAGGAGTCATAGTGACATGGATGAGATAGACCTTTTCGAACGAGAACGAAAGGTACTTGAGACAGCCAATGCGCTTCTGGCAACGGCCGCAGACAACAAGAACTCTTGGTATGATCACTATGAAAAACTCCTGAGTGAATTCGAAAGAGTTGTGAGCCAGAGTAAAAGGCTCATTAGGCTTGGCGACATTATGCAGCTAAAACTCAACACCTTAAATGAACAATTTAGGGTTGAGGTTGAAAATCACAAGAAAACCCAAGCAGAAAAAGAAGCTTTTCAGGCTCAGCTTTTTCAATCCCAAAAACTGGAAGCGATTGGCACGCTGGTCGGTGGAATAGCCCACGACTTCAACAACATGCTTCAGATAATCCTTGGTTATTCTCAGCTCCTTTTGGATGATAAGAAAAAGGGAGAAGCGGGCTACAAAGAACTTAAAACTATAATTGAAACAGGAAAGAGTGGGGCCAATCTCGTCGAGAATCTACTAGCTTTCGGTCAACAAGGTCAGATATTTCCAGTTCCATTGGATCTCAATCACCAAATCAATCAACTTTCCACGCTAATATCTCATACTCTTCCGCATGTGGTTCAAGTTGATCTGGACTTGATCGATGGACCAACAACGATTCGTGCGGACCATGGACAGATAGATCAACTTGTCATGAACCTCGCAATCAATGCGTCAGAGGCCATGCCAAACGGTGGCCGCCTCAAGATCGCAACGACGAAAGTCTCTCTGGACGATGAATATTGCAGGACCCACTATGGATCTAAACCCGGCGGCTATGTCATGCTAACGGTTTCGGATACCGGTCGTGGAATGGATCAAGAAATTCTGGTTAGGATATTTGATCCATTCTTTTCAACTAAGGAAAGGGGTTCTACAAGGGGAACTGGGCTTGGCCTTTCTGTGGTTAAGGGGATCGTACAACAGCAGGGTGGTCACGTTACCTGTGAGAGTGAGCCAGGTAAGGGAACGGCGGTCAAGGTTTACTTCCCTGCCATCGAAGCGCCTCTGATAACTGCGAAGACTGTTCTGCAAACAGTTCAATCTGAAGGTACTGAAACAATTTTAGTGGTAGAGGATAATATACCTGTCGCTGAATTGGAGCGGAGGTTTCTGGCAAACGCCGGTTACGAAGTCATTGTGGCTACCAATGGACGTGAAGCTCTTGCGATATATCAGACCAGAAAGGAAGAGATGTCTCTGGTCATTCTGGACCTTCTCATGCCGGAGATGTCCGGCAGAGACTGCTTGATGGAACTGCTAAAGATCGACCCGTCAATCAAATTGCTCATAGCGAGCGGTTACGCCCCGGAAGATGAGTTACACAAAGAGATCAGTCCCCTTGTTAAGGGATTTTTACACAAGCCGTTTGGGATGATTCAACTTTTAGACGCAGTAGGGTCAGTTTTACATAGTAAATAGGGTGCCAGCCACAATATCCTGATAATATATTGATTTGCTTAGTCCCGAAACAACAGCGCGCTCACGTCCTGGACTATTCCAGTGGCGGTAAACCAAAATGACTACTAGCCGCTATTATAGCCAAAATATCATCATTGCCGAGGTCGGAGAAAAAATCTTCTGGTTCATCCCACGGGCGACACAACTTACTAATCAGCGAGTTTAAGGCTTCTACAGGGTCAATTCGGGCTTCTTTAGCCATTAAGGTATATATTTCTTTGCCATTGCTAATTGCCTCAACCAAAAGGGACAAATATGGATCTTTCGTAAGCGTTTTTAGGTTCGGATTTGGGCCTGTTCAACTGTCAACTGATACGAACCGGGCCATTGCGGCAGTTTTATAAAAAATCCGGTCGGAATTTATGGATGATTTCATTT
>CAJBEZ010000042.1 GCA_903952205.1 uncultured Desulfomonile sp. | reverse complement strand
TCTTTCCGGTATCGTTGCTGATCCAGTTTTGGATCAAACCTGTGCGGTTGAAGTAAATAGTAAGCCGACTTGTAGCCTGATCGTTTCGCACGGATTAACAAGTTGTAATTTTTGAGATGCTGGATGTAATTTTCCACCGTGGCCCTGGATAGCTTCATCCTATCAGCGATAATTTCCGGTTTTATAATTCTCAGCCCGTCGCTATTCGGGGGGATCGTCTTCATATAAAGCCAGATCACTTTCACATGCGCCGGGATGAGTGGATTAAGGGCAATAGTCTTGGGGATCGAAATATACTCCGATGGAGCGAGAGGACTGGAAGTTATTTGAGCAGAAACCGGAAATGTAAAAATGCTCTTGACTTCGTTTTTGTATTCGGCCTGTTTTTGCAGTTTCAAAAGACGTCTCTTAATATGCGCTGAAAGCTTTTTCGCCCCCTCAGCTTTAACTGTCCCTTGAGACAGGTCCGGAACTTCTGAAAAATCGGTGGACATGACTTGCTGCTAAACCCTGACACCCGTCATAAGGGGTAACGTCGGCTCGGTTGTAACTGAAATTCTTACTTCCGTGTTGAGGTAAAGTTCTTTACCGCAATCAGGACAGTAAACACCGTGAGACTTGAAAGGGGTTAAAAGAGCGTTGATCGCCAATTCACTTAGCCATGCTCCACAATAAATACATTTGATTGGATTTCTCATTTGAAACCTTTCTTAACGTAAAAGGGAAGCAGGGATCGCTTACACTTTTTGTTCCCCAAAACCCCGCTTCCCTTTACGGTGAAAAGAAGAAAGAAAAAAGGAGTTAGTTGGATCAAAACAAAAAACAGGACATTGATTTCCAACTGTGGTGAATTATACATCAATCCAAATTTGATGTCAAGTTCTTTTTTGCACTATGCCCCTTTTTATTTGCGCAACTGTCCCACGATAAGATACGAATGGTTTTTCCGTGCGGTTTTTTGGTAGTCATGCCGCATGCATGGCGTGTTGAGTGCGGTTATAATTAAAAGATCCAATATTTTGAATCCGAGCATTTCAAGTAGCCGGATCAGCTCAATGTGACTGAAATGTTGCCGCCCAGAGACGGTTTCATCCTGACATTTTACAAATAGTCTGCCTCTTTTTTTTAGCACTCTGGCGGATTCGACAATTCCCACTGCGTAGCGCCTTATAACGCCCTGGTGAGATGTTCTTGAGTCGCATGAGTATTGCCTGTTTATATGGCCGACAACGGTGTCTCCACCGCTTAAATATGGTGGATCAAGCATTACCAGGTCAATAGACTTGTCCCGGTAGGGTAATGACCTGAAATCAATTCTAGCGTCAATTTCAGGACCAGGTTTTATGTCGGAAACCAGGGCCGTATATTTGTCTCTGTCGATTCGTTTCCAGAAACTTCCTTTCCCGTAAGTCAGGTCCGCTATTATAGCGCCATCAGGCGCATAAAGACTGAAAGCCGACGCTAGGAGATCAGCGTTGTTTCCCCGATTAGATGTTAAAATTACGCTTTGCATTTTGAATTCCCCCCCTGTTTTGCAATATGTCCTTGCTATTTACTACCACATGTTAGCATTAAGCTAGTTTAACTCCATGAGTTATTTGCCGTCTCAAATCAACGTTGCTAGATTTTATTGGTTGCGTCTGTACCATTTTATAGTTTTACCCGCGAAATCGCTCTACGTTGAAATTAGACCTGTTTAACGCGATGTCGCCTAAAAAGGTAATTCTTCGTTGTTCACGGTTT
>CAJBEZ010000041.1 GCA_903952205.1 uncultured Desulfomonile sp. | reverse complement strand
GGAACCATAGCAAGCGCTAGAAACGGTTCCATGAGTCCTGGAACATGTGTGGACATGACTCCGTGAGTAGCAAAAACCACACTACCGTATTGATCTATTTTGGGAGCAATCTTAGAGAGAAAATCGGATTTGTTGGCCTTTATTCCAGTAAGTGAAAGGCAATTGGCGCCATATATCTTCTGAAGATTATCGGCCAGGACCTCAGTTTGAGCCAGCCGTTTGAATTTGAACGACCCATCGCCGGAACCTTCGATTGTTTCCATGAGTTCAAGGTTGTTCTTTTTCTCTCGCTCGGTGATTTTCCTTTGCGTGGACTGCTGGGCTCTTCGATCCTTGAGATCAAAGACAGGATCGGCCATCACCAGTAATTTGTCTTTGGGCCTGTCTTTGGCGCCATTGGTTCTGGCGAGAGTAAGGGCGGTTATTGACTGGTAATAACTGATTGGGTGCTCATCCCCAAGAAATGTCAGGCCTTCTGGATAATCGACCCCATGCTCACCCTTGTTCCACTTGGCCTTCCCGCCTGTCACGAGCGCCTCAAATGGTAACACCGCCAATATCCCGTCTGGAATTATTATTAGAGGCGCCCCCTTGGGAACATCAACCAGCGCACGAAGTAACAGTTTCCCATAAAGGGTTTCAGCAAGGTCAGTGTTAAATTCGCGAAACTTTAGCTTCTCAAAAGGTTCACGAAACTTTTTAACATCATTCTCCAGGTCCTTCTGATCCCATTTTATGTAGGTTGCCTTTTTGATCTTTTTGTCATGGATGAGTTTTACGCCTACCCCTTCTCCCAACAAATCAAACATTACAACATATTCATCAGGCTTGAGGGCCGATTGAGATAGAGGGACCGGTCGCGGATATTTCACTGCTGCGTATGCTGGATTCTGTTTCCAGAGTGTCTCTACAAATGCGTTCAGCTCTGTTTGAGAGACTTTCACCTCTTTGGACAGGGTGTCATATTTTTCAAACTGCTTCTGTTTGTCGGTTTTGGCGAGGTCCCTTTTCATTGCTGCAAGTCTGGCTAGCAGCGACTTTTCGCTTTCCAATGTCTCCCTTGGGATTCCTGACGCTCTAGTTGAAGAACTCTGGGTAAGGTGATCGGAGAAAGCCCTAGCCTTAGTCAGTTCACTTGATTCGATACCACCGTCTGTGCGGTTAAGCTTCATCCTCACACGGGTTAAGCCTTTCGCAGGTTCTGAGCGTGCAAAACCACCGGATTTGGCTTCAAAGAAATTGCAGCGTTCCAAGGGCCGGAGACTGGATCTTAAATCCTCTGACAGGTTCATGGCCTCTTGATAATATTCCTCAGCCTTGCGGTAGTTTTCCATTCCCTCATACGCCCTGGCCAGGCCGGTATAACTTCGAAACTTCGAAACAGCGTTTCCGGTGTCCTCCGCTACCTCCACATCCCGCTTATAGGCCTCCACGGCCGCGGGACAATCAGATTTTAATAGAGCCAGTCTGCCCCTCGTCGAGGCATAGCCGGTCGATCTCACAAGCGGTTCCGCCTTTGCCAGATCACCAGTATCAAGGTAGATGTTCGCCAAGGCGTCTTTAGTCCCAGAGGTTGAAACGTCCAGCTTTTGGAGAATTGTCAGGGCACGGTTCAAAGTTTTTTCCGCTTCCTTATACTTGCCCATCAGGATATACAGGTGACCTATGTTTTCTAAAATAGACGCCTCTCTAAGAGAATCGCCCAGCTTCTTTACTATTTGAAGACGTTGTTCGTAATACTTAAGCGCCTTATCGTATTGGCCTAGGCTCATAAATATCCACCCGATATTATTGAGTGTATCCGACTCGCCTAACGCATCGTCTATCCTCTTTTTTATCTGAAGCGAATGGTCATAATGTTCCAGGGCCTTCGCATATTCCCCCATAGCCTCGTAAACCATTCCGATGTTGTTGAGATTCGTGCCTTCAAGTTTGCCGTCGCTTATTTTCCTGGCAATTTCGAGTGATTGCTCCAGATTTTCCAAAGCTTTGGGATATGCGCCCATGCTTTCGTATAGCCGTCCGATGTTGTTTAGTATGTGTCCTTCGCCTCGGTCATCACCTACCTGTTTACTAATCCGTAGCGATTGCTCGCAGTAATCTAAAGTTTTAGTGTATTGACCAAGATGCTGGTAAACCATGCCGATATTATTAAGCGTGCGTCCTTCGCCCCGGATATCCGAGGTCTGCCTGCTTATTCGAAGAGCTTGCTCATAATATTTCAATGCATCGGCATATTTCCCCAATGGGACGTAAGCCAAGCCGATATTGTTGAACGCAGCGCCTTCAACTTTAGTGTCCCGTGCCTGCTGACTTACACGCAGGGACTTTTCGTAGTAATCCAAGGCCTTGGGGTATTGATTCAAGTTGGCGTACGCCAGACCTATATGGTTGAGCGTAGCGGCCTCTCCTTTGGAGTCGCCCAGTTTGTCTCTTATCCGAAGCGCCCGCTCAAAGTATTCAATTGCCTTCCCGTATTGACTAAGGCTGTCGTAAACCGAACCGATGTTGACGAGCGTATCGCCCTCGCCTTCGACATCGCCAATCTTTTTCTTCATCTGAAGGGATTGCTCATAATTTTCAAGCGCTTTGGTGTATTGCCCCAGACTGGCGTAAACTGAACCTGCCAAGCTTAAAGCATAACCTTTCCCCTCATCTGACTTAAGCTTCTCGAAGATCGCAAGCGCTTTCTGGACTTTCTTGAGGGCATTTTCCAGGTCGTCCGGCGATTGCGCATTATTCTTGATCTCAGCCCCTTCCTGGAGTAAAGCGGCACCCTCCTGACCCGACTGGGCGCACGCGGCTGAGGCGCTCAAGATGACAGCAATCAACGCTACAGCAATCCATGGAAATATCTTTTTCATGGGCGTATCTTTTCTTATTTGCGATCATTGCTCGTAAGATTCCATGGCCTTAGTTCATTTGCCAAGATTCTTTCGAGCCCGGGTCATGTTCTTGAGTGTAGCCTCTGCACCCTGAGTGTCGTTGATTTTCTTACTTATCCGAAGCGATTGTTCATAAGTTTCAAGGGCTTTGGCGTATTGTCCCATGCCCTCGTAAGCTGCGCCGATGTTATAGAGCGTAGTTGCCTGGCTTTGTTCATCGCCAGTCTGCTTGCCTATCCGAAGTGATTGTTCGTAGTATTCTATGGCCTTAGCGTATTTACCGAGACTCTTGTAAACCGAACCGATGTTGTTGAGATTAGCGCCTTCTCCTTTGACCTGCCCTGTCTTCTTACTTATCTGAAGCGATTGCTCATACGATTCCAGGGCATCCTCATATTGCCCCATGCCCTCGTAAGCACCGCCGATGTTGTTCAACGCAATAGCCTGACCCTGGTCCATGCCGGTTTTTTTGAAGATGGCCAGCGCTTCCTTGAATTTCTTCAGGGCATTCTCAAAATCGCCTCGTGATTGGGCTTTGCTCTTGAGCAAAAGCCCTTCCTTGAATATCGCAAATCCCTGTTCCTCGGTTTGCGCCAGTCCAGTGGAAACCATTAAGACTAGGGCCATCATTAAGGCAGCCAAAGAAAATGCTGTTTTCATCAAACTAACTCCTTCCTATTTTGCTTCCGCTAAAACGATTCAAGCATGTGAGTTTATGAGCTGAATCGAAACCATATTTAACCTTTCTACAAATCTGCTTGCTTTTTTGTGGCAGCTATTCTGTTAAAAAGGGTCGCTAACCGATTAGGACAGGGTAATCCCCTGAACTTGGTGTCATAGATGTAAACACACAGATTATTATTCCAATAGTAATAACAAATTTCAGCCGTGAAAATTTTAAAATTATTTCCTCGATCTCATTTCAACGGCAATTTTCCAACCCCTCACTTGTGATATAAAAACTTTGTTCAGAACCTACCGGTTTAATCATTATCGGAGATTCCGGAGTCACCACTCCATACGATATCGCAACTTCAATTCCTGCCTTAGGAACAAAAACGTGCTTGTCTGTAAGCCACTTATTGAGCATTTCCTGCAAGCGGACGTCATCACCGGGAACCGGGGACACCCTGAGGTCAAGGATTGTCCGAATTGCTTCTGCTGATTTTGACGCATAGCCTTTTCCTGCGGTTTTACATTTACTGGTAAAGGCTGACGCTACTCCAAGTTGAAAAACCACCAGGACAACCACTGTCAAAAGCATGAATTTTCTGAACATCATTAACCTCCTGTTCACTTAGATTTGTTATCTTTCAGGCGTATTCATGACCACATAATGTGAAAGATCGCCGGCCCGGGCTGCGGGTCTTTTGCAGTCTTGTCTTCAAGTTCCAGATTAGAGGCGGCTTGAGCCAAAAGCCCGTTGAGAGCCGCCATCTATCTTCGTGTCGAACTAGCCGCTTGTTGAACGAATTCGAGACAGTGGGTTTTTTCTGACAAATTTTCTACCGGAACTTATTTGGGATCATTCAAGGTTTTCATGGGGAGATTTAAGAATGTTGTTCTTTCAGGGGTGTATAGTCAGTCGAATATTTTGTGACAAAGAATGCGGGACGCGCATTTTCTAGGTATGTCTTTTTTCAGATCGCACTACTTAAACTGCATAAATTCTGCTTGCCCGGTTTATCTGGTCTGAGCGTCCAGGTCCTCAATAATCTCCATTGCATTTTCAAATTCTTCCTCGACGTCATCTGACAATTCGGCGAACTTCGAGGCAATAGTCTCATTTTGGATTTCCCGCTTCAATCCCCACACAAGAGGGTGTAAAACTTGATTCCTGATGCCCGGTTTAGCCCTCTTCTCATCGAGCAATTTGCTCAAAACAGAGACTTTTTCTTCCAGGAAATTTACAGCTTGAAGGCATTTCTCTTGTATAATGCGGTCGTTTGCTGATCTTAAGGTAGACACCAGGGAATCCAGCTCTTTTAGAGCCTCGGGTGATCGCGGACCGGAGAGGATCGTGGAAACCCTGGCCACTTCCAAGTTCTGGTTATCCTGAAGTAAAAGATCGCCATAGTTGGGCTTGAGTCGATCAAAGACTCGTTGCAGTCGATCCCACGGGTCGTCATTGTCGATAAGTTCGTCTAAATGATCTGAATACCATTTGAAGTCACCGGCAGAAAAAAGAACAAAACATACCAAATTGATTTGGGGGAAACGAACCAGTTCAGCGAGAGTTGATTTCAAAGCGATCAAGGAAGCGTCCTTGATGGGATAACCATAAACACCCGTGCTGATAGAAGGGAACGCAATTGATCTAACTCCATGTTGAGCGGCTACTTCTAAGCAACGTTTATAGCAGCTTTCCAGTAGAGAGGACTCTTCAGCCGAACCCCCACGATAAACAGGACCAACAGTATGAATCACAAATCTCGCTTTTAATTGGTGACCATGGGTTATCTTCGCGTCGCCTGTCTCACATCCCCCCAGAGCCTGAGTCTCAGCCAGAAGCTGTGGACCCGCTGCCTGGTATATGGCCCCGCAAACGCCGCCACCTTTTAGAAGTCTGGGATTGGCTGAATTTACTATTGCGTCGACATCCATCTTTGTGATGTCGCCGATTGTGAGTTTGAGTCTTTCATTAATAGCCATTGAGTAACTCATATTTCATAATTGCATTGTGATGTCCATTTTTTTGTCAGACATCTTGCCTCGCTGCGAAGGATAGGAGTAAAGCCGGACGAATCGGCGGAAACAAAACTTCGGGAGGCGTTAAATGAAAACTAGAATCCTGTTGGTTGTTGGTCTTTGTATGGTGTTGGCTTTTGCATTCACAGTGGCAACGGAGAAAACCAACAAAGGTTGTGGATGTGGGACTAAAGACCAGGTGATTTCTCTTGATGAATCCGGACTCAAACATAACGACGCTCGATTGACTGGTCTAACCAGCGCATTTCCGACAAAATGTAAAAAAACTTGTCCTGGAATTACTTGGTGGTTCAACAAAGACGGCAAGTGCTGTCGTCTTGGAAGATGGTCCTGCAAACCGGCGACAGTGGAATGCAAAAAAGGTTGGTGAAAAAAATATTGAATATTGATTTGAGAGAATTATACGAAATATGGAGGATCTAAACCCTCCATGTTCGTAGCCCTATTTGTTAAAAACCAGGAAGAATAATTGCTAATAGTTTAATTTACTAAGAAAATTTACGGTTAATGGCTGAGCTACTCAGAACACCGCTACAGTTCAGGCTTAAAAATGTCCGAATGGATTTAGGCTTGACATTACGAAATCCAAAGAAAGGGGTCGAACCATGAGCGAAAAACCCCCAAACCAAGAGGGCCATCAGATTAATTCATTGCCGCCATTTTTGGAAAATGCACTTGGCTTGGAAAAAAGCGCCAGGGTTAAAAATCATGTGGCGACATGTGATCGTTGCAAACAAGAATTGAAGTCACTCAAAAGCGTAGCCGAGGCTTTGAAAACAAACCAGAATATGTTTTGTCCGGAACCCTGGGAAATATATAAATTCATCCAGATGGGCAGAGACCCGGACCATAAAATTGCTATTCATTTGAAACAATGCAATCTTTGCCGACAAGAGGCCGAATCTTTTGAAACGGCTCCGGCCGATCGAAAGATGCCATCCCAAATGTGGAACGAGCTAAAAAAGGAGTTTCGTGAACATGACTTTAAAAAAGCTCCATTAAAATCCAATTCCACATTTTGGAAACTGCCCAATTGGTCTTTATCTTTTCTAAAGATTCCAATGCTGGCAACGGCAACGGCGGCAGCGGTGCTTGTGTTAGTCCTTCTCTATCCAGGCAGTCAACCCAAGACTGTTGTGGCTTTGAGTTCTGAAAATTGGGAGGAATCGCCCGGCACCGTAAAACTGATGTCGCCAAATCGTAAGTCGGCGCCGGTAGAGGAGCTTCTCAAAACTGAATCCGAAAAGGCAGCACGCGAATCTTTCGAACGGAGTCGGTTAATGAACGAACCCACGCGGGTTAATGTTAATGCTCCAGCCAAGATGCCTACGCCTGGATCTGTCAAACCTGGAGTATATTACAAGTTAGTAGCGGCGAAAATTATTGTCTTTGAGAATAAAACTAAACCGTTAGACGAGAAAATAATAGATGCTCTCTATAGGGCGGTCGAACCTTCATCAGAATCAAAGAAACGATTCGATTTTGTGTCTCCACTTACAATAAAAGAGTTGGTCGAAAAAGGAACCGTTAAGACGGCAAATACTTTGGAGCTACTTAGTGGACTTAAAGATCAGCTAGATGTTTCCGAAGCTATTGTCATGACGATTGCATCCAAAGATGGCAAATATGATGTTAAGGGACAACTGATCAGCATTACTTCGGGAAATGTTCTTCAAGAAAAAGCTGTAACTGGAGTGACTGAAGATCAACTCGCTTTAAAGCTCCATGGCGTTTCTGAATTGCTGAATTGATAAGTTTGACGTTTAATGAGACTCATTTCTAATGCCTTTACCTTTCACACAGTAAGGGTGGTATGTGATGACGGCTACCTTTAGGCCCACGGCTTACGAAACGGCGCCGAGAAATGGTCGTTTGAAATCGGAAAAAAAACACATAGAGACCTTACGCCATTTCTTGTTGGAGAAAAAGGCATTGTGTATTTCGGCCACCCCATCGATGGAATTTATTCACTGGACACACATGAGGCGGAAAGGGGTTACACAGAGCACGACCTATTTCAAACCGGGGGAGTGATAGTTTCTACACCGGCTATTGAATACGGAAATACCTTTTTGGGAAGCGGGGATGGCCACGTTTACGCTGTTAACGTTGTGTCGAATCAAGAGATTTAGCGCTTCAAAGCCGGGGCTGCAATCACCAGTTCGCCCGCTATCCTGGGTAAGCGAGTTTTTTCTTGAGATCTGGCCAGTAATTTTTACTCTTTTGAGCTTCAAACAGGCAAAAAAGTTTGGAATTTTTCCGCAAACAGTCCGATACGTTCTTCGGGCGCAGTCCACGAAGACACGGTTTATTTCGGCCTTGAGGACGGCTCATTTTTGGGACTGGATACCACGACCGGTGAACCAAAAGTTTGTTCCAAATTTGCGGGGGCTATTAACAAGAAATGAAAATAGTAATCGTGAGCATTTTTTTGTCGGCCTTTTTCTTTGGGTCCCAGTTTTGGCGCTAGCTGATCAGTGCCGGAATCTGGAGATGCGTAAAGATTGCCAGGACAATCCGTTGTTGATTGAAGCTATATCCTGAAGGGTCTTTCCTGCGCAGAGATACAGAAAAGGTAGCATTTATGAAGAAGGTTGACTTATCATTGAGAGAAGACATGGGGACAAACGAACCGAACTCGGATACTTCTTTAGTAACATGTCCCAAGACATGCCTACCCTTGAAATGGTTGGTTTCTTTCATGAGCGGTTCTGGATTGAACAGGGCTACCAGAAGCTGAAAGAAGAGTTTGGATTGGATCACCATAAAGGCAGAAGCTGGCCCGGTTGGCGTCGGGATGCGCTACTGGTTTTTCTTGTCTTCGGTTATCTTACGCTCCAACGTATACAGGAAAAAAACGCATTCAGCAGATCTGGTGGAACCAAAGGATGAGCAATCTTGCCATTTTAATCCCGATTTCCTGGAGTCGTAGAGATTCAGGTTACAACTCTAGACATAAAAACGAGCTAATCTTCTGATGGGATTAGCTCGCCAATGAGGTCTTTATTAAATTAACTTTATTGAATCCTGAATTGATGATGACATCAGATCACTTTTTGCAACCGCTACACTTTTTAAAGTATACGCACATCCATTGCCGAATTTTGGACGGGCATTTAGGAAATGCGCTTGTTAGACCAGTCAGTTGGGCGTCATCCGCCAGGAGCCCTGTATCATTTAACGAAATCACCTGATCCTTCATTCCACATCCGCAACCTTTGCTTGTTTTGTCGCTTGCAACCGTGAACCCTACCGCCAACGCCACACAAAGAGCAACCACCAATAGAATTCGAGTTTTCATTTCATACCTCCTGAGTTTTCTGTCTTAGCCAGTTTGTCCGGCTTTACTCCTATCCTTCGCAGCGAGGTACGATATCTGACAAAGACTTATTTTATTCTTTTTAATCAAGCGTTAGGAACAGATTTCTTCCTCTCCGAATAGTCTTTTTCCGCCTGTTCAGTGTCGATAGCATATATTCCCCCTTGCGGACGCCTAACATAGATCATCCCATTTTCTCCTGCCAGGAGTGGTGTTCTGTCTCTTCGAACGCCCACTCCTATTTCATCAGCCCATTTCAGATTTCCATTCTTAATGTCCATGGCGTATAGTTTGCCATCGTCACAACCTACGTACAACACTCCATCAATGATTACAGGCTGATTATTCACACCGGGCATAGGCCTTTGCCAAAGTTGTTTTCCGCTGCTGATTGCGAATGCGGAGACACTTTGTTCAAATTCAACAATCAAAATGTCTTGAGCGACTGCCGGCTTGAAAAAGAATCCCTGACAAGGGATTTTCCACCTGGTTCTTTCTGTCTTAAGGTCATAAGCCATCAGGAAATATTTTCCCTTGCTTCCGTCCGCATGATCATTCTTGGAATGGTCATCAAGGAATACCTTACATAATACGAGCCCGTCAGAAATTATAAAAAGGCCCGTCAGATACTCCGGTTTCTCGAGTCTGAGTTTCCATTTCTGCTTGCCGGATTTCAAGTCGATTCCGTAGATCGATCGGTTGTGGCAGTAGGCATAGACCATGCCATTATAAATCTGCATAGTTACTATTCGGTCACCTGTTGCAAAATCCCAAAGCTCTTTAGCGGTAATGGAGTCGAAGGCGCAAAGGTCGTCATTGGCAGTTCGCGTTACAAGTATTCCGTCAGAAACCACAATTTGTTCATTAGTCCACTTGTCCTGTCTCCATTTAATCTTTTGACTCTCAAGGTCAAAACAAAACAATTGGGTTCCTTCCCTGAAATATGCCATCCCGTTTGCTACAGCTAAACCACCCTGCCAACTGTTTGGAACTTTGAACTTTTCTCGTCCTCTCGAAGTGTCAATCGCCGTCAGTAGTTCGTTTCTGGGGAAAAATAGCAGTAATCCCTTGTACAAAACTAACTCTGACAAAACCACTTCTCCTGGAGCCTTCCATTTTAATCCAAGAGGGGGCTCAAACCCTCCACTCTTTTGCGACTGACTATGAACCTCGTTTCCCATCCGGGCTGCTGGTCCATCATTATTCGCTGAACGTTCTAAAAAAAACCTGTTAGAGCCTTCAGTAACTTTCTCTGGAACATGAATCGACCTATTGGACTTTTGGACTTCTGAAACTTCAACAACGAGTTTGTGGTTGACCGAGAGTCTTGGGGCCTTTTCAAGCTCCATTGCGTGCAACTCTCCTGGCGGGTTGGCCCAGAATGCGCAGCCATTGTGGATTAGGCCATGTTCTCCACCGTATCTGATCCTTGAATCCAACTTTCCAGTATCTTTGTCCAGCACATAAAAGTAACCATCTTGACTGGGCGCAAAGAGTTGGCTGCGAACCACAGAAGCGCCACTTCCATAGCCGAATTCGCCATTTAACTTCCATTTGAGCTGTCCGGATGTGGCGTGAATTGCCAGGAGTGTCCCGCTGACTTTCTCAGGGTCTTTGTTCTCTTCAACGATGGTTGCATAAGCAACACCATCGTCAATCTCATTCACAGATGCGTATCCCGAATGTAGACCAGACTTTTCTGGACTCATCCGCCATTTTTCTACGCCTGTTGTTAAGTCGATCGAAAATAAGCATCCGTCTCTTGTGCCAAGGTAAACTGTCCCGTCAACAACCAAAGGCATTGAGGGTTGCCGCCAAAGACTGATTTTCCAAATCTGTTTGCCAGTTCGTGTGTCCAGCGCCACCAACCGCCCTGGTCCATCTGTTATGTTACTTCCAAAAGCCACGCAGGCCACTCCATCAGACAAGCTGAGGTATGAAACAGCTTCATCCGTAAAAAGTTCCTCATTTTGTCTTTCGAGACTGTAGCGCCACAGGACACTACCTTTGTTAGCATTCAAGGCAGTAACCTCATTCGCAAAATTACTAAAATAAACCACCCCATCCTTTATTTCCGAAATCCAGACAACTTGACCCGCTGTTTCGCGTTTCCACAAAAGTTTTCCTGAGGATATTTCTACTGCGCAGACTAGGTGTATGGCGGGGTCTGCGCCTCCACGTGTTCCGAAATAGACCACTCCGTTGGCAACTTTGGGTATTCCACAAGAGTCAAAACTGACCTTGATTTTCCATAGCTGTGACCCTGACGAAACATCCAATCCATAAATATATGATCCAGATTCAGAATCACTCCCCGCCGCAGTCATGAAACATGCGACGCCTTCAGAAAATTCAGGGCCCCATATATAACTGTCACCAGCTTTGAATGACCATACGAGGCTCTGAGCAGGTTGTTCTGTGTTCTCTTTGGAGAGGATTGTCTCCGGTGAGGTTGAAATGTGGGAGGATGGTTTGGGTTTAGTTCCGGACTTTTTGAAATCCCGCAGTAAATTAACAACTTTTTGGTGGCCCCTTACGCGTGCAAACGCCTCGGGACCCCCCATGATCCCTCTAATTTCGGGGTTCGCCCCATTATTGAGCAGTATCTGTACAACTCGTTCGTGACCATTCAGAGATGCGAGCGCCAGAGGAGGACAACCCGCTTTGTTTAAAATGTTCGGGTCCGCTCCAAGAGCAATCAGTTGAGTAACCGCCTTTTCATTGCCCATTATGCATGCCCAGTGCAGCGCCGTCTCTCCGCCAGAAGCCTTTCCATTAATGTCAATTCTCCCCGTCGAAATCTTCTTTATGGCGTCTGCGTCACCCTTGATGGCGTTGAGTATTAATTCCTCGTCAGCTCGTTCACCTTTAAGAGGTTTGATCTCAGCCCCGCGATTTAGTAGCATCGTCACCAGATCCGAGTGACCGTAATAGGCTCCCCATCTAATGGCTGATCCTCCGCCCTTGTGAACAGCGTTGGGACTTGCTCCTTTATCCAAAAGTTCTTTTGCCTTGGCCGCATTACCTGCTTTTATGGCCTCAATGAGGATGTCATGGATGGTTGGGATTGCTCCTCCGGCCGGGTCACCTCTGCCTCCACCTTCTGATGTCACCATGGTGAATATGATCACATCAACAAGTCCTGGCTCCGTTTGAGCCATGGCGGTAACGCCCACTAAAATAAAAAATAGCGCAAGAGAAAAGGATCCAACAATCCGTAAAGTTTTTTGCATCTTTTATCCTTCATCATGAAGATCAGA
This sequence comes from uncultured Desulfomonile sp., assembly GCA_903952205.1. Lineage (GTDB taxonomy): Bacteria > Desulfobacterota > Desulfomonilia > Desulfomonilales > Desulfomonilaceae > CAJBEZ01. The sequence continues at coordinate 16,195 of CAJBEZ010000041.1, read as the reverse complement.
GAGTAAATTATTTTGAATAAATATGAATTAATTCTGAAATCATAAATTCTAATTCTCGCCTCCCATAAGGATGAAGGCAGCCCAAAAAAACGGATGATCATATTCTTTCCGCACGTAACGTCGAGCCTCGTGGAAAGCCTCCGATACTGTTTTACCATCATGAACGTATTTGAAGAATAGTTGGGTAAGCTTGACTGATGGATCTTCCGCCACATTCCATAAACTTATCATTACATTGGCCGATCCAGCAGTCTGAAACGCTCTTCCCATGAACATAGCGCCCTCTCCTGTCACATATTTGCCTATCCCTGTCTTGCAACCGGTCAATGCAACAATGTCAGCGTTCATCCTAAGGTTCACCACCTCACTCATTCTTAAAAAACCATCCTGCCCATCGGGCTGGTTGACCAGCGTTAATGCAATCACAGGTTCAGCAATGCCCGGTAAATCGCATCCTGAGTAACCGTGAGTGGCAAATGTCAATGCCTTGTATTTTGTGAGCTCTGAAGTCAGAAGCCGGCTTTTGTTGGCGTCCATACCCTCAAAAATGTCGGACTGCGCAGGGTAGAGATTCTTAACAAACAGTCCCAGGGTTCTGGTTTGCTCAAGCCTCGGGAAAGTCATTCGATCATCGACTGACATGAGAAAATTTCTGGTCCATGCTGAATAACCGTCAGTATTTGGCTTGGTTTCCTCAATGGGAGCACTGTTAAAATGCGAATCTTCGATACTGAAGACAGGATCTACCATGGCCATGACTCTGGAACCGGCGATCTTTTGAGCGCTTTGAAACCTGACTAGTGATAGGGCCGTCAATGACTGGGCGTACGTCACAGGATTGCGATCACCCAGGAAGCTTACTCCCTGCGTCTTTGGAATGCCTGATTCATCGATCACTATTTTACCGGAGTCGTTCATCACGAGCATTTCAAAAGGGATGAGTCCAAGTATTTCATCAGGCGCAACAATAACTGTGACAGCCTCCGGCAGATCAAAAAGCACTGGGCCAACTAGCAATTCGCCAAGTTTTCGGCCCAAGCGCAGGTCAAACGACTCCAAAGATTTCGTAAGCTCACTGGAGTCGTCTACATCCAACGGTCGCCTGAAAGAGACAATCAGTTTTTCAAGCTCTTTTCTTTGAATGGGAGTAAAAAACGTTTTTTGTATCTCACGCCCGTGCAAGAGAAAACCTACGATTCCAGTATCGGTAACTTCATATTCTAGAGCCCACTCCTCGGGTTTTAGCGCCAGTTCATCCAATGACATGGGCTCAGGATATCGGACAGCCGCAAAAACAGGATACATCTGCCGGAGTTTCCTGATGTGCCTGTAACGATGTTCCCGAAGACGTTCTAAAGTACCTTCGTGCCCCGATTCACTAACATAAATCTGGCCTTTCTCAAGCATTACGGCTTTTAACATCTCTACGCGATAGGCAAGATCCGCATCATCAGCCAGCACATTTTCCGGTGGGGTCAGACTTGGCGCCATCACGCCCGAAATTATGACATCCGAAAACGACCTTGCCTTAGTCATCTCAGCTATCTTGAGCGCCTGATCGTTTTTCCCCCGACTTTGCAAGATTCTGCACATGGCTTCATACGGAAGGGTTCTATTAAAACCGTGACTGTTCACCCTGAAGAAATATCTTCGCGAACTAGGCTCTAGACTATCCCGAACCTGCTCCAACCCTTTTATGACATTCGTAAATTGCGCCTGAGCCTCATCCAAATGGCCGAGACCTTCCTGGCTCAAGCCCGATCCAATCCCCATTACTAATTTAATTTGCAGATCTGACGATACGCCATTGAATAGTTCTAAAGCCTTGCTGAAATTTCCCATGGTCAGCGCAATTCTCCCGCGCATCAGACCGGCGAGCGATTCTTTTTTGAACGGGTAATTCTCAATTGCGCTATCAGCCATTGCCAAATTTTGTCCTGATTCCAGAGCAATTTGCCCTCTGCCTAACAGCACATGGTCCAGTGGGCTGCCGATATCTTTTTTGATCTTTTCTGCGCCGTCGAGACAATTCATAGCTTCCGAAAAAAGACCCTCTGAAGAGTACACTCGAGCCATGGAAACTAGGAAATCTGACTCAGAATTCCTATCTGAATTTTTTCTGCTCCATTCGAGTCCAAGGTTACATTTAGCCAAAGCACGTTTTGTGTCTCCTTTGAGTCTGTGTATATCAGTTAAAAGGACGATAATTTCTGAAGCGAAGGTGCAATGCTTCCTGTCAGCAGACAGTTTTAGGGCCATCTCGGCTAGAATCTGTGCTTCATCGTAGTCTCCAAGTTCTTTTAAGACTGTACACTTTGCGATCAATATCTGGCCCAGGTTTGTATTGTCAGGATTATTTTCCCGTTGTTTCAACTCCTTGTCGCATAGATCAAGAGCCACCGCAAATTGACCCCACGCAATTCGAACCATGATCAGCTCTTTAATCGTTTTATAGCTCCCGGCAAGATCGCCAATCTCCCGCTGAACTCTCAGAGCTTGTTCGAAATGCTTCAAAGCGTCATGACCCTTCCCCATGAGCCATTTTGCTCGGCCAATGTTTTGTAATAACAAACCGTAAGACAGTTTGTCGTCTGTACTAACCGCCAGATTGATTGCCGTTTCGTAACAGTCCAGTTGTCTATGATATTGACCGAGAATTTCGTATACACTGGCAAGTTCAATAAGCGTGGTAATCTGTCCGGACTTCTTGCCTGCCTTTCGCTGCAAATAAAGAACTTTCTCATAAAAATCCAGCGCCCTATCGAGGGTACCAACTTTCGTGTACAGAGCCCCAGATTTGTTTAATGCACTTATTTCCGAGTCATAGTCTTGGATATCTTTGAAAATGTTAGCGGCCATCTGATAACTCTTCACGGCTTCATCTGTCCTGCCGATTTGAATCAAAATGTCGGCCATCTGGACCAAGAAGATCGCCTCTCCTTTCCTGTCGCCAGATTGCCGGACAGTGTCGAGTTCAGATGAGAGTTTTTCAACGCAGTTTGTGGCGGCATTCCTTTCTGTTTCATCGGGCGCAACATTAAACCCGGGGATGGCATCATCATGGAAATATTCCATCGTGCTTGCAAAGACAGAATTACCAGTTCCCCAGAACGCCATCAACATCAGTGCGTTGATTGTTAAACAAGCCTTCCACATTAGCTGATATCTCCAAATGGCATGTTCGCAAAAGGTTTCTGGCTAACGAAATCGATCAAAAGGCCCTTAATCTGATATGCCATACTATGCTCTCAAGGTTGTTGATTACAGATGAGCAATTCGCCCGTTTTGTGAGAGAAGTCGATGAATTTGCGGTGTAGCCTAGTTTTGTCGGAAATCCCGCTTCCCTGAGAAACATTACAGCGGCGTTTGCTTAAATATCGTCATTAATGCTAAAAACTCTCTGACACTGCTTGTTGTTGCATGACTCGATAGTCTGGATTAAATCCGGGACTATCTTTATGAAGCTTCCCCAACCAGTATAAAAGGGGCCCAGAAGAAGGGATGGTCGTATCCCGATTTGCGTATCTCATCCTGGGCGAGTTTCAGCGATTCACGTTTGCTTTTCCCCTGCCTCAAATGCTTGAAGAAACTCTCTACAAGTTTTATTGAAGCGCTTTCGTCAACACTCCACAGGCTCATTAACACCGATTTTGCCCCTGCATACTGGAAAGCACGTCCCATTCCCATGGTCCCCTCTCCGGAGATGTTCCTGCCAAGACCACTCTGACATGCGGTCAATGCGGCTACGTCACAGTTGATATTCAAACCCATGACTTCACTCATTCTCAGGAAACCGTCCTGCCCTTCGGGTTGGTCCAGAAGCGTCAATATCAACACAGGTTCCTGGATTCCGGGCAAGTCTTTCCCAAAGTATCCGTGGGTCGCAAACACTACCGAGCGGTAAGGTGTCAGGTCCTTCGCAAGAATTACGGACTTCCTGGCCTCCATCCCTCTGTAGATGTCAGTTCGGGAAGGATCGGCATTTTTCAAGGATTTTCCTAGTTGAGCTGTAAGTTGAACTCTTGGAAAAGTAATTGAATTCTGCTCCTCCATAGGCTTGAGAAGTTTCGTGGGGTGTGTGGCGGCGAGCCTTGATTGCTCCTGTTGGCCGTAAGAGGCAAGACGTGCATCGTCAGCGGTAAAGACTGGGTCCACAATAGCAAGTGTCCTCTCTCCAGTTTTTTTCTGTTTTCCCAATGTGCGAGCCAACGTGAGGGCTGTCACCGACTGGTAATAGGAAATTGGATTACGGTCCCCAAAGAATTCAGCCCCTGAAGTCTGAGGTATTTCCCGATCTGTTAAGACATTTCCCGCATTGTTAAGCACAAGCATATCAAACGGAATCGCGCCAAGAGAACCGTCAGGAATGATGATTACCGGCGTGCCGTGGGGCAGCTCGGACAGGATGTCCCCAAGAAGGAGATCCGACAGTTTTTTACCAGACACAAAGTCAAAAGTGGCAAGCTTCTCGATCGGCGAATCCTCATGCAGAAGTTCCACAGGTTCCCGGAACTTTCGGACCAATTCGTCCAAATCTTTCCTGGCAATGGGTTTGAAGATGTCTTTGACTATATTTTTCCCATGAGCCATATATATGCAGATTCCGGGTTCGGTAACCTCATACTCAATGGTCCATTCATCGTTATTCAGGGCCGACTGTTCGAGGCTCATGGGTTGGGGGTATTTCGTGGCCGCATAAAGTGGGTATGTCTTTCTTAGCTCATCTAAATGTCGATCTTTTTCGGATCGCACATTCCTGAGCTCTTGCTCAAACGATTCGATAGCATTCTTGGAGCCTTTCTCATAGGCTTTTTGAAGACCCTGACTCAACGCTGCAAGCCTGTTGTTAATGTCTGAGTCTTGGTCCACAACATATTTGGGGATATCAAGAAAGACGTTCTGAAACCTTCCGGATAGCGATTCAGCGAAGATCCGGGCCTTTGTAGCTTCTGATTCCTTGAATGATTGTTCGGGCTTACCGCTCTTCAAAAGGACACGAGCCAGACCTTCATATGGGGTTATCCTCGGGATGTGCAAACTCTGACCGTTGTAGAAATCAGTTCGCTGGGCCGGTGTCAGTGTGTCGCGAATCTGTTCTGTCAATTCAATAGCTTTTCTGAAATGCTCCGCAGCCTTATCGTACTCGCTTAAACCTTCATACGAAAGCCCCAAACCGGTGTGACCCGCAAACATCTTGTCAATATTGTAGTTTTCTAAAGAGCTTTTCAAAAGCCCTTCAAAGTTGAATCTCGCTTCATCAAAATCGCATTCCATAAGCGCAAGCCTTCCAAAAGACAGCCATTGCCGAGTCTTCCTAAAGATGCGTTTTGCCTGCCGGGTCTCCCCCATGGTTAGATAAACATTGCCAATAGAGTCCTCCGTGATGTAGTGTGGGACGCCGATCTGCTTTTCGATAGCCAACGCTTTTTCATAGTATTCCAATGCTTTTTGATGCCGGCCCCAGGATTCGTAAGTATTTCCCATGTTTGCGAGTGTGATTGCCTCACTTTCCAAGTCACCAGTCTTCCGCTTTATGGCCAGCGCCTTCTCCTCGTATTCAAGGGCCTTGAGATGCTGCCCCAACTTGCCATAAACTCCCGCTATGTTTCCCATAGCATATCCTTCGCCCCTAATATCCCCAATTTTTTGCCAAATAGACAAAGCCTTCTCACTGCATTCAAGAGTCTTCAAATACTGGCCAAGGTGATAATAAACGACTCCCAGATTGCTTAGCGATGCTGCTTCACCCCGCTCGTCCTTGATCTTCTGCGTTATAGCCAGGGCTTTTATATGGTAATCCAGGGCCTTTTGATACTTACCCAAAGAATTGTAAACTGTCCCTATAGTGTTAAGAACTCCAAATTCACCAATAACATCCGTTGCTTCTTGCTTTAAAGCCAGTCCTTTCTCGTAGTGTTCCAGCGCTTCCGAATACTGGCCCAAACTATCATAAGAGGCTCCTATGTTTATCAGCGTAGTTGCTTCTGTCTTAGCGTCGCCAACTTTGCGTGTTATGGCCAACGAAGCCTCAAAATATTCCAGGGCCTTTGTATACTGGCCAAGGGAGTGGTAAACTGTGCCTATCTGGTTCAGGGCTACAGCCTTTCCAACGCTCGATCCGACGGCTTCAAAGATTCTAAGGGCCTCCTCGTATTTCTTGAGAGCGATTTCCATGTCCTCTCTGGAATGCGTCTTTGACTGAAACTCTCGACCCTGGTCCAGGAATGCCAGACCCTGCTCTTCCGACTGGCCTAAGCCAATAGACGGAAATAGAAACGAAATGACGAATAACAACATGATGCTGGGGAATGTTCTATGCATGGTAGTCGTCTCCATTATTAATGGCGTTGAGGGGGCCTATCTCTTGGAGCGAAATACAGAGAAGTTATAGATTGTGTAACAGACGTTAGCTTATTTCAGCGTTCAGGTTAAAGGAAGCGTCACTGAACGTCAATCGCATTTCGATAAGATAAGAATATTCGACATGTAAACATAACAAGCCGATTAATATTCATTAAATCCGAAATATAACGTAGAATTCATATCGTGTAATCTTGTCAGGTTTCCCCTGGTACGTCGAACTGTTTAAGTAGCAAGGAGAATTGGCGACTGATATACGCCAAGGGCGAAACGTGGAACGAAGACGTTTTTGACTTCAACACCGGATGTGGCGAAATGACTGAAAAAGAACTTATGGAAACCATCGTGGGACGGCTTTACCTCGTTTGTGGAGCCGCTAAAGATAAATTCAGGGGTAAGTCTACCGGAAATAGGGATTACGTTCCATAGGCGTCGATAGATATTCTGAGCTAACGGTCATTATAGAATGCCTTGATCGAAAAAATGAGGAGACAAAAAATGAAAAGAGTAATCGTAGGTATCTTTTTGGTGGGTTTTTTCCTCTCAATGCCGGTTTTGTCAGAGGCTGATCAGTGCCAGAAGTTACTGGATAAGGTTGGTTCGTATCCTGCGCAACGATTGCACGAACTTGTTCAAAGAGCTCCTGAATCGTGCAAGTTAGCCATGAAGGAAAAAATCATGCATGAAAGGGGCGTCATCGTCGATGACTTCCGTCGAAGATACAAATAGGTTACCAGTCAACATTGGCATCTGTGGATAGTGATGCGGCCTATAAAAAGGGCCGCTCAGCAAAAAATAGAGATCCGTGTTGTCAATTAACCAAGTTGATGCGAATGTTCTGGTGCTCCCGATATTGGCGATAATTGTAGTTGAACTCGTCAATTCTCTTTCGTCCCCATCCTGAACCACCGGAACCTTCGCTTTCTACCACGAGGTAGAACCTTTTCGAGACCACGAGCCAAGCGCCTTCAAGTCCCAGATTTCGCCCCTGGCCGGGCTCCCAGGCCCATGAAAAAAGGGCGTTGTTTTTACTGAAATCCGATTCCCAAGGATGAAACAAGTAAATACGAATGGTTTTCGGAGTATCGTTGTGAATATACAGTGTGTAGAGTCTCTCACATCCCCCACCATTTTTCTCACAATTGGCTTCCGCCCTCTTTGCCGCTCTGTTGCCATCAGAATCACTCCAAGCGGCCCAATTTCCTCTTTGAATATTACCCTCTATGACACCCCACTTGGAGCTCATTTTATGCCTAGTGTCCCAATGTCCCTTAGCTATATGTTTCAATTGGCGTTTGATGTTTTCTCGCGTCGTTTCCTGGTCATCCGCTATTGCGGCCTGACTGATACAAAGGACAACCCAAATCAGAAAGATTACAAATGACCACCAGGTGGATTTGGAAAACAAGTCTGGAAAGATCATTATCGGCCTCCATCTCGGATTATCGCTGTCTTGATGACCGAAAAGATATTCGGGAATGAACCATATATGTTCAAAACTCGTTCAGCAGATCTATAACCGGTGGACCAAGGCACCCCCCGCAGTCCCGATCAGCAGCCGCTGCGGTTTTCTTGGCAAGATCCCTAACAGACGTCTTCCCCATAGCCTGCGCCCAAACTATAAAGCCTTTCCTGCCTTTGCAGACGCAATATGAAAACCCCAGATCAATCTTCTGACCTAATTGGGCCTCAGTGTCTTGCACTGTCTCAACAAACAACTTACGGTGGCCCCTGACTTCATCCATAGAGGTTGCCTGTTCGTAATAAAACGTTTCAGGGGGATTACGCCAGGATTCTTGATATTCTCTGGACTTACGGGTTTCAACACATTCGCCGTCTATACAGTCCATGCCGTCTTCGTAGCATGATCTGCAAACGCCACCTACTTCCACTTGACATGGACCACACCCACAACACTTGTATTTTGGATCCCAGACTTTACGGAAGGATTCACAACTCCTACATTTCAAAAGCACTCTGTCAAATTGCTCACCGTCGGGACACCTAATCTCAGATTCCCATACGCATCTCCCCTGGTACAGGAACTTTCCGTCAGGACATCCAGCATAGGCCTTGACTGAAAGACCAAGACCAACGACGCAACCCAGTAAAAGCGAGATACAAAAAACAATTTCTCGACCAATCTTATTCCGCTTGCGAAGTGATTTCACTTTTGCCACCTTTTCTTCATGGAATAACAACCCAAGAGGTTACTATCTCTTCCAGCACTCCAGTTTTTTGTAACACCGAGTTTTGTTCTTGCCCTCCAACCGGTCGCATTTTGGGCAAGAATATTCATTTGGGCAGCACCAGCCGTCACCGCACGGGAAATAACATTGGGCCCTCAACTCCCGCTGGAATTCACGCTCCGTTTCCGGGTCACCGTCCCCGGGAACAACACATTTTCTTAATTCTGGGTTGTACCACTGCCCTTCAGGACATTGCGGCTCCGCATTTACAGACGCCAAAATCCCTGAAAAAAATATTAGCGTAAAGATGACTCCCACTATCCCCATGATGTTCTTCATGACTCAATCTCCTTTTAAAATTACTGAAATGTCGTTCGCTCGCGCCATAGCAAAAAGTATCGATTTTAGGGCTAATAGAAATCGCCCAACAAATTGTACGGTAGAAATTGGTAAATGCCAGTGTTAATATGCGAAACAAAGTCTGAGAAAAATTAGTTCATTAAATAATTGTCATATTCAGCAAGGACATGTCAAAGAAAATAGTTGCAAATTTGGAATCAGAGGCATAGTGGCGTTCTAAAAAGCATGCGCCTGGACCAATCAGGATCTTGACTGATGCGAATGCATCGCCACAACATTTTAATTTCGGTTGGAAAAATAAGCTGGAAATGGGGTCTGTAATGAAATTCAATAAAAAATGGCTCATTGTTATCGGTTCGGTTATGGTTTTCTGGACCATGAATTGCCGACTGGCTGAGTGCGAGAGAAATGAAACCTCTATCAAAGACATTTTGACATGGGAGGATTCGAACTTGACACTGTCGAAACAGAGCCGCTTCAATGCTCTGAAGGTAGCGGATAGTAAGCGCTTCAGTAAAAATGGCTCCGACAATTCAATAACCGGGGACCGATTGACTCTGGAAAGCGTGAGAAACGCTGAATACAGATCCAAATATTATGAGGACGGGCCGGTAAGACTTAACAATGGCCGTCACGAGACGAAGATAGACCCTGATTCCGACATGAAGGCCTTTATTGAGTTGACTGATAAAATAGCGTTCGGTGATCTTAACGGAGACGGAAACCCGGACGCGGCTGTTATTTTACTGTCCTCAGGGGGTGGTTCTGGCGGTTTTTTTGAATTGGCCGCGATGATCAACCAGAACGGGAAGCCTCAGCAGGCGGCCATGCAATACCTGGGAGACAGAGTGGATATCAAATCTATTGCGATCAAATCGGGGATAATTGTTGTCGACATGCTGACGCACGGGCCTAATGATCCACAATGCTGCCCTACGGTCCGGAAGACTCAACGATACCGTCTTGACGGAGGGAGATTGGTGAGGGTTCAGTGATGCGGAATGCGTGACTCACAAACTCCATGAAAAGTTCCTTTTTGACGGGATTCTCATGTAGTTCACACAGAACTGAGCAAATGCCTATCGACCAAAATCGACCCAACATCGCTCACGATGTTTATGGCCAGCCGTCAGCAGCGGCTTTGTCTAGAGAGCGGCCATTGTCCGATTAAATTTCTCTCAAAAATTTTGTCAGGTTTCCATCGCGACGTCGAATTGTTGGAGCAGCCTGGAAAAATGGCAATTCAAAAATTGGAGACTCGCGATTTCAAATTAGGACAATAGCATGTCGGGCCGGCAAAAGAGATCATTAAGTTGAAGCGTGAGGTTACCGGAAAAATTCTCGTCGAACGAGGTGTTGAACCTAACGCTATGTTTGGCGAAAAATTGCTGCAAGAGCGGGTTAGAGCCTTCCGGACAAGGCGACAGTGACTCAGGAGATTTTTCGGAAATTACATAGGGCCGCAGGACGGAACTGCGGCCCCGTGGTAACAACTCACAAAATTGGACAAGAATCTATTCAAGTTATAATTACTGGGAAAGGACGAATCCGATGATAAATCTAATAACTTTTGTTTGCGTTTCGATTCTGCTGGTTGGGGGTCTTGTGCTTTACCTCCGCCACAGAAAAAATTCTCGCGTTCTTCCCTTCGGCTCTGTGCCTGGAGACAGGGCCAGAGTAGAACAAGCTTTGGCTGACTCGCAGTCAAAAGAGGACGATAAGGAAGAGAAAAGAAAACTGCATATCGACGCCTTAAGAATGGAAGCTGAAAAAGGTGACGCATTCAGTCAATATTCCCTAGGATACGCATATCAGTATGGAGAAGGCGTTATCGAAGATCATACTGAGGCCGTAAACTGGTGGAGAAAAGCAGCGGAACAGGGTGACGCCTCAGGTCAGTTTTGGCTGGGTAGAGCTTACAACAGTGGCCAAGGGGTGAACCGGGATTATGCTGAATCCCTGAAATGGATTACAAAGGCGGCCGAACAAGGTCATCCGTCAGCTCAATTTGCCCTCCTCTTGTTTAGCGCCCATGAAGGGAACGTAGACGCTCAAAGGGAATTAGGAATCAGATATATTGATGGAAGGGAAGTGGCTATAGATGGGTCTGAGCCATTTAAATGGTTCATGAAAGCTGCTGAGCAGGGCGATGCAGTAGCCCAATCCTATTTGGGACAAATGTATGGCAACGGGCAAGGTGTAACCCAAGATTATGCTGAATCTTTGAAATGGTATCGTAAAGCAGCCGAACAGGGTGGAGCGGAAGCTCAACTTCACTTGGGAGATATTTATTACAAGGGCCAGGGAGTAACCCAGGACTATTCCGAAGCAGTCAAATGGTATCGCGTGGCCGCAGAACAGGGTAATGGGGGTGCACAGGCCCAGTTGGGCCTGGTTTACACATATGGTGAGGGGGTCCCCCAGGACTTTGAGAAGGCAACGACATGGTTCCTGAAAGCTGCACAGAGCGGCTATGGCGCATCGACACTACTGTACGCTGCCTTGGCAAAGAACCAGGAGTTGGTGAGACTGCTTCTGGACAACGGCGTCGATGTCAACGCCAAAAATAATGATGGCGCTACTGCTCTGATGGCGGCTTCTGAGAAAGGACACGCTGAAGTCGTGGCGACTCTTCTTGATAAAGGAGCAGATGTCAATGTTAAGCACAACAACGGTCTAACAGCTCTGATGGGTGCTGCGGGGAATGGGCAAAGTGAAGTAGCAAAGATTCTTCTGGCTAGGGGCGCCGATGTCAATGCCAACAACAATGACGGTTGGACTGCACTGATGATCGCTATTGGGCAAGGACACACAGGCTTGGCAAAGATTCTTCTGGAAAACGGAGTTGATGTGAATGCCAACAACAATGACATTACAGCATTGATGTTTGTTTCTCAAGAGGGTCACGTGGAAGTAGTGCAGGTTCTTCTTGATAAAGGAGCCGACGTCAATCTCCAGCGAGACGACGGTTGGACGGCTCTGATGAGCGCTGCCAAGAACGGCCATCCTGAAGTAGTAAAGGTTCTTCTGGCTAGGGGCGCAGACGTCAACTCCAGGAGTGAAAATGTTCATACAGCACTAGCTGAGGCTTCTTGCTCCGGACATCCTGAAGTAGTTGAACTCCTTATAGAAAACGGAGCGGATGTCAATGCTAAGGTGGGAAATGGTGAGACCGCTCTGATGATTGCTTGTAACAAAGGTCATTACGAAGTCGTCAAGCTTCTTATTGATAAAGGAGCAAATGTCAATTTTCAGAGAGAGAACGGCCGAACCGCTCTTATGAGTGCTGCCTCGCAAGGGTACAGTGAAGTAGTAAAGGTCCTTCTTGAAAAAGGCGCAGAAGACGTCAACGCCAGGGATGAAAATGGTTTTACAGCACTATTTGTGGCTTCTTGCTTAGGCCATCCTGAAGTAGTTGAGCTCCTTCTAGAAAAAGGAGCGGATGTCAATGCTAAGGTGGGGAATGGCGAGACAGCTCTGATGATTGCTTGTAACGAAGGTCATTACGAAGTCGTCAGGCTTCTTCTTGATAAAGGGGCAATTGTCAATGCTCAGACAGAGAACGGCCGAACCTCTCTGATGAGTGCTGCTGAAAAAGGACATGCTGCGGTCATTCAATGTCTATTTGATGCGGGAGCGAATGTCAACGCTAAGGATGCGAAGGGCGAGACAGCGCTGATAAGTGCTTGTTACGCAGGTCATTACGAAGTCGTCAAGCTTCTTATTGATAAAGGGGCAAATATCAACGCCAGGACGGCAAATGGCTTCGCAGGACTCTTGAGCGCTTCTCAGCAAGGTCATCATGAACTGGTCAAGCTTCTCCTTGATAAGGGAGCTGATGTCAATTTTCAGAGAGAGAACGGCTGGACCGCTCTGATGAGTGCTGCCTCGCAAGGGCACAGTGAAGTGGTAAAGGTCCTTCTTGAAAAAGGCGCAGAAATAAATGCTCAGAGAGACGATGGCTTGAATGCGCTAACTAGCGCTTTGCAGGCAGGTCACGTGGAAGTGGTCCACGTTCTTCTTGATAAAGGCGCAGATGCCAATGCTAAGGAAGACGACGGGTTCACAGCTCTGATGATTGCTTCTCAAGATGGTCACGTGGAAGCAGTGCAAGCCCTTCTTGATAAGGGAGCTGATGTCAATTTTCAGAGAGAGAACGGCTGGACCGCTCTGATGAGTGCTGCCTCGCAAGGGCACAGCGAAGTGGTAAAGCTCCTTCTTGAAAAAGGCGCAGATGTCAACGCTGAGGACATTTACGGTTTTACAGCTATGATGAGATCCTGTCTCAAAGACCAACTCGAAGTAATACAGCTCCTGGCTGCTCACGAGCCACGAGCTGAAAAGAATCAGCGAGAGGCCGCCAAGTTTTCCCCACTTACTCCTGAACAACGTATCGGAGTTTCTCAGAACAATCTCGGGGTCGCCTATTTACTAGGAAAAGTAGTTACGCAGGATTATAAGGAAGCCATAAGGTGGTTTAAGCTTGCCGCTGAACGAGGGATCGCTGACGCTCAATCCAATCTAGGAACTATGTATAAAAACGGCCATGGGGTTGCCCAGGACTATGAAGAAGCCGTCAAGTGGTATCGTATTGCGGCGGAACAAGGTAACGCTATTGTACAATACCATCTAGGAATTATGTATGCAAACGGCCACGGGGTTGCCCAGGATTATGAAGAAGCCGTCAAATGGTTTAGACTAGGCGCTGATCAAGGATTTGCGCAAGCTCAAACTATTCTTGGATCCCTGTATTTAGATGGTAAAGGAGTTACGCAAGATTTTGATAAAGGAATAAGGTGGTTGAACCTTGCCGCTGATCAAGGGAATCAGGATGCCCAATTTCTTCTTGGGGTTTGCTATTCGGATAGTATAGGAGTCAGGAAAGATCATGAACAAGCCGTAAAGTGGCTTAAACTTGCCGCTGAACAAGGTCATGCAGAGGCCCAGCAAGTTTTATCTCGATTATAGCGATGCGCAGTGATGATGTGCCTGAACAAGGGAGAAAAGTGGACAGAATCAATCAGGTCTCACAAGTTGTATAAATGAGCAAATTTTTTTGATCGACAGAAAACTTCCAGCCCTTTGTGGCTCAGATAGGAATAAGCTTATGAACAGACTAATGTTGGCGTTGATCACTCTGATGACTTTACTCGGTTTAGGCGTTCTAACCGGGGAACATTCTCTTGCCTTGGGCGACGAATTGACCGTCGAAAAACTTAAGAATGCTGAATATCAGGTACGTTACGGCAAGGTCAAACTCACGGACGGATTATTTGAGAACAGCGATCAAAATGCTCATTTTCACAGTGTCGAGTGGCCCAATAAAGTTGCTTTCGGAGATTTGAACGGTGACGGAGTCGCCGACGCAGCGGCAATCCTTTGGTCATTTGTGGGGGCCAGTGGGACTTTGGTCGATTTGGTGGCCATCGTCAACCAAAATGGACATCCAAAACAAGTGGCCCGGATAGAGTTGGGGAATAAGGTGGAAGTTGAATCGCTTTCGATCAGGTCAGGACAGATCGTAATGGAAATAGTAAGACATACGCCGGATGACCCCCAGTGTTGTCCATCAAACGATGTCACAGAGAAATACAGGCTGTCCGGTAAGAATCTGGTTCTTGCGCCGTGAAAACAAGGCTGTCCACTTTGCTTTACGGACTGGGACATTCCCAAGAGCTTCGTCCAGCATTTGTTCCAGGCTCCGCCCTATCTTACTCCTCTTGAGAGTTGCATGTGGGCCGAGGTTCTTCGATTGGGTGGTTCGGCGACGGAGTTTTAAAGACATTAAGATTCGAATTCGCTTCGCGATATCCCAGATTGTCGAATAATGGATTGAAGAGTCCCGATCCGTACCTCGTGATGGTCTGGGACAGGGATCGTTATGGTGGATTGCGGTAGTCTCTTTTGCATCACGATGTGACTGCCACGCTGTCGAATTTCAATGAAACCTTTCCGAGTAAGAATATCACATATCTGTCGACCAGACAAAACGCTCAGTTTACCCAACAGCCACCTCAACCTGAGTTACGAAAACATCGCCATGAAGGCGTTGCGCTGACTCTTCGGCTGACGCTGTCTCGAAAAATAGCTCTAAAGCTTCCTGAAGGTTGTTCCTTGCTTCTTCAACACTATTTCCCTGGCTTGCAATATCTAATTCAGGACACAGTGATACGTATCCATCACCCTCGCGTTCTATAATCGCTGTAAGTTTCATCGACGTCCTCCTATCTTAAGTAATAAGCATAAAATGAAGCAGGTCTACAAGTTATTTTAGGGAGTTGCGCAACCTGACAAAAATCCCATGACATTTTTTCATGAGCCTTGTCAGGTTTTGAAAACAGGGATTTGAACACCCATTCTTCTGGGGCGCGTTCATACTGGTTGGGGAAGCGAATTAGTTTCGATCCCCTACCCTGTCAACGCTCTGCCCATGGTGGTTTTTCAGACCTAATAGCATGTCTGAGGAGCCTAATGATGTATGTTTACATTTGCAGGATAAAATTGAAAGATAAAGTGAATTTTTTTGTCAGATTATTCTTCCTCTGTCGAATGGTAATAGTATGATTCGGTCGTAGACCTGATGCGCTGAAATTGTGGCGCTCAGCAGGCGCCTTGTCATAATTGATGTTGAAATTGAATTTTGAGGAGCGACGGAGCGCAGGGTTACTTCTAAACCAAAACTCCTGAAGATCCCCCTGGTGGGGACATACTCTGTGCGTTAGTATCCTCCTCATTAAAAATGATCGATTGGCGATTGATACTACAGCCAGAAAAACATAATCCGAAACTGCGCCTGTAATATCCCGGAATACCAACAAACATGTAGAGGGCGACGGATAACACGGTTACTTCATTAGCGAACTGTACACCCGTGTTAGCTTGTATCCCCTCTACATTACCAGCTCATAAGGGGGCTCCAATGTCCAAATTCAACTCACCAGCGCAAAACCCAAGAGAGACTGTGAACTACGAGGGGGCCAAGGCTTACAATCCCCCGACCAATGAGTTTGCACTTTATTGCAACGCTGCCTGCGCACTCCTGGAGAGCCAGTATTATCGCAGCGGCTCTAAACAGAAGCTGGCGTTGATTTCATTGGCTGACGAATGCAACCCAGAGTTTGTGGCAAGACTAGCAATATACCTCCGGGAAGAAATGCATCTGCGCTCTGTTCCCATGTTCCTGGTAGCTACTCTCATCAGGAGGAAAGCAATAACAAAAGATGTTGTGGCAAGGGTTATCCAGCGAGCGGATGAGATCAAGGAACTCGTGGCCGCATGGCTTGAAG
>CAJBEZ010000040.1 GCA_903952205.1 uncultured Desulfomonile sp. | reverse complement strand
TTCAACTGTTCCCTCAGTTTTGCCAATTAGAATATAATGTCCCACTTTGAAGGGCTGAAAAATTACCATCAGAAGCCCAGCGGAGACATTGGCCAGTTGATTCTTCAAAGCGAGGCCGATACCAAAGCCGGCCGCCCCTACGATAGCTATGAGAGAACTGTTCTCCACTCCGAGTCGATGTAGGGTGTCGATAATCACAACTCCGTAGAGAACTACCTGAATGGCGTTGTCGGCGAAGTGGACAATGGTAGGGTCCAGATTTCTCTTTCTAAGTTGTCCGCTGGCGATTTTGGCCAGCCACCTGGCTATAATTATGCCAATAAAAAGCACAAGTGCGGCCGAGGCTATTCTCCACGAGACAATCTCAAGCTTATGCAAGACATCAGCTAACGTAACTTTCCACATTGGCGCCACCTATATTTTAAAGATCACCATTACCCTTGCTTTTAGGTCAGGTCTGCAAGAAGTTCCACGATGTGAAACTTCAAAAAACCACGGGAGAGCGACACTTCCTGGCAGTGTATTGAATAGGCGGATCTTTTTGCAAGGGTTTTGGGACCGTGCTCAAGCGTTTGTCTTTAGGACAATAAGCGGGGAACCAAGTTTTTGCGTGTCGTCTCAAAAAAGAACGCGACAAAAGCAAGGGAACATGCTTTACAGGGGGGCATTAAAACCACCCCAAAGATTCCCGAGATTCGCCAAGAGGAGCTTACACCTTTGGTGACGGCTCTTGTGGAGATTATCCGGATCCAGCAGGAACAGATTCAGGAACTGCGAGACGAGATAGCCAGGTTGAAGGGTCAGAAGCCCAGTCAGAAGCCCAAACCCAAGATTAAACCTTCCGTCCTTGAAAAACATTTCGAGAACAAGAAGGCCAAAAAGGACTTCAAAAAGCGTCATGGCTCCACCAAAAGAGAACCGCTAAACTCTAGATTATTCAACAAGTTAATTTAACTAAATAAAGTATGCTATAATATATGAAAGATCTTGCGCAGCTCTTTCACATAATCCACTGTCGCCGCCTGTTCAGGTCTTTGCCACCTGAAACAAAATCGAACTCTCTATCTGAAAGCCTGCATTTCTGCTTACCGCTTTGAGGTTTATCAGGGATAGTCATTTCAATTAAGCCGGCCTCTATGAAAGGGTTCAATACTTGGAGCCTGAACTTGGCGCCGGAATGGCGCTTAAGGACATGACGTCTTCAGCATCGCAGTCTGTCGGGCTACCAAGACCCGACTCAGTTTGTTTAGAATCTTTAGCTGTGTTAGGTAAAGTGGCCGGTGAGTCACCGGACCTTTCACCTATCACGGAGCTGTCCGGTGAAAGAATTTGTCAAACACAAAAAGCTTTTCGTTGTTTAAAGGATACCGAGAAAGCCCCCCATCCGTATCCAACTATGCTAACGAGCAATTCTCCACATTGGGCATATTCGGCTGACGAGACATGCCTAGGGTAGAGTATATTCTCAATGCAAAATCGAGAAAAATCGTTAACGCAATCAGACATTATTCCTGGCAATCGCTCTAATTGAAAATGAAATAGACTATCCTCATACTGAACTACAGCCAGAATTCAGGGTAACGACGATTCTTTGGAGCATTGTTGAAAATCAAGGCCACTGCTAAAAGAATAAAAACTCCCACGGCCACGGGAAAAATGGGGTAAGCGAAACCAAGCTGATGAACTTTGGCTCCCCCGATTATAGCGTTCAGGGCGGTCGCTCCGGCCGGAGGATGTAGTGTTCGAGTAAGATGCATAACGGCTATGGCTGTAGAGACAGCGAGGGATGCTGCCAGCGCTGGCTGCGTAACAAATGTCTTGCAAAAGGCCACTCCTATGAAAGCCGCAAGAATATGGCCTCCGACAAAATTTCTCGGTTGGGCCAGAGGGCTTTTGGGCGCCCCAAAAAGGAGCACAGCTGAAGCGGCAAACGAAGCTATCATCAGTGTGTTCTCCTGACTACCCATATATATGTAATTCATTGCGCCTATAGCGGCTATTCCCAGAAATGAGCCCAACCAGGACAAAAACACTTCTAGTTTTGAAACTGACGGTGGGCTTTGACTTGCGCCTTTCATTTTTTCGAAATAGTTCATTCCTGCCCCCCCGTTACAGACGCCCTCATGAGATCTCCACGAGAAACTATTCCGATCATTCTCCCTTCTCCGTCAACTACTGGAGCGCGATTGATTCGCTTAGAAGCGAACAGGTTTGATACATCATCCACAGAGTCGGCTCCTCCGACTATTATTACCGGCGTGGTCATGAAGTCTTTCGCTGACTTTACTCGGACGGGGGCCATAAGGCAGTTCCTTCCTCTGAGACACTGAACGATGATTTCCATTAATCCTGCAGATTTCTTACCAACCATAGCTTCTAGAAAATCCCGTTCTGATATGATCCCCAGCGGTTTACCTTTTCCATCCACAACTGGCAGGCCTGATATATGATTCTCAGCCATCAGAACAGCCACATTCTCCAGTGAAGAGTCAATCTTTGCGGAAACAACACGAGTTGTCATGACTTCTTTTACCTTTACTATTCGGGTCAGCCTGGACAGGGCGTGTTGGTAAGCCTTGAGATAAAGTTCCTTGAAATCAGAGGGCGTAATGTCAAGATAGCCAGAAATCTCACGCATTGCGGTGAAAATATCGTCATCTGAGATCTGAACCGGAGCGCACGCGTTGAATGACGTGTCCACCATTTTTTCACTCCTTTTTAGAATATTCAATAAGGTTATTATTATGTTTTAAGGAGGAAGTCTTTGACCTAAGTCAAGAATCAACGACTGCAACCTTTTTTCTATGAGTCATCAAAAACAATAATTTGGAGATTAACAAACAAGACTCCGGTTTGATCTAAACTCAGAGTCCTAGTGAATCACGGAATCCCCGATGTCTCAACCACGATGTTGCCAAACGCATCGAGCAATTATCTCGCGCTGAATAGGTTCTGCACAAAGACTCGTGCATTGGTTTCTTCCGATTTCTGCTTAAAATTTTTGTCGCTACATCTAAATTTCAGAGCAGCTTATACAGTTACACTACTGACCGGTTTTTCTGGACTATCTTTGAGACTGGTTCTACAAGAAAAACATAGAAAACTTTTATAAGTGAGACTACCATGAACCTATAATGTAGTTGACCACATTCTTGATTTCTAAATGGAACACAATGAGTAAGGAGAAAGATTCGAAGAAATCTTAGAGCACATAGATGTCGAAGCACTTCACCAATGCGCAAAATGACTTGTCTGCCACACCAACAATTTGAAAATTCTTCAACTGCCTATTTGAAATTCTAAAAATATTTCGTTGTCTTGACTTAAGTCAAGGCATTCGTGTCTTCCAACCGCCATATTATTCACAGAAACAACATGTAAATGTAATTAACCTTACCCAATCAAGTGGGAACTCAAAAAACCAGGAGGACGAAATGGCTGAGAAAATGTTTTGTTATCAGTGTGAACAAGCCGCTGGCGGAACAGGATGCACTAGAGTTGGCGTATGTGGAAAACAGCCGGAAACCGCTGCTCTTCAGGATCTTCTGATGCATGCGATTAAAGGATTGGCCCTATTTACAGTGGAAGCCGGAAAAGTTGGCGTTGTTGACAGGGAAATCGGTGTGTTCATCAATGAAGCTCTTTTTTCAACTCTAACAAATGTAGATTTTGATGATGATAGATTCTTGCTTCTCATCAGGAAAGCTGTCGACTACAGGGATAAACTGAAAGAAAAGGTAAGGGCGGCAGGAGGAAAGGCTGATTTTGCTGACGACGCA
>CAJBEZ010000039.1 GCA_903952205.1 uncultured Desulfomonile sp. | reverse complement strand
GGAACCGTTTCTAGCGCTTGCTATGGTTCCACCGGGCACCGATGGCTTTCTCAAGATGTCGGACATCCTCTCGCTAAAGATGAATGCGGATGTAGTAGCTCTCACAGCATGTCAATCTGGTTTGGGTAAAGAACTTTCGGGAGAAGGGGTCATGAGTATGGGCCGAGCTTTTCAATATGCAGGAGCAAAATCTGTCCTGATGTCCCTGTGGGAGGTCGAGGAAAAATCAGCGGTGACTCTGGCTGAGAACTTCTTCAGATATCGCAAGGACGGCAAGACTAAATTGGAATCACTCAAATTGGCGAGAGACGATATTCGCAACGCCGGTTACAAACATCCGTTCTTCTGGGCGGCTTTTATACTGGTTGGGGAAGTGAATTGATGAGAATCCCATGCGCCAATTAAAGTTGTAGGCCATGATGAGTTATCATGCTCAAGTTCAAACACATAGTTAGCTAATCGTATTCGATAATACTAGCTCTTTCCAAGATTCGGAGGACAATTGATGAAAGCCAGAATATTGTGTGTGTTTGTCGGGATTCTAATTGCTCTATGGGCTAATTCGGTTCTGGCGCAATCCGAGACTGAACGGAAGGTCGTCAGCCTCATGAAAGAAGCCGTAAGCAACGTTGATAGCGCCACGTCTAGAGAGGATTATCAGCGGGCCACCCAAAAACTCGAAGAAGCCCTGAAAATATTGGAGAGTATCAATAGCGTCAACTCCGATAAAGCGAAAGCTGTTTGTTTTAGCCGCCTCGGGGTAATTCAATCCAGACTAAAACAGTATCAAAAAGCGCTGGAGTATTATGAGAAATCTTTGGCGCTGTTTCGTAAGACCGGTGTGGTTGCGATGGAGGGAACCAACCTCAGTGACATAGGGGGAGTTTATAGTTCCTTGGGACAATATCAAAAGGCCCTTGAATATTATGAGAAGTCGCTGGCAATCGCGCGCAGGATAGGGAATCAGAAACAAGAGGCCAAAATTCTGCACAACATCGGTTATTCTTACGAATCCTCTGGTGAGCGCCAGAATGCCCTTGAATATTATGAAAAGTCACTTCAGATCAGCCGCAAGTCGGGCGACGTTAAGCAAGAGGGCGAAACACTCGGGTTAGTGGGGAATATTTGCTATCACCAGCGTCAATATCATAAGGCGCTTGAGTATTATGAGAAATCTTTGGCGCTGTGTCGTAAAACCGGCAACGATAGGGCCGCGCCGAGCTATCTCACCAGAATAGGGCAAACTTACGAAAAATTGTTACAACCTGAGAAGGCCATGGAATTTTACGAAAAGTCGTTAGCCTTATATCGAAAATTAGGCGACGTTAATGGCGAAGGTAGCACAATAGCACTCATCGGGTCATTTTACGCATCCTCCTTTCAATATGACAAGGCCCTTGAAAATTACGAAAAAGCTTTGGAGGTCAGTCGCAGAATAAACGACGTTAAGCTAGAGGGAATAACGCTTAACAGGATGGGCTTACTATACAGTTCTTTGGGTAAAAAACGAAAAGCTGTTGATGTTTATGAGAAGTCCCTGGAGGCCAGACGCAGGATAGGGGACGTAGATGGCGAGGGTGTCCAACTCAACAATATTGGCGAGGTTTACAGATCCTGGGGTCAATATCAGAAAGCGCTGGACTACTATGACAAGTCGCTGGAAATTAAACGCAAAGCAGGAAACATAGCTCAGTCAGCCACGTTGCACAATATCGGGCTTGTTTACGACAGCTGGGGCCAATATCAGAAAGCGCTGGATTACTATGAAAAGTCTATGGAAATTGATCGCAAGGGCGGAGACGTTGCGGGCGATGATGGGCAGACCTTAGAGTGCATTGGGGGCATTTACGAGTCTTGGGGTCAATATCAGAAAGCGTTGGAATATTACGAAAAGTCGCTGGCTATAAGGCGCAACAGAGGCGATGTTAAGGGCGAGGCAGGTAACGCCAAACGCATGGCCGAGCTATACCAACAAATTGGGCAGTATGACAAGGCGCTGGGAAAGGCAAAGGAGGCGCTCGCCATTTATGAAAAGATAGGCGTGCCCACTGATAACGCCAAAGATACGATAGGGAATATTTATCTGGATCAGGGTAATATAGAAGCCGCAGAACCGCTGTTAAAGGAAGCGAATTATCGGAGTTCCCTTGGACGCCTTTGTTTGATGAAATCCGATTACGCAGGCGCCGGCGAGGTATATGAGAGATCGCTCAAGTATTCGGAAAAAAGTGGGAACGTTGCTGGTTTATTCACCGCTTTAACTGGTCTTGGAAAAGTCAGTGAGGCAAAGGAAAATTACACGAAGGCCGAAGAATATTATGAAAAGGCCGTGAATCAGGTTGAAGAGATCCGGTCCGGTATTCTACCCGCGGAACGTAAGAATTTTTTTGAAGTAAAAACAAATGGTTTTGCCCGGTCTGACCCGGCCAAGGGTTTAGTCAGAGTAAGGATTAAACTCAACCATCCGGACGCAAGCGTCGCCCCCAGCGAACTTACTAAAGCCCGATCCTTTGCAGACCATCTGTCACAAGCCAACTCCAGTGGCGCTACCAATATCCCTTCAAGCCTGATCGAGAAAGAGCAATCTTACGTCAATCAACTGGCGGCCTTGAAAAAGGAACTGGCCAAGACCGACGCCGAAAAAGCGCCTGACAAATTCAATAACCTTTCCAAATCAGTCAAAGACGCCAAAGAACAACTCAACTTTTTTGTGGATAAACTCTGGAAGGATTATCCAGCTTACGCGGCTGTAAAGTATCCCAGGCCCCCAAGTCTCAAAGACTCAGCTCTGCGTCCTGACGAATGCGCAGTAATATTTGATGTCTCAGGTGAAGGTGTCGGCGTCATACTTGTACGTGACAAGGCGGTAAGCAAGGCATTCTTCCTCGACCTGAAGTTGAGTGATCTCCAACGGGACGTAGCGAAATTTCGGGAGCCTTTTGAGAAACTTCGCTTAAAGGATTACGATCCCGAGCTTGCCAAATATCTCTACGACAAATTGCTACGCCCCGCCATGGTTGACGTTCCCAAAGGAACGCCTCTTACAATCATACCGGACGGGATACTGGCGATGTTACCGTTTGAGGCCCTGGTAACTGGCGGAGAAGCGACATGGAACAAGTCATCGAAAGGGTTGGATTATCCACAGGGTTTAACATTCCTTGGCGATGAACATCCAATAAGTTACTACCAATCCATCACCGCTCTAACACTTGCCAGAACCATCGGAAACAGGGACAAGCCTAAAGATAGTCTCCTTGTGGTTGCGGACCCTGTATTCAACATGAAAGATAGACGTGCTCAACAAGCCAGCGAAACAAGATTGTCCCAAAAGGAAAAGGAATACAACATTCAGCGAATGGCCGCGATGGAGGAAACCACAGGTCCAATATTCCAGCAACTCCCTGAGACCGGCAAATTGGCCGCCAACCTGTCGTCGATGTATGGATCGAATTGTCTCTCCATCACGGGCCTCAAAGCTGACAAACTGGATTTCCTCTCCAAGATAGCGCCACGGATGGATCAGTATGGCAAGGTCGTGTTTGCGACCCATGGCGTCATGGGCAACAAGGTCCCCGGTGTTATGGAGCCATTCCTAGCTTTAACCATGGTCCCGCCCGGCACAGATGGTTTCCTGAAGATGTCCGATATCCTGTCACTCAAGATGAACGCCGACATAGTAGCGCTCACTGCCTGCCAGACCGGTTTGGGTAAAGAACTGTCCGGCGAAGGCGTAATGAGCATGGGCCGGGCGTTCCAGTACGCAGGCGCCAAATCAGTGCTAATGACATTGTGGGAAGTTGCAGACACGTCATCTGTAAAACTTACTGAAAGCTTTTTCCAGCATCGCAAGTCCGGCAAGTCTAAACTCGAATCACTGAAACTCGCCCGGGATGAGATCCGCAAACAGGGCTTTGAGCATCCCTATTTCTGGGCTGCGTTTATATTGGTAGGTGAAACGCAATAATTAGCAAACTTCTGGATGTTGAACTCAAGAAAAATGAAAGGTGACAGATCTCTGAAAAATTTTACTGTAACTATTTTCTTATTGGCTCTTTTCCTTCCGGTTCCTGTCGTATCAGGATCTGACCAGTGTCATAAGCTACTTGACAAGGTTGCCTGCCATCCTAAGGAGCGTTTGGCCGAACTTGTCGAGAAAGCCCCTGAATCCTGCAAGCTGGCCATAAAGGAAAAAATATTCAAAGTGAGAAGAGTGATAGTGGATGATTTTTTCAGGCAAGGAAAAGGGGACAAACTATGAGATACATCGGAATCGTCGGCTTAATATGCGTATTGTGCTGGGCTTCTGGACCCTGTTTAATTGTCAAGGCCGAGTCACAATGCCCTGAAGGGCAGTGGTACAATCCAAAATTGAAAAGGTGTGTCGTCCCCGGCGAGGGCGACCCGAATGTCGACAGAAATTTCAGAAGACACCTGAAAGCCGAATGTCAGTTCCCATGCGGTGACGGCTGGTGTTGTCCAAATGATTATTCTTGTGCAGGATGCAATAAGCTTGATGGCAAAGAAAAAGCCCGGTGTTACAGAAAACATCAGTGTTGGCAAGGGTTATAACGTGGCGTAGGAATGTTGACGCTGATCTCCGTCGGTAAAAAACTGACGGGTTTCAAATCATGCTGGATGAGTCACTTTGTTTGAATGCCGGATTGGAAGGACAATTAATGAAGGCCAGAATATTATGTGGGTTTATCGGGATTCTAATTGTTTTATGCGCCGGAGCGGTCCTGGCGCAATCAGAGAGTCAGGCTGTCAGCCTAACCAAGGAAGCAAAAACCCTCCTTGATAACGCTAAATCCAAAGACGATTATCAGCGATCTAGCCAGAAATACGAAGAGGCTCTGAAAATATTTGAGAGAGTCAAATCAGATAAAGGGACAGGTCTTTGTTCCAACCAACTCGGTATCATTCAATCCAGCCTTGGCCAGTATCAGAAGGCCCTGGAATACTATGAGAAATCTCTGTTTATATACAAAAGGATAGGCGATGTGGAGGGAGAGGGGAGAACACTTAACAACATAGCAACGGTTTACAAGTCCTGGGGCCTGTATCAGAGGGCGCTGGAAAACTACGAGAAGTCCCTGGCCATAAAAGAAAAGATAGGCGACGTGAAGGGCAATGGTGCCACGTTTGACAATATCGGCTCGGTCTACAGCAATCTTGGCCAGTATCAGAGGGCGCTGGAAAACTATGAGAAGGCGCTGGCTATCAGGAAAAAGATAGGCGATGTGAAGGCTGAAGGAACCACACTTAACAACATAGGACTGGTTTACAGCACTTGGGGCCAGTATCAGAAGGCCCTGGAATACTACGAGCAGTCCCTGGCCATAAAAGAAAAAATCGGTAATGTAAAGGGCGAGGGGCCGACCCTTAACGGCATAGGTTCTATTTTCTTCAAATGGGGCCAGTATCAGAAGGCATTGGAATACTTTGAGAAGTGCCTTGTTATCACTAGGAAGTTAGGCGATGTATATGGAGAGGGTGTCACGCTTAACAGCATAGGAACGGTTTACGGCTCCTGGGGCCAGTATCAGAGAGCGCTGGAAAACTACGAGAAGTCCCTGGCCATATCAGAAAAGATAGGCGATGTGAAAGGCAAAGGAGCAACCCTCGGTAACCTCGGCGGCACATACGCCCACATGGGAAAGTATGACGAAGCAATAAAAGCGGCTAACGAATCTCTCTTGGTGAAGGAAAAAATTGGTGTTCCAGTTAAAGGAACCAAAGACCTCATCGCAAATTACTGTCTTGACGCTAACAACATCGTCGAAGCGGAGCCATTAATCAACGAGACCAAATATAGTTCAACTCTAGGTCGATTGGCTCTCATGAGGTCACTTTTTTGGTTAGCCCAAAGGCATTATGAAAATGACATGAAATGGGCTGAGAAGACTGGAAATTCAGACTCGCTCTTTAGAAGTTACACGGGTTTGGGTAGGGCCTATGAGGGTATGAAGAATTACCCTAAGGCGGAAGAATATTACGAAAAGGCCGTGAACCAGGTTGAAGAAATAAGAACCGGCATTCTACCTTCAGAACGAAAGAACTTCTTTGAAGTCAAAACATGGGGCTTCGCTCGTTCCGACCCGGCCAAGGGTTTAACCAGAGTGCGGATCAAACTCAACCACCCGGGCGCAAGCGTCACCCCATGCGAGCTTACCAAAGCAAGGTCCTTCGCTGACCACCTCTCGCAAACCAACTCTTCTGGCGCAACCAATATCCCCTCAAGCCTGATCGAGAAAGAACAATCTTATGTCAATCAACTGGCTGCTTTGAAAAAAGAACTGGCGAAGACTGACGCTGAAAAGACGCCGGATAAATTCAAAAACTTGTCCAAGTCCGTCAAAGACGCCAAGGAAGAACTCGATTCCTTTGTGAACAAACTCTGGAAGGATTATCCAGCTTACGCCGCAGTAAAGTATCCCCGACCCCCTAGTCTCAAAGACTCAGCCCTGCGTCCTGAAGAATGCGCAGTTATTTTTGATGTTTCAGGTGAAGGCGTTGGCGTCATACTTGTTCGTGACAAGGCTGTAAGCAAGGCATTTTATCTTGACCTTAAATTATCTGATCTTGAACGAGATGTAACGAGATTTCGGGAACCTTTTGAAAAACTTCGATTAAAAGATTACGATCCTGAACTTGCCAAATCCCTTTACGATAAGTTGTTACGGCCCGCTCTCGTTGATGTTCCCAAAGGAGCGCCTCTTACAATAATACCGGACGGAATACTGGCTGTGTTACCGTTTGAAGCTCTGGTAACAGGCGGGGAAGTGACCTGGAACAAGTCATCGAAAGGGTTGGATTATCCACAAGGGTTAACATTTCTTGGCGATGAACATTCAATAAGTTACTACCAATCCATCACCGCTCTAACACTTGCGAGGACCATCGGTAACAGGGAGAAGCCTAAAGATAGTCTCCTTGTGGTTGCGGACCCTGTATTCAACATGAAAGATAGGCGTGCTCAAAAGGCCAGTGAAACAAGATTGTCCCAAAAGGAAAAGGAATACAACATTCAGCGAATGGCGGCGATGGAGGACGATTTAGGTCCGTTATTTCCGCAACTCCCTGAGACAGGCAAATTGGCCGCCAACCTGTCGTCGATGTATGGATCGAATTGCCTCTCCATCACGGGCCTGAAGGCGGACAAAGAGGATTTTCTCGCCAAAGTAGCCCCACGGATGGATCAATATGGCAAGGTGGTATTTGCTACCCACGGTGTCATGGGCAATAAGGTCCCTGGTGTTATGGAACCGTTCCTGGCCCTCACTATGGTGCCACCCGGCACTGACGGTTTCCTGAAGATGTCGGATATACTCTCGCTCAAAATGAATTCTGACATTGTAGCGCTCACCGCCTGTCAAACCGGTTTGGGTAAAGAACTGTCCGGCGAAGGCGTGATGAGTATGGGTAGGGCATTCCAGTACGCAGGCTCCAAATCGGTGCTTATGACATTGTGGGAGGTGGCCGACACTTCATCTGTAAAACTTACCGAGAGCTTCTTCCAGCATCGTAAGGCAGGCAAATCCAAGCTCGAATCACTGAAACTTGCCCGCGAGGAAATCCGCAAACAGGGATTTGAACACCCCTTCTTCTGGAGCGCTTTCATACTGGTTGGGGAAACGCAATAAATACAAAATCCTGGAGGTTAAGTTGAAGACAACGTGGTTTGTCCTTGTATTGGTTGCAATTTGTTCGCATTCGATTTGCCCGGTTCACGCGGAGATTTGTGAAACCACCGGCGAAGGTTACGGATCGCCTTCCAAGGAAGCTATTCAGAAAATAGCCGATCTAACGTTCTCCCCAAGACCCGATGATGATGCGATATTAAAACAGACCGTACAAAAATATTTGGCGGATGGTTTAATTTTCGCGCTAAAAACAGGGGTCAGAGTTGAAGTTGGTCCTCGTTGGGATAAAAACCAACCTATCTGGATTCGACCCATAGGTTCAACAAAAGAATATTTCGTGATGAGTAACGGTATAAAGAACTGCCGCCCTGAATGAGTCGGATAGTTTGGTCTGGTGGCATGGCGGGTTTCAGTGTAGCGCAAGGTAAAACACTAAACGTGTTTAAAAGGAGGGCTGATCCAATGACTTCGCTATCAACGACAACTAACGGTAAGAATTTGAATTTATCAGACACTTGGTTAAAACGATATCTTGTGGAAAGTGTTCTCCGTAGGCGGAGATCCGCCGAATTTGCGAAGCTGTTTTGCCTCATTGTTCTCGTTGTGTTGTTAGTCAGCTTGACCTACCGACACTCTTTCGCTTCGACTGAAGCAGATCGAAATCTTCTCGCCGCAGCGAAGTCAGGGAACATTGCAAGCATCACAGAGCTGTTAAATTCCGGCGCCAACATCAACATAAAGGATGATAAGGGAGAGACTCCTTTACATTTGGCCGTTACGGGAGGATTCACATCAGTTGCGTCGATCCTCTTGGAACGAGGCGCAGATGCTGGCCTGGCCAATATGAAAGGGGTCACTCCTCTTATGATCGCTGCGTTCAAAAATTACACAGACATCGTGAAATTATTGATAGCGGCAAAGGTAGCGGTTGATTCAGAATCCCGTAACGGTTTTACAGCGCTTATGCTGGCCTCTCAGGCTGGAAATCTTGAAGTAATCAAGCTTCTGTTGGATTCCGGGGCGCAAATAGAGAAAAATACAGCTCACGGAAATTCAGCTTTGCACTCGGCTGTTTATGGAGGCAAGCCAGAGGCGGTAAAATTACTCATAGACAACGGCGCTGATCCTAATAGCCCTATTGCCCCAAACCAGACTACACCTTTGATCTTAGGAGTTCAAAGAGGATTCGATACTGTGGTTGAATTGTTGCTTTCTTCAGGAGCAAACCCGGATTTTAACCTCAGTAATGGCAACACAGCTCTGGATATTTCAGTAAGCGCTGGACGAGCCTCAATCATGCGCAAAATTCTGCCATTTTCAAAAAACATCCGCCCAGAAACAGCAATTAAAATAATTACTGATGCTGTTGAAACTGGAGACAGGAATCTTGTTTTTGACGTTGTGGCCAAAAAACCCGCCATTTCGATTGCAGATAGGAAACATTTGCTGGAAAAAGCCTATTTTGGAAAGAATGCCGAAATTATCAAGTTCCTGATATCGCAATGGAATGAACCAGAACTTGTTGAAAAGGTTTTGTCAATAGCTTTTTACCGCGATAATCCAGAACTATTCAAGATCATACTTAACAATAATAAAAACATCGACTCTGAAATTTTTTACGGATTAATCAAACATGACGCGCTTATTTTGGGCAATCACAACAGTGACAATGACCTGAAGAGCCGTAGATTAGAAATAATTCAGGCATTATTGGACTATAGGAGCGTTAACATCAGGCATCCAAGTGTCGGACAGGCCCTTATCAAAGAAACTGAGTATGGGCGAAATGAAACTGTCGAGATATTTCTGGCCAGAGGAGCTGACGTAAACTATGAAAACGGGAGGGCCTTATTCATTGCTGTTTGCAAACAAAACGAACAAATTGCAAAATTGCTCTTAGACGGTGGCGCTAATGTTAATGCGCGAGATGGGGAGATACTCTTGCGGGCAATCAATGGCAGGAATGCCAATCTTGTTAAAATGTTATTGGATAGAGGCGCCAACCCCAACGACAAGAAAGGTGAAATTGTAAGAAGAGCTATCGAACTTAAAGATATTAATTTATTGCGTAGACTTTTCGACAAAGGAGCTGACCCTCAAGGAACAGGTCAGGGCGAATCACCTTTGGAATGTGCTTGCCAGAATAATGACCTGGCAATGGTTAAATTACTTTTGGAAAAGGGAGCGGACGTCAACAGGAATTTGGTAGGAGAAACGGTTTTAGAACGTGCGTTAAGAAATTGTTCCGTTGACATGGCAAGAATGATCCTTGACGCGGGAATCAACCTTGACAATATGAGGGAAGTGTCAACAGTTAGCGGTAAGAAGACTTTTCCATTGAGGATGCGGATTGGTATATGGCTCCAATATTCATCTTGTCAAAAAAAGATGTTTGATGTGCTACGACATTATGGCGTTAAAGAAAATGATTTCCACTACTAATAAAAAAAATATCAAATGTCTGTCGACCGGAAAGAACGCTCAGTTTAATTAAGAGCCACCCCAAACATCCAGCATGTAAAGCTGGCAAAAGAAGTTATTAGGATAAGAGAATGAAGTTACTGGGAAAATTCTCCTGGATCTCGGGGTTAAACTGGCGTTTTCTTTGGGGAGAAGTTTCTGCAAGAGCGCATTAAAGCGCTGCGAAGAAGACTTAAATGACATATGAGATTATTCGGAAATTACGACGGGCAACCCGCTAGAACTGAGCCCCCTATAGAACAGCTCGCGTATTTGGACAAAGGTGAAAAGCGGGATTTCCAAGGTAGATCAAATGAAATTTTAGAACTCAGGGAGAGAAATTGAGATGCAGGGTTCAGTTCGAAAATCCCAATCCTTTTTAACCGCTGTAGATTGTCTTTGGGCGTCTTGGGTGGTTGAGTTAGTCTCTGTGCTGTTAAGTTTGTTCAACCTCACTCCGGCATCAGCGCCACGCCACATTTTAACCGCCTGCTTGCGGTTGGCTTTTACTGCGTTCATATTCTCCAAGATTTCCGATGGCAGAAACTGGGCACGTATTACGTTTCTAGTTGGTTTCTCATTGGGCTGCCTTTTAACATTGTTATTATATTACTATGCGCTCGGCCACCTTTTTCAAATGCTTGGCGCACTTTCCGCAACCCTGCTCGGCCTCCAACTTTTGATTGTAGCGCTAGGCGCAGTTCAGTTCGGCCTCCAACTTTATGCGCTGACCGTGATCTTTTCAAAAGCGTGGGACGACTGGTTCCTCATCAAAAAAACGAAAAAAGAGGGAAGCTTTTCTAACAAAATATCTCCCAAAAGCCTCTCTCAAGAAGTATCTCCCTTGAATTACCAGACAACCTTGATGAATTTGCTGTACAGGCTCGAACACGATAATACCACGAGTGCGGTCAGCGCTGCCGAGAGAATTGCTGAAATCGGGATTCCTGGCAGAGCCTTGCTTGAAGACTTGACCAGGTTGATGGAAAAAAGCGATGACGAAACCGTCTATGATGCAATTCAAAAAGCCCTGAAGCAAATTGAAGCAAGAGCATCGGCATTGGACAATGATAAAAACAATAGTCCCAAGGGGACCCTCTAATAAATTACTATCCCATAACCATTGTAACAGGTGAGGATGACTTTAAGGCACTTGATGATGGCCGTTGGGAACGGTGTCGCCGATCAATTAACCCCAGCACTCCTTCAAGGAATCCCTAAAGACGGCATCCAGAGCCGCAATATTGGGGCGCTCCGATTTGGCTGGATCAACTTCTGATAGTCGATCCATTTCAGATTCGATGAAGGCGCTAATCGACTCAATGCGGGGCCCACTTCCAAGCTCAGTCTCTGCTCTCTTATGTTGGAGAAGAGCCTGAATGTCAGCGAGTAAGATTGGATCCTTAATTAAGTGTTGGACAAGGACATTGAAATCTGTGGGTATAATCCCTAATCCTTGCTCAATCCATTGCATTGCCAGCACGGGGCGAAGAACATAGAAGTATTTCTTGGTAAGCACCTGCCCGCCCTTAAGGTAATCTGTCAGTGTGCCCTTGGCTTTTTGGAGGTAGTAAGAAAAGCAGTTCGTTGGGGAATAGAACTTCTTGCTGACCATTCTGAGAATGTTCGCGATTCCAGTTTCTTCGAGATAAACAATCGGGGAATTCAACCATTCTAAAAGCGGCGGGTTTGATTTGTATAGTAGGCCCAGAGCTTTTTGGAGATCCCATCCGTTGATGTCAAAGTCGTCAACGATCGGTTCTTCAATTACATCTCTTCCACGATTGATGGAAAGGTACCAATCGGTTGGATGGAGGTACAAGAATCGCACGTCGTAATCACTGTCGGCGGATGGGAATCCCCATGCTCGGCTTCCCGATTCACAGGCGTAAATAAGCCTTACCGCATATTTCTCTTCAACCGCCTTAAGACGACCTAGCACGATAGACTTTACGTTTTCGTCAACGTTCATGATTATGCCTCCTAATAGCAGGTACGGAAAAATTGGGCAATGAAATAAGTGTTGAGAAACCTCCGGAAAAGTTTCGATGCCGACGTGAAATTTTTGTGACAGACAAGGATTTTTCTGTCAGATTATTCTTCCTCTGTCGAATGGTAATAGTATGATTCGGTGGCAAGCCTGATACGTTGACATTTTAGCGGTTAACAGGAAACCTGGTCATAATTGATATTGTAATGGAATTTTGAGGAGCGACGGAGCGCAGGGTTACTTCTAACTCCATAAACAACTGAAGCCCCCTAGTGGGGACATACTCTGTGCGTTATTTTCCTCCTCAATAAAAATGATCCATTGGCGATTGATACTACAGCCAGAAAAACACAATACGAAACTGAGCCTGTAATATCCCGGGATAACCAACAAACCTGAAGAGGGCGACGGATAACACGGTTACTTCATGTGGTTGAAAATACCCGTGTTAGCTTGTATCCCCTCTACATTACCAAAGCTCATCAGGGGGCTCCAATGTCCAAATTCAACTCACCAGCGCAAAACCCAAGAGAGACTGTGAACCACGAGGGAGCCAAGGCTTACAATCCCCCTACCAATGAGTTTGCCCTTTATTGCAACGCCGCCTGCGCACTCCTGGAAAGCCAGTATTATCGCAGCGGTTCTGAGCAGAGGCGGAAATTACTGTCATTGGCTGACGCGTGTAGTCCAGAGTTTGTGGCAAAGCTTGCTATATACCTCAGGGAAGAAATGCATCTGCGCTCTGTTCCCATGTTCCTGGTAGCTACTCTCATCAGGAGGAAAGCAATAACAAAAGATGTTGTGGCAAGGGTTATCCAGCGAGCGGATGAGATCAAGGAACTCGTGGCCGCATGGCTTGAAG
>CAJBEZ010000038.1 GCA_903952205.1 uncultured Desulfomonile sp. | reverse complement strand
TGTTCGGATCTGATTCCCCAGCGTGCGCCAAGAGCGCCGACTGTCTGATCAAAAAGGGCTTCAAGCTTTTCATCATTAATTTCGACTATTTTTAAGTTGGAAATAAGGTCATTAATAACCTTCTGATTTTCGTGCCATTTCCGGTCATTTTCTTCCCATCGCTTCCGGGATTCGGCCCACTCCTTGGTGTTTTCATCCCAATTACGAGCGTTTTCTTCACGATTTCTAGCGCTTTCTTCTCTATCGGAGCGCATTTCCGCGAGGATACGGTCAAAACGTTGGTCGAACGTTTCCTTCTCGACGAAGTGGTCCTTTACGACGTTATTGATCGCGTCGTGAACCTGTTCGTTTGATTGAATTGTTTCTACAATGTCTTTTTCGATTTTGTCTTTAAAACTGATTGATTTCATGACCCACCCCTGTTGTGTTTGCATTTATAATAGCATTTTGGCGCAAAAAAACAAGAAATTCATTCTGGGGAGCGGCTCACGGCGCTGCCATGGGCTCACATATTATGCCCCCGTTGGGGGCGATCAATCCCGATCATATTCCCAGCGGCTTTGGTTTGTCCCGTAGGTCGGGCCGTGCCCGACAATTGTGTCTTGGCGTGAGGGCAGACCCGTGTGTCTACCCTGTATTCTAGATTTGCGGCATTTGATTTGTAACGGAGCTTTCAATCAAGAATGACGGGGTCAACCTCGGAAGCGTAAGAATAAGCGATCATCCCGTAATGAGCTATATACTCAAAACCTTTGTCGTCTATCATCGGAGAAATCATAACCAGAGCGGTCGCCCTTTTGCTGTGTCTTTCCTGGTAAAATTCGGCCTTTTTCGCAAACAGGAGAACATCGCCTGAACCCACCGATGATTTGATCTCGATGATCAGTAACTTCCCGTTTTTTACAACGATGTCGAGTTCAATTTGCTCCGGCCGTCCGAACACGACCCCTGATTCATCGCGTTCGACAACATGAAGAACCTTAAAGTCCGTGTTTTTTTCGAGGATACCCTTTAATGCGTTACGGAAGGATTGTTCCGTTCTGATTCCCCAGCGGGCGCCAAGAGCGCCGACCGTCGATTTGATAGAGTCAGTGAGATTTTCGAATTTTGTATCCATTTTTGAAATAAGGTCATTAATAGCCTTCTGGTTTTCGTGCCATTTCCGGTCATTATCTTCCCATCGCTTTCGGGATTCGGCCCATTCTTTGGTGCTTTCATCCCACTTATGCGCGTTTTCTTCTCGATCTTTAACGCTTTCATCCCACTTACGGTTGTTTTCCGCCCACTGCTTCCGGGATTCATCCCACTTACGGTTGGTTTCCTCAGTCTGCTTTACGCTTTCTGCCCACTTCTGGTCGTTTGCTACTAATTTCGTCTGGTTTTCATGCCACTTCTGGTTGCTTTCTTCCCAATGCTTCTGGGACTCATCCCACTTACGGTTGGTTTCCTCAGTCTGCTTTACGCTTTCTGCCCACTTCTGGTTGTTCTCCTCCCACTGCTTCCGCGATTCATCCCACTTACGAGCGCCTTCTTCGCGATCTTTAGCGCGGTCTTCTCTATCGGAGCGCATTTCCTCGAGGATACGGTCGAAACGTTGGTCGAACGTTTCCTTCTCGACGAACTTGTCCTTTACGACGTTATTGATGGCGTCGTGAACCTGTTCGTTTGATTGAATTGTTTCTACAATGTCTTTTTCGATTTTGTCTTTAAAACTGATTGATTTCATGACCCACCCCTGTTGTGTTTGCATTAATAATAGCATTTTGGCGCAAAAAAACAAGAAATTCAATCCAGGGAGCGGCCCACGGCGCGGTGTATTTGCCACCAGGAGGGGCCACACCCCCCCATGTCATTTCGACCCCCGGGAGATCAATCCAACCCAGCGGCTTATACGCTGAAATCTCGAACGTACAGGCTGACAGGGCCCTGATTAGATCTCTCGTCGCAAGGCTCTGTCGAGATGACATTGGTGGCCACACCACGCCCACGGCAAATGCCAACACCCGCCCAACACCCACGGCGCAGCCATGGGCTCACGAATGTTGGACCGCAGGAGCGGCGTAGGGGCTCAAAATCTTGAGCCCCCATATTTGCCCCTCTTGATGGGGCAAAGTTCATGAGCCCACGGTTCTACCGTGGGAAGACCGCGCCCTGGGGTATTCAATGTGGATGCGGTTGGGGATGACGCCGTGCGGTTGTCCGCCCTGTATTGCGCGATTTCCGGAATTTTGGTTTTGTGTTTTGTTTTCGCCTTCCCATCCCCCCATAAATCTGTTAATATCCCTGAAAAATGAACGACAAAAATTCCATGATTATGACCCTCCTCAAAAAAATCGCCCCTGTTGGAACCTCACTAAAATTTTCTTGTTGACTTTCCCGTCTTTTACATGTTACAAGAATGTCAAAATATTAGGCTTGTTAAAAAGTATAGGTTCGCCGTATAAAAGGTCTCAACGGCTGTTTTCTCCCGATCTTGGCCGGATCAGGGGTTAAAATAGTTCGCGAAAGGCCTCCTAAAAATTGTGCGGCGTAAGGGTTTTTCATGCCTTCGGGCAATTTTATTTTCTTGATTGGGAGGATTAGAAATGAGAAAACTTTGGTTGGGCATTTTAGCGACACTGTTGGTTGTCGTTTTTGTCGCGCCATCGTTCGCATGGGAATATTCCATGACGGGCGAATTTCAATGGAGACAGCAATACATTAGCAGGATGGGAACCAAGGATATCTTTGGTGACGCTAGCGTGCAGGATGCCCAAATGTTAAATCCCGCAGCGACCGGACAATTTATAGGTTTTGCCGGCCCGAATATTTACACGTATTTTGCACCGGTAGGAGGTGTGTTAGGAAATGTTGGAGCGCAGCCGGTAGGCCAGCCCACCGATCAGGCAGGCGGACTTCCTGCGCTGGGACTTCCTAACGTCCGAATGGCTATAAACCGTGGTGGTTTTTCCACATATGGAGACGCCGCATGGATTGGTGACCAGAGGCTGACCTTCGCACCATCGATCCGGGTCAACAACGCGATCAGGATCAGCGGTCTGTACACGGTAGGTGGTTTCAGGAACAAGTTCCTCCAGAATGACGTCCCCGGCACTCCTCTTTCCGCAGGTATACCGCCGTTCGAAAGGTACGGGACGCTTTCGGAGAGTTCATCTGCGTTTAACACCGTGGCCGTAGGTAGTTGGGAACAGGTCAGGGCCACGATTCAGGTCCCATATGGCACAATCGCGATAGGCCATAGGGACTTCCCCTTCGGCACAGGCCTCTCTTTTGCCCAGAATTCTGCTACAAGTTCAACGTTGCTTGTTGTTCCTTACGGCCCATTCCGTTTTCTTTTCGCCACAATGCTCAATGAGCAGGCGTTCCTGGGTTGGGATTCCGTGCCTGACGTTGACAGAAAGTTGAACTGGAGAATCGGACCGGGTTTTACCTATGAGAATGGTCCGCTTAGTTTCGGAGCGATCTTTCTGCCACAGTTCAGGAGCATGATCAGACCCCTTGCCGCCCCTGGCATGGGTGGCGTTGGAGCCTTTGGTTTGGCGGCTGCGGGTGCGTCCGCCGATACCTTCGGGATGCCCTGGAATGTTTTCCTGAAATACAACAACGGTCGGTTCTTTGCGAATCTTGAATACATGTCTCAAAACTCCAGCACCACCTACAACTATAATAACCTTGCTGGTCTTGGCCTTAACGCGGGCTTGAGCGGCCCTCGCTACACCGAAGCGTACAAGTGGATGGCTGAAATTGGCGCACTGATGGGCCCCGCCAAGATTACCGCCTTCGCTGCGTATTCAAGTGGCCAGGTGCTTCCGGGAGTTAACGTTAACAACACGAGCGTTTTTAATGCGACGAAACAGTACGCGATTACCGATGCGAATTACCAGGTGCTGCAGCCATACAGTTTCCTGATGTTCCCGACTTACGGTGGTGGTAATAACCGTTTTAACAACGACGGGACCGGTCAAATGGGCGATGCCTTCGCTCTGGCGGGACGCATTGATTACGCCGCGGCCGCGAACTTGAACCTGTGGGGTTCATACATTCATGCGAGACGTGCGGAAAAACACGGATACTGGGCGGGTTCGTTCAATGCCCTTGGTACTCTTGGCACGGCAGTATACCAAATTGGAAACACGTATCCAAGTTCTTTCGGGGGGGCAGCCGCTGGGAATCCCGCCGAGTCCCCACAGCGAGCGGTGGCTTTCAAAGGCCAATACGGAACAGGCAATGTGGACCCGTTTGTGGCTGATGATTTCATCGGTTGGGAAGCTCAGGCCGGTGTGGATTGGAAACTGCTCGAAAACTTCAGCATGCAGATGGCCTACTCCTACTGGCAGCTTGGCCCCTGGTTTGACCAGGCGTATCAGGCCTTTACAGGGAACAACGTTATTGGTGGCGTCGGCGCCAACGGTATGGCTGGTGGTGGCATACTGGTCGGACGTGACCCGATCCAGGCAGTCAGAGGCAGCCTAACAATAGACTTCTAAATCCCCCGATTTAGATAACCCACAAAAGCCCGAGGGTGGCCGCCTTCGGGCTTTTTTCTTGAATAAATTTGATTGATTTACGCCCCGGACACCGCCGGTTAACACAAATTAAAGTAGAAGCGGCATCCTGCCGCTTTTCCTCAGATAGGGGTTCAAGATCTTGAACCCCTATCGCTATGTACGGGCCGGCGATGATAAACGGATATGGAATTTCGTGGGTGTTGGCCAACGAGGGAACGCTCAGGGGTAGGGTCGGGCACAAACGCGGCGTCCCGGACGACCCGTTCGCCGCTGGGGATATTCGGGGCCACAAAAAGACCCACGGCGCAGCCATGGGCTCACCGATGTTGGACCGCAGGAG
Organism: uncultured Desulfomonile sp.; assembly: GCA_903952205.1. GTDB lineage: Bacteria > Desulfobacterota > Desulfomonilia > Desulfomonilales > Desulfomonilaceae > CAJBEZ01. The sequence goes on along the minus strand of CAJBEZ010000038.1, from coordinate 59,264 downwards.
CGGCGTAGGGGCTCAAAATCTTGAGCCCACATATTTGCCCCTCTTGATGGGGCAAAATTCATGAGCCCACGGTTCTACCGTGGGAGGCCTTGCGTGGGTAATAAACACACCGTAGCGGGTTAGATCCGTGCCGCTGGGGTTCAAAATCTTTAACCCTGGTTAGAACTCTCGTCGCGGCATTTTGTCTCTAAAACTAGTCAAACAAGATCCAGGAACTCGGCTACCGTAAGCCCCGAGTCTTTGATCAATGCCCGTAGTGTCCCTCGTTTAACGGTTTTGCCGGCGTGTATTGGTATGGAGAGTATAGCGTCACTCCCTTCTTTCTGAAGTATTACATGACTACCCTTCTGTCGAGCTATCTGCCAGCCCCATTTTTGAAAAGCTTTGATCATTCTCTCCCCGGAATACGATCCCAAACTTCTCAATTGATTGCTACCTCCAAGATTCTTTCAGCAGCGGCAGTCTGTGGAATGGCCCGTTCATTAAGGACCTCCAGACATCCCAATATGGCTTCCCTGATATTAGCCAGAGCTTCTTCCTCGGAGTCTCCCTGCGAATGGCAACCCGGCAGAGCGGGACAGCTAACATTGAATCCGCCATCTTCCGCGTCAGGTCTTATGATGACCTTGAAAATCATGTTTGGTCCTCCATAAAGTGTTCAATTCAAAAATGGTTTATAGCAAAAGTATAGTCAAAATAAAACGATGAACGAAAGAAGCGCCCATTCGCTGATGTCGTTTCGACCTCGGGGAGCATCGACCACAGACCGAGAAGACCCACGGCGCAGCCATGGGCTCACGAATGTTGGACCGCAGGAGCGGCCCAAAGGGGAATAGGTTTAAGAGCAATCATATTTGCCCCTCTTGACGGGGCAAAGTTCATGAGCCCACGGTTCTACCGTGGGAGCCTTGCCGTGGGGTGGGGGCCGCGTGTGGGGCCTGGGAGAGGGTAAAAAACACCGTAGCGGGATAGTCCTCTGCACTAGGGGTTCAAAATTTTGAACCCCTACGCGAGATGACATGGATATATTGGCTACACTAAAAGACCCACGGCGCAGCCATGGGCTATTATGTGTGACCCCTCCGGGGTCAATAAATCCGCGTTGGTGAATACCCGACCAGCCCCGTACGGGGCGACGTCAGAATAGCCCACGGCATCGCCGTGGGATGCGGCGCCGAGGGGCTTGCGTTTAGGCGCCCCAAAGGCCATACTCAGTTCAAAGCATGGCCGTCCCGAACGACCCCCGAGGTATCGGATGATTCAGGAAAGAGCGCCACTATTGGACCCGTTGGAGTTCATCCGACGCTGCGTGGCCCAGAAAAAAATCTTTTGGACCTATCATGTAAACATGCGTATGAGAGGTCGTTACATTCCGCGAGAAATCATCCTGGCGGCGTACTCAAGTTATGAGGTTATCGAGGAGTATCCGGGAGACAAGTATCTTCCCAGTTATCTCATTTATTCTGAGTATCAGGGCGAACAGATACACATACTTTTTGCAATTGACACTGAGGGTGATAACGTACGGATCATTACAGCCTATCGACCCAGCCCGACACAGTGGGAGGAAGATTTCAAAACAAGGAGAGTTTCGCCATGAAGTGTGGTGTTTGCGGCTCGAATCTGACTTCTCTAGTCACGGATTTGCCTTTCAAGGTAAGCGAAACAACTATTGTGATCGTGAAAGGCCTTCCAATATTTCAATGCGACAACTGTAGCCAGTTCTTGTTAGGTGACTCTGTCATTGATCGAGTGGAAACGATCCTTGCCAAGGTGGATACCGCTGCGGAGCTGGAGGTAATTAGTTACGCCGCTTAGAGAGCGTATGGTCATGTTTTGAAATATTATTTCAATAATTTTAAACACCGTTGCGGGATAGATCTCTGCACTAGGGGTTCAAAATTTTGAACCCCTACGCGAGATGACATGGATATATTGGCTACACTAAAAGACCCACGGCGCAGCCATGGGCTATTATGTGTGACCCCTCCGGGGTCAATAAATTCGCGTTGGTGAATACCCGGCCAGCCCCGTACGGGGCGGCGTCAGAATAGCCCACGGCATCGCCGTGGGATGCGGCGCCGAGGGTGACGTCGATGTTCTCTCTTACGTCGGCCCACGGCATCGCCATGGGAACCAATTCTTCTTGACGTGAGCCTCCCAATAATTCATCCTTAAAGCGAGTAGACAAGGGGGTAAGGAGGTAAAACATGAATATCCCGTTAATGGACAAACGTGTGAGAAGCCTCGAAGAAATGATGGCCGACCTGATAGCTGTCAGTACGCAAACATCCGTGGCGATGAAGGAATTCGGGGACAGGGTGGATCGTTCCATAGAAGAGGGACGCGCTGATCGCATGAACTACAAGGAGGCGATGCAGGCAGACCGGAAGAAATCTGGGGAGGAGATGCGCCAATTCAGGGAAGAGATGCAACAAGATCGTCAAAGCTTCAAGGAGGAGATGCGCGAATTTAGGGAGGCGATGCAGGCAGACCGAAAGAAATCCGGGGAGGAGACTCACGAATTTAAAGACAGTATGGCATCCTTCAAAGAGGAAATGCGCCTGGAGAATCGTGAGTTCAACAAAAAACTTGGGGAGATCGCTCATAAACAGGGCCGGATGGCCGAGGACCTTGTTTCGCCGAGCATCTGCCGCATACTGAGGGAAACTTTTCATGTTCCAGAGACTTATGGGTGCGCAGCCAACGTCAGATTGAAGCGGATCGATCCGAAGAACAGAGGCCGGATAAAGGAGTTCGATGTTGTAGCCGAATGTGGGGATTATGTTCTTGTTGTCGAGACAAAAAGTTCTCCCGACTCAAAAGACATTCCCAAACTACTGAAGACTATTGGGGTATTCCGCGAGTATTGGCCTGAATACAAGGACAGGAGAGTCTTTGGTGGTTTGGCGATGTTGTATGCTGACAAGAGCCTCATAAGATTCGCTTCGCGCAAGGGAATACTGATCCTTGCGGTCGGCGACGAATTGATGGACGTGATGAACGAACCCGGATTTGTGCCCACCGAATTCTGATCCCCAATGTCATTTCGATCTCGGGGGGAAAAATCGGAAACAAACCCAAAGAACCCACGGCGCAGCCACGGGCTCACGAATGTTGGACCGCACGAGCGGCGTAGGGGCTCAAAATCTTGAGCCCCCATATTTGCCCCTCTTAATGGGGCAAAGTTCATGAGCGTACGGTTCTACCGTGGGGCGCCCTGTGTACCAATTCTTCTTGACGTGAGCCTCCCAATAATTCATCCTTAAAGCGAGTAGACAAGGGGGTAAGGAGGTAAACCATGAATATCCCGTTAATGGACAAACGTGTGAGAAGCCTCGAAGAAATGATGGCCGACCTGATAGCCACATCAGAGAACACTTCCAGAATCGCTGCGCAAACATCCATAGAGATGGCGGCGTTCAAGGAGGAGATGCAGGAAGATCGCAGGCACTCCAAGGACGAGATGGCGGCGTTCAAAGAGGAGATGCGCGAATTCAGAGACAAGATGGACCAGGACAGTCATGAACGTAAACTGGAGCAGTTGAGGTTCAACAGGGAACTGGGCGATATTGCCCATAAGCAGGGCCGCATGACCGAAGACCTCGTGGCGCCAAGTATTTGCCGCATCCTTAGAGAGGCCATGAACCTGCCGGAATCATGCGGATGTAACCGGGCTGAGCGAATAGGCCGTTTTAATTCGAAGAATCGCCAGCAAAGCAAGGAATTCGACGTTATAGCCGAATGCGAGGGCTATGTTCTGGTGACCCAGACGAAAAGCACTCCCAATGCTAAGGATATTTCGGAACTAAAAGAGACAATTCGGGAATTTCGCGACTATTTCCCGGAATACACGGATAAGAAACTTCTAGGTTGTCTGGCGACACTCTACGCTCATGAGAGCCTAATTAAGCGCGCTTCAAGAGAAGGAATACTGATCCTTGCTGTTGGCGACGAATTGATGGACGTGATGAACGAGCCAGGCTTTAAACCCACCGAATTCTGATCCCCAATGTCATTTCGACCTCGGGGGGAAAAATCGGAAACAAACCCAAAGAACCCGCGGCATCGCCGTGGGATGCGGCGCCGTAGGCTCAAAATCTTGAACCCTGGTTGGATCTCTCGTCGCTACGCTCGCTCGAGATGACATGGATTCATTCTTGCGTCGGACCGTGGGTGGGTTAAATCGAAATTCTTGTCATTTTGCGCCAAGATGCTATTATAATTGGAAACAAAATAGGGGCGGGTCATGAAAACAATAAGCTTTAAAGACAAATTCGAAAAACAAGTCGCAGAATCCATCAATTCGAATGAAGAAGTCCGTGACGCTGTGAATAACGTAGTCTCGGAACGTTTTGGGGGAAAAGAATCGTTTGACGAGCGTTTCGACCGGATCCTGAATGAAATTCGTATCGCACGCGAGAAAAGCGATGAGCGGTGGGAGGCAAACAACCGCAAGTGGGAGGAAAACCAGAAGAAATTAGTTGAAAACGACCGTAAATGGGATGAAAACCAACAAAAGCTAGTTGAAAACGACCGTAAATGGGACGAAAGCACCAAGGAATGGGCCGAGAACAACCGCAAGTGGGAGGAAAACCAGAAGAAGTTAGTTGAAAATGACCGTAAATGGGATGAAATCGGCAAAGATCGAGAAGAAAACGCTCGTAAATGGGCAGAAAACACCAAGGAATGGGCTGAGAACAACCGCAAATGGGATGAAAACCAGAAGGTCATAGAACGAACGCTGGACGAAATAAGCGCAATTAAAACTGATGTAAAGGCGCTTGGCGCAAAATATGATCAAACAATTGGGGCCTTGGGAACGCGATGGGGTTTGTATTCGGAAAGGTCCTTCCGTAACGCTTTAAAGGGTATACTCGAAGAAACCACAGAATACAAAGTTGAGCGAGTTATTGAAAAAGATGAATCCGGCGTTGTTTTCGGACATCCGAGTCAAATCGAACTTGATATCGTCGTCAAGAACGGCAAGTTCTTTATCGTAGAGATAAAATCGTCGGTCAGCGCAGGCGATGTAGCCACATTTGTCAGAAAAGCCCGAATTTACGAGAAAAGCCGTAACCGGAAAGCCGGCGCCCTGGTGATAATTTCCCCAATGGTCAGCGCTAATGCGAAAAAGGTCATTAAACGTGACGGAATAATTCTTTATTCTTACGCCACGGATTTTAGTCCCGCCATTCTGGAATAAAAAACAACACTCTTATTGAGACACACCCTCCAGGAAAAAGGCGCGCGTACGCGGTTAAAGCGCGCTGCTCCGGCCGCGCCAAAAAACGAGACAGGAACTGACTTACTTGTAAGATATAGTTAGTTTGGTGGCTTATTACGGCGCTATCAGGTTTTATGGGACTGTGAGCTATGTTTATGACCATGATACAAACGGTAAGTTATAATGTATTTTATGTCATAATTAACTTGATAAATCGGTCGTAATAAGTCATGATCTTTCCATCGCAGGCGGGGCTATCTTACTGGCGCCTATATAATTAAGTGGAAAATCCAACCTTGCGATGTCCCGGCTTGTTGCACGAGCGAAACGGCTGATACTCGGAATCTCGACACACGGTAAAATATCAGGGGATGGTATTTTTGGCCCGAGTGTCTGAAAGGGTGGGGAAGGTTCCAGGTTTTGTCCGGCTCGCTCGCAACACCCGGTATTACGCAGCCCTAACATAAGCTGTTCATAGACGTTTACGACCTTACGCCGGTTTAACCGTTCCTCCGGTCATTATTCTTCGTCGTCCTCCTCGAAATCGGTGTCATCCAGGATGTCGTCGTCCTCATCCCAGTATTCATCGGTATCGTCGTCCGTAGGGTCTTCTTCAAGATCTAGGTCGTCATCGTCCAGGTAAAGATCTAAATCATCTACGTCGTAATCGTCCAGCTCATCGCTGTCCTCCTCGTCCAATTCGTCTATATTTATGTCGTCGTCCTGATCATCAGGAGGGCCCTGAGCGAAAACAGGCAAGGGATCAATGATCCCACTATAAACTGATCCGGTTGTACCACCGGAGGGCGGCAAAAACATAGGGTTCAAATCAGCCTCCCTTTCCTATAACCCATGACGGGGCTTCGTAAAAAGAGATCATAAACGATCATAACAAAAAATGAAATGATTCGATTGGCCCGGTGCGCGACATGTTCGGGATGCCATGGATTTGTTATACAAGGGCGGGCCGTGGCCGACATTTTTGTCGCGCCGCATGTGAAAACGCCCATTATTTGCCGCGGACCGACCGTCTTGTTTTATCGCCCCCAACGGGGGCATGATATGTTAGCCCACGGCGACGCCGTGGGTGGTCGCGTGGGGCGCCGACCCACAAAATGTCATTTCGACCCTTGACCGAAAAAAAAGACCCACGGTTCTACCGTGGGAGCCTTGCAGTATTGAGAATTGTACCTGGGGGGGTGGGGTTCAAGATTTTGAACCCCTACGCGGGATGACATCGATGTTGTCTTGGGTAGGGGCTCAAAATCTTGAGCCCCTTCTGTGCAACCGCCTGTGGGTTTGTTTGTTGTCATCTCGATCGCCGACGGTTGTCATACCACTGACGTGGCATGTCCAACGCATGATCGTCGTCGCCGGCGCCAACCATCGACAGCAACCCAAGCGCCAAAGCCGCCATCACGGGAGACGCCAAAGCGTAATCCATCGGCTGCCTCATTGCGTACATTATTGACGGGCATCGTTTCTCATTTATGAGCGCCCGCTCCTGTGCGATCATACCTCTGACCCTCTCAAGGGCGGACACGAAATTCCTCAGGATCGCGTCCGAAACCGACCTGACAATCGGCGCCAAATCCGTGGTAATGATTGACGACCCACGGCTTACTATTCGCATGGATGACCCGACACCATTCTCTGTTGCGTTTTTCCCCACGTCCAACGGCCCGAGCGGGCCATCGTCGCCCCGGAAGTAGGCCGTGCTTAGGGTGTCCGTCGAATCGATCCAGAAGGTGTCCACCAGCAACCGCGACGAGATCTCAACGGCAGCTCCCGTAATTTCAAACAGCCTTCCCCTTTTTTCCTCAAGTATGTGATAGCGGCCATCTTCGCGTCGCCCGACCACAACTAACCCGCCAGGCTCCCCGTCCGGCCAGCCGACCCCGGCATGGACCGATGTGAACGACTCCGACCGGACATCCCCGTGTACCATAATCAGGCCGTTTTGTTTGAGACAGGCTCGCATAATTTACGCCGTTTCCCCTGAAGCCAAAGTGATTCGCCAAACGCCAATCAATGTCACAGGTTGCCCGAAGCGTCGAAACGAGTCGAAATAAACCTGTCGCTGACCAGGGTTCGTCTCATCTCGTTCGCTATTGCCAGCGCGATCACGGAATCGTCGTGGGTCAATTTACAACCAGGCTCACGATAATGCTGCCGGAAGAGCCTGTTTTCCGCGTCCCATACGAGCCCCTGCAATTCCAGCAGAGTGACATGATCATACACTCTGATCTCTTCCCGCTCGATCGCTCCGCCCAGCCTGGAAAGCATGGCTTCCTTGACCGGTCTGGTGGTCAACCAGCCGAGACGCTCGGATTCATCGGGTAGTTTGGTGTCGAGCCGCTTCTGGTAATACAGGTTGGTGTATCCCGTCATCCACGGGTACTGGGCGAGTCCGCGTTCGCATGCGACCAGTGTGGCCAGACCCGGCCCATTGCGCTCAATGCCGAGCAATCCATAATTATAGAACGTCGCCAGGCTGACAGCGTCCATTCCGGCCATTTCCGGTCGAGTCCGGTTGGAACGGTAAGTTGCGACGACCATTCCCGTCTCCGTGTCCATCACCTGTATCACAGTGTAATCCTGGCCGACACCTTCGCCGACATCCATGCCGAGGCAATAAGCCCGCCCTGGTTCGGGTATTCTCCACACGGAAACTTGGCCACGATCATCCTTCACAAAAAAGGGTTTCGGCTGCTGACCATCCAAGCCGTCTGACCATTCAATCCTCCCGGAGATACGATCCTTATCCTGGGCGTTATCTTCAACCCACTTTTGAAGTATCGCCTGACTGAACCAGGGCGTGGAAGTGAATGCGAAGGCAAGAGCGGCCACGGCCGGGTATTCCTGGTGGAACTTGTCCCAGGAATCCTGACACTGGTTCTTCCTTGTGTGTATGGCCCAGTTGAGCTGGTCAACGTTCAGGCTGGCAAGCTCCGAGTATTCGCGCTCCATGTCGGTAAGTTCACGTTTGGCGTGACCCGCCGGCGTAGGCAGGCTGTATGCGGGGAAATCTTTCCATGTCAAAAAGATGGGTTCAATGTCATTCTCACCGCGTTCAGCCGCAATCCACATCCTGTGAAAGAGATTATTCATTCCATTGGCCGTGGATTCCCAGAAAAGGAGCGTGTCCCAGGTCTGGGGCGTAGCCTGGTTGATCGCCAGCGCCGCGTCTTCCGCGCGCTCCCAGAAGGCCACCTCGGAAGCGTGAGCGTAATGAAATGTGGCGCCTCTGGCAAGCGTGGCGTTGGCCGCTGTGTCCACACGTATGCTTGAATAATGAGGGGCCGCGTATTCAAGCACGCGTGCGTTGTTCTTCGCAAGCGGGGGCCTGCGATCTTCAGGAAGATGAGCGTGGAACCTCTGTGTCATTGCGAAAAGCGATTGTGCGCTCGAAAAACAATGCGCGGCCACCATTCCAAACCGGCGGGCAAAGACGGTGACCAACGAAAAGATGATTGCTTCTATAAGCGTTGAAATACCCAACTGCCTCGCCTTGAGGAGAATAAAACGCGCGGGCGCCCGTTTCTCCCTTGCTTCAAGCACCTTTTCCAGAACTATTTCCTGCGATCTGTTCATTATGAGTGAAACAAGCTCCCCGCGTTTATTGATGATCTTCAGCTCCTCGATGAAGGGCTGAAGTTCGAATTCAGCGTCAGCCGCAACAATCCAATGACTGACGCTGTCTATGCGTTGGGCGAGCCTGTCGGCGCGCCGGTTTAAGGTTGTCAGCGCCATAGCGCCTCAAGCCATTAGAAACGAGAAGAAATCGGCGACCCGACCGGCTTTTTTAGGCGTTTTCCTATGTGTCGCCAGCCCTTCGAGTTCATTTTCAAGCGACTCGAGTTTTTGAGCGAGCGCTTCAGCTTCACCGGTTTTCATTCGTGTTTCCATAAGGCCTCTCGATGTGTTTATAAGTTTGTCCATGATCTTGAGCTGGTCTATCTTCTGGCGTGACGCGTCTGGCGCTTCCGCGATAAGCATGGCGACCACGCGTAAAGCCGCGTCCGCTGTCAGACCACCCGCGCCGAGGCCGGCAAGTGTCCGCTCCAGTTCATCGCTATAACCATCACTCATGTTCTCGTCGCTCAAATTACGGCGCTCCATCTACCCCAGCGACAGGGCGTTAAATGGACGCATCCGCGGTCGAACATGCCGGGGCAATGAATCCGGCGATCGTCCGGTGGCGGTGGATCACCAATGAAACAAGACGGGAATTCTTCGTGATGGTAACCAGGCCAAAGACGGAGGCTTTCCATGCAGAACATGTTGTGTCTCATAATAACACCTCTCTCGGCTCAGCTTTCTCATGCCAGTCATAGGGAATTTCCAGTCTGTGCCGAAGCCTGCGCATCGGGGCCAGAAGACCAATCTCCATCTGCTTCAGCAGTTCCTCGGCTTCCGGGTCATCTAGCGTTTTGACGTGGGTCGCAAGCGCGGAAAGTTGTTCATGAAGTTTATCAAAGTTATTGGACATCAATTTCAGATGGTTAACCGGAGTTGGCATGATAGTTCTCCTCTTCAAACCAAGTTGGATGGAGACCGCAGGACGCGCAGCGGAGCCTGAGCGGTCTACCGGGATTGAAGTAAAAAGGACCCCCCCATCATTTTGAATGGGGTTATGAATACGACTATAAAGATGAGATTCAGGAGACGGGTTAAAAAATTTTTGGCAATAGTTTTGTTGAATCATATTGGTCCAAATGTCAACTTCAAAATTTAAAACCCCTATTTGCGGCCTGTATTGCCGACGCGAACCTCGAGTTTCCTTTGCCATGGATCGTAGTAGCCAAGCTGAACGCCCAGGCGGTCGGAGAGCAGATCGTCCGAGTTTGTCCATCCGGCGGCGGTCCTGCCGATTTTTGACACGAGCCGGGCCTTGGCCGTTAAACTGCGCCACCGGTTTTCCAGAGAGAGCTTTTCGTCATGTTCCGCGTTCCTTTGTTCCGCCTCGGTGTTGAATCTTGCGATCTCCCTCTGGTTCTCCTGACTTGCGAGATCATTCTGGAATGAAGCCTGGTCCCGGTTAAATTGAAGTTCATCAGACTTCGTGAGCCAGTCCTTTTGAGCGGCAAGAAGCTTGTTACGGTTGGCGATAAGATCGTTCAGGCCGGCCAGAACGTCCTTCCTTGCGGTGTATTCGGATTCTCTTGTCGAATTGGCGTTCCTGACGGCCTCACCGTATTTGCCTGAGTATTCAGCGGCCAGCGCCTTGAGCGCCTGATGTCGCGCTTCGGATTGCGAAAGCGCAGCGTTCCCAGCGTTATATGATCCACGCGCCGTTTGCCCGGACGTCCGTGACGAGTACGAATCGGCAAGGTCCAGCGCCCCACCATAAGCCTGCGACAGGTAAGCCTGGATGATAGGATCGTCTTCGCCCCTATACGATGCAGGCGTCTTGAACGATGAATATTTCGTGAGCAGCTCGTTGATCAGCGTGTTGATCTGATCGAGCGATGTAGCGAATGGATCAGGCGCCATGGTATCTCCTCGTATTGGTTTGTGTGGTTTTATCGCCTGGGGCCTTGGGTAGGGGCTCAAAATTTTGAGCCCTGGTTGGATCTCTCGTCGCTGCGCTCGCTCGAGATGACATGGTTGTTGTTTTCACGCTTGGCAAATGCAATTATCCCAAAGAACCCACGGCGCAGCCATGGGCTCACGAACGTTGGACCGCAGGAGCGGCCCAAAGGGGAATAGGTTTAAGAGCATTCATATTTGCCCCTCTTGACGGGGCAAAGTTCATGAGCCCACGGTTCTACCGTGGGTGGGGCGCCGCGTGTAATAAACGCCGTAGCGGGGGTTCAAAATTTTGAACCCCTACGCGACGGGATTGCTCGATATGTCGTGGGTAAATTCCCGTGTCATATATACCCAATCCCCCCCCCATTCACCGGATTTCCATTTCCCCGCAATCCGCATTCTCGCATTTCCAGATGGCCCGATATCCGCAAGCGTATTCCTCGCTCGAAGCGCAAACCTTCTTCCATATCGACCACGTGCCGCCGCATTCGGGACATTTCGCCTCAAGCGCCGGCACGCCGCCGGTCCGTTTGATTACGGCCGCAAGATATTCCAGAAATCCCGTATAATTGGCCAATGATGTTCCATCAGACATTCATCACCCCTTGAAATGATTTGCGATCTATCTTCCAGGACGCCGCCGCCGCAATTATCCATTCGGGCAGCAACCCGCAGCGGGTCCGCCGTTCACCCAGGAGCCGTTCGCAGTGTCGAACCGGCAGCATTTTGGCCCTGATACGCTCACGACGCTCGATGTGAATTCCAGGCCCTCCAGGCCATTGTCGGCGTAGAAACAGCATGACTCGCCTCCGTTCAGGCTCGGGCAACCCATTGACCCTGTAATTGCGGTGGCCGACGGGCCGTTTATCAACGCGAGACAGTCTGCGATCTCGCTGTAATAGCCTCCGTACGGATTGCTGAATTCTCCGTGATTGCCGTCACACGTCAGATCGGCGACAGCGAGCCGGTAATAGTAGCCAATCGGCGCAAACGACCGGAAAAATCTTTCACACTTGAACACCCGCCCGACAGAGTCGGAATAGGCCGAATCCGAAAACCACCGTCGCACCGGGTAGTTCGCTGTAATCACAGGGCCGCACCCATTGGCGAAGGTAAGCGTTACGTTTCCGTTTCCGCAGCACCCGGAACAGGCGTGTTCGTCATGAAAAGCAAGTGTCGAATCCATATTGCGGGCAAGTAATCCGTCGAACCGGTATAGATCCGACTGTGTGTTGGAGATGCATTCGGTTTCAATCCCGAGGCCAGCGGCCTCAGAATATGAACACGCACCCATCCCGTTAAAAGAATATCCGTCGCCCTCGTACAGGGTGGTCCCGTCCAGCGGCCACACGCTCGACGCTCCTATGCCGGCGGCCACGTTAGTGAATCCCGTATTACTGGAGGCGCAGCCATCTGTGGCCGTCCACTCAACTCGGCCCCCGCAGCAGGCGGGGTTTCCCGCGTCCCCTATCAATGGCCGGTCCCGTGTGACGAACCTTGTCGCTCCGTCGGAATTGTAAACCGTGGGATTATCCCAGGCTACATCGCCAGATCCGGCTATTCCGTGGAACACGCCGGTAATATCAGCGCCCCGACACGCGGGGTCCGCTGTCACGATCATGCCAGACCCGACGGAATTCCCCAGCCCTCCATCGACACTCTCCGCAGCGCTCAGGTTAATGAGCGGCGCAGGGTAGACGCCACGTTCGCCGCAACAATCGCAGCCGCAGCCGCCTGGAAAATCGAGACCACCCCGGACTTCAAAACTTAACGCTCGGCCATTGCAGAATTCTTCGGTAAAAGTGACGGTCCCACGACAGTAATCATAGACGGAGTCGACCGTTTCCCTATCCGGCGAATAGTCAAGGATGAGGATTTCGCCGGCTTCCATCCCAAGGCTTCGGAATACGCCATAACGGCCCCTGAAAGAACCACCGTTCTGTATATTTCGGAATTCAGGGCATGCCGTCGGACATTTTATCTTTATGCGCCGTATCCTTGATGACTCGTTAGCGCAAATACCGGAGGAATCCTCTATCGAAACCGCCAGCGTCTCACATCCTCTTGATTGGGCACGATTCGAACAGTCTCGCGGGTTCATCGGTTTGGCGCTCGACGCATACTGTGGCTTATTCTGGAAGTTGAGGACAGGTTCGTTACAACAGGTGGTCGTGGCCGCGTCGAAGTGGTTTCTCTCCGCCATGCTTTCGAACTGGAATAGATAGCCCCGCTGAGAATGGGCGCATCTGTATTCCGGCAGTTTGTATGGCCGTGTCGCCGCATTGTTCGCCTCCTGGAAACTCAAATTCTGATAGACGTGAAAGGCTGTGTATCTTCCGCTCATAATATTACATCGCTCCCCATTCACGAATGCCGAGGATTGTAGCCTGCAAGCCATAAAGTCTAGAATTCCCGTTAAGTTTGATCCGGAACTTGAAAAATCGGCCATGAGCGGCGAGCGACTTCTGTTCAAGTCCAAAGCCGTCGGCGCCTGATCCGTGAAGCCTGTTGAACTCGACGACGCAGGGCCGCTCAAGGACGCCGTCAGTAAAAATCTCAACCCGCAAACGTTCCTGCGAATCAATCCAGCCGATCGCCGTTAAGACCCGAAGCGATTTTTCGACGTTCGGCGCCCCGAAGTGAAGCCACGGTGTTTCCGCCCACCCACGGACAACCTCAGTCCCGTCGGCGTAAGAGTCATGCGTGAAAAGTTCGGAGATTCCCCCATGATAATCGCCCGCAAGCAGAGTGACATTGCCGGCCGCGCCGGCAGGCGAGTGGGTGGAAACAGTGGCGAGCGAGCTGGCGCTGACGGTGAAGGGCGGGAGCCACGCGCCAAGATTGAGATCGTAAATAATCAGGCGGTTGTTTGCGCCGATATTTTCTGAGCGGGTAATCATGGGGACAGCCCATATTATCCAGTTCCGTGACGCCCAGTACACCCCGCAGGCCGATCCGAGGTTACGGACGTCTATCTTCACGCCGTTTGACGCCATGTCCCACCATGAGACCTGGTCGCTTATCCGGTAGACCTTTAGGCCGGCGAAATGCCATGCGCCCCGCTGGTTTATATAATAGAGCCCCATGAGGTTTTTGGAATCCGCCTCCATGTGAGGCGCCCGAACGAGGACACGGTTGTTGATCGGCGCCTGCCCCGCCGCTTCGGCGCGTTCTACGGAAAATGTCGGTGGGCTATAACCGTTCAGCAGGTACCAGTCGTCGGTCTTGGCGATAAAGCCCTGGTTGAAAACCTCGATGACAGCCACTATATCGCCGGTCCCGCCAATTCTCAGATAAGCCGAATCAGCGCCCGAGAATCCATATTCCTCCAAAGGGCGTGAGATCTCGATCCTGTCGCACGAGTCCGATCTGTTAAGAAGGATGACACGGTCCCGGACAGTGATGGCGAAACGGTATTTCTTGAGAGGATCAAAGACAGGGGTCACGGCGGCCTCGCTGATGAAGGTCCTGGCGGTCAACTCCGATGAAACTCCAAGCCTCATCCAGTAGCCGTAAGGATACGATCCCGAGATCGGGCGGTTGGGTTTCCATTCGTCGGGAAGATCCCACGACACTTTGCCCCTTGTACTCAGGGTCACGGAGCCCTCGTCCGCTGTCCCGTCAATAATGTTCGTGAGAGCGGACCAGCCTTGGCCGTTCCAGTATGATCCTGCGAGCGAGGAAACGTTGACATTGTGATAATCATTGTGGACGCTCAGTTCTACTGAACTGAAGGCCGTGAGGTATCCTATGTATATAAAGTCCTCCGTCCCCATCGCTTGCGGGCTTTCAAGGTCGCCGTCATTGAGCCTTGCGAAGGATGGGTATGTGAAGTCCTGAACCTCGATGGTAAAATCCTTGGCGGACTTTGCGGACTCATCCCAGAATATGAAGCCGAGCGGCGAATCCGGGGCCCCGTTCCCAAGGACATTTAATGGCTGGCATGGCGCTCGAAACAATATACGCCTGAGGGAAAATGCGGCGGTTTCCTCGCGTGTCAGGACGAGCCTGATCCAGAAGCCTTCAACTCCATTGATCGATGTGGCCTTGAGTTGGGATTGGCCTGACGGCCAGGTTATGACGCCGGACTGACTCAATCCGGCTGTTCCGTCGGAAACGTTTTCCACGCTTAGCCAGGCGCCGGAATAGGCCTCGACATTCAGAGAAACCACGCCACTGTCGCCCGGTGTGACATCAAAGAACAGTCCCGTCACAACCGGCGTGTCGACGCATATCGCCAACTGGATAAGTCCTGAGCCGGGACCTGACCCGATTTCCGCAATTGATTCGGCGTCCGTGTCCAAAGCGCTATCCGAGACGTCAATCCAGTTTTCTCCGCCATCTGTCGTAAACATGGCGGCGAGCGGAGCGGCCCAGTCCGACCCTGACGGTTCGAGACAGCCCGCAAAAACCAGCGGGACAGACGCCATGCCTTCCGTTAGTATCACTCTGTCATTCAGGGCCGTCATGGAAATGACATTCGCTCCCTCGCCGAGATCATATATCCGCGTCCATTCAAGCGTATGAAAGGGCGCCGCAGGGATTACGGTCGCGTATATTCGTGAGGCCGAGTTTGCGGCCAGGGTCTGGGCGATAAGATACGTGGCCCCACTGGTTGGGAGCCTGACAGATTCGAGATGGACGACCGGGTCTGAGAACGCCTCGCCGGCCATGCGCGTCAGCCCATTTCGCACGGCGAGACCTGCGTTTGAAATGTCGATGTTTTCGCCCGCCGCGAGAGAGGCTTCCTGTGGCGCCAGAGGATTGGACGCCCGGTCATGGACTCCCCTGGTCCAGTCGAACAGGCTGTAATTTCCGGAAATTGATTCGATGACGGCCTCCCTCAACCACAAGTCTGATATGTGGATTCGCAATGTCTAGACTATCCGTGGGTAAAATGGCGTTACGGTTTTTGGTCTGGGGTCGTCCTCACCGTAATGTCCGCAGCTTCACGCTTGCGGGCTGAGCCGATTCGAGCAGACGCCTTTTTTCGATCTCGTAAAGCTGCGAGTATTCGCGGAATTTAAGGTCAGCGCCCGGGGCGTTCCGATCCCTCAGAAAAGCCTGTCTCAGGACGAACAGCGTGAAGAGCGAATCATACGATCTCGGAACTGGCGGCTCCGCTCTGTCGCCCAACGACAACCCCAGCGGCCGCGGTATACGCGAATAATGAACGTAAAAACCATGTTCCAAGTTCAGGGAAGGCCCCGGGACTATCCTGATAAGATTGTCACGGGCGAGATAGTATTCCGGGACGCCGGTCTTAGGGCATTGGCGGCTGATTTCGATTAATGCGTCGAATGTTTCGAGACGGGTCATCGGCGTCGCCACGTCTCGGAACCATATACGATGAATTTCCTGTGCGTCGGGTATCGCCTGCGAAACATCGATCGTGTCCTGCCCCTCAATTGCGGCGATCCAGGTTTCGGCCGACCAGTAGTTCTCCCGCGCAATGTCTCTCACACAGGAGTTTACCGCCCGTACAACAAATTCGTCGGATAGAAAAACGCCGGCTTCCTCATTAAACAGATCTCGCGCTTCACGTGTGATTTCAGCGAGTCTGCCCGAACTAACAGGCGTCGGGACAGTTGGTTCGCCCTCCAGCGTGACGACACGGTACGCAAGCGTCAGTAAATGTTCCGGGCAGGGTTTATCTTCAACACATGAGTATTCAAGCCGGACAGACACGATGTCTCCGGGCGCAATCGCAAGATCGTCTTGATTGACGGACATGGACCTCGTGACAATGGACCCGGAAGTCACGGCGTTATAGGAGTCGAAACTTGCCGAATTTTGGGCCGTTGAAGAGACATCGCCCGGATTCGATCCATTCTTGCGGACGCCGGTAGTTGTCTCCCACGAATAAGCGAACGCCGATGATGGGACAAGCTCGTCAAACCTCAGTGAGATTGAGCCGGCAGTATCAAAATCGTCGGGAACACGGAACATCAGGAGGGCCTGATCTCCGGGCCGCCATTCAATGAAACTCAGTGATGACTCGGGTTCGTAACGGTTCGAAGGGGATGGCCCATCTGTGGCCCCAAGCGTGTCGATGTTTATTGTAGCCATTATTCAGCGCCTTTACTTGTTCGCCATAAGCGCACTTGGCTGTTCTTGGCGAGTTGATTTAATTCAGTGTTATTTCCTCTTTTGTGATCAGTCGCAGAGCAAGATTCGCAGCGGCCAGCGTCACTGTCGAGATTTCGGCCCAACGGCCGGGCTCGACCCCGAGAGAGATCGCGATTGAGCCCGCCAGCGCTATCAGGTTGATCCAGATTGTTTTTGAAGCCCACCAGTTTTTCGTATCCTGCATAATATGTCCTCCGTATGTTTGAAATGACATCTTCCCTAAAAGTTTGCCTATGGACAGTTGACATTGAGCCATGACGGCAGGCCTGAACGAAGATTCTACGGCTTTGCGTCGCTCGTAGTGAAGGACTGCCGGCGTGGCTGCGCTTCGATCTTACCGGGTCAAACACGCAGCGATCGTTTAATCGCCGATCGTGAGCCTGCGTACCGAAGTCAGGTTTTTTCTCAGGCTCGCTGTGAATGGTTCGGATATTACGCCGCGGCTGGTTGAAGCGTGCGTAACCTTGTGTCCGCCCGCATGATCCTCAAGGAAGGCGCCGAGATGCCCATTTGGCCTTGCCGCTGAAAAGGTCCAGAAGACAAGGTCGCATTCCTGAATTTGCCCAAGTCGAGCAGGGTTGGAATCCCAGCCGCCAAGCCCAAGAGACATGCGGTGGGCTGTTGTGCGTGTGATACCAGGGAGCCCCGCCCATTTGGCGGCGAGGAAGAGATAACCCGAGCAGTCAAGTCCCTGCTCAACGGAGGCTGAACCACCCCAGGCGTACGCCGGTTTTTTGGAAACGATGAAAGATAGCTGTCTCCTGAATGAATCACGATAAGCCTTTCCGAATGCCCACGCCGTCTCATGACCAGCAGAGGATTGCGCCAATAACAAGCACGACAGAAGCCATAACGTAAGAACACGCTTTTGGGTCATTCCTGATACTCTCCATCCAGTCGCCGGGCGTGACGAAATCCACGACAAGCATGAGTCCGGTAAGAAAGGGAGCGGCGATAAGCAGCGCCGCCAGTCGGATCAGGACGTAACGCATCAGTGAATATGGGTCCTCACCCATGATCAGGGGGGAGAAGACGCTTATATACAGGAGACCGACCAGTCCCGCGGCGGCCGACACAACTATGGCCAGGACTCTCATGAATTCAGCTTTCATCATCCTCTCCCCATGAAGTACCCTACGAACGCAGCCGCCCCTGAAATGGCCGTGCCGATGGCAATTATCATCTGCCACCGCAGGTTCTGGGAAGCTTCGTAACGAAGATGGTTTTCGTCATGCCCAAACTGAACGGCCTGTTTGTGTTCCGCTTTTTGGACACGCGCGCTCAGGTCCGATATCTGGGTCGAGCAACGGTTCATGAATTCCGCCTGCGTCTCTCGTAGATGGTCCACCGTCTCCCTTATGTGAACAAGGATCGTGTTGACGTGATTGAAACGTTCATCAAGCCACTGGCTATTTACACTTGTATCTTGATTCATGGCCGGTTCCTCCTGTTGATCAGGATGACGAGCGTTTGAGCGCCGCGAACATATCATCAAGACTCTTGGCCTGCCGAAGGGCGCGAGTCAGTTCCCTGTCAGGGTCACCCGTCTGAAGGGGTTGTCCTCCCGATTCCGTCATGGAACGCGTGCGAACCTCACGGAGCGCCTCACTTTTACGTGTCGCGGATTTACGGGTTTTTGACTCGACTGTCTTGAGGAAACCGGCGGCTTCTTTCGGTTCAATTCCTCTGTCACGGATCAGGAATTCCAGTTCATCCCTGAATCCTTTCAGGGAATTATTCGAAGGGTCATCGAGGAAGTCATCCATGAGCCGGTTGAATTGTTCGCGAGCGCCGAAGGCCTCGTAAATCTTTTCGTCCATAAGCCTGGCGAGATCGTCCCGAGCCTTTCCCACTAGCATAGCGGCCCCCTGGAATGGGTCGGCATGGTAGTGTTCCCTCGCCTGTTTCAGAAAATCGTCGTCAACCGCCCTGCTCTCGGTAACCCGTTCCTTTTCCACGATCTTCCTGAACATGTCCCTGGTTTCCGAGAGTTCCGCTCTTGTTTGAATCGACTGTTTGATCAGATCCTGTATTGCGGAGTTTATTTCCTGTTCCGGGACGTCAGGGGTGTGACCGGTCTTTTGCTCGCTCGTGTCATCGGCGGATGCGCCGTTGTCCGGCAATACAGGGGCTGTGTCCGGTCCTGAAAGTTGTGGCTCAGGCGCAAGAACGTCTTCGTCTGTGAAAGAGATTTCTTCGTCCATTGGGTCCTCCGATTTTTTTGTTGTCATTTAGGGTTTGCCGCCATTTGAAGGAACTGCGCGATTGCGTTCATGTCATCGGGGTAAGCGCCGAACGGCCCTCCATTTTCAACGAGTCTCGGTGGGGAAGGTTGCCCGTTTATATCGGGAACGTGGGCGCCCGGAGCGAGATCGTCGGGTTGAGCGCCCTCCTCAGTGTTGTTGGGGCTGACACGGGTGAACACCCTGTCAACTGCGTCTATTCCGAGGAGGTCGAGGTATCTCTTGATAAGCTCGGAGAAAGACACCCTCACGCCTTCCTGAGCGAGCACAGGGGTGAATTGCGAAAGGGTCGGCAATGCGCGCTCTATACTCTGGGCCTTGGCGAGCCTCGTGGAATCCTGTCTTGTCACGGTCGCGACCACGTTGTATCTGCCCGACTGTATCTCATCCATCGTAACCGTAAGGGGGACGTCCACGCCGCTATGGTCCCGCACGGCTATGACCTGGTCGTCAATGATAAACTGCTGGATCATCGATAGAGCGAGTCTGCCCAGCGGTTCGACGAAACTGCGAGCGAAAAGGTCCGCCCGAGTGGCGAACGTGTTCATCGACGCTTCCTGAAGGATGTGAGCTTCGGTGGCGGTCTTGTCACGCGAAGACACACCCATCGTCGTGTCGGAAACGCTGGTGCGTTTTTCGAGGAGCACGTTCAGGTAATTTATCAGCGAGTTCACTTCGGCCTGCGGGAACCCCATTGACGGGAACGGCTGTATGTCGTCGGGGTCATCCACAAGCCAAACCTTGCCGGGGTAAACGAAATCATCGCCGCCGGAAAGGCTGCGGGCTGCTGAAGAGCCTCTTCGGACTATCAACTGGGCGTTCGCTGTGAGCCTGGCGTTATCCTGCGACTGGCTGAGGAACTGGGAAATTGAGTGAATAAGATCGAGGTTCGTTTCGACCGCCCCAATCCCGAGAGGCCCTGGGACCGGCGTGTAATGGGCGCAGACAAAAGGACGCAGACCGGACCATAGCGCAGGAGAATCGGAGATCCTTATCATCAGACCATTATCGACTGAATCGGCGTCCAACTCGGTGACAATTGCGCAGATGATCTCCTTTTTACCGTCATTTGTGGGGATTCGTCCGTGCCATTCCCATACCGAGAAACGTGACTTTTCAGGGGACGCCAGCCCCTGTGTTTCATCAGGAGTCCCGAGAGATTCCCCCTGATGGTCGGAAGAGCCGGAGTTTTTCCATTCATTCGAGAACTCTTCATAATTGACATTGTAAACACCGAGATCAAACATCTCGATGATTTCTTCGTAAGACTTCTCAACAATATGACCGATGCCGGAATGCCGCTGGATATCATTATGAGTCGCGCGCCAGTCGAGCAGGACCCTGTCGAGGGGTATTAGCTCGATGATCGGGCAGTCGTAAAACTCGGAGTCCTCCTCGATTATGTCGAAGGAATCCCGGTCCCATCTTTTTGCGGGACACGAATGTGGCCGCCAGGAAATCTTGGCGAACACCGTCCCATAAAGGCACAGACTCTGTAACGCCTCGTACAGCCTCATGTGGACGCCGCCCTGGGATAGCCTGTTGATGAGCAGTTCCTGAAGCTTGAAGGACGTCGGGAACCTGACATCCGCCGGCGTAGGATAGAAGGATTTCTCCGGGATTACGGCTAGCCATTCCGGGCCGTTTAATATTGCCTGATAGGCTCTGTCAGCCCATGTATCCACGATGTAGGACGGGCACAGGATGATGTCGGACTGCCATGCCCGCTGTTTTCCCGACCGCTCGCTATTGCCTGCGAATGATTCGCCTAGGTTTGAGATGGGTTCCCTTGCGTTCCACGACCCAAGATCGCGTCGGTTATGGTAAAGGTCTTCCAGAAGCTTCCATCTGTAAAATCGTCGCAGGGAGAATTCCCTCGAACTTTTCAACCACGGCCCGAGGTAGTCCATTGCCGACGTTGCCAGATGTTCAATGTTTTTGTCTTCGTGGTTCTCTGTCTGGTTTTTTTGGGAAGAGTGATTCATCTTGTTTCCTATACCGAAGTCGACACGCCCGGCGCAGTGCTCACAGCTTCGATTGCCCAGAGAGGCAGAGAGAGTTTTTCGAAAGTTTTCTTCTGCGCTATCTCCCAGAAATCCGTGCTTTCAATTGTCTTGGAATGCTCCGGGAAATCATGGTCAAGGTTATCCTTGTTGGCTACGAGTGTTTTGAGTTCCAGACGGGTCAGTCTCTGGAGTTTCCTTTTCTCCATCGTCGGCTCTACGCCGGTGTAAAATGAATGAATCACGGTTGGTACCCCCTTGATAAAAAAACTGTTAAGATGGATCGAAAGTCTTGATGTTGGATGCGTGTTGTGATTTCTCCCACAAGCAGGCGCTAATGAGTTATGACGGTGGCGCTGAACGAAGATTTGACGGCTCCGCGTCACTCGTAGTGAAGGCCACACGTCATAACGGTCTTTTCAAGGCGCCTGTTCGAACACGAAATCATGAGTAATTGGAAGTTTTGTGTCTTCTTGTTTCAATTATGGTCGGGAGTCACGGGTCGGTCAACAGCTCATTGGAAAACCTCTTCAGCGGAATTTTAAGGAAAATGATCAGAGCTATAGGAAAATCGTTGTGGCGCTTCACAACGCCGTTTTTAAAACACCTGATTACAGGTAGACCGACACCGACTCTTTCAGGTTACAAGATAACGCATCGGTGCAACCTGAAATGCCTGCACTGCCCTTACTGGAAGCGTGTCGGCGGGGAATCCGATTTTGAGGGCGTCAAACGAGCATTGGGATTATTGCGGGATATGGGGGTGAAGATACTTATTCTTGAGGGTGGAGAACCCATTCTGTGGAGGGATGGCGCATGGGGAATCGCTGATGTGATTGATCACGCCAGGGGACTTTTCCCCTCTGTGTGCATGACGACCAATGGGACGCTGCCGTATGGAGACCTGGCGCTTGACCGTGTATGGGTAAGCCTTGACGGAACTGAGGAAATTCATGACAGAGTCCGGGGGCATGGGGTTTTTTCGAAGGTCTGGAAAAACCTTGAAACCGAGGGTAAGCGCAATTCCTTTATCAGCTTCACCATTAGCCGCATGAACCGCTCCACCGTGTCGGACCTTCTCAGAATACTCAAGGGCCGAGTCGCCGGTGTGACGGTCCAGTTCTATTACCCTTACTCCGGTCTGCCGGACCCGCTTTTTATAACAGCGGCTGAGAGAGGCCCGATACTTGATGAATTGATGCAGCTCAAAAAGGAAGGCTATCCAGTAGCCAATTCATTCAGCAGTCTGACCGACATGAAGAAGACACGCTGGAAGTGCTCCAACGAATTGCTGGCGAACGCCGAACCCGATGGCTCGGTCAATCGGGGGTGCTACCTGAAGAACCGTGGCCCATCCGTCTGTGAGATGTGCGGGTTTTCGGCGCATAATGAAATATCTCTCGCTTTCAACGGAAACATGGAATCTATAATGACCGGAATGAAGATATTTTTCTAAGCTGTCCGGATTCAAGGAGATCAATTGCCGACCTGGATCATGGTGGGTCTATGCTGCGCTTTCTTTGCAGCCTGCTGCGATACTGTCTCCAAATTCATAATGCGTGACAACGATGAATGGTTGACCGGCGCTGGTATGCTGGTCGGAGCGTTGGCGCTGCTTTCTCCCCTGTTTTTCATCGTGGATTTCAATCCCATTACCCGTGAACTGGCGCTCCTTCTTGCCGTCACTTTGCCATTGGAAGCTCTGGCCTACTATCTTTTTTTGACCGCAATCCGATTGTCTCCTCTGTCGCTTACTGTGCCGTTGCTTTCTTTTACACCCGCTGTAACCATACTAACCTCGTGGTTGGCGCTCGGCGAGGAGATTGGCCCGGTTGGAATGTTTGGTGTAGGCCTGGTTACGATTGGGGCGTATGTATTAAACTTGGACCCGGAGCGCCTGAGTTTTCTCGGGCCTTTGAAGGCTGTTTCGTCGGAACCTGGGGCCAGGCGGATGTTGCTTGTGTCGCTGATCTGGGCTTTGACAAGCACTTTAGGCAAAGGCGGCGTGAACATGTACGGGGCTATCGAGTTTGGCCTGCTCCTAACGGGTCTGCTAACGGCGGTTTTCGTCGTCGTCGCCGCGGTTCGGCTTTTAAGCGGGGATAGTGTTCTGGTAATGGAAAACAGAACTATCGGCTTTTTCTCTCTTGGTTCCGCAGTAATGGCCATCCAGGAGATTACTCATTTTGTCGCGATAAGCATGGCGCCGGTGGCGTACATGATCTCGGTAAAAAGAATCAGCATGGTGATCGCGGTAATATTTGGATGGTTGTTCTTCAGGGAGGAGAATATTAGGTGGCGTTTGATGGGCGCTATGATAATGCTTTCCGGCGTGACGATTATTTACACCCGCTGAAGGGGCCGCGATGGTAACGTATAACTCTGTAGGGGTTCAATTATGTAACCCCTGTCGGGGTAAAGACGATTGTGGGCGAGGGGCCCAATGGTTACCATGCATGGTCTGATCGCCCCCAACGGGGGCATGATATGTTAGCCCACGGCAACGCCGTGGGAGGGGCCGGGCGAGTGTAATAAACACCGTTACAGGATAGGTCCCCGCTGTAGGGGCTCAAAATCTTGAGCCCCCGCCGTACCCGGATCATCCCTACGTTTCAGGTCTGCGCATCTATAGCGGCTGGGTCGGATTTCTCCCAAGGGTCGAAATGACATTCACTGACGGTCGCTGGTTGGATGTGATCATAACGTAGGTCGGCCTGTGGCCGACGATTGCCTTTACCCCGGACGGGGTAACCTAATTCAGCCCCCGGCATCGCCGGGCGATTGGTGTTTCCGGTATTTTGATTACCCGGCCCGAAGTGTTCGGAATTTTACTTGGTTTATAACGTCAAACGTTATACTATAATCTATATGATCAAAAGCTTTGGCGACAAAAAAATGATTGCTCCGAAATTAGCCCCGCTTCATCCAGGGGAAGTATTGTTTAAAGAATTTATGAGTCCGATGGGAATTTCCCAGAATCGGCTTGGTCGAGACCTCGGCGTTTCTCCCCGACGAATAAATGAGATCATCCACGGCAGGAGGTCCATCACAGCCGACACTGCGCTTCGACTGGCGAAGTATTTCGGAATATCCGCCCAGTTCTGGATGGGACTACAATCTGATTATGATCTTGAGACAACTCAGGAAAAGCTCTCAGAACGGATTGACCACGAGGTAAAGAGAGCCGCTATTTAAAAAACCGATCTTTTGCGGAATAGATGTTTAGCCCACCAAACCTCTGAACAGACGCGGGTAAGATTTCTCGTCGCTACGCTCGCTCGAAATGACAATTCGCCTCCGCCGGTCGTGACGATTGCATGAAAAAGGCCCGCGGCCCCCAACACTCAAAAGAAGTTCGCTCCAAGATCGGCGCTTGGGCCGAACATGTCGCTCCAATCCCTCGTGAACCTGTAAACCTGGCCAAGCCCATACAACGAGAGCGTGACAAAAACCGTCTGGTCCACGTCCCTGATTTTCTGAGTCAGGGGGTCCTGTTCCCGTGATTCCGAATATTTGAGTAGAACGCTCCAGCACTGCGGGTGGTAGTTAATTCCGACGCTGGTGAAATAGGCGAAGTTAAACTGGTGTGTATACTGGTTCTCGAGAAAAAGATCCAGGGCGGATGACACCTTAACCTGCAGGTTCAGGTTCGTCTGACGGTTCAACTCCTCACGAAAGTCATCCTCCGCAAACTGGTGCAGCACCTGGAAAGTGTCACCCCTATGATCCATGACTCCAAGATTTATTGAATAGCTCCTTGCACGATTCATGACCGGGTCATATTCAGCTTGCGCCCGCAAATCAAATAGCGAGTGCGGTTTTATCGAAAGCTCGGCCTGGGTGTACGTCCAGTGCGACTTGAGAGGGGACCTTTCTCCAAGGGGATCTTCCGCCGTCCTCGTGTTGAAGAAATCGTATCCCTGACTGATGTTGAACGAAGCAATATCAAGATACTGGCCGGGAGCGATCCGTCCGACAAGCGACTGTCTCATTTCAGCCGTCAGCAAACTGACCTCATCCATGCGGTCGGTCTCATCAAAATAAGGATATTTCTGGCGACTCCTCACCGGTCTGTAAGTCCACGCGACTCTGGGTCTTACCGAATGCTTGATCTTCTGAAAACCTAGAGAAGGACCCCCATAAACTTTGTTAATGTCCGTGAATGCGTCAGTCCTGACCTGATAAAGGTCCGTCCTCACGGAGTTTACCGAACTCACGCTTTTCCCGCGCTCGTAAAAATCCGCGGCGTATCCTCTGCCAAGATAGGTTATGGAGGGGTCAAACTTGAGATATTGCCCCAGGGAAACCGGAAGGCTAAGACGGGTGTCCCATTGCACCCTCGCTCCAAGCCACGCCTCGTTCATTATTGGGGCGTGAAAGTAATTGTAGGTGACGCTCGAGTTCACGTAAAACGGGGTGTATGGGACCTGCCTGTTGAACAGTGTCGCCGTCAGTGTAGGAGTATTCTGCACGGTCTTTGCGTTGTCCGCCAGGTCAAGATTGTCGAAATATCTCGCTTCACCCTGAAACAGGAAGTTGGTCGACTGTCTGTAAAGAATGGCGTTGGATTCCATGTAGCGCACCCGAAGGCGTTTATCGAATCTTCCACCCCATACATCAAAGTAGTTTCGATCAGATACCCACTGAAGATTGGTTTTGAGACGAGCGGCCCCAGAAAAATCCTGGTCATGACGCCAGGTTGCGTAGAAGAGATTTTTTTCGGGGTCGTTCGGCGGGCCAAACTGCCGGTCATAAGTGTATTCCCCGTAAAAGCGGCCCTTTAAGTCCTCAGTCGGGTTGTAGCGAAGTTCAAGCCCGCACTGGACGGCCCTGTTTGAGCAGTACCTCGGTGAAACGGTGGCGTCCACGCTGGGCGAAATATTGATGAACAACGGCAGGCGAACATCGAGTCCCCTCATGGTGCTGGTGGACGTCGACGGCATTAGCAAACCGGTCTGCCGCTCCCGTTTCGCCGGATAAATCAGCCACGGCAGATAAAAGACAGGGATGTCCTTTATGTGGAAGAACCCGTGCTTGAGTGTGCCATAACCTTCGACAGTGACGTCAAGGTCCCTTCCTGTTATTTTCCAATCAGGAGTAGGCCCATCACACGTTGTGAAACTGCCTTCCTGAACACTGTATTCAGATGATCCCTTCTTTTCGATCTTCTTGCCCTCAAGGTAAATGTGCTGCCTTGTCATGAGCAACTTTCCGTTGAAGAGCACGCCTGTGGCCTCTTTAAGGTTTATCGCCACCTTTTCAGCTTCTACGACATGAGTCCCGGCCCTCACTATTACCCCGCCGGAAGCTGTAAGTTCTCCGGTTTTCGCCTCGAAAACAATGCTGTCCGCCCGAAGCCGGATGCTGCCCTGCCCGAGAGTGACATTGCCCCTTGCCGTATATACGCCTGTCTGGTGATTGTACGAAAGTCGCTCCGCCGACATCTGCACGGGCGAATTGCCTGACAGTATTGATCCTGGTATTGTTGTTTCCGTGGTCCCCTTTTCCTGGGCCACTGCAGAAGACGACGCGGCGAATACAATCAAGGCGCCGGCCAGGATTGCTCCTAAACGAAACAAATTAAGGATTTGAACTCTACGAGGTATCACTCGTCACTTTTCCCACAGGCCCTTCGGACTGGTCCTATCATGTACAATGAGCCCGCTGCGACGATGGCGTCGTCTTTTCCGGCTTCTTCCATCAACGCCATAAATCCTTCTTCAATTGAATCCGCGGCCAGGGCCTCAGCCCCCATATCCCCGACCTTACGGGCTAGCGCCTCCGGCTCAAGGCTCCTGTCGCTGTGAGGGGCCACACAAACGATTTTCTTTGCTATTGGTACGATCGTGCGGACAAGCGTGTCAACGTACTTGTCTTTCAGAATGCCGAGCAAAAGAAAGATGTTTCGGAGAGGATACAGTTTGAGCAAGGCGCTTTTCAGCAGCCTCATGCCTTCCGGCGTGTGCGCCCCGTCTATGATGACGTCGGGGTTGCGCCGCAGCAGTTCGAAGCGGCCGGGGAACTGAGTCGTCTCAACCGCTTTCCTGATGGCCTCGGGTGATATTTTGTAGCCTTTCCTTACGAGTTCCTCGACTGACCGTATGGCGAGAGAAGCGTTCTTCATCTGATGAGCGCCGGTCATGGCCATGCGCAGTCCGGGGAGCGACATACCGCTGGACCTGTAGTCAAACGTGTTCAGGGACGTCCGAGTCCCCCTGAATTCACGGCCGAATTCATATACAGGGGCATTCAGCGCCGACGCCGTGGATAATATGACCTCTCGTGCCTCCTTGCGGCTCGCCCCGGTCACTACAGGCGTGTTTTCCTTTATTATCCCGGCCTTTTCAGTCGCTACCGCTTTTATGCCGACGCCAAGATAATCTTCGTGTTCCCTGGAAATGTCCGTGATCACACTCACTAGAGGTTTGATCGTGTTGGTGGCGTCAAGCCTGCCGCCCAGACCAACCTCGATTATCCCGAGGTCGGGTTTTGCGTGGGCTATACAGTCAAAGGCTATGGCCGTCGTATACTCGAAGAAGGTAGTCCTTTCATGGTCGTAGATCGGCAGTATCTTTTTGGTCGCTCCGATGATTTCTTCTTTTGACACGAACTTGCCGTTGATGCGGATTCGTTCCCTGAAATCATTCAAATGGGGGGAAGTGTAGAGCGCCGTGGTCAAACCTGAGCCGCCGGCCATTGCCTCGATCAGGGAAGAAGTCGATCCTTTGCCGTTACTCCCTGCGACGTGAACAGACCTGAACTGGTCCTGCGGGTTCCCAATGGCCGCCAGCAGTGATGAAATGTTCTCAAGGCCGAGTAGTATTCCGAAGCGCTCGAAACTATATAAAAAATCAATGGTCCTGGAATATTCCCGGTCTACATCGACAGGGAACGCCTCTGCCTGTGGCATTGAATTTCCTCCGGGCAATGATGCAAGTTCTAAATGATTCTAATATCATAGCGCGCTTGACGCGTCAAGGACGGAAAATGGCTAATATATTGTATTGATTAATAAACTGCCAAGTATGCCCGTCAGCGAGAGTGGTTATGGCCGATGGACGCTCCCGGCTACGGTCAGACCGGCGCCTGATTCCTAAAGGGATTGCGCCAGCCTGGATATCATCGCGTCCCAGTGTGAGTCGCCGTGGTATATGACGATCCTACCATTTGCGCCTACAAGGTCGTTAGTCTTCCTGTGCCGCTTCATTTTGAATCTGTCGGCAAGGATCAAGGCCAGCTCAGAGGGTTTCTTCATGTGCACCGTGCCCACGATCTTGATGCCGGGGTTGCTTTCCAAAAGGGCGGGTATGGTGTCCACGACGTCTTTGTCGAACCAGCAGTCAAAATAGACTATTTTTGAAAGCCTCGCCCTGAATACTTCAGCGTAAGGGTCTTCCTTTGGGCTTTTCGCAAGCCAGCTTCCTACGGCGTCAAGGACTCGGCCTCCGCCCGAGAAACCCGCGAGCGTCATTGTCGTTCTATCCGACTTAATGTTGGGGAAAGTCCTTTTTAGTGATTTGAAAATGCTGTTGACGGACTTGAAAAGAAGTTCAGGATAATCTCCGTCCTTGATTGCGAAAGAACTCCAACGGGCCTTGGAACGATTGGCCGTTGATACGAAAGGCGTGTCCACGAACCCTACAAACAGGAACGGGCGGTCCGGTCTCTTGGCGGCAAGCGCGTTGATCTCCTTGCGGAAAGCCGTGTAGTAATCTTTGGAACTCATACCGTGGAAATAGAGTATCAGTTCGAGATTGTCGAATTTACGGAAATCATAATTCCCCACCATCCAAACGTATCGGAAATCATCACTCCAGGGATCCAGCCTGTAACGCTGGTAAGGGATTTCCCCGTTGTCATCAGTGACAAGATGTTTTTCAGTGAGTTCCGGGATATCCATCTGGTTCCGGACAGCCATTGAGTAGGAAACTAATGAGCAAGATCCGAGGGAAGTTACGAGCGCGAAAACAAGCAGCGCTCCAAGGAATCTTGAGAGAACGCCGTTGATAGGCGCTGTCAAGGAGCGGCGGGCGATATGGCTTTGACTTGTCAAACCCATAGGGATGAAAATCCTTCCGGAAACCAAGGATTTCCCTCCCCAACTTATGCTATTTTACAGTTTAAGGACTAATGTGTCAATTAAAGCCTGGGATTAAAGCCTGGCGTTATAGTGATTTACTTTTGAACAGGCGCCTTTGCCGGCGCAGGCATGACTGAGGACCTTCACTACGAGTGTCGCGAGGCCGTCAAATCTTCGTTCAGTTCCACAGTCACGCCACAATGTATCCGTCACAAAATGGTATTACAGGACGACAAGATTATCGGCGTGAACAGCCTCATCATTGCGTCGGTAACCCAGAATCCAGTCAATCTCCGGGGTCTGTCTCCCAATGATCTTCCGTAATTCGTCCGACGAATAATTGGTGAGTCCCACGGCCAGCGCTGTGCCTTCGGGTCCCATGATGCTGACAGCGGAGCCGTCTTCAAATTCGCCTTCGATTTCTGTGACGCCGATGGGCAGCAAACTCTTTCCGCTGGACTTTATGGCCCTTACAGCCCCGTTGTCCACATGCAGTGTCCCTTCCGGCTCAAGGTTGTACCTTATCCAGTGTTTGCGGGCCGATATTTTTTCTTTCGCCGGCAGGACGAGTGTCCCGATGTGTTCGCCTTCAAGGACACGGCTTATAAGGTTGGGAGTCTTGCCTTTGGCGATAATCATGGGAATACCGGACATGCGTACCTTGGTCGCGGCTTCAATCTTGGAAGCCATGCCTCCACGGCCGACGGATGACGAAGAACCACCGGCCTGGCAGCAAATTTCAGGCGTAATATCGTCAATCACCTCTATGAGGCAGGCGTTCGAGTTTATCCGCGGGTCGCAGTCCATAAACCCTTCCATGTCCGTAAGTGTCAGCAGGAGGTCCGCGGACGCGAGCACGGCCACAAGCGCCGACAGGTTGTCATTGTCACCCAGCTTGATCTCATCAACGACGACTGTGTCGTTTTCATTAATTATGGGGGTAACCCCCCATGAAAGGAGCGTCATAAGGGTGTTTCTGGCGTTGAGATAGCGACGCCGGTGCGAAAGGTCGTCACGGGTGAGCAGCATCTGGCCCACACGGGCCCCATGTAGTGAGAAAGCCTCGTCATACGCGGCCATGAGCCTACTCTGCCCGACAGACGCAGCCGCCTGTTTCTGAGGGATCGTCCTCGCTCCCTCTTTGAGCTTCATCCGCCTGACGCCCGCGGCTACAGCCCCGGAGGAAACTATGATGAATTCTTTTCCCTTGTTCCTGTATGAACATATTTCATCCGCAAGCCCATTTATGATTTTACGGTCCAACCCGTTTTGAGTTGTCACAACGCTGGAGCCGAGTTTTACGACGACCCTGCGGACATGAGAAATGATACTTGATCTTATTTCGTGGCAGTTCATTTCCGGGGCCCTAGACCTTGAGCATTTTTGAAACCTGCAGGAGCAGTTCCCTGACACCTTCTCCAGATATCGCGGAAATCCTGAGGACAGGCAGGTTTTGCGCTTCAATAAATTTGGAAAGTTCTTCAGCGGCCGGCCTGTTCTCAGTAATGTCCATCTTGGTGAGGACCACGATCATTTGTCTGGAAGAGAGTTCAGGGCTGTAAGAATCGAGTTCGGACATGATAACCCGAAATCTCTCGATAGCGGGTGGTTCGACCAGTGGCCCAGGATCCACAAGGTGCAGGAGTATTCGTGTCCTTTCAATATGTCTCAGGAAAAGGTCCCCCATACCCGCTCCCTCATGAGCGCCTTCGATAAGGCCCGGGATGTCCGCCATTACAAAATCACGGCCGTCGGCCGCCCGTACAACACCAAGTCCGGGGACCTTGGTGGTAAATGGATAATCCGCAATCTTGGGCCTTGCGTTGCTGACGCAGGATATGAGAGTCGACTTGCCGCTGTTTGGAAGCCCCACAAGACCAACATCCGCAATGAGTTTAAGCTCAAGGCGAAGTTCGAGTTCCACGGCCGGGCCACCCGGCTGCGCCTTCCTTGGGGCCTGGTTTCGGGATGTGGCGAACCTGGCGTTTCCCTGGCCGCCTCTTCCTCCCTTGGCCACAACAGCGGAACTGTTGGACTCATCAAGGTCCGCAATGAGTTCAGCGCTGGCCGCGTCATATATCTGAGTCCCTGGTGGAACATTTATGATAAGGTCATCCGCCGACCGGCCGGTTTTGTTCTTGCCCATTCCGTCAGCGCCCTTTTTTGCCCGGTACAATTGCTGATACTGGCAGTCAAGGAGCGTATTAAGCGATTCATCCGCTCGGATAATAACATCGCCGCCTTTTCCGCCGTCGCCTCCATCGGGGCCGCCCATTGGAACAAAAGCCTCCCTGCGGAAGCTTATGCACCCGTGGCCGCCTTTGCCGGATGTCACCTTGATTTTGGCCTGATCAACAAATTTCAATATATAATCCCCGTCGCTCTGTTTGCATGTTCAAGAGCTCGACGCCTATGATAGGGCTTTCATTACGTTGGAAGCCGTGTCCGCTGGACTCACTTTGTACCAAACATTAAGTATAACGCTATTTTCATCTATAAGGAAAGCTGACCTGATTATACCCTCATAAGTCTTTCCGTACATCTTTTTCTCGCCCCACGCGCCGAAAGCCTTTGCTACAGAGTTGTCCACATCGGAAAGTAAGGGGAATCCAAGAGAGTATTTTGCGTCAAATTTCTTCTGCTTGTCCGGCTTGTCAGGGCTGATTCCCACAGCCGCGACACTTAAACCACCGAAGTCCGGGGCAGCGTCACGAATACTGCACGCCTGTTTCACGCATCCGGACGTGTCCGCCTTTGGATAGAAGTAAACCAGCAATTTCCCGCCCTTGAATTGGGACAATTTCACAGTGTCGCCGTTTTGATCGGTCAACGAAAAGTCCGGGGCCTTGTCTCCCGCTTTTAGCATAGCCATGATATTTACCTCCTCAATATCTGAAACGCCGCAATGAAAGTCAGTGCGGTGGGGCTTAGATCCTGCCCAAAATTTCTCTGGCGATTGTTATTTTTTCGATTTCTTTGGTTCCTTCGTAAATTTCAACTATTTTGGCGTCCCTATAAAATCTTTCCACGTCGTATTCATCCATGTATCCGTATCCGCCGTGCAACTGAAGCGCTTCGTCGGTGACGCGCACTGCTGTTTCTCCCGCGACTAACTTGGCTATGGAAACAAGCTTCCGATCCACCTGTCCATGATCCATCAGCCAGGCGGCCTTGTGGTAAAGCAGACGAGCGCTTTCCACACGAGCGGCCATCTTGGCTATTTTGAACTGAAGTCCCTGAAATGATGCCAGAGGAGCGCCAAACTGAGTCCGCTCCCGAATATAAGCTACGGCCTTGTCCATTGCTCCCTGCGCCACACCAACTCCTTGGGCCGAGGCCACCATGCGGTTGATGTTGAACAGGCGCATGACCTGGATAAAGCCATTTCCTTCTGTGCCGCCAATAAGATTTTCCATGGGCACTTCAACGTCATCGAACGCCAGTTCCGCTGTGTCTGAGGCTCTAATGCCCATTTTACCCTTGAGTTTGTTAGCGGTGAAACCTTTACGACCTCGTTCAACTACTAGGAAGCTGAAGCGCTCCGCCGGCTTCCCAGCCTCGGGGTTTGTAAGACAAAAAACCAACAGGAAATCGGCTACGCTACCATTCGTTATAAACTGCTTGCCGCCGTTGATGACATAGCCATTGTCTGTTCTGACCGCACGCGTCCTAACTCCAAAGATGTCGCTTCCCGCATTGGGTTCAGTGATCGCGCATCCGATGATCGCCTTGCCTTCTGCAACGGGCCTCAAATATTTTTCCTTCTGGTCCGGAGTGCCGAAACTTCCTAGGATTTCAGCGCCGAAAACAGCCAGTAGGATGTTTCCGACGCCAGGGTCCACCCGCCAGAACTCTTCCATGACCATGGCGTGCTCCAGGCACCCGAGGCCTAATCCGCCATATTCCGTGGAGGTAAAGATGCCCATAAAACCAAGTTCGCCTGCTTTTTGCCAAATGTCTTTCGGAAACCTTTCCTCTTTATCACATTCTCTGGCGATTTTTGGGAACTCTTTAAGCGCGAATTTTCGAGCGGCTTCCACTATTTGTTTCTGTTCATCAGTGAGCGAGTAGTCCATCAGAAACCTCCTATCATGAATCTAAACGAGTTAAGATACTAAACGATCATTTATTTTTGCTTGGCGCCGACAATTGTCAAGGAAAAACCGCATGTATCTGCAAATTGTCCGTCACAAAAAAACAGGGATGTTGATATCACTTAATCAACACTATCAGTTAGTTAACTTGAGTGAAAGCCAGTCATTGTGTGACATCTCCAAAACATCTTGACAAAATCACAGTCGACCCATTAAAGATTTAAATACCAATCGGTCAGTATTGGGGTATCATCTGAACATGAAGCGACGCGGCGACACCGAAAACAAAATCATTCAGGCTGCTCTCGAGATATTTGTCCGAAAGGGATATCACGGCACATCCGTTCACGAGATCACATCAAAGGCCGGCCTTACAAAAGGGGCCCTCTATTCCCATTTCAGCGGCAAAGGGGATCTTCTTCTAAGGATTATTGACGAATTCAAGTCCCGATTCATAGGGGGCATGGTTGACACCCTTAAGCAAAGTTCCGGCAACGCTTTAAATCGGATTCATGACGTCATCAGCTTCAATTCGAGATTTGCGCAGGACAACCAGCATTTATGTGTATTTCTGACATTTCTTACTACGGAACTTAACGCGGACGTGGATTTTGAACCCGCGCTCAAAGGTACATACCTTGAATATCGCAAGGTAATCAGTGAAATAATCAGCCAGGGAATACGACAGGGACTTTTCAAGAAAAATCTTGACCCTGACGTTGCGGCTTTGACCTTCATGGCGCTTCATGACGGGGTGCTCCATCAGTGGGTTCTCAACAGATACCATCTGGACGGAGAGCTTTATGTCAGAACATTCCGAGAGGTTTTTCTTAACGGCCTGGTAAGAGAGGAAATCTCGATTGAGAGAACGGTTGAACAAATGCAATCGAATTCAAGCAAAGGCTCAGAAAATGGTACCAGTGGCGGGATTTAAAGTCATAGGCGTTGTCGGGTTGGGCTTAATGGGGACAGGCATAGCGCAGGTAGCCGCAATGGCCGACTACGATGTAGTGGCACTGGACTCGGAAAAAAGTTTGGTGGATCGTTCAATCGCGCGGATTGCCTCTTCTTTGCAACGGATGGTCGAAAAAGGCATTTTCCCGGAAACTGTTCCGGAGAACATTCTTTCTAGGATAAGGGGCTCCTCTGCTCTTGAGGCAATGAGCGATTGTGACCTGATAATTGAGGCCGTTTATGAGGATTATAATTCCAATCAGCTTCGCTGTTGTTACCGTTGAATCAGGCAGGAGGTCGATAAGCTATGGATAGAATTGTCATTGCAAATGCCTATAGAACCCCTTTGGGCGATTTTGGAGGCACGCTGAAAGCCGTGCCTGCCGCTGACCTGGCTCAACTGGTGATGGATAAGGCCGTAAAAGCGACAGGCGAGACTTTGCCAATCGGTAAAGTTATCTTCGGTAACTGTTTTGCTCCCCTGGACCAGAATATAGCGCGAATTGCCGCCTATCGGACCGGGATTCCAGTCAGTGTGCCGGGATTCACCATCAACTCCACTTGCGGTTCTTCCATGCAGGCAGTGATAAGCGCTGTTCAGGCTGTTCATTGCGGTGAAGTCGATATCGCTCTGGCAGGGGGTGTCGAAAGCATGAGCAATGCGCCCTATATAATGGAATCCGCTCGATGGGGGCAGCGTATTAAGCACCTTCAGGCTTATGATCTTCTTTGGAAAGGCATGCAAGAGCACCCCATCGGAGTGGGCATGGGACTTACAGCCGAGAACCTTGCGGAAAAGCACGATATTTCCCGTCAGGAACAGGATGAATTTGCCCTTTTAAGCCATCATAGAGCCGCAAGAGCCATTCAGGAGGGCAGGTTCAAATCGGAAATCATTCCTGTCCCGGTGACGAGATCCAAGAAAGAACAATTCTTATTCGATAGTGATGAACACGTTAGGCCTAATCTGACACTGGAGCAACTTGCCAAGCTTCCTCCGGCATTCAAGAAGGACGGCACTGTGACAGCCGGCAATGCGTGCGGGATGAACGACGCCGCCGCCGCCGTCATTGTTACTACCCTCGCGAGGGCCAAAGAAATAGGGCTCCAGCCATTGATGCAGATCAAGGGATACAGTGTGGTCGGGGTTGATCCGAATATCATGGGCATCGGTCCTGTCCCGGCCATAAGGGGCGCACTTAAGGCGTCTGGACTTGGACTCAGCGACATAGATCGCTTCGAAATCAACGAAGCCTTTGCAGCTCAATATTTAGCGTGCGAACGGGAACTTGGACTGGATCGCGACAAAACCAACCCTTACGGAAGTGGAATTGCGCTGGGTCATCCAGTAGGGGCAACTGGCTGTAGGCTAATTGTCACGCTTTTCCACGGTATGCTCGCAGATAATCTGAATCTGGGAGTCGCGTCCCTCTGCGCTGGCGGCGGCATGGGCTTTGCCGTAGTTTTGGAAAGGATTTAGACGAAGACGGAAAGTTGACCCAGATTCAGCTCGTTGGTCCGGGCTTGAGTTCTTTGCACGCAATAGGCGTCGCATGTTTTTCTCTTCTTAGAGATGGAGAGCGCTATTTATGCTCAAGGTAAACAATATCCAGGTAGTTTATAATAACGTGATCATGGTCTTGAAAGGGATCTCACTGGAAGTTGCCGACGGGCAAGTTGTCGCGCTACTGGGAGCGAACGCCGCAGGTAAAACTACTACGCTCAAAACCATTTGCGGCATACTCAGGTTTCAGAATGGTGAACTCTCAGAGGGGGACATTGAATTTAAGGGTCGATCCATCGCGACTCACGACCCTGACGCGATAGTAAGGATGGGAATTTGTCTTGTTCCTGAAGGTAGACGTGTTTTCTCGGATCTGAACGTGGTTGAAAATCTATGGATTGGAGCGCACACCCGCAGAGACCGTGATGGCGCAAAGCAGGATCTCGATATGGTGATGGAGTATTTCCCCAACCTTCGTCGCCGTTACAAGCAGCAAGCGGTGCTTTTGAGCGGAGGGGAGCAGCAGATGCTGGCGATTGGGAGAGCTTTGATGTCGCGTCCTAAGTTGCTCATGCTCGACGAACCATCACTCGGACTTGCTCCGATGCTGGTAAAGGAGATTTTCGACATACTCAGGCGCATTAACAGTGAACAGAAGACATCGATATTGCTTGTGGAACAGAACGCTCTTGTTGCCCTTAAATTTGCCCAATACGGGTACATCATGGAGGGCGGGAAAATGGTTCTGGATGGACCTAGTGAGAGCTTACTCGAAAACGACGATGTCAAGGAATTTTACCTGGGCGTGAGCGACGACCAAGAGAGAAAAAGTTACGCTGGCGTCAAACACTATAAACGACGCAAACGCTGGTTGTCTTAACGGAATTCGGTGATAATGGAACTACTTGAGATCAAAAACCTTTCGCTGCGTTTTGGTGGGATTATAGCCCTTACCGCACTAGACATGACCGTCAGGGAAGGGGAATTGCATGCTGTGATTGGCCCTAACGGGGCCGGGAAGACATCTCTTTTTAACTGCATCAGCGGTGTCTATCATCCAACGTTGGGTGAAATACTCCTTAGGGGCGAGAATATTTCCCATCTTAAACCCAACGAGATTGCTGAAAAGGGAATTGCCCGCACATTTCAGAACATAGAACTGTTTGCCAACATGAGCGTGATAGATAACCTGATGCTGGGCTGCCATACCCACATGACTTCTGGTATTTTATCATGCTCGCTCTTCTTCGGCAAAGCCTTGAGACAGGAGGAGGAGAGTAGGCTTCAGGTAGAGAGAATTATTGATTTTCTTGAGATTGAGAAAGTCCGCAAGAAAGCGGTGGGCTCTCTTCCATACGGAATTCAGAAACGGGTAGAGTTTGGCCGGGCGCTGGCAATGAAACCCAAGATCCTTTTGCTCGATGAACCGGTGGCCGGGATGAATGTGGAGGAAACGGAGGATATCGCCCGTTTTGTACTCGATATAAAAGAGGAAATGGGGATCACCATTATAATGGTGGAACATGATATGGGAGTGGTAATGGATATTGCGGACACGGTCACGGTTCTGGACTTCGGGTCCAAAATCGGCGAGGGATCACCATTAGAGGTACAATCAAATCCGAAAGTGATTGCAGCCTATCTGGGACAGTAGGACGTCAGCGTGAAAGGGTCGATCATGGAACTCGACACCATACCAAAGCTCTTGGCGAGAAACAGCAAACTGTATTCCGACAGGGTGGCGCTCAGAGAAAAGGACCTGGGGATCTGGCAACGCACCACTTGGGATGAGTACTGGGACCATGTATGCTATTTCGCTCTGGGCATCAAGAAACTCGGATTGGAGAAAGGCGACAAACTCTCGATCTTAGGTGATAACTGTCGGGAATGGCTTTATGCGGATCTGGCGACTCAGAGTTCTTCGGCTGTCACAGTTGGTATATATCCCACGGATGTAGCGTCCCAGGTGCGGTATATACTGGAAAACTCAGAATCCAGCTTTATCGTGGCCAAGGACCAGGAACAGGTCGACAAGATCCTGGAGGTCAAAGACAGTCTTCCAAGGTTGAAGAAGATCATAGTCGTGGATATGAAGGGGCTTCGCCGATACAGGGATACGATGGTCATAAGTTTCAAGGATGTTGAGTCCCTAGGCTTCGAAATCAACACAAAAGAACCTCACTTGTTCGAGCAAATGGTAAACGAGACCAGGCCCGATGATCCAGCCATTATAGTATATACTTCCGGAACCACGGGGCAGCCGAAAGGCGCCATGATTACACACAAGAACATGATAGCGATGATTCGAGGCCTTGCCGAGGTCCTGAACTTCCGTTACACGGACTCCTTTGTTTCCGCATTGCCTCTTTGTCATATAGCGGAGCGAATGTTTTCGCTGATTTTCCCCATGTGGGCTGGATGCGCTGTCAATTTTGCGGAGAGTGTAGCGACTCTTCAGGAGGATCTAAGCGAGATTTCACCTACAGCCTTTCTCAATGTTCCCCGTATATGGGAGAAGATGCACTCTAATGTCATGATAAAGGTTCAGGATTCAATATTTTTCAAGCGATGGATCTTTAGCGCCATGTTTCCAATCGGCATGAAGGTTTCCGAGTTGAAGTTAAAAAAGAGACCGATTCCACTCCATTGGAAAGCCCTATACGGGATGGCGTACTTACTTCTCTTTAGACCTTTGCGAAACCATCTGGGGCTTCTGGACGCCCGTATTTTCGTCAGTGGAGCGGCTCCATTATCCCCTGATCTGATGAGATTCTACCATGCTATAGGCGTGCCCGTGCGCGAATGCTACGGTATGACTGAAATGAGCGGTATTTCGTTCGTGCCACGAGACGGAGAAATCAAGATTGGCGGTGTAGGGAAACCTATACCTGGAGTAGAAATCAAGCTGGCGGAAGATGGAGAGATCCTTCAGAGAGGGGATTCCGTTTTCGCCGGTTATTACGGAGCCCCAGAAGCGACCAGGGAGGTTGTAATCGACGGATGGCTCCACACAGGGGATGTGGGGGAATTGGATGACGACGGGCACTTGAAGATAACGGACAGGAAGAAGGATATAATTATCACCGCTGGTGGAAAAAACATTGCGCCGTCGGAGTTGGAGAACAGCCTAAAATTCAGCCCCTATATCAAAGAAGCCATAGTGATTGGTGATCGTCGCAAGTATGTGTCGTGCCTTATTCAGATCGAACTGGAGAATGTAGCTTACTGGGCTCAGAATAATCGGATTGCTTATACCAATTACAAAAGCCTGGCGACCCACCCAGAGGTGAGAAAACTAATTCAGGCTGAGGTCGGAAAGACCAACAGCAACTTTGCTCAAGTGGAAAAGATCAAAAAGTTTGTCATATTGGACAAGGAACTGGATCAGGACGACGAAGAATTGACAGCGACCATGAAAGTGAAAAGGGCCAACATAGAAAAGAAATTTAAAGACCTGATTGAGTCGATGTACTAATTCGAACATTTGAGACTCAGTTAATTCCCTTTACATGATTTTCGGCGAACAATTTGTCATGAACATCATATTTACGGACTGAAGGGAGCATATCCAAGTTGACTGAAGGGGCCATTTACTTTTTACAGCTCGTAATATCAGGCATAGCTGTTGGAAGCTTGTATGCGCTGGTGGCGCTTGGATTTGTTCTAATTTATAAGGCCACCGATATTATGAACTTCGCTCACGGTGAGGCGATGATGGTGGGCGCCTTTGTTTGTTATGCCCTTGTTGTTGCGGGAATTCCTTTTCTTTGGGCCGTTCTGATGACCACAGTGATTGCCATGTTCTTCGGGCTGGCTACCGAACGACTCATCCTGCGACCCATGATTGGGGAACCTCAATTTGCCGTTGTCATGGTCACGATTGGTCTGTCAATATTCTTGAGGAGCGTTTCCGGAATCATTTTCGGACATGACAACAAGATATTCCCTTCACAGCTTTCAGAACAGACACTGGTCCTCAAAGGTTTGGTGCTGTCATATACTCACCTCTGGGCGATGCTCATATCAGGGCTGATGGTTATTCTGTTTTTTCTTTTCTTTCGATTTTCACGAGTGGGGCTCGCAATGCGAGGTGTGGCCAACGATCAGGACACTGCAATGTTGATGGGAATCAGTGTCAAGAGAGTGTTTGCGCTAACTTGGGGCCTTTCGTTCGCCATCGCTGCTGTGGCGGGGATCTTCCTGGCCAATGTAATGGTGCTTAACATAGCCATTTGTCTGGTGGCCATCAAGGCTTTTCCCGCAGTTATTCTCGGCGGGCTGGAGAGCATTCCCGGGGCCATCGTCGGCGGGCTGGTGATAGGCGTGCTGGAAACTTTGGTGGGTGGTTATCTGGACCAGACGATGCCGGGTGTAAAAGATTTGACAGCTTTTGTCGTGCTGTTTCTGGTTCTCATGATCAGGCCCTATGGGTTGTTCGGGAAAAAGGAAATAGAGCGGGTGTAACTTGACTGTGTTTGGGCTAGGAAACGGAGAGGCGATTTTGGCGCCTATCCTGAAGGAACTATGAGAAGCAAAACTTTTAGAGAATCCTATAGAGAAGACATGAGAATCTTCCAGACGATCTGGGGCAAGCTCTGGTTGATCCTGTTTTGCTTAGCGCTATTGTCTCTGCCGCTCTGGGCTGATCCATACATAATCTACATGGTCAATATATCCGGGATTGCAGTAATTGCGGCTATAGGATTGAACATTCTTACTGGTCTTACAGGGCAGATCTCTTTGGGGCATGCGGCCTTCGTGGCCATAGGCGCCTATACCTCGGCAATCCTGGCATCCAAATTGAACACGCCTTTTTGGCTGACCATCCCCGCTGGAGGTATCGTAGCGGCATTTTTTGGGATCCTCCTGGGGTTCCCCTGTCTTCGTCTGAAAGGGCTCTACCTCGCCATGGCCACGATGTCTTTCGGAGTGGTTGTGGAATATGGCATAACCCATTGGGACTCTTTGACCATGGGTGTTCGAGGAATTTCAGTTCCCGCTCCGACCATTTTCGGCTACACTTTGGGAGATCCGTCCAAACTTTTTTATGTTACGATCTTTTTTGTGACCATTCTAACCCTAGGGGCCAAAAATCTCGCCAGGACAAGGATCGGGCGAGCCTTTGTGGCAATCCGTGATCGGGATGTGGCGGCCGAAGTTATCGGCATAAACCTGACCAAATACAAAGTGATGGCCTTTGCGATCAGTTCTTTTTACGGAGGAGTCGCCGGAGGGCTTTACTCCTATTCAACGACCTATCTCCATCCGGAGAATTTCACGCTTCTGCTCTCTATCGAATACATAGCCATGATTATTATCGGTGGCCTCGGGTCTATTTTGGGGTCCATCTTCGGTGCGGTTTTTCTGACAGCGATGCCGGATATCATAAAGGGCTTTGCGGATTTTATGGGGCGCCAATTCGTATTTCTTCATGGCCGGTATGATGAGGAATGGAACATCGCCGCGTTCGGACTCCTGATAATGATCTTTTTAATTGTCGAACCTACCGGTCTTAACGGGATCTGGACTCGTATCAAGACCAGCTTTAAAAATTGGCCGTTCACATACTAAAAGCGGTTTTTGTAGCTCGAATGTCGCGGTTCTGGTTTCCCGGCCACCATAAAAGGAGCTGATAAGAACGCTGTCTTTAATTTGGAAGAAGTGATTCCTTGGTATATGACCCAAAATAACCGTTCAAGGAGGGAAAACGAGAATGAAGACTATTAGAAACTGGAAGCTGGTTGTATCCGTGGTAATGTGCCTCGGACTTTTTGGAGCCGGCAGCGCTTTTCCTGAAACCCGAGGAGTTACCAAGGACGCCATCCAGATGGGCATGATCCTGGTAAAGACCGGGCCGGTCGCTGCTCTTGGTCTACCTGAAGGTTGGGGCATTCAGGACACGTTCGACGAGATCAACCAAACGGGAGGCGTTAATGGACGCAAGATCAACCTGATCTGGGAAGATGACCAGTTTAAGACGCCGCTTTCAATCTCCGCTTTTAATAAGCTGATCTTTCGTGACAAAGTGCTGTCAATAACCTGCATGGGCGGCACACCCCAAACCATCGCCCTATTCGACCTGATCGACAAGCATCATGTGGTAAATATTCCCAACGCCTTGGCCGAAGAATTTTATAAACCCCACAAGCCTTATGTGTTTGTCCTGGGCGCTTCTTACGAGACACAAATAGAACTGATGTTCGACTACATCATGAATGACCTTAAAGCCAAAGATCCCAGGATTGCAGTTGTTTACGCCGAGACGGAATTCGGCAAGAAGGGTCTGGAAGCCGCCAGGAAACGTGCCGAACAATATGGGATAAAGCTGGTTTCCGAGCTGGTCCTGAACATAGGGTCGGTGGACGCAAGCTCACAGGTTTTATCGCTGAAAAAGGACAACGTGGATTACGTGGTAACATGCAATCTAGTTCCACCGATAATCACTTTTCTCAAGACTGCGGAAAAATATGACTACTGGCCTACCACTTTCGGTATAAGCTGGTCCTGCGATGACATGGTGGTTAAAGCGTGCAAAGACGCTTCCAAGAATTATATCGGCGTCAATTTCGTCGGTGGGTGGGAGGATGACACTCCGGGCATGAAACGGGTCAGAGAACTTGCGAAGAAAAATGATCGTGATCCCGCCAAAATGCTTACCTCTTTATACACCATTGGCGTAGGAACAGCCACTGTCTTAGCTGAAGGCATGAAACGGGCGGGTCAAGACCTCACGCCGGAATCCTACAAGGATGGCATGGAAACCTTGAATAATTTTGAAACCGGGGGGATTGTTCCACCTGTTACATACAGTTCCACCAGTCATGCCCCGACCACAGTCGCACGTCTATACCGCGCGGCCCCTGATAAGGGAGTTATGGCCCCTATAACTGATTGGAGATCCCCGAAAGAGATGAAATAGAACTGCCGTTAGGTGTATAATCACTTAAACGTTAATTTCATTTGGAAACAGCCTCAAAGCACTCGCAATGACATCTCGCCACGCAGATGTCATTGCGAGAAGCCAAGTCCTGCAAAGGGACAATATGGTTGAGCAAACTGAAAATGATTTAACTAATCGAAAAGAGAAGGGGCAATGGCCGGTGTCTCTATGTTAATTCAAATCTGCCAGCAGTTTTGTAAGCGCCTCGTAATGTTCCTTACTGGTCATACGCTCCTTGAAAATGAGCGCCTCATGTTCGATCCAATGCCCGAGGGCAGCGTCCATGCCTCCTCTTAACAATGATTTTGACTTGATCAAAGCCTCGGTTGGTTGATCGGCGATACGGCGCGCCAGGGACATAGATTCCGTCATGAGTTGGTCGTGAGGGACTACACGATTTACCAAACCAAGTTGTAACGCTTCCTCCGCCTGGACCATTCGACACGTGAATATGAGTTCCGCTGCACGACTATAGCCAATGAGCCGTGGGAGTAAGTAGCTGCTACCGAACTCCGGCGTCAAGCCTGCACGAACAAAAGCCGCGGAGAATCTCGCTTTTGTTGAGGCGATGCGAATGTCGCCCGCCAGAGGCATGGTCATCCCCCAGCCTACAGAGACTCCGTTAACAGCGACTATTATTGGTTTGGGAAAACTGAAAAAAACTTTGGCCAATTCCGGGCCCCCATACGGTGTGTCGTTTCCGGTTCTTCTATACTCCTCGTAAAGAAACTTGATGTGCTTCAGGTCGGCTCCGGCGCAGAATGCTTTTCCCGATCCGCTCACTACAAGGACTTTTGTTTCAGGGTCAGATTTAAGTTCGCATAGCGCTTCAGTCAGTTCCAGGCGCATCTCGTCGTTGACTGCGTTCATCGCCTCAGGGCGGTTCAGAACGATTAGGCATGTTCCCGCTTCCCTGGTCAGAAGAATTGACTGATATCCCATCTCTGATTCCTCCAATTCTACGCGGGGTAATAATACCCTGATCTTCTTCTCATAAGCAAGACCGACCAGATTCACAGTCATGCGCCTGAAACAAATCCCGCTAGTTTTAAATTAGTAAGGCTTTTGAGTCTAAAGCACTTGAAACCTCATCGTTATTTCAGATAATTTATAAAAATTGGAGAAAGCAATGGATAGGATTTTTTATAATGATAGAAATAAACAATATTGGTGAAATTACACAGATCCGCCTGGCGTCAGAGCATAATGGAGAACCTTATTACTGGGTTTCGGCGTACCTGGTCGATGGATTGTTAATTGACACGGGATGCTCAAAAGCGTTGCCGGAGTTTTCTAA
The DNA here is from genome assembly GCA_903952205.1 of uncultured Desulfomonile sp. GTDB lineage: Bacteria > Desulfobacterota > Desulfomonilia > Desulfomonilales > Desulfomonilaceae > CAJBEZ01. The sequence continues at coordinate 15,258 of CAJBEZ010000038.1, read as the reverse complement.
TTTTCTGAGAAAGGCGAAGATTGACCTTGTTGTAAATACTCACAGCCACCAGGACCATATTGGCGCAAATAGCCTAATCCAGAAAGAATTGCGGTTGCCGGTTTATGCTGGTAAGTTGGCCATCCCGCTCATTCAGGACCCACCGAAAACACCTTGGTATCTTAATCAGGTATGGGGGCCGGCGGAACCCAGCAATCCTCTGCCGCTTCAAGCGGTCGTTGAAACCGACAGGTTTCGTTTTGAGGTCATTGATACTCCCGGCCACAGCCCGGACCACGTGTGTTTGGTTGAAAGGGAACAGGGATGGGTCTTTTCCGGGGACCTTTATGTTGGCAGGGAACTTTCGGTCGCGGGACCCGAGACGAATGTCTCCGATATGCTGGAATCCATAAATCGCCTCATAAGCGTCATGGACGACGAAACAATAATGTTCACGGCTCTTAGGACGGTTCGTTTCGATGGCCGCAAGACGCTGATGGATTTTGCCCGACACTTTGAGGGGCTCATGGAACAGGCCCGGAAACTCGCTTCACAGGGCATGAGCGTTCCGGAAATCGTCAATCGTCTTTTCGGTTCAGAGAGCGTCTTTGACTCAATCACCGATGGGCTGTTCTCTTCAGCGAACCTTGTCCGAGCATTTTTGGGGGATTAAGGGCCAATTGGTCCCCTGTGTGACAGAATAGCCCATAGCATCGCTATGGGTATTGGCGGGCGTAGCAAATATCCGAAAATAAATTCCTCCCACGGCGCATCCCCCCCGGCGTCGCCATGGGCTAAATTATGTAACCCCTTTCAGGGGTAAAGACCATGAATCTGTGGGTAACCTAACCGGTTATTCTTTGGATTGATCGCCCCCAACGGGGGCATAATATGTTAGCCCATAGCATCGCTATGGGTATTGGTTGGTATCGCTACATCTATATCTTTGGTATTGTAATATGTGAAAAATCAAAGCCAGGGTTTGATATTTCATGATTAGCGCTCCCCCGGCGCATCCCCCCCGGCGTCGCCATGGGCTATTATGACGCCGCCCCTTCCGGGGCTATTGATGTCGCGTTGTTGGCGTTGCCGGCTATTCAAAAGGTTCCGACTCGGATATCAACATGTTCACGGCCAATTTTAGATCAGGAACATCGCGATTAACTATGTCCCAGATTTGTGACATATTTATGCCAAGATAATCATGCACAAGGATATTCCTAAATCCAGCTATGGCAAACCAGGGGGTGTCTGGACAATTTTCCTTGAGCTGGGATGAGAGACGCTGGGTGGATTCCGCAAGTTCCTGAAGCTCCCTCAAAGTGGCTTTTTGCGTTTTGCGGTCGTTTAGGAAAAAATCTTTTCCTGACAGAGTGTATTCTTCAATGGCGTTAATACATTCGCGGATGTGCTCAAGGTGAACTATATCGCGTTTCATAGTGGTTGGGCTTCCCGTAGAACATTATCCCGGAGCCTCGGGTTGATCGAATCGATCTCCACTACATCAACACGCTTCCCGAGTAACCTCTCCAATTCGGCTACAAGCCCACCCGGAAACCACGGCGCCTTTGGTTGGCCATCCACCTCAATGATAAAATCAACGTCACTGTTCGAGGCGCAATCTCCTCTTGCCATTGATCCGAACACGCTTACTCGTTTAACACCATATTTTTGAGCTATTTTAAGGATAGCGTCTCTTTTGTCATCAATGCTCTTATCCATGTCGTGCCCCATTTCTGCGCATCTACTTTAATTATTGCCGATCAAGATTATAAGAGCAATGTTTTAAGTTATCCCGACGGCGTCGCAGGTGTATTGACCCCGGAGGGGTCACACAGAATAGCCCATAGCATCGCTATGGGTATTGGCGGGTGTAGCAAATATCCGAAAATAAATTCCTCCCACGGCGCACCCCCCACGGCGTTGCCATGGGCTATTATGACGCCGCCCCATGCGGGGCTATTAATGTCGCGTTGTTGAGGTTGCCGGTGTAACCCCTTTCAGGGGTAAAGACCATGAATCTGGGGGGTAACCTAACCGGTTGTTCTTTGGATTGATCGCCCCCAGCGGGGGCATAATATGTTAGCCCATAGCATCGCTATGGGTACCGGGTATTGTATTGGTTTTGGGTATTGGCGCCGGCGCCATTACCGGCCCCGGTAATTGTACCGGTAATGCATTTTGGTATTGGCCCCGGTAATGGGATATTCGCGCCAGCCGCCGCCCCCCTCCTGTGTCACGCATTATCCATCGCCTCCTTCAATGCCGCCAGTAACAGGACCACATTCTCGTGGCGGCTGTTATGACCCATCAGTCCTATTCTCCAGACCTTCCCCGCGAGTGGTCCAAACGCCCCGGCTATCTCAATGTTAAAATGCTCGAGAAGATACGCGGCTACGGCCTTGGCGTCCACTCCTTCCGGCACGATCGCCGTTGTCAGGCTCGGCAGGCGCCATTCTTCCGACACGTAAGGACTGACGCCGATCTCTTCCAGCCCTTCCCAAAGCGCTGTTGCGTTGCGAGAATGACGTTCCCAGCGATCTTCGAGACCCTCCTCCGCAATGATCCTCAGAGCCTCCCTTAACGCAAAGACCATATTCACCGGAGCGGTATGGTGATATGTCCTCTCAGGCCCCCAGTACTTGCTTAAAAGCGACATGTCCAGATACCAGTTGGCGACTTTTGTCTTGCGGCGGTTGAGTTTTTCAAGGGCTCGAGGCCCAAGCGTCAGCGGCGCTATACCGGGAGGGCAGCTTATGCACTTCTGGCCGCCACTGTACGCGACGTCAACATGCCAGCGGTCCAGCGTCACAGGAACGCCGCCAAGGCTGGTGACAGTATCCAGCAGGAGAAGACAGTTGAACTCCCTGCAGAGCTTACCTATACGGTCCATCGGCTGTAGAGCGCCGGTAGCTGTTTCAGCGTGAATCAGGCCAAGTATCGACGGGCGATGAAATTCGATGGCTTCACCGATCTCGTCCGTTGTGAACACTTCGCCCCAGCCCTTTTCGAGACGGCGAACATCAGCCCCGTATCTCGACGCCATATCGCACAGACGCTCCCCGAAGTAACCGTTTACCCCTATCAGGACTACGTCTCCCGGTTCCACGAGGTTCGCGAGCGAAGCCTCCATGGCTGCGCTTCCGGTCCCGCTCACGGGAATGGTGAACGCATGGTCCGTCTGCCAAACATATCTCAGGAGTTCCTGAGTCTCGTTCATAATGTCTATGAATCTCGGGTCGAGATGACCGATCTCGTTGGTGGACAGGGCCTGCCTGACTCTGTTGCTGTAATTGGAAGGCCCGGGGCCAAGGAGCAGCCTTGGAGGAAGGTCCAGTTGGGCTGTTCTTATCCTGTGTTTATCGTTAACTACCGGCGCATTGTGATCCATGGTCCAATCCTCTCTTTGATTGCGAATGGCATACGAATTGTCTGGTTGTTACCAAAAATGACACGCTGGACCTTAAAACCCGATACATTATAAACATACACGGGCCTGAACGGGCTAACGCCAAATTATCCTGGGCTGAATTCGGGTCGGTATCCTGTGATAATGGTTCCTCGGATAGCCGATCATCAGGGCGCCGAATGTCACATGGCCCGGAGGAAGCGCCAGCGCTTTTTTCATTGGATCGAAGAAATTGGCCGCAGCGTTATAATAACCCGCCCAGCAGGCCCCGAGTCCTTTGCTCGCCGCGTAAAGCTCCATATAGGTCAATGCGATCGTGCACGCCGCCTGTGACGGGGGAAGACTAGAGGGCGCATGAGCCGTCACAAGGGTTGGAGCGCCTCGCAGCACCCGGTCTTCGCCTTTTTCCCATGCCGCTATAACCCGGTCAAAATGCATGGCCGCCGCTAATTCGGGCTGGGCCGTCAGCGTGAATTTCATCCAGTCGACTACAATAGCGGCCAGGTCCTTTATATCGTTTTTTTTGTCGATTACGAGCCAGTTAACAGGCTGGGAGTTGTGGCCTGAAGGCGCGTGAGAGGCCACAGAAATCAGGTCCATGATAGCCGAACGATCCACAGGTTTGTCTTTGTAACGTCTTATGGAGCGCCTCGATCGCATCAGGTACGAAGTCTGCCCCTCGGACGGAAGGAAATCCTTCGACATCGGGCCGCAATCCTGGGGGCTCAGGAAATTGAGTGTTATCGCCTCGGTTGGACATACAGCCACACAGTGCCCGCATTTTATGCAAATCTCTTCGGCGCCTTCTATCGAGGTTGGGAAGGATTCTTTGTTTTTCATCCGGATGAGTCCGGATGGACAGTCTGAAACGCAAAAACCGTCGCGTTTACACTTGGATTCGTCAATCTGGAACAAGCTCATATTTTGCCTCCAATAAAATGGTCTCAATTTTAGGGGTCTAATTTCAATCAAAATCCAATCTTATATCAAAAATTATTGAAAAACTAACCGGTTTAACCTTGCCGGAATTCAGACGATTCCATTTTTACGACATTAATAAATGTATGAAATATTATCCATAACAAATTCAATTGACTAGATATATTGTATATGATATTGATAACAGAGCCAATCTGTACTTTCGGCGGCCCTATAGCGTTTATTAACACGGCGAGGTGACTTCTTTATGACCCCGAGCCTCAGGATTGCAACAGTACTCTTTGTGTTCCTCGCTTTAATTTCCTGTTCATCCCCAAAATTGGAAGAAATCAAAGGCCTCCCCGAAAAAGAGCCGGCCTCAGAGGAAATCAAGTCAGACGCGGTTCCGTTGAGAGAGGCCACGCCTTCGACTCAGCCGGCAGGATCGAGTGGGACGAGTGTTTCATCCAAACCAATGGAACCCCTCCCTCTAGCGCCGCCTCCCACTGAACCCGGTCCGCCGCCGGTGAACGGCTCAAACGGTGGCCTCAACATTTACGAGGAACCCAACGACAAGGATTTCGAAAGGACTCAAACTGGCGTTTCCCAAAGTAGGAGAAGCGCTCCGCCAAAAATAGAGTTTACGGATTCAGGCGTCAAGATACCGGAACTGCCGCCACTGGAACTGGCTGAGGGCGAACCGGTCGAGGCTACCATCATAAACCCCTACAGGACGGCCAACATAGGAACTGAAGTCTCCGGGATCATCGACCGTTTCGATCCTGAGGAGGGGGACCTGGTCCGCTCCGGGCAGGTAGTCTGCGAGGTTTCAAAGGAGCGCTACACACTGTTGGCGCAAAGGGCCGCGGAAGAGGTCAAAGGGCTGGAGATGGCGGTTTCAAGGGCTGAGAGAAGCCTTAAGATCATGCAGGACCTTCTCGCCCAGGAAGCGGCCACAAAACAGGATCTGATCAAGGCGCAGACAGAGTTCGAGATGGCGAAGGTCGGCCTGGAAAAGGCAATAAAGGAAAAGAGCCTGGCTGAACTGAATTTGGAAGCCTGCCAGGTAATAGCCCCGTTTAAGGGGTATATAGCCGTCAAGTACAAACAGACATTTGAACCTGTAGACAGGATGGAAAAGATATTCGCGATCGTTGACACCGCAAAGGTTTTCGCTGTCGCAAACATGCCGGAAAATGCGCTTTCCGCAGTCAAGAGAGGCGTGCCAGCGTCCTTCATAGACGCTCAAGGGATCAAGTACACTGGGGCGGTTGAAAAGATGGGCGCGATGATTGATCCCAAGTCCCGCACCAAAAGGGTCTGGGTCCTTATAGATAATGAGCGGGGGCGCCTCATTGTAGGGATGGTGGGGACACTGCAGATTGAAAAACCGGAGGATAAATGAGGTCCTCCGTCAAAGCGGCCCTATGCGTAACGCTTCTAGGGGTTGTTTCCCTTTTGGCGTCATGCAACCGCTCCTTTCTCCCGTCCATGGGGGAGATGTTCAGGAACCCGTTCGAGTCCGTGGATGACGTGGCTCTTACGCAGTCCATAGTCATGGCCAACACCGAGAAACACAGGCTGGTCCCTTCAACGGCCAGGCTGGGGAAGAAGGAACTTACCCTCGATGAATGCCGCAGGCTGGCTCTGGTAAACAGCCTTGAACTGCAGCAGGGACAGCTCGAAATCCTTACCCAGAAAGCCATTGAATACAGTAACCGCACAAAGATGCTGCCCAAGTTTCTGTATAACGGGGAATACAGCGTCAGAGACGCTCTTTCGTATGGATTTAGCCAGTTGTATCCTCAAGCGGATGGTACTCTGAACAAGTTTCCGAACAGAAATTCACCTGCAAGTACGCGTTCCGACAGTGTAAACCAACTGGGCACTTGGTCTGCGGGCCGGGACCTGGAAATAAACCGAAGCATCGTTGAAATGCGATGGGGACCGACGGACGCAGCGCTTGCTTACTACATGACAAAAACAAGCAGGAATGACGCCAAAAACAAACATTACCTTAGGGAGCGCACAGCCCAGAAACTCTTCGGCGTTGTTGATTCCTCATTTTACCGCATGCTCTCCCTGCAGAAAGCTGTTCCAATGGCGCAGAAGCTGGTGTCGATCCGCAAGGAAGCGGCCTCCCGCATGCAGAAGCTGTTCGGCCAGAAGCTGGTGTCGATAGAAGATTATCAGAAAGCGGACCAGAAGCTCCTCAAGGCCGAGCGAATGTTGCTGAATCTCCTCAACGAAACCGAGCAGCAGCGGAACATGCTCGCGTCAGCCCTGTACATCTCGCCGGACGCGTCCACAGACGGCGGCTTCTGCCTCAAGGGCGAGATCAAGCCGCCGTGCATAGATCATGTCGGGCACCTCGAAATGATTGCTATACAGAACAGGCCCGAGGCTTACAAAGCGGGCCTTGACCACATAAATTCAGAGAATGACCTGAAGCGAACCATGGTTAAGTATTTACCTAAAGCGACCCTGTTTCTGAGATATACGAGAGACGAGGACACTCACCTGCTTTTCAGCGAATGGAAAGAGATAGGGGTCCAGATATATTTCGACCTGATGGACTTTGTCGTCAATTACTGGGAGAACAAGGCTTCAAAACTGGTAAACAGAAAGGCTTACCTGGAAATGGGCGCGGTCGCTCTCGCCATCACTTCTCAGGTGCGGGCCTCGGCCATGAAGTACATGAACGCTATGGATCAGCTCAAGACAGCGGACCAGTCACTCGGCATGTCGGAGAAAGTTTTGCGAATTCAGAGGGAGCGAGCGGCTCTTGACTCGGTGCAGAAGCTGGCAATACTCGAATCAGAAGGAGATTTGCTCAACGAAGAGATAGAAAAGATAAGAACGCAGGGAGAGGCCATGGGTCTGTACGCTGAACTGGAAAGCGCAATGGGGACCAATTTCAGGGAGCCAATGCCGCGGTAGCGCCGTCGGGTGGAACAATGAGCCAAAACCCCAAGCTCAGGATGGACCTCAAGGTTTTCCGCCAGGAAAAGGAAGGCGATCTCAAAAGGTTCGTCATCAAAGACCTTGCCACGGAGAAATTTTTCCGAATGTCGGAATATGAGTATCGCGTGCTTAAGGCGCTCGATGGCACGGTCTCGATAGAGCAGGCGGTGGAAAAACTCAAGGCGCAGGGTTATTTCTACGAGCTTGCGGACGCGAAGCTGGTCATGTCAAAGGCGGAACAACTGGGATTGCTACTCAATACCCGTTATGGGACGTCCGAATTCCAGGCGACCACAAAAAAAAGGATGGACGCGCAGAAGAGGACGAAGCAGCTCTCCGGCGTATACTTTCGTTATATACCGCTATTTAATCCCGACAATTTCCTGCAACGCACCCTGTGGGTCTTCGACCTGTTCGTCAACAAGTACACTGCGACGTTCATGCTTCTAATCCTTCCTGTGGCGCTTTACTTTGTGGTTACGGGCATTCACAGCTTAAAGAACGTTTACCTGTTCTTTTTCAATTTTAATAACCTGCTTATCCTCTGGACGGCAATCGCATTGAGCAAGCTGATCCATGAGTTCGCTCACGCGTACACGGCGAAACACTATGGAATCAGGGTCCCCGAGATGGGGGTTGGTATCCTGATGTTCTTCCCTGTGTTGTATTCGAACGTTACGGACGCGTGGCAGTTGGGGGATCGCAGGCAAAGGATGGCGATAGCGGGCGCGGGGATAATAGCGGAAGCCGTAATAGCGATCCTCGCCACGTTCGTGTGGACATTCACCAAGCCTGGTATTGTGAATTCGCTGGCGTTTTACATGATGGCGATGTCTTTTGTTTCAACTTTGCTTTTCAATGGCAATCCACTGATGAAATTTGACGGGTACTTTGTATTCGTCGATTATATGCAGCTTCCCAACCTCTGGGCCAAATCCATGAAATATGTAAAACATTTATGGATGGAAAAGGTCCTTGGGTTGGCGAATTATCCGGACCCGTCCAACACGGACAGGGAAAGAAAAATCTTTGGAGTTTATGGTTTCGCCCTTTTCGCCTATCGTATCTCCCTGTATACGGGGATAGTGGTTAATGTCTACTACCGGTTTGACAAGCTGTTGGGCATTATACTGGGGATTGTGGCGTTCTTTCTTTTCATTGTTAAGCCGGTCTACACTGGGTCCAAAACGATTTACGCCAAGAGAGGAGAGATCAAGATTAAACGCAAGGGTGGTCTGGTTTTTCTGGGTGTTATGGCGGTCTTCATTGTGGCGCTTTTCATACCACTTTCGAGCAAGTCCATATTCCCGTGCTACATGGCGTCAAATCAGGTCCAGAAGCTGTCAGTGCCGCTTCTCACAATGGTGCGCAAGGTTTATATAGAGCTGGGTTCAGTAGTAACCAGGGGGCAGATACTTTATGAACTTGACCCGACTCAGCTCGAACTGACGCTACGGCAAAAACAGATACAGCGTTCGATAATAAAGGCGGAAGTTCAACTGCTCCTGCTTGATGACGAGAACAAGGGCAAGGCGCCGTCCAAGGAAGCGGAGCTTAAACAGGTTGACAACGAAATCCGCCGGATCGAGGAAGATCTCAAGACTGCCAGGACCGGAAATGTGGCCCCGTTTAACGGTGTGGTGACCTCGCTTGATTACCGTATGCAGCCGGGGTACAAGCCGGCTGACGGAGTAATCGTCGGGGAAATCAAGTCAATTAAAGATGGCGTGGTTCACGCGCTTGTCCCGGCTTTGAACATAGATCGGGTCAAGGTTGGCATGGAAGCGGAGGTCTGGTTTCCCATCGGGACGGGTTTCTTTTTCGATGGAAAAGTTGACGAGGTGGCGCCATACAGTGAAAAGGACTTGCGGGATTCACCGTTTTCCAGTCGCATGGGCGGCGAACTGGCCACCGAGGTCATCAGCGAGGGGCATAAGGACTCTCCTCTCGACGCTGTTTACAGATGTTCAGTTAATTTTAACAATGACAGAGAGGAAGTTCCTCTAGGGATGACGGGAAGGTTAGTGGTCACTGCTCCGCCCCAGACTGTTTTCATGAAATTCGTCAACCAGATATTTAACGTATTTAATCGGGAGTCATTTTTTTAGGTCCCTAGTGGCGCGGAAATTGATAGAATTGAACAACAACAATATTTTGGAGGCCTGATGGGTCAGAACGAAATTCCCACTGGAACAGCGGTTCCCGCTCCCCCTCCGGCGCCTCCGCGTCCCGCCGCCCCTGCCGTTGCCGAAAAACAAAAAGCTTTGGCAATGGGGCTGGAATTATCGAAAAGGGCCCTGGACGCGGGCTCGCTTGATGAACTTTTTTTCATCCTCACCAATGATTTACGGTCGTTGATGGAGTATGACCGGGCGTGCCTGGTGGTCCACCTCGGCGGCAAGACGCAGTTTTCAGCCGCAAGCAATCAGCCGCTGCTAGAGAAGAAATCGAAATTCTATCAGTCTGTGGCGCGGCTAGGTAAGCAAATCAGGGAAATGGATCGAGGCCTGTTGCTTTCATCAGACCCCGAGTCTATGAAAATCCCTGACCTTGGGCTGTACCCGGCCGCAAAGATCGAACTCCGGTCATACATAGAATTCTCGGGCTGCCAGTTTCTTTTCTGTGTGCCTCTCAAGACGGGCAAGGCTATAGTTGGCCATCTGATTTTTGAATTTCTTGAAAACAAACCGCCAAGCCAAATCCACGTTATTACAATGATAAACGTCGCGCCATTTTTTGCGGCAGCCCTGGCCAACAAGTGGCTTTTGACCAAAAAACCAAAACTCGAGCAGTTCATACTGCCATCACTTAAGCCCGGCCAGAGGCTCAAGGCTATTGTCACGAGGCAGGCCCCGATCATTGGCATGTTTGTGGCGCTCATCATAATAGTCCTTTTCTTTATTCCAATGAATTTCAACGTTGGTGGGGAGGCCGACGTTGTGCCCAAGGAGAAGTACGTCGCCTTTGTCAAGATCGACGGTATGGTCGACAAGATATTTGTGAAGGAAGGATCGCGGGTTGCCCAGGGTAAAACACTCGCCAGCCTCGATCAGAAAGATATTTCCTTTGAGATAAAAAAGGCCCAGAATCAATTCGATGTATTTAGCCGGGAAATGGCCATGCTACGCGCGGAAGCCGGCGAAAAGCCTTCCAAGCTGGGTGAGAGTAAACTGGTGGAGTTGAAACGCAAGAGCATTTGGGAGGAACTGCAGTTTCTGAAATGGAGGTCCCAGTTTCTGGACATAACAGCGCCTGTCTCAGGGATTGTGATCACGAGGGATGTTGACAGCCTTGTGGGCAAGCGTTTCAAGGCCGGTGATCCGTTTTGCGAGATAGCGGTCCCTGGGCAGTTATGGGTTGAAGTGCTCGTGCCTGAAAGTAAGATCACCTATGTGAAAAAGGAGCAGGAGATCGAGTTCTTTCTGAATAGCGCTCCATTTACGGGTTATTCCCTTAGAGTAGCGGAGATAGCTCCGTCCCCGGAAATTATACCCAGGTTGGGGAATGTTTACAGAGTGCGAGCGCCATTCACAGACCCGCCACAATCGATAAGAGTTGGTCTTAAAGGAGTGGGCAAAATACATACTATGGATACGAGTCTTTGGTTCATCATCACGCAACGCCTTAAAGGCGCGTGGAATTACTTCTCTCTGTATTTCTAGGATGTTCTAGGGAGTAAAACCTATGTCCGATTTTAAGGAAAAACGCGCTACTCCGAGGTATCGAAAAAGGTTTCCCGGCGCTATAAAAATTTCGACCGGGTCTCGTTCCTGCGTGGCCGACCTTGTCGATATCGGTTCAGGTGGCGTTGGTATTGAGTATTATGACATGTCGCGGTTTCTCGACGTGATCCCCAATGACCTAGTGACGATTGAATTTCTTGTGAAATCGGAAGATATCGCGGACCCGGATGCAAGAGACATATTACGGACGCTGGAGGATCGCTGGTTAGGCTCTTGTAGCGTGTCAGAAGATATTGGAACTCGGAAATCGGAGAATATGACCATGCGGGCTCGAGTCGTCTGGATTTATCTTAACAGGCTCGGGCTACAATTTTTACCATCAGGATAGAGTGATTTATTTCCCGAATCTCAAAAGAATATCTTGCATCCTTTTACACACTGTATATAAATTGTTTAATAGGAGCGAAACAGGAAAACCGCTCTGTTGTCCAAAAAATTAGATAGTTACACTTCCCTGAAGAGGCCGCCAGGACCATAGTCCTACACAACGCGGTAACATCCTCCTTGGAAGACCCACATTTTGAAAAATATAGCTGCGCGTAGAGGGGAGATCTGCCATGAGTAAATCTGACGATAAACCGTGGGTCAAAAAGCCTGACATCATTATGGAGCAACTGGAAGACCGCATAGTGTTTGCGGCCGATGTCGCGAACGCGGAACCGGTAGCCGCCGTTACAGTGCAGGCTCAGGCTCAGGCTGAAGCCCCCTCAGGAGAGGCCCCAGCCCCATCTGGTGGCGCTCAGGCCGCATCCGCCTCGCCTGACGCGGCGCCTCCTATAGCGACCGCTGTCATTGATTTCGGTACATCTTCCGAAATGCAGCAAATGACGCAGCATGGTGATCCGGTAAAAATTGACCTTGCCCCGGATGATGATGGGGGGGGGAAGGCATTCTGGATTGACGCCATGCCCGGGGCTGGAAAACTATATGACACGGAAGCGGACGCCAAAGCAGGAACAAACGAAATTGGCTTAGGGGCCGAAGGCGCGTCCACGAAACTTCAGGATGACACTGTCTATTTCGTAGCTGATGGCGGCACACTCACAGACACGCAGCTAAAATTCCACACCACCGAGTCGCAAGTTCAAACAAAGGTTCTCTTGAATGAAACCTTTGACAAAGGAGATTCCTTTTCGGGTGACCAGTTCGATCATTTAACATCAAAATCATCAGCGACATGGACTACGGCTGACAGCGGTGGACAAGAAGGGGATACGGACGGGGTTCTGACTTCTACTTTGACCTACCCATCAAAAAGCTCGAAGGACTTCGGTGAAACGGCATATCTCATGACGGGTATGGACGCCGATTCGAGCGATTACCATGTAAGCGTTCAATTCAATGCCGACCAGGGCCCTAGCTTCGGTGTCTATTACTACGCGGATGCAGGCGCTTCAGATAAAGTCACCGGCTTTTTATTTGAAATAACCCCCCATGGATCGCACACATCATTCGGCTTATCTGAGGTCGTCAGTGGCAATCAGAACGCTAACACCGATGAATTGGCGCAATTCGAAAATACCGCATTCGCCAGTTGGGCGAAAAACGTGAGCGCCTCAGGCGATTCGATGGATGGAAAATCGATATATGATTCATGGCACACAATTGATATAGATGTCAAAAATATAGACTCGAATAATGACGGTGTCTTTACCCAGGGTCATGATACCGTTCATCACACCATCAAGGTGGATGGGATTACGATATTCGATCAAGACTTCAAAAACGACAACGCGATCGGGTTTTCAGGGCAAGTCGGTTTAAGTGATTGGGCTGGGGGGGCTACAGACAAGGCCCCGGGTTACGATACGGGGAAAGTATATTGGGATGATCTGCAGGTATCACAAACATCGACGCAGTCCGTTGTCAGTGATCATCAAGCCGTAAATCTGACATTTGATGACGCTCCCGAGGCAGTCACCCAGGAAGCGACGACCGTAGAAGTAACTTCTCCTCACAGCGAGATAAAACTATCTGATTACTTTGCGGATCCGGATTCAACACTTAAGTTCGACATCTTAGACAGCGCAGGTAATGCGATAAAGCACCAAGCGGATGGATCCGCCTCACTGACTGATGGCGGGGTTACCTACACTCTTTCCGACGGTATCCTGAATTTCCAGTTCCCGGACAATTATTCAGGCTCCCACAATATTACGGTTCAGGCCTCGGACTCTCACAATACACTTATTCAGGATTTTACGTTCAGTGTAGCCGACATTGATCAGACTCCGTTAATCGCTCCGATTCCTACTCAGGCCTTCGCCGAGGATGGCCAAATTGCAATTAATCTTGCGGATTACGTCACGGACAAGGACACTAATTTTAACTCCCTGAAAATCAGCGTTACATCCGAAGACGGCAAGCTGGTGGGATCTCACGTGACGAACGGTAAGCTTGTGGTAACAGGCATTGATAACGCTTCTGGCGCAACGGCGCTTAAGCTGACAGTGTCGGACGCCACGACCACCAAGTCCCAGACGATAGACGTCACAGTTACAGCGGTAGACGACGCCCCGGTGCTGACTGACATCGGTCCTCAGAAGTTCGCTGAGGATGGAAGTGTAACGATAGACCTGAGGGCTTTCGTAACAGACGTGGACACGGACTTCGGCGCAATGAATATCAAGGTTACGTCATCTGATGGCTCGCTTGTGGAATCTCACGTGTCTGACGGTAAGTTAGTGATAACGGGAGTTCATGACGCCCATGGAGCGACTGATCTGACCCTGACGGTGAGTGACGCGACCACGACTAGAACCCAGACGATAGATGTAAACGTTACCCCGGAAAATGATCTTCCTATGGCCACTGTTATAACAGCGAACGCGACGGAAGATATTCCTGTCAAAGTTACCTTAAGCGCCACAGATGTCGATTCGGTTGGTTTGTCCTATGTCATCAAATCGGTTCCTGCCGACGGAAAGCTTTATGCATCGCAGGCCGACGCATTGGCCGGACGTAATCCTCTGATAGCTGGAACAACGCTGTCTAGCGGCGAAGTTTGGTTCAAGGCCGACGGCAACGAGAACTCAACTCAATCGGGTCGAGATTTTAGTTTCAGTTATGTAGCGGACGATCATTCGGGCACGCAAAATATCATCTATGACCATTTCGAGGCCTCTGATGTTCATGCCTTCGGTAGCTCTGGAAAATGGACAATTGATCAATTGGACGGATCCTTAGACTTAACCGCGAAGGGATATCAGAGAGAAGCCGTCATGGTTGCCGGGGACACGCTCACGGACTTCACTCTTGATGTTTCCGCAGAGCTGACTGGTGGAACAAGTGGTGGGATGGCTGTTTATTACAGGATCTCTGAAGGAACAGGCAATACTCCGACTGGTTATGCTTTTCAAATTGACCCGGGATTGGGCATGAAATTTGTTGTGAGAGAAGTTGTTGACGGAAAAGAACCTTCCATTCCCGCCAGTGTTTCGATAGCCCAGGTCATGAAAGAAGGCTTCAATTCAAAAACAGACAAAGTTGGGACGTTAGTCGACGGAACAGATACATGGGTCACCGTTAATGGAGAGAAGATATTTAATCTTAACGCGGAACATGACATATCGATATCAGCGCAGGGTTCGCACCATGTCATTAGTGTCGATGGGATTAAAGTTCTGGATTTTTATGACAGCAAATTCTCCGAGGGCGGAATTGGTTTCAGAGCGTGGAGCAATACGTCCACGGATACCGCCCAGGCTGAAATTAATTCCGTAAGTATTACTACAGGGGGATCGGGACTGGGCGAGCCCGCCAAGGTTGATATCCATGTTTCGCCAGTGGACGACGCCCCGGTATTGACCGCTCCGACCAACCTGACGACCGCAGAGGATACCCCGATATCGTTTACTGGAACCAACCTGATCAAAGTAACAGACGTTGAGAGTGATAGGGTGTCTGTGACCTTGACGGCTGATCACGGGACATTGACAGCGGGCGGTTCGACATCTTCGTCGATAACATTAACCGGATCGCCATCAGATGTGTCTTCGCAACTGGCGTCGTTGAGCTTCAAGCCGGCGGCTGAATACAACGGTCCTGCTACGATTAAGATCCATACGGTGGAAACTGACACAGCCAAGCCGTTAACCGCGGACTCAACAATCTCGATCACAGTTGCTGCGGTAGATGACGCTCCAGTGGTTACGGTCCCAACGAGTGTAACGACGTCAGAGGACACGCCACTGGTCTTCACAGGGGCCAACTTGCTAAGTGTGACGGACATAGAGGCTGACCACT
>CAJBEZ010000037.1 GCA_903952205.1 uncultured Desulfomonile sp. | reverse complement strand
TGCGGCAAGTGTTCAGCGGGGTGTCCGGTCGCGTCCGAGATGGACCTTATGCCTCACCAGCTTGTGCGTCTGGCCGTATTGGGAGAAGTGGACAAAATAGTGGCGTCCAAGAGTATATGGCTGTGTTTGACCTGCCACACATGTGGGGCGAGGTGTCCCAACGGGATTGACGTCCCTGCCCTGCTTGATCCGATAAGACATAACATCCTGAGGAGCAAGGCCATGGTGACGGACCCGAAGGTGGCCATTTTCCACAGGACGTTCATGGATACCGTCAAGAGATTCGGCAGGGTATATGAGTTGTTCCTTGTTGGGATGTACAAGTTCAGGACCAAGACTTTCACGGATGACATGGAGCTTGGATGGAACATGTTTCGCAAGGGCAAGCTTCATCTTTTGCCACAGAAGACGGGTAATTTGTGTGAAGTTAAACAGGTGTTCCGGAAATCGGGAATGAAGTAAGGGTTTGTCCTTATAAAGAGGAAATACAATGGAATTCAGTTATTATCCCGGATGTTCGCTAAAGGGTTCGGCCCAGGAGCTTGATGAGTCTTTCAGGAACTGTTCTGAGAAGATCGGTGTAGTATTGACTGAGATCCCTGACTGGACATGTTGCGGGGCGTCTTCGGCTCACATGGTGGATGCGTATCTTGAGACCGCGCTTCCAGCTCGGGACCTTTTAACGGCTGAGCGTATGGGCAAGGATGTGGTTGCGCCATGCGCAGGCTGCCACGTTCGCATGCGAGCAGCGTCACAACATATACTCAAAGATCCTGAATTGCAGAGGCAGTTTCCTTTCAAGGGAGAGATAGACGTTATATCCGGCATGGACATGTTTCATAAACCGGAGCTTCTCAAGCTGATCAAGGAGAAGAAGTCCAGACCTCTGGAAGGGTTGCGTGTGGTTCCTTATTACGGCTGTCTGGCGGTTCGTCCGGTAGAGGTGGTTGAGCCTGAGAATTCAGAGAATCCCACACAGATGGATGATATTCTTTCAGCCCTTGGGGCTGAAGTGTTGAGTTGGCCTTATAAGACCGACTGTTGCGGCGGTTCATTGGCTCTGACAAAAACCGAGATGGTTGTGAAGCTTTCCCGCAAGCTTATAGATATGGCTATCACAGTGGGAGCGGACGTAATGGTAACCATGTGCCCGATGTGCCAGGCCAACCTTGACACCAGGCAGGCCGATATATCAAAAGCCTCGGGTAAGGTGTACCACATGCCCGTGATGTATCTGACAGAATTGATCGGTGTCGCTTTCAATGATCCCAAGACAAAAAGCTGGTTCGAAAGACACATCGTCTCTCCAGTTCCGGCATTGGCCAAGCGTGGCCTGGCCTGAGAAATATTTCCCACCGACTCGGGCTTACAGAATGGTGGCCCAAGTCCGACTCACAAAATGACACTCAGAGTGAGTCACGACCCGGAGTTTAAGGTGAGCAGCAAAAGAATTGGCGCAGTAATGACGATAGGAGGAGGAATCGGAGGGGTCCAGGCGTCATTAGACCTGGCTGAATCCGGTTTCAGGGTGTATCTGGTGGACGAAAAGCCTTGCATCGGCGGCGTCATGGCTCAGCTCGACAAGACTTTTCCGACCAACGATTGCTCCGCGTGTATATTCTCCCCAAAGCTTCAAACTCTCGCACAGAATCCCAATATCGAAATAGTGGCGTACAGCCACATTGAGGGAATCGAAGGGACCGCCGGCGATTTTCGAGTCAAGGTTAGGCGCAAAGCCAGATATGTAGACCCCGAAAAATGCACATCCTGCGGAGCGTGCGCTCAAAAATGCCCGACTAAAGTCCCTAATGAGTACAACTTTGGGCATGACATCAGGAAGGCTATCTATAAGGATTACGCTCAGGGTATTCCATCCGTTTACACGATTGATCCCGATCATTGCCGTATATTCCAGGGCAAGAAGTGCGGCGTCTGCGCTAAGGTGTGCCCCTCTGGCGCTATTGATTACGAGCAGCAGGACATAATTCAGGAGTTCGAAGTGGGGGCGGTTATTTTGGCCCCTGGATATGAGCTTTTCGATACGACAAAGGTGTCCGAATATGGTCATGGCATTGCGCCAAACGTCGTTGTCAACCTTGAGATGGAACGTATTCTTAGCGCTTCAGGGCCTTTTAGCGGCGTGGTCACCCGACCGTCCGACGGCCGGCATCCCAAGAAAATAGCGTGGATCCAGTGCGTGGCTTCGCGTGATAGAAGAAAAGGCATGCCTCACTGCAGTTCGGTCTGTTGCATGGCCTCGATCAAACAGGCCGTCATAGCCAAGGAACATGACGCTTCAATTGAACCCACGATTTTTTATATGGATATCAGAGCTTATGGCAAAGATTTCGACAAATACTATGAAAAAGCCAAATCAGAGGGTGGAGTAAGATTCGTCAGGTCAATGGTAAGCCGCGTGGTGGAAGATCCGGTCACTCACGATCTCGACATCACTTTTCTGGATTCCGAAGGAAAACTTCAAACAGAAACCTTTGACCTGGTTGTCCTGGCCGTCGGCATCAAACCATCTGAAGCAGCCGTCGAGACAGCGCGAATCCTTAATGTCGATGTCGACGCTGAGCGATTCTGTGTTACCGGGTCCTTTGAACCGGTTAATACTTCAAGTCCTGGTATTTTCGTGGCAGGAGCTTTTCAGGCCCCGAAGGACATACCTCAAACTGTTGTCGAAGCGTCGGCCGCGGCCGGCGTGGCTATCAGGATGCTCGCGGACCAGAGGAATACCCTGACCTTGAAGAAGGAATTGCCGCCTGAGAAGGACGTTTCAGGACAGGATCCCAGAATCGGAGTTTTCGTTTGCCGATGCGGCATTAACATTGCCTCGACGGTTGACGTCCCCGGCGTTGTCGACAGAATTCGTGAACTCCCGGGTGTGGTTTACGCAGGTGAAAACCTGTTCACATGTTCTCAGGATACCCAGGGCCAGATCAAAAAAGTTATTGAGGAAAATAACCTGAACAGGATGATTGTCGCATCCTGCACCCCCAGAACCCACCTTCCCCTTTTCCAGGAAACCGCCAGAGAGGCGGGTCTTAATAAGTACCTGGTCGAGATGGCCAACATCAGGGAACACTGTTCATGGGTCCACATGACTGAAAAGGAAAAGGCTACTGATAAAGCAGTGGATTTGATCAGAATGGCCGTAGCCAGGACATCGAAACTCGAACAGGTTCAGGACCAGCAACTCCCCATGGTCCAAACCGCGCTTGTCATAGGTGGCGGCGTTGCCGGCATGGTAGCGGCGCTTAATCTTGCGGCCCAGGGTTTTCCAACGCATTTGGTGGAAACGACCGACAAACTCGGGGGAAACGCGTGGAAACTTTCACACACTTTAAAGGGGGAAGACATTCCCTCGTACCTCAACGATCTCACGAAAAGAGTTCAGAACGAACCAGGGATAACCATTTATTTTAAATCCAGTGTTAAGGACGTTCAAGGTTTCGTCGGGGCATTTAAGACAGAGATTGCCGGCGATGATGGAACGTCCGTGGTAATTGATCACGGAGTGGCCGTAATTGCCACGGGAGCCTCGGAATGGAAACCGAATTTGTATTCCTACGGCGAGGACCCTCGTATACGAACTCACCTTGACATGACAAGGGCCATGAAAGAAGGAGACCCTCAAGTCTGGAACGCCGCCACGACCGTTTTTATACAATGTGTCGGGTCCAGAAGTCCGGAGCGCCCGTGGTGCAGCAAAGTCTGTTGTAACCATACGGTGATGGACGCTATCGAACTCAAGGAACGAAATCCTTCGGCCAGGATTTGGGTATTATACCGTGATATTCGGACTTTCGGCCTTAATGAATCATATTATGAAAAAGCCAGGGGCCTGGGTGTAATATTCGCCAGATACGAATACGAGGAACCTCCTCAAGTTGAGATAGGCGCAAAACTTAAGATAAAACTTAAGGATCTGGTATTGGGCGGTATGTTGGAGATCCAGGCTGACAATCTTGTGTTGGCGTCAGCGATCGTACCTGACCAGAATAATAGAGAACTGGCCAAGCTTTTTAAAATATCCACAAATGAAGATGGTTATTTCCTGGAAGCCCACATGAAATTAAGGCCGGTCGATTTCTCGACTGATGGGGTTTTCCTGGCGGGGCTTGCCCACTATCCCAAGCCTCTGGATGAGGCTATAGGGCAGGCTGAGGCCGCCGCTTCCCATGCCGCTCAGATTCTTGCGCGCGGCTATGTTGAAGCGCCAGGGATGGTCTCGGTTGTAGACTCTTACCTCTGCCGCGGTTGCGGTCGCTGCGTAGAAGTTTGCCCGTTCCACGCCCCTGAACTCAAGGAAACAAGCCCTGGAGTGTTCAAGTCCGAAATCAATCCCGCTCTTTGCAAGGGATGCGGGGCGTGCGCTGTGGCCTGTCCTACCGGAGCGGCTTCAATCAGGCACTTTAAAGATGATCAGATTTCTACAATGATCGATGTGGCGGTGGCGTGATGGTTCTCGGAGTTAGGTGGCCTACAATCTTGTTAGAGTTAACTGTTAGAATCGTGTGATTTTTCGGAGTCAAAATGTCTGAAGAATTTGATCCAAAAATTGTGGCTTTCGCATGCAATTGGTGTTCGTACGCCGGAGCGGACCTGGCTGGTGTTGGTCGTATGCAGTACCCCCCAAGTATTCGCCTGATCCGTTTAATGTGTTCCGGAATGCTGGTTCCGTCATATATTCTGCGGGCTTTTGAAAAAGGGGCTGACGGCGTTCTGGTCACCGGTTGACACATCGGTGAATGCCATTACCTGGATGGTAATGAAAAGGCGACGAAAGTAATAGAAAAAACCAGAAAATTGATGAAGCTCTTGGGACTAGAGGACGGCAGGCTGAGGAAAGAATGGATTTCAGCTTCTGAAGGTTCAAGGTTCGCTGAAACCATCAGGACCTTCACTGAAGATGTCCGAAAGCTCGGAGGAAATCCTCTTGTCAAAAGGGAGACTGCGGCATGAACCTACCGGATATCGTTGACCGTACCGGGGCCTATTATTGCCTGGATTGCGGAATATGCACGGGCAGTTGTCCGGTTTCCAGGATCTTTCCTGATTTTTCGCCTCGCCTGATGGTTGAAAAGGTACTCGTGGATCAGGAAGAAAACCCACTGGAAGACATCAATGTGTGGGCGTGCCTTTCTTGCGGCCAGTGCAGTGTCCGCTGCCCATCAGAGATAGACTATCCTGAGTTCGTGCGTTTGATCAGAGAAGAGGCCGTCCTTCAGGGTAAGACAGGCACTCCGGCGCACAGGGGCTTGTTTCAGACAATCATGCGCATGCAGACAATGGATGTCAAACAGTCCAAGACCGAATGGGCGAGGGAAATAGGCAATATATCGACGTCGGGCGACGTATACTTTTTTGTAGGGTGCGCTCCTTTCTTTGATGTAGAGTTTCACGATGACTGGGGCCTTGACATGATGGACAGCCCGCGTGGCTCACTTAAACTTTTGAACGCCGTGGGTATAGACCCGGTGATACATGATGACGAGCGTTGCTGCGGGCATGATCTTTTCTGGAATGGAGATACGGAAAATTTTGTCAAACTTGCCCGGAAAAATGTTGAGTTAATTAGGAGTCTCGGTTGTAAGCAGGTTGTTTTCTCTTGTCCCGAGGGTTACATGACTTTTAAAAACAGGTATCCCGAATTTGTTGGTGAGTTGGGATTTGAACCGATTCACCTGTATGAACTTCTGACTCGGGAAGCCAACTCAGGGAAAATCAAGTTCGAGCCGCTTGAAACCAGACTGACATACCATGACCCGTGCAGGCTGGGCAGGCAGGCCGGGATTCTGGAAGAACCCAGGGAACTGTTGAAGGCGATTCCTGGCGTGGAACTTACGGAAATGGAACATAACAGGCAAAGTGGAATCTGTTGCGGCACTAGCGCATGGATGAACTGCTCAGCGTGTTCTAAATCCATTCAAAAGAAAAGGATAGAAGAGGCCATTTCCGTTGGAGCTGAAACTCTTGTAACAGCTTGCCCAAAATGCAGGGCGCATTTGAGTTGCGCTTTGCGGGATATGGAAACACCTCTTCAGATCCGTGATTTGAATGAAATACTGGCGCAG
This sequence comes from uncultured Desulfomonile sp., assembly GCA_903952205.1. GTDB lineage: Bacteria > Desulfobacterota > Desulfomonilia > Desulfomonilales > Desulfomonilaceae > CAJBEZ01. The sequence goes on along the minus strand of CAJBEZ010000037.1, from coordinate 387,163 downwards.
GCAATTAAATTGTAGCTCGGGGATGGTGAAATTATGGCTTCCAAGGAAGTGCTAATAATAGGTGGCGGTATAGCAGGCATGCAAGCCGCTCTCGATCTGGGTGAAATGGGAATTCAAGTTCATCTTGTGGAGAAGAATCCCAGTATTGGTGGGAAAATGGCTCAATTGGACAAAACTTTCCCAACCAACGACTGCACAATATGAATTCTGTCACCCAAATTGCTGGATGTCGGTCGACATCCCAAAATTAATGTGCTGGCCTATAGTGAAGTCGTGGATTTCAATGGTGAAATAGGTAATTTTAACGTCAAGGTGCGTCGAAAACCGCGATATATAGACGCTTCAAGATGTACTGCGTGTGGAGCCTGCGCAGAGAAGTGCCCTACCAAGGTCCCTAATGAGTTCAATTTTGGGTTTGATGACAGAAAAGCCATATACAAGGATTATGCGCAAGGGATCCCGTCTGTCTTCACGATTGATCCCGATCATTGCAAAGTTATACTGGGTGGAAAGTGCGGTGTCTGTCAGAAGGTGTGTCAGGCTAAGGCCGTTGATTATGAACAGAAAGAATCCTTCGTTGATCTCAATGTGGCTTCAGTCATAGTGTCAACCGGATATGAACTGTTCGACGCTACGCAAATACCAGAGTATGGTTACGGCAGGATGCCAAATGTCATATCATCTCTGGAAATGGAAAGGCTTCTTAGCGCCGGAGGCCCTACAAGGGGGCATCTGTCTAGACCTTCAGTAATATACGGAGAGAAACGGCTCAAAGAACTGCCCAAACTGATCAAGAAGGCTGAAAAAGATCAAAAAGAGGACCAGAAACAGATACTTGAGCAGGAAATGAAACGAATTGAGGAGCAGGTTCACAAATATCATACGGCCAAGAAACTCGCCTTCATACAATGCGTCGGATCCCGGGATTTCAGGTTCCACAAGTACTGTTCAAACTATTGTTGCATGCATTCCATCAAGGAAGCCATCATTGCTCGTGAACATGAACATGAAACCGAATCATACATTTTCTACATGGATCTTAGAACCGTAGGCAAAGGATTCGAAGAATACAAAGTCCGTGGCGCAGAGGTCTCTGGTCTGAAGTATATTAGAGGCAGGGTGGCGGAAATCCTTCAGGATGAAGAAATGAATCCGGTTGTCTATTATGAGGACACAGAAAAGAGACAGGTTGTCGGAATGACGTTTGATATGGTCATCCTCGCAAACGCATGCTCCCCATCAAAAGGAATCAGGAATATATCAGAATTGCTGGGCTTGGAGCTGGACGAGAATCAATTTGTAAGGACGAGCCCAAACAATCCTTTGGATACCAACGTGCCTGGAATTTTTAGCTGCGGTTGCGCCCAGGGACCTCTCGACATACCTGAATCCGTGGCCCAGGCGAGCAGCGCTGCGGCTAGAGCGGCTGAGGTGGTAATGACGGAAGGGCTGCCCATTGCGGTATAGGGAGATTTAAGCGTGAAAAATTCGGCTCAGGATGATGTTCGCGTAGGCGTTTTCATTTGTGATTGTGGATCCAATATAGCAGGCTATCTGGAGATGAAGGAACTCGTGGAATTCGCGAAAACTCTCCCCAACGTAGCCTTTGTCCAGGAGAACCTCTACACGTGTTCAGAAGGTGGAATAAACGAAATCAAGGTTGCGATTCCTCGAGAAAATCTTAACCGGGTGGTTGTAGCCTCATGTACGCCAAGGACTCATGAGCCTCTGTTCATGAGCGCATGTGAAGAAGCCGGTCTGAATCCCTATCTTTTCGAAATGGCCAATATTCGCGACCAATGCTCGTGGGTGCATATGCGCGAACGAGAAGCCGGGACAAACAGAGCCAAGGTTCAGATAGCCATGGCTGTGGCCAAAGCTGCCAAACTGCGGGAACTGAACAGGATCCAGTTGAGCCTTTCGCATCGGGCCATGGTTATAGGTGGTGGCGTCGCTGGTATGTCAGCAGCCCTGGCCCTTGCTAACATGGGTTATGAAGTTGATCTCGTGGAAAAGCGAGACAGGCTTGGCGGAATACTCAACGACTTGAACATGATCCTTCCGACACACGAACCACCGGACAAGCTGGTGAACAATCTGGTGGGCAGATTGCAAGATCATCCCAAAGTGGCCATCCACACTGGAGCGGTTGTTACAAAGACAGAAGGATACGTTGGGAATTATGTTGCTACAATCCAGCATAATGACACTGAAAATAAGATCAAATGTGGGGCTGTTATAGTTGCCATAGGAGCTCAGCCGCTTAAACCGGAGGGTCTTTACAATTACGACGGTAATAAGGTCATCACTCACATCGAATTGGAATCCAAGCTCAAACTGGGAGATGTTCAGGCCAAAAACATCTCGATAATTCAATGTGTCGGCTCAAGGTCCAAAGAGCGGACATACTGTTCCAGAATATGCTGCATGACAGCGGTAAAGAATGCCATTCTCTTTAAGGAGGCATCCCCGGACACGAAAATTACGATATTTTATCGCGACATGCAGATGTACGGCGTGGAAAATGAGGAGTTGTTTCGAAAATCAAAAAGACTCGGTGTCCGATATGTGACTTATGATCCAGATCGTCCTCCCCGATTCGATGGGGAATCTGTAAGTGTGTATCACTTGAGAATGGGACGCGACATGATTGTTCCTACCGACCTTCTCGTATTGTCCACGCCGCTCGTGGCCCAGGATGACGCGTCGGAAATTTCGACAATGCTCAAGGTTCCCATAAACGAAAATGGCTTTTTCCTGGAAGGCCATGTGAAACTTAAACCGCTGGATTTTGCCACAGATGGAGTGTATCTTTGCGGTAACGCAAGATTTCCATCGACAATAAGAGAGGCAATATCCCAGGGCCTGGGCGCAGCCTCCAGGGCGGCCGGCGTTCTCTCCAAAGAAGCTCTTTTCACAAGCGGTATTGTAGCAGACATAAATCCTGACACATGCTGCGGTTGTCTTGGGTGTGTAGCGGTTTGCCCGTATGGGGCGATCAATTTTATTGAAAACAGAGGCGTATGTCAGGTCAACAAAGTGCTTTGCAAGGGTTGCGGTGGATGCGCCGCCACTTGTCCTTCCGGAAGCGCCAGACTTGATGGTTTTTCCAATCAGCAGATATATGCCCAGATAGAACAGGCGATGGCGGTTTAGACGCTCGATTAGGCCGTCTATTTTGACCTGCCGTCCACGTTGAGGATTAGAAATGTCCGATAGTCAATTTGAGCCTAAAATTGTTGGTTTTCTGTGCAACTGGTGCGCTTACGCCGGGGCAGACCTGGCTGGGGTAAGCAGGCTTCAGTATCCTCCCAATATGAGGACCATCCGAACGTTGTGTTCCGCCACTGTAGGGCCGCATCAGATACTCAAGGCTTTCCAGAAGGGAGCGGATGGTGTCTTTGTAGGCGGCTGACACATCGGGGATTGCCATTACCTGTACGGTAATTACATGACGGTCAAGAGAATGGGATTTATGAAGAAACTGATTGAGTTTTATGGAATAGATCCCGAACGTCTGTCTCTCAAGTGGGTCTCCTCGGCGGAAGGTCCCAGATTTGCAAAGGTAATTACGGAGTTTGTAGACAAGATTCGTGAAATCGGTCCTTCTCCGTTAAGACCCAAGGTGTTAATGGAAGCTGTTTCAGTAGAAAAAGCCTCTTAAGAATTAATTTTATTAATCCATTTTTTGTTTCTTTGGGATAACCCGATGATTGAACAAGTGAAAGAACATGTCAAAGGCCTACTGGCAAGTGGGAAAATAGCTGGTTTTCTTGGACTGAGAAATGACGCCGGTGTAGTGACGCCGTTTCTCTTTAAGCAAGAGGAGCAACTTGATTCCTCATTTTCGTTGGGAGAAACGGAGTCGCAGGGAACAATGCGTTACCCAATGGCCAAGTTGGCCCTCCATTTAATTCAGAATTGCGATGATGACTCCACGTATGGGGTACTGGTGCGCGGATGTGACGAAAGGGCTTTAAACGAGCTTAAGCGCTGGAACCAGTTGGGAAATCCTGATCGAATAGTGCAAGTAGGTGTGGCGTGTACCTTGGGACTTGCGGAAGAACACGAGTGCCGTAAACCATTCCCTGATGAGTTTGTAGCTGGAGAAAAGGTTGATCCTCAAACGAATAACAGTGTTCAGCAAGTTTTAGCCAAAGACCTGGATTCGCGTTTAGCCTTTTGGTCCGCGGAATTTGATCGTTGCATCAAGTGTTACGGGTGCAGGAATATCTGCCCGGTCTGTTTCTGCAACGTCTGCACGCTTGAGGAGGACGCCCTGATTAAGACCGGCAATATTCCCCCTGAAAATCCCATGTTCCATCTCACCAGGGCGGTCCATATGGCTGGTAGGTGCATTGATTGTAACTTGTGCACTGAAGCTTGTCCGGCCGAGATTCCGCTGAGAACATTGTACAAAAGGGTTGCGGAAATTATAGCGGATGAATTTTCATACGTTACCGGCGCCACAGGTGAAGGCAAATCTCCATTGAACATACTTGGATCTGATCCGGGACATACAGCAGCCAACGACTAGCGTGGCATTTTATGTAGAAACTTGAGGATGCGAGAATCATGCTGTCAGTAAAGAACTCAGTCCTGGTCGTAATTGACATGCAGGAAAAACTCTCCCGGGCTATGCACGACCGGGAAAATCTCGTTACAAACGCCGTGAAAATCATTCATGGCGCAAAAGTTCTCGGGCTTCCTGTAATATGGACAGAACAGAATCCCAGGGGATTGGGATCAACGCTGCCGGAAATAAGGGAACATATACCTGCGGATTCAGAGCCTATTATTAAGTTGAGTTTCAGTTGCTGCGCAGAGCCGGCTTTTCTGGATAAACTGAATGCGACTGGAAGGAAACAGGCGCTGGTGTTGGGTATTGAAAGTCATGTTTGCGTCTGCCAGGCAATACTCGATCTACTGGACATGGGTTATGAGACGCACATTATATGTGACGCCGTAGCTTCCAGAACTCCTGAAAATAAGCTGATTGGTATTGAGCGCTCAAAACAGGCGGGAGCAATCATCACGAGCGCTGAAATGGCCCTTTTTGAATTGCTGAAGGTTGCAGAGGGCGACAAGTTCAAGCAGATTCTGAAGATTGTGAAATAGCCTTTCTTGTGAGTCATCAAATTAGTGACGGAAGGAGCTAAAGCCGGATACCCAACGTTAAAGATTGCCCCTCTTTTCTATTTCAACCAGCCATATAAACATTCAATAACATGCCATTAAATCTATTTTCAGTTATAGTTTATGCGTAAAATGGTATATATCTTCATCTAATGCTGTAAAGCTAAATCATACGGACTTAACCTAAAGCCATACAACATGTTATCCATCTAAGTACCTACCATATTTTTTATAGCCATCAATGGCTCTCCTATGATATAATAAAACCAGTCAAATAAATCATGTAACACGGGGTAATTTCTTGTGAACCGAGTCAATCTCATGATCGGACTTCTAGGAGTTGCCATTGCAGTCTGCTTCGTTGTAACAGCGACAGCTATGGCGGTGGTGCTAACCTATCTTGGAGCTGAATAATCAGCTTCTATTGGCTGGGGCCAAGAATTCTGATTTTTTTGCCAGGGGTCGAGGCCTTAATCCTCGGATCGTACATAGCCGAGATCCTCGATCCCCGCATCCAGAAATTCCCAGCCGTTACGGCCCTTGCCAGATACGAAAACCTGTAGGTTCCACCGTAAATCCGGTTCTTGAAGACCCTGACGCCATCGTCGCGAATCTCAACATACGACGGATAAAATCCTAAAGCCGCGTCTCTGCCTTCAGTATTATTAATCGAACCTTCTTCGTCCATTCCTTCTGTCTTGAGTTCAGAGTTTATCGGGGTAAGACCAGCCGGTGTAAAATCTTCAAGCGCAAGAAAATCCAGTTTACCGGTAGCCGGTTTATATGAACTATCCTGAAACCCTATTTCCAGTGATATTCTAACCATATCACCGACCTTGATTTCTTTGTTCCCGTTTAGGTTAGAGATTTTCTTGGATAGGCTAAGTCCTCTGGATTTGGTTTCTTCTTCAGTAGGGTCTTCCGGATACTTAAGGGACAAGTTGTAGTTAACAAATTGGGATGAATCGGCCTTCAGGATTATCTTCCGGCTGTTGAGCAGAGATGAAGGGTTAATTTCAATCGTTCGGGCGGCTTCTTTGAGATTCAGTTTGAGTTGATCTTTTTCCCCCAAATCCAAAGTGAGGTTTATCGATTTGTTTTCCCTGGAAGTATTGCCCTTTTCCCTGAAATACCTGCTTAGCGCAAGCAGGCACCACCCAGTGTCAGCGGTGGAAATCCATGCGCCATCAGGTCGCAGGCCTTTCAATAATTTTCCCGCAAATTCGTCCGCTTTCTTGGAATGTCCTTCAATCTCCAAGGTGGCCATCAAGCAAGCCGCCAGTTCACGCCAGGGAGAGTCCAGGGCGTCTCTTTCGTCGTTGGGTTCACTAGGGGCCAGTTTTCTTGCCAGTTCTTTCTGGCGGGTCGAGTTAAGGTAGTTGATCTTTTTCGAGGCCATAAGCAGAAGAGATTTAGACTCCTCGGAAAGGTTTCGATAATCGTTGAAAAAAGGCTGCAAATCCTGAGGAACGATAGCTCCCAGTTCAGCCAGAGTGAACAACATCCAATACAAATCCGATTTGCTTCGGTAACTACTACTGGAACTATCCTTTTTGAATACCGATTCTTTCAGAAATTTGGAGGCCAGATTGAGGCTCGATTCAGGGACTTTCATTCCTGCCTTGGAAGCAGTGATCAAGGCAAAAGTGGCGTAAGAGGAAGCCCACAAGGTTGTGTCAAGTTGTCCCGGCCAATATGAAAAACCTCCCGTAAGCTGTTGGGAACCGAGAATCTTATCAATTCCAGTTTTTAGGAAATCTTCGACATTGTATCCAGAAAGTTCCGAGATCTGTCCTGAGGCTATCAGGTCCCGCAACCCCACGAGGGGAATGACGGATGAACTAATTTGCTCGATACATCCGAACGGATAATGCATAAGATACTTTAAGCCCGGCGTAATCCTTGACCAGTCATGCAAACTCAGTGTGAGAGAAATAGCCACGTCTTTAGAACCGGCCTTGGGGGAGATGAATTTTTCGACGTATTTAGGAAAGACAACCGGCAATTCTATGTTACCGGCGAATCCTCCCTGGATAATCTTTGTGAGTGGAGAATAAAGCCCCTTAGTCGGAATGGTTTTTCTGACGGCGTCATCCAGCTTTTGGATTTTTGAATCAAAGGCGGCTGTGATTTCCAACCAGGTATTATCTGATTGTTCCCCAACCTTGGAGTGAATGCCTACATCGACAGATGAATTGCCTGACAGATCCGATTTGAATGTTTTGGGTTCGATCTTCATGTTTGGGGAAACGTTCAGTTCAAGGGAGATTTTCCCGTTTTCTTTAGTATTGTTGAAAACCCTCACCGGTAAAATTGCTTCGTCGCCTGGACATAGAAATCGCGGAATGGACGGTTCCGCGTAAAAATCTTTGTTCACTGTCATCGGCCTGTCTGCTGATACAAATCCGGATGATCTGTCTGTGGCCACCGCATAAACCCGGTAGACAGTAAGTGAATCCGGCGCAACAAAAGTTATCGAAGCCTGTCCTTTTTCATTTGTGACCACTGATGGATTGAAATAAGCGACCGGTCTGAAATCCTTCCTGAAACTTGGGCCCATCATGGCCTTCCCTGCGCCCCCACCAGTCAATGGACGTGTATTCAGCATCCGAAATAGGTCCTGACTTATTAATCCCAGTCTGAGGTCCCCTGTCTTCACGGAGAGTGGCAGATCAAAATTAGCCAATGGCGACAAATCCGGAATGTTAAAATCAGCCATTGCGAGTACTGCTTCATTGACTACACACACTGCCATTTCAGCGACCACACCGGAGCCGGATTGGTCGGAAACAGCCAAATTTATCCTAACTTTTTCCCCAGGCTTGGCCTTTATTTCCGACAATCCCTTGTCAATGTCCAAATTCAATTTCTTGAGTTCCGTCTTGACCGAAGCCTTGGCGTATCCTGAAAACATGGTCGGGATGTCGGAATCTGTCTGACTCGAATAAACCGGGAAATCCGATCTACCGGTGGGAGCCAGAAGCGATACAAAAATGTTCGGCTGGAAGCCGTTCTGTATCAAGAATTTAGCTCCACCATCCCGGCCATTAACTTCTACAACCTGATGGTCAAGAATGTCTGATCTCTCAAGTGTCATCAAGCATCTTCTGATTGCCCGGGGAGCATGAAAACTTGCTTCAATTGTTGAACCCGGAGAGTATTCTTTCTGGTTAAGTGAAATCATAATATCCGGGGTCGCTCCCTTTTCTGCCTTTTTCTGTCCCTGAAGCCATTGGTCATAGTCATCCCAACCGACTTTGAAAATTACCTGGCTTGAGTATCTTCCTGTGGTGTCCAGAAAAGTTATTGAAACAAGATAATCTCCCGGGTCCACGAACTCAGGTTGAAAGCTCCCTTCTCCGTCAATAATCGTCTGGGTAGTCGAAAACGTCTTCATCCACCCTTCTTCCCAGTTATCATTGATGTTTCCGTCCCTGTCTCTCTTCTTTACATTCAGGTAGCGTTTCTGTAACACGGCCATTTCCATTAAGGCTTTCGGGACCCTTTTTCCTTCAGAATCCACCAGTACGAAACGCAAAGGACTTGAATAGCCTACCTGAACCTGCTTCTGATTAGCCAGTATCCCCACCAGAAAGCGAGGGGCGGGATTGAAGAACTTTACTTCTGTGGCGGGTTGACCGTCTATATCAACAACAGTCGCAGACAGCCTGACACCATAAATTCCTGTTAACAGCCTAACATCCAAGGGAATCTTGACGGAAAGCTTGCCTTGTTCATCCAGAATTGATTCTCCCGATTCCAGGAAGAGAGTTTGTTCCTCCTGATTTCCGAAGAAATATGTTTCATGGCCGGCGACCGAGTTAGTTACCGGAGCCAAATCCGCTTTCCATCTTACTTTGCCGTGACGAACCGGACCACCAGCAAAATATGTGGAGGTTATCTCTGTCAGCAGAAACTCCTCCTCACCCCTGACGCCAACATATTTCGGCAGTGGTTTTTGTTCTCTATGAAAGGTTAATGAAACGTGGTGTCTGCTTTCTCTGTATTCCTGAACTGAAAAGTTCTTTGTGAAAACATTCTTATCCGCCGCCTGGTCCGAGAAAACTGTTTTTATTGTATAACTCCCAACCGGCCAGAAAGTTTCAAGCTTTAATGTGTCCCAACATGAGCCGAATTCATTCAACGGCTGTTCACGGCTATAATAGACATCCCCTCTGGGACCGATCACTTGGATCTTCACGACTGTTTTTTCGGGAGCTTCTATTTTGTTGTCCTTGAAAATCCTGGAAATGAATTTGAAATGGACTTCATCTCCGGGTCTATAGATGGCTCTGTCGGTAAAAACCAAACCTGTTTTCGCTCCATCGGCTTTCTCAGTCTTGTCTTCTGGGACTCGTGTCGTTGGTTTAATCTTGAAAGATTCTATGTCTACAGCGCAGTAGTCATCAGTATTTGCTGCGATCAGCCAGGAAATGTTTTCCAGATATAGCGGCGACGATTTCATGGATGGCGTCTTGTCCAAATCCAGCTTAAAATTAACGAATTCACTTCTGTCCTTGGTCATAATCAGGCCGTTTTCGTCGGACTTGCCGATGTCAAAGGCTTCCCCATCCTTTGTGACTACCGCAAGATCCACCCCGGGAACAGGCTCGCCTGTCTGAAGTGAAGTAACCCACAATAGTAGCGACTTTGTTGAAATCTTGTAACTTATCGCCAAATCGGTTATCTGGATCAACCTTGTTGCGGGGGGAACATCCGAAGTATCAGGCGCGCCTAACTTCACAATCCATGCGCCGCCCTTTTCTGGAAACTTTCTAAAAGACATTGGGGCGGAAAAAATGACGGACTTGTCAGATGCGTCAGGAGCAAAGAAAACCTCCTTATCTTCTTGGACCTTTGAGATTGCGAAACAGTTATTTTTTGAATCAAATCCGGATTTTTCAATTGCGGTTCGCCAGGAATCCAAATAGCCTTCCAGGTTGTCTATCTCGTCATTGAGCTCCCTGGCAAGTTGCGCAATCAATATCGGCGGAATTTTACTGAGTTCGCATCTCATTTGTGGAACTCCCGAAAGTCTCACAGGCACGAATTGCCGACTTCTCAATTCCACGATTGAATTCTCCGATTGAAAAGCTATTTCTCGGCTCAGACCAGGTCCCAAGAATTGGAACTCATTCTGAGCGAAAACAGCAGTTCCTTCCTTGGTGGGAATCTGCAATATTTGAATCGTGTAATTCTGGTCCTTTACGAAATTCCCGGATACTTCATAAGCGCCTTCATCGTTGCGACGGATCTTCAGGTCAGGCACGCCAGGATCAATCTTGATGGCATTCCTTAGATCTTTGTCAGTGACGGAATCGCCGGATAGGAGCATCTTGATGCCTCTATCGCTTGTTGACCTGAAATAAGTCTCAAGCCCATTAACAGAAATTTGTTCCACTGATTGAAATTCATAGATGAAAGGTTTCACTAATGTCTTGTTCCCCAGGAGATCAGTCAAACCTTTGTGGATCGTTAGTGATATCGTGCTCGGTAAGGGATTTATTCTTTTGGGAGTTATGATAAATGTTCTTGATGATTTCCCCTGGTTCTGATCACCATCCATGGAAATGTCACAGTCAATCTCCCTTCCATCCGCCAAAACCTTGATAGCCTGCTTCAGGTTGACCAAGAATACCGGCGCGCTGAAATTGACCCGTGCCGCCCAACTGCCGGCTGACATTCCCTGGTTTGAGAAATCACGGTAAGCGTATACGGTGAGCTGATCCGCCAAAACAGGCAGGCTTGATGTAATCAGCAGGATTCCAATAATTGAAGCCATTACAAATCTTGACCATATTTTCAGCGGAATCATGTGATTTTCTCTCCCGAATAAATCTGGAAATTGGACCTTTGGTAAAAACCTGGGTGAATAATCTTCTTCTCTAATCGGCATGAAAACGCATAATGCCTCAACCCCAAAGATATGCTGGATTATATTCGGTTAATGGTTCAAAACAAAGTTAAGATTAAAGTTAAAACATTTTTTTGCAGGAATATTTCAAATATCTAACATGATTATAGAAGATGGTTTGCCATTTTTTTTACGTGGATCGATTATCTAAACCGGCGCCTTCAATAGAGGCGCCGGATCTAACGGATCTTAATCCTATTCTTCCCCAGAACGTCCATAAGGACCCTCTGTAGTTTCTTCTCTCCACATGCCTATTCTTAACCCCTGGGTTTCTTGAATTTTTTTGTAGTTATCCATTTCTTCCTGACAGCGAACACAGTTCGGCGCAGCCGGGAATAATTTGAGACGCTGTTCTGGAATAGGTTCGCCACACTCCTCGCAAAGACCATATTCCCCCAGCCTTATCCTTTCAAGCGCGTCCCCTATCTCTTTAAGTTGCCTGTGCTGACGCATGGAAATCTTTGCGTCAAGCTCCCGTGATATTTCACCTGTAGCAAGGTCAATTTCATCTCCCTTTTCAATTGCGTCAATGTTTCTGCCAACTTTTATGGACGCCAGCATATCCAGCAGAACCTGCTTAGGTTGAAAAGCTTTTGGCTTGGGCGGTTCTTTTGGTTTTTCAGGTTCCGGGATTGGTTGAGCGATAACCATAGGTTGGGGAATTGGCGCCGGAGTGGGAACCGGATGTTCATAAGAAGCCGGCTCCGGCGGGCGCTGTCTTTTTCGGCCTGCAGTTCCCTTTTTTAATCCAGGTTCGAGGATTCTGTAAAAATTTTTGCCATCTTCTATCTTTCTCTCGATCTGGCCTTTTTGAACCTTACCTCTGACACTATTTGGAACAATACCCAGATACGCGGATATTTCTTCTCGAGTCATCCACATTGTGGTTTACTCCTTTTTTTATCTATTCCGGGACCATTAAATAATCATTCGATCTTTCCGTAGCAATTCCAGTTTGATCGGCAAGCGGCATATCTTTAGGTTTGAACTGAACCAACAATTTGAAAAGACTGACGTGCCATGCGTTCTTTACGCGTCGCTACCACAAAAAATACTTTAACACTAGTCTACTCGGAAACGCTTAAAAATCGCCGGCCGCGCTTACCAATGGGAGCGAGAGATTACACCGGACTATTTTGTGTGTCAAATGTTTTATGCGTAAATGTGACTTCCAACATTTCAAGATCCCCCATAATTTCAATTATATAACCAACATTCTGTTTTTAGTTAAATTTTTGAAGGCCAGCATGGTATGTTCTCTACGGATTGAGCTATCTGTTCGCTCAAGGGCCAGCCTTCGGACACAAGAAGTTCAAAGTCTCGTTACCACAAATTCCCCGGCCAACGCTTTGGTGATTGGGTCTGCTGGAATATCTCCAGGACCTTATCAATTAGACCTTTAGGAGCATCGGCTTTAAGGCGATTCTCGACCTCACCCAGTAACTTGGATACATAGTCTTTGCTGGTTTTCTTTTCCAAAAGACTCATCGAAGTCCTAAAATCGTTAGCTGCCGCTCCCAGATCACCATTATCCTTAAAAGCTACCCCCCTGTTCGCAAATGCTAGACCATTTTTGGGGTCCAGTTGTATTGTCTTGGTAAAGGCTTTAATAGAATAGTCAAATTGCTTGGCCTGTAATAACGACTCTCCCAACTTGTAATAGAGATCGGCGACATTATTAGCCGAGGGATCCAGGTTTATGGCTTGAGCGTAATCCTTCGCAGCCTGGCTGTGCTTGTTAAGTTTCCGGTAGACTTCAGCCCTTTTGTTAACTGCGTTTAAGTTGGCTGGATTTATCTGCAATGCCTTGGTCAAGTCATCGACGGATCTTTGGTAATCACCCTTAGCCGTGTATATTCTTGCTCTTTCGAGGAGTGAATCAGAATCATTGGGATTAATTTCGATCGTTTTGGAGAAATCTCTAAGGGCTTCGTCATCTTTGCCAAGTTCAGAGAAAAGAATCGCTCTACTGTAAAATAATTTTGGGTTTGTGGTTTTGATTTGGATCAATGAGTTGTAATCGATCAAGGCCGCTTCTTTTTTCCCCAGCTTTAGATTGACCTCGGCCCGTGTGGATAAAGACTTTTCGTCTTCGGGATTTGCCTTGATGGCAGGGTCCAGATCCTTCAATGCATTTTGCCAATCTCCGGACAGAAATTTTGAATAACCCCTGTTTCTCAGAGCGGTTACGTTTCCATGGTCCAGTTCAAGAACATGGTCGTAATATTCGATAGCCTTTTCAGGTTTTGAAGACTCTAGGGCGAGGTTCCCCAGATTGAGCCAGGCTGACGCATTCTGGCTATTAAACTGCAAGCTCCTTTGAAAATCAGATTCGGCTTTCTCTTTTATACCTACTTTGAGATAGGCCGTTCCCCTCAAGAAGTACGTCTCCCCGTCTTCAGGGTTATTCTCAAATGCTTTTGTTAGGTCTCTGATTGCGGCTTCAGATTTTCCGAGGTATAGCTCAGCTTCTCCTTTGGCGCGCATCAGACCGGGATATCCAGGAGATTTTTTTTCCACCTTGGTCAGATCATCAAGCGCTTTGTCATAAATCTTTCGATGAACATATATGAGACCTCGACCATAAAGTGGTTCGAGCATATCAGAATTGAGTTCTACAGCCTTGGTAAAATCATCCAGCGCACGGTCCTCAATTCCCTTTGATCTATACGCTACTCCTCTGTAGAAGAAAGCTCGAGCGTCCTTAGGCGCTCGTTCCAGATAACTACTGTACAACTTTATTGCTTCATCGACGTTTCTTCTCCACTGAGCCTCTACCCCCCGAGTAAAAACTGACTTGTCATCCTGTGGGGCAGCTATGCAGAGGCAAACAGAAGCCCCAAAGACAAAAAGAATAATGATCAAGAAAAACATCAGTGATGATTTTTGGATCAATAATTTTCTCAAAAGGGTATTGGTTTCCGACGATTTTTCCTCTGATGGACGCATAAGAATATCCAAATGTGGCGGTGTTGTCATGGGTCGGTCACGACAGGCTATTCTTTTCAGAGGATAATTTCTTAGCCTTGGAGAAATCCGCCGACGCACTGAACGTATCCCCCAAGAATTCATAAACAATCCCTCGGTTAAAATATGAATCGCCATTCTTTGGGTCCAGTTCTATACTCTTGGATAACGCCTGGGTCGCATCGAAAAATCTTCCCTGCTTTCCCAAAACCACTCCCAATTTCATATAGGCCAAAGCGTCATCCGGTTTTATCGAAACTAATTTTGTTAAAAAATTGATCGCCGAATCATAATCACCGGATTCCTGGTTCGTCTCCGCCAAAACAACGATGATCTCAGGATTGTTTGGATCTAGATTGTAGGCCTCCTGAAAATCCGATACAGCCTTTTTTTTGTCTCCGGTTTCCAGATAACATCGTCCTCGATACGCCAGAACAGTCGCCGACGGACCTTCAAGTTCCAAAGCTTTTGAAAAGTCGCCAATTGCCTTGATACAATCTTTGGAAGACCTCAACATCCACCCGCGATTGGCGTAGGCCCTAGCCAAATCAGGATTCAGAGCTATCGCCTTTGAAGCGTCTCCAATTCCTTGATTTATGTCCCCCTTTGAAAAGAAAAGCCATCCACGGTTGTTGTAAACATCCGGATGATTTGGATTCAGCTTGGCCGCTTGATTATAGTCTTCCAATGCCTTATCAAGATCCTTGTTCCTGAAATGCGCGTTGCCCCTCTGGAAAAAGGCCAATTCGTATTTTGGGTTGAGTTCTATGGCCTTGGTCAAGTCAGAAATTGCGCCATTCTTATCATCCAGCTTTAACAGGGCCGCTCCCCTGTTATAATAGGCAAGGGAATAGTCAGAATTTAACTCGATGGAACGATTAAAATCCGGTATGGCCTTTGAAACCTGTCCTTTCTGCACAAGCGCCCATCCTCTATTGTTGTAAGAGTCAGGGTCCGTAGGATCAAGTTCCAATGACCTGGTGAAATCACCTATCGATTGATCCAGATCTCCTTTTCCATAATATGCGTTGCCGCGATTGTAGTAGGCCAGAGAGTATGATGGATTCAGTTGGAGGGCTTTCGAATAATCTTTGATGGCCTGGTCAAACGAACCCTGCCTGTAATATGCGCTGCCCCTGTTGTTATAGGCTGTCTCCATCTGCGGGTCGAGTTGAATGGCTTTAGTATAGTCATCTATCGCATGTGCGGTATCTCCTAATTTCTCAAGACTCAGTCCCCTTCTGAAATATACCTCCGATGTCGATATCCCCGCCTTTATGGCTTTAGTGAAATAATCCAGTGATTTTGAATACTCCCCTGCTCTATAAGCCAGCTTGGCATTTTCGTAAAAATCCTCAGCGTATTGTGATCGTATCTCACCAGGGAGGATTACGAACACAAGCATCAAACCGACAAAAAATGCAAATTTCTTAAAAGCTTTCATTTGTGTTTACAAATAAATTATAATGTCACACTATTAATATTATCATACTCAATAGATAGTTGTCTATTTTAAAGTGATTGCTTCATTTATTACCGTTTTTCGCCGCAATGGTTTCTGCGCTAAAAGAACTTCCAGCCAGATAAATTTATTAATAATAATGACATGTTCTCCTCATGTTTGTTCCATAGATGAATAAAACCCAACCATTCCGAATTCAGGAAATTTTCATAGATCGCATTCCCGAAGTTCAAAATGCTGGCAGGCGCTAGGATCATTTTCAAGAAAGGAATTCTGGGCCAGATGCTGATTGGAGTTGTAGACTAGGATTGCAGCAAGAAGCCGGCCATAGCAGCCGTCATGAATCCTGCAAGCAAACCCGCCAGGAGAGATTTGAGTCCCAAGCCCGCTATTTCGGATCTTCTTTCGGGGGCAAGAGCCGACAGTCCTCCGATCAAAATGGCAAGACTTCCAAAGTTGGCAAAGGAACACAGGGCGTAAGTCATTATCATTGTCCCACGCGGTGAGATTGAGCCTTCCGAGACCATTATTTTGAGATGGCTGTAAGCTATCCATTCATTGAAAAACGTCTTCAACGCAAGAAGTTCTCCTGCCTTGGCGCAGTCTTCCCATGGAGTCCCGAGCAGAAACGCCACCGGTGCGAAAAGGTACCCTCCCAGATTCTCGAAAGAGGTCCCGAGATACCCAAGGCCCCCATTGATCATGTTGATGAACGAAACAAACGCCAACAAAACGGCTGCAATGGTGGCGGTTAGTTTCAGGCCGTCTATTGCTCCATTCGCCGCTGATTCGACTAGACTGTGATCCCCTGAGGTAATGTTTCTCCAACTCCATACGCCCTGAGTTTCCGGCGCCGAAGTCTCCGGCAAGAGCATTTTGGATATGACCAGACCGGCTGGGGCGTTCATCACGCTTGCGGCAAAGATGTGTCCGGCTTTGGCGCCAAAAACCCCTACGTATACGGCCATTACCGAGCCTGCTATGGTAGACATGAAACAGGTCATCACTGTGAACAACTCTGACTTTGTCAGTCTTCCCAAAACATTTTTGAGGGCAGTCACAACCTCAACGCCCATCATGACGAACATTGCGGCGGCCATTGTCTCGGCGCCTGATGTACGCATGGTTTTTTGCATTACTCGCGCGAGAATGTACATCGTCGCAGGCAATATCCGCAGGTAATTAAGCATTCCCATAATAGAACTGACAAATATTATGACTGCGCCCATGGACAATATAGTGAAATCGACATTGCCGGTGAGGGCGCCAAACAGGAACTTAGCTCCGGTTGAGGCGTACCAATTTAATCCCTCAAAAACACTCTGAGCGAATTGAAACACTATATCAGGATAAGTTTTCAAAATGAGTATTCCAAACATGAACTGCAGAAAGATCCCCCAGAAGATCTGCGGCCAAACGATCACTCTTCGGTTACTGGAAATTACATAACAGAAACCCAGTATCAACATTATTCCCAGTGCGCTTGTTATTCTTGGAATCATTAAATGCACATTAGAATCTAAATCTTGGGGTGTCAATTTGTGATTGATTTGGACAAACTAATATGAACATCATTGACTCGGGATTTGTTACAATATCGTTTTCAATCGCATGGTTCTTGAACTATATTTGATTTTCATTTACAGGACAATTAATGGGACTGAAATCAAAATTGATATCATTGGCCTCGAGGTTGTGGACTCCAGAGACCATGTTATTCGGAGGATTCGCTTTTGTTATATTGATCGGCGCTATCTTGCTGACAACCCCATGGGCCGCTCATCCGGGCAGAGTAAGTTTCGTGGACGCGCTTTTCACGTCGACCTCCGCAGTTTGCGTTACAGGGCTCACGGTTGTTGACACCGGGTCTGATTTTACTTTTCTGGGTCAGGTTATAATTGTGATCTTGATCCAGTTAGGGGGACTCGGAATTATGACCTTTGCCGCCCTGGCTTTCCAAACGTTGGGTCGAAGAATGTCATTGCGATCTCAGGCGGCGCTTCAGGAAACGCTTTTCCAGAAGGACCTGGCAAGCCAGTTCCACAAGGCTTTTAAGACCATTATTGCGTTGACTTTCGCCATAGAAGGATTTGGTGTGATTTTTCTAGTTTTCTTTCTATCCCAATCTATGGATCCTGCCCAAGCTTTCTTCTCTGCAATATTCCATTCCGTGTCGGCTTTTTGCAATGCCGGTTTTTCGCTCAGGAGCGACAATTTAGTGGGATTGCGAGATAACTATGGAGTGCTTTTCGTAATAATGGCTCTCATTATACTTGGAGGACTTGGTTTTTCAGTATTACATGAAATTTGGTCTGGTCTCAGGGGTTCCTCAATTGACCAGACTGCCTCTAAGCCCAGAGCTTTTTCACTCCATTCCCGGGTTGTGTTGTGGGTATCAACAGTTTTGGTTGTCGGCGGGACCTTTCTCTTGATCGGATTCGGGCTGACCCCTGATGAAAATTCCTGGGTAGAAAAGATCGTAGGAGGACTCTTTCAGTCTGTTACTGCGCGCACTGCGGGTTTCAATTCTGTCGACATAGCAAGACTTCCTTCCGCCTCTATATTTATTCTCATTATTCTAATGTTCATTGGTGGGTCCCCTGGATCGTGCGCAGGGGGTGTCAAGACTTCATCGGTGGCCATATATTGCGCCAGGCTGGTGGCAGGTTTGCGCGGAAAAAGTGATGTCCGACTGGGAGACAGGCGGTTGTCACACGAACTTGTGAGTAAAACTGACATCCTGATGGCTTTGGCTTTATTCTGGAATATAATCGGCGTATTGATATTGTTGACTACAGAGTCCAAACTTAAGGTCGATTCTTTAAGTTTGATCTTCGAGCAGGTGTCGGCATTTGGAACAGTTGGCCTGTCCACTGGACTGACGCCAAACCTTTCTGTCTACGGAAAATTGTGGTTGGTAAGCACCATGTTTATTGGTAGACTTGGGCCTTTAAGTATTGCTCTCTGGATGGTTCCAAAAACTACGGTTAGAGTTAGATATCCTGAAGGGACAGTAATGATTGGATGAAAAGGTCTACCAAACTTATATGTGTCATTGGCCTGGGCCAGTTTGGCAGCGAACTCGCCAGAGAACTGGCAAAATTCGCTGAAGTTATTGCTCTGGATAATGATGAAATTCGAGTAAATTCAATAGTGGATGAAGTTCAACGCGCCAGAATTTTGGACGCAAAAGATTTTGCCGGGTTGAATTCGGTAATTACTCCGGATTTCGATGAAGCTATTGTAAGCCTTGGCGAAAGCATGGAAGCCAGCATTCTCTGCACTCTCCATCTCAAGAAAATTGGAATTAAAAAGATACGGGCGAAAGCGGTCAGCGAAGATCACGCCACTATTCTGAGAGCCGTAGGAGCCACCGAGACTATCTTTCCAGAGAGAGAAACAGCAAAACGAGTAGCTGCGCAGATTATTAACCCAAATTTACTCGATTTCATACCGCTTGCTGAAGATTTTGAAGTCATGGACGTTGGGGTTCCTGACTCATTTCATGGGAAAAACTTGAAGGAACTCAAGTTACGGGAACGTTTCGGCGTTTTTGTCATAGCGGTAAAGGAACTTATCCCGACCAGATTCGTCTTCCTGCCAGGCCCGGATTTTATTGTGAAACCTAGCGACATACTTGTCATGATTGGGAGGGAAGCCGATCTCGCGCGAATCCAGGAAAGCGCTTCAGATTGAAAAGTCGGTGAATCTTATTGTTATTATTCCGATATGACTCTTTGACCTTCGTAAACAGGATACAGTTCGGAAAGAGTGTAGGATTTCGCTTCATATCGAGTCTGTAGCCACCGTATGAAGGTTTTTAAATTCTTTATAAAATCTTGAACAGCTTCTTTAGTGGGATTGAGAGGATTCATGCCAGGTACAAGTTCGGATGAATGGAAGAAAATTGTCAGACATTCTCCTCCTCTTGCCCTGTGCAGCCTAACTCCCGTTTTTACAACATTTAGGTTGACCCATGCCGGCTGAATCGCAATTGACGCGACGTTCATGGCCAGCCATTCGGTAGCCTTTTCCGGGAAACATCCGGTTCTCGACAACAAATCCAAACACTTACCAACTCCCCTGAATATTGGTAGTATTGTGACGGGCGCTTCCAGCACCGACGATTTTCCCTTTTCCCTTGGATCCAGCGGGTTTGGAAAGTATGGGTCCGGCGGAGCCATCAAGTGATCGGCTCCACCATACGATTTTCTTAACGGCGAAATGCTACTGTCAACTTTTACTCCCATTCGTTCCAGAACCTGGAACATTTTTGGGCCCAGATTAAAACGACCCATCCGAAAAGAAGTGGGTTTCGATTTTCCATTGGACAGTGACTCGAACAATGAACTGGCCTTCGCCTCCAAAAGATCTACAGACATCAATTCTGAGGGTGTCGGCTGCGGAATTTCATCAAAGACAATTGGAGGAGTGTTCCAATGGTGAAGGTGCGCCCCTACTTCAGCCTTCCATTTGTCCTTAAGACTAACAATTTTCTTCAGGGATTTGTCCTTGTTTGCCACTTGATATGAAACCATAAGGGTTGGCCTAACGTTTAGTTCAAGAAACACCGAATCGAGAGCGTCCAACTCAAACACATTGGAAGCTGAGGATTCTTCCCGAGGGTACTTCCCGCTAAACAAACCTTCTTCTTCGACATCTATGGTCACCAACAATTTCATTTGATTTTCGGTTCATTAGGCGGATTGGCGGTGATGAAATTCTTAGCTTGAAAGCGTTCCCCGGCAAGCTTCAACAGAAAGTAAGCCCCGGCCAAAGCGAACATCAGGATCCCAATGTCAAGGAAAGTCAGGCTGGAAAGTTTGGTTTCGTCAAGAATAATTATTTTCCTGGCCAATGCGATCAGGGCTACTACAAGGATGATTTCAGCTCTTATGACTCGTTTTTCGTGGAACGAGTATATAGTCTCCAGCAATTCCAGTCCAATAAGGACCAATAAAAACATACCAAACAAATCAAGGAGTTCATTGGTATCCAGAATTAGAATCGGAGGGGTGACAATGTCCATCATGATAAGCCAACCAACATCCAGGAGCGCCAACAATATTACAATACCCATCATGATCATGAGAGCATAACTGACAAATCTTTCAAACTTCCCGATTGATTGCTCAACATTCATATCGGCCCACCTCATAGGCGAAACGCAGAAACAATTCTAAACTCCCCTTTGTCAAACACCAGGACCCAAAATGACAATAACGCCACCGCTATGTCTCTGAATATATGGAACAGCCCAATCCGTCCAGTTGATTCCGTTGAGGAAGAAAAACAACCGCAATCTATATCAAGACCTATAGCGTAAGCATAGATAATAACCCCAAGAAAAACCAGCATCATTAACGACGTCAGCAACGCCGACGCTCTCGTCTGTATTCCCAATATCAAAAAGGCCCCACTTACCAATTCCAACCACGGAAGAGTCAACGCAACCAGATTGCTGAACACTGGCGGGATAAGGCCATAATTTCTGATTGAGCCGGCAAACTCTCCAGGATCCAATATCTTGTAGACGCTGGCGTATATAAACAGGAAGCCCACAACAAGTCTGGACATCAATGTGATCCACCTCATTTAATCATATCCTTCCTACCTCTTTGACCGGCTTGACTTCTCAGTTGCAAGTCCCTTTTTTTCCCATGCGGCGTAACCTTCATTCATGATCACAATGTTTGTATATCCAAAGTTGATCAGAAAAGCGGAAACTTTTTCAGCCATGTCACACTCTGGTCCGTAACAATACAAAATAAGTTTCATGTTAGGAGTGATCAAAGGTTCAATGCCAGGAAACCTGTTTTCCTTCTCCTCTGGAGAGAGAAACAACGCCCCTGAAACGTGCCCGAGCATGTAATCCTTTTCTTCCCTAGTGTCGATAAATACGGCTAATGGGTCGTTGATCAAATTTTCAGCTTCTTCAATCGTTACGAAAGGAATTTTCTGGCCTGACACTGTAATCTCTGACGCCTGGGCGTAGAACCAGGGAATGTGTCTTGCTCGAATCAGATTCGAACCCAACCCAATTATTAGACACGATGAAGCGATCATTGCAGCCTTGAGAATCAGCAAACTTAAGTTTACCATTATAGCTTCCTATCTAATATCAATAGATTATATATTATAATTAACTTTCTAAATCATATATATTTGCTATTGTCTTATTTTGATGTTATTTTTTGACACAGCTACTATCTTGTGATAGTGTGAGTCTGTATAAAATCCGACCAGGATCATAATGTCAAGTGTGTTTCATAAAAAGCCTGATGATTCTTACGAAAAAATTCATTTCGAGTTTAAAAGGATTTACGAACATGTTTTTTAGAGCTTCTCCCATTTTAAAAAACATCCTTCTTGTGATTACCGCTCTGCCATTGATGATTGGTTTCGCTAAGGCCCAAGATTTGGATACGGCCGTTATAAACCGGGTCCAGGTTTCACCGGATCAGAAACAGATTACCATAGAGGGTGACAAGGATTTGGGGAATCATACGGCGTTTGCGTTCCAGAATCCCTATCGTTTGGTAATAGATTTTGAGACCACGGGGCTAGGGAAAGTTCCTCTGAGAATCAAAGTCGACAAACCCCCA
Source organism: uncultured Desulfomonile sp. (assembly GCA_903952205.1). Taxonomy (GTDB): domain Bacteria; phylum Desulfobacterota; class Desulfomonilia; order Desulfomonilales; family Desulfomonilaceae; genus CAJBEZ01. Next base: position 365,079 of record CAJBEZ010000037.1, on the reverse strand, counting down.
ATAAATGAAATCCGATTGGGCAAGAATGATCGAAGGGCAAGACTAGTCATAGATTTTGGAGAATACCCGGTTCCTCCATTTATGGTAGAAAGACGCGGAAATCTGGCAGTCGTGGCTCTAGGCAACGTTCCCACGGATCTCCGAACAATTCAGGGAAACGCGAGTCGTGAACCAACACCGAAACCTAATGTCCCTCAGGCTTTACGCCCAAAACAACCGACAGTAAACAAAAAGGACGCCGTTAACAGGGCTGTTTCTGCTCCCGTTCCTGTTCAATCTTCAGTGCCGGGTCGACCGGCCGCAGAGGACAAAATCGAGAATTCCAGCTTTGAAGTCAAACAATCACTGGTTACCAATAGCCTCCTTTTAGTCGAGCTTCAGAACAAGAAGGTTCCATCCCAAACATTCCGAATAGTGGTGGACTTGAACCTCAACGATCTTACGGTTCAAAACGCTTCAATCAGCGGTTCCAATGGAATCATAAAGAAATTCAAGCTCGTGGAATCCGATCAAAATGATTCGACAAATATGTCAAGCGCTCGGAGAGATGACGAATCTTCCTCTGTCGGTCCTAGAAAATCCGTTGTTCCAGGGGAAGCGTCAAAAGTCCCTGCCCAGAAGTACTCATGGGGCTCTGATAGTAAGACAAAACAGGAAGTCACTAATGTTGCGCCTGGCTCAATTAATTCAAACCCCTTCAGACTTCAAGAGTTTGAGCTAAAATCGAAGAACTCCGGCACTGCCAGGCTGGAAAAGGATGACGAGTAAGCAATCAACTCGACCGGCGCCCTATATAATTGAATAGAAAATTCCTTTTAGCCTCAAGGCCTTACTTCATCAATAAACGTTTGAAGGGACTCCTTCTCATTGAATAGATTTGCCTGTTCAGAAATGAGTCTCTGGTTTCACCTGGCCTGAAAGACTCATCGCACATACATTTAATCATGGCTTTGCAAATTTACTTTACTGGGTGTCTCAGAATTGGGGCAACATGATACTTGCAATCCTAGATCGTCTAGTTTAGGCTCAAGCGGTCTTTATTCGTAACTTTCCAGAAATTATTTTGACTGGTTCTGGAAGGTTTGCTCCCATTCTACCATGAGGTAAAATATCTGGAAATCTCCCCGCCAAAAGCCGGGGATTCACGTCATTGGGTTAGGAGGTCGCATAAATCCTATGGCTTTCCATCTGCCACAATTTGATCCATTCTTCACTTGGGTCAACAGAGGAAGAATACTTTATTCACCAGGCGCAAGGTCCGAAATCGCTTTTGAGCTCGGACAAATGAACGCAGACAGACCTCTGATCTTAACTGATAAAGGCCTGGTCAAGGCCGGCGTCGCCCAACAGGTTGTTGAAGCGCTCGAAAAGTCCGGAGTTCGACCTGCTGGACTCTTTGATAATATCGTTCAAGACGCCAGGATTGAAAATATCAATGAAGCGACTCGGATGTACAATGACACTCGTGCCGATTCTTTGATTGCTGTCGGAGGTGGGAGTGTTCTTGATACGGCAAAAGCTGTAAATATCCTTCTAGGAAAAGGGTTGATTGATTTCAAACCTCTGGCCGATCAAGCCGCCCTTTGGGAAGACGCAGCGCCTTTGGCGCCTCATATAGCGATACCTACCACCGCTGGAACAGGATGCGAAGTTACCAATGTTCTAGTCGTGATGGACAACTCATCACAGGCGAAACTTTCAGTCACACACCCATATTGCAATGCTGATATAGCAATTCTGGATCCAGAACTTACCATCCTGCTCCCGGCAAAAATAACGGCATTCACTGGAATGGACGCTCTTACTCACGCTATCGAAGGTGTTACTTCGACTGCGGCGCAGCCGATTTCCGACGCGCTGGGATTACATGCAATTCGAATGATTCATCAGGCCCTTCCGCTTGCGGTTCAGGAACCAGAGAACATCGAAGCAAGAGGACAAATGTTGATAGCGGCGACACTAGCGGGCATGTGTTTCTGCAACGCAATGACAGGAGCTGCGCATGCGCTGGCGCACGCATTGGGCGCTCTTTATTCGATCCCTCATGGTCTCGCTAATGCGATTATGCTGCCTTTGGTCATGGAGTTCAACGCATCGGAAGTTCCAGAGAGATATTCTATGATTTCTCAGGCGCTGGGCGTTTCTAAAGAGAATGAACCAGACCACGTGAAGGCTACGGCGTGTGTGGACGTTATCAAGAAGCTGAAGATGGATATAGGTCTTGCAGACACGCTAAAAGACTTCAGTCTTCCAACTGATCCCGGAGAACTAGCGGGTCTGGTAGAACTTGCGGCTGGAGACAGCCAGATAAGTTACAACCCAAGAGTTCTTGAAGATACAGATATATTCAACCTGTTTATAAGAGCATTCTAGAAATCAAGGAGGCTGAAATGGAATTTTGGAAAGATGAAACAGAGCCGATCAAGGCTTTTCTGGCGCTTTTTGAAAACGCCAAGAAAGACCCTGAACTGTCTGAGGGACTAAAGAAAGTGAATCAACTGATTTGGTTTGACTATACTGAAGACGGCCCAAACTGCTCATTCCACGTTGATTGCAGAAACGGAGACATAAAGGCCGAAGTGGGCAAGCCTGAGGAGCAGCCTGATCTCACAATGAGTCTGTCGGCTGATGACGCTCACAGGTCTTGGTCAAACAAGCTTAATCCAGTTATGGCGATTACCAGGAAGAAGATAAGAGTGAAGGGATCTGCCACAGGCTTGCTGAAGTTGGCTCCAAAACTTAAAAGGGTGGCTTCAATTTACGGAAACACTCTCAGAGAAATGGGTTGGGAAGGCAAGATAATTGCCTAACCCACGCCAGGGGTAATTCATGAAAGGATATTCAGGTAGATTTCTGAAAGTAGATCTTACCAGCGGATCAACCGGTTTCTATGAACCTACACATGATCATTACCGCAATTTTATAGGAGGCGCTGGACTTGCCGCTAGAATATTTCTCGAAAACGGCGATTTCGAGGCTGATGCGCTCGCTCCTGAATCCCTACTGATATTCTCGCTTGGACCCTTCGCCGGCTTACACCTTTCCGGATCAAGTCGTTTCTCTGCAGCGGCTCGTTCTCCGTTGACAGGCCATTGGGCTGATTCTTCTTGTGGAGGAAATTTTGCTCCCGAGTTGAGATACGCTGGTTTCGATGGAATCATTGTGTCTGGCGCAGCCGACTACCCATCCCTTTTGGTAATCAAGGACCTGTCAGTCAAGATTGAATCGTGTCAAGAATTGTGGGGACAAGGAATAGAGTCTACCACTTCTATCTTGAAGCACAGGTTTGGCCAATCATTCAAGACACTTGCGATAGGACCAGCCGGTGAAAATCTGGTAAAGTTCGCATGCATAATGAATGACGGGCACAGCGCTTTTGGCAGAACCGGATTAGGCGCTGTCATGGGGTCAAAGAAACTTAAAGCCATCGTTTTGAAAGCTTCCAAGAAGACTTTTTATGTACACGACCCGGAGAATTGTAAAAGACTTGTAAGTGATTTGAACAATCGAGCCAGAGAATCTGTGACACTTGGAGTAATGAGGGAAAATGGAACAGCGTCAAATCTTGAAGGTGGGGTTCATTTGGGGGACGTTCCCATAAGAAATTTCACTTCCAATTTCTGGGAGGAAATGGCCGAGGCTCTCACAGGATCAACATTATCGGAGAAATATTTGATTAGAAGAGCTAACTGCGCTTTCTGCAATGTTGCTTGTAAAAGGGTTGTACAAATAGATGACGGACCATTTGCCTTATCGAAAGGCCCAGGACCAGAGTACGAGACCATAGCGGCTTTTGGCTCGCTCCTGGGATCGATGGACTTGGCCGCCACGTGCAAGGCTGGGCGGGTTTGCAACGATCTGGGGCTGGACACCATATCTTGCGGATCCACCATAGCATGGGCTATTGAGGCTTTTGAAAAAGGAGACCTGGGGCTGTCAGACACGGCAGGCTTGAAGTTCAAATGGGGTGACATGAGGACCATAATTGAAAATCTGATCCCGCTCATAGCCCTCAGAAAAGGAAAGCTTGGCCGGTTACTCGCGGAAGGATCAGTCTCTGCGGCGAAAAGGACAGGCGGTGATTCAAACAGCTATACAGTCCATGCAAAAGGTCTGGAAGCGCCCATGCACGACCCTCGCGGAGGAGGGCATGGCCTTGCCTTGACGTATGCCATCAGTCATCGAGGCGCGTGTCACGTGTTTTCCCCAATGTTATTCATGGAAATGGGCGCTTGTTATTACCCTGAAATTGGTTTTGATCTTGAACTCGATCCGATGTCGTCGGATAACAAACCAGAGGCGGCTGTTGTAGCCGTTACTCTGGGAGCGTTGGAAAACAGCGCATGCATGTGCCAGTTTGCGGACCGCGAGATCACAATACCGGAATGGGTCGAATTGTTTAATTACGTTGCAGGCATGAACTGGGACATTGAAGACATGATGAAAACAGGTCGAAGAATATTCTATTTGCAAAGGCTTATCAACCACAGGTTTGGAATCGGCGCAAAAGATGATGTCGTTTCCCGTCGTTTGTTGGCGCCTGCCACGGATGGAGCTCCTGAAGGTATAGAAATAAACTTTGCGGAAATGAAAAGACGTTTCTATGAGTTGATGGATTTGGATTCTATTTCCGGATCGCCTTCTCTGCAAGTTATCATGGATCATGACTTGGCGATCGAAAAGTCCCGTGTCATGGGAGATCTCTTTTGAGGGTATATGTCCAACCCGTTGGTTTGCTGAAGGATCATTTTGAAGCAGCCGTTGTGGAGTTGAAGAGCAATTCAACGATCCAGGATCTTATTCACGCATTCGACCTTCCCAAGGAATTAAAGGCTATTGGATTGGTGGATCGGAAAAGACAAATGGAAGACTACAACCTGAAGGAAGGAGACGTGGTCACATTAGTTTGTTTGACGCTGGGAGGATAAGATTTTTTCTAAAGAAGTTTTTTAGACCCAAGTTCACCCCGGTGATTGATCTTCATGTGGGCACGAAGCTTAGAGTGGATTTTTCTCGAGCCACAATACCAGGCTTATCACTGTCCATATTTGCCTGTTATTGTCTCTGACTCCATTTAGATGCTCTTCGAGCAGGGTTTTGCAGTAATTCGGATTGATTGCCCCTGATTTGGCCAGGCGTTTGTACGAGAAGACATCACAAACAAAGGATTTGAGTTCACTTCTTATCCAAAAAGGCAATGGTGGAGTGAACCCCTTTTTCTTTCCCTTTCTGATGGATGCCGGCAGCAGACGTTTTACAGCGCTCCGCAATAGGCTCTTGGTCTGGAAGCCTCTGGATTTAACCCCCGGAGGTATGACGGCTATTCTTTCAACCAGCTCGTGGTCCAGGAATGGAACTCGAGCCTCGAGTGAATTTGCCATGGTCATCCTATCAACTTTTGTAAGATTATCATCAACCAAGAATGTTTTTGCATCGACGTATAGAATCTGATTCAATGGATGACATTTTCTAACACGCTCGAAATGTTTGTCAAAAACTCTGAAGGTATCCTGAAAACCCGTATTAAGGAAATCTCTTGTAAAAAGGAGTTCCTTATCTTTTTCATCGAATATGACTTTCCACCAATAATGGCCTCTTTCAAATGGCAAGTCAGCGCCTGTCACGAATCTCTTGGCCTTGTAATCAAAACTAATTCTCTCGAATGAAGTTGGCAGGGACAACACCATCCTGTTGATGATGTTCGTTCTGATCCAACCCGGGACAAGTCTGAAGATTTTACTCAACTTGAATGCAAAATGGGTAGGGTATCCCGCAAAGACCTCGTCTCCTCCGTCCCCCGTAAGAACCACTCGAACCATCTCTGAAGCAATTTTTGAAACCAGGAAGGTCGGAATAGCGGAATAATCTGCGAAGGGTTCGTCGAAAATACCCAGCAGATTTTCTATAGATCCTACCATGAAGGGATCTACTATTTTTTCGAAGTGTTCTGACCCTATTTGGGTGGCGACAAAGCGCGCTTCATCAGATTCATTATATGATTTGTGGCGAAATCCTATAGTGAAAGTCTTCAGAGGAGTATGCAGCCTGCGTGCCATGATCGCCGCTATCGTGGTAGAATCCAGCCCCCCGCTAAGCAGCGCCCCGATGGGAACATCAGATACCATTTGCCTTTTTACAGCAGTTTCAATCAGGTCAACAATCTCTTCGTCGTAGGATGATTTTTTGTGTTCCTCTTCTCCCGCTGCCGGGGTTGGAATGTCCCAATAGGATCTCTTGACCAAACCATTGAATGAGCACATTAGGGATGAAGCAGGCTCAAGTTTTGTTATCGCCCTGAATGCGGTGTCGGGAGTAGGAGTGTACATTAGAGAACTGTAATCATAGAGCGCCTGCAGGTTTGGTGATCTGTCTACAGATGTTTTTAATAGGGCTTTAATCTCACTGGCGAAACAGAAATTGCCATTGGCGTCGAAGCAATAAAAAAAGGGTTTTATTCCCATTCGATCTCTTGCGGCGAAAATCCGTTTGCCCCTGGAATCCCATATCGCAAAAGCAAACATCCCATTTAGATAAGTTACGCATTCGGCGCCATAATCCTCGTACAAATGAACGATTGCCTCAGTATCGGAGTCTGTCCGAAATCTGTGTCCCTTTCTTGTGAGATGTGTTCTAATTTCCCGATAATTATAGATCTCCCCATTAAAAACTATCCATATCGAAGAATCTTCATTATCCAACGGTTGGCGCCCGCCCTCGACGTCTATTATGCTCAACCTCCTCATTGCGAGGCCGGCAGGACCATCGATATGGTAACCTTCGTCGTCAGGCCCCCTGTGAACCATGGTTCGGTTCATTTCCTGCAGCAATTGCATTGATACAGGGCTAGAATCTCCTATAGAAAAAATTCCGCAGATTCCACACATTGTCAGATTGACTTACATTTCAATTTTAATCTCGTGCCTGAAGTCGAAGTAATGCAAACTGGTCAAGAATAAGACCAAAGAATATAATGTTGATCCCCCCCGCAAGGAAAAGAACCACGCCTTCTGAAAATTGTTGAAACAATATGAGATTCCTGATTGTCAATACGACGCCAATCAGTATCATCGTTAATCCGGAAGGTAAAAATATTTTGTTCGGATTTGTCATTGTGATGATCCTGAGAATAAACATTATGAACCTGAACCCATCTCGGAATGGACGTAATTTGCTTTCTGTCCCTGCAGGTCTAGAACTTACGGAAACCGGCATAAACGTCACATTATATCCTGCGGTGATAAACGACAAAGTGCTGGTGGAAGGAAACGAATAGCCATTCGGGTAAAGATGCAGGAACTTGATCGCAATATCGTGACGAAAAACTCGAAAACCTGACGTGAGATCTGGAATATCCCTTTCTGCAAGAAATGAAGCCAATTTACGGAGGATCCTGTTACCAAGGTTCCTCAGCGGAGACCCTTCTTGAGGCGCAAAATTCCTTGCCCCAACCACCAGATCATAATCCCTTAACAATTCCAACATCTCCGGCAACTGCCCTGGGTCATGCTGTCCATCAGCATCCAATACCCCTATTATTCCACCATCTATCGACCTCAACGCAGTCTTTAGGCACGCCCCGTTTCCTTTGTTGTTGGGATGCCTGACAACTTCTGCGCCGGCGGCTTCTGCAATTCGACGGGTGTTGTCGGTTGAACCGTCGTCGATGACCAGTATACGGGCATTGGGAACACAGGCCTTAACCCCTCTGATAACATCGCTTACCGTCTTTTCTTCATTGTAGGCCGGCATGACGATTGTTATTGATAACCCTAACAAATGATTTCTTTCAGTGGTAGACATTGTAGAATTTCAGAACCTCTCCGAGCCGGAAACGGTAAATTCAAATTTAGTGTCATCACGACCTTACACAAAAAACTATAACTTTGCCAAGACTCTTGGTTGGTTCCTCTTGAAAGAAGGTTCCCGACGTTGACGCTATAACACAACTGATTGAAGGAGTCGACATTCTGAATAGGTGGGCGCTTTAGCGTGGTGGCGGTGCAGGGACTCGAACCCCGGACACTGCGGATATGAGCCGCATGCTCTAACCTTCTGAGCTACACCGCCGTAATAATTTTTTAAACTATCATCAACTGGACGTTTCTGTCAATATTCTGAATTTTTAATACAAAATTCTTAAAATCTGGTTCCCTTTTAAGATTTTCAAGTCAACAAATCTCTAACCATTTTCACCTTCTCAACAATTGCATTGTAACGAGCCTCGCTTTGATCAAGGTTTCCAGAAGCGGCGTTCTTCTCCATTTGCTCCGCCAGAGATGAGATCTCTGTCAGCATCAAGTTAAGCGCTGCGCCTTTTATGGAATGGGCCCGCTGTCTAACAATTTCGGGGTTCCTGGAATTTACTCCTTCAAGAAGCGCTGGTAAGTCTTCGTTTTCAGTGTAATCCAAGAATACTGAGATGAATTCCGCAACTTCATCGGGTTCCATCCCAAGTTCCTCTACCAACTTGTCAATTGTAATCATCATAGTCCTCTGTCCGAAAATCTCAATTGAATCGATTCATTTAATTCTTTAATTTCTTGAAGGATATTTTCTTAACTCTATGATCACCGTCACGGTCTATCAGGAACACCCTACAGACCAAGACATCTTTTCATCGGGGATTCTCTTAATCAATCGAAGCACATTCTGTCCACGTTCTCCAGACTCATAAACCAAGTCATCCATAAACTGTTTCATGAGCCAGATGCCCAATCCACTTTCACCAAGATTCTGAAAGTCCGGTTCCTTTACTTCAGTGGGATTAAAGTTTTCTCCATTATCTTCAAGCCTGATTTCAAGCATTCTGTCTTTTACAAATATCTCTATCTGAACGGGGCCTTTGACTCCTGATTTGTAGGCATGACGGCTGATATTCGCATAGGCTTCGTTGAAGGCCAATTCTATGCTGTCAACAGTGTCTTGGTCGCTTGAGAACGCAGGCAATTGTTTTACCAAATTGCGAACAAATATGTCTAAAGGTCTGAGCAGAAATATTTCCGCTTTTACCTCAATTTTGATATACAGTTCCTGCCCCATCTACAATTCCCTCGTTCCAAGCTCATCCAGGCGCAGCTACTAGAAAAGGTCTGGAATCCTATTTGTCAAACGACTTTATAGCGTCGTCCAAATTATCATGGATCTCAAAAACTCTGTGCAACCTCGTCAACTGGAAAAGAGTTTTGGCTTGGGGAGACGGTCGCGCTATCTTCAGATCTCCGTGGTTCTTCAGTAGAGTGCGCAAGGCTGCCACCAAAGCGCCACAACCTGAACTGTCTATAAACTTTGTTTTGCCTAAATCTATAACAAGCTTGGTGGAGGCCTCTTCAGACATTTTTTTAACCATTTCTTTTAACTTCGGGGCTATCATTGCGTCTAGTCTTTCATCTGTACTGATAACAGTAACCCCTTCAAGTTTTTCAATCTCCATATTTGATTCTCCTGTCATCGCCCTAGACATGGGGTCTCTGAATTTGTCATCTCCCCCTTGCCAAAACAATTTGGGCTTATTTTCCTGTGGGCCAATAATCTCCTAGAAACTTTTCCTACTTGTCTCCCATCAAAAGCCTTTTGATGCCTTTCCAAAGTATTTTGATGTCCTCTTCCAGGTTCCTGGTGGCCGTATAATAGTTTTCAACAGCTATTTTTTCCTCTTCAAGCGCATCTTCCGAGCATTCTGCGTCTACAGGAGTAAATAAGCCATCAAGCGATTCGAAACGTTGCAGCGCCCAATCCTCCTGATATTTTTCAAAGTCCTCTTCTTTTAGAGGCCGAACACCTATAAGACGTATTTTGCCCAGTAAAACGTCTATCAAACAAGGGAGTCGCTCTACAAACGGACCAGAATGATTGAAATAAAAGAATCTACCAGGCCTGGCCGCATCTTTGGACGCAGGATCAAAATATAAATCTCTGATCATTAAGATGCGAACGTCGAAGAATGGCTTGCTGTTGATAAGGTTGATCAATCCTTTTCCAATCCACACAGGCGCAGTCACAAGCAGAAGAATTAAGGCCAAGCTTTTGTCCGCGACTTTTTGAGAAACAGAATATATTATCTTTTTGTTTACCCCTGATAATAAAAAAGGGTCACTAACAGACGTCCATACCCCCACGTCGAGATTCATTAAGACATTCGACACAACTATGCTCTTAAAGATACTTGCGTCAGTCCCGACGTATGTATCACCAAAGATTACACTGGCGCTAACCTTGGCGGCCTGGTCCAAAATGACACCTTCTCCGAGAACCGAGAAATTGGAGACCCTTGCGCCCGCATTAATTCTTGAAAAACTCCCTATGACTGATGGTCCATCAATAATAGCGGTAGAATCAATGTGACAGTGGTGTCCTATTTTCGGTTGGCCAAGGTTCAAATCAGCATACTCGGGACCCAAAAAATCTGGAAAAAGTCCCCCGACGCATGCGGTGTTGGCGCTCCATAGATCCTGGGGAGTTTCGACTGCCATGAAATTTCCGTCCCAGGGATAGTCGACAGCAACCGCAGATTCGGGATCAACAGCGTCTGAAATGTATATTCCGGTTTCCGAGGATTCAGGCCTTTTTACTTGAACACATTCATTTATCGAGTCATTATCGCATCGGAAGTCAATCATATTCTTCGATACTATTTTGGTGATATGTCCATGTCCTTCACCGTGAATATCTGCGAGCCTCTCATAAGAAAGGTTCGCTACAGTTTCTACCGGAATAATAACCGTGGTTTCATGCACCATCCCAGAGATTCGTTTCAGCACATCCAGGGAAGAATATGGATCCTTGTAGACAAGCATTTCTATTGAAACACCCCAACGGGTGTCAGGCCTCACAAACTCCCCCACAGTGAGAGGATTTTCAACAGCAATTACTATTATCTCTCTTATCCCACTATTTACGCAGTTCATGATATGCCACTCAATCAAAGGCCTGTTGAGAATTGGGAGCATACCAATCGGACGCTTTCGCGTAATCGGCTGAAAACTTTTTGAATCCTTAAAAAGAGTGAGAACAGCCTGCATTCAAGACCGCCAAGAGTACAACTAGAAATTGTTTAATGTTCATAAGGGCGCAGCGTGCGGGATTTCTTGATCAAGAAATCCAAAACAAACCCATTGTTTTTAGCGCCTTAAACTAATACGCCCCCCTGCCTGTCAGAACCGCTGGTATCGTCCTTAGTAGAAGTTTCAAGTCAAGCCAAAGCGATTGACTCTCTATATATTGAACATCCAGGTTGACCTGATGCGCAAAGTCGATCTCACTCCTCCCTCCAACCTGCCAGAAACAGGTGAGCCCAGGGGTCACATCCAGTCTTCGTCGATCAGTCAAGTTGTATAGTTCAACTTCTTTAGGGGGATGCGGTCGCGGCCCAACCAAGGACATGTCACCTTTCAGCACATTGAATAACTGAGGAAGCTCATCTATGCTTGACTTCCGTATTACCCTGCCAACCTTGGTGATTCTAGGATCCTGCTTTATCTTAAAAATCACCCCCCCTGTTTCGTTTTGTTCCAGAAGATCTTCCTTCATTTGTTCCGCTGTTGAAATCATTGAGCGGAATTTGTACATTTTGAATGTCTTCCCCCACTTACCGGCTCGATCGGACACGAAAAATATAGGCCCGCCGTCTTCTAGTTTTATGAGCAATGCTGTAATTCCAAGAATTGGGGATAGAATGATGAGGCCAATGAGCGCTCCCAGCATGTCCAGAGACCTTTTAATAATTTTAGTCCCCCCCACTACGAGTTTCCAAACCATTTTTTTGCTCTTGTACCGTAGCCATTGTTTCCAGCGCGAGATCCTGATGCCGTCCCGCGCATATTTTCGGTACAATCTTTCCATTAATTCATGGTCACGTTGAAATTTGTGGTCTCTCTCGGGCATACTTTTCTCAAACTCATTTCTCTAATTGACAAGACTGGTTTGAAATCGCCTGCGGTCTCAATGCAAACGTCTGTCCTAACCTTCAACTGACATCATAATTCGGAAAAGGTATGATCCCATTTAGCCACACTTTGGAATACAAACATTCAATCAGAATTCCCCCGAATAGGGCCGTTCCGATTAGACTATTGAAGCGAGGAAAATAGTTATATCATCATCAAATGATTGCGAACCGTGGTATGCTATAAGATCATCCATGACCACTTTCAGGATGTCCTTTGACTCAAGTGTTGAGTTCACTAGAAATTTTTCCTTGAGCCTTTCTATCCCGTAGAATTCATCTGAATCTTCCTGCTCAATTGCCGGAGACGCTTCTGTAACACCGTCAGTGAAAATGAGGATTCTGTCACCGGAATTGAGCTGTATTTTGTCTTCTTCGTAATCCATCCCCATTAGGGCTCCCACTAAGGGTCCACCCACACCAAGTTCCTCAATTTCTTCGTTTCTACTCCTAAAAAGCATAGGTTTGGGGTGCCCTGCGTTTGTGTAGACTAACTCAAGAGTTTGAAGATCTATTATGCCGTAGAAGACCGTAAGAAAGTCAGAATCCGGAAGAATTCCATACATCTGGTCGTTTATAACCCTCAGCAGCTCTGCAGGGGACCGAGTAGTGTTTGCGAATGACTGAAAGGCCATCTTAAACATTGCCCCCACCATCGCAGAAGCAACCCCATGTCCGGATACATCAACTTCAGCAAATCCTATAACGGATGATCCGAGTTCAATGACGTCATAAAAGTCTCCCCCGGCCGGGGAGACTGGCTTGTACAAAGCCGCAAACTTAATCCTATCGACCACAGGAAATTCTTCGGGCAATAAAGACCTCTGTAATTGAGAGGCCATCTCCATTTCTCTAGCCATTACCCTGTTTTTGGCCTCGATTTCCTTGCGAGCCTCATAAAGGGCAAGGTGATTCTTGACCTTTATCCGAAGTTCCTGTCTGTCATAGGGCTTGGTAATATAGTCAACAGCGCCTGCTTCAAGGCCAGTTTCCCGGCTTTTTGAATCTTCCAGGGCAGTAAGGAATATTACTGGCACAGCAGGTTGTATGATCCCGGATTTCAATATTGCAAGCGTCTCAAATCCATTCAGTCCAGGCATTTCTATGTCCAGCAATACCAGATCAGGAGGTTCAACCTGGGCCTTCTCAATAGCCTCTTTCCCAGATTCGGCCGAGATAACGTTGTAGTTCTTGGTTAACATGGTTTCCAAGATGCGTCGGCTCATGGGATGATCTTCGACGACCAAGACTTTAGATCTGTTCATTTCAGCTTTTTCCATGATTCAAAGATACGCCGAATAAAAGTCAATTAACTTTTTCTTATTAAATTGAATAGTTACCACATTAGAACAAAAAAAACAACTGGGATTGTCCGTTTGTTGAAGTTTTGTCAAATTACCCGCATTTTTTTCTTGTTCAAGCTTTAATCCCTTTACATGATGTAAAAATTACTGACATACCACCATAAATATTCCTTCCAGCCAAAAAAATAAAGGGCATTTTCCGCATCATGGATTGTCTTGGAATTTGAATTACATGAGATTCCTATGAGGTTGGAGAGTTATTCAGCTTGTGGCACGGGCTTTGCTCTAATTCTATTCGATGCTCGATTTCATCAGCGTTTTACGCCAAGTAGCGTCATAGGATTGTTGCGAAAAACTTGATGTCCATTTTCAGCCGGCGCAGCGATCCGCAAATGAGCCCGATCTAAATACTGACCGACCGGTGTCGGAGGATTTTCATGTCCCAAAAGCATTTCGAAAAGCTCGGTCTTAAAATCATAGCTGTAACACTTGGCTTCTCGCTGATCCCTCTATTTACATTGGGAGCGACAATTTATTATCAGTTCAACAGCACTTTTCAAAATAAGATGACTGAGTCTTTACGAAACCTAGCCCAGAATAGAAAAAGCTCCCTCGAACTCTTTATTGATGAGAGAATATCTCAGCTAAACACGATTGCCCAAACTCATTCTTTCGAAAAACTTGCAGACGAAACATTTTTGACCAAGGTTTTTAATGCTATGCAGTCGAGGTCAAAGTCATTTATCGATTTGGGGATAATTGACTCGGAAGGGAATCATCTTGCTTACGTAGGCCCTTATCACGACAAACTCATGTCCGTTAACTATGCCCATGAAGATTGGTTTAATGCGGTTCAATCAACCGGCGCCTATGTGAGCGATGTATTTCTCGGGTTCAGAAAAGCGCCTCACTTCATAATAGCGGTTACCACGGTTCAGAATAATCGGGTCTGGATCCTTAGAGCGACCATCAATTCTGCAATTATAGACGAAATAGTCGCTGGAGCCCAGATTGGAAAACGTGGAGACGCTTTTATAGTTAACAGGGCCAACATCCTTCAGACGGCGCCTCGATTCTCTGGAAAATTGCTGACCCATCCAAGTTCCCTTGATTTTTCATCATCACGTGCACTAATAGTTGAGACGCTGAGTTTTCAAGGGAATGAAACTCTGTACGCGGCCGTTCCGATCGTGAATCCGAATTGGGTCCTGGTGATTTCAGAGGATCCCCAAGAAGAGATGGCGTTGCTCTTCAGGGCCCACTATATTGAAGCCGTGATATTGGCTTTTGGCGTCTTCCTTGTCATCATTGGAACTGTATTAACCACACGAGTCATGACTCGAAGATTGAAGGAAATCGAGAAAGAAAAATCGAAGAGCGAAGACTTGATCATACAGTCAAGCAAGATGGCGGCCCTAGGTAAGATGGCGGCAGGGATAGCCCACGAAATCAATAACCCTCTTCAAATTATCGGCGATCAAGCAGGATGGATGAAAGATCTCCTCGATTCTGAGGACATAAAACAGACTGAGAATTTTGAGGAATTTGACCAATGCATAAAAAAGATTGAACGTCAGGTTAATCGATCCCGAGAAATAACGCATCGATTGCTCAGGTTTGGCAGAAGGATGGAAACAACCCAGGAACTCGTGGATATTAATCAAATATTGATGGAAACATTGACGTTTCTTGAGAATGAAGCGCATTTCAGGGACATACAAATACAGACCAATTACGATGACAATCTTCCAAAAATCTCTACAGACCCGAACCAACTTCAGCAGGTCTTTTTAAACATTATAGATAACGCCATTGACGCCGTAGGACAATCAGGCCAAATTAGGGTTGAAACCTTTACCGACAAACAGAACCATAAACAGATTATGGTAAAGATATCGGACAATGGCCCGGGAATTTCAAGAGAGTTGATATCCAAAATTTTCGATCCTTTTTTCACCACGAAGAGACCCGATGAAGGAACCGGACTTGGACTCTCAATCAGCTACGGAATAATGGAAAAACTCGGGGGACATATTGCTGTAGAGAGCGAGGAAGGGAAAGGGACCACATTCATTATTAGTGTCCCGCAGGGTTCGAGTTCCATGTGAGAACTGATTCCTCTGTTGCATTATAACCAGCTTCTAAGCCAGGAGGCAAGACATGGACCGGTTCAAAGTAATAGTGATAGATGATGAGGTTGATTTTGTAGACACGATGGTCAAGCGACTAAAAGACAAGGGGCTTGAATCCTACGGAGCAATGAACGGGCCCGATGGTCTAGAACTGGTAGAGTCCAAGGATCCGGACGTGGTCGTGCTTGACGTTAAAATGCCCAAGATGAGTGGGATCGAGGTTCTAAGGGAAATCAAAAAGAAGAAACCATTGACTGAAGTAATCATGCTAACGGGACATGGTTCGGTGGAAGCCGGCATACAGGGGTTGCAATTAGGAGCCTACAATTATGTGATGAAACCTGTTCCGTTTAATGAATTACTGAATCTTATCGTTCAGGCTTATGACAGGAAATTGATTGAACAGGAAAGAGGCGTCTGACAGTAATTGATACTTTATAATTTCTCGATGAACGAAGTCGTCTTGTTCCCTGTGATTATTAGTTGGTTATAAACATGGATCGGAGAATTAACTACTTAGCGCCAGTTCTATTAGCCGTGACGGGCTTTTTATTCTTCGCGTCAGGCAATATCTTATCTGCATCCATCGTCATAATTTTGTCTTGTTGTGTGTTCTTTCAAATTAGAACTCTATTGAATGCCTCCCAAGGCCGGGACGCCAATCCGGCAAGAGACCCGACATCTAACAGGCCAAAGATATTTTCTTCCCTTGATGAGTTAGCTTCAGGAATAGCCCACGAGATAAACAATCCTCTTGCCATAATTGCTCAAGAAGCCCACTGGGCCAAAAGACTGTTAAATAAGATTTTATCGCCTCCTGATAACATGAAGGATATCCAGGACTGCACGGATTCTCTTGTTGAGATTGAGAATCAGGTTCATCGATGCAATCAGATTGTCCAGAAATTGCTGAGTATGGCCAGAGAATTGAATGTCGTGATTCAGAACATCGACATTAACGAGATTGTAAAAGTCGTTCACGAAATAATTATTAGAGAGGGCCGTTCTGGCGACATAAAAGTTAATCTTGAACTGGATCCCGGAGCGCCGATCATAAATTCGGACGCCCCACTAATTCAGCAGGTCCTTCTAAACATTGTCATGAACGCCAGACAGGCTATCGGGGAACACGGGACGATAGACCTCAGGACCAAATTCATCAACAAACTATGGGTAGATATAGAGATTCAGGATGACGGTTGCGGAATTCCTGAAGAAAACTTTGAAAAAATTTTTCTCCCTTTCTTTTCAACCAAACAGGATAAAAATGGAACAGGACTAGGTTTGGCGATTTGCCGAGGAATCATCGAAAGACTTGGCGGTTCCATCACTGTCAAAAGCAGGCCCAATACAGGAACCCTTTTCACGGTCAGGCTGCCAGTGAAATCCTAACTATGAGGTAACAATAACCATGACCAATAAACCTAATGTCCTGATTGTTGATGATGAAGATCGCTTTCGCTCTACCATGCGCAAGCTTCTGACCGCAGAGGGTTTAGAGGCTTCAACGTGCGGTTCCGCTACCCAAGCTTTGGATGAACTTAGAAAAAATCACTATGATGTTGTCATCCTCGACGTGCGAATGCCTGAAATGAGTGGAGTTGAAGCCCTTCCTAAAATCAAGGAAATTGATCCTGACATAGAGGTTATCGTCTTGACTGGTCACGCTTCTGTTGAAACCGCCAAAAGTATTATCAGAAACGGGGCCTATGACTATCTGCTAAAACCGTATTCTATTGAAACTCTGCTGGAAAAGATCGAAAACGCATATGACAGAAAAATCGCAAGGAGAAAGTTGGTCCTTTGAATTATGCTCTTGCCGGGACTCACTATCTATTCAAAACCTATTACTTATCGATCGTGAGAAGTTAATCCCTGCCAAAACTCCGCGTCCAAGCTATAATTGCCGTCAAGAAAACTTTGAGCTATAGCCTGCACACTAGCTTCACTCTGCATAAGCATATCCATTTGTCTTGTAAACTGGAGCAGCCTTCCTACTAGATCAAGCTTTTCCTGGATTGCCTCTTCATCGTATTTGTAATAGCGAGCGTCCACTCTATCTTCTCTTACTTCAACCTGAAAACCGAGTTCCTGAAAAATCAATCCAATACAGCGAGCCCTCCTGTTTTTTCGTATGTCGTCCGCAGCCCCGCCTTTAAAGGAAAACGTCACAAAATTTTTATTCGTAGATTCGCTGCAGAACGCGTCGAGCACGCTGTAATGATAACCTATCCTTGAGCTAAAATTGAGATATTTGTCCGAGACTATTGCGTAACTTCTGTCACCAAAACGTTCAGAAGGCACGTTTGGAGCAAACATCTGCTCTCTCATTACGGAAAAAAAGCCTCCGAGATCAATTGGTTTGCCTCCATGATGCCTCAAATCATCTCGTAACATGCCTGCAAGAACTGCTTTGAACGGTATTGATGTTATATCTTCGACTGAGACAAATCTTGCTTTCTCGGAAACATGCGTAAAGCCTCCTCCCAAGTCAATTATGTGCAAATCCAACGGGATAGGAGCCCTAAGTTGCTTGGCTCCGGCCCCATCCGTATCCGAGACTATGTCGCTTATCTTGAACATTTCCCTGTAGGAAAGCTCGTGAACTAGCCGCATAATGTCGTGAAGCGTAGAACAGTATTCCGGCGCAAAATTGGATGCTTTTGGATTGACCAGGCGCAGGGGGATTATTAGATCTGAAACTTTTTTTAGAGCCTGATAGACTGGTGTATCCTTGATGCTCGAATCTTTAGTCCTCTGGATTGAAAGAAGTTCGGGAACTCTGCCACTGTAAATTCTCCCCGAATATGCGTCTACAGTGATTTCCGCTCCCTGCATAATAGTCTTGGTCGCCCCTATTACTCCGAGTAAAGTTGGCGTGCCAAATTCACGCGCCAGGGAAGCCATGTGACCCGTGACACTTCCAGCATCAGTGACAATAGCCGAAGCCTTTTTCATGACTACAACAAACTGAGGCGTCGAGTGTGGCGCTATCAGGACTCCCCCGACCGGAAAATCAAGTAAATCCTCATCGTTTCTTACATGGTGAGCCAGACCGCATCCTATTCCAGGAAACGCAGATGAGCCTCCCTGGAGGATCACATCGTAACCCTCAACGGCAGGGAAAGCCGAAATACCGGCCTTATCAAGGATATCCTCTATACGCAGTGGTCTTGACTGGAGAATCAGCAGCCGACCGGCCCTGTCAAGGGCCCACTCGATATCCTGAGGGCACTGATAATGGTTTTCAAGCCTTAATGCATAACCGGCCAGAGTTCTGACCTGTTCATCTGTGAGACAGGCTTCGTTCCTTTTAGCTTCCGGGATTATAGCCTCCTCAACCCCGCCACCCTGTTTAAGTCTTAGCTCAACAGGTTTTTCTGATACTATTTTACTGATGATCGTAAGGTTCCCGTCTTTGGATATCAGGTACGCGTCAGGGTTTACTACCCCATCAACCGCATATGGGCCGAGTCCCCATACCGCGTTAATCAACACTTCGTCTTTGACCATGTCGAATGGATGTCTGGAGTACATGACACCACTTGCCTCAGAATCTATCATCTCAATGCATGCCACACTCATTGAGATGTCTTCGTCCCTTATTCCTTTCTCCAGTCGGTAAGTCAGAGCGCGGGTGTTGTATAGACTCGCTACAACAGATTTGTAAGCCTCAATGATTCCTTCTTCCTCAACATTCAATAACGTTAAATATTGCCCCGCGAAAGAAAGTGAACTGTCTTCACCTATGGCGCTGCTCCTTAACGCCACTAGCGGCCTATTTCTCTCGGCGGGACAGTTCCGGGCGCCAACCATTTCGCTCAGTTCAGAATAGGCCGACAGGATCTTATCCACCAGGTCCTTTGGCGGCTCGGAGTCCAATATGAGGCCCTGAATCTTTTCGCCGGCAATATTGATTGAAGCTGGATCATCCGGGTCCAGATTTACCCTCAGTCGAGTTATTTGATCCAGTAGGTCATTTGCCCCCAGAAAGTAGTCGCACGCGCTGGTCGTGATCGCAAAGCCCTCTGGGATAATTAACCCAACATTGTTTTTGATTTCCCCAAGATTTGCGTTCTTTCCCCCCACCCAGTCGGACATGTTTTTATTTATCTGAGAATACGGCAGAGTGTAATCGGCGATCCTGAGTTCCTGCCGTCTGTTAAGTTCTTCGTTTATAGAATTATTAATATCGTCGAGGGTCTTGAAAAGCATCGGATAATGGTGACCGGAAAGATCGTCCAGACTCTTGACCATTCTCAACGTGTGAAAGACTGACCGGGTGGCTTGTGTCTTCACGTAAGACATTCCAAATATGTTTTCGCCGCGAAGTCTTTCCTCGATATCGGTGATTATATCCAGCATCTCGGTATTAGAAGCCAGTAAATCCTTGAAACATGAGTATTTGAATCTAAAAACCCGCGAAATCTTGTCATTCGTTCGGGTCTTGTCATTTCTTTGCCAGACTTTTATGCGGTCAATAATTCTGTTCAGGATGCCTGCCATATTACGTACCTTTCTCAGGGGCTTGCTGACATATCACTATTCGAATTCTACAGCATCTTGAGCAATAAATATGCCCCTGAAGTCTACTTCGCTCAACCTCACAAACCCCTTTAAAAGAAGACATTTCGTCCATCCCCGGGATCTGTGGTCTTGATGCCGAAGTGAAAAGGTTTCGATAATTTACACGTTGTAAAGAAATTGGACACCGTCTTAACGATGAGCCGAACCGATTTTAAAAGTTGATTGATACAATGTCTTGTTTAGTCACCTGCCGCTTTCAGCAGGAGTCAACAATACTGGCATAAGGGTTGCAAGTTACTTAGATGATCGATCACAAACATTTGTAACGCTATGTGATCAGTAATCTCTAGGGAGGTCTAGATAATGAGAAAACGTTTACACACTTTGCTCACGTTAGGAGCGACAGTCTTCACCGTGTTTCTGCCCGAACTTGTCAGAGCGGCCGGACCAGCGGCGGAAATGTTGATCGTCGTAGCGGACAGTCGAAGAGTCAGCGCAGGCTGGGGAAGATACTTCGTAGATTCCTACAACACCAACCCACTGTGGTTCGGACTTGAGGTTACGATAATTACTGCTTTAATGGGAGTCACCCTCGGATTAATTACGGATCAAATCATGAAACGGATTGGAATAGACCTGACGTCCAGAAAAATTGTCGAGCATTAACACCTAATTTCATTGAACTACATCTATTAGGAGGATAAACATGTTGGAATGGTACACTATGTATATGCCCATCTCAGGCGTCGACATCTTCTGGCCTGGATTGGTCTTGATAGGCTTCTCTGTGGGATGTATCGGTGGATTTTTTGGTATGGGTGGGGCCTGGATGGTCACTCCCGGTCTAAATATCCTCGGCTTCCCAATGGCATTCGCTATAGGCACCGACATAGCGCACATAGCCGGTAAATCGATGATTTCGACATTTCGGCACTCCAAATTTGGAAACGTCGATTATAAGCTCGGATGTATAATGATCATAGGAACGGTTATCGGCATAGAAATCGGCGCCCAGGTAGTCATGTGGCTTGAACGTCTAGGCACGATTGGTCCCGTTGTCCGATGGGTGTACGTTGGACTCCTCGCATTAATTTGTATCATGGTTTTCTATGATTATTATAAAGCGAACAAGAAAAAGAAAGCGGGAGACGTCGGGGAGCACGGAGCTGAAGGCATCACCTGGTACAAAACACTTCATCGGATCAAGATCCCTCCAATGGTTCATTTCAAAACAGCGGGATTTACCTGCTCGGCATGGTTACCCATTATGGTAAGTTTCCTCACAGGGATCCTGGCAGGTTTTCTGGGCATTGGCGGTGGTTTAATCCGCATGCCGGCTCTCGTTTACCTGATCGGTTGCCCGACGCATATAGCTGTTGGAACTGACCTTTTCGAGGTTATGATTTCGGGTCTTTATGGAACATTCACCTACGGGGCTAAAGGTCGAATTGAGATTTACGCCGTGTTCGTAATGCTAATGGGCGCCGCTATTGGAGCTCAAATCGGAACCGTAGCCACAAAATACGCCAAAGGATACGGTATTCGTATCGCTTTTGGATTGGCGGTTTTGGCATGTATGGTTTCCATAATTCTAAAGCAGTACGGGTTCAATACATCGGCGACAGTGCTCATTCTGGGTGCGGTAGGAAGCATTTGTGTATACATCTGCTGGATAATGTTTAGCGGCGCCGCTAAAGAATTACGGGAAAAGAAGGCCGCTTCTCATTAGGCTAACCAAATTATCTTTGCTTGTGAGGTGAGTTAACGATGAAAAAGAGATTTTGCTTATATTATATCAGTTGCGTCCTAACACTGATTTTTCTGGTCACTCCCGCACTTGCAGCGGAAGTCGCGCAGGGCAAGACTGTGACCAATGACACCAAAACGAAATCAATAACCATTGAGGAGTATGACATAAATTTCACTCCGCAGAACAAATATGGCAATCCAACCGGGAAGACAATGGTTTTCGACCTCTCAGAAGCCCTTATAGGCAAAGAGGCGGTTCCCGGAGACATCGTTAGGATTGCCTATAAAGTTGTAGATGGTAAGAACAAGGTCATAAGAATTATGAACGTCACAAGACAAGACATCATGAAAAAATAACTTTGCAATTCCAGGGCCTGGGGCGGCTCGCACGGTCGATGCCGTCTAAGGCCCCGCCTTCCTGTCAACAAGGGTCGCAATTTTCGTCCAGATTTACCACTATTGTCTTGTGTCTTGTTACAGTGACCAGTCCGGGAAATCCTCCCTTAACTTTGGCCACATTGACAGCGTCAGCAAACATGACCTCGACTTTACCCGTATTTTTCAACTTTGAACTTTTGGCCGCTATAGTTGAGCAATGTATTATATCCAGATCTGAAACTTCCCGGGAATCTCTGCAGACAAGAATGACGTGAGACCCCGGAGTGTCCTTTGCGTGAAACCATAGGTCCCCTTTCCTGGCCTTGTTCTTGGTAATAAAATCATTACCTTGGGCGCTCTTCCCAACAAGGATTGGGTAACCGGAAGGGCTCACCAATTCGCGGTAGTTTTTAGCACTTCGCGAATCAATGTCGTTTTTGCGTGAGTTTTTCCTTGGCGCTGCTTTCACTGACTTGCCACTCAGTTCAAATTCTTTCGACAATGATTCCAGATCTTCTGGGCTCTTTGCCTCCTGTACAAAGAACAGCATTTCTTCCAGACATTTCTTTTCTTCGACAGCTTGAGTCAATCTTGACCTGGCTATTTCTATTCCCCTTTTACCCTTGGCCGATTTAGCAAAAAGTTTCCGCATGTTGGATACAGGATCTAGCGCCGGCTCCAGCATGATGACTTCAGTCTTGCCTGTCTCCCAGTCTGGAGCTTCAACTGAAGATTGTCCTTTTCTTATTTTCTTCAAAACAGTTTTCAACAGCTCTCCCTGCCTGCATTTATCTATAAAACTCTCCAATTTCTCGATATCATTTTTTATCTTTGTTATTCGATTAGCGATTGATTTGATTCTAGTCTGTATTGGCTTGGAGACCTGTCGTCTAAGATTTTCGAGTAATGAGTCAACCAGTATGTGGCTGAAGAAAGCATCGGCAAAATCATTGATTTTCTTACCATGCGAATCCTCTTCAGAATCGACAACTGGAGTCTCGGGGTTTTGGTCGCCTGATTCTGTTCGAATTCCTATAAATGAATAACGATCTACCTTTCTCGGTTTTGATCGAGACTGATTAGGGTTTCCCGGAGGGTCCTGATATTCAATACCGGGGATTACGACTCTGTTTCCGAAGTCTTTGTGACGAATATGACACAAACTATCCATAATCAAATTTGTGGTTGCGTCGACCAGCAAGATGTTGGAATCTCGTCCCAAAAGCTCTAGGATGAGATTTCGTTCGACAACCGAATCTGAAATTCTCACCTTACATAAGATGTAGACTATACGATCACTGTCGTGGCGCCAAATCCTACTTATACGAGCGTTCGTCAAGTGAGCCCTGAGATATGAACAGAATCTTGGCGGTCTAGGCGGATTGATCAAACGGAGTTTTGTGAGATGTATCCTGCCAAACTTTGGATCGGAGCTGAGAATAAGCCTTTTTTCACCAAATCCGGGTTGAAATATTTTCAGTCCTATTTCTCGAGGAAGAGGCTGAAAAACTTTTGAAATTATCCCGCCGTGAAGTTCCTGGTTCAACTCTCGGGCAATTTCCTTCATCATGGTAAGATCCATAAGAATTTCTTCACCTCTTTCAATCATTCTTGACCATACAAAATCATTAGTCTACAACCCGGCTCCAGGCTGTTTGACAGGTATAGAAGCGTCTGTTAAAGATTATCGCTAACTAGAGGCTCATTCGATATAAGAAAACCTCCAAATGGGTCAAGTTGCAAAATTCTGTCGAATGAGGGTTTTACCAATACTCTTAAATTGTTAGGGAATCGACATGACACTCGAAAAAAGAACTCTGAATCTCCTTCCTGAAGCGCTTGAGATTCTTGAAGACGGATTCAAAAGCTTACCCCAAATCTCTCATTCGATAGATCTCGATGCGATTAGAGAAGTCCTGAACGAAGTTGCTTTACGAATGCAAGACAATTATCCTTACCATCATCCATACTATATTGGCCAGATGCTAAAGCCACCTCATCCTATAGCCCGTCTGGCGTATACCTTATCATTATGGATAAACCCGAATAATCATGCTTTGGATGGGGGCCGGGCCAGTTCCGCCATGGAAAAAGAAGCGGTGGCCGAGATTGCAAAAATGTTTGGGTGGGAAACGTTTCTCGGCCATCTTTGCGGTGGAGGCACGATGGCAAATCTCGAAGCGCTCTGGATATCCAGGTGTTTGAGACCCGGCCAAAAAATACTGGCTTCCCAGCAGGCTCATTATACTCACAGTAGAATTTGTTCCGTGTTGAACATCCCTTTTGAATCTACGGAGGTCGACACCAACGCCCGTATGGATATAACGTCATTGAGAAAGGCTCTGGATAAAGGGAATGTGGGCGCCGTCGTCGTCACAATCGGCACAACCGCCACTGGATCGGTTGACCCATTGCCGGAAATTCTTAGGCTCCAGGAGTCCTATGGATTCAGGATTCACGCTGACGCCGCCTATGGAGGCTATTTCATACTCGCCGACAACCTGGGGGCTCAGACCCGCGCGATTTACGATGTCATGAGTCAAGTTGATTCAATAGTCGTTGATCCACACAAACATGGGCTTCAACCTTATGGTTGTGGATGTGTAATTTTCCGAGATCCGTCTGTCGGAACTTTTTATAAGCATGATTCACCCTACACATATTTTTCGTCTTCAGAACTTCATCTCGGGGAGATCAGCCTTGAGTGTTCCAGACCCGGATCTTCCGCTGTGGCGCTGTGGGCAACCCAGAGGTTGTTACCCATGGTTCGTGGAGGAGCTTTTGCCCGAGATTTGGGCGATTGCCGTATGGCCGCTTTGAGGTTGTTCAATAGAATCACAACTGATTCCAGGTTTTTGACCGGTTTGCGTCCAGAACTGGACATCGTTGTATGGACTATAAGAAGCGAGTCATCGTCCGAATCTTCCAGATTAGCGGACGAAGTTTTTGAAATGGCCTCACGCGAGGATCTACATCTTGCGAAAGCAAATTTGCCAATGAGTCTCTTCAAAGAAGTCTGGAAGGATTTTACGTGGGATCAGGATTATGTCACGTGCTTAAGAAGCGTTTTGATGAAGTCAGATTCGCTCAATTTTTTGGACATGATATGGGATATCCTTTCTAAAACTGTCGATAAGGCGCTTAATCTAAGTAGACAATCGAAAGGAGAAATCTCATCAGACAATTGAAATCACTGGCTAGATTCGCTCCTGGACCTTCTATAGACCTTCATGCTCACAGCAATATGTCGGATGGAACCATGAGTCCGTCGGAACTTGTCCGGCACGCAGCCACTATTGGTTTGAAAGCTATTGCGCTGACTGATCACGATACGCTGGATGGCCTGGAACCGGCGACATTAGCCGTAAAAGAATTCGAACTTGATCTGGAAGTTGTCCCGGGTGTTGAAATTAGCGCAGAATACGATTATGGGATTCTGCATATTCTTGGATTCTTCATTCGATCTGATGATCCTGAATTACAAAAATCTCTTAACTTCTTAAGAATTCAGAGGCAATCCAGAATCGCCAAGATTCTTTCCAAACTCTCGGCTCAAAATGTTTTCATTAGGGAAGAAGAGGTTAGGAAAGTTGCAACTGGAGGAGTTCCTGGGCGCCCACACCTTGCCGGTCTCATGTTCAGAAAAGGGTATGTAAAGACTATGCAGGAGGCCTTTGACAGATACCTCAGGAAGGGGGCTTGCGCCTATGTGCCAAAGGTCAAGTTACCAGCGTCCAAAGCTTTACAGTTGATCATATCAGCTGGAGGAATACCGGTAGTGGCCCATCCTTATTCCTTGAATCAGGAGGACCCGGATCGTTTTGAGGAAGCGCTCCTCTCTCTCATCGACAAGGGACTGCAAGGAATCGAGGCCTATTATCCGAAGCATACAAAAGATCAAACCAGAATGTATGTGAGGTTGGCCTCAAAATTTGACCTCGTAGTCACGGGAGGAACCGATTTTCATGGCGCTAACAAGCCTGGGGTTAAGCTGGGAGAGTTTCCTGACAGGCCCCCTTTACCTTATTCTCTGCTCGAGGAAATGAAGAAGAGATTGGATAATACTCGATAGGATCTATTATAAGAATGTCAGACTTTAACAGAATAGCTTTTGTGGGATTGGATGGCGTTCCCTATTCCCTGCTGAAACATTTTTTTGAATTGTCGGTGATGCCGGGGTTGAAAAAAGTTGCAGCCGCAGGAACCTTCGTCCCCATGAACTCGAGCCTGCCACCGATCTCAAGTGTGGCGTGGACTTCTTTCATGACTGGCGTTGGCCCGGGGCGCCATGGCATATTCGGGTTCACCGACCTCGAAAAAGATCAAGTGAAGCTTAAGCTTCCGTCTTTTGATGACATTAAGGCTCCGGTTCTTTGGAAAAGATATCCAGAGAAAAAAACCATAGTGGTGAATCTACCTTTTACCTATCCGGCCCGTCCTTTGAATGGTGTTTTGATTTCCGGCTTTGTTTCCCCCATATTTGAACGCGCCGTTCAACCGATGTCGCTGATTCCTTGGCTCAAATCTAAAAATTACAGGATTGATACGGACAACGTCAGGGCCCGTCAAGACAGAAGCTTTCTGATAAATGACCTTTTCTCAACTTTGAGACCTTTAGAAGAAGTTGTTTTCGGCTTGTTTTCAGAACCATGGGACATTTTTATTTTAGTAGTTACAGGAACTGATCGTCTCAATCATTTTCTCTTTGACGCGTTGCGGAACACAGATCACCCTCTTTACGAGGAGGCTATTTCTTACTACCGCAGAGTCGACAACTTTGTGACCGGTTTTCTGGAAAGGTTGGATATTGGAACTCGACAGGTAATTTTGTCCGATCACGGGTTTACGGATCTCAAGATCCACGTAAACTTGAATCGCCTGTTGCAATCATTGGGCTACTTGAGCTTTGATTCTCCTGACCCGCAAGATATTTCCAGTGTGAGTCGAGAATCAGACGCGTTTGCCATGGATCCAACTCGAATTTATCTGAATTCCAGAACAAGATTCAGGAATGGAAAGCTCTCTAAAATTCAGGCCTCTGAAAAAGCGGTCAGGATAAAAAATGAACTTTCAAGGTTCATGACATCCGACTTGGGGCCTGCTTTCATGAACAGTCATAATTACTTGAACGAACCAGTGTTTGAACAGGTAAAACTTAAGGAAGAGGTTTATCAAGGACCGTGTTCAGAACTAGCTCCCGATATTATTGTTATTCCAAGCCGCGGATACGATATCAAAGCGTCAGTAAACGCTAAGGCATTGTGCCATCATGACATTTTCACAGGAACGCATACTAATGACGACGCCTTTATCATAGTTGGAGACAAACAACCTTATGCAGACATGTCAAACTTCGAGATTTCAAAAGTCGCCGGCTTGATACCCTGGAACACTGACATTCTCGGATAGGGTAAGATCTTTAGACCGTATGAAGGGTATAATTTATCCCGAACGCCACGATCCGCAATTATTGAGCCAGGCCTAATGTTCAACGTAGTGCTTGTCAATCCTGAAATTCCTCCTAATACAGGAAACATTGGACGCCTGTGTGTTGCAGTGGGCGCCCGCCTGCACCTCATAAAACCCCTGGGCTTTGATATCGGGGATAAACGCGTCAAACGAGCCGGTCTCGATTACTGGAAGAAACTTGATCTAGTCGTTTGGGATAGTTTAGAAAACTATTTTCAGTCTGTGGGGCCTGCCCAAATTGTGCTTACAGGTTCCAAAAGGGGGGAAATTTATTATAATATCGCTTTTAAACCCTGGGACCACATTCTTTTCGGTCCTGAGACAGCCGGCTTGGCAAAAAATTTGTTCGAACGATTTCCTCTCCGAATAGCCCGAATTCCAATAGATCTAAGCAAAACAAGAAGTTTAAATTTGTCTACAGCGGCTGGAATAATAGTTTTTGAAGGTTTGAGGCAGTTGAAGCACGTTCCAGGCTAACGCTCAAAAAAACTTTTTTTGTGTAATAATTCCCGCACCTTTTCGACAAGCTCTGTCAGGTCACCAGACTTAATTATAAATGCGTCAACAGGAGGAATTGACGGGTCGGAGTTATAATAGGGATATGCGGAGCTTATTACCAGTGGAATTCTTAACTTCATTCGATAGAATCTCTCCAGAAAACCCCTGCCCCCCATTCCCGGCATTTTGAGATCCAAAATTATAATGTCCGGTTTTTGCCCCTTCAGCATTTTTAGCGCTTCTTCAGCATCAGAGGCTTGAATAACCTGAAAACCCTGTTCTTCAAAGACTTCCTTGTAAAGTAGCCTCACTGAACTCTCGTCTTCGATGTGAAAAATAACTGCCATTTTAACCTCTAATGGTAATACTATCACTCCAGGGCTTGTTTAACAACTTGTAGGAGGCTTGTAATCCTAATGACATCGGTGGTTCATCGTGAGATCTAATCCTATAATTCCCGCTCCTTTAAAAAAGGGAGATCTGGTTGGAATAGCAGCGGTTTCCGGCCCTGTCAATCCCACTGACCTGGAAAAGGGAATCGCGTTTATCGAGGCGCTGGGACTGAGGTTCAAACTCAGCGACAATATCCACATGAGTGAAGATTATCTGGCTGGGTCCGACGAGCACAGAGTGAAAAGTCTCAATAACTTTTTGATTGATCCCGAAATAAGAGGAATCATTTTTGCCAGGGGTGGCTATGGAGTCATGCGGATACTTCCCAAAATCAATTTCGAGGCAATGAAAACTGACCCAAAAATCATGCTTGGCATGAGCGATCTTACCGCTCTATCCATGGCCGCTTTCCAACGCTCTGGGCTGATCACTATAGCTGGACCGATGCTGGCCGGGCAAATGGCGGATGATTTGGATGAGATCACTTCGGATCATCTGGTCAGAGCCCTTACCCAACCGTTAGAAAAATATGTAATGGTGGGCGGATTTCATTCCCAGATATTGAAACTACGCCAGGGCAAGGCAAGAGGCAAGCTTTTGGGTGGGTGTCTTTCCTTAATTGTTTCTCTATTGGGAACCTCTTTTTTACCAAATTTTTCTAGGAGTGTTTTATTTATTGAAGAAGTTAATGAACCTCCCTATAAAATTGATCGCATGCTGACTCAGATGAAACTTGCAGGCATTTTCAGCAAAATTCGAGGTGTCATAATCGCTCACTTTACAGGAAATTATTCAGATGGCGCCCGATCTACCGTAGAGAAGATAATCCTCGATTATGTCACTGCCAGACAAATTCCCGTGATTTCCCGATACCCTCATGGGCATGAATTGCCAAACATACCTTTTCCGGTAGGCGCAGAAGTAGAGTTCATGGTGTCAGCCAAGGACATAATTTTACGAGTCATTTGAACCTTGTTCCTTACATTTCGTTCGCTGGAGGAATTGTTCCTTTTGTTACCAATCAAAACAGACCACTCAGTGAAGTCCGAGAAAAAACTTATTACAAAAGCGGCTGGAGTTGTTGGTTTCTGGACGAGCCTCAGTCGTATTTCCGGATTCATCCGGGACCTGATAATTGCTATTGTTCTAGGAGCCGGCGTGGGGTCCGACTCCTTTTTCGTTGCATTCCGGATACCAAATCTTCTTCGTCGGCTATTTGCCGAGGGGGCTCTATCAGCGGCATTTGTTCCAACATTCATAGAGACGTTACAGAAAGACGGCAAAGAAGAGGGAGTCAGGCTGGCGCGAATCGCCGTAACATTTTCAACTATTGTCCTTTGCTTCATAACTGTTCTTGGAATTGTTTTTACCCCTCAAATAGTTAGGGTTATCGCTCCGGGTTTCTTTGATGACCCTGAGAAATTTGGTCTCACAATTCAGTTGACCCGAATCATGTTTCCTTACATCTTTTTTATTTCTCTTGTCGCTCTTGTTTCAGGGGCCTTGAACAGCCTGGGCCGGTTTGCAGCTCCTGCGGCGGCCCCGATTCTCCTCAACATTTCCATGATCGGTGGAATTCTCATTCTTACAAAAGGCCTGGATTGGCCCCCGGGTTATTCTTTATCGTGGGCTGTGACGCTCGCGGGACTCTTTCAACTGTTATTACAGGCGCCGTTCCTGATGGCCGAAGGGGTTACTATCAAACCTGACTTCCATTTTGGTTATCCTCCTTTGAGGCGTATGGGAAGACTGTTTGTCCCGGCGGCTATTGGCGGAGCTGTGTACCAAGTCAACGTACTCGTTGGGACGATGCTGGCTTCTCTATTGCCTGTCGGCTCCGTTTCATGGCTTTACTACGCTGACCGACTTGTCGAAATGCCGTTGGGCGTATTTGCGATCGCTCTCGGGTCGGCAGCGCTTCCCTCGATGTCCAGATTGGCTTCCTCCGGTGATTACAAGGGGCTCGGAGAGTCTGTGTCTTTTTCATTAAGGCTGATAGCATTTTTCATTATTCCAGCGTCGGTAGGACTGATTGTCCTCCGAGAACCCATCATTTCGGTTCTTTTTCAGCATGGACGCTTTACTTGTACCGACACGATCGAAACCTCATACGCTCTTTTGTGGTACACCGCCGGATTGTGGGCTTTCTCGGGGCTTAAAGTAGTGACTCAGGCTTTCTTTTCGTTGAAGGACACCAAGACTCCTCTGTGGGTATCTTTGTTCGCTGTAGCGCTCAACCTTGGAGCCGGAATACTGTTGATGCATCCTATGAAGCATGGTGGCCTAGCTCTGGCAACGACGCTGGCTGCGGCGGTCAACTTCCTGATTCTTTTCCTTATCCTCATCAGGCGGATAAAATGGTTTGATATTGCAGGATTCTTAGCTTCGATAGCTAGAATTACCGCAGCTTCGTTCATAATGGGCGTTTTCTTATTCTCAATACGAGGATTTGGCCTGTGGTCTCACGGGATCAGTTGGAAAAACCTTGTTGTCCTTCTGACATGCGTAATTGTAGGGATAGGCGTTTACGCCGTTTGCGCTCACTTCTTGAAATGTGAGCAAATGAGATCAATCAAGTCCGTTTTAAAGAAATGAAAACCATCAATTATAAAGCTATTGTGATTCCTTCTCGGGCAGCGTCCACGAAGATATTTGAATTGAGACGATCAAGACTTTCTCTGCATTTAGTAATGATCTCCCGAACCCCGTCATCGTTTCGCCATGGATCGTGGTGAAACAATATTAATTTTTTGGCCCCTGTTTCCACCGCCAGCCTAGCTACAATAGTAGTATCGGAATGGCCCCATCCCTTGCGGCTTATCATCTCCTCGGGTGAATACTGACAGTCATGAACCAGAACATCCGTGCCCTGACAAAAATTAACGAAATCTTTGAAACATGTTCCTTTCCAACCTTCTTCGGTAAGTTCGTTATCGGTCAGGAAAGCAAATTTCTTCTTACCCTCTGTGAATTTAAAACCGAGCCCTCCCTGAGGATGTTGCAACCCGTGAGATTCAACTAAAACGTCTCCCAAAGAAAAACTTCCCATCGGCGCCTCAGCAGGAGGATCGATTTGCGCCTTTAGATCCTGAAAACGCACTGGCCATGTTCCGTCTATGGCATCACTGCAAAAAATTCTTTTTACACCTTCAAAGCATTTCCTGCATCCATTGAAGACAACATGATAATCTGGTCTGAAAAGTGGCGCAAAAAATGGTAGTCCGATTAAATGATCCCAGTGAACGTGGGTAACAAAAAAATGAATCATTTTCTGCTCAGATCTGTGGAGCAAAAAATCGCCCAGATTTCTAATGCCCGTTCCTGCGTCAATCACCGCTACAAGACCAGAATCGGTTGTTATCTGAACACAAGTTGTGTTACCTCCGAACACAACTGTTTCCGGTCCCGGCGAAGCTATTGAACCGCGAGTTCCCCAAAATTTGATGTTCATGTTATAATTTTAACTCCATCATGATCCGGGGGACATTCTAATATTTTTTAGAGTATCCTTAGTTTATATTATATATATAAGGACTCATTGAGTCCACGATATGATAAAAGAGCTTTCAAAAAATTGGGATCTGAGCGCTGAGATTAGAGAACTGCACGACAGGGGACTCTACCGCAGCATGCCTCTGGTTTCTGGGGCGCCCGGTAGAATTATATACCTAGAAGATCATATCGCACTAAACTTTTCCAGTAACAACTATCTTGGCATGGCTGGACATCCCAAGGTATTGGAAGCCTTTTCTAATGCAGTCTGGACGCACGGCGCCGGATCGACAGCCTCCCGTCTGATCGCTGGAAATTGCGCCAGTCATCGTGAACTTGAGGAGTTCATTGCGGTCTGGAAAGGCACAGAGGCGGCTCTGGTTTTCGGAAGTGGTTACCAGGCAAACATTGGGATCATAACATCATTGACCAATGCGAACGATCTGGTCATTTCGGATGAACTCAACCATGCCAGCATAATAGATGGGTGTCGTCTTTCCAGGGCAAATATCTCGGTTTATCCGCATCTGGATCTGGACGCTGTAGAGGACGCGCTGAAAAATTCGGCGCCAAGGCGTAAAATGGTCATAACCGAATCAGTATTTTCGATGGATGGTGACCATGCTCCATTAACGGAACTCTCTGATCTTTGTCGGCATTACGGGGCTGCAATGGTTGTCGACGAAGCTCATGCCACTGGTGTTTATGGCCTTAAGGGCGAGGGGTTATGCGCAGAACGGGGAATAATTCCAGACGTGCAAATGGGAACTTTGGGGAAAGCGGTTGGCGTTAGTGGGGCTTATGTCGCCGGCAGTCGGTCCTTCATAGAATTACTTGTTAATCGCGCCAGATCTTTTATTTTTACAACCGCTCCGCCGCCCGCCGTATCCGTAGCCGCTCTCAGAGCCTTAGAGATCATTGCGTCAGAGGAGGGCGCAAAACGTAGGTTGCGGTTGCAAATGAATGTCGAGATCATGGGCGGAATGATAAATGAAATGTTCCCTCAGAGGAACTTTGCATGTCATATTAATCCAATACCGATAGGACGCTCTGATCTCACAATGATCGCCAGCAAAGCTTGCCTGAAACAAGGTCTGTTCGTTCAGGGGATAAGGTTCCCGTCAGTAAAGGAAGGCGCCGGGAGACTCAGGCTAACACTCATGAGTGATCACACTTTGGATGATCTGAAGAATGCGAGCCAAGTTATAAAATCGGTGGTTGTTCACGGCGCAAGAGGATGAAACGGCGATCAAGGACATTGAATGTGCCAACCCACCGAAATTATTGTCTCAAAACATGCTTACAGGGTTACCTCGGATCAGATAACATTTTATAACGTCCGTGGACAATAAGTCTTCCTGTTTCAGGAGACATTTCTTGTAATAGATGGCGGTATCGAATTTTAGCTGATGTAAGGCCTCACAAAAAGAATTAACATTGGGAACGGAGTTTATTTATGCTTGAATCGAAATTGACGTCTAATATAGCTGGAGTGGATAACGTAAGAATGTTGGGTAGATTCTTTGTTTCGGCTCTTAAAACACTGATGGATAGAGAAAACATCGCCAAACGCCGCAAAAAAGGTCTCAATATTAACGATTCCCTTTTCAACTTTGTAAAATTGACATTTCTAGAGAATGCGGTCCTCAAGTATCGAAGGATGGTTCAATTTGGCGACCAAGTTGTTCTGGACAGTACTTTCCCGCCCTTTCCTTCCGTGGCGTTTGATAAACGTATAATGAATTATGTAAACAATCTGGACATGAAAGAAGTCCCTACGGGCATAGTCTCCATCTCTACAACAAATTGTTGCCCCTATTCATGTCCATTCTGCTCCACCAACGCTAGGAGAGTCACAAGCAATGATCTTGACGAAGAACTGTTGAAAACCACCATCACTGCTGTCGAAGAAATGGGCGTTCCCAGCATTATACTCCATGGTGGGGAACCAATGTATCGGTACGACCGTTTTCTTCGATTAGTCAAACATGTGAATTCCGACACATGTCTCTGGATGTTTACCAGCGGTTATGGAGTTACACAGGAACGCGCCGGCGAGTTAAAACAGAACGGGATTTTTGGAGCATGGGTGAGTCTTGATCATTTTGATCCAGATGTTCACAACAGCTTCAGGGGTTCTCCCAAAGCTTTCGATAGAGCCTGCGAAGCCATTAAGTTTTTCAAACGCGCAGGCGTTTACACCTGTCTGTCGCTAGTTCCTCCCGATGATTTACTGAAACCAGAGAATTTCATAAAATATTATGATCTTGCAAAGAGTCTTGGTGTAGCCGAGATTAGGGTGATGGAAAAGAAACCGTCCGGACGGGAAGCGGAAAGAGGTGTCTTGGCGCACAGCCCCTTATTGGCAAACCTGCAAAAGAAACTTTACGCAGACCCACGTTACGCAAATCATCCCCCACTGAGTGGACTTTCCACATGGCTGGAAAAAGACCAGGCGCTTGGCTGCCAATGTAGGTTCGAATATCTTTTCATCACTTCAACTGGCGACGTTCAGCCTTGTGAAGTTAGTGAAGTTACCTTTGGAAACATCAAGGAAGAACCATTTCAGACTATTTATTCAAGGATTTCAAAATCATTTTCCAGGTGTTCCACCGGGTGTATTCCCATGGTCATGTATCCCGAAATAAGAGAATACCAAAAAGACAAACCAAGGATGAGCTACTTGGAAAAAACCGACAGCGCAGCCAAGATCATTGAGGGATTTCAGGAGAAGGGTTCTATTCCTGGAGCATACAGCCCAATATGGTCATACTATGAAAAAAGGCTCAAACTGTTTCACAAGAGACAGGCGGCTAAACAGAAATCGGATTGATTGAAGAATGTTTGGTGAGCCCACATCGGCTCCATACGGCTTTTCAGAGCTGTTTCAGGAGGTCGGCAGACTATGAATGAATTCGCCAAAGCAGCCGGAGATATTTTGGGGCGTATCCGGGAATCTCGCCCTGTAATTCATAACATCACCAATTTCGTAGTCATGAATACTACCGCAAATGTTCTGCTGGCTCTGGGAGCAGCCCCGATAATGGCTCACGCGATTGAGGAAATGGATGATATATCAGGTATCTCCAGCGCTTTGGTCATAAACATCGGGACACTTTCAAAAACCTGGGTAGAATCAATGACATATGCGGCTCGTCTGGCTAGAATCGCAGGTAAACCTCTAGTTTTGGATCCGGTAGGTTCAGGAGCCACGAAGTTAAGAACAGACACAGCTTGCGAGATAGCTAGATTTTCCGCGCCAACCGCCATAAGAGGAAACGCTTCCGAAATTCTCTCGCTTACGGCAGCAGGCGGAAGAACCCGTGGAGTAGACTCGGTAAACACTACAGAGGAAGCCATCGAAGCGGCAAAAAGCCTTGCTGGAGAGCGTGGTAATGTCTTGGCGGTAACAGGGAAGAATGATTTCGTAACCAACGGGACGCTGTCTCTCTTTATTTCCGGTGGCTCCCCTATGATGACGAGTGTGACGGGAACCGGCTGCTCGGCGAGTGTCATGGTGGCAGCCTTTCTGGCAGTCGAAAAAGACGCCCTTCTGGCTACAGTTAGCGCCCTGGCGTTGTTCAAGGTCGTGGCGGAGCAAGCCTCTTCCAAGTCGCAAGGTCCCGGTTCATTCTGGGTCAACGTGCTTGACCGGCTTCATAACATTACCCCCGAGGAATTTCAGAGTTCCGCTAGAATTGAGCCGGCATGAAAGACGTCTCATCCTGGGATGTGTACCTTGTAACTGACAGATCTCTTTCGCGAGGCGGATCCAATGAGGAAATCATTCGTGAATCTGTTAGGGCAGGCGTTTCAGTCGTGCAATTGAGGGAAAAATATCTCAGCGCCGGAGACTTTTTAAAGGAAGGTTCAAGAATCAAGAAACTTTTGGCTGACTATGGCGTTCCTCTTATTATCAATGACAGGATAGATGTAGCGATGGCGCTGGACGCTGAAGGCGTTCACCTTGGACAGTCCGACACGCCATTAGAAAATGCTCGCAAGATTCTGGGACCCGACAAGATCATTGGATTATCTGTGAATGATTTGAGCCAAATTGACTCCACCTCCGCATCTTTGGCGGATTATTTCGCTATAAGTCCGGTGTTCTTTACCTCGACCAAAGAAGACATCACCCTGCCGTGGGGACTAGATGGGGTGCGCAAGGCCAGACTGTCCTCATCCCTTCCCCTTGTAGGCATTGGTGGCATTGGTCGAAATAACGCACATGAAGTGGTTATGGCCGGACTTGACTGCATAGCGGTGGTGAGCGCCATAGTTTCGGAATCGGATCCATTTTCAGCAACTGAAGATCTCATACAGATGGTGCGAAGCGCAAAACGAAACCGCGCAAATCATTGAATTCAAATCCTGACGCGTGGATCCTTGAGTGATGATATTTAGGGCGCCTGAAACAAACAATTTACGTTGAAAATAATGTTAAAAGATCTTGGCGAATTCGGTTTCATAGATCGCATATCGTCATTGTGCAAGACACACGGCAACGACGTCATCCGTGGAATAGGTGATGACTGTGCGATAATAAAAATCTCTCCTGATGAGAATTTGCTAATCACCACCGACATGATGGTAGAAAGGGTTCATTTTCTCGTGAACCTACAAACCGCTCACAGCATTGGGGCAAAGGCTCTGGCGGTAAACTTGTCGGACATAGCCGCTTGTGGAGGAACGCCAAAACAAGCTTTTGTAAGCATCGCTATACCTGATTGTTTTGACGTTATCTGGCTGGAAGATCTTTACCGAGGCATTTCGGAACTTGCAGCGGAATTCGAGGTGGACATACTCGGTGGTGATACAACCAGATCACTCACCGACATGGTCATAAATATTCTGGTCACTGGTTTTACTAAGAATAACGAAACCCTTTTTCGAAATGGCGCCCACGATGGTGATATTATAGCGGTGTCCGGTCATCTGGGCTACTCGGCCGCCGGCTTAGAATTGCTTCGGAACTCAAGTAATTCTTCCGATCAGATCTACGCCCCTCTCCTTGACGCGCATCTCAAACCAAAACCTCATGTCGGAGTTGGAAGAATTCTCGCAAGGTCCCAAGCTTGCAACGCGGCTATAGACATTTCCGACGGTTTAAGTTCAGATTTGGGCCATGTTTGCAAACAATCAGGATTGGGAGCCACAATCTTTGAAGAAATGCTTCCATTGTCGGAGGCCTTAACTCAGGCGGCTCTCGAACTATCTGCGGATCCTATGGAATGGATTCTTAATGGAGGAGAGGATTACGTGCTCCTGGCCGCCATCAGATCGGAAGAATTTGCTAAGGTAAAACTTGCAGTGACTGAAGCAGGGGCTGACCTGATTGAAATAGGTAGATTTGTCTCCGGCTCAGAGATGAAACTGATAAAAAAATCTGGAATGGTCTTTGATATTTTCCCCAAAGGCTGGGATCATTTTAGAGCCTAAGAAATGTTTTTGGAACATTAATTCCCCCCTTCCATAAAAATCATTGACGATATATTGATATTTATATATAACAATCTATAGAAACATTCTCCTCAACGGAGGCGTCATGAAAAAACCCGGTATGAGCCGAAGAAAATTCCTCATAGGGTCGGCAGTTGGTGGAGCTTCAGTTGTAGCGTCCAGCTACATGAATTTTGAGGCGTGGGCCGCTAGTGAAAAACCTGTGGAAGATGTCAAGGTTACTCCAACTCTATGCGACGGTTGCGGTAACTGGTGCGCCATAAATGTCTACACTAAAGGTGGGCGTATTTGGAAAGCCGAAGGAATTCCTATTGCAGGGATTAACCACGGAAGGGTTTGCGCCAAGGGGCACGCCCTTCTACACGAAGTCTACAACAAGGATCGTGTAAAATCACCATTGAAGCGCGTGGGGCCTAACAAGTTTGAACCGATATCATGGGAACAGGCATACAAAGAAATCGGCGAAAGACTTCAAACAATAAGAGAGAAATATGGGCCTGAATCATTCTTTCTTGTTCAATATCCGGAGGGGAATGCAGGCTTGACCAATCGTTTCATAAACGCCCTGGGTTCTCAAAATTCCTTCTCCCACGCTAGTACTTGTTTCCTGCCTCGAAACATCGGATGGTGGATAACGACAGGCAATGCAAAGCCTGAGCAGGATATTGAGCACACCAGGTTTGGTCTTTTTATCGGAAGAAACCTCGGCGCAGGGCTTCAGCTTAGGCAATTGAGCGACATGTCGAAGGCCAAGGATCGTGGAGCAAAATTCGTAGTTGTTGATCCTCGTTTTAGTGAGATAGCAGCGTTCGCTCACCAATGGATACGAATCAGACCTGGCGCTGACCTGGCGTTGATGCTGGCCTTAGCCAATGTCATTATTACAGAGAACCTTTATCAAAAAGACTTCGTTGAAAAGTATACTGAAGGATTCGATGAGTGGGCTGAGAAAGTAAAGGAGTACACCCCCGAATGGGCGGAACAAAGGACGGACGTGCAGAAAGATGTCATCCGAAAGCTGGCTCATGATCTTGCAGAGGCGGCTCCGAGGGCTTTTGTGCATCGCGGTTATCATGGAGCGATGGGAACTCAATACAAAAACAGCTTTCAGCTTGTCAGGACCATCGGCTGTGTGAACGGTCTCCTGGGAACCTTTAATCAGAGGGGTGGGATGTTCTTTGCGCCAAAGGTCCAACTTGGAAAACTCGATCCACAAAAGCATCCTGCCCCTACTGTTCCAGAAGGACCAATGGTTGATGGTAGCGGCGACCCTGAAAGATACCCGCTTACTCCAGTGGGACTGGGGCTGACACACGCTATTCCTGAGCTGGCGATACAGGGAAAACTCAAAGCTGGTTTCGTCTACCATAATAACCCACTCCGAACATGCCCTAATCCGGCTAGAGTTATTGAAGGTTATAGAAAACTCGATCTATTGGTGAGTTTTGACTATGTGCTTTCGGAAACAGCCACTCTGTCTCACTACATTTTGCCTGAGTCTTATTATCTTGAACGCGACGATGTGGTTCACACGCATCTGAGTTATCAATCCAAGCAGGTATCCATCAGGCAAGCTGTAGTCAAACCGCTGTATGACACCAAACCTATGGTGGTAATTTTGAATGAACTTTCCCAGCATTTGGGTATTGGCGAATATTTCAACTGGACATTGGAAGAATATAATCAGGCTGCCCTTGCTCCTCTTGGAGTGACTCTTGACCGTCTAAAAAAGGAAGGGGTCATAGATCTTGGGGGCAAATGGGAACCGGGAGAGCCTCATTTCAGCACCGCAAGCGGGAAACTTGAGTTTGTTTCTTCTATTTTAAAGGACAACAACATGCCCGCCATGCCCGATTGGGAGGAAGTCCTGGTCCATCCCGATCCCAAAGATCCTCATTCGTTTCGTCTAGTTCACGGTAAACAGGCCCATTTAACCCACACTCGTAGCATCAACCAAAAGTATCTTAAAGAAATCAGCCAGCTAAATGATATGACAAAAGTCTGGATTCATCCTGCCAGAGCAATAGCCCTCGGCATAAAGGATGGCGAATGCATGACCATAAGCAACGCTGTCGGCAAAGGCCGGGCAAGAGCTATGGTCACGGAGGGTATCCACAAAGACTGCGTATTTCTGCCAAGCGGCTACGGAGTGTTCTCCAGAAACCTTCGGACAGCGTTTGGATACGGCATATCCTACAACGATTTTCTTCCCACATATTTTGAACCGATGCTTGGCCACTGCATGTCAAATGAAATCATTGTGCGTGTTGAGAAGACTGTCACATGAAAATCCTTAGCCGCTTGTCGGGTAAACATCTCCCACCCACCTGGGAGGGTAAAATTATGAGCAATTCTATTGCAGCCTCACCATGTGCTGAGCAAATGCGAGGAGATTGATATGCCGCGTTACGGAATGGCAATTGACACAACGAAATGCATAGGATGTCATTCTTGCCGGGTCGCCTGTCAGAATCAAAATGGCCTGGATTATAAAGAGACATTCAATTGGATCAAGAACCGGGAACGGGGTGTATATCCCTCCTTCGACAAGGAATACATCCCCTTACAATGTAACCATTGTGAAAATGCTCCCTGTCAGCGCGTTTGTCCGACTGGCGCAACTTTTACCTCCAAAGAGGGGGTCGTGCTAGTCAATCCAAATACTTGCGTAGGCTGCAAGTATTGCATGGAAGCGTGTCCATACAAAATGAGGGTTGTAGATCATCAATTGGGTATTGTGGAAAAATGCCGTTTTTGCATTGAGCTTGTTCGGGCTGGAGGAACACCAGCCTGTGTTTCCACATGCCCGACTCAAGTCCGTATTTTCGGGGATTTGAATGATCCAAACAGCGAAATATCGAAATTCATCGCCCAAACCGGGGCTCTGCCGTTAAGGCCTGATCTGGGCACAAGTCCCAAGATTTTTTATAAAAGGAGCTGATCATGCAAGAAAGCGCTTGGGGTTGGCTGATCATTACCTATCTTTTCCTTGCTGGAGCTGGATCCGGAGCTTTCCTCGCTGCAGTGGCCTGCGACCTTTTGGCGCCTGACTGGTCAAAAGCTTTGGCCAAAGCAGGTTCTTTGGTTTCCGGACCATTGGTGGCTATTGGGACCCTATGTCTTGTTTTAGACTTGGAAGCGGGTTTATGGGAACCTTGGCGCCAGATCTATCTTGCTAACAATTTGAGCAGCATGATCGCCTGGGGAGTTATAGTTCTATCGATTTTCATACCTATTGCTTTACTGTACGCGGCGGCCCTTAATGAAATCGGTTTTATAGGTAAATTCGCCAACAAATA
Organism: uncultured Desulfomonile sp.; assembly: GCA_903952205.1. GTDB lineage: Bacteria > Desulfobacterota > Desulfomonilia > Desulfomonilales > Desulfomonilaceae > CAJBEZ01. The sequence goes on along the minus strand of CAJBEZ010000037.1, from coordinate 324,437 downwards.
TGTCAGACCACTTGAGATAGTAGGAAGCTTATTTGCGCTAGGCACCGCCACGTATACTGGAGTCCTTATTGCGGTAGTTAATGGCGTGCCGTTCTGGAACACTCCATTGATGCCCGTACTATTTCTGGCGTCAGCCATATCTACCGGTTTGGCCGCAGCGATGATCGTCGCCGCTATAATTGACGTCGCAACCATCAAGACACTATCTAATTTTGCTCTCGGACACGTGATATTTCTGTCCGTGGAAGCTCTGGTGTTAATGCTGCTGGTTTTTATGTCACTTACCAGATCAACTGAAGCCGCGTATTCGGCAAACCTCCTTATATCAGGACTACTGAGTCCATATTTCTGGGGCCTTGTAGTAATATTGGGAATCGTTGTGCCTTTTTTCCTCAGCGTAATTGAATACCTGGAATACGGAGAGATGCCCAAAGCGCTCGTTGTTGGGGCCGACATACTGGTTCTAATAGGTGGCATGAGTTTGAGGGCCCTGATAGTTTTTTCGGGGACTCCGCCGCAAATCATTTAAAGGTAGAGGACAAACTTGGCTTCTTCTAAAAAAGACATGTCGGATCTTGCTTACGCGTTATCGAGTCTATTTGGAGACGATACCGACGTCGATGAGGAAGAGACCCGACGTATGTTCGACCTTGCGAAAAATCTTCTGGGGAAACAGGAACAATCAATTGATTTGTTGTTTCAAGCGTTTTCTCAAAATTGGAATATTGCGCGCGGTTGCTTCTTCGGCCCCAATCCATCGGTATCTCTCGAGGAATCCGTTTATAAGTCATGGACAGATGAAAAAGGTCACCCTTTACGAGGCGTTAAAGGGTTAGTATGGGGAGACAGCGCAATCCACATGTTGGATACATTGAAAAGATATGGTGTGGACTTTGACCGCACTAGATCCTCCTCGCCCGATCACTTGGCAGTCATACTGGAATTCTTGGGTTTTCTGTTCGAAACCGATAAAAGTGAGGAGGCTCGCTTGTTTGCCATGGACCATCTGGACTGGCTGGAGCAGCTACTCGAAAACACCAAGGCGCTCGGTTTGGGGGAAACTGTTCAGCGTCCAGTTACAACAGCAATTGAATTACGGAACAGGATCATCTATTAAATTAGGAGATATGACTATGAACTCCAAAACAAATGGGCAGGGAATTAAACGAGAAGATAATGAGTCTGACTCAAAATCTTTGAACGAAGGCGAATCCAAGTATCGGGATGACGCAAGCGAGAAAAGAAGCAGAATAATAACTTCAGCTCTCATGGCTACTATAATAATGACTTTGATCGCTGTGGCGGTGGCTGGGGTGTTTCAATTGACGGCAACGTTCACGAAAGTCTGTCCTGCGGAATTACCCATAAATGACCCGTCGCCTGTTCTTTGGAACGACACTACTTCAGATAAACCAGTGACCGCAGCTCTGGGGGTCCCTGACAAATTGAAACAGGAAACGGCTTTGAAAGCTTCAACCAATGTTTCAAACTGATTTCATATATTTTATGGAATGCATGACTCGATACTAAGGAATGAAAACAAATGAGCAAACCTGATTACGCTGAAGGTTATTGGAACCCGTTTGTTGCGGGAATTGCCCTTGGGCTCGTTTTACTTCTGACGTTTTTCATCATGGGAACGGGGCTTGGAGCATCCGGAGCCGTAGCCAGGACGGCAGCAGCTATTACCCATGCTATTGATCCCCAGGCGGTGGAGCAGAACCAGTATTTCAGCAGTTTTTATAAACCTGGGTCAAGCGGAGTTTTTGTTGACTGGATTGTCTTTGAAGTCATTGGAGCTTTTTTTGGTGGACTAGTCGCGGTACTCACCGCAAGAAGATTTAAGCTATCGGTTGGTAAGGGCAAGTCGTTTCCAGCATCCCGCAGATTGGTTCTGGCATTTTTGGGCGGAATCGTTGGAGGAATTGGGACCCGTTTCGCCATGGGATGCACAAGTGGACAGGCATTGAGTGGAGGAGCGACCATGGTAGTCGGCAGCTGGGTTTTTATGATGACGGTTTTCGCGACTGCGTTTGTCGCCGCTTATTTTGTCAGAAAGGAATGGGAATGACCGGGCCTCTTTACCTATACGAGGTTATAAGTTTCAGTACCAGTCTTTTTGTTGCGATTGGTATTGGTTTTCTTTTCGGATTTGTACTTGAGAGAGCGGGGTTTGGAGATTCCCGTAATCTGACATCAATATTTTATTTCCGTGACATGCGAGTGCTTAGGGTAATGTTCTCAGCCTTAGTTACCGCTATGTTGGGCTTAGTCATCCTTAACCGGTTTGGCCTGTTTGACTACGCTTTATTACTTGAATATTCCTTGCTCCAAACTTATTTTTGGCCTCAACTCGTTGGTGGAGTGCTTTTTGGCCTTGGATTTTTGGTGGGGGGGTATTGCCCCGGAACCGCCATCGTAGGGGTTGCTTCCGGAAAGATAGACAGTCTTGTTTTTTTGATCGGCATGGTCTTAGGCATAGACATCTTCGCTTTTGGAATGCCTATTTGGGGATCGTTTTATAAGAGTTCAGATATGGGACGAATTACCCTATGGCAGTATTTTGGGACTTCAATGGAAACAATGGCGCTCATTATCACCTTTGCCGCGCTAGGAGCTTTCGTCCTGGCCTGGGTGGCCGAAAAATGGGCGCCCTATGACAAATGATTGTGGACACATGATATTGTATGTTAGTAGGATGTATTAATAATTCTTGAGGAGGTTTGATTTATGAAAAAGGCGTTTCGGGTGATGTTGGTTGTTCTTGCGCTTACTGCTTTCGCGTTCGCTACATCTGCGCTCGCCGATGAATTTTTCGTAGTCAAGGACGCAGGAAAGATGGCTGTGACAGACAAAAAACCTGCAGATGAAAAAAACGTGGTTAAGGGACCTTTCAAGACTAAGGCTGAAGCAGAAGCGGCTCTCAAAGCGGCCACCGCAACTACAAAACCAAAACCGCCCACGACAGGCTGTTAACGACTGATTAGCGAAGAAATTTGATTTGCGGCGCTTTTCTCAAAAGCGCCGCGTCTTTTCCATCAAGAACCCTATCAGGCGCCTACTTTATCACCATGGCAAATGAATTATCAGATACTAAAGGTAGACGATTATTCCTAAAACTACCAATTCTCATAATGAGTGGGCTGGTCGTTTCGATAACATCTTTTGCAGTCTCACGGTTCGCCTTTTTCAACACTAAACAGAAAAAACACAGGCTCCTCCCTTTGGCGACTTTTGACGCCATCAAAGAGGGGGAACCGAGTTTTATTCCTCAGGCCGAAGCCTGGGTTATCAGAGGTAAGGACATTCCCGGTTCTGTGGCGCTTGATGACAGATGCACACACCTCGGGTGCAGGTACAAATGGAATCAGGAAAAGCGACTTTTTGAATGTCCATGCCATGGAAGCGAATTTGACATCCGGGGCGATGTAATTCGCGGGCCGGCATCCAGGTCTTTGCCTCGCATGTTCCTAACAGAAAGCCGTGATCAAATCCTGTTCACAGCGGCGCAATCGGCTGGAAAATGATCCATGCTCCTACAGTTCAGCCTTGTCTGATGATGTCGACAGCAAATCTGTTTTCATGAACAAAGACTCACTGGCGGCGTTCATCGAACACATTCACCCTCGCTTCGTTCCTGAGGCGTCATCACGTGTGGGTTTCACATTTTGCCTGGGGGGCTTGGCCACACTGATGTTTTTAGTGGAAATATTTACGGGAAGCCTTCTGTTGCTTTATTATGCGCCTTCCCTTTCCAGCGCCTATCAGTCTGTCCAGAGAATAACCTATCAGACTCCGTTCGGATTTGTCTTCCGTAATCTCCATTACTGGGGAGGACAATTCATGGTCATCCTGGTTGTGTTTCACATGGTTCGAGTCTTTTGGACTAGGTCATACCTTGCTCCCAGGCGTCTGAACTGGATCATAGGGATACTTCTTTTGGCGCTGGTGTTCTTTCTGGATTTTACCGGCTACCTTTTGGTGTGGGACGACCGTGCTCTCTGGGCATGGACAATTGCCCGACACTTGACGGAACGGATTCCTCTTATAGGAGATGGATTGGCGCTGGCTTTTTTGGGGCCTTTAGAATTGGAGGACCTTTGTCTCATAAGACTTTACGCCTGGCATATTTTTATTCTACCCGTCATATTGATCTTTGTCATGGCTCTCCATTTTTGGAAAATTCGAAAGGACGGGGGAATTTCTACTCCACTTTGAGATCTTATTCATAACTCATACCACAGAACTTTCTTCTTGCGGTTGTACAGATACCAATTTCATCAAAGCGTCTGTCAAAGATCTTAACTCATTTTCAAGTTTTATTATTAATTCTTCGGACTGACTTAAGTCTTTTAGTGTCTCGAGCCTTACTATTGCGGTAGTTGCTGAACTGCTGGCGAAGGTTGCTATCGATCCTTTCAAGGAGTGACATGCGATACGGAATTCATTCATGTCTCCATTTAATATCGCTTTACGTATTATATTGAGAGCTTCTGGATATTCCTTTATAAACATACTTGTCAGTTCACTTAAAAGATGAAAATCACCCCCTGTCCTCTGAAGTAATTCCGCTTCGTCAATAACGTTTTTGGGTTCCACCTCACTTACTAAAGGGACTGATTCATCTTCCAGAGTTTTCAGGACTTTTTCAATTACCTGTGAGAGTTCCTTTGGAGTTATCGGTTTTGAAATATAATCATCCATTCCCGAAGCAATGCACCTTTCCCTATCACCGATCATGGCGTGAGCCGTCATGGCTATTATCGGCATGTGAGCGCCTGAAACAGCCTCTTTCTTACGAATTTCCCTAGTTGCGTCCAGGCCATCCATTTCCGGCATCTGAACATCCATTAGCACCATCTGAAAGTCCTGCATCCCCAGCATATTCAGAACCTCCCGGCCATTAGGGGCCACGCAGACCGAATGGCCCATTTTCTCAAGGATCCTTACCGCTAATTTCTGGTTCACGGTGTTATCTTCAGCCAAAAGGATGTTCAGGCGTTTGCGGGCTTCACGAACAGAATGACGAGTTATCAGCGAAGACCTTTGGTCGCTGTCAGGAGAGACTTTGGTCATTGTCATGAGGATAGCGTCCATAAGATCAGATTGCTTTATTGGCTTCATTAGGTATGCGGAGATCCCCAATTCCTGACATTTGGCAGCGTCCCCCCTTTGTCCGCCGGATGTCAGCATCACGATCTTTTCAATGTTAGTGTCAGGAGTACGGCTGATTTCTCCCGCAAGCTCGAACCCGTTCATGTCCGGCATCATGAAATCAAGTAGAGCGAGACAGAAAGGTCTTAGTTCCTTACTAGCCTGCAGGATGGCCTCTACCGCCAACTTGCTGTCAGCTACGGCTGTGGGTCTCATACCCCACGACAGAAGCGTTTCGTGCAAAATTTTCCTATTGGTGGCGTTATCATCGACAACCAGCACTCTTACGCCTTTCAGGTTTGATTTTTCGGTAGAAAGGACCCGCCGAACAGGTTGCGCTGAAAAACCAAAACGAGCGGTAAAATGGAAGACACTCCCCCTGCAAATCTCACTCTCCACCCAGATCTTCCCGTGCATCATTTCTACTAGTTGCGCAGCGATCGCGAGCCCTAACCCGGTGCCGCCATATTCTCTTGTCGTGGATCCGTCAACCTGCTCGAAAGCTCTGAATATTCGTTCAATCTTGTCAGAAGGGATTCCTATACCTGTGTCACTAACCTTGAAATGAAGCTCTATTTCCCTGTCAGTCTCATTTTCGGTTTCAACGTTAACTACTACTTCACCTTTTCCGGTAAACTTGATCGAATTTCCTACTAGATTCACCAGAATCTGGCGCAGTCTTCCCGGGTCTCCGGTCAGGTTGTCCGGTGTCTCTGGAGGCACATGAAAAGCCAGTTCGAGGTTCTTGCTGTGGGCCTGACCGGCAAGTGTGCTCATGGTGTTGCCTACGCAGTCCCTCAGGCTGAAATCGGAAGTCATTAATTCAAACTTTCCCGATTCCATTTTAGAAAAATCAAGGATATCGTTGATCAGCGATAGAAGCGCGTCTGCGGAAATTTTCACCGCCTGGAGGTATTCCTTTTGTTCTGCGGTGAGATCAGTGCAAATCATCAATTCGGTCATGCCTATGATACCATTCATCGGGGTCCGTATTTCATGACTCATATTGGCAAGGAACTGACTTTTGGCTTCACTTGCCGCCTCAGCGGCCATCCTGGCTTCAACCTGTTCAGTCATATCCACAACATTGAGGATGATTCCCTGAAAGACGTCATTTACAAGAAAAGGTTGAACCCTGAGGCAAACGTACAAACCTAACAATTGACGATTTATCGCCAGGGCTTCTTTCCGCAGTCCTTGGGAATAGTCCGCGAAAATCTGTCTTACCCTTTCGGTAACTTCGTTATCAGGATGAAATGACCACATACTTTCCCCAAGAAGTTGATCTCTCCTGTAACCTGTTTTGTTCAGAAACCAGCTATTGACTTCCGTCACCATCCCCGATGCGTCCGCCACCACGATCCCTTCCTCCATGCCTTCGATCATGGATCTTAGTTTCTGTACTTCAGCGGCTTCTGATTCAACGGCCTCAATAAGGTCCGTAACATTGACGAAAGATTCCAGGCCTCCCTTGATCGTGCCGTCCTTGTCCTTTAGGAGATCGGCGTTTTTTAATACGGTCAGAATTCTGTTGTCTTTAGTGCGAATATTGCTCCTTTTCCTGAAAATTCTCTCCTTACGGTCGGGATTTAATAATCCGCAACTAGTCGTGCAGGGTTCATCGCACACAACCAGGCAGTCGCATCCCAGAATCGCTTCTCTGGTAAATCCCGTTATATTGCAAAATTCATCATTTACGTCTTGAATCTTTCTTTCGCTATCAACCCGAAATATTGCAGTGGCCGCCGTCCTAAGAAGTTGCTCCTGTAATTGCAGCACATCCTGAAGTTCCTGTTCTGCTTTCTTTCGGTCGCTAACATCATGAAGAATACCCTGATATCCTATGACGTTACCGTTTGGGTCTTTGAAAACACTTATCACATTGATAGTGTCAATTGGCCTACCATCCTTGGAAATGAGAGCCATTTCGAAATCTCTAATAAGTTCGTTGGATTCAAGCTCTCGCCTTATTCTCAGTCCGGTTTCTTTATTGCAGAAGAAATCCTGAATTTTCTTCTTACCAAGAGCATCTCCGACCGGATATCCGAGAAGCCGAAGGAAAGATTGGTTATGTTCCAGGATGTTGCCTGTCAAATCCGTTATGATCACTGCATCAAGGGAATTTTCGAACAGTAGTCGGAATCTTTTTTCACCTTCTTCAACCTTTGACTCCATCTTTCTCAGTTGATTGATTCCATCAGAAGGCGGGCTTCCAAAATTCGCTGTAATCTTTTCAAACTCGGAAACTCTAAGTCGAAAAGTGGCCAGTTCAACCATGAGTTGTTCCTTAGTTTTTTCGTGATCCTGCAAGAGAAAACCTCCGAGAGAGGCAAGATAATGAAGAAAGATGACAGAAGATGAACATAAATCACGCAGTTTCTGAATTCTAGACGAGTATTTCTCAACAATCAAGGACAGACGACCTTTACAGTCGAACTCTTTACAGAAAAATTGTTCATAGGCCATTGAGTCGCTCCCCCCTGTTTTTGTTAAACCTCGGATGAAAGTTGCATTTCCTGGAATTAACCCTATTTTCTTTAGGGGACTGTAGCTAAAAAGAAAAATCTTTTTCTGAAATATCTGTTCCAAACAAATTCATCAAAAGTCCCGACAAAATTCACATAAGGAATTTCCCTCATTTCGCGAGGCAGGAGAAAATCTAATGTCAGATCATTCCGGTTCTAGTAACAATGACGCAATGTCTACATCATGCGAGGAGAGAGAACATAAACCGAACCTTTTGATAAAAGAGAAAAGTCCTTATCTTCTTCAGCACGCTTATAATCCTGTTCAATGGCACGCATGGGGAGAAGAAGCCTTCGAAAGAGCCAGGCTCGAAGACAAGCCCATCTTTCTTTCGGTGGGTTATTCCACCTGTCACTGGTGCCATGTGATGGAAAAGGAATCTTTTGAAGATGACCAAGTCGCTGAAATCATGAACAGGATATTTGTGTCCATCAAGGTGGACAGGGAAGAGCGGCCGGACATAGACCACATGTACATGACAGCGTGTCAGATGATGACGGGGAGTGGGGGATGGCCTTTGACAATAATAATGACGCACGCAAGGCAGCCATTTTTTGCAGGGACTTATTTTCCAAAGCACACTCAACAGGGCAGGATAGGCTTGATTGACCTTTCTGAAAGGATTGAATTCATCTGGCGCAATGAACGCTCAAAAATCCAAGAAACTACAAGCGCCATTCTGTCAGCGCTGTCCCAGGGCATGGAAGATTCCAGCGGCGATATTCTGGACTCCGCCATTTTAAGAACTTGCCATGACAATCTTTCGCAAAGATTTGACCATAAACAGGGGGGGTTCGGTGACGCGCCAAAGTTTCCAACGCCTCATAATCTGCTGTTCCTGCTGAGATACTGGAAACGATCCGGAGACGACAGCGCCCTCCAAATGGTCACAAAAACTCTTGACGAGATGAGGCTTGGAGGAATTTATGATCATGTTGGATTCGGGTTTCACCGATATTCAACAGACGCCAAATGGTTGGTCCCCCATTTTGAAAAGATGCTTTACGACCAAGCCATGCTTGCAATCACGTATACCGAAGCTTACCAGGCTACGGGCAATCCAGGCTACATGAAAACAACAGACGAGATATTTGAGTACGTCCTCAGAGACCTAACATCGCCGGAGGGAGCTTTTTATTCAGCGGAAGACGCAGACAGTGAAGGAGTTGAGGGGAAATTCTATTTGTGGACTCTGGACGAAATTCGGAGGTCGTTAGAAAAGAATGAGGCGGAACTTGTCGAAAAGGCGTTTAATGTATATCCAATGGGCAATTTCAGGGAAGAAGCCACTCAGTCACTAACTGGAGCAAACATAACGCACCTTAAACAGCCCTTGGCGAATCTTTCAGACCAGTTTGGAGTTTCAGAAAATATTGAAAGCCTCTGGAATGTGGCTAGAAGAAAGCTTTTGAAAATTCGCGAAGATCGCGTGCGTCCTCACAGGGATGACAAAATCCTTACGGACTGGAATGGGCTTATGATTGCGGCGTTGGCCAAAGCCTCGTTGGTTTTTGATAATCCACAATATTATCACGCGGCGGCAAGAGCGGCGGATTTCATTCTTTCCAACATGCGCGACGATACTGGAAGGCTTCTTCACCGTTATCGTCTCGGGGAATCAGGGCTATCGGCGCATATCGACGATTACTCCTTCTTTATCTGGGGACTCCTGGAACTTTATGAGGCTTCTTTTGACCCCAAGTATATAAAAATAGCGTTGGAGTTGAATTCTGATTTCATAAAAAGGTTCTGGGATAACAAAACCGGTGGATTCTTTTTTACTGCAAGTGATGGAGAGAAACTGCCGGTGCGTCAGAAGGAAGTTTATGACGGCGCCACACCTTCAGGAAATTCGGTCGCGGCGATGAACATCCTTAAACTTGCCAGGTTCACGGGTTCTTCTGAACTCGAGTCAATGGCTTCCAAAGTGGCCGGCGCCTTCTCTTCGACCATCAGGAAATTCCCATCAGCCTATACCCAATTCCTGCTTTTTGTCGATTTCCTACTCGGACCGGCTTTTGAAATAGCCCTAGTTGGGCATCTTGGCTCCAAGGACGTAAAAAATATCATGACAAGTCTCAACGGGATCTATGCGCCCAATAAGTTAATGATATTCAAACCATGTGATTCAGAATCTCATGAAATATTAGAGGTTGCTCCGTATCTGGTGAACTTTGAAATGATCAATAATAAGGCCACGATATATGTTTGTCGTAATTTCGCTTGTGAGACCCCGACAAATGATCCGGACAGAATGCTGTTTCTTTTGGCCACAAATTGATTGAGAAATGGCTTTCTAATCGGTTATCATCTGAAAGTTATACTTTCAATCTTAAGGAATGGTGATATGAGCTTGTCAGGGGATTCTTTAGACCAGTTATGTGTCAACACTATCAGGACCTTATCGATAGACATGGTTCAGCAGGCCAATTCAGGCCATCCGGGACTGCCTCTGGGGGCCGCGGCCATGGCGTACGTAGTCTGGACCCGGTTCTTGAAATTTAACCCCTCCAATCCGGCCTGGCCCAACAGAGACCGTTTCATACTTTCAGCCGGTCACGGGTCGGCTTTGCAATACGCCCTGCTCCATTTGTCAGGCTATGACCTGTCACTTGATGAAATAAAGAATTTCCGCCAATGGAAGAGTAAAACCCCGGGACATCCCGAATATGGGTTGACACCGGGAGTAGAAGCCACCACCGGCCCTCTCGGCCAGGGTTTTGCCATGGGAATAGGAATGGCAATCGCCGAACGCTTTCTGGCGTCTGATTTCAACAAGCCCGAACTACCTTTGGTTGATCATCATGTATACGCGATCGTCTCCGATGGAGACCTCATGGAGGGAGTGGCGTCAGAAGCGGCCTCACTTGCCGGCCATCTGAAGCTCGGCAAAGTTATATATCTTTATGACGATAATGCGATTTCAATTGAAGGTAGCACTGCCCTGGCTTTTTCAGAGAACGTGGGAGAACGGTTCCAAGCCTATGGGTGGCATGTCGTTCGGATTTCCGATGGTAACAATCTCGACGCCATCCACGCTGCCGTTCAGCAAGCTCGTGAGGAAACAGAGCGCCCTTCTCTGGTCATGGTCAGGACCCATATTGGCTATGGAAGCCCAAAACAGGATAGCGCTGCGGCACATGGGGAACCACTTGGAGAAGAAGCGCTCAAGGCTACCAAGGAAAATCTGCGCTGGCCTTCCGACAAACTATTTTATGTTCCATCGGAAGTGTTGGATCATTTCAAGTCCCGTATGGTTAGTGGAAAAATTGCGGAAGAAAATTGGAAGAGACTCGCCAGGGACTATGAATCAAAGTTTCCTGAAAACGCTAAAAGATTTTTCCGCCAAACACGAGGAGAGCTTGCACAGAATTGGGATTCTGAAATCCCGGTATTCAACCCAAAAGACAAACCCGAGGCTACCAGGGTTTCTTCAGGGAAGGTCCTTAACGCAATAGCGAAGAACGTTCCAAACATTTTGGGCGGTTCGGCTGATCTGGCTCCATCAACCAAGACTATGATCTCGGGTGAATCAGCTCAAGGACCTGAAAACTCCGCTGGTCGAAACATTCACTTTGGAGTTAGGGAATTCGCCATGGGCGCAATTGTTAACGGGATGGCGCTGCACGGGGGAGTCATACCTTACGCCGCCACCTTCTTCATTTTCAGCGATTACCTTAAGCCCGCCATCAGGCTGGCGGCATTGATGGATGTTCATTCTATATTTGTTTTCACACATGACAGCGTTGCGGTCGGAGAAGACGGTCCGACCCATCAGCCAATAGAACAGTTGGCCGCTCTCAGGGCAATTCCCAATTTGACCTCCATAAGACCCGCGGAGGCTAACGAGACAGCGGAGGCATGGCGCGTGGCGCTAAAATCCAACGGACCAGTGGCGTTAATTCTCACAAGGCAGAATCTTCCCGTTCTGGACAGAAGCAGACTGGCTCCGGCCAAACTCCTGGAGAGAGGGGCCTATGTGCTTTCAGACCTTGGCCAGGATGAACCTCAAATAATTATAATTGCTTCCGGATCAGAGGTACATCTCGCTCTGAAAACGCAAGACGTCATTTACAACAAACATAGAATTTCTTCCAGAGTCGTTTCCATGCCGAGTTGGGACTTGTTCCAAAAACAGTCCCAAGACTACAAAAATGAGGTTTTACCACCTTCGATCAAGAAACGGCTGGCTATTGAAGCGGGATCTTCATTCGGCTGGGAAAGATGGGTTGGAACCGAGGGAGAAATCATTTCAATAGACAAATTTGGAGCGTCGGCCCCAGGTTCACAGGTCTTGTCTCTTTATGGATTTAATGAAGACAATGTAATCCGAACAGCGCTCGCCCTGTTGGGTATATAGAAGCTTAAGGGTTCAACAAAAACGAGAAGACTTATGCCGGAGTCTCTGACACTTGAAGCCGTAGATTAGTCAGACTTCTCGTCATAAATTAGCATCAAGCTAATATCATTGACAATCTTATCTACCCAGTGGGAAGGATAAGTAGCGCTCAGATAGATTATGTCATAGTGTCGGAGACCCCATTTCCAGACCAATGCGTCAGCTTTGCATTCCGCCAGTTCACGGAATCTCGCCCTTTCTCCCCTGTCAGTAGGCCATTCTCGTTCCGGCGGAAGCATTGCCACAACATGTCCCAATTCGCGTAGAAAGGCCCCTAGGAAGCGGTCTTCCTCCCAGAGTTGAGCTTCGTCACAAATGGTCAAGGTATAAATAAGCCGTCCCAAATGAGACTCAGTTCTTGTTTTCATTCCAAAAGGCAGAATCGGGTCAGGTATAAGCTTGATTTGCAGATTCCTTGTCCCGTTTAGGAAGAGATCCACTATCTCTCCGGGGAGACTCTCAAAAGCTTTGGCGATCCTTGACCTGGTGGTTTCTCTCCTTGGACCGGATGCGATTCCTCCAAAGTCTATTCGCAAGTTCAAGTATTCTGAAATACGGTCGTTGGGTTCTGTCAAAGTTTCCTCTCTTAAATTGAACACCCTTGCGTCACCATAGGTTCATAAACACCCTTGCGCGGGTTTGATGAACCCTGCTCGCAACGGCTGTCGGGGAAGCTTTGTCCCATTCCTCAAGCAATTCCAGGAATTCCCTGTTCGATGGATCCATTGCGATGGCTTTGCGTAAAGTCAGGATTGCGGCGGCGTCTTCATGTATTCCTTTCAGGACCTCCGCCAGATTCCTGGTCAACTCTGGGGTGGTAGCGTCTCCCAAGGACACGGCCTTTTCGGCGAATTTCTTTGCCAGAACAGGGTTTCGAATTCTATCGTCCTCGGCCGTGGCCATCAATAATCCCAAAGCCGAATAACCTGGAGCGAATCGTTTGTCAAATTCGACAGATTTCTCGAAATCCTTTTTTGCGAGTTCGTATTCCCCAAGCCTGGCATAGGCCGTTCCCCTATCCTTGTACAGAACGGGGGAATTAGGATTCATCTCGATGACTTTGCTGAATTCTTCAATCGCCTTTTCATGTCTACCTTTTCCGCTAAAGGCCATCCCACGATTGTGGTAAGCTGAAGCAAACCTGGAATTCATTTCTATCGCTTTGTTGAAATCATCCAGGGCCATGTCGAATTTCTTGAGTCTCATAAGAGCCACCCCCCGGTTGTTGTAGACCATGGCGTTGGAAGCATCGAGTTCTATAGCTTTATCGAAATCCTGAATCGCCTGCTCGAAACGGTTCTTGCCGTTTCGAGCAAATCCCCTGTTGTTATAGTATCTGGCGTCACTTGAGTTCAGCGCTATGGCGCCGTCGAAATCTTTAATGGCCCTATCGTAATCGTTAAGTCCATTAAAAGCGAACCCTCTTGTGTTTAAAGCCTCAGATGAAGTGGGCTCTAATCTTATGGCCGCGTCCAGGGCTTCGACTGCTCTTGCGTATTCATTCACCGCATTGTATGCGAAGCCAAGACGTACAAACGCAGGAGCGTAAGCAGGGTCAAGCTTGATAGCGTGAGTCAGGTCCTTGATAGCCAATCTTGGCTCCCCCTTTTTGAGATAGGCCTCCCCCCTTTTGGCCCATGCTCGAGCTGACTGCGGAGCCATCTTGACGGCATCCGAGTAATAAGCTAGGGCCTGGTCCATGGAACCTGAATCTTCAGCCTGCTGGCCCGCTCTGAATACATCGACGAAATCATCGGCCCAAGTCAATGTTGTCACTGACACAACAATGAGCGTCATCGATCCCAAGATCCAAAAGAGATTTCTTTTCACTGGAATGGTTGCTCCTAAATACGCCTTTAGTGTTATCATTCTTTATGCTGGATTTTATACTTGCATAATGGCTTTTAGATAAGTTTAACGATTTATACTCATTTTGATTCGATTGGGCAAGCCGGCTGACTCGTTGGCTTATAAGGCAGCCACATAAATTTATATTGGAGTGATTTGACATGGATCTACTTGAGACGGTAAGACAACGCCGAAGCGTCAGAAGTTTTGATGGCAGACCGCTCGATAAATCAACCCTGGAAAAAGTCCTGACGGACGCGGCCAACGCCCCCTCAGCAATAAACATGCAGCCATGGGAGATACACTGTTTGTCGGATAAGGAGAGAGAAAGACTTTCCCGAAAGTTATTAAAAAGCTTCAAGGAGCGCCAGATTACCTGTGGCCCAGGAGCTGCTGGAAAAATCCCGGAAATTTTCATAGATAGGGCTAGAATGGCGGCCGAAGGCATGACGCCTCTTGTAGAGGAAATGGGTTTGGATTTCAAAACGTTTGTGAACACGGGTAGTCTCAATTTTTATGGAGCGCCTACGGTGATGCTTATCTTTATAGACGAAAGTTTCCCTTCTGAAAGGATGACCGATATTGGGATCTTTCTTGGCTATCTGGCGCTAACCGCTCACGCCCATGGGATTGGGACCTGTCCAATAGGACTCGTCACATCTTATGAAGATGAGATCAAGGATGCCCTGAACGTTCCTGAAGCCAAGAAACTAGTTATTTCCGTGGCTATGGGATACCCGGATCCGCATGCGCCTATTAACCGGTTCAGGTCCGAAAGAGCCAGTCTTAATGAGTCGGTGCGCTGGATTGGGTTCTAAAAGCCGTTTTTCATCGAGTCCGTTAGGACGCCTTTGTCAAGGAACAGGACTGTTTCTGATTTTCTGGCCGCTCTTGGATCGTGCGTTACCATTATTATTGTCTTTTCAAATTCACCATTGAGTTGTCCCAGCAAATCCAGAACATCAGTGGCTGATTTCTTGTCGAGGTCCCCGGTTGGTTCGTCTGCTACGATCAGAAGGGGATCCGTTACAATTGCCCGAGCTATGGCTACCCGCTGCTGCTGCCCCCCGGAAAGCTCTCCTGGATAGTGATCCAGGCGATCAGACAGACCAACAGCCTCCAATGCCGCTGTCGCGTGATTACGGCGCTCAGACTTAGAAAGGGATGTCAGCAACAACGGTAGCTCAACATTTTCCAATGCGTCAAGAACAGGAATTAGATTGTAAAACTGGAATATGAATCCAACATTGGAGGCTCTCCATTTGCTAAGTTCCGCCTCACTTAATGTCACAATGTTCGTATCGCCAACTACAATTCTGCCGCTGTTCGGACGGTCAATTCCCGCAATAAGATTCAACAGGGTAGTTTTCCCTGAGCCTGAAGGGCCCATTAGAGATAGAAACTCACTGCGCCTGACGGTTAGGCTTACATTGTTCAACACTTTGATTTCCTGCGTTCCGCGTATGTAGGATTTCGACAGGTTTTCAATTGTTACCAGAACAGATTGTGTCACAGGAAATGCAACTACTCCTTGATGTTGATTCTTTGTCCGTCGTTTAGTCGTGGGCCGGGATTAATTACTATGAGATCTCCATCCTTCAAACCGTCAAGGACTTCTGTTGTTTCTCCCCATACACGTCCAATCTTTACCGAAGTCATGACTGCCCTGTTTTCGTGAACTTTAAACACAAAAGGGGGATTGGCCCTATTGTCTATAGACCCCGTTGGAATTCCCAGGAAAGATATATTTTCATTTTCATCCAAATGCCTGGACAGAAAAGCTACCTTGGCGCTCATTTCCGGGAGTACTTTCTCGTTGATACTGTTAAACTTTACTTTCGTCAGGACTGTCGCCTTGGATCGGTCAGCGGTAGGAACGATCATGTGAACCAGGCCGCTGAATCTGTCGTTTGGCAGAGCGTCCAGACGAATTTCCGCCGGAGCGCCCACCTTAACCTTCTCCAGACTGGATTCAGAGACATCCACCTCAACCATCAAAGAATTCATATCAGCCATAGAAACAACAGACGCCTTCGCGTTTAGGGAAGCTCCCAATGGCGCAACAACCTCCCCTTCCTCTGCGCTCTTGGTTAGGACTACACCGTCAAAAGGCGCTCGGATAAAAGACTGTTCCAAATTCACTTCGGCTACTTTTACCGATGCCTCCGCTTTATCTACCCGAAATTTTGACGATCTAACGGCGGCTGAGGCTTTCTTAAAACGGGCTTCCGACGAATCAAGGGCCTGCTCAGAAACCGCTCCTGATTCTTTAAGAGATTTCTGGCGGTTGTAATTGAGGGTGGCGTCTTCCAATTCAGCGTCCGCGTTATTAAGGTCCGCACTGGCTACCTTCAGTCCAGCCCTGGCTTCCGCCAGGGTGGCTTCGAGGTCGTCGTTTTCCAGTTCCGCCACAATGTCGCCTTTTTTTACAGATTTGCCTTCTTCAACATAAAGTCGCTCAATACGACCAGTTGCCTTGGATGAAACGGCCGCCTTTCTTTGCGCGACCACATAACCACTGGCGTTAAGCATTGTAAGCGCACGCGAAGGGAATGTCATTGAGGCTTTTACCACGTGAACTTTGAGAGGCGGCCTCAACCAGTAAATCCATATTGTGTATCCGGCAATGGCGGCCAGCGTTATGAACAGGCCTGAGAGCAAAATTATTCTGGACTTTGATAGCGGGCCATTTGTCGCATTCTTTGATCCAGAACCGATTCTTAGTTTTGTAAGTAGATCAGAAGACATATTATTGAATGTCCAGACTTGCCGGATAGAAAGCTTTTCAGCGTTTCACGAGGATGTTCCCATCCCGCAGGTCAAACGATGTGGACCATCAAGCCCTCATCGGCTAACGATATATATTCTCAATGATTCATAGTCGTGATACAAACTTTAAACGATTACTCCGTCAAAGGAATCAGCTATAACCATGTGGTCACAAATCCGGTATATGGTTCGTTTCTTGTTCGCTGTGGTAACCCTCGTAATTGCTACTGGTATTCTTGCGTTCCCGATCATTCTGGCGAGCCTGCTGACCTCTTCCGGTGTTCCAACTTATGTCATGATGCGGTGGTGGGCATGGGCCGTATCATTCTCAATGGGCTATAAGTATTCACTTCACGGAGCGGAGAATGTTGAGCCGGGACAATCATACGTTGTCACTCCGAATCATCAGGGCAATGCTGACATTTTGGCCCTGGTTTTGAATCTTCCAGTCCGTTTTCGCTGGGTCATTAAAAAAGAACTTCTGCGAATCCCAATCTTTGGGTGGGCTCTTGGAGCAACAGGCGCAATAGCTTTAGATAGATCGAACAGGGAAGCCTCCATAGAAAGCCTCAAAAAGGCCAGGCACAAACTTTCAAACGGCTGGTGCATGCTTATCTATCCTGAAGGCACTAGAACTCCCGATGGGAAACTTCTTCCGTTTAAGAAAGGACCATTCATGGTGGCCGTTCAAACCGGGCTTCCAATCTTACCAGTTACTACGAATGGGGCATTCCGAATCCTGCCCAAAAAGAAAATCGCTTTCCGCCCGGGACATATGACGGTCACCATCGCAAAACCCATAATAACAGAGGGATTGACCGAAAATGACGTACCTATGCTTATGGAACAGACGCGAAAAGCCATCGAATCCAACCTTGACACGGATTATAACCCGTTCAAAGACAGATAGACCCTGGTCGATGTCACTCGATTCAAATGTCTCAGACATTACGCCAGGCTCTTGCTTTCGGAATGCTTTTCAGCCATCAATCTCGAGTTCTTCTAGAGGTTCCCTCCCATGTTTGCGAACAAAGCTTTCCTGAGCCACTTTGTAAGCCTGGTCGGAGCCTTCCGCTGTCCGCGCTTCCGACAACGCGCTTTCCAGCGCCTTCTTCGCCTTAACCAGCCGTAAGGCGTCTCCATCACGAGCGGTTTGGTCGACCCATTCAAGGGCTTTCAGGATTTCTGACTTATTCATATTTACCCCTTTTTGGTATATCTCTAAGGCCCTCTAACAAACGTAAAAGGCGCCCTTCTTTGGCCAAAGACCTATTCCTCCTTGATCGAAGCGGCGGAAGAGGCTCTCATAAGCTTGAACGAAGGATATAATGACGAGACGAAACAGGCCGCCATAGTCAATCCCAAGGTCTCAACAAAAATCCACTTGTTGACGCTTATATCTATAGTCCATCCGAACGACCTGTAATTTATGGCATAGACTATAATATAAGTAAGTAAAAGACCACACATGGCGGCTATCAGAAAGGAAGCAACTCCCATGATAAGCCCCTGATAGACGTTCATTTTACCTATCTCCGTAGGAGTCAGCCCGAGGTAGCCCAAGACTCGAATTTCTTTCGAACGTTCCAGCAATATCGCCATCATGGCTGTTGCAATACCCAGCAAGGCAACAAGTAGAGAAACTCCTTTCAAAGTTGCTGTTGGAGCGAATGTCTTGTCGAAAATCGACAGAACTCGCTCTCTCATTTCATGGTTGGAAACAATAGTTCTTTCCAAACCTTTGAAAAGGGCCGCAACAGATTTTCTGACATCCTCAATAGAAGCTCCCGGTTTCAGAAACAGGGCTATAGACTGAACCCTGTCATCTTTCCATATACTTATGTAAACGCTCCGGTCCATCTGTATCGTCCCCTGGTCTGATGAGTAGTCCCTGGTTATCGCAACTACCGGGAAATTCTTGGGTCCGTCAGGAGAATCCAGGGTTAGGAAATCACCAACTTTAAGATTAAATTTGAATGCAAGGGGCTCGGAGATGAACACTCCCCCCTTTATTATTTGGCTCCAGGCTTTGTGGCTTTCTTCTCCACCCACAAATTTAAACCTGGCCTTTTTTTCAAGTATCTCAGGCTCTATGACTCTTAGTTTAACCGGTCTTCCCTGCAGATAGACATCAAGCGCCAGATATCGTTCTATGGAATCGAGCCTGGGATCAGCTTCCACCTTCTTTATAAGCGTTTCCGGGAGAGGATGGTCCCATTTGGTAGTATCAGGAGATATGTACAAGTCTCCTTTCAGAGCGTCTTCAAGCCATGAATACACAGAAGTCCTGAAACTGAAAATCATCGTGTCAACGCCTATGGTCATAGAAAGAGCTACCGCAAGGGCTGCTACGGCTATACTTGTACGGCTGAGTGAGGCCCCTATGTTCCTCGCTGCAAGGAATGCGTCGAGCAACCTGTGGGATTTCTTAAAAACTACTCCCAGATAGTGGGTGAAAGGACTCAAAAGACCGGGCGTGAAAAGAGCGAATGCGGTGGTCATCCCGAAGGCTGACGCAAATCCCCAGAAAATTGAATTTCTTGAAGCCCACACAGACAAACAGGAAAAAATGAAAAAAGCCGCGCCGCCCATAAAAAGGTACGCTCTAGCGCTCTTAGTCCTATCTTCTATGCTCTGTCTCTTCAGACCAAGCACCGGCGGCGTAACAGCAACCTCTAGGGCCGGCAGAGTGACACCCACAGCAGTGGCCACAAACCCAACAGCGACCCCAATGCCAAGGATTCTCAATGACAAACCGACGTTCAGGTTATTTACCAAAAAGTATAGTTGACTGATCGTGGAAGAAACCTTGCCCACGCTGTAGGCTGCAATGGAGTATCCGAATATTACACCGGCGAGACTGCCAAGCGCTCCAAGAACAACTGACTCAATCATGAACGCCAAAACCAGGCTGCGACTGTCACAACCCAACGTCAGCAGTAACGACATGTCCTGTCGTCTCGACAGGACCGAAAACATGGAAAAATTGTATATCAGAAACACACCCACAAATAAGGCTATTAAGCTCATTGCGGCAAGATTGAGCTGAAAGGAATAGAGCATAGCCGTCAGGGTTGATTTTCTTGAGTTTGCGTCGGTAATCTTTAAGCCGGGAGGTAAGGCCGGGAACGCATCAGAAACTGATCCTTCAACTAGCAGGTCTATTCGATCGAGTCTGCCGATGCGGCCGAACACCTCTTGCGCCGAGGAAATGTCCATGACGGCAATATTCTCACCAAGACCTCCAGAAGAGTCTTCAGTCAATGGCCCCAAAATGCGTATCTTTTTCTCCAGACCCGCGTCAAGAGCGGTTAAGGACTCGCCCACCTTCAGGTTGAAACGTTTCATCAAATCACTGGACAAAAAAGCCCCTGGCGGATCGCCTGCAAAGAAAGCGGCCAAGTCATCCTTGCCTGACAATTGTGGGGTCCATCCGCGAAAAGGGGCATCCAGAAAAGGGTCCACCCCCAGGAAACGAATCGGCTCTGAGTCTGTTTCCAGAGTGTTGGCTATAACGTCCACTATAGGACTAGCCGCTGTAACTCTCCTGTTCGTCCAGATCTCCTGGAAATGCTTTTCATCTATTCTGCCGAAGGTTGAGATGATTGAATTAGTGGCACGGCCTGATAAAAAATCCACTGATGACTCAAAAGATGAAAGAGCTGAATCGTTGATCAATTCTACAGCGACGACAATGCCCACGCCCAGAGAGATGCCCGTCAGGCACAGCAGGGCAAGTAGCGTATGCCTCCTGTAATACTTGAAGTTAAATTGCAAAAGCGTTCGAATTGTCATGGTAGAGGCTTAAGAATGACCTGGTTCTTTAGGATCCTATCAATTCAGTCCCAAAAACCTTGAAAATAGTTCATTGGATGCCGCTTTGCGCTGTTGTTCCCCATTACAATCGCAGAAACGGACTCCAGCGTTTCCCGGCTCAAAAGTCAGTTGGTATAATGCTCTTCCAGTAACACGCCGGATTTGAGTCGATAACGTCTCGGAGCCATCCATAGAGCATCCGGGCTGTGAGTTACCATAATCAAGGTTGCATCCGATTCACGACATATTTTGTCTATCAAGTTCAAAATTCCGTTGCCTGTCTCCTGATCAAGGTTTCCTGTGGGTTCATCAGCCAGTATCAATCTTGGCCCCTTCACCAGGGCCCGCGCAATGGCCACACGTTGCTGCTCACCGCCGGAAAGCGCCTCGGGAAATTTCTTCCAGTAACCATTTAGGCCTGTTTCGTTCAGAAGTTCATGAGCCCGTGAGTAATCTCTGATTCCCAGGAGATCTAGAGGAAGGGTGACATTCTCGCCTACAGTAAGAGTGGGGAATAGGTTGAAAGATTGAAAAATGAAACCCACTTCCTTTCGTCTGAAATAGGCCATATCTTGACTGGACATCCTTGTAATCTCTCGCCCGTCGAAAAAAACCCTGCCTTCGGTTGGAGAATCTACTCCTCCAACTATGTTCAGAAAGGTGCTTTTACCTGAACCGCTTTTCCCAAGTAATATAACCCTATCACCCTGAAACATATCCAGGCTCACACCTGCAAGAGGAAAGATTTCACATGTGGGACCACTGGAATAACATTTTTTTACATCGACCAATCTTATCAAAGGATCCATTTATCTCTGCCCAAAATACTCCTGTTTTATATCTCATGCAAATCCAGCTATTTGGAGTTATTCTTAGGACCTACGTTCTTTGAATTGTCAGATGTTCCGTAAATCCTTTTTAGACGTTTTTCGAAATTCTCGCTTCTCTTTTTGCGAAACAGCATGTAGTCGGACTCTGCGGGGAGTTTGTTATCATTCAACATCAACCATAAATTGGTTACTGTTACCTGCTCGAGAACAAACCCGAGTTTCATACATATTAACTCGCCCTCAGAAAGTTCGCCCATCGCCTCATTCAGTTCTTTCGCTGTTGGCTCACAGTATCTGTAGACAGCGTCTCTGAATGAAGGATCACGCATCAACTCAATCGGGTGTTTCCTTTTCTGTTCCGCCAGATGTTTTGACGCCTGAATGACCCTGTAGAAATCACGTTTCATCAGCGGCATGCCATAGGAAATTATCTTGTCGGCTACGGGGCGTAAACCCATGATCTTCTTTTTTTCAGCCGACGAAAAGGCTATTGAATACGGCAACGACTCTATGTTTTTCTGCGCATCCTGTAGCTTGTGAACTTGCTCTTCAAGAAACAGCAAGTTTTTGAGTGGTCCTCGATCAACCTGTTTTATGAAAAAAACCAGAGATGGATGTCGGTCAATAAGCTTTTCGGTAACGTTTCGGTTGACCTCTTCCAGTTCAAATTTGAGAAAAGCCTCAATAATTGCCCTGTTACCTTCCTGGACTATTTCACGGGCTACCACGGCGTTCGGTAGTTCATCGCAAGAAGCCACGGGAGGAAAACGATATTCAGTCGCAGTAGCGCCCAAAATTGCTAAAAGAATTACTGCCGAACACTTGCCAAAGTTCATAAGAATTAACCCTGTGTTTTCTTGAATGCCTGGATCCGCTCACCGATCCACGTGGCGAGTTGTTCAAATCCTTCACCCGTTTTTGCTGAAACAGGGAACATTTCTATGGAGGGATTCATGGCTTTAACAGTTTTCTGAAACTGTTCCATATCAAAGTCTGTGTACGGCGCCAAGTCCACCTTGTTGATGAGCAACGCTTGAGATTCAGTGAACATCAAAGGGTATTTAAGAGGCTTGTCATGTCCTTCAGGGACTGAAAGTATCATGACTTTCAGGTTTTCCCCGAGATTGAACTCCGCAGGACAGACCAGGTTACCCACGTTCTCTATGATGATAAGGTCTTTGCCTTCTATTCCAAGACCGGAACACGCTGCGGTAATCATGTTGGCGTCGAGGTGGCATGCTCCGTCTGTGTTAATTTGGACAACGTCGATATTTTTTTCCTGAATTTTCCTGGAATCCACATCAGAGGCTATATCACCCTCTATGACTCCGATACTGAATTTTCCAGACAAGTCTTCAATCAGCTTCAGGATTGTGGATGTTTTCCCGGCGCCTGGGGCGGCCATCAAGTTTATTACGAACGTTTTGTTACTCTCAAATACTTTTCGAAGATTCAAAGCTAAAGACTCATTGACTCCCAGAATATCTTTGTTAACGTTAATTGTCTTTACGGACATCACTTTCTCCTTGTCTTGCTCCGTTTCCGTTTCTTTGGGCTTTCAACCGCCCTTACCGTCTGTAGAGTGTCTTTCTGTTTCAGATACTCTACGTAAGCGCAACTACTGGGCATCCAGTTTATTTGACGAATAAAGTTTTCCGTCAATTTTATGCAGTCCGGTTCAATTTCATGGCGCTTACCATAAATCTTGCACATTCTTGTGACTGTGTCCAGATACTCACATGGTACATCCGTGTAAATGATTTGCCCATCCCCGATGTCTATTTTCTCGTAACAGCACTTTGCGCACTTTCGACATATCTTTTCCCATTCCTCGTCACTCAATTTGTCTCTTTCAAGTAATGAATCATTCATATTTACTAGCCCTTAGCATCATCTCAGTTTTTATGGAGCTGACCGGTTTGACATTTCCTGTCCTCTAGATATACGCTCATTTAAGGTGGACGTCATCACTGTCCCAGCGTCTTCGAGGTAAAATTGAACCAGAGTAATATGTGTCATGGTGGCGCTGTCATCGGGTAAAAGGAGATGTTTGTCGTGGATAATAATGAATCACGCTTTGAGCGGCTTACATGGGACGATTTAACTATTTGGGCCGGAACAAAAACTCTTTCGCGTGGGAATTCCTACAAGAATCAGGTTAGAGAACTGAACATGACAAAGGACAGAGGGATTCTTGCGTGGGTCGACGGCACAGAACCTTACGCGACCATGGTTGGCATGGACTCCTCTGGAAAACTGTCCGGGATTTGCTCATGCCCAAATCCATGGACCCCCTGTAAACACTGCGTCGCCCTGGTTCTGGCCTATCTTGACTCCCTAAAAGCAAAACAGGATGTCCCCGAAGCTTCGTTGAGTGACCGACGACTTCAAGTGATCGGGGACAAAAAGAACCCCCGAATATCAGATTTGTATTCGGATGATGAAGATGAGGATGAAATTGATCCATAATTCGAGGAAACACCCGGACTATCTGAAGAACAGGGAGATCTTGACGAGACCATAGTTCGTCCGGTTCGTACGAGAGGCAACAATAGAATAGCACTGGCACGCCGGACGCTTGAAAACATGACCAAAGATCAATTGCTGGAATTCATTGTCAATCTTATTGAAGAGTATCCCGATATCGCGAACCGGATTGAAGAAAAAGAAGACCTGAAAAGCGGCAGAGCCCACAAAATTGTAAGATCAATCCGTGCCGAAATAGAACAATTGTCTTCTGAACCCGCCTGGCAGAACCACTGGTCAGGGGAAGGCAACATTCCCGACTATTCTCACATACGTACCCGGTTGGAGTCGCTGCTGAGTTCAGGTCATGCCGATGAAGTCCTTGAATTGGGCAAGGACCTTTGGGATCTTGGCAATGAACAAATGGAATCATCGGACGATGAAGGGGAAACCGGCGAGCAGATTGCGGAATGCATGAAAGTAATCTTTGGGGCGTTGGAGAAATCGACACTAGCTTCTCCCGAACAGATTTTGTGGATGATCGAGACTTTTCTGGAAGATGAATTTGGGATACTGGATGACCCGAAAGATTATTTTGATGATAATCAATATGACGATAATGCCTGGAGCGAGGTGGCAAATACCCTGTTAAACCGGCTCGGGAATTTACCAGTATCGAACAAAAGCGAAACCTTTCATGGAGACTATAAGCGTCGGCATATCGTGGATTGGGCAATCACGGCCCTGGAACTGTCCGGGAGGAAACAGGAGATAGTTCCTTTACTTAAACGTGAAGCCCCCATTACCCAGTGTTATGTTCTTCTCATTGAGCGTCTGCTTGAAGCGGGCATGAGGGTCGAAGCTAAAGCTACTGCGGTTGAGGGCTTCCAACTCACTATAGACAAAGCCCCTGGAATCGCATGGCAGCTTGAAGACAAATTGCGGAAAATGGCTGAAGAAGACAAGGAGCTTTCCATGGTTGCAGCTTACCGGGCGATGGAATTCTTTAACCACCCATCGTTGGAATCCTACAAGAACCTCGAGAAAGCAGCGGAAGCAGTCCACGCATGGCCGATAGTCAAAGGAACTGCCATGACGTTCCTGCAGACAGGCGTCAGACCTGATGTTAAGGCCAAAAATGGGAAGGATAAGGCAGTCTGCCGAGACATAAAGTTGTGGCCACTTCCAAATCCCGAAATATCAATAGAGCATAAGGCTTCAAGGTATCAACAGTTCCCCGATGTTAGCCCTTTAATCGCAATATCAATTTATGAGAAGGATTCCCATGAGGTCTTACGATGGTATGCGATAGCCAAGAAAACTCCATACCTTGGCAGTTCCTTTGACACCCAGGTCGCCGAGGCGGTCAAGAATTCACACCCTGATGAATCATTGAAAATATGGTGGAAATTAGCGGAGAATCAGATCAACCTTGTGAAAACATCGGCTTATGAAGTAGCGGCTATGTAATTGAGACAGATGCGGGATGTATATGAGAAGACTGGGCGCGTTGACGAGTGGAACACCCTCATTGCTGGAATCAGGGGAAAACATAAGGCAAAGCGTAATTTAATGCAGATTCTGGACGGCATGATGGGAAAAAGAATAATTGACGCATAATCTCAGTTACATGAAAGCCGGTAATCCAGCCTGGATTTCTGGTATACAGCAAATTAGAGGAGCAGGAATGCGAATCGAGATTACAGTTGAAACAGGTGACACCACAGTGCTATTACTTTCTTAAACATGAAGGTTATGAGGTTTGTCTGTTCAAGGGGAAGCGATGAAAAAACGTGATCGACTCATCAGCAAGCGTGTTGACAAAATATCATCCCAGGAGTCTGTGGACGACCTGTTGCAGTTTCCAATTTTAACTGAGCCTTCGGAACTCCCGGCTTCGGTTAGAATAAAATTGAGCGTGACCGGGAAAAGCGCCGCTAAAAAGAAAATCGAGGGTTACCTTAAAAACTATCTGAAATCTCTGGAAGGAGTAACAATTACAGATCACGAAGCTCATTACTGGATTAGCGCAATCGGCATAGTTGACAACAGCGTCGGCTATACCATTTCATATTTTATTGCGGGACTGTTCCCATCGCTCAAGGGGGATTTATCTGAGGGGCTGGACGAGAGCGAAGCGGAAATGATATCAGATCTCCTGGATGGCTTGTGCTCCGTCTTTGAGCATCAAATCAAGATGGGACCTCCAGAAAAGCTCCAGAGTTGCTGCGAAGAAATTGTCAAGGACTTTGATGAAAGCTTCGTGCAAGAGTTTATACTCTTGCGGAAAACGCTTCTGGACGAATCAGAGTGAGCCTATCAGATAATTTGTGTAAGTAGTTGTCCACAAGGAAACGCATTTATGCTGATTCCGCTAACAACGGCATGAAAGACGTGCTTGCCAACGAGTTTGTCGCAAACAGCAGACATGCCTGAATATCTTCCTGAACGAGTCCTTTGTATTCTTCAAGAATCTCGGCAGTTGTAGCGCCGTGAGCTAGTAGATTTAGTATATATTCTACCGTCAGACGCGTTCCCTTGATCACCGGTTTTCCCATCATCACTTTGGGATTCAACACAATGCGTTCGAGCAGTTCTTGCTCTGTCATCGCTTTATCTCCTATTCGTATTGAACAACAGCGGCGTCTTTTAGGGACAGTTTTTAATTTTATAGGAGAACTGTTTTCAATCAGTCCGAACAATAGCGCTCAAAAGTCTTTAACCGCGGAAACATTAATATTCTAACTTGACTCTAATTAATAAAATAAAGGAGTAGCTATGAACAAAAACGATCAGGGAGTGCGCGAAGCAGTTGTCGAACTCACCGACAATCTTGGTACCATCGGCGTATTTATGTTGGGTGAGGCGAGGGCTTTCCTTACAAAGAGTTGGGGAGCTTCACGGGAAGAATTTTACACCGCGGTTGATCAAGTGTCCCGAACCATGAAACAGTCCGGCAAGATGGCGGTGGATGACATAGACAGGGCGGCTGATAAGATTAAGCAGTCCTGGGACCTCCTGATTCAGGAGAAGGGCCTCGATTGGGACGCGTTTTTTAATGAACTGAAAAATCGCCTCGCCGCTCTGGGAACGGTCAGTAAAGAAACCTTCGATCTTTGCGTAGACCAGGCCGCAGAGACGCTTGACAAGCAGTGGACATCGTTCGGTAGAGTTGGCGAGAATCAGGTAAAATACGCTCAGGATCAGATAGGCTACATGGCGTCATCCGTCAAATCCCAGTGGGATGTGGTCTGGGATACGATGCAAAAAACCGGTAACAAGGTCGACCGCGCTGTCGACGCAGCGTGGGAAGAAATAAAGAAATGATTCTGGATGAGATTCGTGGCGAAACCTGTTGGCATGTGAGGGATTTTGTGTAAACGCGTTCTTCCACTGCCTTAACATGGTCTTCTAAAATTCCCTCAAATCAGAAGATCATGGCTTGGCTTTTTGCGTTCCAATAGACTGGAAACTATGGGTTGTAATCATAGCCGACCAACTCACCAGTTACCATGTATATGACATCCTCCGCTATATTCGTGGCATGGTCCGCTATCCGTTCGAGATGACGCGAAACCAGAAACAGATGAATTAAGACTCGGCGCCTTTCTATTTCTTGCGTGAGTCGCTCTTCAAGGTTGCTGTGCAATTTATGCTTCATCATGTCGACTTCGTCGTCATCCGAGAGGATCTCGACAGCCATTTCCTCGTCCATTTTTGTGAATGCCGCCAGAGCCTTGCTCAGCATGGCCTGGGTCTTTTCGGCCATAACGAAATATTCTGATGGCACGTCCAACGGTTCTTCAGAGGCCATTAAAATTGCTGTCTCGGCGATATTCACGGCTAAATCACCAATGCGTTCGAGTTGGTTGACGATCTTGAAAACCCCTGTTATTAGTCGCAAATCCATGGCCACGGGCTGGTGTAGGGCCAAGACTTCCAGGCAACCTTCCTCAATCTCCAATTCACTGCGATTGATTTCGGAATCCCCGTCGATGACGGTAGTCGCAAGTTCCCTGTCTCGATCCCGAATAGCCTGGATAGACATTGTCAGTCTTTCCTTAACCGTAGCGGCCATAGCGAGAAGATCGTTTTTAAGTTTCTCAATTTTTCGTTGAAGTCTTACTCTAGGTCTGCGAACCATTTTCTTTTCCCCGAGATTAAAAGCAGATCAAGAGAATTCGTCAAAACAGTCTCCGGACATGCTCATTAGTCTGGAATTGTTCACAACTTGTTTTGAAAAACGCAATTGCCTCTCACAAATTCAGTCGGATCCCACAATTCATAGACCGCTACTAATTAAATTTAACCAAAACGACCTGTAACGTAGTCCATGGTCTTGTTCACTTTTGGTCTTGTAAACATTGCTGTAGTCTCCCCGTATTCGATGAGTTTCCCAAGATACATGAATGCCGTGTTGTCGGAAACCCTGGCAGCCTGCTGCATGTTATGAGTCACTATTACAATTGAATAGTCGCCCTTTAGTTCATCAATTAAGTCTTCTATCTTTGCGGTTGCGACTGGATCAAGAGCGGAACATGGTTCATCCATTAAAAGCACTTCAGGTTCCCCGACTATCGCCCTGGCAATACACAGACGTTGTTGCTGGCCTCCGGACAAGCCTAGCGCATTTTCTTTCAATCTGTCTTTTACCTCGTCCCACAAAGCTGAGTTTTTCAGGGCTCGCTCCACGGACTGTTCAATAATGGTTCTGTCTCTCACACCATCGACTCGCATTGGATAAGCCACGTTTTCCAGGATTGTCATTGGAAAAGGGTTAGGTTTCTGAAAAACCATTCCCATTGTTTTTCTAAGCGCTATGACGTCTAATCCGGGATTGTAAATGTCATCTCCGTCGAGAATGATCTTCCCCTTGATGCTAAGGCCATCTATCAAATCATTCATACGGTTGACGGACCTCAACAAAGTAGACTTCCCACAACCGGAGGGGCCAATCAGCGCAGTGACCAGGCCCCGTTCTATCGACATGTTGATGTTGAATAGAGCCTGACTCTTTACGTACCACAAATTGAAGTTCTCGATTTCGAGCAGTCTTCCCTGGGCTCCCCTCCTTTCATGATACACTGTCGCGTCAAGCGCTTCGGATTTAGACATCATCCAATATCTCCTAGAAATGCCCAGCGAAGAATTTTCTCTTCAAACGGTTTCTGACAATGATCGAAACGATGTTCATTACAAAAACCAGGGTAATCAATAATAAAGTCGTCACAAAGACCATGGGTATAGCTGCTTCAGAATTTCGAGACTGAAAAGCCAGGTCAAAAATGTGGAATCCAAGATGCATAAAACTCCGTTCCAGATGGACGTAGGGATAAAACGAGTCAATAGGCAGTTCAGGCGCCATCTTAACAACACCCACAAGCATTAGTGGAGCTACCTCACCAGCCCCTCTCGCCATGGCAAGGATTAGTCCCGTCATGACCCCAGGCATTGCCCTCGGCAATACGATACGTTTTATGGTCTGCCATTTGGATGCGCCGCAAGCCAGTGAGCCCTCCCGCATGGATTGAGGAACAGCGGCCAGGGACTCTTCTGTGGCTACTATAACCACTGGCACAGTCAAAAGGGCGAGCGTCAGAGAAGCCCAAAGTATACCACCCGTTCCAAAAGTCGGATTAGGAAACCTTTCCGGAAAAAACAACTCGTCGATGCTCACCCCGAAAACATAGGCAAAAAATCCGAGGCCAAAGACCCCATAAACGATTGATGGCACACCCGCAAGGTTATTGACGCATATCCTTATGACCGACACCAACTGCCCCTGCTTCGCATATTCTCGCAAATACAGGGCTGCCACCACCCCAAATGGCGCAACGAAAATGGACATCAGAACTGTCATGCAGAAAGTTCCAAAAATGGCTGGCAGCACACCCCCTTCTGTGTTTGCCTCCCTTGGTTCCTCAGTCAAAAACTCCGACCATCCGGCCAAATAGATTTTAATTTTTTGTCCTAAAGAGAGCTGGTTAGTCGGGTAGAATTCGACGATATCCGAAATCTTATTGGTTTTTTCCTTGCCCGCTACATCCACCAGAGTGATGGTATATTTGGAATCGACCTGTCTTAGGGAAGCAGCTTCATTGGATAATTCGTTGTATCTTTTCTCGAGCTTTTCCTGTTCGGTTTTAAAATTCTCCGAAGCATTAACGTAAGCTTGGCTTTCTTTGCCTTGCTTCAATTCGACTTTTCTCAAGGCAAGGCGGTTCCTGTCCATATAATAATTGACGGCCGCAAGTTGCCCACGCTCTATTTCCTGAATCCTGCGCCGACGTTTTTCGGCTTCTCGATGCGCCTCTTTAAGTTCGGCCAAAGACAAATTTGAAACCCCCACGGTGGTTCCATCCATATCCAGGGAAACTATCTTACCAATGAACGGCCCCCACTCAATTCTCTTCACATAAATCATGTCTTCCGGTCGCGAGCGTTCAACTATTTCGAAGTCCGGCGCCCATTTGTAGTCTTCATGATAAAGATCAAAATTGCCTGTCTTGAAAAGCAGTCTCTTTAAATAGCCTTTATTGTCCGCCAGTTCCTTTTTAGCGGCTTCAGGAAGTGAAGCAATTTTGTCCGGTTCAGGTTTGAACTTTTCCGACCTGATAAACTCTCCGGCAATTTTCGATCCATCCGCCAGTCGCAATACTTCAATAGGTCTGGGATAGAAAGTTGACAACCCATTATAAATTATGAGAGTGAGAAAACCAAAAATCATCAAGAGACCTATGGTCAATGTTCCTCCCAGTAACCATAAGGCCGGCTCACCTCTAGCCTTAAAATCAGTGGAGCGTTTTCGGTTTTCGTTTGGTCGATTGTTGTCTTTGTTCACGGATCAGTCCTAAAGTTTAAGCGCTTTCTTGCGGAAACGCTGCCTAACTATTTCAGCCAAAGTGTTGATAAAGAAAGTCATTGCAAAAAGCACAAGACCGGTCATAAAGAGGGTGCGATACAATGTTCCGTCTTTTGGAGCCTCTGGGAGTTCGACGGCAATATTGGCCGACAAAGCCCGTAAGCCACTGAATATGTTCAGATCCAGCACAGGTGTGTTACCTGTCGCCATCACCACAATCATTGTCTCCCCGACAGCTCGCCCCATTCCTATCATTATGGCGGAAAATACTCCGCTTATGGCTGTTGGCAATACAACCCACATCGCAGTCTGCCAGTTGGTAGCGCCACATCCGAGACTGGCTGACCTCAGTTGGTCAGGAACCGCTGCCAGAGCGTCCTCGGCCAACGTATAAATAATCGGTATTACGGCAAACCCCATTGCAAAACCTACCACCAGAGTATTGCGCTGGATATAGGTCCCGAAGATCGATCCCCTGGGATCCAGCCCCAACCAGGACAGCAGGAAAGAACTCAAATAGGATATAACTATTGTAGCCAGGACAACCGCCAGCCAACGAAGCATGTCCAGAAGCGGACCGTAAGGATCTCTGAATGATCTAAGCCAGATATTTAGTCTCGTGCCTATTGTCCTGGATATGGCGTAGGTCAGCCCCACACCGGCGACAGGCAGGGCCAACAGAAACAGCAAAGGCTGACTGCTTCCCTGATTCGTGTTTAACCAGGTCTTCAGATCCCCATTAAAAAATAGTTTCTCAAATTCCGGTCCTAAAAAATAAGCGGCGCTTAACCCAAGACACACGGCCAAACCCATTAAAATCAATTTGGGGAGGCCTTCGAGCCTGAGTGTGACACGCACGGGGATCAACTGCCATAAGTAGGCTGAGGCTACCAAACTCATCGGCGCCACAACAAAGGCAAGTATTACAGCCCCTATCCATGACTCCACGATTGGAGCCAACACTAGAGCCGCCACAAATCCAAGCACTACGGACGGAAGTGAAGCCATTATTTCCATTATAGGCTTTATTTTGCCATGGACGTTTTTTGGCACAAATTCCGACGTGTATATAGCCGCCAGCAGAGCGAGCGGGGCTGCGAACAAAAGTGAATAAAAGGTTGCCTTCAGTGTTCCGAAAATAAGAGGAACGAGAGATAACTTAGGTTCGAAGGCATCGGTAGCTCCTGTGGACTGCCATGTAAAAGAAGGACTGGGGTAGCCTTCGTACCAAACCTTTCCAAATAGTGTTCGCCAAGAGATTTCAGGATGGGGAACGGATAGTTTCCAGAAACCAACATGGCCATCATTACCTATTGCCACCAGACTTTCAAGACGAGGGGAAAGAGCTATTTTCCTCGCAAATATAGTCGTACCACCCAATTTCAAAAGTATTTTCTGACTGATACCGTGTATCAGCCAGATGGACCCATTAGAATCAAGAGTGGCAAAGGATTTTCCATTCTGGCTTGCGCTAAACCCTGTGACAGAGGAATCCAGGGGAGCGAATTCCCTTGTGCGAACCATGGTGAGGCCATCGGTTGATTGGGCGTCGTCTCTCCTGATTAGAAAATATATTGACAAACCTCCCAGGGAGTCTCCCACAACTATGGATCTTCCTCCAAGCAGCGTGTCGAATACCGTAAGCTCACGGTCAGCAGGAAGCAGGTCTAGAACCTCTGCGAGCTTGGGTTCAGACTCGTTTCTCACATCATATCGAAAGACCCGCCCCTGTTTATCAGCGAGCATTATTTGGTCGCCCATATCATTTATGACGGCAAACTTGAATTCCACTTTTTTGCCGGGCAACGGTAACGCAGATTTGTTGACTTCGGTGGTCTTAGCCCCCGTCAGCATGTTGGACTTCGTTTCAGTAGATATGAAATGAGTCTCTCCGGAAGAATCGGCCACGGCGAGATAACTCTTTGGCCTGTCTCCGAATTCAACTAAACGATAACCTAAGGCCACTATTGGCCGCCCGGATTCCGAAACTCTTATCTCGGGCTGCAGGTTCAATTCAACGTCAACTTTTCTCAAACCCTTACCCGGGATTTTTGAGAAGATTGTGTCACCGTCGGTCTTATCCTGATCATCAAGTCCACTGAGACCTTGGGGCGCGCTATCCTCGGAAATTATGTCATTTCTGAACACAATCTCTGCCAGTCTCAAAGTCCCATCAGAAAAACCAAACGCGATACTATTGTTATCGATGGTCTTACCAACGGATGTAAGATGTTTGGCGCCAAAATCAAAATAAAGACTCTTTAATGGAGTCCCGGTTCCCGCATGCCAAATGTCCACTTTCCCTGTTTTCGAAACAGCGACCGCAAGTGCTCCGTGTTCATCAAGAGTCAAATTAACTATGTCCGAAGGGTCAATTGGCTCATTATATTGTTTGACTGAAAGAACCTCTCCTCCTTTAAATAACGGCACAACTACATAAATCAGATAGACGGTCATAGTCATTACAGCCGCTATAACCAGAACGCCACCTATAGTAATGGCTTTGTCCGCTATTTTATCGGCTATAAGGACCCATTTTCGGGTTTTCTTCCGGCTACGCGCGCCAGGGTTTCCCATACTGACACCTTTTGGTCATGTTTCGTATTAATGATCGGAGTAGTTATGCAACTCCTCATAAAACAGATAGAGGAATGACATCTCGGTCATCGATGTCACCCCTCATAAATATCATAATTAAAGCAATCTTTCGCCTATTTAAGACCTATTTTCGCAAAATCTTCATTAGCAATCGCACTGGAAACCGGATAAAAACCGTCCTTGATAACTATTGTCTGGCCCTCTTTTGAGAAGACATATTTGATGAATTCGGCCATTACAGGATTCAACGGTTCATTTGGTTTCTTGTTGAAATAGACGTAAAGGAATCGTGCAAGAGGATAGGAACCGGTATAAGCATTTTCGGCGTTTGCGTCATAACAGGTGGCCCCTTCTTTGGAAGCCAGTGGAACAATTCTGACATCCGGGGTTTTGTAGCCCACACCCGAATAGCCTATCGCATACTTGTCCTTCGCAATAGCCTGAACAACCGCCGAAGATCCCGGCTGTTCCTTGACAGAGTCTTTGTAGTCTCCTTTAAAAAGGGCTACTTCTTTAAAGAACCCGTAGGTGCCGCTCGCTGAGTTTCGTCCATAGATCGAAATGGGTTTGTTGGCCCATTCGCCGGTCAACCCTAGGTCTCCCCAGGTTGGTATGTCTTTACCGCCACTCTTATAAGTCTTGGAGAATATTCCGTCGAGTTGCTGCATGGTTAGGCATTTGATAGGGTTGTCTTTGTTGACAAAAACTGCGAGAGCGTCTACAGCCGTTCTGGCTACAGAGGGTTTGTAACCAAATTTCTTCTCAAAATCCGTTACTTCTTTGGATTTGATTTCCCTGGACATTGGACCAAATTGCGCCGCGCCTTCGATCAGTGCGGGCGGAGCCGTAGATGAGCCTTTACCCTCTATGGAAATCTTCACACCAGGATAAGCCGATCTAAACCCTTCAGCCCAGAAGGTCATGAGATTGTTGAGGGTGTCTGAGCCGACAGATTTCAGGTCACCTGAAACTCCGCTCACTTTCTGATATGCAGGTAGTTTAGGATCCAATTCCACCGCCAGCGCCAACGAACACATAACTAATGTAACGCACATAACTAACGAACAAATTCTTGAGAACACTTCAATCCTCCAATTCACTTCAATTTGTTAATTGGGATTTAGGGCCCATTATCTTTATTGTCATTCACGATTGTTAGCAAATTGTTAGGATTCGAAAAAAAAATAGAGAATTTCAAAAATATTGTTGATAATTATCTTGCCAAAAAAAACGTAAAAAATCGCAGAAGAGGAGATGAAAGGCCCAAAAGGTATTACAGCGTTAGATGGAATCTTGCGGCAAATTGCCCGGGCTAGTCCGAAGAAATAGCCAGTCAGAGAAGCCAAGAATATCGTAAACAAGACTCCTTGCGCGCCTATAAACGACCCAACCATTCCAATTAGCTTGATATCTCCTCCCCCAAGTCCATCTGTTCCTTTCATAAGCCGGAAAATGTATGCAGGAACATATAACATCCCAACCCCAATCAGGATGCCCGCCAGGGATGATTTCCAGTCCATATATGGGTCATAATTCAATGACGATAAAATAAAGCCGATTATTGTGCCGCTTAATGTGATCGCATCCGGTATTATCATAGCCTGCATGTCGATTCTGGATACCGCCAGTAGACATGCGCAAAAAATGATAACAGCGAAAAAATTGAGACTTACACCGAATTTGATAAACAGCAATACAGCTCCAACTGCTGAAACAAGTTCTGTAACGAGTTCTCCCCACTTGTGGGTTTCCAATCTTTCCTTTCTTGACCGACTCATTAGAGTTGAATTCGTGGAGCCTATCAAACTCGAACGCGTAGTTTGAAGATGGTTCGGGCCGATCTTATCCACAAAATATTGGAGCACAATATTTACCAAGCGCCCCAATGAAAACCCAGCGAGAAAAATCAAAGGGTAACAGATGATTTCCCAGCTAATATTCATGAGATGGTTACAAACTTGTTTGTATGTGACTGTGACTGGTTACCAGCTTGTTCAACCACAGCGTTTCCAAATACAAGGATACGAAATTCTTCCGCCTCAAAGGTCCTGACCAGATGATCCAGATCAATGAGGCTTGGTACCATCGCGAACCAGTCTGATTGATGAAGATTATTGAACTTGAGGTCCCCTATGAGCCTCCACTCTTTTTCTCTGGACCATTCAGCGCAAGAACTTGAGGCTTTCTGGAAGTACGGTTTAATTTCATCGGTCATGTTTTTGAAGAGTTCTTCTGATCCGTAACTGACCTTTCTCACTCCCTTTTTAATCAATACGCTCCTTTTCACCGCTATTCCATAGGGCTCAAATGTTTTCCTCATCAGTCCCCTGCGCCACTTGCAAATGATATCAAACTCTTCTGGTGGCCTTTCTGTAAATGATACCACTCGATAGGCTCCCCTTATCCATGTTCCGCTCGCCCTGATTCTTTTTTCTTTTAAGATCCTTCTTAATGCATCCACAGCCTCATGTTGCGAACCCACATCATTGACAGTCAGTTCATGTAGATAGTCAGCCCATGACTGTCCGGGCCAGGGTCCAAAACATGCCCTGGTATAATGGAAGAAGTAATCTGCAAAAGGATTTTCCGGATGAGCGCTCTTCGGAAAGAAGTCGGCCGATTTATCGAAACGTATTTTTCGTGAAGCCCAGGACAAAGATGCGTCATTCGTTTTGCAGCTATTTGATATGGTTTCGGAATTTTCATTATGAAATATGATTTTCCCTTTGGCCCGCGCGGACATGATCAACTGTGCCATGTTGCCCTCAGGCCTGACCTCACATGGCAGCAGTACATCAGCAATTGATACGGCCATTGCGTCCCTGTTCATCATTCTCCGGCCGGCATTGGGCAATACTCCCATTCCAAACTGGGATATAAACAAGGTTCTTTCAATATCGAAAATATTCATAAATTCTTGGGTGAAATTCTCTCGAATTCTTCGGCTGCCCATGAACGGAAGAGTCGAATCGAGAACGATTACGGCCGATCTTCCCTTGGCCAGCCAACTTACGAGAAGATAAGGAATAGATCCGCAACTCGAAACAAGGGTCCACTTATTCTTGGTTGCGTAATCGGCAAGCCCAATAGTTTTTACAACCCAAGGGGTATCCGAACAAATTTTTCTGCTTACGCGCGAATTAACTATCATGGCCAGAGTATTTTCCAGAATTCCAATATCCCCAAAGGTAAACACCACCCCGCAACAATCAGTAATCGATTGTAACTTTTGATTTTGCCTCGTGAGACAAACCCTCACTCCACTCGCAAACCATTGCTCTGCCTTAACCAACCCGGCTTCTAAGCCCCTTGGGTTTCTCAGACATGGCAAATTTCCTTCAAAACCTGAAACTGTTGGAATTAGAGAAATTAAACGTTCTGGAACATCCGCAACTGATTGACAATCAACACAGACGGATTGAACAATGCTGGAAGTTTTAAGGTGATCCAATTTGCCGATTTGGCTTAGGAGAGCCACTGAGTAAAGGGCGGCTAAATGGGGCCTCTTACTCAATTATTCTGACCATCCCGTTAATGACATGTATTAAACTAGTTACCAGAATTTTCCGATGGCGTCCGAAGGGAAAACTTTTGGCAGGCCCTGGAATTAATTGCTTCTTCTGAAGTTTCACAAAAGTAACGAAACGCTTCGCTCACTCTTCGCCGCCTTTTGATGGCGGCCAGCCTTTTCTTTTGCCTTAATCTGGGTCTGTTTCGTCTCACGGTCTCTAACGCTACCATTCTTGGGAGGAGAGCTTATTCAGGGACAACAGCATTCCCAGTGGTCACAATCCGGCACAAAGGGAACAGGCCTTTAGCTGAAAAGGTCTTTCACGTCGTTTTCTAGCGCATAAACCGAATTTTTGTCCTTGTACAAATTTGTGCTCTGGGATATTTTGTATTCGGATCCTATGACCGCGATAACTCTTCCCTCAACTATTTGAAGAGAGTTAAGTTCTTCAGCGGACGCCTTCCAAGGAATTTCATCAAGGTCCAACACGTAGTTGCCGTTCCAATCCCTTAGGAAAGAAGTTCCTGTTTTCTTGAAAATGTCCTGCACTGTGTGCCATTCTTCAGCTTCCACCACAAACTGTAAGTCATCATGACTACTTATCGGCACAACTAAGAGTAGTTTTATTTCGTTCTGGGACATCAACACTCCTGACTGATCAATGACTTAAATCTTTATCACGGAAGAGTCAAGGCCAGTGTCTGATTAGATTTCCCTAATACAGGCATGACTCTCCCGTCAAATCTCATTCTTATCCCCCCTGCGTTTCCTGTTATAACTCTAAAACTATCTTTTGCGGTAAAAACCTGGATATCACCTGGAGCCATCATCATTTCCTCGGCTGGGCCGCTATCAGGCTCCACACGAACCCAAGCGTTGGCTAGGGCTTTTATCTCCAACACTTTTTTTCCAGCGTGCGGGGGTTGAATAGCCGTTAGTGAAGGTTGTGATTTCTCAGCACGGCTTGTCTGCGCGCCGGTAGAAAATACTTGCTTGCCGGCAGTCTTAGAATTCTTTGGCGCATCGTCAAGAAAAACTCTGCTCACACCAGTCATTATCAAAATGAGCAGGGCTATAAAGCCCGCGGCCGTTAGAATCCTAGTAAACCAAATGTTTTGAACGAAGGCCAAGCCATAGGATTTATCGTTCTCATTGGTTGAAGGCTCGTCTTCAAGGCGATCAGGAGGCTGAGTTTGGCCAAGAAAATTATCAAGACGCCCGACCGTCTCTTCGGGATCAAGTCCTAAATGTCTTGCGTAAGATTTCAAGAAACCTTTCACAAATACCAGAGGCGGTAAAAGATCATAACGATCATTTTCAAGAAAATCCAAATTGGTAACGGCTATTTTAGTTCTCTCGGAGATATCTTCCAGACTCTTACCCTGTTCTTCTCGAATTGTTTTCAGGTATGATCCAAAAGATTCCACGACTTTAAAAACCTACAAAATATATTCGAAATTGGTGTCTTGCTGTTCAGACCGAATAGTGACAGAAAGACCCATTAAAGTTGATGACCTACGATGGAGTTCAACGAGTTCCATGGCAACCCGTAATTTCTCCGTGCCAAATCGTTACATTTCGATTATCATCACATAGTATTCTGATCAAGGATTTATTCAAAGTCCGCGAACAGATCGGGGAAAAATTTTCAATAACGCTTAAAGTATTTTTCATTTTTTAATTTAAGACTGGTTTCGCTCTCCTTAGAATAAAAGAAATGTGTCAAGAACATCGATCAATAGGGGAATCATTAGGAAATAGGCCCTCGTGCATTGCGGTAATCGGTATTGCGACCGGCATAATTGTCGGAGCTCAAAGTCTTGAGTCCTCCAATTATTTAAGAATTTCCTTGATGTTACTTGTACTGGCCTTCTCAATAGTGTCCGTGGTCTTAAAGCGTCATGTCCTGGTCTGCGCCTGTCTTTTTCTAGTGTTTACGTTTATTGGTTTGTTTTTATCCGCCAGTCCACACTCTGAGATCTCTCGGTGCGAATTGTTACCAAACAAAATTCTCATACAGGCCACGGTAGCGCGCATCGTCTCCAGCGGCCCCTCCCACAGAACCATGTTACTTCGGTCCGGCGTAATAGTCGAAGACAAAGCGTCTCTACCAGGTTATGGACGTTTTAATCTCAGGGATAACTCCGCTCTCCTTGCCCCAGGAGACAGAATCTCTTTCCGGTCAAGCGTCAAAACTCCCGTAAATCGAGGAAATCCCGGAGAATACGACTGGGAAATCGACTGCAAGAGTGAGGGAATATCATGGCTGGCAAGCGCCAAAGGACAGGACACTGTGGCTGTCCTGAAGTCAGGTCCTGCGGTCTCACCTTCGGCTTTACTCTCAAATTTTCGCCAGGCTATGTCCAATTTCATCGAAGAAAATTCGTGCGCCTTCTTTAACGTGCAGGAAGCAATGTCTGTCAAGGCAATCCACAAGGGAATAATACTCGGGGATCGCGCTGAAATTGACAGTGAGATGAATCGGGCGTTCTCCCGAAGTGGTCTCATTCACATGCTTTCAGCCTCGGGCTCGCACGTGACCATAGTTGCGGCAATGACATTCTTAATTGTCAAATCCGCACTAAGATTGTGTCCACTCATTTTATTGTGGGTACCCCTGCAAAAAATGGCCGCTCTTTGTTGTGTTCCGATTATTATAATCTATTGCCTGCTGGTAGGCCTGAAGGCTCCCGCAATGAGAGCTGGCATGGTTGGCGCCATCCTCGCTGTAGCTGTCATTTCGGAGCGCAGATGGGATCCTGTGAACAGTCTGGCGGTGGCTGCGCTCGCAATTCTTCTTTTTTATCCACTGGCAATTTTCACACCTAGTTTTCAACTCTCCTTTGCTGCTGTAACCGGAATTTTACTGATCATTCGGAGTTCAACCTATACTCACCTGGTCTCCCTTTCCGCAAAGCGGTCTGGTTTGCGACCAGAAACTGATGAATACATAAACAGGGCTCTTCAGCCATTTTATTACATGGCGCGTCCTATCTTGGCATTGATCATGTGTTCGCTAGCGGCGACCATTGCCATAACACCTCTCATCATTCATCTCTTTCATCGCATTCCAATCTATTCCTTACCCGCTAATTTAGCCGCAGACATCCCTCTGACTCTGGGCCTTTCTTTTGGGCTCGTATCCGCCTTAGTAGGAACCATCCTTCCGGCAATTGGACGAATTCTTATGGTCCCAGCGGATTTTTTTATATGGGTGGTCATCAAGATTGCTGTTTTCATAGAGAATTTACCTTTTTCAACGGTTCAATCGCCAAATCTGGGATACTCAGGGTTGTTGATTTCATGCGCTACTACAGTAGTTACCTTCTATTACCTTTTGAGACCGAGGAGACATAGTGGATTAATCGTCGCTTCAAGTTGGTTAGTACTCATCGCTTCTCTGTTGATCGGGCAAACTATCCAGAATCATTCTGAAAAACTTACAGTAGTTTTTCTGAATGTGGGCAATGGTGACGCAGCGTATGTTCGACCACCCGGAGCGACAGGTTTTCTCGTTGACACTGGACCACGGACCCCGTATTTCGATTGTGGTCAATCAATTATCGTTCCATTCTTGTTATGGCAAGCCGTTAGCAGGCTTGACGCAATCATGATAAGTCATCCTGACGCTGACCATATCGGGGGAACTCCCACTACAATCAGTAACTTTAAACCGAAATATCTTTTTATGAACGATCCTCACAACTCAAACCGAATTGTAACGGAATTACAGGCTATTGCAGACAAGCGAGAGATTCCTGTGTACCCAGCCAATTCATCGACAAAAAAATTTTCGATTGGGCCAGTGTCGATAAATTTTCTTCATCCTCAAAGCATTCGAAACCACTCGTCCAAACATAAAACTAATGATGAATCCGTGGTTACTAATGTAGTTTATAAGAATTTTTCTATCCTGTTCACTGGAGATTTAGAAGAACAGGGTGAAACGGAAATCCTGGGGCCTCAGGTAAAACTCGCCTCCACCGTGTTGAAGGTACCCCACCACGGAGGAAAAACGAGTGCGACATCGAAAGAAATCTTATCTGAAATTAGACCTAAGATAGCTGTAATATCAGCGGATTACCCTGCGCAGCAAGGCCTTGCGGCGCAGGAAGTCATAGACCGCTTAAACGCAACAGGAGCAAAAGTGTTCTGGACTGGAAGAGATGGCGCAATAACTATCGAAACAGATGGTTTAAAACATGTCGATGTAATCACTGGTAAAAATAACCTGAGAACAACTTTTTCAAACATCCTTGAGAAAACCCCAATTCATGACGCGTCTTCTTCCGCTGCTAAAAATTGACAATCTGTTGTAATGTCGCCCAATACGATCGCGGGGTTTGCGTAGAAAAGGCGCCGTTATGTTGTTATGTTTGCGCTGAACCGAAATTAAGTATATAATAAGGGCTGAAAATAAGTTGTGATACCATTTAGAGCGAGAGTGGCGGAATTTGGCAGACGCACCGGACTTAGGATCCGGCGGGGTAACCCATGGGGGTTCGAGTCCCCCCTCTCGCACCATAAACCTTGTATGAAATGTTTGAACAAAAATGAGGCCTGAAGAATGAACAAAACTGTTTTAATCCTTGCCGCCGTTTGCGCCTGCGTTTTTGCCATAAGCTATCAGGCTTTCGCTCAATACTATTCTTATTATTATCCATACTACTACGCCCCCCCTGGATACTATCCACCGGCCCCAACCAAGCAGGCTAAACCCGTTACTCCCTACTACTTTCGCATGATGCCTGACCCCTATCAGTCATGGCGCTGGGACCGAAAGAACCGTTGGGATGACTATCAACAGTCTATGCGCAACCCGCTCAACCCTGAATCTGATCTGAGCTACATGTTAAGAACCTTCTGATTCAGGCAAACCCGGCAAGAACTGGAACCATTTACCGATTAACATTCATAGAGGTAGTAATAAAGGGCTACGGCAACTATCAATGCGCCAATGGTGACTATTTTTGTTAGAAAATATGTTTCCATAGAAGTATTATATTCGCGATCTAATTTTTTAGAAGAAAAAAGCCTCGTCAGAAAAAATAAATTTTCTAAATGGTTTTTATTGTTGCGGCGCACAATTTTTTATGTTAAACCTTTTTATTAGAAAACAGTCATAACAGCCTTTATATAGACTTTTTTATGGACTGATGCAGGGAATAGCTTGAAAAAGGCTGTGTTCCCTTTGAAGAATCTGGCTAGAGATCTTCACTGTTTTCATTATCATTGTGTTTTAAATCCGGCCCAGCTATCGATTGGTATTTTGGGGGGGCCATCAGACACCGAAACGAAATTCGGCTTCTTATTAGCAGGATGCCCGGCAAATGTTTCAATTCTTATTCAGAGCCTTCTTTGCAAGTCTAGTTATAGGATACCCCAATCCCTCAGAGGCCTATAAAACAGACGTCAGCCAACCCATTGTCGCTAATTCTTCTCAGAACAAGCCTGAAAAGCCTAAACTTGGCGAATATTTTGAAGAGGGAAAGAAAGCGCCCTGTCTTTCCTATGAAACCTTCAAGGTCAAACATGGACTTCCTTCCGAAATTACACGAGTGTTGAGATGCCTTTTTAACCAGGAATGCTCTCAAATACAATCAGCGGAATCAGGCCGACAAAACAATCTTAGTTCTGCAAAAATTTCCAGTGAGGCCGATTACGCTGAGAATTCTTTTGAAGATGCGTCCAAGGTCGCAAATTCCAGCTCGATAACAATGCGCAAAAGGAATTACAAACAAACAATAGGGCGGCCTCCTTCGGATGGGAGCACAACCAATCCCGATTCTTACAAGAATCTCGACTTGGAGGCCGATTTGTCCTCAACCGAGAAAAAAGACAATTTATACCGTAAAGAAACCCTATTCTGGCCTGATGACCACAGCTCCCTAATTTTTGTAAGGGACGCAAGTGGCAGAATTGGGGCCATCAAAAAGGTCATAGCGTCTTTGGATCGTTCCGAGTCACAGGTTCGCATCGAGAGCAGGATCGTAAGGGCGAACAGTGATTGGAGCAGAGGAATGGGAATTCTTTGGGGGGGAAGAAATAATCAGTTCGGTGGAGTAAAAACTGATCGGTCAAGCTATTGGGGAATTACTGGAAATCAGGCCGGGGCTCCTGCAAACACAGCCACAGGGGCAAATCTTAAACAAACTATCTTTCTGAAGGGGGTGCAGCAGCCAGTTTCCAGAACCATTACTTCGAGTGAAATTCCATCCAGACTAGCAGTAAATCTACCGGCGTCTGTTGCAAATCTTGGAGACGTCATGGGGCTCGGGTTGCAATTTGGACTCTTGGCCAATCAGTATATTACTGAGCTTGATTTCAGACTTCAAATAGGAGAGGCCCAGGGGCAGGCCAAGACAGTAGCTCGGCCCAGTATTCAGGTTTCCAACGGCAGAAACGCCGTAATCAAGAGTGGATCGGTGCTGAACGTTCAAACATCCTCTCCTCAATGGGGAACCAACTCTCAACTCGTCTCCGTGGATCTCAAACTTCAGGTGACTCCCAAAATCTTGCCGGATGGCAGAATAAGAATGGTGATTACCGTCACAGACAATGAACCAAATCCTTTTCCAACCACCGGGGAGCTTTATCTTGCGAGAGAAGCTCACACCACAATGACAGTTGCAAACGGGGAAACCTGCGTAATTGGAGGCATAATCCGAGAAACGGTCATAGGTCGAAGAGAAGGCTGGCCGGGTCTTATGAATATACCCTTATTGGGGATGCTGTTCAGCAACAGATCGAATGCCAAAGAGACCGATGAATTGTTGGTATTTATAAGTCCCAACGTAATCTTCAAAGGCAATTGAAACTAGCTCACCTATAGGATTGGAAATGATCAACTCACCATCAATGGCTCTTTGACTTCAATCATTCTAGCCTAGCTACTTAGGGAATAGGTCGAGTTATAGGTCCTAAGTATAGCCTCCAGTACCGTTCC
This sequence comes from uncultured Desulfomonile sp., assembly GCA_903952205.1. GTDB lineage: Bacteria > Desulfobacterota > Desulfomonilia > Desulfomonilales > Desulfomonilaceae > CAJBEZ01. The sequence continues at coordinate 280,712 of CAJBEZ010000037.1, read as the reverse complement.
GCCAATAGCTCTAGCTTTTTCTGAAATTGTCATGCAATAGGATGGATCGCCGCGCGGATCGACGTCTCCTATTTTCAGATTTGGTGTCACATAGCTCCCGGGTTTGATCAATCCCCTTAATACGCCGTCCAACCCAGCTTTTGCAGGTTTACCAGAAACATTGCCAATGATCTGCCCTTCTTTAACAGACACACCTATGGACAAACTTGATAGGAAAATCCCTTCCGTTGGCGACCTGACAACTCTAAAAACTGAATGTCCGCCAATTTCACCGGGTATTCCCGTGTTGGGAGAAGAGCAGCCGGCTGAAATTAGCCTGCCCAATTGGTGGCCTCTAGCAGTCTCTATCACGTAATGAGCATCCTTGCCGGCCCAAAAACCTGGACCCATGGCAATTACCAAGGGAGCGCTTTCCATCGAAGTCCCAAGGTTTTTCTTGGCAAGTATGGCGTCAATCAGGACATCGGGCCTAAAAACATTCAGGCAAGAAAGGGCAGGATCGACCAGGACTGGTATTGTTTTCTTTTCCCAAAGCCCCTGGGTTTCTTCGGCACTATTTATGAGTTCCGCTCTTACGTCTTCGACTATCCAGCTTTTTTCATACACAGCCTCGCATAGACTGACTGAGCGTCTAACAGCAAGGGGTTTCTCGATCTCAGTCAAAAGCATCCTTGAAAAGCCACAATGATAAAGCCGACAGGCACTACCCGTCGCCATTTCTCCGGCTCCACGAATCAGTATTTTCAGGTCAGAGAGCATCATAGGTATTGTATGTGTCTCGTTCATAACCACCATCGTATTACTTTGTCAATCCAACCTGTCTGGTACAACTAGAGCAAGCATCCACGCAAATTCATCATTTTTGATTTGAGCACAAAATATTGTGTGGACATCACGGAACTAAACCGCCGGCACAACCAATTCAAGAGTCTTTTCCATTACATCTTCATTCTGATTTGGGGTCTCCAGTTCCATCTTGTTTTGCAAAGCCCCCAGGACCTTGTCCGGAGTTAGAGGAAAATCGGTCATGTAAACCCCGATTGCGTTGCTAACCGCAGCCGCATACGCCTGAGCAGCCGACATGGCGATGGACATTCCCGACTCTTTGGTCCCGTAAGGTCCTTCAGGATCATTGGATTCAACTATGATAGTGTTGATTTTTGGCATATCACAGGCCAAGGGGACCTTGTATTCGAGTTGTGTAGGATTCAAAACTGATCCTTTGTCCCAAACGTGCCCCTCGGTTAATATTCCGCCCTGTCCACCCATTGCAACAGAACCCTGAAATTGACCCTCTATCACAAGGGGGTTCAAAGCAAAACCCACGTCCTGGGCTACAGTAACTTCGATAACTTTTACCTTGCCGGTTTCCGAATCTACCTCAACTTCCGCAACCGTAGTCCCGAAAGAAAAAGCTCCGCACATTTGTCCAAAAGGATTCTTGACCCACTCCCTTTTGGGGTCCACTTTGGGCCAGTATTCCCCTTGCCCGCTGACCGATTTCCCACTGGCAAGGATCATTCTAATTACTTTTTTTAGTGGTATGCCTGTCTCCGTTGGTGAGCCTTTTACACAAATCATACGATCTCGAGCCATCAAATCATCGGGGTCAACCTTCAAAACTTTGGACGCAGCATCAAAAAGCTGTTTTCTAACGTTTTCGGCGGCGTTTTTTACCGCATGACCACCAATAAAAGTAGAGACCTGAGAATAAGCTCCTGGGTCCGATGACGTCACTTCAGTGTCCGCAGTAACCAGCTGTACGTCTTCTGGCCGAATACCCAGTTCTTCGGCCGTAATCTGGACAAGCATGTTGTCGTTCCCCTGGCCGTTATCCACCACACCAGAAATGACCGTAGCCCCGCCATCCTCATTTAGTTTAATTGTGGCCTGCGATCCCCCGCGGATTCCCATGGGAAATCCAGTCTGAACCGAATTACAGCCAATACCGATGCCGCGTAATGGTGGAAGTTTGCCCCATTTTTCTTTCCAGCCTGCTCGATCTGAGGCCTTGGTGATGGTATCCTTCATGGCGCAACTTGCCACATGAGATTTTGTGTTGGTGAACTCCCCGGCCTCCCTGGCGTTAACCAGTCTCATTGTCACCGGATCTATCCCCAAATGATCTCCAATCATGTCCAACTGAGTGTCGACACCACAAGCGAAGGCCCTTCCATGAATTCTGATCATACCTCTTGGGGGCTTGTTGGTGTAAACGCGGTAACCGTTATAGCGCACGTGTTCCATTTTGTAAGCTTGTTCCATGCACAAAAAAGGAACGCTCACGGCGATCGGCCCGGTTGAGCTATAGGCTCCCCCATCCATATAACAGGTTATATCCCGAGCAATGACCCTGCCATCTTGGCCAACCCCGGTTTTGATGGTAGTGATCAGCGCATGACCCTGACGAGTCGCTATTGAGTTCTCCTCTCGGGTATACACTATCTTCACGGGTCTGGACGATTTACGCGCAAGTAGCGCACAGATAAGATCGGCAGGCGCAATCTCGCTTCGTCCCCCAAAAGCGCCACCAATGGTAATTTTTCGCACTCGTACCTTGTTTAACGGTATGCCTAAGGCGTTGGAAAGAGGTTTGGCTTTCATATGCGGCCCAGCGTTTGGCATCCAAATTTCCAGGTTGTTGTCCATGTCGAACCGAGCGACTACGGCATATGGCTCACCCTGAAAATAAGAATCCTCAACCGCCGTGAAAGTATCCTCCCGAACGTAATAGGATTCAGCAAGACCCTTTTCAACATCGCCCACATTTATGGGAACATGGACGTTGATGTTGTGAGGAAAATCTTCGTGCAGGAGAGGCGCATCCGGCGCTAGCGATTCCATAATGTCGAAAACGGCGTCAAGAACTTCGTATTCTACACGAATACAATCTATGGCCTGTTGGGCCGTATCCTCATCGATGGCCGCCACGGCCGCTATCTCTTCACCAATAAATCGTACTTTATCTGCGGGAAGGAATAGCTGATCCTGAGTATAGCCAAAAACTCCCCATTTTCTCTGTATAGTGTCGTGTCCGGTAACTATCGCTTTAACCCCCGGAATATTGAGAGCCGCCGATATGTCTATGTCAACAATTCGAGCATGAGGATGGGGGCTTCGGAGGATCTTTCCCACCAACATTTTGGGAAACTTGAGATCCGCTGTAAACAAAGCTTGACCGGTGACCTTGGCTTTGCTATCCACTCGTGGCATGTTCTTTCCGACTAAGGCATAGTTAGACATTGGGCCCTACCTCTTTTCCTTTGAACTTTCCACCACGGATTCCACAGCCTCTACAATCTTTGTATATCCCGTGCATCGGCAAATATGACCGCTAAGCGAATTTCGAATTTCTTTTGCCCCAGCATGTGGATTTTCCAGTAAAAGCCCTTTTGCGCCCATCAGCATACCGGACGTACAAAACCCGCACTGAACGGCGCCATGGTCAATAAATGACTGCTGCAGAGGATCAAGTTCACCATGTTGAGCTAGTCCTTCTACAGTTGTAACGTGTGACCCGGAAGCCTCCAACGCTAGAGTCAGGCAGGAACGGACGGGCTTCCCGTCCATAAGGACAGTGCAAGAACCGCAAACCCCTTCTCCACAACCTTCTTTAGCGCCGGTTAGTTCAAGATCGTCCCTTAGCATTTCCAAAAGCGTACGATTTGGTTCAACCGCTAGGGAATATTTTTCCCCATTAATTATTATTTCTAATGACTGTTTGTTCATTTTGCCTCCGACACGTCTGTGTGAGAAAGCGCCCTCTTGGTAGCCCGACTTAGTGCCCGTTTCGTTATCACCGAGACCATTTGGGTCCTGTATTCGACCGGCTGGGTTATGTTGTTTGCAATAAAAGCCTCCGCGGCATTCATGGCCTCCCTGCCCGCTTGGTCTATAGCCTCTTCATCACCTGCGGTTCTGTCTTTAAGTGTTTTTTCGACTGCGGCTATTGCAAGAGGACCCCTGGCAACAGCTCCAATTATAAGCCGGGCATTTACCGTCTTACTACCGTCCGTTTGCACATAGGCCCCGGCGGAAACCACCGCATAATCAATGGAGGAGCGGTAAGTTAGTTTTTCAAACGCGCACCCTGCGCCGGGAACCGGTCCTGGCACGTGAATTTCAGTTAGCATTTCATCATCGGCAAGAGTTAATGGTCTTTCTCCGACAGAAGAATACAATTCCTCAAGAGGTATCGTTCTAGATTCATTCTTTGACTTAATTGTTATCCTCGCATCCATGGCAATTAGTATTGGGGCGGAGTCTGATTGACAGATTGAATGACATTTATCCGATCCGCCTTTCCAGGCGAAGCATGTGTTGCCACCTGCTTTGTTGCAGGTTTGTCTCGCCTGCCTAAAGAACTTTGACTGATTATAAAATTGGCACCGGTTATCCTGGCACAGATTTCCCCCGATGGTTCCGGAAAAATGTTGTATCGAAGGCGCTCCAACTGACTTAACAGCTTCAAGGAGCCCAGGCCAGCGATACTGAATCGGCTCGTAAGCCAAAATATCCGCCAGCTTGACCGCAGTTCCTATATTGAGGAAACCATCCGACTCATTGATCGTAGCCAGTTCCGGCAAATCCTTGAGACTGATCAAACGTGACGGCGTAGCAAGACCCTGTTTCATTCGAACCAAAAGATCTGTTCCTCCAGCGAGAACTCTGCAGTCCTTGCCAAAGGTGTTCAAAAGTTCCAGAGCCTCATATAGGTCCCGAGGTCGCTCATAAGCAAAAGGTGGTAAGCGCATACTATCCTCCGAAATGGTCCTCTCACGCTTTCATTCACATGGCTGTTCTTTTTGGGTGAACGCGTCAATTCCACAGCTAACGGCGCCATTTTTCTTTTTGATGGCTGCAAGAACCTTTTCCGGGGTTATAGGGAGGTCCTTGATCCTAACGCCGATGGCGTCATAGATGGCGTTAGCTATTGCAGGGGCTGTCGGAACACATCCAGGCTCGCCAATGCCCTTTGCGCCAAACGGGCCCTGTTCGTCAACGGTTTCTATGACAACTGCCTTCGAGTGAATCGCATCCATTGCGGTCAAGATCTTATAGTCCCGAAAATCGGGGTTCATGTTTCGCCCGTTCTCTAATATAACCTGTTCGGTTAGAGCATAACCTACTCCCATCAGAACACCGCCATGGACTTGGCCGTCGAGCAACATGGGATTGATGGCCCGACCAACATCATGAGCGGCGATGTAATCAAGAATTTCGACTTTGCCGGTCGCCTCATCCACTTTTACCCTAACGCCATGTGTGCCAAATGAATAAGTTGCAGACATGTTCCCACTAAAATCACGGCCCATATTTTCGTTGGGGGGATCATAAAAATTGTCGGCCATCATCATTTCGCCTCTAGGCTTAAAATGGGAACCTCGCAAGAGTTTTCCAATTGGCAACACCTGTTTGCCGTCTGCAAAAAACGCTCTATTTTTTAGGGTCAGTTTGTCTTCGTCGATCCCCGTGGTCTCAGACGCCATATTCAAAAGACGATGTCGTATTTTCCTGGCTGCTCCTAGGGCTGAATTGCCGGCTACAAAAGTAGTGCGACTGGCGTGGGCCCCTACATCCCAAGGGCAGATGTCAGTATCTTGATGGAAGACATGAACATCTTCCACTTTCACCCCGAGTTCTTCAGCTACAATCTGGGCTATTATTGTATCAGCTCCCTGGCCCATATCCGAAGCGCCTGTGAACACATCGACTTTACCGTAATCATCCATCTTGATGATAGTGCCACAACCATCGGATTTATAAATTCTGGCGCCACCACCAACATGTATCAACGACGCTAAACCAACACCAACGCCTTTTTCCCTGGGTCTACCGAATTCGAGGTCTCTTGAGACCGCTTCTATACATTCTGGAAGTCCGCAGGTTGTTATTTTTAGACCTTGGGGTGTCACATCACCCGGCTGGTTTGAATTTATCCGTCTAAATTCAACACGATCAATCCCCGCAGCTTCGGCAAGCATATCCATAGCGCTCTCGATGGCAAAGGTAGCTTGAGGGTTGCCATAGCCACGCATAGCTTGTGAATATGTGTTGTTGGTATACACACATTTAGCGTTATAGCGGACATTTGGCACCCGGTAGAGAGATGTGATCGGCATCATCATGACCGATGGAGTGGTCGCTCCCCATGATGTATATGCTCCATTATCCAGAACCATTGACATATCACGGTAGAGCAGTTTGCCTTCTTTGTCGCACCCCATGGAAATATATGTAACGGTTGGTTGACGTGGGGACGTCGCACAAAATTCTTCTTCACGTTCAAACACTATTTTGACTGGACGACGCGAGCGCCAGGCAAGAAGAATGGCCACGTGTTCATACGCGTAGGTATCCAGTTTGCTACCAAACCCCCCACCAATACATGGTTTAATGACTCTCACTCGCTTGTCTTTAAAACCTAGGACCTTCAACGTCTCCTGGAAATCCTTTTGGGCTAGAGAAGGTATTTGTGTGTTAGTATATACTGTTAAATTGTCCGCATGATCAAAATCAGCAATCGCTCCACTTGTTCCCATACAGCAGTGAGTAACCCAAGTGGTAGAGAAACGCTCCTCAACGTTAAAAGCCGCTTCAATTTTGGCTGCCTCTACATCTCCATAATGAAGATTCCAAGGCATCTTTAGAAGGTTGGTCTTGTGATTTTCGTGGACCAGGGGCGCTTCAGGTTTTAGGGCTTCTTCAGGGTCAAAAATTGCTGGAACGGCTTCATAAGTTACCTCAATTAGATTAATGGCTTCTCTGGCGGTTTCCAGGTCCGTGGCCGCGACCGCGGCCACTTCATCCCTGTAAGACCTTACTTTCCCGGCCTTCAGGGGAGGGTTGTCCTTGTAAACACCAAGGCGAACAGGAGGAATATCTTCACCTGTTAACACCGTTATGACGCCTGGTAAGGCTTTGGCCTTTTCAGTGTTGACCCTTATAATGCGAGCGTGCGGGTATTTGCTATAAAGGATCTTTCCATATAGCATTCCAGGAAGTTTAAAATCCTGAATATATAGGGCACGACCTGTGGCCTTATCTACGGCGTCAACTTTTGAGATCCTTTTCCCAATCACCGTGAATTCTTCCATGATCTCTTTATTACCCTTCCTTTCCTGGTCGTCGGTCACATATAACACAGTTTGCAAGAGATGTTTGTTGGCTCAGCTACGAGTTGTGGCTCTAATTTACCGAAAATCTTTTTGAACATGGCCATTCGAGTCATTGGAGTTAACCCGACTCCCCGGTTTCTCGGACCACTACATTTATGTCTTCAGAACTTTTATCGACCACAGCCTCGACTGATTCGACAATCTGAACATACCCAGTGCAACGGCATAGATTTCCAGCTAGCGCCTGTTTGATGTCCGCCTCAGTGGCCTGAGGGTTTTCGTCTAACAGGGCCTTTGCAGACAGAATCATCCCCGGGGTGCAGAAGCCACACTGAATGCCTCCGTTTTCAACAAATGATTTCTGTAGAGGATGCAATGTTCCATCGGCGGCAGCTAGCCCCTCTATAGTCAGAACGTCCTTTCCATCAACCTCTACAGCAAAGTAAATGCACGAATTTACCGCCAGACCGTCCACAATAACCGTGCAGGCGCCACATTCGCCTTGGCCGCAGCCTTCCTTTACTCCCGTCAAACCAAGTTTTTCACGCAATAGGTATAAGAGAGTCCAGTTATCTTCTATCGCTACAAATATTTGATTGCCGTTCAACATAAGTTTTATCTCTCTGGACATACAAAAGCCTCCAATGTTTTAAAAACTCCCGTCTGAATCACATTAACCGGATTGTCGGAAGACTTGAATCTGGGCACATAGTAAAAGGTTATTACCAAAGCATTTTAAACTCTATATCCAGCTTCGGCTAACAGCCTTTACCTTAAATCACTTACTGTATTCGACTGTTTTAACGGCCTTCTGATTCTTTGATCCTCTGCAAACATTTCATGCCCATACGTTGAACCAGAACCGCTACCATTTCACGCCGATACCAAGCCAAACCTCGAACACTGTCTCGAACTCGAGATTCCTCCGCTGCCAGTTTTCCGGCCTCATTCAAAGTATCTTCAGTAATTTCCCTTCCAACTAGGTATCGTTCAGCGCTCAAAGTCCGAATTGGTGTCGGGGCGGCTACGCCCAAGGCTATCCTGGCCTTGGCGCATCGATTTGAACCTTCTTCGAGAATAATCAGAACGCCTACTCCAATTAAAGGAAGTTCCATGGCGGCTCTACGCCCAAATTTCTGGTATGCTGCGCCAGTTCGCTTGGATTGTTTGGGAACAATAATTTTGGTGACAATTTCTCCCCTATCTAGGACCGTTTGACCTGGACCTTGAAAAAAATGAATCAGATCGACACTGCGTTCCCCTGTGCTTCCGTAAATATTTAAGCGAGCGTCCAGCGCAATCAGCGGTATAGCGCCGTCTGCAGACGGAACTGCGTTGACAAGGTTGCCACCAATTGTGGCGACATTCCTAATTTGTGTTGATCCTATTCGCTGAACGGCGTCATGTATGATGGGGTATTGTAGTCTTATAACCGATGACATCTCCAGTGTGCGGTGAGTGACCAAGCCACCTATGCAAAACACGCCGGTTTCCGTATTCAACTCGAGTTGAGATTGCCCATCGATATGTTTTAAAGAGATCAGATAATCGGGAGCGAGTTTACCAGACGTGATTTTGACTATTACGTCCGTTCCTCCGGCCACGTACATGGCTGAACCCCCGTGAGACTGATGCAATGAAACGGCTTCATCAAGCGTTTTGGGGATTAGATATTTAAATTTTTTCATCATTACCTCGCCTAAATGGTTTTAAGCTAAGACAGGCGAACATGCGCTCGACACAAATCAGAGATAGAAATTTCTACGAAGGACGGTTGTCAAAAACGCGCTTGGATTTTCTTTCAGAACGGGGCATGGAGCCATGATTATTGACTTCGGCATTACAACTCACCAAGAGAGCCTTTTTTATGGCAGCTTCGACTTTACGCTTGATTTCCGCTTGTTTATCTTTTTCAGCGCTCTCGTGACTCTCCACACGTAAAGTCATGTAATCTCGGCCATCATCACCGCGATCAATTATAATCTGGTATTCAGAACCTATGTCATCAATTTTTGAAAGCGCTGAATCAATTTGACCGGGATAAATATTTACTGCTCGAAAAATGATCATGTCATCGGAGCGTCCCAGGATTCGATCGTGAAGTGGCAGAATATTACCGCAAGAGCATGGATGTTCGATCAAGCGAGTAAGATCGCGCGTGCGGTAGCGAATCAATGGAACCGCCTCTTTTTTCAGAGTTGTAACGACCATTTCACCTATTTCGCCTGGAGGAACAGGTTTTAGGGTATCCGGGTCAAGGATCTCCAAGATGTAGTAATCGGCCCAATAGTGAATACCTTCATGTCGCGTGCAGTCTAGTCCGGTTCCCGGACCATACAATTCGGTCATTCCTGGAATATCGAACATATGTTCTAAACCTAGCAAATCCCCAATTCGTTGTCGCATGGCGTCGCTGCTCCGCTCAGACCCAAAAATCATTTTTTTGAGGGCGATTTTATCGCTGAGGCCTCTGCGGTTCACTTCCTCGGCCATGAGAAGTCCCATGGACGCAGTGCAACACAAAACCGTTGACTGCAGGTCGACCAAAAATTCACATTGCATGTCGACATTTCCAGGCCCCACAGGTACAGCCATAGCGCCAAAACGCTCGCATCCCAACTGGAAACCTACCCCTGCAGTCCACACGCCATAACCCACTGCAATTTGAACTCGATCTTCTACTGTAAGTTCGGCCATTTCATAGCACCTGGCAAAAAAATTGGCCCAGTCTTCCAGATCATTTTGTGTATAAGTGAGGATTTTACGTTTACCAGTGGTGCCGGAGGATGCGTGAATGCGGACTACATCGGATAAGGGCACTGACAAGAGCGGAAAAGGGTACCCCGATTTCAAATCGTCTGCCGTTGTGAGTGGTAATTTCTCAATATCATTCAGGGATTGAATATCCTCGGGCTTCAGACCCACCTGTTCCATTGCGCCTCTATAATGTTCTGAACCTGAGTAGGCGTGCCGCACTGTCCATTTGAGACATTCCAGTTGGTGGCTCTGCAATTCTGAAATATTTGCAAAAGACGGCATAAAGGTTTTGGGCATTAAGAATCACCTCGGGAAATTGAATCGTCACATTTTTATCTTAAAATTATCATTACGTATCCGGAATCAGGAGTTCCTTCCCTCAAGTCACCTTAACTGACGTCCTTTACGGCGATCAGCAGTCGCCGATTCATCCAATTTAAGGGTGTCCCGCAAAATGACTACGCCATAATCTTCATAAGCCCTTTCCAGGCTCACATATCCGTTTAGAACATCCTGAACAACTTCTTGAGGATCACGGTCCAAGGGAGAACCGTAACCTCCTCCACCTGCGCTAAAGAACTCAACCCGGTCACCAGGTTCGGCAAATGTCAGGCCACTAGGGTCCGCTGATTCTCCATTCCTTAAAAAAAGGGCCTTGGATCCTTGGCCGCCTTCAAAAAGTCCCTCCGGGGGATATTTGAACCGGCCCGCTTGAACCGCGATCGTCACCGGATACAGAGGTGTTGACTGGTCATTCGGCACACGGATGACCATTTTTCGGCCTAACCCGCCGCGTTTTTTACCTGGACCGCCAGAATCGGGAAGCAAGGATCGTTCTTCAACTACTAGTGGTGTATCGCTTTCCAGTATTTCCACTGGAGTGTTGGCTCCGTTGGCAGGGAAAATAGCGCAATGGTGTCCGTCCATTGACTTACCGGCCCCCATTCCTCCCCCTCGTATGATCATGGTGTGCCATGGTTTGCCATTGCGATCCCGACCGTAAAAAATGTTGGTTTGAGCGGGAGTCCCTCCACTCCCTGCGATTATGCGATCAGGGACCGCCGGAGCAAGCGCTCGAAAGACCATTTCTGTCATGAAATGACCAACCTGCATTCGGGCTGCTACTGCTGCGGGAAAACTGCAGTTCACTACGCAGCCATCCGGAGCCACCATTTTAATTGGTCGCGCAGCGCCTTCGTTAATGGGAATATCGGGATCGAACGCGCTTTTTAGAGCCATGAACACATATGCGTAAGTAAAATTGTATACTACATTTACGCCCCAATTGACCTGCGGAGAAGTGCCGTCAAAATCTACCAGAATGTCACTGTCGATGACATTGACAGCCAGATTAACGCTTATGTCGTCCCGTTTCCCGGCCCCTTCTATAAGGCCTTGATAACAATACTGACCGTTGGGGATTTTTTCGATAGCTCTTCGCATACTTGTTTCGGTTCGGCAAATTATTTCCTCGGCAAGATCTTCCAGGTCATCAAGCCCTTCATCAGAGAGCATCTCTACAACTTTTTCCGCGCAAACATGATTGGACGCCACCTGTGATCGAATATCGCCAATGACCTGCTCTGGAGTCCGCACATTCCAGCGGATCAGATTCAACACAGATTCATTCAGGGTTCCAGCTTCATAAAGTTTCAGGGGTGGTATAAAAAGGCCCTCTTCATAAACTTCTCGGTTATCAGAAGCGACACGGCCTCCAATATCGGAGTGGTGAAAAACGCATGCGGTGAAAGCTACAATTCGCTCTTGGTAAAATATGGGACTTAGCACGCACACATCATTCAAATGCCCTGCCAGCAACCATGGATCATTAACAATTAGTACATCGCCTGGTTTATATTCAGCATATCTAAAAGAGTGGACAATTTTCTTTACCCCCAGTGCCATAGCGCCAGCCATTCCAGGAGTGCAAAGAGTGCCTTGCACAAGCTCCCTGCCCTGCCTATCAGTGAACATGCATGTGTAATCGTGAGCATCTCGCAGAAGACTGGAGAAGGCCGTGCGCGCCACTGAGGCGTCAGCTTCATCTACAATTGATATTAGTCGGCGCCAGAGAATTTCAAGTGTAATCGGATCGAACTTTTCCCGCATGTTAATTTCTCCAAGTCACACAAATGTTATCCAAACGAAACCGTAGTCATCGACTTCCGCGTTGGCGTCCTCACCCAACACAATCGTTGATTCTCTTTCTTCAATAATGGCTGGACCTTTGATCCCGGCCCCGGGGAATAATTTGGACCTATCAAAGACTGTAAAGGTAATGAATTGCTTTTGGATTAAAGAAAAAGCCGTGCGATTTCCTTTAACACAATCTTGAAGCGTCCCTTCTGTGGGGGCTATGCGAGGGATTTGGAAAGGATGTTGCGGAAGACTGGCGCGTACTCTAAAAGATATGAACTCCACTTGTGTGTCTGGGTAAGTACGGCCATAAAGCCGTTTATAGCTCTCATCAAAAAAGTGACGAATTTCATTTTTTCGCCAGTCATTGAAAGCCTTGTTGGGAATCTGCAGGTTCGTTTCAGCCCCCTGTCCCAGAAACCGCATGTCAGTAGAGCGAGTAAACTTAATACCATCCACATCACCGCTTTGTTTTAGAATTGCTGAAGCCTCCTCTTCCAAATCTGTAAAAAGCTTTTCAATGCCTTGGAAATCCGCTTCATCCAATCCAACCCGATGGCTTCGTACAAGATCGAACGCCACCGGAGCTGTGAAAAAACCTAAAGCCGAACCAACGCCTGCCAATGGCGGTACTATTATTCGAGGCGCTCCGATTTTTCTCGCTAATCCGTAGGCGTGTACCGGGCCTGCTCCACCAAAGGCGGTCAGCGTAACATTGTTAGGGTTGCCTCCCTTTTCAGCTATATGGGTTTTAGCCGCAGCCGCCATGGTCTCGTTAATCAAATCATGGATGCCAAACGCCGCTTCGATCAAAGTCGCGTTTAGCGGTTTGGCGACTTTTCCATCAATTGCCCGATGAGCGGCATTCAAATCCAACGGCATGGCGCCACCCAGAAAATAGTTCGGATCCAAATAACCTAGTGTTAAATCAGCGTCCGTCACCGTAGGGTCTTCACCGCCCAGTGCGTAGCAGGCTGGTCCGGGGGCGGCCCCAGCGCTCTCAGGACCCACCTGTAAAAGACCCATTTTGCTGATGCGCGCAATGCTGCCCCCTCCAGCGCCAATCTCCATCAAATCGACCACGGGAACTTGAATTGGCAGTCCGCTGCCCTTTTTGAAACGCTGAACACGTCCAACTTCAAAAGTCGAAACCAACCCGGCCTCTCCTTTTTGAATAAGACATGATTTGGCGGTGGTCCCGCCCATATCGAAACAAAAAATGTCTTTGATTCCAAACATACGGCCGTAGTGTTGAGAAGCGATCACGGCCGCCGTTGGGCCTGATTCGATAATCCGCACCGGGAATTCCCCAGCGGTAGAGGCTGTGGTAATCCCTCCACTAGAAAGCATGATAAACAGCTTACCGTTGAAACCCAGTGATTGCAGACGGGTGGAAAGTTTGTGCAGATACTTGACAGTGATAGGCTTCACGTATGCGTTCGTGACGGTAGTGGAAGTTCGTTCATACTCTCTAATTTGGGGTAAAACTTCATAAGACGCTGAAACAGACAAGCCTGGAGCTAACTCTTCCGCCAATGTTTTAATCTTCGCTTCATGTTCCGGATTTTCATATGAATTAATCAAACAGATCGCCAGCGATTCAATACCAGCGTCCATGAGAGAGCGAATAACAAATTTGACTTCATTTTGGTCCAGAGATTGAATCACACGGCCATCGCTGGTTATTCTTTCAAACACTTCCGTTCGCAATGCTCTGGGGACAAGCGGCTCCGGGTATTCGGAGAAAATGTCATAGGCGTCATAGCGAATTTCACGGCCAAGCTCCAGAACGTCTCTGAATCCTTTGGTGGTTATCAATCCCGTACGGGCGCCTTTTCTCTCAATTATTGCATTGATAACCAAAGTGGTGCCGTGGATGATCTCCGCCAATTCGGCCATGAATCCTGGAGCTTGGCTCTCCAGCGCCTTTATTCCTGTCTCTACGGCATCTGAAGGATCAGCCGGCGTGGTCAAACATTTGTATATGGAAAACGTTCCTGTTTCATCGTCCGCAAGCACAAAATCAGTAAATGTACCTCCGATGTCACAGCCCAGCCGATATGATCTATTTTTCATGAGTTCTCCAATGTTGACCTAAACTCAGTGAATTAAGCCCCAAATCAAAATCTTAACTGTTTGCTTCAAACAAAAATCACCCGAAAGCGCAAACTAGAATAAACAAGGTTCATCCCACTCGCCAAAAACATCCCGGAATACACCAGTCATTTCACCAACCGTCGCGTAAGCCCGGCAACAATCGACTAGGTCGGGCATAACGTTATTTCCCGATTTAGCTGTTTTCTGAAGAGATTTTAATGAGCGATTAACCTCACGGTTGTCACGCGTTCGTCGCAACTCTTTCAGTCTGGAAATCTGCGTATTAACCCAGGAATCGTCGTATTCGTGGAGTTCAACATCGGGTTGATCACCTTCGGCATATTTGTTTACACCTACTTTAATGATTTCACCATTCTGGAGACTTTTTTCGAAATCATAGGCTTGCCTGGCCACCTCACGCTGGATGTACCCTGAGGAAATTGCTTTTGTCATACCCCCTGTCTTCTGGACACGCAGCATTTCTTCCTTAATCTTGCCTTCCATCTCCTTGGTGATGGTTTCTACAAAGTAAGACCCCGCAAGTGGGTCAACGGTGTCTCGTAACCCCACTTCCTCCATCAGAATCTCAAGTGTGCGTAGCGACAGTAGAGCGGCCCTCGGGGTTGGTATCGTGAAGGCTTCATCAAAAGAGCATAGCGCCGTAGTTTGAGCTCCACTGAGCGCAGCCGCCAGCCCATAGTAGGCGCCACGGATGATATTGTTTTCAGGCTGTTCTTTGGTCAATCCGCTACCGCCGCCCCCAAAAAGGCCTCGTAAAAACTGGTTTTTCCTGTTAGTCACCCCGTATTCTTCCTTCAGCAGTCTTGCCCAAAGCTTACGAGCTGCACGGAATTTAGCGATTTGTTCCCACAGGTTACCGAAGACATTCAGGTTGAAAGAAAACCGGCCCACAAAATCATCCGGCGAAAGACCGCGACCTACAAGATTATCAATATATGTCTTGGCTATCTCAAACGCGAAACCGACTTCCTGACTTGGCGTAGCCCCCGATTCACGAATGTGATAACCGCAAATGCTCACTGGATTACATCTTGGAAGTTCCTTGACTGAGTACTCAATGGTGTCGCAAACCAGTCTCACACTAGGCTCCACCGGGAAAATCCATGCGCCTCTTCCGATCATCTCTTTCAGTATGTCGTTTTGAGGTGTTGCGCTGATTGTTTCCTTAGAATAGCCGAACTTCTCGGCGGTGGCCTGATACATTGCCAGCATTATACTGGCCACTGCATTTATAGTCAGGCCTGATCCGATCCTGTCGAACTGTATGTCCTTAAAGGCGATCTCAAAGTCCTGCAAAGAATCGACCGCCATACCAACCCGTCCCACTTCGCCCTCAGATTGTGGGCTATCGGAGTCATAACCCATCTGGGTAGGTAAGTCGAAAGCCACATTCAGGCCATTCTGCCCATTAGCTATCATGTATTTGAAACGCTCATTTGTGTCCTGAGGCGTCCCAAACCCTGTATATTGGCGTGTAGTCCATGCTCTGGAGCGATAACCCAAGGGGTGAATGCTACGAGTAAACGGGTATTGTCCGGGGTCCCCTAAATCCTCATCATAGTCGAAACCGATGGCCTCCAAATCTTTTGGACCATAGCTCGGTTTTACTTCGATTCCGGATTGGTAAATTACCTTTTCAACGCCATCTGCCTGGTTTTTTATATATTTTGCGACACCCATCGGTCCCTCCGTTAAAACAAAGCCCGAATGGAATCAACTATAACTTCGAACCGAGTCCCTCCGGGGAAAACCCCTTTAACACCGATTTCCTGAAGTTTAGAAATATCGTTTTGGGGGATAACGCCACCAACTACCACAAAAATGTCGGACAATTTTTTGTCGTGTAACGTTTGCATCAATCGTTTGGAAATCGATAGATGAGCCCCGGTCATCACGCTCAAACCTATGACATCAACCGATTCCTGAACCGCCGTGGAAACTATCTGATCAATACTTTGATGAAGCCCTGAATACAAAACTTCCATGCCGGCGTCTCGTAAGGCTAGCGCGATTACTTTGGCTCCTCGATCGTGGCCATCCAGCCCTGGTTTGGCTATTAGGACCCGAATTCTTTTTTTGTATTCCATAACACATCCCTTCCATTCACCAGAATTTAGGTCAATGGATCAAATTGGTGTTGGTCATATTGATCAAGGACTGCCTTCATACCTCTCAAAATGTGCCCCCGCACCACCTTTTCCACATCTTCGGCGCGCCGCTCACGCATCATAACTAACATTTCTAGGTGGTCCTGGTGACTAACCCGCGCCAATACCCGGTCCTTGAGAATTATCTTTCTAAAACGAAGAAATTGATTTTTAAAGTCGCTGATAATTTTGATTAATCGGCGATTACCACTCAACGAATAAAGCGTGTCGTGAAATTCTGTGTTAATTTCAGGCAACGCATCCAGATCACCGGCATCAAGACGTTTTTCAAAGTCAACAATTTTATCCGACAGACGCTTCAAATCCTCAGAAGAATGCTCAATAGTCGCAAGTCTCGCCGCATACCCCTCCAGGACTGATCTTATTTCAAAAGAATCCTGAATATCTTCCCTGACTAATCCGGTAACAGCGTAACCTCCCTGCGCACGCCTTATTAAAAGGCCTTCTCCTTCAAGTTTGTGAATTGCTTCACGAACAGGGGTGCGGCTCACTCCCATTCGTGAAGCAATTTCATTCTCGATTATTCGGCTGCCATTCGGTATATCCCCACAGGTAATGGCCTGCCATAAACGCTCGAAAATAATTTGGCCTGAGGATCTTCTTTCCTCCAATGGCTGTAAAGCATTTGCTAACTGGTCCATCTTGTCAAACATCTTTCGGTCCCTTGGATCAAAGGTATTAATCGGCAATGCCAAAGGGACGCATTAAGTATGAGAATACGATTTGGAATCAAATTCCAACCCAACGCGCGATGTTACACTGTAACACTTCGTGGGTACCACCACCGTTGAGCAAAAATCGCGCATCACGGAAATAACGTTGAGCGGTGTATTCCATAGAATAGCCATAACCAGCGAAAATACGTGTGCACTCGTCGGAGGCGCTACAAGCCGATTCAGTGGCGAAATATTTTGCCATGGTCGCTTCTTTCAATGCTTCCTTACCCTCGTCTATCATGGCGGTGGCCCTGTAGGTCATTAATTTGGAAGCCTCTAAATTAGTGGCCATGTTTGCAATCTTGGACTGAACAAGTTGAAATTTCCCGATAGGTTTACCAGAAGCCATCCGTTCATTAGCGTACTTGATGGAATCGGCCATTGCGGCGCGCTGCAACCCAAGAGCCAAGGCGGCTGTCATAGCCCGAATCTCGGCGATGATTTTAAGAAACGCATTTAGGCCCTCCCCTTCAGGGGTTAACCGATATTCCTTTGGAATGAAAACATCTTTGAAGGCCACTTCACAAATCGGTGTTGTGCGAGTTCCCAAACACTGGAATCGCGAACTGAGCGAAACACCGGGAAGATTACGGGGAATAAAGAAATATCCAATCCCTCGGAGCCTCTTACTCGGATCGGTCTGACACATGACCGTGTAAAAACTGGCTTCAGGCCCGTCGGTGACCCAGGTTTTCATCCCGTTTATCAGATACCCATCGTCAACCTCAGTGGCTCTTGTCGTTATCGCCCCCAAATCGGAACCCGCATCGGGTTCGGTCATACAAAAACAGCCTATTTTCTCTCCCCGCATTGCCGGTAAAAAGAATTCCTCAAACATCTCCCCGGTTCCGTAATGGAAAAGAAAATTTGTGCCCATCAAACTTTGCATAGCGACAATTGACGCCACACTCAACAATCCTCTGCTAATTTCTTCACAGATTATGCAGAATAAAGTCGTATTCCCACCTGAGCCGCCTCTGTGACGAGGATAACGAATGCCGAAGATCCCCATTTTGGATAACTTTTTAAAAATGTCTCGAGGGAATTCACCTTTGTTGTCCAATTCCTGGGCAATCGGAATAATTTCATTGTCGACAAATCTGGCTATATTCTTTCGAATCAGTTCTTCAGGATTTGATCTAATCATTTCATGGAACCTTCCACGCAGGGCATATATTGCCGGCTAATCGCACATAACCTCGCATGAGGTTTTCAACCCCTTCGTCAATTCAGGAATTACATCAAACAAGTCCCCAACTATTCCCCAATCCGCTACCTTAAAGATAGGAGCGTAGGGATCTTTGTTTATCGCCACAATAAACCTGGAATCCATCATTCCGGCCCGATGTTGTATGGCTCCGGACACTCCGCAGGCAACATACAGCTCTGGCCGAACTGTTACACCAGTCTGTCCAACTTGGTTCGCAGCAGAGATCCATCCAGCCTCCACCGCAACGCGAGTGCCGGCTATTTCCGCTCCCAGCGCAGAGGCCAGTTCGTGAAGTAGCCCAAAGCCCTCCAAGTCATTAACGCCACGACCGCCAGCAACAATTATCTTTGCTTTTGACAGATCCACATGTGGGGATTCCTCTTTGACAAACTCCAAAATCTTAGTCCTGACCTGATCTTCAGTTACTTTGGATTCATGTGTAATTACAACACCTTCTTTACCAGGAGTGGGGACTACTTCCATAACTCCTGGTCTAACAGTTGCCATTTGTGGGCGGGAAAAGCGATTGGCTATAGTGGCCATGACATTACCGCCAAAGGCTGGCCTGGTTTGCAGTAGAATGCCCTCCTCCCGATCAATCGAGAGTTCAGTACAATCGGCCGTCAGCCCAGAACCTGTTCGTCTTGAGACCCTTGGGGCAAGATCTCGTCCTATATGGGTGGCGCCCATTAGCAGAATACTGGGCTTGTAAGCTTTGATGAGTTCATCTAACACATATGAGTAAGGCTCTGATCGGTAGTTGCCAAAGATTTCGCCATCGGCTAAATACACTAAGTCTGCGCCAAACTGTATTAGAGTATCTGCAAGATCGGCTACGTGGTGGCCGATCAAAACTGCCGAGACCTCCTCGTTTAACTGTTTGGCCAGTTCTTGGGCCTTGCCCAAAAGCTCTACAGACACCCTGGTGAGGTTACCTCCACGCTGTTCTGCGAATACCCATATACCCTTGTACTCACTAAAATCCGGTATGGTTTTTGGTTGAATATCGGTGTGGATGGCTTTATGGTGGCACACTTCCAAACACGCGCCACAACAAGTACACCGATCTCCTATCTGCGCCTTACCATCTTTAATCTCTATTGCGTCATACGGACACTCTCTCTTACAACGGCGACATCCGTCACAAAGATCGATTTCAACCCAGACAGCCATTCTCACCTCATGTGTCAATTTCACCAATCCAGAAACTAACTACCCGTCATTTTGGAAGACGCAGGCCTTATCCTACTAGAAAATTTGCGGACCGCTTTCAAATAAGCTTATTTTGTTTTAATCGTTCTATAAGATTGTGAACTACTTCAACTGCGCTGCCTTCCAGTAATTCACCGTGCCGTTCAAACTTGGGGGCAAATGTTTTGACGACCTGTGTAAAAGACCCACTCATACCTACATCAGCAGTAGTAACACCAATGTCGGCGGCATTCCAAACCTGAATAGGCGCCTTTGCGTGGCAAGCCGAAAGCAGACTGGCCACCTCCGGATAGCGTGGCTTAACCGGGCCGCCTATAATGGTCAAAAGGGCCGGCAATGAGCATTGAATTCGCTCGTAGCCATCTTCGAGCCGACGTTTAACCCGAACGTAGCCGTTCTCAACAGTTTCGATATCAAACACGTAAGTCACTTGAGGCAGATCCAAGCACTCAGCCACCTGGGGCCCCACTTGCGCCGTGTCTCCGTCGATGGCTTGACGGCCTGCCAATATCAGATCGAATTTCCCAATTCGTTGGATTGCCTTTCCAAGGGTAAAAGAGGTAGCCCAAGTGTCCGCGCCGGCAAATGCCCGATCCGAAAGCAGAATAGCTCCATCGGCGCCCATTCCTATGGCTTCGGAAAGAGCGTCAATTGCCTGGGGTGGCCCCATAGTCAAAACAGTAACCTTGGCTCCTAGAGTTTCCTTTAAAGTAATTGCTGTTTCAAGAGCCTGGAGATCGTCGGGATTGATAATCGCATCAATACCTTCACGTATAAGATTGCCCGTTTTAGGGTCAAGCTTTACGTCGGAATTGCCAGGGACTTGTTTAATTAACACTACAATGTTCATGATGACATCTCTCTGGCTCGAGTTTTATTTTGAGAATTTCCCTCTGTGATTAAATAACTCCATCTTCTCTCAATTTAATCAAATCCTCGTCTGAAAGCCTCAACTGTCCGTAAAATTCTCTGTTGTGCTCTCCAAGACGTGGGGGAAATGTCATTTGGCGATTATTGCCTTCGAGAAAAGAGGTCATATAAGGCGGTGGAGTCAGAGTGACGTTGATTTTTGTTTTGGGATCTTGAGTCGACAGTAACCGTCTTTGAACAGAGGGTTCGGAAATCAACTCGGAGATAGAGTTAATCTTGCTTACGGGCACAGTGACGCCTGTGAAGAATTCAATCAACTCCTCTGAAGTGTGTTCACGTGTTATTGAATTCAAGGCGACATTTAAACTGGCAACATTCTTGATACGCCCCGTGTTTTTCTCATATTCCGGCTTATTGAGAGAACTAAACAGTTCCGCTGAAACCATTGCTTTCCATTGGCGGTCATTTCCCACTGCGAGATAAATAAAGCCGTTCTTGGTTTGATAAACGGAAACTGGAGCAAAAAATTCGTGGGTGTTGCCACAACGAGTAATACTTTTTCCAAAGGAAGCCGTCATAGTTATCGGAACAGCCAGCCAGGAAACAGAAGAATCAAACATAGACAAGTCAATCCTACAGCCCTCGCCAGTAACTGACCTATTGAAAATTGCTCTCATCAGCAAGCCGTATGCGTGTTCGCTAGTGCCAAGGTCTGATAGTGGAATGCCCAAAACCTGAGGTTCCATATCAGGCTCCCCGGTGAGATCCATCAATCCCGATCGGGCCTGGAGAACTGGATCATAAGCGCCTTCATCGCTATCTGGGCCAAAACCGGTAATACCCATCCATATTATATCTTCTTTAGCGGCTTTGAGGATCTCATAATCAATACCAAGTTTTTTATAATTCCGAGGTAATTGATTGGTAACAAATATATCTACATCCAATTCCTTGATGAGCTTCAGCAGTAATTCCCGCCCGGTGGGCTGGGAGAGGTTGAGTGTGATAGCCTTTTTCCCCGCGTTAATGCAGAGAAAATAGGCGTTCATGCCTGCTTCATTCAGAACGTTATCCCCCACCATGCGATTAGGATCGCCCTGAGCTGGATTTTCGAGACGGATGATTTGCATGCCATCCATTGCCAACCGATAAGTCAAGTATGGCACTACCATCGCTTGCTCTAGAGAAAGGACTTTAAAATCTCTCAAGGTTTTCATCGCTGTCTCCTAATTTTAACTGCCAGAGCCAATGTTTGGAGGGTCTAATTCGGGCCTCGCCGACCGTGACTTTGGCCAGTCCACTGCAAATCATGTGTATACAGTATACAACTGTATGCCATGGAAGAACTGGCTGTCAACCATTTTTTCGTACGGTAATCCCTCTGCTCATTTTTTGGATATTTTAGAGAGAAAACCTTATTGTGGATTTGCAGACTGATTCAACCGCAATAGGGATAGAGCATCGCTGTGGATATGAATTCCCAGCCTTCTCAGGTTTCTCGAAAAGCCTTGAGAATCCGGGAAATCATATTTCTGTTTCCGAAGCAGCGTTTATACAAATTGACCTGGGAATTCTATTTTCGTTTTATGGTGGCCAAAGAGTTGTCTATTGCCTCCAAAGTCAGCTCCAAGTCCTCTTCAGTATGCCGGAAGCTGATATATGCATGATGGTATGGAGAGAAAAAGAATCCCCTGCGGATCATCTGAGTGTAGAAATCCCTGCGCTTGCCTTTGTATGCGCCAGTGTCGTCCTTTTTAAATGTGATGTAGAACATGGGCGCCACCCCGGTCAGTTCAGCTCCCACGTCATGTTTTTCAATCAATAACTGGATCTCTTTCATGAACCTTTCACCTTTTTGCCAGATGTTTTCCAGCACATTGTCCCGCTCAAGGATTTCTATGGTCTTGAGGGCTGCAATAAAGGCATCGCTGTTTGGAAAAAAGGTTGACGAAATGAAAAGTTTGTGAGCGGCCGCCATCATGACATCCTTTTTTCCCGTCACAACGGAGATGGGATAGCCGTTGGCGATCGCCTTTCCTAGAACACTCAGGTCCGGAGTCACCCCATATAGCTTCTGGGCTCCTCCCATTGAAAGCCTGAAACCGGTACGGATTTCGTCATAGATTAATACGGCGCCGTACCTGTCGGCAATCTCTCTAACCCCTTCAAGAAACCCCGGTCTGGGAATCTGCATTTCTTGATGGTTTGGATGCCCGAAAGGCGTCATGATGATGGCGGCAGTGTGGTCTCCATGCTTTTCCATGAGATCGGAGAGCTGTTCAAGGTTATTGTATTGAAATTCAAAGACATCTTCAAAGAGCTTTGCAGGAACCCCACCTTTCATTTCAACACACCAGTCATGCCAACCATGGTACCCGCAGCGCATAACCTTCAGTTTGTTTGTATATGCTCTTGCAATACGAATACTCGCTGTAGTGGCGTCAGAACCTGTTTTTAAGAAAACACTCAGCTCAGAACAAGGCACAAGTTCAGTCAACTTTCTGGCTAACAGATTCTGGTATTTCTGCGTGAGGGTGAAACAAAATCCTTTTTCTCTGATCTGCTTGTAAACTGCGTCATCCACCTCTTCTTCGCGGTAACCGAGGATGATGGGACCGTAACCGCAGAGAAAATCAATAAACTCGTTACCATCAACATCGGTAAGACGGCAACCTTTTCCGCTTTCAAGGAAGATCGGATATTCTCCTTCGATAAAGTCAACCGGCTTTCTTGCGCCCAGAACGCCCCCCGGTATCAGCTCGGTGGCCTCTTGAAACAGTTCTAGACTCTTGGTTATGTTAAGTTTGCTAATTTCTTTCATGGGAAGTCTCCTGTTCCACGCTAGACGTGAACTAACGACGAAATGGTTTCAGACTGATGGATTTTTGCGCCTCTTTTCAAGAATTCGTCGAGAAACGACGCTGGATCGATGCAGCCTTCAGGGGCGACCACGCCCTTTTCGGTTACGGCGCCGTTATCCATCATAAGCGCCGCAATGGAGGCGGGAAGGCCGGTCCCCGGCGCCATCCTTCCAACCATATCGGCTGTGTATGTAACATTGGCGCCCTGCCTTTGCCCTTTGACAATCACCTTGAGCCCTGAAGATTGAGGTCCGTTGTCCCGACCTTCAGGAATGGTCTCCCAAAGTTTCAGCGCAAGATCATAAGGCGTAACTTTGGCGCCGTTCACATCTACGGATTGTGTCCCCAAAAAGCCGGTATCTTTCTGTTGCTTTATCAGTTCGTCCACCCATCGAGGGATAAGAGCTCCTTTGATAATGACATTCTTCACGCCTTTGATGTATTTTGGAATGGTCAATGGCTGGGGATGGCCTACATAGCGTACATGGCAGGCGCCAAGGGGTTCCAGAAACTCAGCGTCGACTTCTCCCTCGCCGCCCTCGACAAGGACCAGTTCGCCATTCAGATATTGGGGTATCTTCCCAAGTGTCATGTGAAGGCTGTGGTCCCATGCGGCTCCTGCAAGTTCGGCAATACTCACCACCCAATAGAGATAAATGTCATCGACCCTGTCCAGCCGGTCTGCATACCACTTCACAAGGACATTGTTGGTTCCGGGGTCCGAGCCCATGCCGGTGAGAACTGTAATGCCCGCTTCTCTGGCGATTCCATCTATCTCAGAGTTGAAAAGAACCTCCGTTCCTTCATAATCGTCACATATATCAATGTAGTTAACTTTTGCCTCAACAGCCGCCCTCGCGACGGGAACAGCAGTCTTGTAAAAAGGGCCGGCGCAGTTAATCACAACATCAGTTTTCTCGAATTCGCTCACCATGGCTGCATGATTATTCACATCCATTTTTATCAGATTAACTTTTTCGCTTTTGCGCAATTTCGGCGCCAATCGTTCCGGATCCGGGTACAAATCTCCAAGAACAACGGTCGTGACATGTTGTTGTTTAATAAGGTCCCGGGCAACGCCCTGACCCATACCACCGGCTCCTCCTAATACAAATGCGCGCATGTGACTTACTCCTTTATATTCTAGAATCGTTCCGCTCCCACCACATTGTGTGGATTGTCGGACCTGTGATTTATCGTTAGATGTTTTTTCGTCATTTTTCCCAATCCTGGATTGATGAATTCTCCGTCCACTTTTTCGGTTAGGAAGCTGCGGAGCGCGTTAGGGTCATCTATAATAAATGGCGAAAAGCAAGTTATGCCAAGTATGGTTGATATCAACGCATTATGAATTGACGACCGAGATCAGTATACTGTATACATCATCAAAGACACCAGAAATATGACACTGGCAAGAATTTTCTCATCCCGCTGTTTGATATAGCGCTTGAAGCAATGACAAGCATCACGATAGTTATTCCGGTTAGAATTTAGGATTTCAAACATTAGCTGACTGTTGATTTACGCCTTTTGCTAGAAATTGGTGAGGCCAATGTTGGACCACCTGGCTCAATTTATTGTTGCCGGCTTAACAACCGGAAGTATTTATGCGTTAATCGCCTTGGGATTTTGCGTTATTCATAACGCGACAGGCATAGTAAACTTTGCTCAGGGAGATTTCATATCTCTGGGGGGACTCGTCATTTTCACGCTGCTAATGGGTCTTAAGGTTCCGTTAATCATAGCATTTCCAATATCTGTCATAGCTGTTACGATCGTCGGGGCTCTATTGGAACGCGTTGCCATTCGCCCGGCAAGATCGCGTAGCATAGTAATTCTTGTATTTATTACCATCGGCGCTTCCATTTTCATGAGGGGTGTATTCAAGATCTTGTGGGGAAAGAATCAGATGGGGTTGCCCCCTTTTTCGGGAGAGACACCGATAAACTTTGCCGGAGCCACATTGATGCCACAAAATCTTTGGATTTTTGGCATAACTTTAATTTCGGTAATAGGTCTTCATTTCTTTTTCAGTCGAACCAGGCTGGGAAAAGCCATGAGGGCCACCGCATGCAACCCTAGGGCTGCGTCACTAATGGGGGTCAATGTCAATTCCATGGTGTTGCTTTCATTTGCGTTAAGTGGGGCGCTGGGAGCTATTGCAGGAATAATTATCGTTCCTATAACAACCCTTTCATTTGACATCGGCGTTATGTTGGGATTGAAGGGTTTTGCCGCTGCGGTCTTGGGCGGTTACGGGAATAGTCTCGGGGCCGTCCTTGGGGGACTCCTCTTGGGCGTGTTGGAATCAGTCGGGGCAGGCGTCATTTCGTCAACCTACAAGGATGTCATTGCATTCGGTATCTTACTGCTGGTTCTTTTTATTAAACCAAGCGGGCTACTGGGCCGTGGCGATACGGAGCGACTTTAGATGCGGATCGGGCTATCCGGTGTAAAATCACTTCTCGGCTTGGCTATTCTAGCTGTTTTTATTGTTCTCTTTCCCCTAGCGTTATCTAACCCGTACTATCTAAATGTTGCCAATATCATTGGTATCAACACGATAATTGTGGTGGGGCTAACCCTGTTGATTGGTTATGCCGGACAAGTTTCACTTGGGCACGCTGCGTTCTACGGCATTGGAGCGTATACTTCAGCAATTCTTACCGTGACCTACGGTTTCAATCCATGGCTGGCCCTTGTTCTCGCAGCCCTGGTTACCAGCAGCATAGCATTCATCATCGGAACCCCAACGCTTAAGCTTCATGGCCATTATTTGGTCATGGCGACTCTCGGGTTTAATCTGATAGCAAACATAATTATAGTTCAGTGCGATTCGGTTACGGGCGGTCCTTCGGGTTTCCCCGGGGTTCCTCCTTTGGCCATTGGAAGCTGGGTTTTTGATTCGGATATAAAGATGTACTGCTTGATCTGGTCAATGGCTTTCATAGGAATTGTCCTCGGGCTGAACCTTTCTATGTCTCGAGTTGGAAGAGGGCTAAGAGCTCTTCATTCTGGAGAATCGGCGGCTAATTGTATGGGGGTTCCGGCCAGCAAGTATAAAGTAAAAATGTTTGTGCTCAGCGCTGTATTCGCTTCCGTAGCTGGAAGTCTTTACGCCCATTATTTGTCGTTTGTAAGTCCAAAGACTTTCGATATTTTCTTTTCCGTGGAACTGGTGACAATGGTAATAGTGGGTGGCATGGGTAGTATATGGGGAGGGCTCTTCGGCTCAGCTTTTCTAACCTCTTTGCCTCATCTTTTAAGTTCTCTCGATGAATATAAGGATATATTTTACGGCTTCATCTTGGTCGTAATTCTCATTTTTACCCCGGAAGGGTTCATTCCAGGAATTTTGCAGAAATTGGACTTTTACCTAAAAGAGAAAGGGCAAAGGAATAAGAAAAGACTTGATGATTTTTTAGATGAGCCTGGCTTTAATGGCGTTGCCGGAATCCCTCTTGCTGACTCATGCTCTTCTAAAAGGCTTGAAGCGTCAAATGATATTATTCTGGGAATAAACAATATTTCTAAAAGCTTCGGAGGGATTGCAGCTGCTTCATCATTGACGTTTGACGTTCAAAAGGGCTCCATAACCTCTTTGATAGGTCCAAACGGCGCGGGCAAAACTACAACGATTAATCTAATTTATGGAGTTTACAAACCTAACCTAGGCACGATTATTTTTCGAAACAATAGGATCAACGGACTGTATCCATATCAGATAGCTGCAATGGGTATGGCGAGAACTTTTCAAAATCTTCAGATATTCGATAACATAACAGTCCTGGAAAATGTTATGGTCGGAGCGCACGCCATATCCCACAATGAATTTTTCGTTTCGATGCTACATCCTCCATCCTACTGGAAAGAGGAGAAACTGATTCGTGAAAAGGCACTGGAGGCCTTGTCTTTTTTCGGATTAGAAAAGGAAGCCGATTTGCCCGCCTGCCAACTATCTTTTGGTGAGCAAAAGCGATTGGAAATGGCCCGAGCCATTGTGTCTGAACCTGAACTCATATTACTTGATGAGCCTGTCGCAGGGTTGAACAGGGCTGAATCCATCACGATAGCGGGACTCATAATGAAAATCCGTTCCAGAGGGACTACCGTGCTACTTGTGGAACATGATATTAATGTTGTCATGAGCATTTCAGACAAGGTCGTCGTATTAAACTATGGAACGATGATAGCAGAAGGGACACCAATTCAGATTCAAAAAAACGAGTTGGTTTTGTCCGCATATCTTGGAGGCTCTCTGTAAATGTTGGAGGTGGAAAACGTTCACGCCTATTACAGGGGCAATGAAGCCCTGAAGGGCGTTTCATTGGAAGTAGGCCCAGGTGAAATTATCGCGCTTATCGGGGCCAACGGAGCTGGTAAAACGACTTTGCTCAACTGTATTTCGGGGTTACATACCGATATGGTAGGGCGTATATCATTCGGAGGGGCGGACATTTCCGGCGCTCCGGCTCACAAGCTTGTAAAACATGGACTCGTTCAGTGTCCCGAAAACCGCCAATTGTTTGGATCCATGACTGTTCAAGAAAACCTCGAAATGGGTGCTTATCTTTGGTCTGAGCAAAATCGAGGAGAAAGTTTAAGCAAAAGACTAGAACATATGTTACGCAAATTCCCTGTTTTGAAATCGAGACGCAGACAACTGGCAGGGACATTGTCAGGCGGTGAACAGCAGATGGTGGCTATTGCGCGTGGACTGATGTCTGATCCAAAATTGTTGATGCTGGATGAACCGTCTTTGGGTTTAGCTCCAATAATTGTTGAAGAGGTTTTCGGCATTATAAAGGAGATGAGAAATGAAGGCAGGACCATACTCTTGGTAGAACAGAACGCCATAGCGGCTTTGGATCTTTCTGACCGGGCCTACCTTCTTGAAACGGGAAGTGTTACGTTTAGCGGACCGTCAAAAGTTTTCATGAAAGACGCTAGGGTCCGAAGAGCTTACTTGGGAAAAGATCTAGAAGCCCCCAACTCTTCGTGTTAAAAGAGATTTTGATAAATCCAACAGGTAAGCGCGGAGGACAAGAAGCCTGGGTGAACCTTGATTCACAGGGATTTGTCCTCAACCAAATTTCACTCTTTTCTCCTCGGCTTTGGTTTAAGGCCGATACTCTAACTTTAAAAAAGGAGGGTTCATGAAAAAGATCGAAGTTTTGGTGGGGATATTAATTTGTATCCTTTTTCTTGGGAATGCGCATGCAGTGGATCCGATAAAAATAGGGGCAATATTCTCATTGTCCGGTCCAGCGGCGGCTATTGGAACACCGACCAAACTTGTTACACAGATGGTGGTCGAAAAAATCAACAAAGAAGGGGGTATAAATGGTCGCCCCATAGAACTGGTACTTGGTGATACCGAGTCTGACCCTACCAAAGCCATTATGGTTGTAAAAAAATTTATTAACGTAGATAAGGTTGCGGCAATAATCGGACCGGACCGGACCGACCTGGGAATGGCCGTTAAAAAACTTGTGGAAGACGCTGGGGTCCCAACCTTCATGACGGTTGGAGGAGACCCTGTAATAATGGGTGGCGGACCGCTTGGAACTTACAAATGGGTCTTTAAATCACCTCAGAGAAGTTCCGTAGCGGTAGAAAAACTTTACGACCATCTACAGAAAGCGAATCTCAAGAAAGTAGCGCTAATGACGGCTGCCGACGGTTTTGGTAAGGATGGGAAAGGCTGGCTGGAAAAATTTGCTCCAAAATACGGATTGACTATAGTGGCCAATGAATCCTTCAATCCTAAAGACACCGACATGACCGCCCAGTTGTCCAAACTGTCATCTGCAAATCCCGATGCAATAGTGTGCTGGACAATTGGTCCGGCCGCTGCCATTGTGGCCAAGAACGTCAAGCAACTGGGCCTCAAAGAACCTCTGTTTCAGTGTCACGGCATACCTGATCCCAATTATGTGGAGTTGGCAGGCGCCTCTGCTGAAGGCAGCGTTATGCCTTCAACAAAGTTGATGGCATGGGAACAGTTGCCGGACAGTGATCCGCAAAAAAAGGTGATTAAAGATTTTGTTCATCTGTATAATGATGTCCAAAAAATTAACAAAGAATTCCCAATTAATACTCATTCTGGATACGCGTGGGACGCCATTTACGTTGTGGCCGACGCCATGAAGAAATCAGGCGTTGAACCTGAAAAACTTCGTGACGCCATTGAACAGACAAAAGGTTATGTTGGAATAAGTGGAATCTACAACCTGACTCCAGAGGACCACAATGGACTCGGCACGGATTCGATGATAATGGTACGCGTAAAAGACGGTAAATGGGAATTACTGCAATAAACTGGTTTTCACAAGAGAGTCTTCTTGAATTCTTCGATCAATTCCGCCATTGCTGCGCTTTCCATATTTTTTAAAAACTTCGGTACAACGGCGGACCCGGATATTCCGGCGTCCGCCAGCTTTCTTTTTTCACGGTCCAGTAAACTCTTTTTGTCTTTGTTCTTGTTTTTACCCTGATCTTTAAATTTTGTACGTAGTTTCTCTATTTTGTTTCTTTTGGAATTGAAAAAGGGCCAATCATCGAATCTGTCAAAAACAACCCTGATGTCATCTTCACTGGAGATTCCTTGTACAATATTTTTCCACACGAGAGGTTCCAGAATTGATCTTTCTTCGGGCGAATCCTGGTCAAGAATCGAAAGGGTCGACTGATTCAGTCCATTTGGGTCGATCAATTTTAGGGCATAACCACGAGCTTTTTTTTCCAATTCTTCTCGTTTGATGCGATGCTTTTCCTCCTCGGATAGTCGCATTCCACTGGTTCGTTCCATCATCAAATCAATGGTGTTTCGAATTTCTGTCAATTAAATACCCCAATTTTATTAGACTGATAGCCACATATCTGTCATTAACAACAACTTTGAGACATCATTCTCTTATTTGACCGTCCCCTAGAACTATGAATTTGGTCGTCGTCAAATCCTTGACCCCCATCGGACCGTAAGCGTGTATTTTGGTCGTACTTATTCCTATCTCCGCTCCGAGTCCAAAAACATAGCCATCGCTCATTCGTGTAGAGGCGTTAACGATTACCGTGGATGAATTGACTTCTCTAAGAAATCGTTGGGATGCGGCGTAGTCTTTGGTCACAATGGCCTCTGTGTGTAATGACCCATATCGCGCTATATGCGTTATTGCTTCATCCATGTCTTTTACAATCTTTACCGCAAGAATCAGATCAAGATACTCAGCGAACCAGTCTTCTTCTGTGGCAGGAACCATCCATTCCACGATGGCTTTGCCGGCTTGACATCCTCTTAGTTCTACTCCGGCTTTATTAAATTCAGCAGACACTCTTGGAAGAAATTCCGAAGCTATTGCTTCATGAACGAGCATTGTTTCGAGCGAGTTACAAACCCCAGGCCTTTGCGCCTTGGCGTTTAGGGCTATCTTGACCGCCATCTCCTGATCGGCGAATTCGTCCACGTAAAGGTGGCACACACCTTTATAATGCTTGATAACAGGAATTCTGGAATTTTGAGAAACGAACCTTATAAGCTCTTCACCACCTCTGGGTATTATAAGATCTATAAAATCTTCAAGCTTCAATAAATGCGTGATGGCCTCCCGATCAGTGGTCGGCATTAAATTCAAGACATTCGGGTTTACTCCTGATTCTTTCAAAGTTTCCTTAAATATGTTTACAATGGCTAAATTGGAATTATAAGCCTCAGATCCCCCTCGAAGAATCACGGCGTTCCCGGCTTTGAGACAAAGCGCCGCAGCATCTGCTGTCACGTTGGGTCTGGATTCATAGATAATACCGACAACACCTAAAGGAATCCTCATTTTTCCGACTCTCATGCCGTTGGGTCTCACCCACATTCCTGTAATTTCTCCTACCGGATCAGGAAATGCGGCGATCTCCTGGAGACCCTCGACCGTTTGAGCGATTACTTTATCCGAAAGTGTTAGTCGATCTATCATAGCTTCAGACAACCCTACGCTTTTTGCTGACTGAACATCTTTCAGATTTTCTTTTTGCAAATTTTCTTTGTGAGATTTTATCTTTGCGGCTACATCATTCAATATTGAAGTTTTGAGGGACATAGAAATTCTCGCCGAGTCCGCCGCCGCCTCGTGAGTGATTTTAGCCAACTGAAAAACTTCTTCTTTAATGGACATGGCTTTCTCCAACTACATTCTCGCTTGATCCGGGTTAATCTTCGATGATACCATTATTAAGACCATTCGTTTTCTAGAAGGTTATGACTATCACCTAGTTATTGATTTATCAACCGATATACGGCATATTTCTGCGCCGGTTTAAAATCAGTGACGCTAATTCAGGACTGTGAAAGGGCCTTTTTATGATCCCCATGATCTCAGTTGTCGGTAAATCAGATTCCGGCAAGACTACTTTATTGGAAAAACTGATTCGTGAACTGACTCTTCGAGGCTACAGGATTGGTTCCATAAAACACGACGCCCATTCATTTGAAATAGACAGGGAAGGCAAGGACTCCTGGCGCCACAAACAGGCAGGGGCAGTCCTCACCCTTATCTCGTCACCATCCAAAATAGCTATGGTAGTGGACTCAGACCATGATCATACCTTGGACGAGTTGCGGGAAAAGTTTATCAGTAACGTAGATCTCATTTTAACAGAAGGTTACAAAAGGGAAAATTTACCAAAGATAGAGGTATTTAGAAGCTCTCTTCGCAGAGACATGCTGTGTACCGGCGACGACAACCTCATTGCTATAGCTGGTGACCCTACGGAAGCTCCAAATGGAATTCCGGTCTTTGACCTTGACGACCCAAGCCTCCTGGCCACTTTCATAGAACAAAAATTCCTGGGGAAAAACTTAGATTAAAAACCAGTGAGGATTGTCTCTTAATAGTTTATTTTAGGCTAAGTATTCGCGAAATTGTTTCACTCGTCTCAAGGGCCATGGATTTTGCTCGTTCCATCTTCTCCGGGGATACTAACAGATCGAGACCAACTAACCAGAAACCGGCGACCATCCGTTTTCGATTTTTCTTGCCATGAAAAATTGGAGCTGCGACGCAGTTCACATTCAGCAAATATTCTTCACTGTCCCACGCAATACCTTTTTCTCTAATCTCTTGAAGTTGTGAGAGGTATTGGTGAGGATCCGTTATTGAATGGGGTGTAAATTGAGGAATCGGGTTCTTTTTAAAAATTTCCTTTAGATCATCCGGGTCATGATAGGCTAAAAAGATTTTCCCCGCCGCTCCAGCATAAAGTGACAGACGTGTACCAGGCCTTGCGGTAATCTTGATGTCCCTGGCGGACTCAACCTGGTCAAGAATCAGGAGGTGAGATCCGCCGCACATTCCCAAAAAAATATCTTCCTCCAGGCAATCGCTAAGTTTTTCGAGATATGGCCTGGCTAATTCCACCAGGGATATTCTCACTACTGCGTTCTCCGCTATCTTCTTGGTCGTGAAACCGCAGGTGTATTTACGGGTAATCGGATCTCTCAACACCCAGCCAGTCTCTTCGAGAGCAGCTAAGATTCCATGAGTCGTTGATTTGGCCAAATTGAGTCTGGAGGCAATCTCACTTATTCCCGGATTCTCTGGTTCGGTAAGTATCATTTTCAAAACGCGCATTGCCTTTGAAACAATAGGCGCAGAGTAAGATATTGAAATGGCCTTTTGATCCGAGTTCATGCCACGTGCCCCACTCTCAATGACCGGCTACTTGATTTTCTCTAGGCTGTGTGTTCACTAGTATGAACTAATACAGTTGGTTGTAGCTTTTTCGCTTACAATTGTCAACCGAATTGACCTAGTATGTTATAGCTTGACAGTCTCTTGATACAAGAATATTTTTAAATAATATAGTTCCGAATACAGAACGAAATTTTGTTGATGACCGTCAAGATAAAATTTGTCGACATTCTTCGAGCCACGCTTGGTTTTCGAACAGGAAATGAGAGCTGGATCGGTGTATCCCCGGATTCGAACTGTTACCATATCGTATCTCCCGTAGACACTCAAATTTCTAAAGGAGTCATGGCCTGTAATCGTCCAACTGATGGAACCCCCTTTGGTGGTTATAGAGGGTGGGTCTATTTGAGAATTCCCCCTTTTTTCGATGGTGTACCGGACGCCGAAAGCGCCAGAAGGGATCACGCTGTAAAAGTGTCACAGGAATTGATAAAGAAGTTGGATCGTTATGGAATCCTGTCCAGTGTGGAACGAGAAAACTGTCATCCTAGAAAAATACAAACCGTAAACAATAACGCGTTAGTCGAACAAAACTTGTCTTGCTCTTCGTGTAACAAGACATGGAAAAAACTTGTTGACTGCGTTAAAGATTTAGACCTAATGTTTTTAGCTTATCACCCTTGCGTTTCTGATTTCGTCGAAGGCTCTTATGTTTTTCAGCACGGTTGCAAGGGCCTTGTTTACATCCCGGTTTCTCGCTTTATTAGAAGAAGCAATGAAGGAAAGAACTTGGCCAATTTTAACGCATGCCCTGGATATTGTTATTACAATGATTCAATTCAGGAATGTCGCGCGTCTTGCGAAGGTTCCCCTTATAGACGGTTGGCTCGAAGGTTATATGAAAAGGTTTCTGACCGAAGAAAAAGGATTCAATGACTATATACGGGACTAACAATCTGATGTCCTGTTCGTTTTGGTCAGTTAGACCCTGGGTTTCACAGTAGCAGGTTGATTTTGCTTGATGGTCTTTGTAAAAGGGATTTTTATGAACTTTCTCCTGTGAGCCAGGCAGAAAATCGTTATCAGGCTTTAAGTAACTATCATTCTTTAATATAACGGGAGGGATAGAGCATGCTCCTACCCAATTTCGAATACATCGAACCCACCACGCTAGAAGAGGCTTTACGTTTACTCTCTGATATGGGGGGAAACGCCAGGGTCATAGCTGGAGGAACGGACTTGCTGGTTCGTATGAAGCTCAAGATTGAAAAACCGAGTCAACTGATATCACTTCGCAAGGTACCCGGCCTCAACCAAGTGATAAAGAGAGAGACTCATGGGGTCTCGATCGGGCCGGCTGTTACAGCGGCTGATCTTGCCAGGAATGAATTTATTCGGGACAAGTTTGCCCCTCTTGCCACAGCCGCCGGAAAACTTGGAGCGCCCGTAATTCGGAACAGAGCCACGATTGGGGGAAATCTGGTGAACGGCCGACCGGCTGCTGATTTTCCGCCGGCCTGTATGGTCTTCGACGCAATTTTGAAGTTGAAAAGCGCGACAAATGAGCGGGAGATCCTGGTTGGGGAGTTCTTTCGCGGTCCAGGCGAAACCATTATTGAACCCAATGAATTGCTCGTAGGAATCTTTATGGAAACTCCTGCTCCGTGGACCGGAGGTTCTTACATTAAACTCGGGGCTCGCAAGGCTCTCGAGATCTCCATGGTCAATGTCGCTGTAATGCTTACTTTGCAAGAGCCACTGGGTCCAATAGTGGATGTAAAAATAGCCTTAGGCGCTGTTGCCCCTACTCCCGTAAGGGCTTTCGCCGCGGAGCAATATCTTATGGGAAGACATCCATCTGAAAAGGTTTTTTCCGAAGCTGGAGCTATCGGGGTAGGCATGTGCCACCCGATAACAGATCATAGAGGCACCATGGAATACAGATGCCTCATGATAGAAACGTTGACTTCAAGGGCTCTGAATCTAGCTTATCAAAACGCTCTTGCTTGGAAACCGTAAAAGCACCCCCTTAAAACGCTAAGAAACAGAAGCTGTTGTCTTTCCAGTGTTGGGTGTCTTGATATTTTAAAAGAATCTCGTTTCTCCGGAGAACGAAAAATGAAGAAAATAATTCGGCTTACAGTCAACGGCGAACCAGTAGAAGCCGCCGTTGCGCAAAATCAGACTCTCGTCCAATTCTTAAGGGAGGATTTGGGCTTGACGGGAACAAAGCATGGATGTGGTCTCGGAGACTGCGGCGCCTGCACTGTCATTCTTGACGGAAAAGCCGTTAACTCATGTTTAGTGCTGGCCATTCAGGCCAACGGCTCTGAGGTCTTGACGATTGAGGGCCTTGCGGAAAACGGGAAATTGCATCCCTTGCAACAGGCCTTTGTGGATAAAGGCGCCATTCAGTGCGGATTCTGCACTCCGGGTATGATCTTGTCCGCAAAAGCCCTGCTTGAAGAAAAGCCTAACCCCACGGAACTAGAGATTAGGACCGCCCTCTCCGGCAATTTGTGCAGATGCACAGGATATCAGAAAATTGTCGAGGCTATAGATGATGCGGCTAAAGTAATGAGTGGCAGGGAGGAATCCTGATATGAACGATTTTAGAGTTCTGAACACCAGAGCCCCGAGAGTTGACGCCGCGGCCAAGGCGACAGGCCAGGCCAAGTACGCCGATGACTTTAAAATGCCAGGAATGCTTTATGCCGCAATATTGCAAAGTCCGGTAGCGCATGCCCGAATTTTACACATTGATACATCAAAAGCCAAAAAACTGGCGGGCGTAGAAAACGTTGTGACATCAAAAGAGGCTGGGTTGATCAGATATGGAGTGTCTCCCGCCAGGTATGATGAAACAATCTTCGCCCATGATAAAGTTCGTTACGTAGGTGATGAAATCGCGGCTGTAGCGGCCACCAGCATGGAAATAGCCCAGGAGGCGCTGTCTCTTATAAAAGTGGATTATGAGGAAATCCCGGCGGTGTTTGACATGTTCGAGGCCACCAAAGACGGAGCCCCTCAAATACACGATGAATTTCCGGGTAATATTAACGCTGAGGTTCATCAGGAGTTTGGAGACACCGAGGCTGCGCTTAAGTCTTGCGATCTTGTAGTTGATCATACTTTTCTCAACAAGCGTCAGGACGCTGCTTTTATAGAGCCTCACTCATGTGTAGCGGTATTTGATCATGCAGGAAAGCTAACGCTGTATACATCCACACAGGTTCCCCATTATGTGATGCGTACTGTCGCCATGACATTGCAGATCCCAGTTGGAAACGTTCGAGTTATCAAGCCTTATGTTGGTGGAGGTTTTGGACCAAAATGCGAAGCTACTCCACTGGAGATGAGCTGCGGACTCTTGTCAAAGATCACGGGAAAGCCAGTCAAGATGACCTATTCCAGAGAGCAGGTCTTTTTGCATAGTCGGGCCAGACACCAGTTTTACGCGGAGATGTCCCTTGGGGTCATGAATGACGGAACAATGGTGGCTCTGAAGAATAAGGCGGTGCTCGACGGAGGAGCGTATACGAGCTTCGGAATAGCCACCGTTTATTACTCGGGTTCGCTCTTGGGAGGCCCTTACAAACTAAAGGCCATGAAATATGACGGTCATCGCGCGTACACCAATAAACCAGCATGTGGAGCCCAGCGCGGTCACGGTGGTGTGGCTCACAGGGCGTGTTTTGAACAACTCATAGACATGACGGCGGAAAAGATTGGGATGGATCCAGTGGAAATGCGTCTAAAAAACATCATGACCGCCGGTGACATGACAGTAAACGAGTTGGATATGTCAAGTCTCGGAATGAAGGAGTGCATCGAAGCCATTAGAGAGGGAAGCGACTGGAATAACAAGAAAGGGAAACTGCCTAAGGGGAAAGGTATTGGAATGGCATGCGGATTTTTTGTCTCCGGCGCCGGCTACCCTATCTACAGATCAGACACTTACCATTCAACAGTAGTAATAAAAATGAGTGAAGATGGTGGGGTGGCAAATCTCCTTACAGGATCGGCTGAAATTGGTCAGGGATCAGATACCGCCATGGCAATGATCGCGGCGGAGACTTTAGGAATCCCTCTGGAAAATGTACGCGTTTATTCTGGTGACACTGATTATAGTGTGGATCTCGGGGCATACTCGAGCAGGCAGACTTTGATGACAGGCCATGCTACAAAGGAAGCCGCCGAAGATTTAAGAGACAAAATAGCCGGTTTTCTCGCGGAAGAAATGAATGTCGAAAAATCAGGCATAACTTTTGTGGATGGAATTGTGAAATTTGACGACGCTCCGGGCAATTTTGAGAAAATCAGGACGAGTTACATCAAGGAGCACAGGGGTTGGACAGACCAACCAAGTGGCGAATTCCTTACTTTTAGGGAAGCCGCAAGGCTGGCTTTTCTGAAAGGTGGAACCCTGGTTGGAACCGGCAAATACAAACCTCACAGACTCGGTGGATCATATAAGGGCGCCGCCGTTGGGACATCTCCCGCTTACGGTTGTTCAGCGCAGATAGTTGAGGTTTCCGTTGATTTGGAGACCGGACAGATAACGGTCGACAAAATGACTGACGCTCACGATTGCGGCTTGGCTATCAACAAAATGTCCGTTGAAGGTCAAATGCAGGGGTCATTGTCTATGGGACTTGGCGAATGTCTATTCGAAGAAGTCAAATTCGATTCTCGAGGGAGAGTCCTGAATCCTTCCTTGGGAGAATACAAAATCCCGACGGCCCTCGACATGCCGAATGTGCGTTCGATTATTGTCGAATCGAATGAACCCAACGGTCCGTATGGGGCTAAAGAGGTTGGAGAAGGAGCGATCATGCCCACTATCCCGGCTATCCTTAACGCGATATATGATGCTACTGGAGTTAGAATCAATGAGCTTCCTGTAACTTCCGAAAAATTGTTTATGGCTCTAGTGGAAAAAAACAGGATAGTTTAGGTCTGGCACAGACATAAGGTGAAAAGCCGGCGGAGTTCAATTTTGCTGAATCCACGCCGGCTTTTGTATTTCGCTAAAGTGCGGTAATCGACCAGAGGCATTTATGCGCGCTTCAATTAAATTCTGAGGACATTCAGAATCCCCGAAGGATTCCGGATCATGCTCATGTGCAAACGCATTTTCTGTGATTGATCACTTTCCATGGTGTGTAATAACGTGAAATTCATATTAAACGGATACCCTGAAGATTTCGATGAACCGAGCCTTACCATTCAGTCGCTTCTGGAAATGAACCAGGAGGATGACCCGGCGGTAATAGTTGAACTTAACGGTAAATTTGTTCATAGAAAATATTTCTCGATCTGCTCTGTTGAAGAAGGGGACCGGGTTGAATTCATCCACCCATCTTTCGGTGGGTGAATAAACTCGGTTCCGTGTTCCTTCTTGTCCCTCAATTTCCAGCTATGCGACATAACCACTTCCCTCTATCGCTGGTGGCGCTCACTCCGAAGCGATCATAGGGATCTCAGAGATCGTTGAGCGTCAGTCCACCAATTACGTAGAAGAATCTCCAACACATTAGTCACGTCAGTATCACACCAATGTGGACGGATCCCTAAAAGATCAGACCAATCCCAGCGGTAGGCCCTGCCAAATTCGTCTTGTCATAATCGGTGGGTTGACTAGTCTCCAAAACATACCATCTATACCCACCTTCCAGGTAACCATACCTTCCACAATTCATAGGCATGTATACTCTGCCTAACCATACTCCGTCCCACCCGAAATGGTCGTTGTCAAAATTCACCGACCATCTGCATTCGGTACTAACTGTGGCTGAGCCAATATCTCTTATGAGCCGCTCAATGCTGGCGCCCGCTGTGTACAATCCCCGGGTGCTCGATCGGCTTCGACTCCAATTTGGAGCTATATTGGGTTGACTGATGGTAAGTTTATCATCGTACATGATATACCCGGCAAACAGACTCGACACTGCATTCTGCTTGTGAAACCAGTCATATACCAACTCAGCCCGGTATGTGTATCTATCCCATACGGTCAACGTATTAATAGTCGGGGCAAACCACTGGTTTGCAAACCAAAAACCATTTCGGGGATTGGAATTTGCCCTGTAATTGATGGGCATGAAAGTGAACCGTAAGCCCCAATTGCACTTTATCTGGCACCTTCCCTCATATACCCCGAAATACTGATTCGGTCCCAATAGATCATCCCTGGTCAGATCTAGTTGAGTCCCTGCGCCACCAGCCATGTT
The DNA here is from genome assembly GCA_903952205.1 of uncultured Desulfomonile sp. GTDB lineage: Bacteria > Desulfobacterota > Desulfomonilia > Desulfomonilales > Desulfomonilaceae > CAJBEZ01. The sequence goes on along the minus strand of CAJBEZ010000037.1, from coordinate 241,633 downwards.
GGTACCCCAGATAACTTCGCTCCGGTAAAGAGTTGGATACCAAACCTGAGCGCTCACCTGGAACTGTTTGGCGCCCACGTGAGGCAAAAATGAGCCTACGCATGGTGCTCCAAATCCCATGCCCTGTTGAGAAAACAGCCCAAACATTCCAGGCGCAGGTATAGCGTTAGGATTACCTGCTGCCACTCCCGGCACAGGACAGCCCTGAGGCCCGCAAGGAGCTAGAACAGGCGCCCTGGTCGGCTCATACGGTCGGTAGACCGGCCCGGAATTAGAATAGCCACCCGTGCCGCGTGAGGTTTGCGACAATCCTCTTTGCGGCTGCGACGGAAACTGCTGCTGCGGAACCGACCTATTTTGATAAGTCGGGTCTGCTGACAGAGCGTCTCCTTGTACACCTGGTCCAGAAATATCCGGCCCGGTGTAACCCCAGCATGCGGTGGTTGCGACAAAAACCCATACTACTTGACAAACCAATACCTTCAGGCGCTTTAATTTAAGCATACCCTCCCTCCTTCACTGAATGTCCTGGATTCTCCTAATGATTCAAAACTAATTTTATGTCAAGTAATTTATTAGATATGATTCTAAAAATATTAGTATTGATTTTAAGTGGTTTAAGATCACGAGGCTTTCAGTTGACCTATTATAGTTACTAACCTATTGATATAACGGTTAGTTATTAATTGTTGTTTAGAACGTAATTAAAACAGTAGGTAATAGATTTTAATTCTAAATTAAATTTAATTATGACCGAAGATATTACACTAACGCGCTAAGTCAAATACCGGTTATATTGATATTTTATCCCTAAACTAATTCCATTGTTTCTCGACATATCCAATCTAAGCCCCGGCGCCTGATCAGTTTAGGCCGGGTTTATGTGATTTTCTTCATTGACCTTTTTGTCTCACTGGCTATGATAAATCATCGTTTGCTTAGACCAAACCAACCAATCCTGAGAGGACGTTCGCTTTTGTCTTTGAAATATAATCCAAACCCCAGAAGAGCTATTTTTCTGGATCGTGATGGAATCATTAACCGCAAACTGCCTGAAGACCACTACGTAAGGACACCTTCAGAATTTGAGATTCTACCTGATGTGGCGCCGGCGTTGGCTATAATGCGTGACCTCGGATTTACCCTGGTTGTCGTTACCAACCAGAGAGGCATCGCCAGGGGCATGATGACCGAGGATGATCTGAATAAAGTTCACCAATTCATGAATTCATTGCTCACAAGATCCGGTGTCGAATTACAGAGCATATATTACTGCCCGCATGACAAAGATGATTGTTGTGAATGTAGAAAACCGGCGCCCGGAATGATATTGGCCGCGGCTAAAGACCTTGGATTAGATTTGGGCGCATCATACATGGTGGGAGACTCCGCTTCTGACATTGAAGCCGGAAGAAACGCCGGTGTAAAATCCGTCCGCATCAGTTCCGACCCAGGCGACATTGAGACGGAACTCGTATTCCCGTCATTGTTAGACTTTGCCAGGCGTCTGGCAGACCTTGAACGATCACTTCCCCAACCGACCATTTGATTTTTTGAAAGATGGTAACAATATGAACAACGGCTCCAGTTCAAGTTTTGATCCTACGGCGTCACTTGAAGAAGCTGCCAGAATGACCCGAAAGGATTGTTTCCAATTTTTTTGTGGCCCTAGTGTCCAGTGTTTTACCGAATGCTGCAGAAAGTTGGAGCTTGCGTTGACCCCATACGACACGCTCAGATTATCCCGGAGACTCGGAGTGTCATCCTCCGAGTTTCTTGACGATTTTACCGAAATCAAGAGTGGGTCTCGTCATGGATTTCCCGAAGTTTTTCTGAAAATGCAAGACACCGAAGAAAAACTTTGTCCTTTTGTTTCTAAACAAGGGTGCGTCGTCTATGAAGACAGACCGGGAGCCTGCCGAACGTACCCCTTGGGAAGAGCTTCTTCAAAGAACAGATTGACAAACATCAATGAAGAGTTCTTTTTTGTTGTTAGAGAAAGTCATTGCAGGGGTTTTGAACAAAACAAAACGTGGTCGGTTGATGAGTGGCTTTCGGATCAGGACCTTGAAGAATATAATCGGTTCAACGATTTACTCATGGAACTTTATATGCTTGGATTCCGGTCAAGATCTGGTGAATTGTCGACCCAACGACTGCAAATGTTCATGATGGCATGTTACAATCTTGATAAATTTCGTGAGTTTATATTCAGATCTTCTTTTTTAACCAAATTTGAATTTTCTCCAGAAAGGGCAAGTTCTTTGGAGACTGATGATTCTTGTCTGCTGGAGTTTGCGTTTGAATGGCTCAAACTTGCCCTGTTCAGGATTCCTACCCTAAAACTTAGAAACAATCCTGAGCAGGAGGTTTGTGATTCGTCGTCTTAGTCAATCATAGAGTATACGCTTGTCCTGAGAAAATCCGTTCAAGGGGAGTCCTTATTTTGAAATTCGTGCAGGAGGCGTTATGTCTCAGAATAAAAAAATTGTTGCAGAGTTATTGGCCACTGTGGGAATCCAGATAAACGGAATCAACCCTCACGATATTATAGTTTACAATGAAAATTTTTATGACCGTGTGTTAAGCCTCAAGAATCTGGGAATGGGAGAGGCGTACATGGATGGCTGGTGGGATTGCGAAAGACTTGATGACTTTTTTTGCAGGATTCTATCTGAGGGCCTGGAAAATAAGGTCAGAAGTTCCTGGAAGATTATAGCGCCATTATTACGAGCCAATTTATTCAATATGCAATCTTTGGCTAGGTCCAGAATGGTCGCTGATCGTCATTATAATCTGGATAACGATATGTTCTTGTCATTTCTGGATGACTACAATCAGTATAGCTGTGGTTATTTCAGCGGATCTGAGAATCTTGCTCAGGCCCAGATCAACAAGATGCGCCGGAGCCTTTAGAACTCTATACAACCAGTTGTGGCAATTGGTGCTGACAAAACCGGGTTGTCCTCAGCCTGAATGCAGGATTTAGCATTATCCTGCATTTCGCGGGGAGTATGAAAAGTCTCTCAGTGGCGTGCAAATTCTTTCTTGATTCTATTAATGTGTCCTCTTCCCAAGCCCTTAACTTCGCAGCCCAATTCGAAATAACGCTGAATCGTTTCGTCCCCCAACATTCCAAAACAGTCAATGACTGCTAATGGTCCCCCTGCGTAACCCACTACGTCGTCGGGGCTTAATTCCATGAATTCCTTGTGTCTTACTGCGAGAATCATGACGTCCGCCTCCTTCAGGGCAGCAGGCAGATCTTTTTCAATTCTAAGTTCCTGAAGTTTTTTCTGGGAACGGAAGAACCTGGACCTACTCTTCCCAGGAACCGGATATGTATCCTGAGCCTCGAATTCCCACCAATGGTCTACGTACGGGTCATATACACAGACATCCGCTCCCATTTCGACCAGTCTGCGAACTATGATTTCTGAACCGCTGTATCTCGTGTCTCCAACGTCTTCCCTGTAGGACGCCCCCAAAAGCGTCACTTTGGATGCCGCTATATATCTTCCCATGTTTCGAAGAGCGTCACGGGCAAGCTCAGAAACATGCAAAGAACGCGTGTCATTTATGTTTATTGCAAGAGGCGTTATTTTGAAGAGATCGTCCTGAAATCCCAAAAGATGCTTGTAGGCCCAAACGGCTAGACCGCCATCTTTAGGTAGACAATAACCACCTATCCCAGGCCCGGGGAAGATTATGTTTGAATGCGTAGGCCTAACTTTTATGGCATTCAATACCTTGACGAGATCCACTCCGTTACGTTCTGAGAAAACACTCCATTCATTCATAAACGCAAGTATTGTGGCCCGATAACTATTTTCGACTATCTTCGCAGTCTCGGACTCGATAGGTCTATCAAGAACGGTCAAAGGAAAATTCTTGGTATCAATAACCTCGTTGAGAAATTTCACTACTCTGGCACGGGCTTCTTCGTTTATTCCGCTGCATACTCTCCAGAAGTTTCTGACTGAAGCCACATAGTTTGCTCCAGGCATAACCCGTTCGTAGCTGTGGGCCAACAAAGGCTCCTCCGTGATCCCTCTCTTTTGAAAAGCCCTCTTGATCAACGGATAAGCAACTTGTTCGGTTGTACCTGGCGGTACGGTGGTCTCAATGAGAATCATCGCATTAGAGGAAACGGTTTCTCCAATGATTTCAAGCGATTTCTCGAGGTCTTCCAGTTGTACATAGCCTGTGGCGCAATCATCCAAGGATTCCTTTATGTAGTCACATTGGACATCTACCACCACAACATCGGCGAGACTAAGGGCCTGATAGGTGAAGGAAATAGTTAGTGTTTTCTTTTCCAACACACATCGACTTATGATTGATGGAACCTCTGGATCTTCAGATTTCACCGGGGTGATCCCACGGTTCATGAGGGGGATTTTCCAGTAGCTCCTGACGCTTGGTCTTTGCATCCCGATAACAAATTTACCCGATTTTCCCGCAGCGTCTGTAGAATCGGCGATAACTGCGGCCATTACGGCCCCAACAAATCCGATCCCCATAACAACCACAATTTCTTTTCCTTCACCTCTGTGAAAATCGACAAGGTTCTGTAATCTTGAGAATTCCGCTTGGTAATCTTCCGCATTCGGAAGATAGAATTCCTCGCCTTCAGGACTGATGGATAGTTCCCGGGTCATACTTCTCCCACCATTTCATTGATATCGAAGGTTGACTTTAAATCTGACAGCGACAGTCAGTCAAGGTAAAAGACTCATTGAAGCACGTTGAGCATGTAAGGAATCCATTCAACATGGTTGATACTCTACAAGTTTGAGTTCTCACATAGAAATTGTGTCTTTGAGATTTACCTGAAAGAGACCGGACGAGTTATCTAACCATTGCATCCAGCGTATTTACAACCGTTTCGGCAAATTGCTCATCGTTAATGTGCGCCTGAACTTCAATGACATCGACTTTGGAATCAAGTCGGGCTTTAATCTCCATGACAAACAACTGATCGGCGTCTTGGTCATACAATGGCGCTCCCTCAGCGTCGGCTTCCGAAAAACCTCGCATGGGAATGACTAACTTTGAGGGACCCTGGGAAAGATTCAATTTTCCCGAAATTATTTCGGCTAGCTTGATCATGTCCTCTCTTTTTGTTCTCACTCCTGACCTAAAATCGTACCAGAAAACCGGGCGATCTCTCAGATGAACCGGCATGGTTTCTTTTGAGTCAAATTCCAAAACGATACAATCGAGGCCTCCAGGGACTACCACTTGAGGTAAACCCATACGACCTGCCGTCTCCAGTCTGGTTGGGCCAATATCGCCGCAATAGCCACCATAAAGAGAGTCGGCGAATTCATGAAGAGCAAAATCCATAACAGCATTTATGAAGCCCTGTTCAATCAAATCTTCCATGGCCATGCCGCCCGTGCCATTAGCGTGAAAAGGGGCTACTTCGAACCCTTTTTGTTCCAACTTATTTTTCACGCGCATAGCCCCCTCGGTAATAAAACCAAAAGAGGTCAACCCTATTAAGGGTTTGTCAGAGTCGATTTTTCGCGAATCGAAAACCATTCCTGCCATTGCCGCTGAAGCGTTTGACAATATTTTCCTACTAATCGGATTCAGACCGAGAATATCAACAACAGAGTGCATAATCATAATATCCTTGGTCCCAATCAGATCTGACATATCTCTTGACGCTACTGTGGAGACCATAAGCTTGGGCACGCCAAGGGGAAGGCTTCTCATCACCCCCATTCCTATATGGGTTCCTGTCCCGCCCCCTGCAGAAAGAATTCCAGACAAACGGCTATCCTGGTGAAGTCCTTTGACGATTACGGACGCTCCCAGAATCATACTTTCTATGGCGCTCCTTCTGTCACCGAGTTTACGCAGCGCATCTAAGCTAGTTCCCGCAGCGGAAGCGACTTCGTCCCTATGAATATCAGATAAACACGTTGGAGGGTGAAGCGTTCCAACGTCTATCACGATAACCTTACACTTCTGGCGGGATAGTTCATTTCTCAGGAATTCGACCTCCTGGCCTTTCGTGTCAAGTGTCCCGACGATTACAACTATGGGGATCATTAGGACCTCACGTATGCTAATTTAGATCTTAACCTCAGCAATTTTTTAAACTCTCTCTATTCTGATGGTTCGTCAAGGCTATTTTCTTCTCGTTTTTTTATAGCAATCCTTAAAAAATGGCGTACAGGAGCCATCATGGGCTTCTCCCTCAGAACTACGATGTCTGCTGGGAAACGGATATTGCCTTCCAGAAGGTCAACTTTTTTCAAGACACCCCGGGCAAGTTCGTCCGCCACTTCGTTGGCCATTACGAAAGAAACCCCCATTCGGCGTTCAACATAGGCCAAGATAAAGCTCAAACTCCCCGACTCTATAATCGTGGAAGGCTTGACACGGTGTTCCGCAAGTTTCTTAAGGATTGCGTCACGAGACCCTGACCCCTTTTCACGTATTATCAGAAAGGCTTCGGAGAGATCCCTGATGGAAACCGCATCCTTTTGAGAAAATGGGTGGTCTGGTCTGGCGACGAGCGTCAGTTCAACAATTGCAAAGGGAAATGATTTAAAACAAGTATCATAGTTTGTTCTGGCCACGACGACCAAGTCTTCTTTTCTATTCCTCAATCTGGCCAATAAATCAAACGAGTTTCCCTCGTTTAATTTCACCAAAATTTGGGGGAACTGATCTTGAAACTTTGAGACCAGGTCCGGCATAAGAGTTACAGCATAATCCTTTGTTGTTCCAATTCTCAAGACACCGGAACTCGGTCTCTTCGCTTCATCAACCAAAGACTCAATTTGCCCCAGCCGAGCGAATATGACTTTGCTCAAAAGGAATATTGATTCCCCAACATCCGTAAGCTTGTATTGGTTTCCTTCCCTATATAGCAGTTTTACTTCACATTCTTCCTGAAAAAGTTGAATTTGTTGTGAGACCGCTGATTGACTGACGTGCATGTTTTCAGCCACCCGGGTCATGCTTTGAAAGCGGCAGAAATGATAAAATGTTTCCAGGTGCTTGAGATTAATTGCCATGCCAGAACCTTACTTTACCCAAATGTAGTATAAGACAGACTTATAAACCTATAACTTTTTCTGTCTTGACTTGAGTAGCTTAGAATTCGATAATTTACCTCAAGAGACAGACTTCCGATCAACACGACAAAAAAGGAATTCCCTGGTTACATTAAAGACGCCCAGGACGTAACCGCCGTTTTTTTGTCAGGACCGTGTCTGTCAACTATTATGATACTATCTTAACCTAACGATATTATAAGATGTTCTCTGCGACTCATGACAGAAAGCATGAGACCCAAAATAGGCGAAGCCGTGGCAATCACTTCATTATCTTTTCTTGACTAGTGAGCGATTCTGCGACTAAGCATCAGCATATTATAAACTTAGACAGACCATATTAACAAATACAATTCAATCTGACAGCTTGAAAGGCATGTAGTGAAGAGAATTGTTGTCGGAGTAAGTGGCGCAAGCGGTACCATTTACGGAGTACGTTTGCTCGAGGTCCTCAACCAGGTCGATGACGTTGAAACTCACCTGATTTTGTCCAGAGGGGCCAGGGTCACAATGGAGTATGAGACGTCGATGAAACCAGCTGCGCTTGAAGCGCTTGCTCACGTATCCCATTCTCCTGATGATCTTGCGGCTTGTGTTTCAAGCGGATCATTTAAGACTGACGGAATGATCGTGGCCCCATGCTCAATGAAAAGCCTGTCAATGATCGCGAATTCAATCAATGACAATCTCCTGATTCGTGCGGCTGACGCCACTTTAAAAGAAAGACGCAAGCTTGTGCTAATCGTGAGAGAGACTCCACTGCACCTGGGGCATCTTCGCCACATGATATCCGTGACAGAGATGGGCGGGATAATATTGCCCCCTGTTCCGTCCTTTTATCACAATCCAAAGACCATTATGGACATTGTTGATCAGACAATCGGCAAGGCGTTAGACCAACTGGATATTCCAAATCAGCTTTTTCAGCGATGGGCAGGTGGATGAACAAAGATGATCTCGAAAAGATTGTAATATCGTTCATGGACTCCTCGACCACAATGACGCTTGCGTGTAGCCTGGATGACGAGCCTTGGTCTGTGCCGGTTTACTATGCTCGCCGCGCTTTTGACCTCATATTCTTTTCATCTAAAGAATCACTCCACTCACAAATATTTAGTAAAAACGCAAGGGCCGCTGCCTCAATTCCTGGTGATTGTAAAAGATGGCAAGATATCAAAGGCCTACAGATGAACGGCACTGTGAGACTATTGACAAAACTGTCTGACATAACCCGTGCCGCAAGCGCCTATTTCAAGCGACATCCTTTTGCGCGGGATTTTTTTTCGAATTCAAGGTTGATTTCGACCGAGCTTTCAAAAAAAACAAAAGTAGCCTTGTATGTGTTTGGCATAAAAAGTATCCATTATCTGGATAATTCATACGGGTTCGGAGTGAGGTGGAAAATCGATATCCAAGACGGATGTGTAATAGGGTCCCCTATTCTCTCATAGGTCTTCTTAGAGGCGGGCAGGGCTTGGTCAAGTCAGCACTTAGACCATGAATCATCTTCAACCAGTAAAAATACAGGAGGTGGAAAGATGGCCGCGATGAATTTTCCGAATCCCCACGAGGCGGAGAGAATCCCAGGCACCGAGGGCTGGGAAAGAATGTATCCGTATCACTACCAGTATACTACTGATGATCCGGACAGGAAAAAATACGAAGAAAACATGTTTTGGTTTTATGACGGATTGCACTACCCGGAACCGATGTATCCTTTTGATATAATATGGGATGAGGCTTGGTTCCTCGCTTTATCACAGTTCAACACCAGAATTTTTATAGTTCCCCCCGCCCTTGGTATCGATCATCGTATTCATAACGGTTATATCTATATCACCCCTCTACCGGTCGCCGATCCCTCGGACATACCAAAGAGAGCCGAACTTTTTATGAAGCGCGCCGGGTATTATTACCAAAACTGGGATCGGTTGCATGACAACTGGGAAGTCAAGATGCGCAATATTATTGGGCAGCTGGCTGAATTAAAGATCCCGGAACTGCCCGAAATAGAAGATGAATCCGTAGTTACGGAGGGACTTGGAGTTTCAACCGGCTACAGGCTGCTCAAGGCCTACGACGAACTCATCGATTTAGGAATCCTCGCATGGCAGTATCATTTTGAATTCCTAAACCTTGGATATGCCGCCTATGTCGTGTTTGTCGACTTTTGTCAGAAGGCTTTTCCGGATATCCCACTTCAAAAGATAACCCAGATGGTGGGGGGCATAGACGTTATAATTTATCGGCCTGATGAAGAACTCAAGAAACTTGCCAAGCTGTCGATAGATCTTAAAGTTGATGACATTGCCATGAAAGGCTCAGCATCCGTAATCCTGAAGGAAATGGCGGCTTCTGAGAATGGAAGGAAATGGCTGGAGGCCTTTGAAGCGGCTCGAGAACCGTGGTTTTATGTTTCCACAGGCACAGGATGGTATCACCACGACAAATCATGGAATGATGATCTTGATATCCCCTTGTCAGCGATGGGCATTTACATTGAGAAACTCCGGAAAGGAGCAAACATAGACAGGCCCACCAAAGCCATAATCGCTGAAAGGGATCGGCTCGCTACCGAATACAGGGCATTGCTCAAGACCGAAGCTGACCTGCAAACCTTCGATCAACTGCTTGGAACCTCCAGAACTGTTTTCCCATACGTGGAAAATCACCTCTTTTACGTGGAGCATTGGTTCCATAGCCTCTTTTGGAACAAAGTCAGAGAAGTATCCAAGATCTTAGTTGATTTTAAGTTCATCGAAGATATTGAAGACATTTGGTATCTGAAGAGGTCCGAAATTAAGGACGCCCTCTGGGACGTGGTTACCGGATGGGCTACCGGCAGCAATTCGAGAGGCCCTCTGGTGTGGCCCAAGGAGGTGGCTTGGCGCAAAGAGGTTATGGCCAAGTTCCGGGAGTGGACACCGCCGGACGCTATGGGAACCGTTCCGGAAACCATTAATGAGCCTTTCACGATTGTTCTCTGGGGCATTACATCCGAATCCATGTCTCATTGGGCTAAACTCAAGAGCATATCCGAAGGTGATTTGACGAGGATATACGGCTTTCCGGGGTCCCCAGGTGTGGTCGAGGGCACGGTCAGAGTGTGTCGAACTGTTCAGGAAGTAGGTCAACTCCAAGAGGGTGAAATACTTGTAGCCCCAACTACTTCGCCTAGCTGGGCTCCGGCTTTCCAGAAAATCAAAGCCGCCATTACTGACGTTGGCGGTGTCATGTGCCACGCTGCCATCGTTTGCCGTGAGTATGGTCTACCTGCCATAGTTGGCACGGGATCAGCCACTTCGAGACTTAAGACCGGCCAAAGAATAAAACTCGACGGCTCGAAGGGTGAAATAGAGATACTCGGGTGACCAACTCGGGAGCATTGTGAGGACTCCGTAATGGTTAGGAATGTACCAAGTCCAGATGTGATACCGTTTGAAGAGTGCGACATAACTATGGTCGCTCGAGTCGGCGGTAAATGCGCAAGCCTGGGGGAATGCCTTAGAGCTAAAATAGCCGTTCCCCCCGGCTTTGCAGTAACTACTGACGCTTATCAGGTTTTTCTGCAAGACAATCATTTGTCTGACAAAATTATGGCTCGCCTTGAAGGTATTGATGACGCTCAGGTAGTAGAAATCGAGAACGCGTCTAGAGATATTCGGGAATGGATAGAAACAGGCACAATTAGTGAGCGGATGGAAGATGTCATAGCCGAGAATTATCGGATCCTTTCGAAACGATCTCGTACACCTGCCTTGCCTGTGGCGGTTAGGTCGTCCGCTACCGCTGAGGACCTTCCCGGGGCTAGTTTTGCCGGCCAGCAGGACACCTTTTTATGGATTCGAGGAGTGGATCAACTTCTTTTAAAGATCAAGAAATGCTGGTCAAGCCTATTTACTGCGAGAGCAATAGCCTACCGAACCAGCATGGGGTTCGAGCACTCTAAAGTGCTGATTAGCGTGGCCGTTCAAAAGATGGTTAGATCTTTTACGGCAGGGGTTATGTTCACGCTCAATCCAGCTACGGGTGATCGAGCCACAGTCGTAATAGATTCGAATTATGGTTTTGGGGAAAGTGTTGTTTCCGGTGAAGTGACGCCAGACCAATTTCACGTGAACAAGATCACTATGGATGTCACAAAAAAGACTATTTCCGAGAAGAAGATTTATTACACCACCGACCCTGAATCGGACCAGGTTCTCAAGTTGGAGTTGCATCCGGAGCGACAGAAACAACAGAGTATTTTAGATGAAGAGATCCTGGAACTCGCCAAATTGGGGAAAACCATTGAGGAACACTACGGCCGCCCCATGGATATTGAATGGGCTACAGAGAAAGGACTGCCGTACAAAGGTCAAATTTATATTCTTCAGAGCCGTCCTGAAACTGTTTGGAGCCAAAAAGAGGCCAAACCGGTAGTTGAACCGAAAGGTTCCGCTATCGAACACATAATAGCAGGTCTGATCAAAGGGCGAAGTATTACTTAAGCACTCAATTATATTAAAGATAAGGAGTTACGGATTTACATGAAAGACATGAGAGATTTTGTAAAGGAAGCCGAAGCAAAGGGACTATGCAAAAGGATTAAGGCGGAAGTGGATTGGGACCTCGAACTGTCACATATCGCCAAGCTTAACGAGGAGGCCTCCGGTCCGGCGCTGTTATTTGAAAATGTAAAGGGTTACGACACACCGGTCATCACCAGTGTATGCACCACGACTGAACGGCTGTCCCTGATCATGGGGCAACCGCTCGGCTCAACCCTAGTGAATCTTTACGACGCATGGGCGAAGCTGGGCGAAAATCTACTTCCTCCGAAATATGTAGACAAGGCTGAAGCGCCCTGCAAGGAAAATATCCTGACCGGAGACCAGATTGATCTTTACAAGTTCCCTGTTCCCAAATGGTACCCTCTGGACGGCGGACGTTATATCGGCACGGCCCACTTTTTCATTTCCAAAGACCCGGATACAGGGTGGGTCAATCTGGGCACTTACCGCGCCCAACTTCTGGGTAAGGACAAGATTGGAACCCAGTTCATCAAGGGTAAACACGCCGACATCATGCTGAAGAAGTACCAGAAAATGGGTAAACCCATGCCGGTGGTCTCTGTCATCGGATGTGACCCCTTGCTTTTCATTATGGGGGCGGCGCGCATATCCGCTACTGTGTCGGAATATGACGTGGCGGGAGCTCTCAGGGGCACACCTGTGGAGGTAGTCAAGGGAGAAACCGTTGATCTGCCGATCCCGGCGCATGCTGAAATTGTTCTCGAAGGCGAGGTAGATGCCAATAAATTCATGGAAGAAGGACCTTTTGGAGAGTACACCGGTTATTACTCAGGTGTGGGCACCGACCCCCGAAATTTTATGGATGTGAAATGCGTCACTCATAGGAACAACCCGATTCTGTGGGGGACCACCGTGGGTCGGGCGGTGACCGACACGCATATGACTATGGCGCTTTCCTACGGAGCGACACTCTGGCAACAACTCCTGGCCATGAAGATACCGGGTTTGAAAGCCGTTTACTGTCCGCCTGAAGGCTCGGGCAGGTTCCTTGCCATCATATCCGTCAAACAGATGTATCCGGGCCATGCCGACCAAGTGCTGACAGCGGCCATATCTACTGAAATGGGCGCTTATGGCCTAAAAACAGTGATCGTTGTTGATGAAGACATCGATCCCTGGGACATCCCACGGGTTATGTATGCGCTTAGCTTCAGGTTTCAGCCCAACCGCTCTCAGGTCATCAAGCGGGGGAGATCGACGCCGTTGGATCCCTCCCTACCGATCGACGCCAGGGACATAACCGGCCGTCTACTACTGGACGCCACCATACCTTATGACTGGAAAGAGAAGCCGATTCCCATCGAACTGGATCCAAAAATAGTGGAAAGAGTTAAGAGCCGGTGGTCCGAACTAGGACTGTGAACTGGACATCACAAAACGGAAAACGCTTATCAGTTCGGTTCTTTCAGGAGGCCTAGATGAAACCGATTCGTTATAAACAGGAAATGGTAGATGAGTTCACAAAGAACGGGTACTGGTCCCAGGAAACCTTTTATGATTTCTGGGATAGAAATGCCCATGAATATGCAGAAAAAGAGGCTTTGGTCGATTCCAAATACCGGTTGACCTGGGCCGAGGCGAAGCGTCTTGTCGATGCAATGGCCATTTCATGGGTAGAAATGGGAATTCCGAAGCATTCCCGCATCATCATTCAGTCCCCAAACAGTGTTTACGGTTTCTTGTCCAGGATCGCTTGTGAAAGGGCCGGGCTGATCTCGTTGACGGTTTATCCATACCTTCGACAAAGGGAACTCGAATACATGGTTGAACGGACGGAAGCGTCGGCCGTTATCATCCTGAATATTTACAATAAATTCGACTACCTGGAAATGTACAAGGGACTGCAAAAGCAGTTCCCGCATTTGAAAAACATATTTCTGTTCGACAACGAAGTGCCCGATTCTGCGCCTGATGGAACATTCTCGCTTACCCGAATTGTAAATGAGCGAACCCAAAAGCCCGTAGACGAGTCCGTCCTTAAGGAAAGAAGATTGGATCCCATATGGAATGTGGCGTTACTGACCACGACAACAGGAACCACCGGAATTCCCAAACTTGTGGAATGGCCGATTGCCCCACGGCTCTGCACTTCCAAGGGAAGGGTGGATATCTGGAAACTGAACAAGGACGACATTACCGTGGCCATTGCTCCCCATGCCGGGGGAGCCGCAGGGACACTCACGTATTTTGCAGCGCCGTTAGCAGGGGCAAAGACCGTCATGTTGGAGGAATTCTCTCCTGACGGAGCCCTGGCTCTCATCGAAAAGGAAAAGGCCACGGCCATTGGTGTCGTGCCCACACACCTGGTTAGAATGCTTGACGCGGACGCGACCAAGTACGATCTTAGCTCGCTTCGTTTTATACGTTCGGCTGGTGGTTACCTTTCTCCCCAAATTGCTGAGGAGGCGGAGCGGGTTTTTGGCGCTTCCATCACCAGCGATCTCGGTACCCAGGACATGGGTTCAGTTTCGGGATGCAGAGTCGAGGATTCCAGAGATTTGCGACGCAGGACGGTGGGGCGATTACTTCCGGGAAACCAGGTCCGTCTCATGGATCAGGAAAACAAGACCGAAGTTGCAGACGGGGAGCCCGGTGTCCTCTATTTCAGGGGCCCTCACGCTCCGGCTGGCTACTACCGGGACGAGGAGCTTACGGCTACGGTCTTCGATCCGAGAGGATGGACCACTACCGGCGATATAGTAAAATTTGACCAGGAGTGTCTGTGGATACTTGGAAGGGCCAAGGACATGATCATCCGTGGGGGACAGAATATTTATCCCGCTGAGATCGAGGGCCTATTAAACGATCATCCCAAGGTTGCCTCGGTTGCGGTTGTTGGATACCCGGACAGGGAAATGGGCGAACGGACATGCGCCTACGTAATTCCCAAAGCGGGTCAAGAATTCACCTTTAAGGAAATGGTGGAATTTTTAAAATCCAGGAATATCGCAATGTTCAAGCTACCCGAGAAGCTTGAGTTAGTATCCGAGTTTCCTGCTGTAGGGGATTCCGGTAAAGTCAACAAAGAGGCTCTCAAAAAAGATATCAGGGAAAAGGTGGAAGCGGAGGGTAAATCTTGATGGAACGCGTGGTTCTGCTCCTGTCCACACTGGACACAAAAGGTCCCGAGACTTTTTACCTGAGGAATTCTATTAAGACCAGAGGCACAGCGTGCTCTGTGCTGGATATGAGTATGTCCGGCGCATGTCCTGGGGCCGACATCACCTCCGCCGATGTTGCGTGTGCGGGAGGAGCGAAGATTGAGGACATTCGGGTATCCAGAGAGAGAAAGAAAATAACCGGACAGATGATTGAAGGCGCTATCAAGATAGCGATAGATTTTATGAATTCCGGGCGCTTGGCGGGCGTAATCGGTTTGGGAGGTTCCACCGGAAGCCTGATGGCAACGAATGTCATGAGGGCATTGCCATTTGGGATTCCGAAATTAATGGTTTCCTCCACCGCCGCTTTGCCGGGTTTGGCGACTCGATACATAGGCGCTGGAGATATCGCTTTGCTGCACACCGTGATAGAGATCTCAGGTTTGTCAAAACCCCTGATGAATCTTCTCGACAGGGCCGCCGCCGCGATAACAGGAATGGCTATGGTGATTCCTCTCAGTGTCGAATCATTGCGTGACAGCGGAGTTCCTCTAGTCGCCATGTCCATGTTTGGTCCCACAGAACGATGCTCTAATTACGTTCGGCAGGGATTGGAATCCAAAGGATATCAGGTAATCGGCTTCTCGGCTGCTGGAATTTGTGACAGAGCCATGGAAAATATGATTTCGGAAGGTTTTTTTGACGCCGTCGTAGAGTTGGCTCCTGGCGGAGTAGGAGAGGAATTACTCGGAGGCATGAGAGCAGCCGGCCCTGACAGGCTGACAGCGGCGGGTAAGCGGGGAATACCTCAAGTAATTGCCCCTGGCGGGGTAAATCTGACAAGTCCTCGGAAGTCCCGTTACAAACCTGAACATTATGAGCGAAGGAAATTTGAACTGGACGAGCTTCGAACATTCTTGAGAGTCTCTGACGAAGAGATTGTGGCAGTCGCCAAAGTTTTTGCGGAGAAGCTCAATCAAGCATCTGGCCCTACTATTTTTTTGTTTCCGACAAGCGGTTGGTCCGCAGTTGACACGCCGTCGAGCCACATGTTCGACAGAGACCAGGATAGACTTTTCCTTCGGACTCTTAAAAACTTGAGCAATTCGGTAATTATTAGAGAAGTGGATGCGAATCTGGACGAAGAATCTTTTGCCGGGGCTTTAGTCAATGCTTGTCTGGAGATCTTTCCCCCAGCCTGAGCTGCACGGGGAATTCATGGACTCACAGCGATAATGATCTTTTTCAGCCTTAATCTTGGAGGCGGTAATGTTTGTAAAAAATTGGATGTTACCTCAACAATTTACGATTTCCAGCGACGCTCTGGCGGCCGAAGCCGCTGCCCTCATCTCACAGCACCGATTAAAAATGCTCCCTGTTGTTGACAATGGTCGGTTGCGTGGCGTGGTCCATAGGCGCGACTTGAGCGAAGCGGCCATGTGTGTCAGTGGCAGTGGGGATATGTGTGAGATGAACTACTTCTGCAACAAGCTGAAAGTCAAGGATGTAATGGTCAGAATGCCTGTAACCGTTTCTGTGGATGATAGTGTTGAAGATATTCTCATCAAGGGCCGTGAACTTATGATGAGTACCTTTCCTGTAATGGACGGGGACAAGGTAGTTGGCGTCGTTTCTGACCGAGAGATTTTTGTCATGCTTTTTAAGCTGTTGGAAGCGGGGCAGGAATGTACCCGGGTTACGCTTGCTGATGTCAGGCTTGAAAAA
Organism: uncultured Desulfomonile sp.; assembly: GCA_903952205.1. Classification (GTDB taxonomy): domain Bacteria; phylum Desulfobacterota; class Desulfomonilia; order Desulfomonilales; family Desulfomonilaceae; genus CAJBEZ01. The sequence goes on along the minus strand of CAJBEZ010000037.1, from coordinate 225,157 downwards.
GATACTTTGTTGAAGATAGTCAAGATATTGGAAGAGAGTAATTGTATGATGAAAGCTATTTTCACTGTCCCGGAAGGCCCGAGTGGGGGCGCTCGCATTGTCCTACGCACAGACTGTAACGATTCGGACACTCTGTACAAGAACTTGCAAGATAATAACTTCAAGATATTAGAATTCAGGGGAGAGACGAAGGACTAAGGGATTGGACTCATTGCCATCTCGAAACATAACAGGGCGTCATTTCAAAATTACGCCGACTGAACCGCCAGGCGCAGGTTCGTTCGCATAGGGATTTCCGAGGTCGGAACCTTGCCTCAACTGGGGGTTGGCAGGGAGCAAGAACTCGAGGAATGCTATATCTGCCTTAGAAAGGTTACGTTGGCCGTTCACAATCACGTCGATTCCCAATATAAAAGGCCCTTCCAGAAGAGGAATCGCGACCAAACGGCCTTCGAGCAGATCAGGTTCAACTCCCATCCGAGCTAGCATAGCAATGCCTTTCCCCATTTCAACGAGTTCTTTTATAAAATCAACATTCCCTGTCTCGATAAAGGCCGAAGGAGCAAATCCCCTGGCTTCAAAGATTTCTTCTACAAGCTGTCGTGTCCCGGAGCCTTTTTCCCTGAGAATGAGATTCTCATTACGCAAATCCTGGATTGAAACCACCGGTTGAGAACAATACTTGTGTCCTGGCGCAGTTAGAAGGATAATTTCATCATGGATGAACGGGATTACTTTTAATTTCTCGTCATACCGTAACCTCCCCACTATCGCCAGGTCATTTCTATCCGTGAGAACGCTACGGATCATCTCTTCGGAACTGCCTTCATCAATTTGAATCTGTACGGTCGGATAAGCCTCTCGGAACTTGGAAATATATCTGCTCATAAGACAACGCACCAGGGTCTTGGTGCTTCCAATTTTCAGAATTCCCTTTGACTCTTCTGAATTACCTTTCAAAAAACTGTCCGCTTGAGCCACGAGTCCAAAGATCTTGTCAGCTATCCTGTAAACCTTTTCACCTGCTTCGGTTAATTCAAGCCCTCTCTTTTTCCTTATCAACAAGCGAACCCTGTATTGTTCCTCCATAGCTTTAATTTGCATACTCACAGCGGGTTGGCTAATGAAAAGATGTTCCGCCGCCAGAGAAATGCTCCCGCATTTAGCCGCCAGGTAGAAAGCTCTCATCTGGTTAAGGTTAAGATCCATTCTCATATTTATCGGCCTCAGGCATAAGTTTTTCTTATAAAATCATAAAATTTAGTGATTTGACATGTCAAGCAAAATACTGTGATCCTAATATTCAACATGAGCTAACCACCTCAAACGTTGCGCTTCTCTCTCAGGGCTTGGCGCGACTACTCGTGTTCCGGATCCAGACACTCCACGGCTGAACTTGACCGTCAACAAGGAGGAACCAGAGATGGCTGAAGAGTACGACGGGATTATCCTCGGCGCTGGTCCTAACGGCTTAACTGTTGCTGCATATCTCGCCAAAGCCGGCCTGAAGATTCTTCTTTTGGAAAAACGTTTCGAAGCGGGCGGAGGCCTAGCCACTGAACAGGTGACGTTACCTGGATTCCTACATAATACCCATGCGGTTTATATGCCGATGGTTGATTACGCGCCTCCATTAAAGGACTTCGAAGATTATTTGACCAAGGATTATGACCTTCAATTTGTTTCACCATCTCTGGTGATGGCAATGCCCTTTGCAGACGGCACATCACTACGCCTTTACCAGGATGTGGAAAAAACGTGCGAATCTATCGCTCAATTCTCGAAAAAAGACGCAGAAACTTACAACAAGATTCAGAATAGGTTTAGAGAGCTGACAGAGGATTTTCTCGGCCCGGCAACCTATGAAATGGCCAAACCAGCTTTTGAACAAATGATCAAACTGGTTGCGACAGACGTAGGAAGAGAAATCACCGCTTACACCGAGAAAACCCCCCGAGATATTGTTAATGAATTGTTCGAAAATGATCGGGTAAGAACGCTCTTTCTTTACCTGTCTTGCATGTGGGGGCTTCATTACGACCTCGAAGGTGTTAGTTACCTAGTTCCTCTTCTGTTTAATAGAGCCACCAATTATAGGTTGGTAGTCGGTGGGTCACATCACCTGGCCCACCTGTTCACAAAGGTCCTGTATCGTAATAGAGGAATGATTATTTCACCTGTTACGGTGAAGCGAATTATTGTCGAGGATGGAACCGCTACGGGGGTGGAACTCGAGGATGGGGTCCAATACAAGGCACGGAAGTTTGTAGCCAGTAGTCTGGACCCATTTCAGACTTTCTTTAAGTATGTCGGAGAAGACCATCTCGAGAAATCTTTCGTGACCAGGACTAATGATTGGCAATGGGAGAAGTCGAGTCTTTTTCACGTTCACCTAGCGTTAAATGAGGCTCCGCAATTCAAGGCCGCCTCGCAAAATTCAGACTTGAATAACGCGTTAATCACGGTCCTTGGCTATGAAAATCTGGAAAACTTAGTCAAGCACTATGACGCTATACATGGCGGTGAGCTTTTCCCCGGAGGTTTTAACTGCTGTTTTCCATCGATGCATGACCCCAAACAGGCGCCTCCAGGAAAACACACTGCTCTAATTTCACTACATGCGCCACACGACTTGAAAGATGGCGGACCTGAAAAATGGTATCGGATTCGAGAAAAGGAAGCCGACCGCTGCGTCGAAATGCTACGCCAGTACGCGCCCAACGTTTCCGGCGCCAACATCTTGTGGCGATACATAACTACGCCTCTGGATATCGGGAACAAGTTTGCCGACATGGTTAAGGGGTCTTACAAACAAGGGGCGTATCTACCACTTCAAATGGGTTATCTGCGTCCGAATGAGGAGTGTTCCCAGTATGCTACCCCCATCAAGAATCTTTACGTATGTGGGGCCAGCACATTTCCCGGTGGACTTATAACTTTTGGTCCTGGATATAATGCGGCCAACAAAATTGCCGAGGACTTGGGAATCGATCGGTGGTGGGGTGAACCGGAGTGTGTTCAGAAAGCAAAGGCTAAAGGCACGTTGTAGGAGGCGAGAGATGAAGGTTAACTCGACTGGTTTAGGAAAAACCACCATGGTTGCGCACTTTGCCAGCCTTGAAAAAGTGGAAGGCGAATCTGCCCCTGCAATGCGACTCAGTATAGAAGCTACCGAACCAGTTCACTGGTCCATAAAGGCTACCGTAGGCGGTGAAGACTTGCGGGCATTTGCACGCTTGATGTTCAAACCGGCCAATCTTCTTTCCGTGTTGCGACTTCTTTTTTTCGGGAAGAAGCTTACACCTCCGGAAACGCATTAAGCTAGTTTTTCGCTAAAACCTTGAACAGATAAAGGAGGCCTCTCCATGCCAGATAGAACTTACGACGCTATCGTGGTCGGTGGCGGACACCAGGGCACTATTATGGCTTGTTACCTGCAACACGCCGGTATGCAGACGGTTGTATTCGAAAGGCAACACGAACTGGGAGGTGGGGCCTGCGGAGAAGAATTACCTCTGCCTGGCTTCCTTCAGAATCCTTGCGCTCACTGGACGAGATTTTATGGTCATCCGGCATACGAAGATTTCAAGCTCCGGAACCTGGGGCTGTCATATGTATTTCCCGATCACAGTGAAGGGATGATTTACGATGATGGAATGCATTTTATGGGTTACACAGCCTGGAAAGTGGTCGATGAAAACACCGGTAGATCTGAATTTAACGAAATAAACGCACAAAAAACGATAGATCAAATCGCCAGGTTTTCGCAAAAAGACGCGGACATGGCTTACGACCTTCTTGAAAAATATAAGAAAAAGTGGCGTTCCGCTTTTCATGAATGGAGATACAACCCCCCGACCCCGTGGGGAGTAAATGACGCGTTCGAACGACTGATCGGCGATCCGGAAGCTCCCATACCACCTGAGTACCAGTTCTATACTTCGCAACAAGTAGCATTCGACCTTTTTGAAAGTGATTATCTGAGGACTCTCTTCATGCGGTCATGCATGACATCGAGTGGCGTTTTCCCGAACGATGGCATAGGCATTTACAAAACATTGCATACCCTGGGACTGATTCTTTCGTGGGAGCCGGCTTCCATAGCTATCGGAGGCACTCATGCGATAACTCACGCCCTTCAGAGAGCATTCAGCTCCATGGGCGGTGAATTTGTCGTCGAAACCGGTGTGGAACGCGCCATCATAGAAAATGGCAGAGCCGTCGGGGTATTGCTGAAGGATGGAAGAGAAATTGGCGCCAGACACGTAGTCGTGAGCGACCTGAACACTACTCAGACCGTTTTACAGCTTATTGGCGCCGAACATGTTCCCGAAAAAATCGCGCACCGCGCCAGGAATATTCTCCGAGATCGGGCGCAACTTTTCTGGGGAAATTTTGCGCTACACGAACTTCCTGAATACACCGTTGCGAAAGATAACCCCGAAATAGGAATGTGTCCACGACTTAACTGGGGCCCTAAGGACCCTGATTATTTCGCCACAAGACATCAGGCCGAGCTGTTCGTTAAAGGTATACCAGACAAGCTGGTTGCCATCGTGGCCCCGGACAGCATCTGGGACAAAGGAAGAGCCCCTCAAGGGAAACATACTATCCTGATTGAGCAGTTCACCGCTCCTTATAGGTTTTTCAGCGATAGTGACTGGTTACGGATGAAAAGGGACATTGTAGAGATAATGCGAGAACAATGGTCCTGGTATGCTCCGAATATGACAAAGGACAATCTTATCGCCGCCCACATAACAACGCCAATGGACGTTCAAATGCGAAATATAAATATGCCGCAGGGCGGCTGGACAGGCGAAGATATGATCGCCTCGCAAATGGGACGCATGAGGCCTTTTACAGAACTCGCGTTTTATAGGCTACCTGTGAAAAACATGTATCTCGCGTCCGCTGCGGCTCATTCAGGTCCCGGCATAGGTAGAGGCAGCGCTTACAATTGTTTCAAGGTTATCGCAGAAGATTTTGGTCTACCGAAAATTTGGGAACAAAAGGGCAGACCCTACTAACAGGGAGGAAGCCATGAATCGTTTGGATGGTCGCGTCGCCATTGTCACTGGAGCGGGCAAGGGGTTAGGTAGGGCTTTCTGTCTCAAGTTGGCTAAGGAGGGCGCTGACATAGTTGCTGTGACTAGAGCCGATGTCGATGGCCTTAAGGAAACAGAAAGGCTCGTGACAGATCTTGGCAGGCGGGCGATAATAAGCCAAGTCGATGTTACGAACGAGGCGGATACTTTCAGAATGGCTCAAGAAGCTCTTGAAAAGTTTCAACGAATCGATATTCTTGTTAACAATGCAGCCTACTATTATGGCGTCAAAAGGAAACCTTTTACCGACATCAGCTCCGAGGAGTGGGATCGAATGATGGCTGTTAACGTGAAAGGTCCCTGGATTTGCGCCAGAGCAGTTTTTGAGACTATGAAATCCCTTGGAAAAGGGAAAATAATCAACCTGACTTCGGAAGTTTTTTTCACCGGTTCACACGGATTTGCCCATTATGTGGCTTCAAAAGGCGGTGTCATTGGCCTGACTCGAGCATTAGCTATTGAACTTGGACCTTATGGAATCTGTGTGAACGCCGTCGCCCCCGGCTATACCGACACCGAAGCAAGCCGGACAATTGCCGACGTCAACAAATACGACACTAGTCGCACACCCTTGAAGAGGCTCGAAACACCCGAAGACCTAGTGGGAATAGTATGCTTCCTAGCGTCCGATGAAAGCGACTTCATTACGGGCCAAACTATATTGGTCGATGGAGGGAGGGCTATGAACTAATTCCCTGCAATCACTTACGTCGGAATCGGGGTATTCTCTTCCTATTGGTAATTGGCGCCGAAATTTTAATTTTTCCTCAATCTCTGCCGTTACAAGATTATATTCGTAACCCCCTCCGACAGGTGACGCTCCATATAACTAAGCCAGTCGTCTTTTGAAAGCGTTCTATCAACCATTTCCAACCGTTCAACAAGGAAGAGAGAGAACCCATGAAAGTTTACGATGTAGTACCCGGCTTGGAATTCGACGCGGAGCGTGATTTAGCCCAGTCTCCTGCATGGTTTTTGGATGCCACCCATTCTGTCCCTCCCTGGACCCCAATGTTTGGCTGGTTTTGGATCAATTTCTGTCGGCATGGAATGCAATATGGCGCGGAAAAGTTATCTTTGCCTACTGTTCATGGTTGGGATTGGCGCTTCATGAATGGAGGCGGCTATCTCACCCTACTCCTTGTGAAAAGCGAAGAAGAAAAACAGAGAAGAGAAGTAGAGTTCCGAAAGGCCATCCTCCCTTTGATTCAAGACTATGACGGGATTTGGAATGGATTCGTCAAAGAAATTCTCGGACGTTATGAGAATCTGAAAACACTGGATCTGGACTCCGCTTCAAACATCGAGCTTCTGGACAACTTTGAAGGGACGATCAATACTTGTAGGCGTATGTGGGAAATACACATGTACATGATGTATGGAACATATACCGCCTACATCCTTTTCGAGAACATGTGTCGCGAATTAGCAGGGATAGACGACACGTCTCCTGTGTTCCACCGCATCGTCTCAGGCTTCGACAACAAGGTGTTTCAGGTTGACCGACGGCTCTGGGAGTTTTCCAAGATAGCGTCAGATCAGGGACTTGCGAGCGTATTTCTTGAAAATCAAGAATTGGACATACGGGGAAAATTAGAGGAATCCGAAAAGGGAAGAAACTTCCTAAAGGATTTCAGTGAGTTCCTTAATGAAGATGGGTGGCGTATGCAGCGAATGTCCGAGATGAACCTGCCGACGTGGGTGGAAGATCCCACACCACCGCTATCTATGGTCAAGCAATTTATCCTTAAAGGAGGATCTTTTGATCTCGATAATGAACGAAATAAGCGAATTCTTGAAAGAGAGGACGCGGAAAAACAGATCCTTTCCAAGATTCCTTCGGAGCAACGAGCCTGGCTCGAACCTTTGATGCGACTGGCTCAAAAAAGCGGCATTTTCAGTGAGGAGCACGACCATTATCTTGATCTCTATACACATGCGATGATGCGGAGAAGCGCACTGGGAATCGGCAGACGTTTCGCGAAAAGCGGAACAATCGACAATCACGAAGACATTTTTTTCCTCATCCCCGATGAAGTTCGGCGCGCAGGACTAAATCCAGGTTCATTTGACCTCCGATATATAGTAGACAGACGGAAATCCGACTGGATGGAATGGCAAAAAACTCCAAATCCACCGGCCATTTTGGCTGAAGGATTCGATTTAGACCAGGCAATGGGAATCTTGGTCAAATCAAATGATCCGATAGCCCTTAAAGTGGTAGTGGGCTCAATGCCGCAAGTGAGGCCGGAGCTCAAGGCCGATCTTTACGGGACGTGTGGATCACCGGGTGTGGCGGAAGGAACCGCAAGGGTTATAGTAACCGAAGATGAACTTCACCTGATAAAGGAAGGGGATATTTTGGTTGCAGTTAGCACTTCGCCTAGCTGGACTCCTGTCTTTTCGATGATCAAAGGGGTTGTGGTCGACCGAGGGGCAAGCCTTTCTCATGCGGCTATCGTAGGACGTGAATACGGAATTCCGGTTGTCATGAATGTATTTGAGGGCACAGCTAAGATCAGGTCGGGCCAGCGAATCAGAGTGGACGCCAACTTGGGAGCGGTTTATATCCTCGACAAGTAATCCAGAGCCTGCGGGATAATGACTGAATCGTTCATTCGGGTGAGTTTTTTACCCGGACCTGCTCTGTCTCCGGAAAGGACGGATTCATATGGCCAAGAAATGGATCTACTGGTTCGACGAATTAGACTCGGATTTTAATGAACTAGTTGGCAAGAAATGCGCCAACCTCGGAGAAATGACAAAGCTCGGAATGAGAGTGCCGCCAGGCTTCGCCATATCTGTGGATGGGTATGAACGATTCATGGAGGATAGTGGCGCGGGGGAAGAAGTTCAGCGATACTTCCATGACAATAGGCACGAGATAAATCGAGTTGGGAAACAAGTGGAGGCAAGCCGCGAGATACGTCGCATCATCGAGTCCAAGAATTTACCCCAAGAAATGGCCCAGGAGTTGCGTCAAAGCTACGCTTCTCTTTGCGATCAGGTCGGTCTCCACGACCTGCCTGTAGCCGTCCGATCCAGCGGCTCCGTTAGTATGCCAGGCCAAATGGAAACCTATCTGAATGTACGTGGGGAGAATGAGGTCGAAAGAAAGGTGACGCAGGTCTGGGGGAGTGCTTTTACCACTCGTGCAATCGCTTTTCGCCTAGAGAAATCCATGGACATAGCCAAAACTCCGATTGGTGTGGCAGTCCTCAAGATGATCAACGCAAAATGCGCAGGGGTCGTTCTTACCGTCCTACCTACAACTGGAGACATGACCAAGGTCGTGGTAGAGGCCAATTGGGGACTTGGTGAGAGCGTCGTTAGCGGAGAAATTACTCCGGATCAGTTCATTGTGGACAAGACGTGCGGTGAGTGCGAAGCTACAATAAGCTCAAAGACAAAAATGGTTTGTTACGGACCAGTTGGGACGCGCGTAGCGGAAATACCGCACGATTTGCGATGTGCGGCGTGTTTGAACCCTGATGAACTGGCAGAGATAGTTCGGATAGCTAAAGATGTGGAAGCTCACTTCAATCTACCCCAGGACATGGAATGGGTGATCGACCAGGATCTGCCTTTTCCCGAAAACATTTATTGGGTTCAGGCTCGTCCGGCGAAATTCACTAAAAAAAAGCAGGACGAATCCCAATATCTTGCGGATCTAATGTCTCAGATCTTCAGGATGTGATGGGGCCAACCCCAGTTAGCGGAGGGCATCTATGACCAGCCTTTTCACTCAGTATTGGGATGTAATCCCCGGAAAGTTTGATGAATACACGGCCTTTATAACAAACGAGTATATTCCAACAATGGAAAGACTGGGGCTCAAGCTTCTCGGTGGTTTCTATGTTGCGGTCGGCCAAGGGCCTCGTATTATCGCTGTTGGCACAGTTGAAGAACAAGACTACCTACGCAGGATCCTGGCTAAAGAAGAATACAGGACCGTTACTGACAAACTTTTCGAATTAACATGTAGATACTCGAGTAAACTCTATGTATCGAGCGGCAGAGTGACTGAAGGGCCTTACAATATACAGACGGGCGCATGGAAATTTAATCAGTATTATAACCTAGTACCTGGTAAGGAAGATGAACACTATCATTTTGTAAAAGACGAATGTATGCCGGGAATGAAGGATTTGGGCGTACCCATAACAGGGGCCTGGCGTCTAGTGATAGGAGATGGACCCAGAATTCTGGCTGAATGCTCCTCTCTCTCTATGGTGGACATTGCCAAGTGTATAGACACTTCCTTGTTCAGACAACTAGTGCGACGTCTGAAAAAACACTTTGCCACTGATTACAGTAGCAGGATACTTGCCCCTACAGGAAGGATAGAAATTCCGTCACTTATGAGAGATATGATGAAAGGTTTTTGAGTTTTTCATCTAGTTGGGACCATTCTAGAAAAGTTAGGGCCGATCGCCAGTAGCGTTCGAAAGGTTTTGTTTTGTACGGCGCTGGTTCGGTTGGTAAAGCCTTCTGATGTGGCGTCGCCAACGCCTAGAATACAGAAAGGAGTCTGGTAATGTACGTCCGAATGACATTCTTCCGTCTCAAGGAAGGAAAGATGGATGACCTAAGGAATCTCTACAACAAACAGGTTATTGCAGCCCACAAAAATCACAAAGGCATCCGTTTCGTCCACCTGTTAGAGTGCATGGATAGCAAGTACGACGGCATATCGGTCACAGCCTGGGATACAAAAGCCGATGTAGACGCCTATGAAAAGAGTGGGGATTATGAAAAGCTAGTTGCTCTCTTCAAAGAGATGTACAGCGGTGAACCTGTCTTGAAATCTTACGAGATCACTGCGAGTTCTGAACCGATCCTACTTCGAATCTTTTAGATTCAGAAATATTGTGAGGATTATGAAATGTTTCTACAATTCCAGGAGATATACGAATTGGCAAAACCATTCCTGGATACACGGAATAACGAAATACACATGAGGGTTTCCAGAGATTTCGCGGCAAGACTACTGGAGTCGGAAGGCGGGGACCCAAAAGTGATTCTCCCTGCCATAATACTTCACGACGTCGGTTGGAAAATGATACCGGAAGATATGCACCTCCAGGCGTTCGGACCTCATGCGAAAGACATGGAGACCAATCGAATCCATGAAGTTGAGGGGGCTCGAATAGCGCGCGAGATCTTAGAAAAGGTCAACTATGATCGAGCGCTGATCGATGAGATCGTCGAGATCATAGTTGGCCATGATTCGAGGGAAAAATCCCTTTCTCTGAACGACGCTATTGTGAAGGATGCCGACAAACTGTGGCGGTTTTCAAAAGAGGCGTTGAGTATAGATCCTAAGCGTTTTGGAATCGATCCCGCCATTCATATTCCCTGGCTGGAGAAACAAATAGATGGATGGTTGATAACGGAAACCGGTCGAAAAATAGCGAGGGAAGAACAAAGCCTTAGGGCTAGGGCCTTTGAGGATGAGATACACGGCATCGATTAGGCAAGGAGAAACATATGTCCACATACACGGGCCATATCCTAAGAGTAAATCTATCCTCAGGGACTATCAGTAAAGAAAGCGTACCTGAAGCTTTACAGAGGAAACTCGTTGGTGGCCGTGGATTTGGCGCCGGTTACCTGTTTGAAGAAATGCGACCTGGCATTGAGCCCCTATCTGAGGACAACCCGCTTATTTTCATGCCCGGAGTCCTGGCCGGAACGAAAGCCAACGGTTTTGGACGGTGGATAGTGATGACTAAAAGCCCCCTTACCGGTGGACTCGCTAGGGCCGTTGGAGGAGGAAATTTCGCCGCTTTTATTAAGTTTGCCGGTTATGATCTTATAATCATTGAAGGGAAGTCACCAAAACCATCATATCTGCTCCTGACTGAAAAAGGGGTTGAAATCAAAAACGGAAATCATCTTTGGGGCCTTGACACCCAGGCTACCCAGGCTGCTCTTCAGACTGAGTGTGGATCTCGCGCTCAAACAGCGTGCATAGGTCCCGCCGGGGAGGCTTTAGTCCGTTTCGCCACCATTACTCATGGAACAAGGACTGCTTCCCGTTGCGGTGTGGGAACAGTAATGGGCTCAAAAAACCTTAAAGCCATCACCATAGTCACAAAGGCTGTCTCGCCTATTCCACACGACACTGAGAAATTCGCAGATATTTTTAGAGAGCACAGCGATATCCTGAAAAACCACAAGAGACGTGTCAAGATGCACACATTTGGGACCACCTTCCTTGCCCAATTGACCAAGGAGATGGGCATACTACCCATGAAGAACTTTCAGACGGGTGATATGGCTGGCATTGAAAACCTATTTACGGAAGCATACGCGCGTATGAGAAAAGGTAGTCACGGTTGCTTCAATTGCATGACCAGATGCGGTCAGGTCCATGAAGTTCAAGATGGGCCTTACTCAGGCTCAATCAGTGAAGGCCCGGAATACGAAACCATATGGGCATTTGGGCCACAGGTCGGAAATACTGAAGTTGGGGCCACAGTTGAAGCCGATCGTTTGTGTGATGTGTTGGGTCTGGACACGATCAGCACGGGTAGCGTCATAGGATTTGCTATGGAGCTTTTTCAGCGAGGTATCATCACGAAGCTGGACTGTGACGGAATGGAACTTTACTGGGGTAACCACCAGGCAATTCTTGAACTAATCAAGAAAATAGCTGAACGGGAAGGGTTCGGAAAGATTCTGGGAGAAGGCACAAAGAGAGCCGCTGAGGCTATCGGCAAGAACGCTGAAAAATACGCTATGCAATCCAAAGGGCTTGAATTTCCCGCTTATGATCCTCGTTCAGCCAAGGTTCACGGCCTTAGTATGGCGACATCTAATATTGGAGCGAGTCACATGTACGGGTACGCTCGACAGGAGATATCAGGCAAGCCTGACCCAAGACCGATAGACAGATTTGCAGACGAGGGCACAGGAGACGTGGCCGCTTATAACCAGATTTCAAAGGCTCTCGAAGAGACAGGTATTCTTTGTAATTTTGCAGATTCCGGAATGACCAATGAGATCCTTAGCAAATTCCTTGCAGCGGCGACAGGTTACGAGGAGTTCGGTGAAGTCAAATACCTTGAGCTTGTGGGGGAAAGGATAGTGTGCCTTGAACGGCTCTTTAACGTTCGAGAAGGCTTTTCCAGAAAGGATGACACGCTACCTGACAGGATGTTAAAAGAACCTCTTATCAACGCCGGGCCCGCTACGGGTCAGATTGTCCGGAACCTGGATAGGCTGCTCGACGAATATTACGACACGCTCGGTTATACTAGAGAAGGCATCCCTACACCGGAAAAACTGAAACAGCTTGGGCTCTAAAAAGTGATCAAAACAACCTGAATATACGACGAGAGACTCAATCATCCAGCCGGGTGATTCCTTCTTCCCGGGCTGCCTCAATAGCGGCGGAGTATTCTTCCCGAGTGATTTATCTGTTGATAATTGGATATTGCCTCGCGTGACCTACCGGTATGTACTGATTCATAATATTTACTTACGTGTTTCTAGAAACCTCATTTGCGATAGAACGCATGGCCTCCAGTGTACTCACGGTGTCCTTCGGCATTACAACCAATTGCAATCGCTTTTTTGCTCCCTACCACTATAACCGCCTTCTTTCCTCTCTTCGGTCGTTTACAAAAGATTTCATTCCAATAAGACATAATGTAGAATTACTAGAGGCATTAAGACGCACGGATACTCGGAGCCATGAGACTTATGGATCGAAACACTTAAGCTTGGACAATCTCATTTCGTTTTGCGTTCAAACAAGAGACCCTGTCATGCTGGTCCAGGATAAAATCAAAGGACAGTTTATCGACGTATTGAATAACATACGCTCTAAGGTGTTTGTATTTAGATCCGTTGATGAATCGATGAATGAAAGGGAAACATTATATGCTAGAAGAAAAGGTTAATTGTTTAGTCGCAGGAAGCCGGAGGAATGATGGACACAAAATACAACCCTGAAGTCATAGAGAAGAAATGGCAGGAATATTGGGAAACCAAAAAGCTTTTCAAGGTCGAAATTGATACCTCTAAGCAAAAATACTATCTACTCGAAATGTTCCCATATCCTTCTGGCAGAATTCACATGGGGCATGTCCGAAATTATTGCATTGGAGATGTAGTTGCCCGGTTCAAAATGGCAAAAGGTTTCAACGTGCTTCATCCGATGGGTTGGGATGCGTTCGGTATGCCTGCAGAGAACGCCGCCATAAAAAACAAATCGCATCCAGCAAAATGGACCATAAATAACATAAACGAGATGCGCAGGCAGTTGAAGCGCTTGGGACTATCTTACGATTGGGATCGTGAAATCGCTACTTGCCACCCGGATTATTACAAATGGGAACAGTGGCTTTTTGTTAGAATGCTCGAAAAAGGTCTTGTGTATAGAAAGAAATCAGTAGTGAACTATTGTCGGCCTTGCGCTACGGTTCTGGCAAATGAACAGGTTGAGGCAGGCTGTTGTTGGCGATGCGGCCAGCCAGTTATTCAGCGGGAGCAGGATGGGTGGTTTTTTAAGATCACTCAATACGCTGATGAACTTCTTGAATGGTGCGACCATCTGAAAGGCTGGCCTGAAAGAGTTTTGACGATGCAACGGAACTGGATAGGCCGTAGCGAGGGGGCGCGAATCTTTTTCAAAATAGAAAATTCAGATGAATCCATCGAAGTTTTTACCACAAGGCCTGATACAGTTTTTGGGGCCACTTTCATGAGCTTGGCGCCTGAACACCCTCTTTGTTTGTCAATTTCGAAGGGGACTTCCCAGGAATCGGTTGTTCAGGAATTCGTGAACCGGGCTCTTACCCAGGACTGGCAGAGTCGAGTGGGAGAGGGAGCGGAAAAGGAGGGTGTCTTTGTAGGGGCGTACTGCGTAAATCCTCTCACCGGCCGCAGAATGCCGATTTATTGCGCAAATTTTGTCCTTTTCGAGTATGGAACAGGGGCTGTAATGGCTGTTCCGGCGCATGATCAGAGAGATTTTGATTTTGCGAGGAAATACGGACTAGATGTGATCGTTGTGGTTAACCCGCCTGATCAGTCGCTGGAGCCTGAAACAATGACAGAGGCTTATGTTGAAAATGGATTCCTAGTAAATTCAGGTGAGTTTGATGGAATGGATAATATTGCGGTTAAGAAATCAATTTCTGAAAAACTCGAATCTATGGGTATGGGCGGGCCCACAATAAATTATCGTCTGAGAGACTGGGGGATATCTCGTCAGAGGTACTGGGGCGCACCGATTCCAATAATTCATTGTCCAAAATGCGGCCCAATACCGGTTCCAGATAAAGACTTGCCCGTGGTATTGCCCACAAACATAGACTTCCCGGAAAGTGGAAGATCTCCGTTGCCCGACCTGGATTGGTGGGTTACAACTCCATGTCCAAAATGCGGGACATCCTCCCGCAGGGAAACGGACACCATGGACACTTTTGTAGAGTCCTCTTGGTATTTTGACCGATATACATGTCCTCGTTATGACAAAGGATTACTTGATCCTGAGCAGGACCACTACTGGTCACCGGTAGACCAATATATAGGCGGCATTGAACACGCAATCCTGCATTTGCTCTATTCACGTTTCTTTACCAAGGCGCTGAGAGATCTGGGAATCAAACAGGCTGGGGAACCTTTTGAGAATCTTTTGACTCAAGGAATGGTTATCAAGGACGGCGCTAAGATGTCAAAATCAAAAGGTAACGTCGTGGATCCTGAGGAATTGATAGATCGGTATGGCGCAGACACTGTGAGACTGTTCTGCCTTTTTGCGGCGCCGCCGGAAAGAGATCTTGAATGGACCGCTGAAGGAGTAGATGGCGCGTATAGGTTTTTGAATAGAATCTGGAGCTTGATCTTCCAGTACAAGAATTTGAAAAAGGTCCGTAATTCGAACGTCGAAACCATCCAAAGCCGCTACATCCGCCGCGTAACCCACAGGACAATTAAAAAAGTGACGGAAGACGTCGGCGCCCGTTTTCGTTTCAACACGGCTATTGCAGCCATAATGGAAATGTCGAATGAACTTGGAAAAGTAACATCAGAAAATATTTTCTCTGATGACGCACTTTGCTGGGCCATGAAAGAAGCTTTGGATTCGATGATCCTGTTGATGTCTCCGTTCGTTCCTCATATCTCTGAGGAATTGTGGGAAGCTTTCGGTAACAAATCCGGCCTCACGAAACGCGAATGGCCTCAATATGATCCTCAATTGATTATTGAAGAGGAATTGATTATCGTGGTTCAGGTAAACGGCAAGAAAAGAGCTGAAATAAGGGTCGCTTTAACGGCTTCGGACGACGAAATTAAACAGTCCGCAATGGCCGAACTTAATGTGCAGAAATTCCTTGAAGGACGAACAATTCGTAAGATGGTCGTCGTTCCAGGTAAACTCGTCAACATTGTCGCCGGTTAGTTACATATTCCCTGCGTGACCGTCTCATATCATCATCACGCGATTTTTTGCGTCACCCCAATTCAGGTCGGATTTGGCTTCATAAAGAGCTTGAATGTGAACGCTCCCTATAGTGGGTACATAAATCCAGCTTTCGCACAGGGATTGCGGCTTTCGTTTTTCATTGCTACTTTCTTGTTATTTATTGGCGTCTCGGGATGTGGATACAAATTCGGCGAATCATCAAGACCCTCTATGTTCCCCGCAGGCGCAAAAACAATATTAATCGAAAGCGCTGTAAACAACACTGTGATTACTGGAGTGGAAACTGAATTAACAAACGAACTCAGGCGTGAGTTTGCGCTTGACAGCAAACTTACGCAGACGTTTGACAAGGGAGATGTAATTCTGAAGCCCGTCATAGCGTCTTACGATGACACTCCTTCGGCCTACAGAGCTGACGGTAAAGAATTAACGCGTATAGGAACACTTCGCGTCAACTGTTCGCTTTTATTACCTAATAATAATAGAATTATCTGGAAAAATGATTTTGCGGCCTCTTACACCTACACTGTTACGGATTCAATTCAAGGAACTTTGTCGAATAGGCGAAGAGCAATATCCCAGATGATCAGAGACCTTACTCCCCGCATACAAAGATCGATTTATGATTCTTTCTAGAAGCGCCGGTAATTTTCTGTGATTATGTGTGACATAATTGACTTTCGGTTCAGATGTAATTCATGTTAGTGAATCCAAACCATCCATGGTTCTCTTGTATAACAAGGTGGAAGCAAAGCTTATTGTGAACCATTACAAGTGGGCCTTCCGGTTCCGGTAAACCCATCATGGTGTGGAGGAAAGTGACTTTTAATGAACCTATTGGCTTCTTACTGTCTTGATCGCGCTGGTCTTACGAATAATCAGTTGTAGCTATCAGGGAGGAAAAAATGTCTAAGAAAAAGTTGACTGTAATTGGTAGTGGTAATGTCGGAGCGTCAGTAGCGGCGTACGCTTCCGCTCAGGAACTGGGAGACATAGTCTTGCTGGATATTCTTGAGGGAGTCCCACAAGGCAAGGGACTCGACCTTTATGAAGCCACACCGGTCCTTGGAGTGGACTCGAGAGTCATCGGCGCCAATGATTATGAGGCGACTTCTGGAAGTGATCTTGTCATAATCACCGCAGGCATCGCAAGGAAGCCCGGCATGAGTCGAGATGACCTTCTCTCCACAAATGTGAAAATCGTTGGAGAGGTTGCGGAAAAATCTTCAAAGTATTCACCAAACGCCATCATTATAGTGGTTTCGAACCCCTTGGACGCAATGGTTTATACAGCATGGAAAAAGACAGGATTTGACCCCCGAAAAATAATCGGCATGGCTGGAATCCTTGACACAGCGCGTTTTAGAACTTTTATCGCACAGGAAACAGGAATTTCCGTTGAAGATATCCAAGCGTTAGTTCTGGGCGGACATGGCGACACTATGGTACCATTGACTCGTTACTGCTTTATTGGAGGCGTGCCGGTAGACCGCTTCATTTCGTCTGAGCGATTGGATCAGATAGTTCAAAGGACCAGACAGGGTGGAGCGGAAATAGTTAGTCTGCTCAAGACGGGCAGCGCTTATTATGCTCCCGCCGCTTCCGCCATCCAAATGGCGCGCTCAGTCCTCTTGGACAAAAAAAGATTGTTGCCTGTCGCAGCTTATTTGGATGGAGAATACGGTCAAAAGGGTGTTTTCGTAGGGGTTCCCGCCGTCCTAGGGGAAGCTGGAGTCGAAAAAGTTGTGGAAGTTGAACTGACCCAACTGGAGGCCAAGGCATTTGGAGAATCGGTTAAGGCTGTCAAAGATCTCGTTAAAGAAGTCGACAAATTTCTTTGATTTTCGCTATGATTTCCGAAATGTATTGCGGCATAACGCTTTGACTAATTCCTCAGGACTCTGGTGAACTTATATCTGGTTCAGTCTATTTAACTGTCAAAAGGCGCCTTGATTCGTATCGAGGCGCTTGTTATTTTCAAGACCGTAATCAGGACTCAATCTAAGATCTTTCAATCAGGAACGAATATGCCAGTTAAGGGAACATTTTTTGTAGAGACTTATGGCTGCCAGATGAATGAGCATGATTCTCAGAAAATGTGTGAATTGCTCCAAAAACAGGGATTCAGTAAGGCCGGCGCCATAGAACAGGCCGATGTGATAGTGATCAACACATGCGCTATCAGGGAAAAGGCGGAACACAAGGTATATAGTTCATTGGGGTCACTTAGATCGGCAAAAATAGAGAAACCCCAAACGGTCATAGTAGTCGCTGGTTGCGTGGCCCAGCAAAAAAAACATGAATTTCTCCGTAAATTTAGACATCTGGACTTAGTGCTGGGAACTCACCAGATTTCACAACTACCCAGCCTGGTTTCTAGGATACTCGAAAAGAGGGAAAGAATCGCAGCCGTTGAATTTGTCGATAACATTGAGTCCTTACACATGTCGGCTCCCAACTACTCCTCAAGCCCAATCTGTTCATATGTAACCATCATGCAGGGATGTTCCAACTTCTGCTCCTACTGTGTAGTTCCTTACACGAGAGGCAAGGAATCCAGCCGGAGCCTTGAAGAAATTCAGGAAGAAGTCTCAGGGCTTGCAACGAAAGGGATTCGGGAAATTACACTCTTGGGACAAAATGTTAACGCCTATGGAAAGGATCTTTATAATTTCAGAAGGTTTGACGATCTGTTGCAGAGACTTTCGTCCATAGGAGGGATAGAAAGGATTCGTTTCACTACTTCACATCCCAAAGATTTTGATTCTGCGCTCGTAGAAGCCATAGCCTCAATAGACAAAGTGTGTGAACACATACATCTGCCTTTACAAAGCGGATCCGACAAGGTGTTGAAGGATATGAAGCGAGGTTATTGCCTTAACGACTATTTCGAGAAAATAGAACTCTTGAGGACTAAAGTTCCAAAGTGCGCTGTAACATCGGACATTATAGTGGGTTTTCCCGGCGAGTCAGAAGAAGACTTTGAGGACACCTTGAATGCTTTGCAAAAAATCCGTTTTGACCAGATCTTCTCTTTCAAGTATTCCTCCCGTCCTGGAACTATCGCTCAAGGAATGCCGGATCAAATTCCGGAAGAAACCAAAAGGGAGAGATTGGCGAAAGTTCATGCGTTGCAGGACTCAATTACCGAAGCATGGCATAGAGATATGGAAGGGTCTATTCAGCAGGCGCTTGTCGAAGGAAGTGGACGTTTACCAGACCAGTTTCACGGCAGGACAAGGACCAACAAAATAGTAAATTTTGATGACAATGGATCCTTATCGTTAGGTGACCTGGTAAACGTGAGAGTGACAAAAGGCCTGAAGCATTCGTTGCTTGGTTCGATAGTTTGACTCCTGAATTTTAATTCTTTTGAGAAAAATGGTTTTGATATATTCGTGTAAGGCTGTTGGCGGGTTTTCTTTTGATTTAAATTAGTTGACTAGCCCGTGGCGACGCTGCTATGGTTTATTAATTCTTACCTTGGAATTCAGCTTTTCTTAAATACGGCGGGCTATAGAGAAAAAGAAGCCCGACCGGTGGGGTCGAGCTGGGAGACGCCGTTATACGGCCGGGCTCACAAAACTTAAAAGCCGATGAATGTTAGAGAATTGCGCGTCCCTTTTTGATTCGATCCGGAATCGTTTCATCTTTGATCATTAGGAACCCCGGATCTTGTCATGTAGGTTCCCCTCATTCATCGGCTGCACAGAAAACTCTGATTTTTTTAATTAGAAGATGAAGCCCATCTCTACAAAACCACCGTCAAGTGCGGTCTTGATTGCGAAGTCGTTCTGGGACTTTTTAAGATCGATTAGCCTATATCCACCTTTCATGTAGCCCCATCTTCCGCAATTTACCGGGATGCTGTATCTCCCACCTACTTGAACATCCACTCCCGCTGCGTCATCGCCGAACATACCTACAGCTTTTGCCTCGCAGGAGAAAGTACCTCCATTGGGCGCAGTAGTCATGCATTTTTGTAATTCAAGGCCTACAGCAGCTGTATCTATGCTTTTACTAAGCGTGCTCTGCCAATTGCCGCAATTGAAACAATTTGCGTCGATTCTGCTGTCCGCGTGCGCCCATCCGCCAAATAGGCTTATGGATGCTTTACAGTTCTTCACGGCGTCATAGACTAGGCCGACTTTTTGATATGAATATTGCCAGCGACTTTGAACTTGCTGCCCAGGGCTCCAAAGTTGAGGCGATCCGCCGCCACCCTGGAAACCGAAGATAAACCAGTTGTCGACCCATTTACCGCCTTTTATTTCGGTACCTAGTCCGGTGTATTGGAGGGCCCAATTGCATCGGAACTGATACTTGGCGCTGACTTCTGGAATGACTTGATGGGCGGGCAGACCAAGGTTATTGGCAAAATCAGTCCAATCCTGGTAACCCCATCCGCCGAACCAATTCGCAAAATTTGGCGGCCACTGAACCTGAGCACGAATGTTTGCAAATATGGCTTGCACACCAATTTGCCACTGTCCAACTCTAGGTGTTGGCAAGAAACATCCTATCATGGGCGCCGCGGCGGGAAAGAACATTGGAGGCGGAGCATTGACCTTTCTGATAGTCGAGGGTCCTTGAACATAGGGATTTCCAGTCCAAGGGGCCGGAAACCCAAAATTTGAACGCTTGGCCGACTTGGTTTGATGGACTACAGGATTAGCCGCCAGATTTGAGTTGTTGGGTTTAAGTAGAACGTCAAGCGAGTCATCGGGGTTTACGGCCCACGACGTGCTGACAAAACTAAGTGACGCCAAAAGAACTAGACATACCAACAGCGTGTAAGGGATTCTTCTCAACATACCCTTCCTCCCAGCTCGAAATGTTGGAAATCCCTTTACATGACAACGCTGATTACTGTCAAGAAAAAAATATAGTTTTTTATTAGCTAGTTAAAAATAATAGCTAATCCAAAATATACTTAGGAATATATCTTATTAATATAACTAGTTTAATTTGATGAAGTTAATTAGACATCGTGAAGTGAAAAACTTACGTGTCCTCCGTCTTCGTAGCGCGTATTGACTGGAGTGGTTAAATATTATAACGCTACATCTTTAATAAATAAGATGATTTTTAAAGAGGTTCCATTCCTGTCAAATTGCGGCGCCTTGCTTATTCGTGCCAAAATTGTTCATAATAGCTAATTATAATAGGAGGTAATCTCATTATGCTCATTCATTTTATACTTAGGCGTTTTTTGAACCGACGGAAACGCTCGCAACTTCCTAATTCAGATCAAGGCCTTATTTTTGAAACCAGGCGGTTCAGTTCAGGTTTCATCTCGATTCTATTCTTCGTTCTCTCGTCGCTATTATTAAATTCAGAGGCAATAGCCCTTCCTGATATTCCGCCTGCACAGGGAACTCTCGAAGGTATACTCAAAAAAGAACTACCTGAGAACTTCCAGGTCTCGTGTCAGGTTAAAGATCTGAACTCAGGTCGTATTCTCATGGAAAAAAATCCCGATTTACCTCTCACACCAGCTTCGACTCTCAAGATAGTTACATCTTTGAGCGCGCTGGGTACACTTGGCCCTGATTACAGATTCTCAACCCAGGTTTTTACTGATTACATTAGGGGGGGAGAAGTAGGTAACCTCTTTCTCAAAGGTCATGGGGACCCCCATCTCGTGACTGAAGAGCTTTTTGTCTTGGTGAGAGAGTTGGCGAACAAGGGATTAACGGAGATTCGCGGTTCCATTGTAGTGGACGATTCTTTTTTCAAACCCGATAAACCGCTTGATGAGGCGGAAGAGCTTGGATATAGATCATACCATGCTCCTTACAGCGCGCTTTCGTTGAATTTCAATTCTCTAAAAATAGTTGTTATTCCCGGGCCGACAATTGGAAAAACCGCTCGCCTTCTTTCTGATCCTTTTTCTGATTACCTTCGCCTAACCGGCCATGTCCGAACGACTCCCGGTTCTGAAAACACGAAAATCGAACTGTCCAAAAAACTTTCTGAAAATGAACGTGAGCATGTTGTAGTTTCAGGGTCGATAGGAGTTGAATCCGCCCCTAAGGGCAAGTATGTGAATGTTCAAAATCCGGCTCTTTATACCGGTTTAGTTTTCAAGGAACTTCTTCTACGTGAAGGAATCAAGGTCAGAGGGAATGTGATTGAGGGGATCACACCCGAAAACGTGAGCCTATTCTCGGAGCATCTGTCGAAGCCCCTGAGTCTGATAGTCTATTGGTTAGACAAATTGAGCAATAATTTCATGGCTGAACAAATTTGCTTGGCAATGGGGGCTTGCGTACAGGGAGCGCCTGGAACAAGACAAAAGGGACTTGACGCAATGGGGAGATTTCTTGTCAAATCCGGAGTGCCGGAAACAAACTTTTCACTTGCCGACGCCAGTGGGCTCTCCAGAAGCAATAAAATTAGCGCGTCTGCGTTAGTAAACATTTTGGCTCTCGGGTCACAAGACTTCGACTTCAGCCCAGAATTTATTTCTTCATTAGGTATAGCGGGGGTGGATGGGACACTTAAAGAAAAGTTTAAAGATGAAAACATAAAAAGGAGAATAAGAGCCAAAACAGGGACCCTGAGAGGAGTCAACGCGTTGGCCGGGTTTGGGGCGCCCATGAACGGACGCCCGATTGTTTTTGCGGTCATAGTTAATAGCGCTCAAAAAGGTGTGGGTATTGTTGATTATGCCGACAGGATTGTGCGAGCTATCTTTAATTCATGCGCAAGTACGCAGGTTCCATGAAATTTCACAGAAGGTTAACGCTTTTGGCGCGCTAAGAGTGCTTGTCAATGAGGTTGACGGAATCTCTGAGCCGCGCCACCACCCTTTCTTTGCCCAGCATAACCAGCATTTCAAAAAGCCCTGGTCCTACTGAAGACCCTGAAACCGCGGTTCGAGCGGCATTTATCAAGAGCCCCGCTTTTACATCTTTTTCCAGAGCAAATTCTCGAAAAACAGCTTCCACATTCTCCAAGTTGAATTCCTGGAGATGGTCCAGCAGTTGGGCAAATTCTGGAATATACGCAACCAGTTTTGAGTCCTGACAGAGATTCTTTTTTACCGCTTTCGGGTCAAATTCAAAAACATCTGAAAAGCAGTATCTTCCTTTTGATGAAAAATCGGTGATCAGGTGGTAACGAGTCCTGATAAGATCAACCGTGGCCCTGAACCACTCTTTTTTTGTCGATTCATAAGACTGGTCCCAAAGATTGTTCTCCTCAAGTTCCTTCTTGGCGTAAACCTCTATTTCATCCAGAGGCATTGATCGAATGTATGTCGCGTTAAAATGAATGGCCTTTGGGTCAGTCCAGTTTTTAGCGTCGCCGGGAATATAATTGAATATTGAGTTATGTCTGTTAATTCTGGAAAGATCAAAAGCTTCTATGAGCTCTTCGCGGGAAAAGAACTCCTGTCCATCTTGTGAAGACCATCCCAGTAGCGCAAGAAAATTACATAACGCCCAAGGCAAAAAACCTTTCCTTCTGTAATATGCAACCGTTACTACTTCACCATGGACTCGTTTGGAGAGTTTTGCCTTCTTGTTGTCCAGGGTAAGCGGCATGTGCGCAAATGTTGGTGGCGTTATTCCAAGCGCATTGTAAATCAGGATTTGTTTTGGTGTGTTCGCAATTCCGTCGGCGCCTCGAATCACATGAGTAATCCGATCCAATGAATCATCAACAGCGTTAGAAAGAATATAGAGCGGACTCTGGTCCGAACGGAGTATTACAAAGTCCTCAATGTCCTTTGTTCGCTTTTCTATTTTGCCGTACACAACGTCCTCGAGCGTTACAGAAGGCACCTGGTCCCTAGGAACTTTAAATCTCAAGACGCTCAAAATATTGTTTTCGATGTTCTTTTGAACTTGTTCAGGGGTGAGATTTCGGCATCGTCCGTCGTACATGAAAGCCACTTTCTTGGATTCAGCCTCTTTCCTCTGATTGTCCAGATCCTCTTTGGAGCAGAAGCAACGATAGGCGTGTCCCTCATGCAAGAGCTTGTCGGCCGCCTCTTTATGTTTCGAAAGGTTGTCTGTTTGAAAATATGGTCCTTCATCCCAATCAAGGCCCAACCATTTTAATCCCGCAAGTATTTCCTCAACTGAATCCTGGGTAGATCTTTCCACATCAGTGTCTTCAATCCTCAGAATAAAAACTCCACCGCGCTTGCGGGCCCAAAGCCAGTTATACAAAGCGGTTCGCGCGCCACCTAGATGCAGATAGCCCGTTGGCGACGGCGCAAACCGGACTCTGACTGAATCAACATTCCGATCTGAATCAATTGTCATTTTGTGAAACTCATGCTCCTTTTGTTGGATTCAGAATGATCACCGTATTGCCGGATTGCCTTTTAAAGGTCTCGCGATCTTTTAGATCACCCACTATGTCACCACAATGCATGGGAACAGTAACTTTAGCGTTAATAGCCTTTGCAGCTTGGACAGCTTCATTTATAGTCATTGTATATGTGCCTCCGACGGGCAACAAGGCCACATCAGCCCTTACCTGGTTCATTTCCGGAATCAGATCCGAATCACCCGAATGGTAAATCCTAAATCCGTCCAAAGAAATTATGAACCCTACCCAGTTGTTGCTCTTGGGATGAAAATCCTTGTTGGTGTTGTAACTGTGAACAGCCTCAATTTCAACGTCATCTATTTTCAGTGAACCACCGGGAGATATCTCTCTAAAAGATTTCCCGAAATCGGCTTTGCAATCCGGAGGCCCAACGATGACTGTGCTATCTTTTCGGATCAAGGCTACATCTTCAGGAGATAAATGGTCAAAGTGGCTGTGAGTGATGCAAATGATGTCAGCCGGCGCAGGATCTTTGAGTTTCCATGGGTCAATGTAGACTGTTTCTTTCGCTCCATCGATTCGGAAACTTGCGTGCCCTAACCACTTGATCCTTTCCCGAACGAAATCCTCCACGTTCATTGGCAACACCTCCAGATCATCTAAGGTTTTTAAAACGTTTGATCAAGATGCATTCTAACAAATTGTGCGACGCTTTCAACCATGCTATATTTCTAATGGTCGAAAAGAGGCTCGAATGACTCAAAGAACTTCGAAACAGAAAAAGACACTTCTGAGTCAAACCAGGACGGACAAAGATAAAACAATGATCGTTCTTGGGGTCCTTTTGATAGTTTTATTCATTCTAATTATCTACTTCAGTGTGGGATCTCAAACATTCGAACCTGACAGGAAACTAAAAGGGCCAGTGAGGAATCCTCACGGTTCACTCAAGCGATTGCATCCCAAAACTGGTCTTTCGGAACATGCTTTTAGAGGAACTGAGAATCTTTTTAAGGGACGATATGTTTAGAATGGTACCGATTCAGACATTGATAGGGAAATCTCTTTATCGTTAAGATGAGAAAGTTAACGAGTTTTCTTCTTAGACTTTTCCTCACAGGTTTAGCTACACTTTTGCCTTTTGTGGTAACGGTGCTGGTCGTCGGCTGGCTTGTCAAGCTGGTCGACGCATATGTTGGTCCCAGCAGCTATTTTGGGATGTTGTTGGTGGGACTGGTTGGTGATGATTACAGGTACCCGGGATACTTGACCGGATACCTTATCGTAGTCATTTGCATCACATTGCTTGGTTTCCTGGTTACCAGGGCTACTGTCTCGAGATTTCAGAAAACTCTGGACCGAATGTTTGCGAGGATCCCCTTTTTTGGGAAAATTTATTCAAGCGTTGGTCAGGCTGTCGAACTTTTTGGTTCTACAAGTTCTGGCTCAGGAATAGACAAGTTTGGTGGCGTAGGTCTGGCAAAATTAGGGAATGTAACGGCTGTTGTCTTGCTGACATCATCTCAGCGATACACATTTCATAATGGTAAACCTCATCTACTCGTGTTCGTGCCCAACTCCCCAATACCCGCAACAGGATTCAACATCCTTGTGCCTGAAGAAAACTTCCAGAAACTTGACATGCCCATGGAAGACCTTATTAAACTGTCCATGTCACTTGGTCTTCTGGGGCCTCAAACCCTTGGCGAAATAGAGAGTGCCGGTGATGAAAAGAAACATAACGGTCATGTTTTGCCCTGATGGTTTTTGTAGGCTATTTTTACTCTTGGCGCTTTAACTTGCGCTGCATAAGATTTACCCCCCACTTTATAATTTTTTTTATTCGTGAATTCGGTAGGGTTTTCTCAATTCAGAATGCACTTCAGTCGCGACTTGTTTAAACATTGCAATCCCTAAATGTTATTACATTTCTTGTTATAATTTATTTAGATATTACTAAGCGTTATGTCTATAATATTATTTGATAGTGTTTTTAGTTGTATTTTTATGTTTAAAATATAAGTTTAACAAAGCTATTGAATTAATAATATTCATCATGCTGGAGCGTATGTTGAAGTCAAATCAAAAAATGGTCCTGGTTTCTCTTCTATATTTCGCCGAGGGTTTTCCATTCGGAATAATTGAACAAACGCTTCCGGTATATTTTCGGATCCATGGTATGAATCTGCAAAATCTGGGGTTAATGACACTTGTCAGCTTACCGTATGCGTTAAAGTTCCTCTGGGCCCCTGCCGTCGATTTTATTGGCGCTAGGCGTCAGTGGATCGGTCTGGCGCAATTGATCATGGCCGGCGCAATTTTTGCCCTGCTGCCATTGGACCCATCACAGCCGGGATTTATGCTGTGGTCGATGATAGGTATTTTGTCGATCTTTTCAGCTACACAGGATATCGCTATAGACGCTTACACCATTGAGCTTCTCGATCCTTCGGAAATTGGTATGGCAAATGGTTTCCGCCAGGCGGCTTACCGTGGGGCGCTTGTGATTGCCGGCGGTTTTTTTGTGGCGCTTGGTGGATGGATAGGGTGGAGGACAACATACTTCATTGCCGGTGCGATTTTACTTATTTGCGCTTTGTTCTCACTCAAATTACCCCATGTAGAAGTGGATCGCCCTAGGTTCTCGTTTCATTCATTGCTGGCCCCTGCAAAAGACCTTCTGAATAGACAACAGGTTTTTCAGGTGGCCATGTTCATTATATTGTTCAAGTTGGGAGATATGGCCATTGGCCCTATGATACGACCCTTCTGGCTTGCAAGAGGTCTTGACACCACAGAAATAGGTCTCATTACCGGGACATTGGGTGTTCTGGCGTCAATAGTGGGGGGCCTGACTGGCGGACTGTTTATGGCCCGTTATGGAATTTACGTTGGATTATGGGTCCTGGGTATACTTCAGTCCATTAGTAATCTAGCTTATGTCATTGTTTCGGCTTATCCACAACTGGGAAACTACAGTATATACGCGGCGTCAACTATCGAATCCTTCTGTGGAGGACTGGGTTCAGCCGCCTTCTTGGCTTTTCTAATGTGTATTTGCAGAAAAGAGTTTTCAGCCACGCAATACGCCTTGCTTTCGGCTCTGTTCAGAATATCTGGAATAATTGCAGGGTCCCTAAGTGGATGGGCTACCACTGACATGGGTTATACTTACTATTTTTTAATGACTTTTTTTCTTTCCTTGCCCTCCTTCCTTTTCATCAGGAGCGTACGAGGATGGATACACGAGGATGGAACCAATTTACAACGGTTGCCGGCCTGATTTGGGAACGTTCTTTCAATCGAAATGATTTTGTTTAAAGGCTTAGGTCAGTCCTCAATCAGCCTAAATGTCTCAGACCTTCGCCAATTGAGATTCTGGAGGACCGAATAGCCGGAGGAATCGCGGCAAAAAAGCCAAGGGCGCACGAGATGAGCATTATCAATAACAACGTTTCGACCGTGATATCAAATACAGGCAAAAAGGATTTCAGTTCCGCCTGAAACAACATCCCGCCGGGAAAAGTCATAATAGCCCCCAAGACTCCTCCCACCAAGGCCAAAACCAATGATTCCCCACAGATCAGAAAAAAGATGAAACCCGGCCCAAATCCAAGAGTTTTCAGCACGGCATATTCGGATGACCGCTCTCTGGCTGTCATAGACATGGTATTTGCGAGTACAATCAGGATTATCCCTATAACCACAATTGATATGACCTGGACCACGGTCAGAATAGCGTCAGTCATGGCGACAAAACCCATTTGAAAAGCTTTTTCGGTTTCAGTTAAGGTTTCAGCCAAGGAATTTGCGAATAAAGAATCTATTTCTTCAGCTATCATAGGCGCCTGATCAGGATCTTTGATTCGGACCATAAAATAGCCAACCTTGTCTGCCTGCGCGGGAGAATCCTTCTTGAGTTTCTCATTCAGATAATCGTAGTGGAAAAAGAAAGCTGTTTCGTCGGTGTTTTTCTGGCTTCCCTTGTATATACCTTTCAAGACGAATTCCACATTTCCAGGGTATATGGTACCCTGCAAGGGGATGGTGTCCCCTATTTTCCAACCGAACCGTTTGGCCGTGGCCTGTCCCACTATTGCAGCCTGACGCTCCTTCCCGAAAGCCTTTTTCTCCTCAACGCCTAAGAGAAATTCCGGATATAGATTGAGATAATCAATACCGCTGATTGCAAACTGAGGAAAAAAGTTCTTCTTGTCTCTGTAAATTCCACCATACCACGCGCCATAGCCAATTCCATTTACCCCACCAATTTGAGAGAGTTTGTTCTTGTAAGCTAAAGGTAGTGGGTAGATCAACGATATTTTATTTCTGGTGACCAGCCTGTTGGCTGAAGATGATTCCACACCAATATACCAAGCCCCAACTAGAGTCCTGAGGATTCCAAACGCAAGCATTGCTATGGCTACGCCAAGCAGCGTCAAAATAGACCTGAGTCGGTGTCTGAAAACATTTCTTAGAATAAGTTTCAGCAAATATGATCACCGTTTAAATGTCGATTCGACATGAACTACTTGAGGTGAATCGCATTGCTTTCGGAGTTAATTTTGGACAGTGTTTCGATTCCTTCCTCCAGTTTTCTTCCCAATGACAAACTATGGTCAATTTCTCGCCTGATTGCTGTATTCAGGCACTTTGCAAGGCTTTTCGTCACTACGCGTGAAATTCCAGTCGCCGACTTTTCTATTTTCTTTAGACGACGCAAGGCCATGAAAAATATTATCGCAATTTCTAGAATACCTAGTACAACCAAGGCGACCAAACCCTCAGAGGTAAAAACGGACATGAGAAGACGCAAGACATGATCCAATGCATTTAACCAAGACCCTTTTTCGAGAAGGTCCGACACTGAGCCGGTACCAGACAATTTTAGAACCATGATGATAATCGGCAGAAATAACATCAACGACTGACAACGCTTACTAAACCTTGCGATCAATTTCTTCGATGAGGCTATCTTATTTTCAACCATCATCTTTGAAAGAACAAAAGCGCTTACAGCGCAATCCTTTGAAACAGCGTCAATTAGAGATTCTTTCATGTCGACGGCTTTGATCCCAGTAGAGAGCATCACAGTGGAAATCATGTCGCTCTGTATTTTTTCCGCTTCGAGCAAACGCGGTTGGGCTACACTAACAGCCTGAACTCTCAAAACAGGTTCCAAATCCCAAACGTCCGAACTTAGTGTATTGAGCTTTCGTAGAAAAATTTTGTCGATGATCATAGTGACAGATGATATTGACGCGTCTTTGTCCGCCAGAATCTTAGTCAAGCGATCTATCAAGAGAGCTCCCAAATGAAAGAAATTTTTTTGGGAATCGATTAAATCAACTTTTGTTTCACCTAAAGCCTTAACTGACTGCAGGGCCTTCTTTTTCTGTTCAGGGTCGATATCTGAATCCAGATCCGCCAACAGATCTTCCATTTCCCTAACAAGATTCGTACACTTGACAGCCTTGATGTGCTTGGTGTTCCATTTCTCTGTAAGGCACTCCCTGAATCTTATAAATTCCTGCGATAGAAATTCCCCATAAGATCCATTTTGAACCTTGAACTCCAATACCGAGGAAATACAAAAAATCTTCGGATCTATTATATCGGTGTGGCGTTTTAGACGAAACGCCAAGTCTCCAACAACCTCGTTGATTCTTGTTAATGGATCACGATAATCATCATCTATGAGTTGATCCATTTTATTGATTATGAAAATGAAATTGTCTTTGTGGATGCTGGAATCCTTGACCAATTCGTAGAAAGAAGAGTCTGCGTATTTCTCCGGACTGGCCACCCAGATTACAGCGTCCAAATACGGCAGAATCTGCATTACTACATTGCGATTGGATAATTGATTACTGTCTATGTCCGGCAAATCTAAAAGGGTAAGAGCCTTGAAGTCGTCGTGATCATGGACAGCGTCAGGACTCTTGAACATCGCAGAAAGGTTGTTGAATTCGTGCGGGTTGTCAACGTGGCGGTATGCTACAATCTTGTCTGTAAACGGACGTCGATCTGAAGCATGCGAGATTTTGCGTCTTGCAATAGCATTGATAAGAGTTGATTTGCCTACCCCTGACCCTCCAGCCAACCCCACATAAAGACATCCTGGCTCTCGCAAAGATTTTTCCAGTAGTTTGTCTGTTCTGAGTCTAAAATAGAGAAATTTTTCCCTAGTTAGAAGAAGTGGGCCGTAATCGTCCAAAAACTTGGAAATCTTTCTGACAATTAGGGAAATTTGAGACAGATTCACTTTTACGACACTTTAATAGCCGGGAAAGGTAGAACAACATCGCAAAGAAGCAGGGAACTTCCATTATACACGTAGGTTGTTAGTGGGAGAAATCCTAGAGAACCATTATTCCTAAAAAGTTTAATGGTTACTGTATACGGCAGATTTCCGAGTCCTTGCATTCTACATCCAAAGGCCTCAACCAAGGAAACCAGACCGGAATAGGCTTCAATGATAGGCACGGAGCTCTAAATTCTATGGCTTTGCAGCTCCCAGGCAAACAGACTGAAACTTTGCTCAAACTAACCCATGGTAGAATATGAAATTCAGTCTTGACCATTGTGGGCCATATCGGCAAATCAAAAGGAATGCTAAGGCTACCTATGGTCTCTGGAGGAACCGGACGATCCGGCAGACACTGCCGTGGGGCGCAATTGTCAGCACAATAGGCAAAAGCTGAAAAAACCAACGATAGAATCAGCGTCAACACGACTATTAATTTTGTATTGCTTGACATAAATGATCCTCAAATGCCACTTTTATTCCAAAGCTCGTTTATAATATTCACGTAATATATTAACATTTCTTGATATAAACTGTCAACACCTGGTTTATTTTTCCAAAAACGTATTTAAAACAGAAAGACGGTTCTAAAAGGGAACCGTCTTTCATGAGGATTGGATAAATTATTTTGGCTACATGATTCAGGCTTTTCCTTCCAGTAATGCGGCGTGCGCTGCGCCCAAACGAGCGATGGGAACTCTTGGCCCTGAACACGATACGTAGTTTAACCCGACCCTGTGACAGAATCTTATGGATTCAGGGTGGCCTCCGTGCTCCCCACAAATTCCTATCTTTAAGTCTGGTTTGGTATTTCTGCCATTTTTCACAGCCATGTCCATCATAGCTCCAACGCCTTCTGGATCTAGTGATTCAAACGGATTGTTCGGCAGAATTCCCATTTCCTGATAAAATGGCAGGAATTTATTTTCGGCGTCTTCCCTGCTAAAGGAGAACGTCGCCTGCGTCAGGTCATTGGTTCCAAAGGAGAAGAATTGAGCTACTTCAGCCAATTTGCCTGCAATGACACAAGCTCTTACAACTTCAATCATCGTCCCAAATTTGAACTTCAGTTGGACACCATATTGAGTTTCCACGTTCTTTTGAATTTCATCCACGTAGGCCTTCACCCATAATAACTCCGTGACTGAACAAACCTGAGGTATCATTATTTCAGGATTGTTTTCCACACCATCTCTAACACACTCCGCTGCAGC
This sequence comes from uncultured Desulfomonile sp., assembly GCA_903952205.1. Lineage (GTDB taxonomy): Bacteria > Desulfobacterota > Desulfomonilia > Desulfomonilales > Desulfomonilaceae > CAJBEZ01. Next base: position 193,801 of record CAJBEZ010000037.1, on the reverse strand, counting down.
TTCAAGAATGGCTTGGATCTGCATCTTGTAAATCTCCGGATAAGTTATGCCAAGTCTAACGCCGCGGTGGCCCAACATCGGGTTTACTTCTCTCAGTGTTCGTACGCGTTGTAGCATCAATTCTCTTTTACCAATCGCAGCCTCAACCATCAAAGGATCCAAAGACGACAGGTTTATAGGAAGTTTAGACAAACCTTCCAGATAATTCATGTGCGCCTCTGAATCCACCATTTTGACCGCTTCAAGAAATTCTTCCGCGGATCTCAGTGTGGATCTGAGGCGTTTGAGTTCTTCAAGCTGCCTTACAAGCTCATTCTCGCTGGGCAAGAACTCATGGATCGGTGGATCAAGCAAACGAATTGTGACAGGGTATGGAGACATTGCCTTTAAAATGGCCACAAAATCGGATTTCTGTATCGGTAAAAGCCTTCCTAGCGCAAGCTCCCGATCTTTAGGAGTCTCCGCAAGGATCATGTCCACGACCTTGGGAAGTCTGTCTGCGGCGTTGAACATTCTTTCGGTTCTGCATAGACCGATCCCAACAGCGCCATAACCTCGCGCTTTGGCGGCGTCTTCGGGTGTATCGGCGTTTGCCATCACGCCTAATCGTGCCTTTTCGTCGGCCCAACCGAGAAGAATATGCAGATATTCACTGAATTCAGGCTCAATTGTGGGTATTTCCCCCAAATATACATTTCCCGTCGCTCCATCGATCGTGATAATGTCACCTTCATGGATAACTTTGTCACCAACTATGGCCAATCGCTGTTCAGTCTGAACCGTGATGCCCTCTGCTCCCGCAACGCATGGTTTCCCCATTCCTCGTGCGACAACCGCGGCGTGAGAAGTCTTCCCGCCTCGACTGGTCAAAATGCCCTGCGATGCGAAAAACCCGTGGATATCTTCCGGCTTGGTTTCTTCACGAACTAGTATTACTTTTTCGCCCTTCTTGCCTTCGGTCTCAGCGCTGTCAGCGTCAAAAATGCATTTTCCGGAAGCGGCCCCTGGGGATGCGGGAAGCCCTGTCGCTAGAGGAACAGCTTCATAATTTGGGTCTAATCCCGGATAAAGAAGTTGTTCAAGATGCTCCGGATTAATCCTAAGCAATGACTCTTCCTTTGTTACAAGTCCTTCCTCCACCATTGCCACGGAGGTTCTGACCATCGCCGTAGCATTCATTTTTCCGTTGCGCGTCTGTAAGCAGTAAAGGATCCCTCGTTCTATTGTGAATTCAAAGTCTTGAACCTCTCTGTAATGTTTCTCGAGTTTGTTTCTTAGGTCTTCCAGTTGCTTGTAAAGGTTTGGCATCTCTTGAGCCATGGCTTGAATAGGCTTAGGAGTTCTGATACCAGCCACCACATCTTCACCCTGAGCATTGACCAGATACTCCCCGAACATCACGTTTTCACCTGTAGCGGGATCGCGCGTAAAACCAACACCAGTACCACTATCGTTCCCCATGTTTCCAAAGACCATGGCCACTATATTTACGGCTGTGCCATTTGCCTTGTCCGGAGTGATGTTGAATTCACGACGATAGTCAACAGCACGTTTTCCGGACCATGACCCAAAAACCGCTTTTATTGCTATCTTTAGTTGATCATAAACATTTTCCGGAAAAGGTCTGAATGTCTGTTCCTCTACAACATTTAGAAACAATTCACTAATTTCTTTGAGGTCATCAGTGGTCAGGTCTATATCGGAGATAGCTCCTGTCCTGACCTTGACAGCCTCAAGAGTCTGATCGAAATACTGATCCTGGGCGCCCATAGCAATTTTTCCGTAAAGCTGAATAAACCTTCTGTAGGCGTCGTATGCGAACCGCTCATTGCCGGTCTGAGCAATAAGTCCATGTAAGGTGGAAGAATTCAGTCCAAGGTTAAGGATCGTGTCCATCATTCCCGGCATCGAAAGTGCGGAACCGGACCTGACTGAAACCAGGAGCGGATTCTCTGGATCCCCGAATTTTTTTCCAGTCGCTGCTTCCAGTGCGGCCATGTACTTCTCAACTGTTTCCATGAGTCCATCAGGCAGCTCAGAATTACCGGAATCGAGATATGCTAGGCATGCTTCCGTGCTTATGACAAATCCCGGGGGAACGTTTAATCCTATTTGAGTCATCTCACAAAGACCTGCGCCCTTGCCTCCCAACAATTTTTTGTTCTTGCCATCCCCTTCTTTAAAGGAGTATACATACTTGTGGCTCATGTTACGCTCCATATAGTTATTTTTTGCAGCAAAATTAGGGAGTTACAAATCAGAAGGAAACGTCGAGGTTTCAGACGCTCCAATTTTCCCTAAGATATAAATTTCAATAGGTTCAAGTTGTTTGAAAGATAGATTTTGTCAGATATTAAACTATAACAAAACTCTCACATTATGCCAACAAAACTCTGATCAAGAAACGCAAGATTTTCTATAATCTAGCGAAACCCCTGCAAAGATGCTTTCACAGAAGGGAATAATTCCATTCTGGTGTGAGGCAAAAAAAGAGCCGCCATGAAATTATCCATGTAGGCCGGATCCTCGGACAACTCAACATTAGTCATAGTCCTGGCTATTTCTCGAGACTTCTCAAGTAAGTTGCTATCAAGAACGGCTAGGCGCGATCCCTTGAGCGATGAATTGCCAATAAAAGAAAATTTTTCTCTCGGAATGTCTGGTAACAATCCTATCGTTACCGCATGGTCCAGGTTGATAAAACTTCCGAACGCTCCAGCAATTATGACCCTCTCAAGATCTTCCACACTTAATCCAATTTTTTCCAGCAGACAGGTGTATCCGGAAAACATGGCGGCCTTGGCGCGCAAAATATTGTCAAGATCTACCTCACTGAGGATGATATCTTCATTCAACCCACTTTCCGCCGCTCGGCAAATTATGTATTCAAAACCACTTGGGCCCTGCCGTACCCGGTCCGTAGCAAGGTCCTGAGCAAACTTCCCGTTTTGATTGAGCAGACCAATTCGAAGCATTTGTGAGATAATGTTGATAATACCGGAACCGCAAATTCCAATAGCAGGTTTCAAATCAATAGTCTTGATCATCGGTTCAAAGGTTTCCGGGTCAATTAGAACTCCTTCTATGGCCCCAGGCGCCGCTCGCATTCCATGTTGCAATCCTCCTCCTTCAAAAGCTGGGCCGGCGGAACAGGAAGCCGTCATGAGAAGATCCCTGTTTCCTGCGACTATTTCTCCGTTCGTTCCAATGTCTATGAAAAGAGTCATTTCGTCAGAACACCACATGCCATTCGCAAGCACACCGCTGACAATGTCCCCTCCAACGTATGAGGCTACCCCAGGGAAAACACATACGAATGACTCGTTTGGCATGTCTAATCCCAGAGACCTGGCAGGTACAGGCTCAATATTCTGAGCCACAGGAACATATGGTGTTTGTCTGAGAAATTTAGGATACAAACCCATAAAAAGATGAGTCATTACTGTGTTACCCGCTGCAACCATGTAATCAATCGACTCCCGAGGTTTTCCACTCTTCCGAAGGACTTCATCAATTATCTCATTCAACCCCTGAACAACGCTTTGCTGTAACTTTTCCAAGCCCTCTCTCTTGAGGGCAAAAACAATTCTGCTTATGACATCGTCACCCATAGAGATCTGAGGATTATAACGCGAGGATCTGGCAATAACTTCTCCGGTATCTATGTTGACAAGCTCAGCCCAAAGAGATGTAGTGCCAATGTCCACGGCCAGAGCTGTCCTCAGGGACGCCCCGCCGATGGCGGATACCTTCAAGAGGCGATAAAAAGGTTTACATTCTGGTAAAGACTCAGGTTTCAAGGTAGCGGCAAACTTCCAGTCCTGTTCACGGACTATGTTCGGGATACCTTTTAGGATCTCTAGAGAGGACACGATCGGAGCAAGACCGTGGTCGACCTTTAATGTACGTATTATTCGTTCGTAATCACTTGTATTATCATCCAGCCTAGGACTTGGAGGATTCATCAAAGCCACCATAGTCATGGGGTTGCTCTCAGGAACGATAGGAGATTCCATGGGGCGAGCCGTGGATTGCATGCGTTCCGCTTCGTCTCTTGGAATAACTTTTCTGCCAACTTTAGCTTTGGGTACTTCTATGGTGACATCGGATTTCATTTTTGTCCGGCACGCCAACACAAAACCCTGATCTCTTTCATTCTTTGCAATTTTTTCAGTCGATTCAGCTTCGACTTCCCCTGCGATTATTTTGACTTTGCATTGCCCACAAGCTCCAGTCCCTCCACATGCGGCAGGAATAAAGACGCCCGCATCCAGCGCCACATCCAGTAAAGATTGCCCTGACTCCGAACTCACAGATATATCGTCTGGAAGGAAACGGACTCTAATCTTTTCACTCATGATTCCTCCAACCACTGAGTTGTGGCGTTAAGAAATTAAAAAGGCCCTAATGTCACTTTCCTGATGGCTCGACCACCATCCAAGACATATTTGAAAGCCCACGGGAATTGATTGAATGTTTACTGGGCAACAGGCTCGGACGGCTTCTGAGTTAATTTGCTATTGGATTAGAATATGCCATATTACTCACATGAAACAATATAAGAATTTAACAGTTTGTGAAATCTTCAAATCCATACTGGGTGAGTCGTCTTTCGCCGGTCTGCCTTTTACAATTGTCAGACTGACGGGATGCAATCTTCGCTGTTCGTACTGTGACACTCGTTACGCATGGACCGAAGGAACCTGTATGACCACGAAAGGGGTTGAAGAGACAGTTCGGAAATTCGGACTGACAAACGTGTTACTGACTGGAGGTGAACCACTTCTTCAGGCTGGTTCGATAGAACTTCTGAACTTACTTATTAGTGATGGCGATGTAATTCTAGTTGAGACCAACGGATCAATCGACATATCGGATCTGCCCCATGGAGTAACAGCCATCGTTGATATAAAATCTCCAGGCAGTCAGCAGTGGCGGATGATGGACCTTGGTAATCTTGAAAGGCTAAAACCTAAGGATGAAATAAAATTTGTACTCACAGACCGGAATGATTACGATTGGGCCAGACAATTTTGTCTAGAAAAGTTGAATGGTTCACACAGAAACATCTTGATGTCCCCAGCATCCGGAAAATTGTCTCCAAAACTACTCGCTCACTGGATCCTCTCGGACAATCTGAATGTGCGATTGCAATTGCAATTACATAAGCAAATATGGCCGGATGAAGAAAGAGGCGTATAACAGTTTCGATCCCGGGTGATCAATGATTGTTGAATATATATAAAAAGTTGACTAGTTATGGCTCTTTGTTATATAATATTATTAAATTATTAGTCTCTTGGGGAGAGCCCCTGAAACTATGGTTTAGACCTCGAAAGGAGTTTTTTCATGAAAAGGATAATCGGTTTGTTATTGACGCTTTGCGTGGTCTTCTCTCCACTGACGTCCAGTTTTGCGGAAGAGATATACTGGGGTCAGGCTCCCCCTACCGATTCCGAAATCACTGATCAGGATTTTTCAATTGATTTCGACAAACACCGAACGATTCAAACGTTTGGCGATCAAGAAATTTATGATACTTACAAAGCTAGGGACCTCCTTCAAGATCCTCAGTCAGGGTCTGAAGAGGCTCTTCAAACCCAAACTTCGGCTCCGGTTCAGTCTCAACCTTCAGAGAGAAACGCTCCACCCATTAGAACCAACATCAGTTCTCCGTCGTCCCCGTCTAGGTCTGTTCCTGCTAGCCCCGCTCCTGCCAGAGTTGTCCCGGCTACTCCAAAACCGGCGGAAACCACTCCGGGTTCTATTCAACCCGCCTCTAGCGCCGAGGCGACCCCAAACACTGGGGCCGTTCAATCTTCAGGTGACCAGGAGTTAGACAAACCGGCAACCAAAAAAATGAAATGGGGCCAAACGGAATCTGATAGCCAGGAATCTGCAAACAAATTTCAGTGGGGTAAGAAGGGGACAGAATAGAATATATTTCAATTTGATGTTTTAGTTTGCTGTTTGAACTCTGCCGCTGATCTCATGATTGGCGGTATTAACAGGGCCCGGTGTTCTTTCTAGGACTCCGGTTCATTTTTTTTGATACTTGTGTGTTTTTCTAGACGCCTGAATCAATCTGCTACTTCTATGGGGATCAATATTTTTAAAGGACTTGTCAATAAAATAAGAACCCTTGCGGTTGACCCTCTCGTTAAATCTCAGAACCCTCCGTGGTTTGACGCAAGAGGCGTCTCGGCGGGATTGCTTATTGGAACGGCTATTCCTCTAGGACTGCAAACCGCTTCTATGGTTTTTTTTAGATTATTTGTCCGTTTCAACGTACTTATTGCGTTTGCCTTCACCTGGATTAACAATCCTTTGACTTTGGCTCCGATGTATTACACATTTTACCTGATAGGCTCGATATGCTTGGGAAAACCACCGGCAACTAATTTCCAAGATTTTCAGGTCTTGTTTAAACCCATTTTTGAAGCGGGGGGGATCACTGAAGCGTGCGCGCAAATTCTTACGCTGGGTGGCGATGTGGTTTTACGTTGGTTTGTTGGGGCATTCGCATCAGCTATACCCTTAGGGCTAATGAGTTATTTTGTTAGCCTACGCTTTCTGAAATCCAGACAAGAAAAGAAAACGCTTTTGCAGGAAGCCTCACAGGATCTAGCGACAGGAAAAGATTAAAACCGTTTTTGCGTCTGGCTCAATAAACATCTTATGAACTAAACGCCTATCGACTCCTTGTTACCCGCACCTTTTGGCAATACTGGCTGATGTCGCACTTCGAACATATTGGCGATATCGGCTTACAGACATTTTGTCCCCAGGTTACCAGAAGATCATTATACTGAATCCAGTATTGCTTCGGCAACTGCGCCCGCAAAGCCATTTCGGTTTGTTCTGGTGTTTTCGTTTTAACGTACCCAAGTCTGTTGCTGATTCGATGAACGTGAGTGTCCACACAAACTCCAAGTTTCCCGTATCCTAATGTTATTACGAGGTTTGCGGTTTTTCGTCCCACCCCTTTCAAACACAGAAGATCATCAAGATTGTCTGGTACGAGTCCATCGTGATCCCTTATGAGCACTCTCGAAATTTCTAGGATTGTTTTTGATTTCGTCTTGTAAAAACCCACAGGATATATGAGCTTAGCTATTTCTGAATCATCTAAACTCAACATCTGGTGAGGTGTGTGAGCCCTTTCAAGAAGTCTTTTGGAAGCGAAGCGAGTAACTTCATCTTTTGTCCTAAGGGACAAAATAGTAGCGATGAGGACTTCAAAGGGCGACCGTCGATTCTGAGAAATTTCGGTCACGATTGGAAGTTCCATGGTGGCTACAGATTGGCGCAACGTTTGGATAATCGCATCTATATTAATTTCGATTTGGTTTGACCCTTCTTGCATGCAAAGAAATGTTCTTATTTTTTAGTATCTTACTCCGACTTTTTTCCTGACATCTTCTATAGTCGGAGTACCGGCGGCTCTAGCTTTCCTAGCCCCTTCTGCCAGGATGCCTCTAAGATATCCGTCATCTTTTAATAATTTTTCTCTCTCCAATCGAGGCCCACGAAAAGTTTCCCACAATATTTCGAATAATTCTTTCTTGATGACACCATAAGAGGCTCCTCCACTTACATACAGATTTCTAACATCCTCGACCCGGTCCAACGGGGCAAATTGCCTGTAGATTTGGAACAGATTGCAGGTTTCAGGGTCTTTCGGATCGTCAACAGCAATGGAGTCCGTCTTTATACTCATGACCTTTTTTTTAAGATTCTTTTCATCCAGAAATATCTCTATGGTATTGCCATAAGACTTGGACATCTTCTGTCCATCTAAGCCGGGGACGGTAGCAACCTGGTCATTTATTTCGCCCTCAGGAACTACAAAAGTATCTCCGTACGCGCTGTTGAACTTAATTGCTATATCTCTGGTCACTTCAATGTGCTGTTTCTGATCTTTCCCAACCGGGACAACATTCGCCTGATAGAGCAATATGTCGGCCGCCATCAACACCGGGTAGGCGAACAGCCCATGATTAGGCGAGATACCCTTGGAGATCTTATCCTTGTACGAGTGGCAACGCTCCAACAGCCCCATCGGGGTAATGCAGGTAAGTATCCACGCAAGCTCCACAACTTCAGGAACGTCGGATTGAACCCAGAAGATTGCGCGGTCGGGATTCAATCCTAAGGCCAGAAAATCCGAAGCAGCCTCCAACGTCCCGTACGCAAGCCTAGCCGCGTCGGTTACACTTGTCATCGCATGGTAATTGACTATGAACACGAAAAGCTGACTACGATCCATATAAGAGATCATCGGTTTCATCATTGCGAGGTAATTACCCAGATGAAGTGATCCACTTGGCTGAATACCCGACAGGACTCTCAAATTAATAACTCCTTTCAGTAAGCCTGACAATCACCTGAACAAACATCTTGGGATTGAATTATCAGCCGTGTACTATAATTGTGAGTTTGGGTCAACAACAGCTCTGTCCAGGATGATTATAGACATAATTCCTGCTTGGGGGAATCGAGACAACTGTTTTTTCAAGTGATTTTTGATGAAAATTTGTTTGCCTTTTATCTAGTTTTAGAATCATGTATTGGTAATCACTGAAAAGGGAGAACACTATCATGTACCTGCCTGAAATATTCAAACAGTTTCTAGAAGACCATGGGGACGTGGCGGACAAATTTAGAGAAGTTGGAGAACTGTGCTCTAAGTGCGGTGAACTTGATTTCAAGACCCAACAGTTGATTCAACTGGGTATAGCAATTGGAGCCGGCTCAAAGGGCGGAATCCGATCCCATGCGCGACGGGCCCTGGAAGCCGGGGCGTCTACCGGTGACTTGTCCCAAGTTACTCTGTTGTCCGCTACAATAATAGGTTTCCCTGCAATGATAGCTGCTTACGGCTCGGTTCAGGAAGTTGTTTCACGTGTTGAATCCAAGTGATGTTCCCCGTTCTTGAATTTGAAATGATTCAGGTCTCAGCTCGGTCTAAAGGCCCTTCCACTCAGGAGCTTTCTTTTCAAGGAAGGCCTTGATGCCATTTTGAGCATCCTGTGTCATCAAGTTCAAGGACATTACTTCTACCGCATGTTCGTAGGCTTTGGTTTCAGGCATATCGATCTGGGTGTAAAAGGCTTTTTTACCTATGGCTAGTGTCAATGGGCTTGCCTCGGATATTGTTTCGGCCATCTTAATTGTAATCTCGTCTAGTTCAGAATCCGGCGCAACATGGTTGACCAAACCATATTCCTTGGCAACCCCTGCCGTAATTAGGCTACCGGTCAACAGCATTTCCAGGGCATGTTTTCTGCCCACGCATCTGCTAAGAGGGACCATGGGGGTAGTGCAAAACAGACCTATTTTTACTCCCGGAGTGCCAAAGCGCGCGGACTCGGCCGCTATAACCAGGTCACACTGCGCTGCCAGTTGGCATCCAGCGGCAGTTGCAACCCCGTGAATCCTGCCAATCACAATTTGCGGGATCTCATGAATCAAAAGCATCATCTTGGAACATTGCTCAAATATAGACTTATATTCCGTGACTCCGCGATCAATCATTTCCTTGAGATCATGGCCTGAACAGAAATGTTTACCATTGCCTTTAATTATTATGACCTTTGCTGATGAATCTTCATGAAAAAATTTAAGGGCTGAAATAATTTCCGAAATCATGCTCTTCGAAAGCGCGTTGGCTGTCTTGGGAGAATTCAGTGTAATCGATCCAATTGAATTCGCACAGTCGAGTATGATGTCTTTGTACTCCATAAGATATCCCCTTCTTTTGATGGTTCTCGGTTGCCGACGAACCGATAATGTTCATTGTCTTGAAATTTCGACCTTGGATACATGGGTATATTATCTTAAAGATCTTGACATTGTTGGATAACCGAATCAATTATTTTTTCGTGACTTTCTGTCCAACGCTCCGGTTCATGATATTGGGATGGGTATGCTAAAAATTTCATTAACTTATTTTTGGGTCCCCTTTTTGACGTTGACGCTTGTCTCCTTCAATCTGTTCTCGTGCGATTCTCTCAGCTACTGTTTTGCGCAGTCAGATTCCAGGTCGGATACCCCAAATAACGTCCAGGCGGGATCCTTGATTTCCAAAGCCAAGATTTACATAGAAAAAAACAATTTTCCAATGGCTGTGCGACACTTGAATGAAGCATTGAAAAAGTCCCCCAGACAGGCTGAAGCATATCTTTTGAGAGGAGAAGCCTTGGACAGGATGGGTTTGCCGATGAAGGCCCTTCAGGATCTCAACAAATATGTAGAACTTAGGCCTCAAGATCCCGAGGGTTTTATTCAAAGAGCTGACACCAACAATTTCAATTCGGACCACAAGGCAGCCGTAGAGGATTATAATAGAGCGCTAAGAATTTTACCAAATTCCAGGGCGGCCTTACTAGGCAGAGGGTTGGCGTTCACCGCCATGGAAAATTATGAAATGGCAATTCAGGATTACAATAGATTGTTATTGAGATATCCCCGAGATCATGAGGCCTGGGCGAATTTAGGAATGGCTTACCATTTGTCGGGAAACAATCAATCGGCGATCGAAAATCTCCTAAAGGCCCTTGAATTCGAGCCGGATCGCGAATGGAGAATAAAGATAGACCGGATCATACAGCAACTCTCTGCTGCGATAGTGTCGGAAAAACCTAGAAAAAGAGGTCCGACAAAATTTCATCGCAACCCAGATTGAGGACTGTGGTAATCAAGAGCTGATAGCGTCGAAAAACATTTCAATGCGCCACCATTGGTGGTTTAATGAACCGATCAGTAAGTAAACCTAAAAAACTATTCTCCGCTGATGGAAAGATTCTCAACTATCAGGGAGGGAGCGCCCACATTCCAGAAAAATTCCAGATCGTTTCCTATTCCGGAAAGTTGTCTGAAAAGATCTATAAGGTTACCAGCCACTGCTATCCCTCTCACGGGATGACTCAATCGACCGCCCGAAATTTTGAAACCTGACGCTCCCACTGAAAAGTCCCCACTTATCGGATTTGCGGTGTGCAATCCCATGACTTCCGTAATCATTATTCCGGATCCAACTTCTTTCAGCAAATCGGATTTGCCAATATTCCCGGGGCCAATAAAAAGATTCGTAATTCCATTAAAAGGAGGACTATCAAAACCGGATCGCCGACAATTTCCGGTAGACGCCGATCCAATCTTCTTTCCGTAATAACGATCTGCCAGCAGACTCTGAACTACTCCAGATCTGACCAAGGTGGTGTCCTGAGAAGGGGCTCCTTCTCCATCAAAAGGAAAGGCATGACTCCCTCTTTGGTCCAGACCATTGTCAAATATCTCAAGAAGCGGAGAAAAGGATTTCAAACCGATCTGAACCTTGGGAGACGCCGTAGATTTGAAATGGCTCTCCGCCAAGAACGAATTTGAAAGTGTTTCGAGCAAACTTGCAGCCACCACATTTTCGATCAGGATGCGACATTTGGTAGATGGAATCGTTTGTCCTCCAAGTTTACTCAGAGCCCTCTCCGCGGCAGTCCTGCCAATCTTAATTGGATCCAGAGTCTTCGGGGTTCTCGACTGTTCACTCCAATAGCCCATCTCCTGATGGTCTCCTTCCTGAACCATCACATCTACCCACATTTTTGACAACCCCGCTCTGCCGGCTACTCGTAGCCCATTGGAATTTCTAACTTCAATGTTCAAAGCTAAATCTGAGTATCCTGATGAACGCACTGCGGATATTCTTTTGTCATAGGAAAATACTGTCTCTTCCAGGACTCTGGCTAAACGTATTTTTTCCTGTTCTTCAGTCTCAATGATCCCGGGGTCAAAAAATGTTGTTGCGCCAACAGGCAAAATCTCAGGCCCGGGAAAACAGTGATCCGGATCTTTTGAAGAGTATTTTGCAATTGATTCCGCCATGTCCACAGCATTTCTTACACTCGGGTAGGTAAGGTTAGATGAAAATGAAAAACCCAATTTTTGATCATCTATTATTCTTATAGCTATCCCCGAAAGATTGGCTTTTTGCAAAAAATCAACTTCTAGCTCCTTTGTTTCAGCGCGAAAACTTTCAGAATTCTGCAAAAAAATTTCCCAATGGTCTATTTTTCTTTTTCTCAGTATTTCTTCAGCCACGTTTACCGGTCCCTGCATTTTCAGCCCCTCTTTTGATGATATCTCTTATTAGTATTCCACAATTCTATATCGGCGCAATAGCTGGAATTCATTTCTCCTGCCTTATCCACTCAGGAAGTTACAAGCGGAAGATTTGCGAGCGAACTCCGACATAAGCCGCCAATTACTGTTGACAAAAATAGATTCAGACAGTAAAAGACAATATACAGGTGAATATTATGATTAATTTTTCCAAAATATATTTTTACTTTTATTTTTGCGGAAGGAATATGGCGCGTCTTCGCTAAGGGCAAGATTATAAATAGATAAACCAAAGCGGAGCGCAAACTCCGCTTTTTTTATTTTTCAGACCCGTTTTTTTAAGAAAAACATGAACGGAATTCAAAAATGCTGGAAAAAGTTGCTTTGGAAAAAAACTCGACAGACTGTGGTTCACTTAGGAAACTAAGTATCACCGACAGGTTGTCGCTCATCAATTTAATTCACGAAGGCATTCGGCACGGAGGCACAGACAACCCTGTTGCGTCAAATCTTTATGAAGAGCTGTGGAACTTGGTGGATGCGACTGTTTCCGGGGCCAAAATTGACAAGCTCAGAGGTAACAGGTCAACCAAGGGCTTCAAAACCTTTGAAATCAATTCAGAAACAGGTGAGAACCTGGGTCGAATGAATATGCTATATCTGAATAAACCTGTTCCGTGCTTTTATCTTGTTTATGTCGAGGTTGGGGCCCCATTCCGAAACAAGGGACTTGGAAACCTTATTTTAAAAGAGTTTAGGAACTTTTTGGTTGAGAAATCGGCGATTGGGGTTCTTGACAATATAATACCAAGAGATGATCCAACTTTTGAAATTTATCGGAAGCTCGACTGGGTCCCCTTAAAAGAGATCTCCGAATGTTCGTCCCTTTCAAACGAAGCCGATGACGCCTACATGATTTACGTTCCCCCGTCTTTCAGTGGTAAAGATTTGAAAGATTCAATTGTTAAGCTGGTTCATCACATAAAAAGAAAACGGCCGGCCATTGACATGAGGGACAATGAATTCATGGTTCAAAGGACCATTGAAGAATTCAAGGAACTCTATCAGGCGCTTCTGACCTATTTTCAGACTCAGGTTGCTTCCGGTAATCATGATTCCCTGATGCGGTTTATGTTCACACGTTACATCACTAAACTCCTAGGGTTCAGGAGGAGAATCTCCCAGTTGCTTGGATATACCGGTGGAGAGTCTATGGAACAGATCTCTCTGGACCCGGCGATCAGGGACATGCCAGCCCAATCATATGGCCCAATAGAATTCAAAAGCCGGACCTGCTTTGTCTCTGGAGACCGTGAACTTTGGCTACTTTTACCGGAACAACTGAAATCCAACCCTGCGCGTTTCATTGAAGCATTGCCAAACTATAACAGACCAAGCTTTGTTTTCTGGTTGAAACGAAACGGAAAAACGATCCACGATCCATTAACCCTGGGAGATATGATTGATCTAGGTTTTGATCCAACTAGACTCAAAGAGATAGAACTCAACGGGGCAAATTTCATTTTTGAACGTATTCAGTTGAGAACGCTGAATTTCATGGAAAACAAAAGAGTGCTTTTGTCCAAAGCTTCCGACAAAGAACCTGTCGTAATTTTCCGTACTACCAAGATGCGATTCAACCCCCCACTGCTTATAATTCGAGATAGGGGTAATGGTTATGTATTGAGGAAGAAGGTTGCAGGCATTCATTGGGAGGAAGCTATTGAACAGATGCAGGCTAGTCCTTCTCTGAAACAACTCAACAACGAGCTTGGGATAGAAAGGATTATAACTCGCACAGTGGCCAGAGCTTTCGAGAAAATGAAGGAGGCTGTCGGTATGGAAAGTCAGAATTTGGCAGATCCTTCAGGTGTATTTGTTTCATGGGATATTTTATCGAATCAGCCTAAGTTGATAGTTGATATGGCGAGTTGCCATATTGAGACTGTATGGGTTTCCTGAGCTTAAACAGAAAATCTTCAAATTTTTATTATTCACGAAAGAAAGTCCGACCCAGGGCCGGACTTTGGAGGGCATTAAATTTTGGTCAGGTTTTATCGGGGGAATTTGGGACCTGCTTGCGGCTAAACCGACATTTTAGAAGAGGAAGCCAACTTGAACAAACGGTCCTCCGATTGCTGTGTTAAACATGTCCCTGTCGTTTTCTTTCTGAAAATAAGAGTACTTATATCCGCCTTTTACAAAACCGAATCGACCGGTTCTGATGGGTATCATGTAGTTCAATGCCGTCTCAGCGTCAAAGCCAAAACTATCATTCAGGAACATTACATCAGCTTTGCAGCTAAGATTCAAACTGTTGCCTCTAAAGTTCTTGAGACATTTGTCAAATTCGACGCCTACAACCGCCAGATTTCGAACGTCATCCCAGACTAGCGGTGTTATAGCGCCAACCCCACTACCGATTGAAAGCTTGTCCTGTAGATACATCCACTCGGCAAAAACACTCGCTCTAGAACTCGTACTGTTGCTGAGATTGAACGTGACGCCCGCTCTATGTTCATAGCGTTCCCACTTCGACTGAACCTGACTCCCGGCTGCAAATAGCTGGTTTGCGAATGTAAATGACGCCGGAGTGGTATAGCGGGATTCCATTTTAATTGGAGTGAAGGAATATCTCAGACCGAATCTGGGTCTTAGTTGATATTGAACGTCAACGCCCCAGATTGTTGAAGCACTCTGGCCGATCCCCAAATGGTCCCTGAAATTTACAGCGCTATCATGAATGGCTGTCGCTCCAATCGTCCTCCTGGCTTCTCCTGAAACTCTACCGAACCAAACTCGAGGCCCTGCTAGAAACTGCCCCGGCGCAGGCGCAGGAAGAATGCTTTCCTCTCCCCAGCGCATGGGATTTAACGTTGACAGCCCCTCGAACCTGGACATGATTCCCGGACGAACCTTAGTGGCTACCGGCTCAGATGGTTTCACCTTGGAAATTGCTTTGAAGTTGGGAGAGGCATCCAGGCTGGCTGCCGCATAAGAATCCAGCGCTCCAGGAACAGACTGAGCAAATGCGCCGGCGACCCCCACCACCAACAAAACAGTCAAAATACATAAATAATTTAGACACCTTCTTAGCATAACACCCTCCCTCAGGGTTCTGTTTATTGCAAGGTGGAGATTAGCTGGTTTTTTTATTTTGTCAACAAAAAACTTATGCTAAATCGAATTGATATCGTAATTTGCTAGAATTTTGTTTAGAAATAGTCATGAATTGTCTTCTATCAGACCCAAAACAGGCCAAATAACGCGCAGAACTCGCTACGCGTTATAAACGAGAATCCTTAATAATCTGTAATAGTCTGTTATTTAAGTGGATTATGTGTGGAAGAGAAAAGGCTATGATTTGATGGACGATTGGGGACATGACCGGGATGTAGCGTTGATTAGCTTTAATTCAGCCTGATAACTATTCAATATACAGTTGTTTTATATGTAGCTTCTCGGGTTGGGTATCTCCTGTCGACCCCGGAGACTATTTGACTTCTGAATAATAGCTTAGGTTAGGCTTAGCTGTAACGTCATCGAAAATACTGAAGTTTTTCACTCCAAGTCTTTGGAGTTTAAACCTGGTGGCTGTCCATAGAACTCCAAAACCATAAACAACCGAACGCTGAAAGTTTATCGACGACGCTTCCTCGAAATATTTTGTGGGGCAGGAAATTTCACCAACATTCAAATCAAAATATATGGCTTGGGCCAGCATTTCATTGTCAAAGATGAAGTCGTCTGAATTTTGATGAATTGGCAGAGTTTCCAGAGCTTCTCTGGAAAAAGCCCTGTATCCTGTGTGAAATTCAGATAACTTGGACCCCAGTGCAAGGTTTTCAATGAATGTAAGGAATCGATTTGAGACATATTTATAAATTGGCATTCCTGATTTTCTAGCTGTCCCTCCCAGAATGCGCGAGCCAAGAACAACGTCATATTCTTCTGATACGATCATGGCAGCCATTGCTGGAACCAATCGGGGGGAGTACTGATAATCGGGGTGGAGCATCACGATCACGTCAGCTCCCAATTTCAAGGCTTCGGAGTAACAGGTCTTTTGATTTCGCCCGTACCCATAATTTCTGTCATGAAGAAACGATCTAATACCGATTTTTCTAGCTAACTTGATCGTCTCATCTCTGCTGAAATCATCAACTAAAAGAATTTCATCGACCACGTCCCTGTCCAACTCTGACACGGTCTTCTCGAGAGTCTTTTCAGCGTTGTACGCGGGAAGTACAACTACTATCTTTTTTCTGTTAAGCATTTTTCTGATCGCGTCTTCGGTTCAGTTTGTTTGTTCGTGCCTGAATCAACTCAGCCACGATTGAAACGGCTATTTCTTGAGGCGTTTCCCCTCCAATATCCAAACCTATTGGAGCGTGAACTCTTTCCAGATCGGATTCTGCAAATCCTTCATTGACTAATGAATCGAATATAAGTTTTGTCTTACGTTGCGATCCTATCATTCCAATGTAGCATGCTTTAGTTTTCAAGGCCTGAGACAAAGTTGTCCTGTCATGAGCGTGCCCTTTGGTAACAATTACAATATAACTATTCTGGTCTATAGATATACTTGAAAATGCATTTTCGAAGTTGGCGACAATTGTCTCACTCGCATCAGGCAAATTTTCTGGGTTTGCGTATTCATCACGATCGTCTATCATCACAACTTCAAAATCAACATAAGAAGCCAGGTGGCATAATGCAGCCCCTACATGGCCTGCGCCAAAGATATAAACCACGTTCCTCGGGAAAACCCATTCCAGTAATACAGGGGGGGTTTTTTCTGACGTTGTAAGAAACTGAGCCGGCTTTATGAGTCGTCTGGGAGGGATTGAACCAACACATTCGTCAGCGTCAGGGAAATCTCCGAAGCGGGACCCTCGATCATCTACACATAAATGCTGAATTTCTCCTGAAATCGATTCCCCCTCGGCAAGATTAATTTTTTTTAGGAGAAATGAAGAAACTCTAGCATCAAGGCTGCCGAGCAACTTCCTGTATATCTTTTCCTTGATTTGGGAGTCCGCGCTTACGAATTCTATCAAGACTTCAACAGACCCACCGCAAATCATCTGATCGCTCTCAATATCTTTTCCAAGAAAAGCGAACCTGCGTCTGACCGATACGCCACTGTTCAGACAAACTCTGGCCACGTCACACACATTCGCTTCAAATAATCCTCCACCGATGGTTCCCACTAATTCTCCGTTGTCTAGAGCCAGAATCTTTGCGCCAACCTTCCGGGGAGACGAGCCCTCTACAGACAATATAGTCGCAAGAGCAAAGTTTCTTTTCTCGTCAAATTGGCGTACTATGGCTTCCCATATTTGTCTCATGCGAATTGCCGCCTTAGATAAATTTACTAGTGTGTTGTTGCAATTTTTGAAACTGGCGCGATTTCCAATTTATTATCTTTTTAGCACATTTTTTGTCAAACAGGGTTTTCCCAAGACAAAAATCCGATTCCATTTTTATCCGCGATGCCGGGATTGTTTTTCGAACAGCTATCTGTTTCGAAACTTCGTGTCTCGAACTTGAACAAGTTCACCCAAGATATCATTTCGCCCTATGCTAAAAAAATTCGATGTGAAGGATTATTATCAAAAGTTCTTTGTTTCAACAATTGACAAATAAAGAATACTCAGGATTCGTTAGAAAACGTTTATATGATGGCTAGTCACCAAACAGGAACACACACCAATAATGTATAAATAATAAATGCATGGGATGATCCAACGGACACTCAAATGTATTTTATTAAACAATAACTTTCATTAAACAAGACACCGCCATTTTTTTATTTGATGTCTCAGTAACAGCTTTGGAACAAATTATGTTGAAATCAACTCTACATTTACATATATAGCCTTACGGACCTCATGGTTGGCGTATCACGCGTTCCAAAAATCTCATGAGGAGGATCAGCTTGAGTGAATCTGGACACAATTCTTTGCCGTCGGATCCTTTTCAGGACGTGCTTAAACCTTATAAGAAAGACAAAAACAGATGGTCACTGTTGGGGGGATTGACCCGTTTCGGTTTGTTAATCCTTATTGGAGTAATGTCAGGGATGGCAGGGGTCGCGGCTCAAGGCTACATATACTTTACCCAGAGCGTTCCAAATGTCGAAAAACTTCGTAAATATGAACCACCTGTAGTGAGTGCTGTATATGCGGACAAAGGAGAATTGATAGGCGAATTTGCGTACCAAAAAAGGTTTTTGGTTCCCATGGAGCAAATTCCCAAAGAACTTCAAGACGCGTTTGTCGCGGCTGAAGACAAAAATTTCTGGAGACACTCCGGGGTTGACAAGGAAGCCATACTTAGAGCGATAAAGAAAAACCTTGTTTCGGGTTCTCTGAAAGAGGGCGCGAGCACTATAACCCAACAGGTGGCCAAAACTTTTCTTTTAACACCCGAGAGAAAATTCACAAGAAAGATCAAGGAAGCTATTCTGTCCACAAGAATAGAACAATCACTCTCAAAGGAGCAGATTCTCTATTTGTACCTGAACCAGATCTATCTTGGAAGTTCCGCTTACGGGGTTGAAGCGGCGGCTCAGATATATTTCGACAAGCATGCCAAAGATCTGACGATCGCTGAATGCGCTTTGCTAGCTGGACTTGCAAAAGCGCCGACAACCCACTCTCCGAAACGAAACCTAAAAAAAGCTGTGGAAAGACGTTCTTACGTCCTCAAGCGTATGCTCGAGGACGGTTTCATCAATGAAGAACAATATGAACGAGCGAATCAGGAAGAACCTCAAATACATCAGGGTAGTAATCCAAATGCTCGAATTGCGGCAGATTTTGTTGAACATGTTAGAAGATACGTAGAGCGAAAATACAGCTCGGACGCTCTTTATAAAGAGGGGCTTCAGATCTATACCACCGTTGATCTTAACCTAACTGAAACGGCCAGAGAATCGATGGACATCGGTTTGAGGGAGTTGGATAAGAGACAGGGATTCCGAGGTCCTATAAAAACGCTCAACGTTAAAGGTGTTTTGGAGTTTCTTGAAGAAAAATCTAGGAGTATGGAATCTCCTCTAAAATATGGCGCAATTACAGAAGGCGTAATCACACATTTGGACCGAGACAATGTCTATGTGCGGCTCGGAACTTACGAAAAAAATGGCGTCAAAAAAGAATATTTGGGGCAGATAAAGATTGACCCAGATCCTAAATGGTGGGGGCGCCAACCTTTCATAAGGACAGAACTCAGAACTAGAAGCTTCGCACCTGGCGAACTTCCTTTCCAGGTAGGAGACCTCATCCAGGTCCGAATCGTGGATCCAAATCCCAAACGCCGAGAGCTTTACCTGAAAAAGTTTGGTAAGACGGATCCTGAGATGAAGAATTATAAAGAATATTCTGAGGACATATCTCCCTATTTCCTTCTTGAACCTGAACAGGAACCTGTGGTCCAGTCTGCCCTGATGTTTCGGGAAAACCGGACAGGATTCGTAAAGGTACTTTTGGGAGGATACAGCTATTCTGAATCAAAATATAACCGGGCTGTTCAATCAAGGAGACAGGCCGGTTCCTCATTCAAGCCAGTAATCTATGCCGCTGCGCTTGACAAGGGTTTCACAGCTTCTGACGTCATAATCGATTCCCCTCTCGCTCTAACTGTCCCAGGTACAGGGGAAGTATGGAGGCCCAAGAATTATAGGGGCGGTTTTGCAGGACCAGTAACACTGAGGGATTGTCTCGTGAAGTCCAGAAACATTCCAACGATAAAAATCCTGCAGCAAATTGGAATAGATTATACCAAGAATTACGCAAGAAGACTTGGGTACACATCGACCCCAACAGAGAATCTCACAATGGCTCTTGGCTCAACGGGCGTCTCTCTTGAAGAACAATTGGCGGCTTATTCAGTATTTCCAAATAGGGGTTATCTCGCTCCACATATTTATGTCAAAAAGATCGTTAACCGCTATGGTAAAGTTCTTGAAGAGAACCTTCCGGCAGTATTTCTTAACGACCCCGTAAAGGACAACGAGGCGCCCGTTCAGAGGGTATCACTTGAAACGGACCGGCCCGAAAAAAGTTCAGGTCAGGCTCAACGGAGAATAGATCCGTCAACCGCGTACATCATGACATCATTAATGCAAGGTGTCATTCAGGAGGGCACAGCGACAAACCTGAAAAAAATAGTCGGCAGACTTGACATAGCCGGTAAAACCGGCACTACAAACGAGAATATAGACGCTTGGTTTATAGGATTTAGCCCTGACTACACTTGTGGGGTCTGGGTTGGGTTTGATGACGAAGTGACCATTGGAGAAGGAGAAACTGGCGGCAAGGCAGCAGCGCCAATCTGGGGATATTTTATGAAACAGGCTTTGAAAGACATACCTGTGAAGGAATTTCCGCCTCCCTCAAATGTGGAATTTAGGCGTGTTGACCCGAAAACCGGGATGGCAGCCGGAGAGGGCATTCAGGAGATCTTCAAAGTCGGAAGTGGCCCCACTCCCGCCCTTGCAAAACCACTGCGCGGTTCCGCCTGGGATTATGCTGGTTCGGACCTCGATCAGTTCTGATCGCAGCAAGCTAACGTATATTTTCAATTATTTGCAGTCGAATTAAGGGATACGCTACCTCGGATGGCGTATCCTGTGTTCTGCCTCGAGATTTTCCTGTTCCCTAGAATTCAATTATTAAAGTTTATCCGGTTCACGCTTGACAGCGGCCACTGGTAAATATAACTATAGTATGTAGCTTTTTTCACAAGAAATGACCTCTTAGACGCATGTTGAACAAAGATTCTGGATTTCATAAGCGCCTATAACACTATTTTCGTTGTCAAAAGGATTGAAATAATGACAGACGATATCGAAAAACGAGAAGATTTTGAAGATGACGCTCAAAACAAGGCACAACCAATAAATTTTGATGACATTCCTGACATCATGCCGATGCTTCCTGTACGGGATGTTGTCATATATTCATACATGATTTTGCCGCTAATGGTCGGACGAGAGAAGTCAATTCGCGCCGTTGAACAGGCGGTTTCCGGCAATAGACTCATTTTTCTGGCAACGCAGAAATCGTCGTCAGATGAAGACCCAAGTCCCTCGGACATCTTTTCCTTGGGAACAGTGGCAATGGTCGTCAAGATGCTAAAGCTGCCCGATGGTAGAATCAAGATACTGGTCCAGGGAGTAGCTAAGGGACGAATCGTATCCTACCTATCGTCCGCAAACTATTTCATGGTTCAGATCGAGAAAATACAGGAACCGCCGGTAGACTCCATCACCATGGAAATTGAAGCCCTGATGCGTACAGTAAAGGAAAATTCTGAAAAGATCCTCCAGCTAAGAGGCATAGTGTCTCCGGACGCCGTAGCCATTCTGGACTCCATAGAAGAACCGGGTAGACTGGCGGACCTAGTGGCTTCCAATTTGAAACTCAGGGTGGAGGAGTCCCAGCAAATTCTGGAAATTATTGAATCTGTCCCCCGTTTGAAAAAGGTCAATGAACTGTTATCCAAGGAACTGGAACTGTCTGCAATGCAGGCAAAGATACAGACACAGGCCAAAGAAGAAATGGGAAAGACTCACAGAGAGTACTTCCTGAGGGAGCAACTCAAAGCAATCCAAAGCGAATTGGGTGAAATAGACGAAAAAACCAAGGAAATTGAAGAATTCAGGGCTAAAATAGTCAAGGCTAAAATCCCCTCTGAGGTACAGAAAGAGGCTGAAAAGCAGCTTAGCCGTTTGGGCCAGATGCACCCGGACGCGGCCGAGGCGTCGATCATCAGGACCTATCTGGATTGGATGGTAGAACTCCCGTGGTCTAAGGCCACTCGTGACAAACTGGATATCAAGAGGGCCAAAAAGATTCTGGATGAGGACCATTATGACCTGGAAAAAATAAAAGACAGGATTCTCGAGTATCTTGGAGTCCGAAAATTGAACAAGCAGATGAAAGGCCCAATACTATGTTTTGTAGGGCCTCCAGGGGTAGGCAAAACATCTCTGGGTAAATCCATCGCCCGTGCGCTTGGAAGGAAATTCACACGAATATCTTTAGGAGGCTTACGAGATGAAGCCGAGATTAGAGGCCACAGGCGAACATATATTGGCGCCCTGCCAGGTCGAATAATACAGGGGTTGAAAAACGCTGCTTCCAATAATCCTGTTTTCATGTTTGATGAAATAGACAAGGTCGGCGCAGACTTCCGAGGTGATCCTTCCGCCGCATTGCTGGAGGTTTTAGACCCGGAACAGAATCATGCTTTTAGTGATCATTACCTGAATGTTCCGTTCGATCTTTCCAAGGTCATGTTTATTGCCACGGCCAACGTGGCTGATCCGATAATCCCGGCTCTCAAAGACAGAATGGAAATAATTGAGCTGGCTGGATACATTGATGAGGAAAAGCTCAAAATAGCCAGACAGTATCTCATCCCACGTCAGGTCAAGGAAAATGGGATCAAGGCATCTGATCTCGACATCACCGATGAATCGATCTTGAACATAATAAACTTGTACACCCGGGAAGCCGGACTTAGAAACCTTGAACGGGAAATTGCCAACGTATGCCGCAAGATCGCGAGGAAAATAGCCGAAGGAGAAAAAAAGATCCCCAGAATTACGGCAAAAAACCTCAACAAGTTTCTGGGAGTTCCACGTTTCCTGCCTGATCACGACAACCGCAAGGATGCCGTAGGGGTTGCAACAGGCCTTGCATGGACTCCATACGGAGGTGATGTTCTGCATATCGAAGCCACTCCTATGGAAGGAAAAGGGAATCTCCTGTTGACTGGACAACTGGGGGACGTTATGAAAGAGTCAGGCCAGGCAGCGATGTCATATTTGAGGTCTAGAGCCTCAAAATTCGGTCTTACAGACAATTTCTATTCTTCAAAAGATATTCATGTCCATGTACCGGCGGGAGCAATACCCAAGGATGGGCCATCGGCCGGCGTAACTATGGCATCGGCTCTTGTAAGCGCTCTCACAGGTATTCCCGTGAGATCAGATGTTGCCATGACGGGCGAAATCACACTCCGAGGCAGGGTCCTGCCAATAGGCGGATTGAGAGAAAAATCGCTGGCCGCCTTGAGGGCCAGAATTTACACCGTTATTGCCCCGGAACAAAACCAGAAAGATCTGGACGAGATACCAAAGCACATTCGAAGAAGACTTGAGTTCAAGTTTGTCAAACATATGGATGATGTTCTGAAGATCGCCCTGAGAGATTTTCCTGACTTCGACAAAACGTCCGGAGATGATGTGGACTCAGTTAAGAAGCCATCCGGGAATAAGGGCGCCAAGGGCGTCAAAAAAATTGCAAACGGTACCCAGGAATCAGTTCAAACCAAATAGCGGGATTGCTAAGAGAGGGCCTCAATTTTTCTGAGGCCCTCTCTTTTTTGAAACCAACAATCCCTTTATTGCCTTATCTCCGTAGCATTGGAAAACCTAACTTTTTATGGTCTAACGACGTCTGCCCATGACGTTTGAGCAATGATATTGATTGATCAGCTTTTACCAGATGATATCTCCCTGATCTTTTCTTCAGCCTGTTCCTGAATTCGCAGCATTTCCTTTTCGATTTCAATTCTAAGATCTTCGTACTCTTCTTTGGAAAGTCCTTGGGGTACCATTGTAGGTTTTCCAAACGCCATAACGATAGTACTAAAAGGAAGCGGCAGTATCATTGAATCCCATGAATGGAATTGTATCTTTTTGGTGGCCCAACTCACTAGAGGAACTACAGGCTGACCGGTTTCCTTTGCCACAACAACTATACCGATCTTGACCTCTCTCGATGGGCCGCGGGGAGCGTCTACAGCGAGACCGGAACAATATTTATTTTCATTGATCATGTCTATCATTTCCCATAGAGCCTCTTTACCCCCTCTGGAGGAAGATCCTCTTGTGGTGTCATAACCCATCCTGCGAATCGACCTGTCTATAATCTCTCCATCCCATGAACGGCTTACCATTGCGACACCAGGGTATTTTCGGCAGTAATATACGGGAAACAGCATGGTTCCGTGGAAACATGCGCAAGCGAATGGCCTCTTTTTGCAGACATAATCTTCATGTTCACGATTTAGAAAGATTTTGCGTGAGGTCAGGTCAACTAACCGAAAATAACCGGTCACTAAGCGAGGCGCAAGAAACAGGACCATTTTGAACCACAGGCGCTTTCCTTTATCTCCCTTGTCGGTTTTCCGGGTCAACAAACCTCCTGTGGTGAGAAAACAGATCTTTTACCGGCTAATAATCGCATCATAGAGTGGTCCAGAGTGGCTATAGAGTTTAGAATCATTAACTACGCAGATAATATCGGCAGAATGAGTTCATCACTCATGAGCCTGTGTGAATATGCCAATCAGGATTACTGCAAGTTTTCAAGAGCTTCAACTGCAACATCCCGCACATCAGGATCCGGGTCATCTACAGCCATTTTCAGGGCCGATACGGCGACTTCTGTTCCGATCCTCCCTAAAATAGACGCCGTGTCGCCTCTCAGCCCAACGTCATCAGAACGCATTAGTTCCGTCAATTGGGTGACAATTGGGTCCAGGATCCGAGGATTTCTATCAAGGGCTTCTTCCATGACGAGAAGGGCTCCCATACGTTGTGAAAATTCATTCGATCTGAACATCGGCAATATAGCGTCCGGCCTATCCCGATCACACATGAGGTCCGCTGCGTCCTCAGCTCTACCGGAATCGATCATGGACCTCAGTATGCCTGTCATCGCCGCTTCGCTTGACAGACCTAATAATCTTTCCACCAGATCGCTGGTTTTTATTCCCCCAACCAGTGTGAGCCCGTCATTAATTATAAGCGTAGGGGTTGATTTCACTTTGTATTTGCCTGCGATATCATGAAAATACAAAGCGTCGATTATTGATACCTTTATTTGAGGGTTTTCACACGCAAGCATCAAGATAAATCTTACCGCTTCCGGGCAATGAGGACATCCAGTTGCCACAAACGTCAATATATCGCTTGGAAAGTCCAGAGTCCTAACTCTGTCTCTCCCGGGAAATTCGGGTGGATCGCTCCCTCTACCAAGCCAGGAAACAGCGTCCAGAAAGGGGCCGAGTTGAGGGCCCTCAGGAAAAACCATGTAAGCAATATTTGAACGGCCCTCGACGCAAACGCCCAATGACGGTTTTCCCGGAAAGGGGCTTTCCCCTCTCTCCTGTATGTCGATCCGATTCAGAGAAACGCCTGAAAGTTGCCTCGCTATGTTTGCCAGGTTATTTTCAAAAAAATCACCATTCCCCGTAAGATTCACATTAAGTGTCACGGTTCGCTTCATGCTCTGGCTAACGCTCTGGACACGCATCAAGTCATTTTCAGAAAGCACAATAGCCTCAATGATTCGATAAGTTATATCTTCAAAGATTAACGGGTTCCAGGGACAAAACTCGTAGTTACCTGACCTGACCCTGGGGGAACGGCGTATGGAGACTGAACGCCTCTGACTGGGGCCGGCATATAACTCCAGAGATATCCGCCTGCTTGCAAAAGTCCGTCCGCAGCCATGGGAAGAAGCCCTTGGCTGCTACTGGAAGACGAGTTTTGCCCTGGCTGGTTGGGGGGTACAATTAAAGCAGGCTGTCCATACATGTTCATTGGTCCCTGATAAGATCTGTCGTAGATCTCTGAAGATTCAACTCCATGGCTCATGCTGAAAGCCAGCGCCAAAACACTTATAAATATAAAGACTGTTTTCATGAACATCCTCCATGACAGTTTGTCTTATTATAATTATAACATGGGGGAACCTTGAAATAAAGGTGTCAGAGACACAGTAACCCCTTTGCGTCGAATTTTCCTCGAACGGCTTGACATACGAGTGATAGCGTGACAGACAGATTTGAAGAATTTGGAACGCGGGAGATTTTCTGATGATTGGAAGAATTCTTAAATCCCTGAGTTTGGGTGCTCTATTATTTTTTTGCGTTGGAATTGTTGGTGAATCACTTGCTCTCGCAGGAAGGTCCGGGAGTCGGAGTTTTGGTGGTTCCAGTTTTGGAAAAAGCTCTTCCTGGTCGTCATCCACACGTGGAACATGGAACCGAAGTGGTGGTGGATTGTTTGGCGGAAAGGAATCATCTTCAGGTTACTCAAAACCTTCTTCAACTCCTGCAACATCCCCGGCTCCTTATTCCAAACCATCTGTGAAAGAACCATCGTCCGGCTCCAACTATTCAAAACCCGGGTTACAAGGTCAAACCGGCCCCGCTCCATCCGGGACAGGCTATTCAAAACCTTCCTTGACTGATCACGGTTCGACGTCGGGTCAAAAAGCGGGGTCTGAAAGCAAGACCTCGTCCGGTTACACAAAGCCGTCCAGCCCTTCGACCTCTTCCTCAGGTTTTTCGAGTGGTTCAAAATTTGACAAAAAAGTCATGCAGGAACAGCGTAAGAAAACTTCTCAGGAATCTTTGAAAGCGTATCAGGCCGAACAATCAAAATTCAAGGCGGCTCCCTTCAATGCGGATTCATCAAAATATGAATCAAATCCTCTTTATCAAAAAGGCAAGGTATATTCGGGCTTTGACTACAACACGCATTACGGAAACAGGGATGGTTATTACAAATCCCAAGGATATCAGCCACCTCCTTATGCTTACAATACCGCCCCCAGCTTTGGAATGTTCGACACGCTCTTCCTTTTCTGGATGCTGGATCATTTAGGCAACAAGAATGTAGCTGCTACGGCTCACAATCATTCCGACGATCCGGGATATAAGAAGTGGCGTGAGGAAGCCGAGAACCTAGCCAAGGACAACTCAGAACTCAAGTCCAAGCTGAACGATCTTGACAACCAGGTAAAATCGATGGCTGGGACGCCAAAAGACCCAGGATATTTGCCCAAAGACATCCCTCCGGAGTTGGCGCTTGCGGCCGGAGCGCTTGCGGCAAAGAAACCCGAAAAACCTACACTGAAAATGGCGACAGGTCAGGAAGGGGGTTGGTATTATAAATTCGGTAAAATATTTAAAGAGTCCGCCTCTGGTATTGATGTGCGGCTTGTGCCGTCGTCCGGGTCAATGCAAAACCTGAAAATGCTGGCAAATGGACAGGCTGACATGGCCATTGTCCAGTCCGACGTCCTGGCCCTCATGGAAAAAAAACTTGCCGGCAAATCTGTGATTTCAGAACAGACTACTCTCTTCCTTGAATATGCTCAACTTATCGCCAACAGGGATGGTGGCGTCAAATCAATCGGGGATCTTGACCCTAAAAAACACACCGTTTACATCGGTCCTTCCGGATCTGGAACAGCGCTCACATGGGAAGCGCTATGTGAACAAAGCCCTAACTATAGGAAAATACCGAGTGTTAACTCAGATTACCTGGTCGCTTTGAAAGATGTTGAAAAAAATCCTCACGCTTTGATGCTTTTCGTCGGTGGTTTGAATAGTGATTTTCTGAAGAAGGCTGAAGAGATGGCCAAAAAGTCTGGAAATCTCATACTGGTGGCGCTTGATGACAATAGTCTTGTAGATAAAAAGGATCCAAACGGCAATCCCATTTACGCAATGGTCAAGATCCCAAGCAACATCTACCCCTATCTTGAAAAGGGCTGGATTTTTAGTCATGACACAAAGACATTGGCAGTTCAGGCTGTGCTGGTTCTGAGAACTGAGTGGGCCTCTCAATTCGGCCCCACGGCCATGGATAATCTTACAACCTCGCTTAATGAAGCGCGGCCAAAGATAGAGGGGTTGGTGAATCGAGTCAAATGAATTGATTTTACAGTTTTAATCTTCTTGTTTTCACAGGAACGGTATCTCAAATATATATGGAGGAATGGTCTCGAAAGAGCGAGTACCACTATCAAAAATGGCATCTACTTGGAATCTTTTCAAAAAAATTGGGCAAAAGAAAGTTGATGACTTCAGACAATCATCAGGGAAAAACTTTTCAGACAAAATTGACAAAGACTTGCCTCTCGGTCTGAGATTCAATTGCCTTATAGAATTTCCGGAGGTTGATTTTATTCTTGCCGGCGCTGACCTTCTAATCAAATATCCTGGGTCTTCATGCTCGGTGGTTTCCTATGGAAAATTCCCGGTGGGAGACTCGATGCTTCACCGTTTTTATCTGGATACGTCAGAGGGTCCGTACTTGCTCCAGATTGTAGCCGACAGCAAGAAAATAATTGAGGAATGCAAGCTTTTCATGCCTTACGATGAGATATATCCTGATGATTGGGGTTTTTGGCTGGCTGAACAGGATGGGTATATAGGGCTGAGCATGTTTGACACAAAATCCTCGGTTCGTTTTTTTAGAGTTTGGGAGAACCCTGAAGCCACTCGAATTGTCGAAAGTAATACGGATGGCTCGACGATAGACAGGATACCGCCTGTGCGTTTTGTGGAGACAATTTATCTTGACCCATTTGGTGAGAAAACAGAAACGGTAACTTATGAAACCATGTTATACGGTCGCCATGTGAACGAAAGCGTCGACGAATATCTTATGATCTCGGCGGTCGATGAATCGGACGGGGCGTCGGTGCAGATAATGGTAGGCCTGGAATTGGCCTCGCCATCAATAAAAGTCATTTGATCGAAAAATAGTTCAGGAGGAACATTTATGGGTGGAATGTTTGGATTTTTAAGAAGTTTTGGCTTCGAGAAGCTGGGTAAAGTGGGCGAGAGCATCACACAGAAAATAGTGGCATGGGACCCGGAAACCGCTTCGCAGGCAGAAATAGAAGAAATGATCCGTGATTTGGACAAAATTACCACAGAGGCGGGAAAAGCCAGGGCAGAGTATGACAGAGAAAAGGCTGAGGCTGAAGCGGCTCAAAAGAATTATAACAAATTCATGTCCGCCGCCGAACTTTTAAACAATAGACTTGAGGAAGCCCAAACTTCTGGCGATGAGGCCAAGGCCCATCAACTTGACAGCAGCCTCAACAAACTTCTGGAAGAATTGGAAGGCTTGAAACCGGAAGTGGAAAGGGAAAACCAGGAAGCTTCTGAGGCAAAAGCCTATCACGACGAACTTATGGAACTGGCTCAGGTAACCGCGGACAAACTCAAAAAAGCCAAGGACATGCTGGAAAAGGGCCGAAGAGATATGCAGCGAGCTGAGATTGAACGTCAAAGAGCCGAGCAACGGGCCGAGAAATCACAAAAAATGGCCGGCTTGAAGACTGAAACTTCTAGCCTGGGGGTTGCGCTTGCGGCCATGAACAGGCAGGCGGAACAGGCTAGAGCTCAGGCGGCTGGTTCTGACATGAAAGCAAAACTTCTTTCTACCGAACGTGATGGACATGATGAAATTATCAAGGCCGCTCTGTCGGAAGTATCCGGTGAGACACCCAAGAACACGGTGTCCGTGTCTGAGCGTTTGGCCCAGCTTAAGAAAAAATAGTTTTTGAGGATTTCTTAACTTGAAATGTTGGCGAACCATTAGGGCTCGCCAACATTTTTATTGTGATATATTGGTGGATTGAATCTTTACTCCTTGACGACCAGTGTCATTCCTGTAACTCCTTCTTTGGCTTTCAATTGCTTGGCAAACTCATCCGCATTTTTTTCCGAATTGAATTCTCCCAGGAAAAGCCTGTATTGAACCCCGGAACTAGGTCTCGCTATCGGTCTCAGAGTTGCAGGATATCCCTTGGACTTCCATTTTTCAGCCCACTCTTTAGCAATCCTTGGGTGACTGAAAACACCCACCTGTACTGAATAGACTTTTTGTCCAGCGCCACTCTTAGGCAAACCAACGTTGCTTTCAGAAAGGGCCGGTTTTGGTATTCCCGACAGGGCTGGAACTGAAAATCCGGTATCTTCCTTTATCGAATTTGGATTCTGGCAGTTAGATTCCTTTTGAGATCCGCCCACTTCGGCATTGGCTGTTTTTACTCTCTGACCGGAGTTTTCTGGATGCACCCTATCTTCTTGCGCTTTAAGCTTTTTATAAAAGGTTACTTCTGTTGGAGGAGCATGTTTCTTTGCTTCCTGGTCGGAATCGCTGTTCACCATCTCAGGAATCACGGTTAGTGTTTGTTCCGGGAGAGCGTCCCTGACCGGAAGAGAACGCATCGGGGCCTGCTCCCTGAGTAATCTCATATTGAAGACTGTCAGCGCCGCCATTACAAATATTGTCGTAATAATCCCGAGAATGAGAAATCCACTCTTGGGCCCTTCGGGCTTGGAGAGAGGCTTGCGCGACATTCTAGAGGGACGTCGCCCCGTAGACTTTCCCAATAAGTTTAGAAGCGCACGCATTAAGAATCTCACATCCTATCCGGCGCTGTGACTCCTAGAATGGTCAGTCCATTTTCTATGACCTGCCGCACAGCCTCAACAAGATATAATCGGGTTTTTCTGATTCGGTCATCCTCCGTCAGCACCTTATTGTCATGGTAATAGGCATGAAAGAGCTCTGAGAGCTCCAGGAGATAAAATGTGATGCGGTGAGGCTCCATTGTGTCAGCCGCCTCGGCCAGCATGTCAGGGAAATCTCCGAGGCGCTTCATGATCTCTTTTTCTTCGGGAAGATCGAGGGCCGATAGATCGGGACCCGAAATGTCAACGTCAACATTTCGCTCTTTTGCAATCCTGAAAATACCGGCGATCCTGGCATGAACGTATTGAACATAATAAACTGGGTTATCCCGTGATTGCCTCTTGGCAAGGTCAAGATCAAAATCCAGGTGGCTATCACTTCTTTTTGTGAGAAAGAAGAACCTGGCGGCGTCCGTTCCGACCTCATCCAACACGTCTCGCAGAGTTACAAATTCCCCTGATCTCGTTGACATTGAGATCTTTTTTCCATCCCGGATAAGGTTCACAAACTGTACCAGCATTACCCTAATTTGGTCAGGCTCGTACCCCAAGGCCTCCATGCCCGCTTTGACCCTTGGCACATAACCGTGATGGTCAGATCCCCATATATCGACCAGGTTTTCATAGCCTCTGTCAAACTTGTTTTTGTGGTAGGCAATGTCAGCGGCAAAATATGTCGGCTCTCCGGACGCCCTCACCAGTACCCGGTCCTTTTCATCCTCTCCTCCTGCCATCTTGAACCAGATAGCGCCTTCTCGGTCCTCGAGTTTGCCACGTCTCCTCAATTCGTCTAAGGCTATTTTGACTGCATCTTCGGCATATAGACACTTTTCACTGAAATATCTGTCGAAGCTAACGCCAAAGACCCTTAAATCTTCCTGAATCCCTTCCAGGATCTTCCTGGACGCGTAATTCGACGCCAAGGGTAAGGCTTCTTTTTGCGGAAGGGTTTCGAGTTGCTCGCCAAGCGGAGTACCTATCAATTCACGAGCCATATCTACAATATAACCGCCCTGATAGTGATCGCCCGGAAAATCAATTGACTTGCCGATGAGTTCCCAATATCTCAAGAGCAGTGACATGCCGAGAATTTTCATCTGGTTCCCGGCGTCATTGACATAGTATTCAGTTTCCACAGTATAGCCTCGATTCCGCAACAGACGCGCCAGGCTATCACCAACCGCAGCGCCACGACCATGGCCCACATGCAAAGGCCCCGTCGGGTTGGCGCTCACAAATTCAATCAGGATTCTAGGCTTGCCAATGGGTTCAAAGCTACCGTACATCTTTTTCCGACTATGAATACTATTCAGAGCCTCTATCCAGAAATTGAAGGACATTTTAAAGTTTATGAATCCAGGGCCGGCTATTTCAAATTCCTGAACTATGTTTGAGTCCTGAGGCATACAGCCGAGTAAACGCTCAGCCAATTCCCTGGGTTTCAAACTGTGAATTTTGGACAGAATCAGCGCAATGTTTGTGGCGTAATCCCCAAAACGTGGGTCTTTTGATCTGGAGACTTCGATTTCTCTCTCAAAAGACCTGTCCTCTATACTGTAGCTTTCAGGAAAGACCTTCACTAGAGACTCATATATGATCCGTCGAATCGAATCTTTTACCAGATCAGTCATTTCTAATATCTTTCTTCGGCGCCTTCCCGTGGTCCTCAGTTTTCTCCGGGTTGCCCAACATGAGGTCTCTGGTATAATCAAGGCACCTAGTCGTCGTTGTTCCATCAACCTGAAATTTTTTGTTGCACGTTGCGCGCCATGCGCAAGTCACACAGGTAGTTTTATGATTGTCCATTTAGACTCCATTTGACATAGATTTCTTTTATCATTTTATATAATTAGCGTCAATCTTTTTGATTCTGCTTTAGCTATTTGTTTGTCGATAAGGGGATAGACCGCTGACCATTTATCTGTTATGCGTTCTTTTTGAGGATAATGGCATGGAAATTCACAGTTCGGAGGACATTCGTCTGTTTCCGGGTCAAGGTATAAAAGCCCTTTACCGGGACATGAATGATAACTTCCAGTCGATTGGTTTTTTTGCACGCCCTATTGAAGATAGCACGGACGTGTCGTTCCTGAAAGATGTTCTGCAGCGCGGAGGTCTCGTCCAGTTCAATAGAGTGCTACTTGTGCTGACAATGCTTAAATTAAACAACAACGACAAGGATATCTTCGATATTTGGTGGAACTATCATGCGCCGGATGGGCCGGCATTGTTTGAAAAGATGTCAAAACAGGAATACCTAAAGGTTCATCTGTGTGATGAACGGACGACTCTGTCGGTATTGAGGACCACTAATGGTTTCAGGAAATTTTTTGCCTCCCTGTTAAGGGTCCTGGATCGGTCAGGGTCTTGGACGGAAATTGAGTTTGAAAGGGCCGTAGCTAAATTCTGCGCTGAGAATCATCCCAAGAAGTCCTTGTGGTCTATGGTCCGGAGAAGCTTCCTGAACCCGGAGATTGAAACCAATAGGCAGTTGAATCCGGAAGATTATCCCGGGTTCATCCCTTATGACCTTAGAGCTTTTTATGTCTACACCCCTGACATGGGTCATTGTATAAATGTAATCCCTTCAAATCTCGAAATTGAAGTCCAGACGGCTGATCCCCAACAGTTCCTACTGGCGGCGCCTGTCCGAAGTGTTCTTAGGTGTGGATTCAGATGGCTTCGTGGTTTCCCGGTAGCTCCGATTCCGTTCATACCCGGACATGGTTTGGCTACTCCACCCGAGGACATTGAATTCTGATTTCAGCTCAAACTTTTCAGTCGTTGTGGTGGGACGACTTGCTATAACTTGATTAATGTTTGCTTGACACTTCGTAGTCGCGTTGTTAAGACTTGATTCAGTCCCAAATTTGTTTTACTCAGGGGTTATTCGGCAATGTTGTCGACACAAAATTTTGTCTGAAAGTGAGTGTTAATCTAATTGGACGAATCGCAGTCCCAACCACCAGGTTTGGTCCGTTGGCTGAAAAACAAAATAGGGATAAATAAGATCCCCAAAGAAATTCAGCAAGTCATCGATGAAAGTGAAGAACGCGGTCTAATAGATGTAGAACAGGGGGAGATGATTGAGGGTATTTTTGACCTTAATCAGACCGTAGCGCGTGAAATCATGATCCCTCGCACCTATGTAGTCGCTGTTCCATTGGACTCAAACCTGGAATTTGTTCTAAATACTATTATTGAATCCGGGCATTCCAGAATTCCTGTATACAAAGAAAATGTAGACCAAATAGTAGGTATATTGAACTCCAAGGACCTCCTGCCATATTGGTTAAACACTTCTGAAGATTTTAACCTTTCCCGAATAATACGCGATCCTTTCTTTGTTCCGGAAACCAAGAGAATCAAGGATCTTCTTGACGATTTGAGAGGCAAAAAATCTCATCTTGCCGTGATTGTTGACGAATATGGTGGAACATCAGGACTGGTGACCATTGAAGACATCGTTGAAGAAATCATCGGTGAAATTCGCGATGAACACGACGCCGAAGAAGACGACTTTGTTCTTCAGGAAGGTGGCTCCTACATGGTCAGTGGATGGGCCAACCTGGATGACTTTGAAGAGGTGTTTAAAGTCCGGGTCCCGCGTGAGGGCTATGATAGCTTAGCTGGATTCATCATACACCTGCTGGGAAAGGTCCCAAAAAAAGGTGAAGAAATAACTTTTGAGGGACTTAGCATGAAAATTCAGGTAAGTGACCCCAAGAGGATAACCCGGGTGCTGGTAACTCCTGAAAAGTCCGGTCAACAAGTTGACGGTTTGGCGTCGACCGAATCCTGATCATGCCAGTTTCTCTGATTTTGTCTCTCACTGGTGGGGCGCTGTTATCCTTGGCTTTTGCCCCCTGGAACTTGGGGTTTATTGCATGGTTGGCATTCGTTCCCTTGTTGCTGGCCCTTGAGAGAGAGAAGAAATTGGCCAGGGCCTCAGCCTGTGGCTTCTTTTTTGGCCTGGCCTTCTTCCTGATAGACCTTAGATGGATTATCCAAACCATGGTTATCCACGCTAAGTTTGGGGCCTTTGACGCCACGATTATTTTCGTGTCGATGGTATGCGCCCTGGCTTTAATACCCGCCTTATTCTCACTTTTTTGCGCATTTCTTTTTAACAGGGGTGTTGATGTTCTTGTTGCGGCTCCTACGGTATGGACCACTCTTGAATTTGTCAGGACCTATGTCTTTACGGGTTTTCCCTGGGATTGCGTTGGATATTCCCAGGCGCATTGGCCGACGCTTATCCAGATTTCCGATTTCTCGGGTGTATACGGTCTGTCATTTCTTGTAATTATGATGAATGTCTCGGCTTTGGCGCTAATGAGGATTTTACATGACAGAACCTGGGGATCCGTTGCCAGACTGTCGATTGGGATTGTGATTCTGGGGGTAGCGCTCGCTTACGGAACACTCAGGCTGGATCAGTTCCCGAAAGACCATGTCGGCGCATCGACCGTTGCGGGAGGCATACTACAGGGAAATATTCCTCAGGACATTAAGTGGGACCCGGCGTCGAGAGCTCAATCATTCTCGACTTACGAGAGCCTGGCCGAGAAGGCTATTAAAAAAGGGGCGACTTTCATGATCTGGCCGGAAACCAGCGTACCGGTAGTCATAGGAGGAACAGACATAACCTGGAAGTATGCCACGAACATATCAGCGAAACTTGATGTTCCCATGCTCATAGGGGCCCCCTTCGAGAAGCGGATCGGAGATAAGATCCAGTTTTTCAACAGCGCGTTCGTGGTAGAAAACGGGGAATTGACCCACCGTTATGACAAAATTCACCTCGTTCCATTTGGTGAGTATATGCCGTTGTCGTGGATACTTCCTTTAGGGCCTGGAATAGCTGCGAGGGAAGAGGATTATTTTGCTGGAAGCGTTATGACCGTGATGAATGTAAGCGGATTTCCACCTTTCAGCGTTCTAATATGTTATGAAGCCATATTCCCAGACCTATCCAGGTCAGCGGTGAGTTCCGGCGCCAAAGTTCTGATCAACATCACCAATGATGGGTGGTTTGGGGATAGCGCGGCGCCATACCAGCATCTTGCGATGGCTGGGTTCAGAGCGGTTGAAAACAGGGTGTGGCTGTTCAGGGCGGCAAATACAGGTATAAGCGCGGTCTTTGACCCGGGAGGACGTTTAGTGGCCTGGCTTCCTTTAATGGTTCAGGGTGAACTGGTTTACAATATACCCGCCAATCCGGACGCGGGATCGTTTTATACTCGAAATGGTGACGTCTTTGCCTGGACAATTTCTGGTCTGTTGATAGTATTCACTTTGACTAGTTTAGTGGGATCCCAGGTGTTTTCGAAGAGGAACTCATGAAACCCGTTACTGTAAAAACGCTGGTAAGGTTGGGAGCCGGGCTCGTTTTCCTTGTTTTCCTAATATGGATGATGAGGGCTCTCGAATCTGTAACGACTACGTTATTGATATCATTTTTTATGGCTTATTCGCTGAATCCTCTTGTCACAGGAATGGAAAAAAGGGGAATAGGAAGATCTACGGCGTCTTTGCTGGCGCTCTGTCTGGTCTTTGCAGTTTTCGCTGGGATCGTTCTCTTGGTAGCTCCTGCGATTTTTACAGAACTCTCCGAATTTTCGAGGCGAGCTCCCCGTTATTTCTTGAAACTTAAGGAGGTTGGGCTGAATCTCCTCGAATCTTTTGAAGTGCAGCTTCCACAGGACTGGAACGAATTTCTACTCATGGCTTATGATCGCATAAGTCAGTCCTTACCAAGGGTTACATCTGTGGCGGGAAGTGTCATGTCGACTATTTTCAGTTCGACTTTGAGCGTTATTTCCGTATTTTTTCAGATGGTTCTTATTCCTATTATCGCTTATTACCTCATGGTTTCGTTTAACAAAATCATAAATGAGGCAGTTGATCTCATACCTCCTTACACCAGGAACCCTATCGTGAACAAATTTCGTGAAATTGACGGTGTAATCGCTGCATTCGTGAGGGGGCAGCTCACAATAGCGTTAATTATGGCCGTCCTCTACAGTATCGGTTTCGTCATTATCGGAATAGAATTGTCACTTGTGCTTGGCGTTGTGGCGGGACTGCTTCAGGTTGTCCCATATTTGGGGGCCCTAGTTGCGATTGTGGGGGGGTCGATCATGGCTTTTGTCAAATTTGGCGATCTCCTGCATGTAATTTACGTCCTTGGCTGGATCGGCATCGTCCAGACGTTCGAATCTTATTTCCTGACTCCCAGGATTGTTGGGCAGGCTGTAGGTCTTAACCCTGTAGTGTACATTCTTGTGCTGATCGTAGGAGCCAACCTTTTTGGATTCGTGGGACTGTTAGTAGCTATTCCTTTGGCAGCGGTAGCGCGCGTGCTGCTTATGTCCGCAGTGGAAGCCTATCGAAAATCTTATCTGTACTCCGACGCTGAGCCGAAACAAAAGCCGTAAACGCCGCTTAAGAAAGAGCCATTTAAGTGGTTATAGCTCCGGAAAAAATATCTTCTGGCACAAGTGTCCTTTTTATTGTAGCCACCCCGATTGGCAACCTAGAGGACATTACGGTGAGGGCGATCAACACGCTAAAGTCGGTGAACCTCATAGCATGTGAGGACACCCGGACTAGTCGCATATTGCTCAACAGGTATGACATCTCCACACCTTTGATGAGTCTGCACCGCTTCAACGAAAACAGAAAAATACAGACGATCGTTGAGCGCCTGGAAACTGGTCAGAGTGTCGCCCTGATATCTGACGCCGGGACTCCAAACATATCGGACCCTGGATACCGGCTGGTCAGGTCGGTAATGGAAGCCGGGTTTCGCGTCGTTCCTATCCCCGGGCCTTCGTCGGTCGTAGCAGCCTTATCGGTGTCCGGGATTGATGGATCATCGTTTGTATTTTTAGGCTTCTCTCCCAAGAAGGCCTCTGCTCTGAATGACTTTTTCGGACACATCAGTCATGAGGAAAAAACGATCGTATTTCTGGAAACCGCGCACCGAATTGTCAAAACAATGGATGTCGCGAGAAAAGCCATCCCGTCCAGAAGGATGGTGTTGTGCAGGGAACTCACTAAGAAATTTGAGGAAATACTTTGCGGGAATCCTGAATCACTCTATGACAAACTAGACCAAAGGGAAAATATCAAGGGTGAGTTTGTTGTTGTGATAGAACCCGATGGACACAGGCCGGCGGTTGATCAGGATGGTGTCATCGAGGAACTTATCCAGGAAGGGTTGTCTGGAAAAAATTTAGCGGCTGAAGCTCACAGAAGATTCGGGATTTCCAGGACTCTTGCCTACAATAAATTCCTCTCCAGGGCCATTAAGTGTGATTCCGATTAGGCGATCAGGTTGGCTCCATGAGTGTGTCGATTATACATGACTGTTTTCTGCCACATGGCGGTCACTGTCACGACAAACCTAATAATCTCGATCATATCAGCAGCGTGTGAAATGGGGACAGGCTTTCCTAATTTCTTTTAAGGCCAAAACCCTTTGGATAGTTTATTGTCTGGACACAAGCTTGCTGAGGAGTAGGTCCGATGACTATATTTAAGGGAGGATGATTGTCCGTTTCCCAGACCGTCGGTTGACAGTGTCAACATTCCTAAGCTCTAATGAAGTAGCCTGTGGAGTTTTGAAAATGGAACCTCAGTTTAAACTTGACACCGGCGGATGCGGAAAATTGAACAGATGTCATTATAATTCCGGGTACAGACTTTGCGTGATGGAAGGAACGGTGAACAATGGATAGATTTAAGAATTTTCTGGTTCTGGTAACGGTCGTTGGGGTCATTTTGATAGCTCCATACTGCGGTTCCGCTGAAAAGACTGTGCTTCACACATTCGACCGCGAGGCCTGTTACTCGAGTTGTGGATGTGACGCCGTCGGCATGATAGCCGAATGTTTTGACTGCAAACAGGAGTGTGACCGTAAATACTGGGCGGAATTCGACAAGGAAATGGGAGAAAACAACAAAGGGTCGAATGATGATAGTAACTAAGAGCTGAAGACATTCGGCGCCAAAATTACATCAAAACCATCCCATATTAATTTCAAACAGGAAATGAGAGCGCTCTTGGGCGTGATGAAATTGACCACCACCTTGAGGATCAAACCGGAAAAATCCTCTGCTTCGCTAAGTCTAATGCTGATCATTCGCTTCCCGCATTTCATCGAGCGCAATCGATTTGGGAACTACCGTGATCTGTAATCAGTTCCAGTTCTAAGAACATCGACTGTTTTTCCCCATTTTTTTGTTGACGAAAAATAAGATCTGTAGAGAAACTATGAGGTTAGGATTATAATTTGGAGACAACTATGGAAAAACCCTCAGATCAACCCCCACAAGTCAATTCACAATCTCCCCCAAAAGATTGCTCAGGCGCCACTTCATTCGAATGGCCAGTCCAGGACAACCTCGTAAGCCTTCAAAAAATGCGGGATCAAGCCAGAGGCGGAGGAGGAACTAAGCGAGTTGAGCAGCAACACGCCCGCGGCAAACTGACAGCTAGGGAAAGAGTCAACCTACTGCTCGACGAGGGCTCATTTGAGGAATTCGACGTTCTAAAAGCTGGAAGAGGCGGGCATCTGGGTGGTGAGAAAGAACACCTCAGCGATGGAGTCATAACCGGTCATGGGACGATTGACGGCAGAGAAATCTTTCTCTTCAGCCAGGACTTTACAGTCATTGGCGGTTCGCTTGGGGAAGCCCACTCCGAAAAAATCGGCAAAGTAATGGATCACGCCGTACGTGTTGGCGCCCCATTCATTGGACTTAACGATTCCGGAGGCGCGCGTATTCAAGAGGGCGTCGATTCATTGGCGGCATACGGGCAGATATTCAACCGAAATGTCATGTCAAGTGGAGTTATTCCACAAATATCAGCCATTATGGGGCCGTGCGCTGGAGGAGCGGTATATAGCCCTGCAATGACGGACTTCACTTTCATGGTCGGAAACTCCTCCTACATGTTTGTAACAGGTCCAAACGTGGTCAAGACAATTATTCATCAGGACATCTCCTTTGAAGATCTGGGGGGAGCGGGAGTTCACTCTTCCAAAAGCGGGGTAGCTCATTTTGTCCTGCCCAATGACATTTTGTGCATCCGAGAAATCAGGCGGCTCATCAACTACCTGCCATCTAATAACATGCAAAAACCCCCTTTCCTCGATTTGCGGGACCCTTTGGACCGAAAAGATCCGGCGTTGAATTATCTGGTTCCGGTAAACCCTAACCAGCCTTATGACATGAAGGTCCTAATAAACAGCGTTCTTGACGGCGCCGAATTTCTTGAAGTTCAGTCTCATTTCGCACGGAACCTGATTGTTGGGTTTGGACGATTGGGAGGACAAACTATCGGGCTCATTGCCAACCAGCCTGCGGTTTTGGCTGGGGTGCTCGACAGTAACGCGTCTGTTAAAGGCGCTCGTTTTGTGCGTTTCTGTGACGCTTTTAACGTTCCCTTGATATGTTTTGTGGATGTGCCCGGATTCATGCCTGGCCCTGAACAGGAACACGGCGGCATTATCCGCCATGGGGCAAAACTCCTCTATGCCTTCATTGAAGCCAGTGTGCCCAGGATTACGGTTATAGTGCGCAAAGCCTATGGCGGCGCCTATATAGTGATGAATTCCAAGCATATTGGAGCTGACATCAATTACGCCTGGCCGACCGCTGAGATTGCCGTCCTTGGGCCAAGGGGCGCGGCGGAAGTTATCTACCGCAAGGAAATTCAGAGTTCAGCCGATCCAATGGCAGCGCTGACCGAAAAAGAGGACTATTACAGAAAAACATTTGCCAATCCTTTCCTTGCGGCCAAACGCGGCTACATCGACGATGTGATTTTTCCTCAGGACACCAGAGGTCGTCTCATCAGAAGCCTGCAGTTCCTTGAGGGCAAACATGTAAAAAAACCTACCCGCAAACATGGCAATATTCCACTTTGAGGATCAACAGAGTGATAGACAAAATCCTTATAGCCAACAGAGGTGAAATTGCAGTCCGAATCATAAAGACATGCAAGAAGATGGGACTTAAATCCGTCGCAGTATATTCCGAGGTAGACTTCAGATCACCGTACGTGCTTGCCGCTGATGAATCCTGCCTGATTGGACCCGCTCCAGCTCGGGAATCGTACCTGAATATTGAGAAGACCATACGGGCGGCTATCTCTCATGGCTGTCAGGCTATACATCCCGGCTATGGTTTTCTTTCCGAAAATGCGGAGTTTGCCCGAGTGATTCAAGAATCGGGCTTGATATTCATTGGACCAACACCTGAGGCCATCAGCCTGCTCGGTGACAAAACAGCGTCAAAGGCGCTTGCAACCAAGATTGGGGTCCCAGTCGTTCCCGGACGGCAGGAGCCAATCGCAGACATCGATGAGGCAATTGCCGCCGCTCACGAAATCGGCCTCCCTGTACTACTGAAACCAGCGTCTGGTGGCGGAGGAAGGGGGATGAGAATTGTCAATGACATGACGGAACTGCCTGCGGCGCTGGAAGCATGCCGAGTAGAAACCCTGAAAAGTTTCGGTGACGACAGGATATTCGTCGAGCGCTTTATCTCACGTCCACGCCACATTGAAATCCAGGTCATAGCGGACAACTATGGTAATATTATTCATCTTGGAGAGAGGGAATGCTCAATACAGCGCAGATACCAGAAGGTAATCGAAGAAACCCCATCAAGGGTGGTTCATGAATCTCTCCGCGGCAAAATGGGAGAAACCGCCTGTAATCTTGCCAAAGCCGCAGCGTACACCGGAGTCGGAACGGTGGAATTCATTCTTGACGCTGAGAAAAACTTTTATTTCCTTGAAATGAATACCCGTCTTCAGGTCGAACATCCGGTGACAGAAATGGTTACAGGACTTGACCTAGTCGAGTTACAAATCCGTGTTGCGGCTGGGGAACCCTTGGGCGTTAAGCAGGAAGAGGCCCTCTTAAAGGGGTGGGCCATTGAAGCTCGAATATGCGCTGAGGACCCTACCCGAGGTTTTCTACCAACAACCGGTATGGTCACCAGGTATGCGATACCTTCCGGTAAAAACATTCGCGTAGACAGTGGAATTGACGCCGGAAGCGTAATTTCGATTCATTATGACAACCTCCTTACAAAGTTGGCCGCATGGGGCGCAAATCGGGAGGAAGCCCGCAAGACACTTGTGAGAGCCTTGAATGGTTATCACATTGAAGGTGTTACGACTAATGTGGATTTTGTAAATGCCATCCTTTCGCATCCGGCTTTTGCCGCCGGAGATCTTTCTACGAGTTTCATTGAAGAGCATTTCGAAGATGGACAAAGCAGGATAGCGCCTTCGGACCAGGACCTTCATTATATGACGATGGCCGCTGTATTAGTTTCACATACCAGAAGGACACTTGTTCGAGATTCTTTAAGGCCGATGAGTCCTCACGTTGGAACAGCGGAACCTCCTCCACCTATCCATAGATATGTAGTCCGATCTTCTCTCGATGTATTTGACGTTCAACTTGAAGGTTCTGAGCAAAGTAGACGATGGAATATAATAGTTAATGATAAGCCGTACAAAGTAGTCGCTCCTGAGTTTGAATATTACAGACGGCGGTTAAAGCTTTACATCGATGGCCTTGCCAATATGTTTCGCCTCCGTTATTCCGACAACCATATACAGGCTTATTTCTGCGGAATTGTTCGGATGTTCGAGATATATACACCACTCGAATGGAGCCTTGCCCAGTATATGCTTGCAGATATAAAGACTGTTGAGGACAATGAGCTAAAATGTCCGATGCCCGGCCTGATTACTGCGGTCACTGTCGAGCAAGGGGCTCAGGTTCGTAAGGGACAGGAGTTGTTGCGGATGGAATCAATGAAAATGGAAAGCGCTGTCGCATCGCCTCGAGATGGACAAATAGACAGAATTTTTGCGCAGCCTGGTCAGACCGTCGATACTGATGAAATATTGATTACCTTCAAATGATCGGCCTTGCTCGGTCGCGCTAACGAATGAGCGCCACTACGGAATGGCGGGTCATCTCTGTGAAATGATCTCCCTAATTTTTACGACCAAATCCCTAATCGGGACAGGCTTCTTAAGTATGGCGTCAACTCCGGTCCTCAGTATTTTCTCATTCTGGATCTGCCCAAAACCCCACGCTGTGAGTAATATCAAAGGAGGCTTACCCTGATTTGAATTCCGGTATCTGTCTTTAAGCAATCGGCCCAAGTCCCATCCACTGATATCATGGGAGCCTGAGTCGCTAACTATTATGTCCACATCAGTCTCATCCATCAGACTGAGACCCTCTTTTACGCTTGATGCGGAATGAACTGAGTAACCTTCAAGCTCAAGTCCGTCGCTAATCGATTCCAGGACTTTTTCTTCTTCGTCAATGACCAGGACCGAGATCATTTCTCCACTTGCCATGACTGGTGCAGCAATTTCAGTGTCAGGTGTGAACTCAACCGACTGGAATATCACCTCGAATGCTGTCCCTCTTGCGTCTGAGGTCTCAACCTTAATTTTTCCGTTATTCTGTTTTACTATTCCCAAGGCGCCCGCTAAACCCAACCCGCTTTTTCTTGGGCCTTTTGTCGTCCAGAATGGGTCGAAAATTCTTCTAAGATCCTCATCTCTGATCCCCATTCCGGTGTCTTTGACATAAAACACCACTTCGGGACCACGATTCTCTACCCCGACGGTAACTGTCCCTTTTTCGGCGATAGATTCGACCCCGTTTTTGATAAGATTTATCATTACCTCCAGTATACGTTCTTCGTTTAGCCGCGCATAACAGTCCTGATTCAGGTCAGTTTCTATTGAGACAGCAGTCCCTCTCCCCTCCGGCTGGGTCTTCCACCACATCCTTCCAAGGTTTACGGCTCTCTTGGCAAGCGTCTTTAAATTAACGAATTCCTGGGCCGTACATGACATCGG
The DNA here is from genome assembly GCA_903952205.1 of uncultured Desulfomonile sp. Taxonomy (GTDB): domain Bacteria; phylum Desulfobacterota; class Desulfomonilia; order Desulfomonilales; family Desulfomonilaceae; genus CAJBEZ01. The sequence goes on along the minus strand of CAJBEZ010000037.1, from coordinate 150,456 downwards.
CTGACCACAACGCGCAAAATCCTGAAGGCTTCTTATGGCGTTTGCCGCTTCGTTTGAACTGGCAATTATTTGCTCCAATTTGGGCTTTATACGGCCGGTCCTACCTGACTCCAATTCTAGTTGCGCCAAACCAGCGAATCCAATTATCACCTGAAGCATGTTGTTGAAGTGGTGGGCCACTCCGGCCGACAGTTCGGAGAATGAGTTCAGTCTCGCTGTTTCCAGACGGAGTTCCTCCAGTTGCTTTCGTTCGGAAGCTTCTCTCAAAACTACCAGTATGGCGGTTGACTCCGCTTCCCAAGGAATAAGGGAAGCAGTAAGGTCCATGTATGAAATGCCTCCATCACCGCTAACAAATGTTTGCGTAACGAACACACCATCGGCGCAGACTACCTCGTTGAGAACGTTTTTAGCCTGAATTTCTGAACCCGGAGGAAATAGATCCGAAAAGGGGCGTCCAGTAAAACCGTCTCTATCGAATTTAAGACTCCTGGCGGCGTATGGGTTACTCCACAAGATAGTTCCGTTAGTGGAGTCGACTATCAGTATCGATTCCAGCATTTCAGAAAAAACCGACCCCAACGATCTCTCCGAGAAATCTCTGCTATTCTCGGACTGAGAGAAGGGTCCTTTTTGGCAAATTGTCAAAACTCTGAAATTGTCCCCATGAATGTCGAAGGATTCACAATAAATTGTAATAGGCAGCGGAATTTTTTCTTTCTTGTCACAAGAATTTAACTCTGTGAGCCCTGATGCGGGTATGGGAACGTCCAGAGTCTCGCCCAATGATATTTCCATCAATCGCTCAGCTTTTTTGTTTGAGTAAATGACTTTGGCGTTTTGGTCCAGTATCATCAAACCGATGGTCGGGTCCATCGACGCATCGGTAGAACTTACAATGTTCATAACAGTATCCACTCCTTAATCCCATGATGGCGGTATTTCACAAAATGGGACTTTGTCAGGTTCTTACGATCAATTTCGTTCCAATGTCACTATCCCGAGAAAACCGTCCACAGTTACGTAATCCCCTGTGTGAATGGCCGAAGCCGCGTCGGCGACCCCAGTTACACATGGAATTCCGTATTCCCTAGCTATGATGGCTCCATGTATCAGCATGCCTCCCCGGCGTTCTACTATGCCTACGCAAAGAGGGACAATAAAAGTAATGTTGGGATCAACCGCATCGCATACCAGGATTTCACCCACCTTGAAACTGAAAAGATCTTCAGACGCGTTTATCACACGGGCTAGACCGGAACTGAATCCGCCACCGGCGGGTTGACCCCGTAGTTGCCTCACCTCTGAACGATAAGATTCTTTTGGCGCCGGAGTCTCAACTTTCGAAGATACCCAATCAACCTGTTTTCCCCTAAGAGCCTCAGCAATCTCTTCCGGCAAACGGGAACCCTTGATTGCCGCGCCTTTTGCCGCCAATCGACTCTCTCCAAGCTTGAGAGCGGATCTCAATCGGCTTTCCAGACGTCCGAGATAGATGTTGTCATCATCGCGCAGCCTGTAGCTGAATCGTGCCAGTTCAAGAAGTTCCGAGGCCTCTTCTAAGGCCGGTCCAGAAAAATGACTTAAGAAGACATCTTCTTCAAGACTGCTAGAGGTCTCGACGCCCGTTTCTGATCTATCTGGGATTTTTGAAAATTCTGAAAAAAGTTCCAAGAGGTTTTCTTCAATATTTTCAAGTTCCATACCCACTGAAGAGAATTCCTGAAATTCTCTCGTATAGACGTCAATCAATTCCCTGAATTCTGCATTCCTAGCTGTTATCCCAAGTATTCGGCTTTCATCGGCTTGGAAATTCGATATCTTTCTGGACGCTTCCTGCAAAAGGCGGTTTCTCTGGACACTCAACATGTCCTTGGTAACAAGGAGCGAAACAAACTCAAAGGGATCTTTAGGCTTCAAAGCGTCATTGTAGAACTGGCCAAAAAGTCTAACAGCATGCGCAAAAGGAATGAATTCGGCCCAATAGATGTTCGTCCAGTTTTTCAATATTTGTGTTCGACGGGTTATTTCTCCCGCAAGATCTGAATCGGACATGCTGTCCAGGCCGATATCGGCAAGTTCCTCCGCTGTCTTAATCATCTGCGGAATTAGGTCATTTTCGACTTTTTTTCGTAGTTTCCTAAGATTTGTCAGGCTTCTTTTCAGGCTTCGATACCATAAACGTTCATCTCCCGGATCGAGCGCATTGGTAGTAATTGGCCGTGACTGCAAAAATATGAATTCATCTCCGCTGAATGTCCATTCTACATCTTGAGAAAGACCGAACAGTTTTTCGGCTTCCGTTCCATTCCTAAAGACAGTTTCGACTTCCGCTGAGTTCAGGGGCGGCGATAGAATTTCGTCTTCAGAGAGTTCTACTGTTGTTAGTCCTCCGCCCTTTGAGGGCGCCACTTTAATTGACCTTTTCGACGCCAAATGGGATTCAACCGCTCCAGTCTCACGGTTGACCGTCCACCTGTCAGGTTCAACTGATCCATCGACCAAACCCTGGTTCAAACCGTATACCGATTCAACTACCGACAAATTCTGACTATTAGGAGAGACGCCAAAAAATATTCCGGACTTTTTCCCGTCAATGAACTCCTGTATCAGGACCGCCATGGAACTCTTGGTAAAATCCAGTCTGAGTTCACGCCGGTACATCATTGCCCGGTCAGACCAAAGAGAAGCCCATACCAGTTTTATCGCATCCATGACACTGTCAATACCGTTTCTGTTTACCAGAGACTCGTGAATACCAGCGAATGAATTTTTTGTGGAATCTTCATCAGGGGCTGAAGATCTTACTGTTACCTGAGAATCCTTAAATGATCCTGTGATGAATGTTTCCAGTCTCCGTCGCAAAGAGCTTGGCCAAGGTGTTGTCAGAAAAAAATTTCTTATACGAAGAGCGGTGTCCCACATCTCCTCCCACCGCATGCCTTCAATGTCTTTTCTGCCAAGTTCGAACAAGATCCGACCTCTCAAGCCAGTGACTTCTACAAAAGAATCGTAAACATCGCTTGTGATCACGATTGAACGCGGAACCTTGAAACCAGCTTTGGCCAATCTTGCTATGGCCGCTGACTTTCCTCCCATCCTGTCCATTTCAATATGGACGGAGCTTGTTATTTCCATCAGGTCAGTCATTTTTTGGGTACAACTCTATTACGTTCTGAAACCTGAAGACACAAACATACTTCTCGATCTCAACCTTGACCAGAGCGCAGCTTGGAGAAGAGACAAAATCCTTGAGATGAGGATGTTTATCAATGAATGACTGGAGCAATTTTTCTTTCTCTCCAGAATCCACTTCAAATGCTTTTCCCATAGCTGTCACAGCGACAGCGTTGATAAAATCGTCAATCTTGTTGGATCTGTTATCTATAACAAACGCTACAAGGGGATTCTCCAACAGGTTGCCGAATTTTCTCGTGGCCTTTTGAGTTGCAAAAACAAGATATTTCAAATCAGGGCCAGCTATGAAAGCGACTAGATTGCCATACGGGCCGGTCTTCCCGCTCGTCGCAAGAACAGCCAGGTTCTGAGTTGAAAAGAGGCTATTTAGTTCACCAACAATGTCTGGAACAGACCTCACATGTCCGTGTTTTTCAAAATGTACGGATCCTTTATATTCGGCAAGGTGTTCAATTTCCATGGAAATCTTGCCCATACTCCAGAATTTATCCGATTGTTCGGAGGCGCCATTATCTGTTGTGTCTGCTGGAGACCCGCTCATGACTCCTCCACTTTGCAATCCGTAGCATTCATATTGACCTCGCAGTTTTTTCGTGGGCAATTGCTTAGATTATCCCAGCGCCAGTAGAAATCGTTTTTTTTTTGCTCTCCAGATTATGACTATACCTTGCTCTCTAGGAAAGTTGGCATTATTGTAGCCGTGTCTTTGATAAGCTTCAACTGAATCAATTCCTGATCGCGAAAAAAGTGACCGGGTTTCAGACATAGTGATTAAACCTAGAGTTCGCTAATACAAATTGTTTAAAGGACAAAAATATGGTTCGAGCCCCAAGAATAAGACTCCAGAGAAAAAATGAAATCCTGAAGAACAAACTTGTCTCACTCGCGACCATGGTTGAGGAGAGTGTCAAGCTTGCTGTAAAAGCAATTAGGGAAAGAGACTCGAAGTTGTCCGCAAGCGTAATTGACGGCGACAAGGATATTGACAGGATCGAAATAGAAATTGAAGAAGATTGTCTTGAGATTCTTGCGTTGCATCAACCTGTGGCAATGGACCTGCGGTTCATTACGGGGGTGTATCAGATAATAAACCAGCTTGAACGCATAGGAGATCTGGCCGTAAATATTGCGGAGACTGCTCTTTTACTTGCCTCAGAAACACCGTTGAACATTCCTTCAGATTATTACTTCATGGCTGAAAAGACCCAAAACATGCTCAAGAACGCTCTTGACGCATTCGTCAACATGGATGACGCTTTGGCTACAAGAGTGTTGGCGGATGACGATGAAGTGGACATGATGAAACATAAATTGCACAGCAATTTTGAAGAAAGGTTGGTAACTGAACTGGAACGACGTCATGCCCTGACTCATTTATTTCTTGTTTCAAGGCACCTGGAAAGGATTTCAGATCATTCCACCAACATTGCTGAAGACGTTATTTACATGGTAACGGGGGAAATTGTAAGGCACGGACACGGCAACCTAGAATAAGATTTTACGATTCTACTTAAAGACTGTTATCCGGGAAACTTCCTGAGCAACACCTCGTAAGAGCCCTATGGGAGCTAAGTTCAAACACCGGGGCGCAGGCCTTTTTTGATCCTGTCCCGAATCTGAATGATTTCCTCTACAGCCTCAACTGGGTTGCGGGCGTCATAAATCAAGGAACCCACAATAGCGGCTGACCGGGGGCCAACGATTCCTGCCCAGTCCTCCAATTGTGAAGCCAATGATCTTCCCTGACGGTCCTGTCTCCCAAAACCAGGACACCATATAGGTTTTTCAGTCATCGACCGATATCGTTTCAAATCTGCAGGTCTTGTGGCCGGCCCGATATAGCCGGCTACTCCCGCTGCCTCACCCATCAGCAATATACCATCAGTTACATCCATCTCGGTGGATCTGGCTGATGGCGCTAAGGTTACGCCACTTTTCCTGCAAGATTCATCGAAGACTGAATATTTAATGTGTCCCGAGAAAAATGCTTCAGCTCCTACATGACTCATCATGGGCAGCAATAGGATTCCCAATCCCAGATGATTCCCAATTTCTACAGCTTCAGCCACGGAGGCTGGTCCTGGGAAGCCGTGAACTGTGACATGAGTGGCTCCACTCCCCTGTAGTTTTGACATTATTTTGGCGTTGGTGCCGTTCCATGAGGTTGACGATCTGAAACCAATATCCGCTATTTTGAGATCAACCAGGATAGGCTTGTCTTCAAGAAGCGCCCTAATTTTTTGGAGGAACTTCACGCCTCGTTCCAGTAATGTGGGAACGCCTATTTTGATCCCATCGATATTAGGCGCAATTTTTGAGGCAACGTCAAGAACAGCGTCGGATTTATCCAGGTCGATGGATGCAATTATGGCGAAGTCTTTCAAGGTTATGTCACACGTTTCTATTGAAGGCTTAGCAAAGACATACCGAGATAGAGTTATTATTACGATATAAGCATTGGACGTTCAAACATAAAACCGACTGCGCTTCATTTCCAGCCAGAAGCCCTACCAAGAGCGTCCCTGGTAATTTCATTTACAAAGACCACTTTTCGAGGGCACTTGTATCTGGATAAATATTCTTTACAAAATCTGATTATCTCGCGCTCGTCCGGCTTAGCGCCACTTTCCGGGACTACCATGGCCTCTATGACCTGTCCACGCATCAGATCCGGCACGCCAACCAGGGCCACGTCAGACACGCTAGGGTGTCTTATAAGGATCTCTTCTACTTCCTGGCAATAAACGTTGAATCCTGAAGTTATTATCAGGTCTTTTTTCAGTCCGGTCAAAGTCAGATAACCATCTTCATCAAGAAATCCCAAATCTCCAGTATACAGCCATCCATTACGGATGACGGTCTTTGTTTCGTTTGGCCTTCCAAAATAACCCAGCATCACGTTAGGACCATTCAATACAACTTCACCCTCAACGCCTACAGGAAGGACTCTTCCGTCATCATCATGGACCTGGATAGTGACATCGGGAACCGGCAGACCAACAGTTCTAGGTTTATTCGCCCAAAAAGGGTTGTTCCAGGAAACTACAGGAGAAGCCTCTGTTAATCCATAACCATGATAAATGTCGATCTTGTATTTGTCGCAGAACCTTTCGTAAATCTCCAAGGAAAGAGGGGCTCCACCGCTAATAGCTATTTCGATACTGGAAAGGTCAAGATCCTTACAGGAAGGGTGATAAATCAAACCGTAATAGACCATCGGAACAAGCCCTGTGTATGTAATACGGGCCTCTTTGAGCCAGGGAATCAATTTTGGAAAATCGACCTTTTCGACAAGGTATACTGTGCCGCCGGCCTTGATAGTACCCAGTAGATTCGTCGAAGCCCCAAAAGCGTGAAAAGCCGGTATGAGGGCTAGACCATGGGTTTCAGGGCCCCGTCCACAAACGTCTCGCAACAAATTTGAATTTGTATCCAGATTGTGATGACTCAAGGTCGCTCCCAGAGCCCTACCAAGCAAACCAGCGGTGAAGATGATTACCGCTGGAGCGTTTTCGTCAAGATCAACAGCTTCAAAATCATCCGGGAAATTACTTTGGATCTCTGAAAAGCTCACCTCACCTTCCTGGGGTTCAAGAGCTATAATCAGTTTCACATAATCCGCACGTTCCAGAGCCTTTGCCAACTTGGCGGAATAATCCCCACCACTGACAATTACAGTGGGTTTACAATCACTGAAGTAATGACTCAATTCATATGATGTGGACATTGGATTCAAAGTTACGCATATGGCTCCAACTCGCATCGCCGCAAAATATGATATTACAAACTCCGGCCTATTGCCCATGAGGGTCACGACCCGATCTCCCTTTTGCACTCCGGCTTTTCCCAGCGCATTTGATAGCCTGTTGACGGACTTGAGAAGCTCTGAATATGACATTCTCTGGTCTTCAAACACCAACGCGGTGTGATCGGGCATACTGCTGGCGGCTTTGTCCACCATCTGACTAAGATTCATGAGGGCTCCGAACTGGGATTTTTAGAATATGGAATAAACTCGGTAATCTTGTATAATTAACATTTGCAATTTTTTTTATCAACCTTTAGCCAAAACAAAAATGGTCCGTTTGGAAAGATTCATGGTGACAGCAAGGTCACAACAAAGATAGTGTATAGACTGAAGATTAAAGACATTTAACTTTCCTGAAAATAAGTCAGAGCCATAGATGCGCGGCGCTCCAGTCCACATAACAACAGAGGCGCCGGTCGATGGCTGATAGTGGAGATGGCGCCCAAATGGGTAACACATGCGTGGTTGTAGGTGGAAGACGAAGTGGTAAAAGTGAGTATGCTCAGGCTCTCGCGGAGAAACTTCCCGGACCGAGGGTAATTATAGCGACATGTCCGGTCTTGGATGAAGAAATGTCGGTGCGAATTAAAAAACATCAGGATGCAAGAAAGGCCTCCGCATGGGACACTATTGAAGAACCACTGAATCTGGCGTCCTCCGTCCTCAATGCGTCAGGATATGGCGTGATCTTAATTGATTGCCTAACCCTGTGGATTAACAATCTTATGTATCAAAATCAACAAATTGGAGTTGTAATTTCGGAAGAATTCATCCAAGAAAAATGTCATGAATTGATTGGATCCTGCCGAGAGCATTCTGGAAAGATAATCATGGTAACTAATGAGACCGGCATGGGTATCGTGCCGGAAAATGAACAGGCAAGGCTCTTTCTGGACCTGGTCGGCCGTTGCAACCAAATTATGTGCGGAGTCGCAGACCATGTTGCGTTAGTAGTTTGCGGACAACCCTTAGTAATAAAGAAAGGCAGTTTTTAATGGATTTTTTTTCACAAACATTAGAGGCGATAACGCCTCAAGATCAGGATTCAAGGAAAAAAGCCAAAAATCGACTCGACAACCTGACCATGCCTCACTGGGCTATGGGGAGGTTGATGGATCTTGCCCTGGACCTTGCGGGAATTTCAGGGTCCATGAAACCGCCTGTAGAGAAAAGGGTTGTGGTAGTAATGGCGGGGGATCATGGCGTTGTATCCTCCGGAGTGAGCAAGTATCCCCAGGAAGTTACGAACCAGATGGTCAGGAATTTCGTAGCGGGAGGAGCTGTAATCAACGCAATGGCTAGAGTGGCTAGGGCCAGCGTTGTCGTGGTTGACATGGGAGTTAACGCATGCATGGAAGATCTTGTTGAAAAGGGACTAATTCTGGGCAGGAAAATGGGACAGGGCACAGGGGATATTTCACATGGCCCCGCCATGACTGCGGACGAAGCCCGCCGATGCATAGAGGTCGGTATGGAATTGGCTCTAGAACTGTCCCAAAGATTCGATATCCTGGCCACAGGAGAGATGGGAATCGGAAATACTACCGCAAGTAGCGCCATAACTGCGGTCATCACGGCAAAGGACCCTGATCAGGTAACCGGAAGAGGAACAGGAATTGATGAAGTTCAATTTAGGCGCAAAGTCTCGGTGATAAAAAAAATCATGGCTGTAAACCAGCCAAATCCAAAAGATGGTATAGATATTCTAGCCAAGGTAGGAGGTTATGAAATCGGCGGCCTTGCCGGTTTGATCCTAGGCGCCGCTTCACAGAAGAAGCCGGTAATAGTGGATGGTTTCATCTCTACCGCCGCTGCTCTTATAGCTCATTGCGTCTGCCCAATTTCGGCCGAATACATGATCTCAGCTCATAGAAGCGTTGAACGTGGCCATAAGGCTGCGCTTGCGCACCTCGGCAAGGAACCTCTTATTGATCTTGACCTGAGATTGGGTGAAGGTACCGGCGCTGCTCTGGCCTTCCCCCTCGTTGAAGCCGCAGCCCGAATTCTTAATGAAGTGGCCACTTTTGGGGAAGCGGCTGTTTCTGAAGCGACTACATGATTTACTTCTTATGAGCGAAAAAAACCGCGGCTGTTTTCAAAAACCGCGGTTTACAAATTACTGGGCAGTTGGTTGGCAATCACATAGGGAATAGAGAAGGGATGCGCTGCGCTGCCATTATATCCCCTGACGCTCGCAGTTTTCCCGTCATGAAGGCGGTCACTCCATTGAGCTTGCCATTACACATGTCCAGCCAGTCCGCTCCATCCATCGTTAGCGTAACGGTTGGCTCAGCATGGACTCCAGAGTTGACCTGACAGGCCTGGTCCTTGATGCTTACGTTCCAATCACCAGACTGGTCTCCGGTGATGTGAAACTGGAAAACCATGTTAAGTCCGGATGCGGCTGCGGCATTAAAAACCTGAGGCATTTTTTCAAAAACTTCATTTACTGAGGTAAGGCCCATTTTTCACTCCTGTTTTCAATTTACTGTTTAACCGGCCTGGCGCCATTCATGAACACCTGTAACAAACCCACTGCTATCCGCAGTTTTTGGGCTTTGCTTCTTAACGGTTGGTTCTCCAGCACCATGGCTGATACGAAACTCTCAATAGCGCCCAAAAAAATGTATGTCAAATATCGAGCTTTTATATCAGTGCGCAGAATCTTGTTTGCCTGCCCAACGGACATGATCTTCTCAGTGCTGGACAGGAACATTTTGAACCAGTGAAGACGCGCCGGAGTAAGGTTAGCCGCTGATCTGGATATTTCAGTAATGAATATGTGCACAAGATCAGGTTTCTTTTGATATTGCTCCAAAAAATAGGCGACAAGAGCGGCAAGCTGGTCTTCTACGCTTGTTTCACCATTATCCCATTTTTCCATCAGATTGAAAAGTCCTGTCCACCATTCCTTTAGGATTGCGTCAAACAGGTCGGATTTACTTTTGAAGTAGTGGTAGACTAGGCCATAGGAGATACCCGCCGCCTGCGCTATATCGGTAATCCGAGCCTGGTGAAATCCTTTTTCCCTGAAAACTCTACAGGCGGCGTCCAGGATGACGGTTTCCTTATCTTTTCGGGAATCTACGGAGGAATGGAGAGTTAAGGACATGGTGACAGGCTATCATTAGTTGATTGACCTGTCAATCAATTTGCCGGATAGATTTCGTGATGGTCCCAAACTGAATTTAGAGCTTTTCCTTAAACATTATTTGCTCTACTTTAGGTTAAAATTCGGCGCCACGAGAATCTTTTAATAAAGTTTGCATTGACCGCAACCTTCAAGCCACTATAATTCATTTAACAGGCGAGCGCTATTACATGTTTGTCCGGGTGTTGGATCGTTTCAACCCCGGACTAACCGTTGGATAACTCACGAGCCTGTTTATTTCGTATTAACCTCTGAAAAGGGCCTTCCTGCCGATGTCTTTTCTGAAGTGGGCGCCATTCCAATTAATTTGGGCAACAGCGTCATACGCTTTGATTATGGCCTCCGGTGTATTTCTCGCCAGAGATGTGACCCCAAGCACCCTTCCTCCAGACGTTACAACGCCATGAGGAGAGTCGGCGGCGCCTGCAATGAAAACCTTTACCCCCTCGATTTTTTCGGCGTTATCTATTCCCGAAATGACCATGCCTCTGGAATATGGCCCCGGATAACCGGCTGAAGCCATTACAACGCAAACCGCCGTTCCGTCGTCCCATTTTATGGACTGAGTTCCGAGTCGACCCTCCAGCGCGGCAATAATCAAAGGAATAGGGTCCGTCTTCATTCTGACCAGCAACGGTTGAGCTTCAGGATCGCCGAGTCTGACATTGAATTCCAGCGCCTTTGGCTTATCATCTTTGATCATCAGCCCCGCATATAAAAAACCAGTGTATGGCCTGCCTTCTGATTCCATGGCCTTGACCGTTGGAAGCATGATCTCATTCATGATTCTGGCGTGCGCCTCTTTTGTCACAACTGGAGCCGGCGAGTAAGCCCCCATCCCACCAGTGTTAGGCCCTATGTCATTATCAAAAACCGCCTTATGGTCCTGGGAACTGGCAAGAGGAATCACTGACACACCATCTGTAAATGCTATGAAAGACGCTTCTTCGCCTTCAAGAAAATCTTCGACGATGACCCTTGCCCCCGCAACCCCAAAAATCTTCTGTTTCATTATTTGGTCCAGAGCATCCAGCGCCTGTTCCAAAAGATTACAAACAAAAACCCCTTTGCCTGCGGCGAGTCCATCCGCTTTCACAACGACAGGAAATCTGGCCGCTTTGACAAAGCCTACAGCTTTATCGTAGTCGTCGAATGATTCAAAATCAGCGGATGGAATCCCATGTTTCTTCATCAGGTCTTTTGCGAAAACCTTGCTGCCTTCAAGGATTGCGGCCCTAGAGGATGGACCAAAGACCTTCAGTCCATTGGCGACAAAAACATCAGCCAAACCAGCGACCAGCGGAGCTTCGGGACCAACAATCGTGAGGTCTACTTTTTCACTTAAAGCCAGTTCCAGAAGACCCGAAATGTCGTCGGATGAAACCCTTGTGGATTTGCATTTTGGCTCTCGATCTATGCCCACATTCCCTGGGGCCGCCAACAGTTCACTGACCAAGTCCGACTGGGCCATTTTCCAGGCTAGAGCGTGCTCGCGTCCACCTGATCCAATCAACAGAATCTTCATTTAGCAAGGCTCCCGATGTAGCTATTTGTTCCAAAGCCCTCTTTTGGACTTTTCAGCTTCTTGCTCAAGTTCTATATAGGGCCTAATGTCAAAACTCTTTTCATCGCGATCTATGTTGGCTAGACCCAAACGGATCATTCTCGCGCTCACATCTTCTCCGGAAATGTAGACAAACCCTTCTTTGACCCCACTTGGAACTTCTTTTTCCAATTTGATCCTGACCCACTTGTCGTTCAGTGTCTTGGTCAGAAATTCCTTTGCGTTAGCTTCCTGTGATTGTGGGACATTTAATCCAACGAGTTTTATATCGATGATTTTTCCGGATCCTCTAAGTGTTAACGTGGTTCCGTCCACAATTTGGGTCACCCTCCAAAGCGGCTGCCCGCTTTCACTTGGCGGTCGACTAACCCAATAAAGATAACCGACCAATAGAAGCAACAATAGGCCGATTCCCACCCAGAGTTTCCATTCGTTTTTCCATTTTAATTTGGCCATTTAGCGGTAAGCCTCTTCCTGTCAATCAATTCGTCGTAAAAGTGTTTGTGACTCCAGATTAAAAACTTCTTCAGCCTTGCTGGAATCAGGCCCCACATAACGGTGCTGTATCTTTCCGTCGCCTGAAGACCTTACCAAAACAGTCAGATCATCCGGTCCCAGTCTTATGAGCCGAACAAAAGAACCTCTCATACCATCTGTCTGTTTCAATATTTCAAACATTATTCAACTATAACACACCATCGCAATCAAGGAGAACCTGTCTGCCCTAAAAATCCCTCCGGCCCATTGGTGGAGATTTGATTAAAGCCGTTTTCGATTAAACTTCAACTCAACGATATTTTAGTTTATCATTGGACTTAAATCTTCAAGGGATTGATTATAACAAAATGGAATCTGAAATTATTATCGAAACCAGGAATCTGGGGAAAGACTATTTTGATGGAGATCGCGTTATTCATGCGCTTCGAGACGTAAATATAAAAATAGCTCGCGGTGAAATGGTTGCGATAATGGGGCCATCAGGTTCAGGCAAGTCAACTTTACTCTACGTCATAGGATTGCTTCACCCGCCCACTGCAGGCGAATATATTTTCAAGGGACAGAACATCCTGGAATTTTCCAAAGAGGAACAGGCTCACTTTCGCAACAGGGAATTGGGCTTCGTATTTCAAAGCTGTGATCTTCTTGCAAACTCTACAGTGTTCGAGAATCTTGAACTCCCCTTGATTTATGGTGAAACTGACAGAAATGTCAGGCGTGGTAAAATTCTGAGGGCTCTCGAAAGGGTTGGATTGTCTCACCGGGTGGATCACTGGTCAAACAGACTTTCAGGAGGTGAGCGCCAGAGAGCCGCCATAGCCAGAGCGCTAGTAAACAATCCATCGCTGATACTGGGGGATGAGCCAACCGGTCAGCTTGATCAAAAGAATACCGACATCGTTATTGAACAGCTCAGAAATATTGCGCGTCAAGGCTTTACTGTAGTACTTGTAACACACGAAGATGAGATCGGTCGGGCGTGTGACAGAATCATAAAGATCAGGGATGGCCAAGTCGTTTCAGATGGCTTAGAAGTAATGTCTGTCAAGACTGTCTCCATGCCTGAAAATCCCAAACCAGGAGTTTCAATCACCTGAAACGCTTTTCATCTTTTGTCGAGTTCCATGCGGCGACATAATATTTGAAAAAATTTGCTTTAAGCCATACAACCGCAGGATGTTTCGTTCGCTTCTAAATTCAGGGGATAATTCATAACAATAGATCCAGGTTTGACTGTTATCAATCCCTCCGACTCCAACTCGACCAGAATCTTTTCGCAATTCTCCCAGTCCATGGATAGGTAAATGGGAAGCACTGCTTTAAATTCTTCAAGACGCTTCTGGGAGTCTAACGCGTACAGGGTCATGAGGACCTGCTTGTGAATGAGGTCCAGGCTAGGGCGAGCCATCAACCCCTGTATCGTCTCATCTTTAAAAATGATGTTCCCAACACTAACGGTGCACATGATTAATCTCCTGATCCGCAGTCAATCCGTATTCATTTCTATTAGTTGATTTATTCACATTTTGGCTTATGGCAATAGACGCGCTTGTTCATGTCGATCTGGCCCTGACAAACTCTTGAAACTCATGGTAACTTTCTGGGGTGCCTATGTCAAAAAAGGGGCCCTTCTGTTCCAGTCCAAACATTCTCCCCGAATTCACCAAATCAGGAAATATTTCAGACTCCATGGAGAAGGTTTTCTTATCCGGAAGCTTACTTATCAACGAACTGGATATAAGTGTGACCCCAGCGTTTATCAATCCGGAGTTTCCTGATATCTTACTTTTTTCCTTGAAACGCGTCACCATACCATTATGATTCAAACTAATTGAACCGTACCTGCTGACGTCGGGAACTCTATACAGAGAGATTGTCGCGTCCGCTTTTTTCGAGAGGTGGAAATCATAGAGCCCTTTGATATCGGCGTCTAGATATGTGTCGCCATTGACGAGTAATGTAGGATCAGTGGCGAATTTTAGGGCGTTCTTCACAGCTCCACCCGTCCCTAGCGGTTCAGGTTCATAGGAAAAATTGATCTCAAGGTCTGGAAATTTTGATTTGGTGAAATATTCTTCAATTGCATGCGCTTTGTAACCGACCAGCATTACAAATTTTCTGACGCCCTTACCTTCCAGAAGTCTGGTCAATATTTCGAGGAAGGGGACCCCCAGCACATCGGCCATGGGTTTGGGCCTGTCTGAAACTACCATCCGGAGCCTGTTTCCAAGACCACCTGCCAGAATGAATGTTTGAAAATTGAGTTTCACCTGTGACATGAGTAGAATTCCCGATTATCCGCCGGAAGGCTGTGAAGCAATTTTTGCGCACAAACATTCCGGCGTTGGGATTATTGGCACGACGTGAAATTGATTTTTCCAAATGTCAACAACCATTATGCCGTGGATTATGCTTTCCAGATCCCCCATTAATACTTTGAAAGTCTCTGTGACTTGAATAGAAGCCACTAGAGAAGCAACCGATGACAGCACCCCAACCGTCGATGCTCGCGCATGTCCCAACACGTGCGAGGGATCAGGCCACAAGCATCTCAAACATGGGGTTTTGCCTGGGACAATGGTCATCACGTTGCCCATTGTTTCTACGACCCCCCCGAAAATGTAAGGGATCTTCCTGTCCAAAATAGCGTCGTTAACAATAAAGCGGGTTTCGGAATTGTCCAGAGCGTCTACAACTACATCAACGCCATCAAGAAGGAGATCTATGTTGTTACGATCAATTTCAATATTCACAGCGTCGATCTCAACGTTTGACGCCATGGTCAGTAGGTTGGCCCGGGCCGCCTCGGCTTTAGGCGAGCCCACCAACACGTCTCTTTCATTGTACAGTATTTGCCGATGAAGATTGCTCATTTCTGGAGCGTCCTTGTCCACTAATCTGAGGAACCCAACACCCGCTCTCGCCAATAGAATAGATATCAAAGAACCAAGCGCGCCAATTCCCGTCACTAATACACGAGCGCTTCTAATCTTTTCATTACCGGTCGAGCCAATCACTTTCAGGAGAGCATGGCGACTGTACCGATCAAATTCGTCCGACATTGGTTCCTCAATAAGAATATGGTGGATCAGGGGGCTTTCCCAAATCTTCCCACACAATTCCCAGCCTATCCTTGAAATAACTTTCCAGACGTTCAAAAAGTCGTCTCCAGTGGGTGTGGCCGTGTTCCAGGCCTTCAAGGATCTCGGCGATGTATTCCGGCAATCTGATTAATTCGTCCTTAGGTATAAAGGATACAGCTCCTAATTGGATGGATCTGTTCAGTGATTCAACGTTTATCGCATGCGCAGTGAGCATGGTAGCAGGCATTCCCCGTTTCCTGCAATGAACCAGTAACTCTAGGCCATTTACCCCCATAATATCGAGAATAATCAAATCAAAACGCCTATCTCTGATCAAATTGAACGCCTCTTCAAAATTGCCGGCCACAGTGACCCTACTTTCAGGAAACTCCTCAACTATAACTTCCAGAATGTCGGGTTCATCGTCGACAGCAAGAAACTCTTTTTCCCTGAGGATTTCACCTTCCAGCATCAGGTTTCTCCGTTGATTTTAAAGCAAGGCTATATTTGGAACTCAATAAGGATCCTGGAGATCTCTAATAAAACAAACTAAAATGAAGAGGATTAAAATAGCTGAGCGAAAAAGTAATCAATCCATAAAATTATGTCAACAAATTGGTCAATACGGACTCCTATGAATCTAATTCCCGGTTTGATAACGATTCAACCCAGTCATATTTATCGGTAACATTTGACAAGTGACACCCAAGCAATGATTCCTTCGATCAGAGGAAGTTTCCCCATTATGAATTGGAATGATCTGTCATCACCAATCCAAAACATTTGATAGGATTTGTTTCGACAGCTTACCCGTAATGAAAATTTTGCCGGATAGATTTTGCAAGAACATTATGATATAAGATTTTCAGTCTGGAGTTTGCGAGACCCTTAGCCGATGATTTTACGCTATCGTGTATTGATCTTTTTGTTCCTAACGCTATTGGGGGTCGGCGCATTTGATTACGTAGAATCACAGGACTTCCCATTTCTCGCTCCAGTCGCCCCTGAAGTTGATAACGGCGGTCCCCAGATAAGAGGGCCGGGCAAGTCCAATAATGACCAGAAGATAGGCCCCAGAATCACCCCTTTGGACCCAGAGGCGATCAAGAATTTTGGGTTTGGCCCACCAACTCAAGATTATGAAGATCCAATTGTTTCAAAACCCCCTTCCACTAAACAAGGGCCCCCTTCCCAGTCCCAACCCAGACCGGCGATGCGTCAGGACGCTTATCCGCCTTCCCCGGGCCCGAAGCAGCATGGTGTTCCGACGCAGCAACCTAAGCGAGTCGATTGCTCACAGTATCCAGTCATGATCGCTCAAGCCCGTTCAGAAGCCGAGATGCAGATTACCGCCAGATATTACCTGACTTGTCTGATGCAGAGCGGGGTTCCCATGGAAAACGCCAAAGCCCAGGTAATTCAAACTGTCGAGGCTGTGCTCAGGGCAAATCGTTAAGAAAACCAAACCGCTAAGACCTATTAGAGCCTTTACTCCCCATCTTGAAATTCATCCATACGTAATATAGGGTGACACCAACAAGTATAAGCCACACGAGTACAAGCCCTATCAGTTCTCTCTGGCTGAATATGTCGGTATAAATGAACCAGATAATGCCGGCAGTCCATATAAGAATCCATACAATGCCATAATATGGACTCTTAATTTTTTTCATTCGACGTTTCCTCCGAAGGAATTTAGTTGTAGTAGAGTCAAATTTTCTGCAAATTATGACCACGTTCTTGTGGTATTCATGATCATTGTTTTACAAATATAAAATCTTGGCGGTCTTCAGGTCAACAAAGCAATTGATGGATGGAATTTTACTATTGACCAAGAGTTAAGCTCACCGCCTGTTAAATATGGAGCCAAAGTGAATCTTATCCTTATTAACGTTAATCATGATGTAGGATTTGAATCCTCAGAGAGCATACCTATTTCTCTCGGATATATCATGGCCTTCGTAGAAAAAGAAGGTTCCCGGGGGATAATTTTGGACGACTTGCTTGACAGACCTTTGAGTTTTTCTGACCTAGAATTGTGGATCCAGAAAACTGAACCTGGATTAATAGGATTTACCGCTTATCAGAGCACTATGGAAAGAATTCGTTTCCTTTCACGGTATATCAAGTCAAGACATTCTGAGATTACTATTGCATTAGGAGGACCACAGGTAGTCGGGATGCCCTCAGAAGCCCTTGATAATCTGCCGGATATAGATTTGCTTGTCCATGGCGAAGGCGAGATTGTTTTCTCCGAAATCATCAGGTGTATTGAAAACAATGCTTCTATGGCAGAGATATCGGGACTGAGTTATAGGAGAGACGGGCACATTGAGCGTAATGGCGGAGGACCGCTTCCGCCCGATGATCTGGACACTTATCCTTCGCCATATCTCGCTGGGATCTTGAATCTTCAGGGAAAAGACACTGCAATTTTACTGTCCTCACGTGGCTGCAAACACTCATGCCTTTTTTGTATGACTCCAAGCGTATGCAACGGCCGCATCAGGTATCATTCAACAGATCGGGTGGTTGAAGAAATGGATTTCCTGAGCCAGCGTGGGATTCAAAGATTCTGGTTCGCCGATCCGAATTTTACCGAAAACAGGAACAGAACTATTAAGCTTCTAGAGGAAAAAATTAAACGCGGCATCTCGACCCCGTTTTGGTTTCAAACTCGTTCAGACTTGGTGGACGGTGATCTTCTAAAATATTTGAAAGAGGCGGGCGCTGATACCGTAGCTTTTGGGCTGGAGTCTGGTAGTCCGGAGGTTCTCAGGAGAACCGGCAAAGGGATATCTCTGGAAAAAGTCAGGGAGAACATAGCATATGCCCAATCAATTGACCTTCAGACTGAACTCTTTACGATCTTTGGACTTCCGGGTGAAACGGTAGATGATGCGAGAGATACAATTAACTTTATAAAATCACTAAATATTCCTGTCGAATCAAATTCTGGTTCACAACAGATGCAACTTTATTTCGGCTCCTCCTATGAGAAAAACCATTCAAAATATGGTTTCTACCCCATCGCAAAATGGAGGCCAAAGTATCTTTCAGCGGGAGACCAGTATGAAACCGATAAAATGAAGTTTGGGGGGATCAGAAAAGTTAGAAACCTCTGGGCGCTGGCAAACGAACAACTTGGTCGGGACGTATATTACAAACAAAGAATTTTTGAAATTCTGGACTTTCTGTTGACTTCGAGGGAGGACCTGATTGAAGAGCCAGAATATTATGTTTATGGGATCCTGGCTTCAAACGCCATTGAGGAATTTGATCTATTGAAGGACTTTGTGCTTGGATATATGGATCTAGAGGTGGATCCTGAGTCAGTAGGGGAACTTGTATCAGGACTGACCTTCTTCTATGAAACTAATGAACCTTCCGGGCCGGACGACAGAATAATTTTCGATTCCAGAAGCTATATGGGTAAAGTACCCTTTACTGGAATATCCGGGAAGTATTGGGATATCCTTCTAGGAAGAGGTTTGTTGCTGCCTTCCTTTGAAAAGGGTTTATTGGGAGTCGAAGCTGGACAGGAGGCCAAGTTTGAGTTTAGCTTTCCCGCTGATTATCATCAGGTCGAGTTGCAGGGGAAAACAGTTGAAATTCACGCAAAGATCCATAAAATCTTTAAGACCTTTCATCCTCAAAGAATTGAGGATGTTCTTTCCTTGTCGGTCGAAAATCACTATGACTTTCCTGATCTGGATTTCCTCAAAACAGAAAATGAGATTCTCTACTATCTTTGCCTCAGAGACGCTAATCCTCATATACTGTTAAGAACCCCTGGTCATTTTCTGGCTCTGGCGCATATGTTCGCCAAACTTGGCAAGCTTGAAAGAGTAAGGGAGTTGGCGAGTTTGATCAGCGGAAAACCTCACGCATTGAACGCCATAGCCGATACCCTCACGGCGTCAGGCAAGTACGATCTCGCTCTTGAATATTACGAGGCGATATCTTCCGCTGCGCCTTCGAGCCTTCTTAAGAGGGTACGTATTCTCTTGAAACTGATGAAACCGAAAGAGGCTTATGAACTGCTTAAGAAAGCTCCACCCTCGCAGGAACTAGACTACCAGGAAGCCATGTTGGAATGTCTGAAATATATCGATTCCGAATCTTCAGACCTTTCTTCTCTTGCCGACCATGTGATGAATTTGAAGGTTCTAGCTGGAATAGACAGGGAATCAATGCCCAAGCCGGGAAAACGTCATCCCAGACCTATAGTTCACGGAGGATCACGTTTTGGCCAGTGAAGGCATAGTTGGCACGGAGGCTTGATTGGTCGACAACTGGCTATTGAGTAATTGTTCCATCAATAATTCTCCAATACCCCTTGGATTTTTGTCTTGGGACAGTCTTCATCTAAACTGAAAAACTTTTGTCATGGAGTAGAAAAGCATGGGTGAAAACAATCAAAACGGGAAAAGCCTGGTAACCTATCAACGAGAAGATCATGTTGGTTTTATAACCCTTAATAGAGCTGAAAAACGTAACGCCATGAGCCTGCGCCTCTGGGACAGCTTGAACGAGGCGATTTCCAGCGCTGAGGAAGATCCTGAAAGTCGGGTAGTCGTGCTCAGGGGAGAGGGAAAGTCTTTTTGTGCGGGTCTCGACCTAAGCCCGGAAAATGATCTTATACCTATGGTCACTGGAACCCCATCCGCAAACCAGAAGATAGCCTTCTACAAAGTCGTAAAGCGTATACAAGGGTACCACAACAGACTGGAAAAACTTTCTCAACCGAGTATAGCTTTCCTTCATGGACACTGTCTAGGAGCGGGCCTTGAACTGGCGCTGTGTTGTGACTTCCGGATTTGTTCCGCTGAGACTGTTTTTGGACTACCTGAAGCTACTTTGGCGATAATTACGGATGTCGGAGGATTGCAGCGCCTACCCAGAGTGGTGGGACAGGGACACGCCAGGGAAATAGCTTTTAGGGGTCACAGATTTGAAGCCCGGCATGCGCTCGCCATTAATCTGGTTAATCACGTTTACCCTGATCAGGAGACCATGAATATTGAAGGCATGAAAATGGCCATGGAAATAGCGGCTAATCCTCCTCTGGCGGTTCAAGGCGCAAAGGACGTATTCCTTTATAATCAAGGAGTTCCAATTGATCGCGCTCTGGACTTCAATGCGGCGAGATCATCAATGATAATGCCGTCAGAAGACATTTTTGAGGCTTTCTCCGCATATATGCAAAAGAAAAAAGGAAATTTCAAGGGAGCCTAGATGCTCCACTTATAGACTTTACGGCTTTTAAATCCGATTAGAAAATTAGGAGGATGTATTGATAACCAAACTCTTGGAACCGATTTCTCTAGGTCCTGTTGAACTTAAAAACCGCGTCGTAATGACTGCGATGCACTTAAATTACACGCCAAATGGTTTAGTCAGCGACCAGTTCATAGATTTTTATGTTGAGCGCGCCCGTGGAGGGACTGGTCTTATCGTTGTGGGCGGCGCCGAAATAAATGATCAGTCATCCGGCATTGATCTGATGCTGAGTATTAAAGATGACTCCTTTCTCCCGGGCTTGAAGAAGTTTACAGATGCGATTCATG
This sequence comes from uncultured Desulfomonile sp., assembly GCA_903952205.1. Classification (GTDB taxonomy): domain Bacteria; phylum Desulfobacterota; class Desulfomonilia; order Desulfomonilales; family Desulfomonilaceae; genus CAJBEZ01. The sequence goes on along the minus strand of CAJBEZ010000037.1, from coordinate 129,584 downwards.
AAACAGAAACCAAGGTCGCTGTGCAGTTGTACATGGCTGGAGCATACTCATTCTGCACTCTCAAAGGATTGCCGGCTCTGGCTCCGTCGGAATTTATAAGTTACTTCACCCGTCAAAAAACCAAGGCCATGACGATCGACGACATTCGGAAAGTTCAGGATGATTTTGTTCAGGCGGCCAGGAGGGCTGAAAAGGCTGGTTTTGACGCCGTAGAAATCCTGGGATCCGCGGGATATTTGATCTGCCAGTTTCTCTCACCAAAAACCAACAAGAGAGAAGACCAGTATGGGGGCTCCCTAGAGAACAGGATGCGCTTTGGATTGGAAACAATTGCCGCTGTTCGCAACGCCGTTGGAAAAAACACCGCGCTCTTGGTCAGGGTGGCCGGTAATGACTTTGTGCCCGGAAGCCACACCAACATAGAATCAAAGATATTTGCCGCTGAGGCTGAGAAAGCGGGCGCAGACTGCATAAATGTTACAGGTGGGTGGCATGAAAGTCGTGTGCCTCAAATTACCATGGATTTACCTCAGGCGGGCTATGTCTATCTTGCTAGAGGAATTAGGGAAAGCGTCACCGTCCCGGTTGTAGGATGCAACAGAATCAATGACCCAATAATAGCTGAGGAAGTAATAAAAGAAGGGGTTGCAGATCTGGTCGGAGTTGCAAGAGGTCTGATTGCTGATCCTGAGTTTGTGAAAAAGACGAGGGAAGGACGAGTTTCGGAGATCAGACGTTGCATAGCCTGCAACCAGCGATGTTTTGACCATGTGTTTATGCTTCAGCCCGTAGGCTGTATGGTTAATCCTAGAGCAGGCAAGGAAAAATCGACAATATACGGCCCGGCAGTGGAAAGAAAGAAGTTACTTGTAGCAGGCGCCGGCCCGGCGGGTTGTGAATTTGCGTCTATCGCCGCAGAAAGAGGCCACCAGGTTATCCTGTGTGAAAGGGAATCAACTATAGGGGGACAGGTACTTTGGGCTGCCGAGCCTACAGGCAAACATGATTTTCATTATCTGTTTGACTATTACCAAGCTGCTCTGTCGAAATTTGGTGTAGATGTCCGGCTCGACACTGAGGTCACCCCGGAGTTTGTAAGCAGGGAAAAACCTGACCTTGTAGTGGTCGCGACCGGAGCCGTTCCTTTTAAACCACCGATAGAAGCTGTTGAAGCTCCGAATGTTTATCAAGCCTGGGATGTTCTAAAGGGCAAGGCGCAGACGGGGAAAGATGTAGTGGTCGTAGGAGGAGGTTCCGTTGGCCTTGAAACAGCTATATGGCTGGCCGAAAAAGGTACACTTTCTCCTGAACAGCTCTATTTTCTGACTCTTCACCAGGCAGAAACTACCGAAACGCTCAGAGAGCTTATGCTCAACGGCGTGAAAGATGTGACTGTGATCGAGATGGCTCGCAAGATGGGGCAGGACGTAGGGGCGTCTACCAGATGGGTTATCATGAAAGAACTCGACATGAGACACATCAAACTTATAACTCAGGCAAAGATGAAAGAAATAGGCGAGAACTTCGTGGTCTACACTGACGCCGATGGCAATGACGTAACCATAAAGAGTGATTCGGTCGTGCTTGCAATGGGTTCCCGACCGGAAAATTCGCTCGGGAAATCCCTGGAGGAAGCGGGATTCAATGTAAGAATAATTGGTGACGCCAACAGGTGCGGGAAAATAGGCAATGCTTTGGATGACGGTTTCGCATTGGCGTGTCAGGTTTGACCTTTTTGTGTTTCGATAATTAAGCGAGTTCCAGGTTCGTGAATGGGTCAACGTTTACAATCACAGTCCGGTTGAACATCTCAACCGTTATAGCGAACTGGCCTTTTTTCGAACGGCCTACCACTATTCCTTCAGCGCCCTTCAATGGACCAGATGTGATCTGAACTCGACGACCCTTCTTGATTCCGGGCATCACGAAAAGGTCCTGCCCGGTTTCTATTGCTCTTGAGACTAACTCTAGTTCGTGGACAAACTTATCCTGGTCATTGACATTTATTGTTCTGACAAAATCGTGGGTCTCATAAAGAAGGTGGTGAGCGTTTCTGTCCAGGGCGAAGCATATATATCCCCTGAAAAGAGGGGTCGGTATTATTTTTTCACGGCGAAAATAACCGATTCTGGTTTTTCTTTCATAGATGGGCAGATAATAGCTGATTTCATGTTTCAGAAGGAATTTGGCAAGCTTCCATTCCCGGTTTGGCTTGCAATGAAGGATCCACCATGATCCTGTGTCATGATCGAGGGGTCTACCTTCAGGGAAACGCGATGGTATGTTGTCGTGAGACGCCATGATTCGTATTGGATTGCCGCGCCCTATGGTTCTGCCACGGGCCATAGTAATACGTAATTAAATTTCGTATAGTTAAATTATATAGTAGGATCACTCAAAAAGGAAGTCGCTCGATTTTGTTATTCACAATTCTGAGCCTTTTATTCACAGAAGTGTAATCAAAATAAATGGAATATTTGTGGTTTGTTATTAAGAAAACATTAAGCGTCGCAATATATCCTGTCGGCCTTACTTTATTCTTTAGTAATTCTAGGCCTTGCCATGGCGTGGAATAAGCGGCCTAAAGCTGCAAAAACTTTATGGATAGCGGCCGTGTTGACACTTTTTGTGTTTTCGCTAGGATGGACAGGCTTTGCTCTCATGAAGTCCCTGGAAGATGAGGCGGGGCCCTACGCTGATCCAGGGAAACTGGCGGATCAAGGTATAAGATTTATTGTGGTGCTGGGAGGGACTTCATTCGCGAAGGGTATGAGCGCCTCGGATGTTTGGGGCGAATCTGTGCTGCGATTACTTGAGGGCGTGAGGTTGTGGCGTGAGATACCGCGCGCCGAACTTGTCCTCTCCGGTGGCGCTCCGAGCTCTGCGGAAGTTATGAGCGCATTGCCTGCGTTTCTAGGTATCCCTAAGGAATCGTTGATCCTTGAGACACGGGCCCTGGATACTGACGACGAGGCGAATTTGTTCAAAACCATAGTTGGCGACAAACCCTTCGCTTTGGTAACTTCCGCGGGCCATATGCCCCGGTCTCTAAGCCTTTTCAGATCCAAGGGAATGGATCCCGTCCCCTGCCCTTGTGACTTTAGGGTGAAACGAACCCTGCCACTTTTAGTATTGCTCTCTCCAGGAGCAGCAGGTTTGGAGAATTCACAAATCGCTCTACACGAATATTATGGACGGTTATTCTATTGGCTTAAGGGATTATTACTTGGGAAGAATACTTAAACTCATCTTTCTTCATAGACTTTCCTTGAAATTAGACATTCACGGGCTAGCTCGATCAGTATTTCAGCCAAACATCTAACTTAGAAAGAGTGACATGACAAAAACAATAATTAGTGTGGTGGGCGCTAGGCCCAATTTCATGAAAGTGGGGCCACTCGAAAGGCAGTTTAAAGATTTCCCGGATATAAACCATATGATTGTTCACACTGGGCAGCATTATGATGACTTAATGAGTGGGGTTTTCTTCGATGACCTGGGCCTGTCGGCGCCTGCGCGGCATCTCGGTGTAGGGTCAGGGCGGCATGGTGAGATGACCGGAAAGGTCATGATTGAATTTGAAAAGGTCTGTCTCGACATCAAACCGGAGTTGGTAATTGTCGTGGGTGATGTAAATTCAACAATCGCAGCGGCTCTTGTCGCAAGAAAGCTGTTCATCCCCGTAGCCCATGTTGAAGCCGGGTTGAGGTCATTTGATGAAACCATGCCTGAAGAATGGAACCGCCGCCTTACGGATTGCCTCTCGAACCTCCTTTATGTCTCAGAACCCGCTGGAATGAAAAACCTCGAACGTGAGGGCATACAAATGACCGGCGCTCTCCTTGTTGGCGATATCATGCTGGAGACTCTTAGTATGTTTTTACCTGGTATAGAGTCAAGGAGGCGTTGGGTTGATTTTAACCTGACACCAAAGAATTATGTCCTCGTCACGATACATAGACCGTCCAATGTTGATGAGCGTGACGCTCTGGAACAGGTAATAGAAATCCTTGAATCATTACCGCAGAAGGTGATTTTCCCTATTCATCCTCGAACCAGAAAGAGGCTGGATGAATTTGGTCTAACGGAACGGGTCAACAGGATGAAAAATCTGTTGTTAGTGGAACCTCAAGCATACATAGATTTTCTTTCGCTTCTTGAGGGTTGTTCGATAATACTCTCGGATTCTGGATCAGTGCAGGCTGAAGCGAGCTTTTTTGATGTTCCATGCCTCGTCTGCCGGGAAAATACTGAAAGACCGGTTTACTGTGAACAGGGATCGTGCCGTCTGGTCGGGCGAGACCCGAAACTCACTAAAAAGTCGGTGGAGGAAGCGCTGGCCGGTAAATTTCCACGATCCACTGATTATGTAAAAAATCTGGGTAGAGATGTAGCGAAGAAGATAACCGTATCTATACATGATTTTCTAAAATAGCTGTCGGCCGACACACTTTTTACAAAAAGGTAAGCTATTGTTTTGCCCTCAGCATGTTGATAGGCTACTATTCAGAGACTTTACAGGAATCAACAAATATTAAGTTGGAAAGGGTATATATGTCGAATTTTTACAATATAGCCGTAATTGCAGGAGATGGGACCGGACCGGAAGTTATACGCGAAGGCAGAAAAGTCCTGGACACCTTGGCTCCTAAATTCGATTTTTCACTGAATTACGTCGATTATGATCTTGGTGGCGAGCGATATCTGCGGACGGGTGAGATACTGCCCGATTCGGTGATCAAGGAATTGAGAACGTTTGATGGAATTTACCTGGGAGCTATAGGGCACCCGGATGTCGCTCCTGGAACTCTCGAGAAAGGAATTCTCCTTAGATTAAGATTTGAGCTTGACCAATATGTAAATTTGCGACCAGTTAAGCTTTATCCGAATGTTGAAACGCCCATAAAAAACAAAGGGCCAGAAGATGTTGACTTTGTAGTGGTTAGAGAGAACACGGAAGGTTTTTACGTCGGGTCGGGCGGACTTTTCAAAAAAGGAACGCCGGATGAAATAGCAATTCAGGAATCTATAAATACGCGCAAGGGAATTGAGCGTTTGCTTCGGTACGCGTTTGATACGGCTAGGGACAGGGGTCGAAGAAAAAAACTTACTCTGTGTGGTAAGACGAACGTGCTTACCTACGCATGGGATCTCTGGATGCGGACATTTCAGGAGATCTCGAAAGAATATCCCGATGTTCAGACCGACTATGCGCATGTTGACGCTATATGTATGTGGTTTGTGAAAAATCCGGAGTGGTTTGACGTAATAGCCACAGACAACATGTTCGGGGACATTATAACTGACCTTGGCGCCATGATCCAGGGAGGAATGGGGATTGCCGCCGGAGGAAACATAAATCCGGAAGGTGTTTCAATGTTTGAACCGATAGGTGGTTCTGCTCCGAAATATACCGGCAAGAACATGATCAACCCACTTGCGGGAATATTGGCTGGGGCGTTGATGATTGAGACACTGGGTGAAAAAGCTGCGGCCAAATCCATTGAGGAAGCAGTGGTAAAGACGCTAACTAAAAACATCAAAAGTCTCGAGGCTGGGAAAATGGGGTATTCGACATCAGAAATTGGTGATCTGGTGGCGGAATACATTTCCTAATATCATTAATTTGCCGGTTCCAGGCGGCGGAGCGATCTAGATTGAATGGCCATTCACAACTTGTTTAACAAATTTTCTTTGCTGTTATAACTTACCGGGAAATCCATGGAGAACGACCAGAAACCGAGTATCAAAGTGATCCCATTAGGAGGGCTTGGGGAAATCGGCCTCAACATGATGCTGATTATCTGGAAAGACAGCGCGTTTATTCTGGACGCCGGGCTGATGTTTCCTGACGACTCAATGCCAGGTGTTGACTACGTCATTCAGGACCTTAATGTGCTCACCCGGATCAAACAAAACATACTAGGGATTGTTATCACCCACGCTCACGAAGATCATATAGGGGCGCTTCCCTATCTTTTGAAAAAGGTGAACGCGCCGATTTACGCTACCTCGCTCACTATGGGGTTTATTGAAAACAAATTCGAAGAGTTCGATCTCTTAACAAGCTCAGACCGAAATGTAGTCACCACTGCCTCACCGATTCAACTGGGACCATTTCTTATTGATTTCTTCGCTATGTGTCACTCAGTGCCCGACGCGGTGGGGGTAGCCGTAGAAACCCCAATAGGAAGGTTGATTTTTTCCGGCGACTTCAAGATAGACCTAAATCCTATTGACGGAAAACTGTGTGACTTTGAAAAATTGCGAAGATACGCCCAAGAAGGCGTCCTTGCCCTGTTTTCCGATAGCACGAACGTTGAAGTTCCGGGACACACACGATCTGAAAACTCACTTAGACCATCTTTTGAAAACATATTTGCCAAGGCAAGCGGCAGAATCTTGATAGCAACATTCGCTTCGAACATTCATCGTCTGCAACAGGTTCTTACCGTAGCTAAGCAATTTAACCGCAAGGTGGCGCTTGTGGGCCGTTCAATGGCCGCAAACGCCAGGATAGCTGTAGATCGAGGTTATTTGAAAGTCCCGGAAAATATTCTTGTGGACATGAAGGAACTCGAACACATACCTGACGAAAAGGTCACAGTTCTATCCACAGGATCACAGGGCGAACCGATGTCGGCATTATCTCTGATGGCTTCCGAACGTCACAAGTATTTGAAGGTAAAAGCGGGGGACACGATCATATTTTCCTCCCGATTTATTCCCGGCAACGAAAAAGCCATAAACAATATAATAAATGAGTTGTTTAGTCGGGGAGCCAACGTGTTGTATGAGAAAATCTCCGATGTTCATGTTTCGGGACACGGTAGACAGGAAGAATTGCTTGATCTACTAAGGCTCGTTAGCCCCAAGTATTTCATCCCTATTCACGGTGAGTACAGACATCTTTCAAGGCATGCCAGGCTTGCGATTGAAGAAGGCATTCCAGAGGAAAACGTTTTGGTTGCCACCAATGGCGATGTAATTGAGATAACCCCAGATGGTATAGCGGTTCGTGAGCAGATAGACGCCGGCAAAGTTTACGTGCATGGAAAAGGTGTCGGTGATATCGGTCGCGACGTTTTACGCGATCGCAGGACGATCTCAGAAATGGGAATGATCACAATATTTTTGGTGGTTTCCAGTCATGATGGGCGACTGTTGAGCGGTCCGGAACTTAGTTCGATCGGCGTGACCTATGATGAGATTGAGCCGGAACTAATGGGTGGAGCGAAGAAAGCGATATTGGAGCGGATTTCAGATTTGCATCCCACGGGCCCGAATGATTGGGAGAATGTTCGCGATGACATCCGACTAGTCGCACGCAGACACGTAAACAGGTTGCTCGGGCGTAAACCGGTTGTTCAGACGATAATACTTCAGGTATAAAAACTCTGGATTAAAATTGCAGAATTTCCTTGCATTTTTTGAAATGTTAGCTTAATTCGTGATATATAGAGTTAGTTAATGTGGCCTTGGTGAAATTTTAAGCGCTGAGGACACGGCTGAGCTGATTAAAAGCCAGGATTTTTCTTGACAAAAACCTTGAACGCGTGATACGGTGCGTCAAATCTATGGTATAACAGCTCTGAAATTGGAGTATGCTTTATTTAAGGAGGGTTTAGGATGAAGAAGTCGTTGGTTCTTATGGTAGTTTTAGTAGGGTCGCTTGCGCTGGCTGGGTCCGTATTTGCTGGCGGAATGGCCAAGGCGCCTGCTCCTCAGGCGGGATGCGGGGACTGTTATTCCACTCCGACCTGCCAACCGGCTCCCTGCAAAGACAGAGTTTTGTGCAAAGGCCAGGCTAAAGGTGTAGTGAAAATGTGTGGTTGTTGCGCGCCGACAATCAAGTGGGCCGGCAAATGGATGACCATTGAAAAATGCCCCGCCGCTCCAAAGGTCGAAAAGGTTGCCCAAAAAGCCGAAAAAAAGGGCAAATTCGTAAAGTAGGACAAATCAATATACAGCGTTGGCGCTCTCAAACTGCGCCTAAACTGGATCCCAAATATTTCTTGGAAAGACCCTTCCTATCATGGAGGGGTTTTTTATTTGCAGAGGATCGAACATGAAAGCGCCATTACTTGACCTGGAACCTATTCACACCCCAATACGCGATGAATTGCGTCAGGCTGTCTTGAGAGTGCTAGATAGTAATCATTACATCGGCGGTCCTGAATTAGAAAATTTCGAGCGGGAAATCTCCGCCTATTGCGGAGTTAAACATGCAGCGGGAGTTTCATCCGGAACTGATGCGCTGTTGATATCGCTTATGGCCTTGAACATCGGACCTGGAGATGAAGTCATAGTTCCCAGCTATACTTTTTTCTCTACTGCGGGATCAGTCAGTCGTCTTGGCGCTAAGCCGATCTTCTGTGACATCAATCCCATAACCTATAATATAGATATAGAAAAGGCTTCAAAGCTGATCTCGTCCCGAACAAAGGCCATTATTCCAGTGCATTTGTTTGGGCAGACTGTAGCTATGCCGGAAATCATTCAGATTTCTCAAGATAACGGGCTGCATGTAGTGGAAGACGCCGCTCAAGCAGTGGGAGCCAAATACAAGAACCAAATGGCTGGATCTATTGGAACCTTCGGCTGCCTGTCTTTTTTCCCCTCCAAGAACTTGGGTGGCATCGGAGATGGAGGGTTGGTCATGACTAATGACGGTAATCTCTACGAATTGCTGCTCACTTTGAGACAACATGGCGCAACTCAAAGATATTATCATAGCAGAATCGGTGGAAATTTCCGTATGGACGCGATCCAGGCGGCAGCTCTCAGGATAAAACTCCACCATCTTGATGAATGGACTAAAATCAGGCGGGCAAACGCGGCTTACTATCTTGATCGTCTCAAGGATTTAGAAATTCAAAGGTACATTCAACTTCCGGTTGAATTCCCGGAGAATTTTCACGTCTATAATCAGTTCGTAATAAGGACTGTTAACCGGGACGCGCTACAGCAATACATGGGGGACCATGGCATAGGAACCGCAATATATTATCCCCTTCCCCTTCATCTTCAGGAATGCTTTAGGGAATCAGGATTGAAAAGAGGGGATCTACCGGAGAGTGAAAAAGCCGCCGAACAAACTCTTGCGTTGCCTATTTTTCCGGGGCTGACCAATGAACAGATGAACATTGTTGTAGAGACTATGCGCCGGTTCTACGCAAGCGTCTAAGAAGATCTTTAAAAAGTGTGTTTTTCTCAGACGAATGCTTTCTTTAAAGGCCCCAAAGCCACAAGATAAAGCATACGAGACCCTGATCGCAAACCAAGGAGGCTCTTGGCTTCCTTGTCATAAAAAGCCCCGATCCCGCAGCAGCCATATTTTATTGATTCTGCGGCCAAGTACAAACGCTGCCCAAGACGGCCGGCTTCCAACATTGCGTAGCGATAACCACGCGACCCCCATTTGTTCTCTGTGGCTTCGAGGTTGCTCAGAAAAACAAAATGTAAAGAACATCTACCCAGCCACTCCTGATCAAGACATATATGAGCCATTTCCTCAGTCAGCAGCCCAGGACGAATCAGACTCAAAGCATGCCGGCACGATTGGAGCAGATAGAATCCGGGATTAATCGTTTCAACAGCCCCTATCAACACACCAACCGACACACAACCATGCCAGTGGGCCGTCTCTCCACATGAATCACCAAGATTTAGAAGTCCCATCAGCCACGAAAAGGTAGCAGCGGGAACAGGTTTTCTCACGAAGTTGCGTCTGGATCGCCTTTGGAAGAAGGCTTCCCCGAATGTTATGGCCTCTGGCGTTTTGTCGACGCTGGGAAGCTCAACCAACCCCATCACTGAGTCAACCACTGAAACCTGATTTTCAATACTGAGTGTCGGATAAAATTTGGAAGTTTTTGATGTTATTGAGTAGATTTCATTAATGACCGGATAGCGAATTTCATTACTCGAACACTGGCTGAAACTTTTCAAATCTATGGTCGGTGAAATGTCCTTGCCCGATTCTATTTTAGTCGAATCTTGCTGTAAGAGGATGCCAACAGCAGCTAGGCAAGCCTCTCTATTTGTGTCCACACCAATTAATTCATTGATGCGCGCATCATCGAAATCGTAAGAAATTTCAAAGCTCAATTTCTCGGATTTCAGCGCAAGAGTAAGACTTTCAATCAGATGTCCGGTATCAAGCAGATGATAGCGAAACGCCCTGTCTCTATATTTCCACGAGCTTCTGAAAAAAATGGCGGTGAGTAAGAACACCATTCTTATAGTTTTGTGAGCTTGGAAATTGATTGAGTTCAACAAAGCCTCGAGACAGTTACCGTTCCTTAACATTACAATGGACTGAGTGAGTGGTGAATGATGATACAATCCCTGTTCAAGGCCCTCTGTCCCACTGGAGAGGAAATAGATCTCCGAAGGATACAGCGCCCCCGCTGAGGCGACATTTCTAAAATAGAAATGGCCACCAGCAATTTTTTCCTTTCGAGTCAGACAGTGGCTGAGCTTCAGTACACGACTCAGTGTGTCAAAATTCACTGAAACGGGAGTCCAGGCCGTGTCAGTGTCAAGAAGTTCGTCAAGATTTTGCGATGACGAGTCTCTTTCGTTTCCGGCTAACTCTATGTGTTTGAACCCATGATAAGTCTTGAATGTTACAGGCTGGTTTGACCAGTCAAGCGAATGGCCACTCATCCTGTTACGATCATAGCTCGTGAGGTCGTGGTAATCGGCGGCGGTCAATAACATCGTAAGTTTTCCCATGCCGTTATTGTCAAAATGGAATTATGTCACCCACCCCAAGGCATCTGGGCATAAACTTCTGATAACTTATCTCGATAATGTCGAAAAAATTTTTCGTGTTCTTTTTCCCACTTTGAAAGCATGGTTAAAGCGCTTGAGGCTGCACCCTGAGTCTTTTCCGCCATGGCGGAGTAGAAATCACTTAAATCTTTTTCTATCAACCAGGCTGTGTTGAACACTGTAACGTCCGGGACCATAGACCCCTGAACACACTGTTCCAGGAATTCACTACGGGCCCGAGCGTCGAAATAGTCTGTGGGTAACAGGTTTGGATCTTCGGCTATGGTTAAGTCGATTTCTTTGCCCTGATTTATATCTCTGAGTATGCTCTCAATAAACAAAATGTGTTTCTTTTCTTCTTCGACCAATTTTTTCAACGCCGTCACCGCAGCGCCTACCCCCATACGATCGATGGAGTTTTGAAAGAAACTCATCCCTGTTTTTTCCTGATTCAAGGCGTATTCAAAAATCTTTTGAACATTAGGGTCGTTTGACATGTTACCGCTCCCTATTCTTTTTAAAAGAATATTTATTTAAAACTGGTAGGTCAATCACAATTCATGCTTGAAAGTCCACCCTTATGACAATTTCATCATCCAGGAGCGTTCCAGGCGCCTGGCGAAACGCAGTTTGACTGAGAAGCTTTCACGCCGCTAAATCCTTTGTCTTGTCTGATCTTCTGGGGAAATCTTTCTTTTTTATCAATGATCAATCCTTGACTAAGTATGTCTACCTTCAGCGAATGGATCAAAGAGGGTTACATCTTTCATCGCCCCGAAAGGGCAGACGAGGCCACACATGCCGCACGCTACACATTTCTCCACGTCGAAAGAAACCTTCATCTCAGGACGCTCTATGCTAAGCGCTCTTGTAGGGCAAAGCCCAGTACAAGCCCCGCAGTGAACACATTTTTCTTCTTCTCTCCAGACTTTGTCAGCTAATAGCTCGACCAGAACCCGGTTGTCTTCGAGGAACCTGATTCCTTTTTCAATGACGTCTTCTGATCCCCTGAGTTCCAGTAATATTCTGCCCTCTCTGCGAGGCAATATCTTAGCCTCCAGGATGTTAAAAACTAGGTCAAAATCTCGTGCAAGTCTATATATTACAGGCTTATACATTATATTAGACTTAAATATTAATAGTACATTTTTTGAAGCCATTTTAATTCCTCTCTATTTGAGACTTCACGACAAGCGCTTACATTCAAGTCTCATTTATTGGAGTCAGTTCAATATCTCCCGAAATGGCCATCTTGTCTTCCATAATTGCGAGAGCTCCCAAGACTCCATCTATGTTCGTGGCCCATGAAACAGCGGGCTTTAGATCACTATTCTTCATGACCCGGTTACCCAAACCAGTGGCCACGGCGTCTGCAAGACTGGAATCAAAAGACACAACAGTGGCGGCGTCCACCCTTCCAAGGCTTGTAGATGGCCCCACCTTGGCTGACGATGTGCATACACTCACAGGTACAGATGTTGGACCGATTCTAATTCCAATTTTGCCGGCAAAAAGAGAAGTCCCGGCAAAAATACCTACAGTGATCCCTCTTTTGACATGGATAAAGACATCCCCTCCATTTTCAACAATAACCTCATCAGACAGTCGCAAAAGATTCCTGCCAACGAACTCGGCTACGGCGCCAGCTACTGAAGCCATTGGTCCTACGCCCGCTTTTCTCGATGCGTTAATCATCCGCAGGACTACGGGAGAGTCCATTTCATCTGGTTTTAGTGGCTTATAACTTTTCAGGAATTCCGGCCTCCTACGAATGGCGTCTTCTATTTGAGCCCGGCATTCAACCGTCGAATTTCTGGCTTGATCCGAGAGATTCTTAAGGGCCATGATGAAAAGATCTGAAGTCTCCACAACTACTCTGAACGTTATGAAACCGTCTCTATCTTCGGCTGACCTGTAAGTTCTAGGTTCACAGACAATGATGTCATTAAAATGATCCATCAGAAATTCGTAAAACCGCCAAAAGGAATGCTGGGCAATATTTCCTGCGGCTCACCCAAGGTAAACGAGCCTGATTTGATCCATTCTTTGAGCGTAGTCGCAATTTCCAGAGCGATTGAATAACTGGCGAGCGGAGCGGTCGTGACTTTTTTTCCGTCGAACGTCATTTCGCCGGTCTTCATTTGAGCGTAAGTGACATATCCAAGCGGCTTTCCCTCTCCTTCAGGATAGTCATAGCCATAGTCAACAATCGGAGCGAATATGTCTTCGTCTGAAATAGCTGTGAACGTGGCTATTTCTTCGTTCAATACAGGTATGGGCACTCCTATTCCTACTTTTAGTGAACACCCATAACCGGTTAGGGAAGCGCCTCTAAGAAATTTCGGAGACATGAGTTTCAAATCCCCTTTAACCGACAGAGTCCCAGCTCCTCCCATCACTACCCCGTTTTCTGACCTTTTTACGTTGGGGTCGTGCTGCGTGCCGTTTCCGATTACGTATCCGATTCCACCACCCAGGAAAATTCGAGTGCCTATCCCGATGGTCTTGTAATAAGGATCATTCAACAAGGGGCTTAGTTGTCCTGACGTCGAATAGTTTGCGTTGGCGCCGTCCGGTCTCAGAATTCCCATGTAAGTGTAAATTGTTTTATTCGACAGATTGATAGCGCAATTGTAATTCTGATACCCGTTGCGGGGGTTAAGGAGCCATGCGTCTGGAAAATCCTTCAGAGACATTTCTGATTCGTGCTGGCGATTTGGGTAACAGTCAGTTCCATAAGCAAACGCTTCAAGTTTGATTGTTTTTCCTGAGACCAGATCTTCAATTACATGGCCACCCCCATAGCGAAACCTTCCGGGAAAGACCTTGTTCAAAGGATCATCCTCACTGGTCTGCGCCGCGCCAACGTAGCAATCTACCGCGGCCAGTCCAGCGTAAGCCTCTACGCCGTTCAAATAAACCTTGTTCGCCTTTATGCGAGGCTTGGCATGGCCAAAATTTAAAATTGCCCCAGAAGAGCACATTATCCCGAAGGTCCCTGTAGTTACTACATCCACTTTACGGGCGGCTTCGACAGGTCCCAATTCCTTGGTTGCCTCTATCATTTCCGCCGCTGTCAATACTACTACGGAGCCATCTCGAATCTTTTTATTGATTTCAGCGAAAGACTTGTTAATTTTAAACTCACCCATTACTAACCTCCAGGGCGTTTCCTAAAATGACAGTATCCAGATTTATGACTCTAATTATTTCGACAATTCTAATCAAGAAACTTTGACCTATGTGTACAAAAAGTGAGACTAGTTTTTATAGTAGCCCTAGCAGGAGATCATCACAAGTCCAAGACACGGAATTGGAATTACATGTATAATTAGAAACATCTTTTATCAAGTTCACGGGTTAGGCCAATGATTGCGCAGAAATTAGATCTTGAGTCCGTAAAAAGCGCTACGGAAGCTATTGATTCCATAGGTTCCAACAACAGCGAATTGATGGCTTCCAGGGCAATTCACATTAACCTGATCATGCGTCAGATTCAGGGAAAAGACGCTAAATCGATCAAAAAGGTCTACAACGAAATTGGAGCGGAGGCTGCAATAAGCCGTCAGGCTTATTATGAAGAAGAGTGTGTCAAAACAGACATGATAATTATGGGTACGGTTTACCAACACCGCGAAGCGAAGCGAATCCTAAGCGACAGGCAGGAATTGAAGCCATATATTGACGCGATATCCGTGGCCATCGAGAGTTCAAAAGAAGTTACAGACTGATTTGTATAAACAAAACAAGCGAACAGGACATGCCAAAAAGAGTCTACCGGTCTGTTGATATTTTTCTGCCGGCCCTAACTACGTAAAAAACTTCTACTGGTTGCTTTTCGCGGAACGACTGCGATTGTTGGAAGCAAATTTTATTACAATTTTGTTGTCCTGAACTTCAACAGTCCGGTTAGACTCAACAAACTTCTTCGAAGGTTCAATATTTAGTCCGTGCTGCGCGTTAAACAGTTCCAGAACTTTGTCCCGCCCTAATATTTCCCGCATCTGAAGATTAATCTCGACCAACTGGCCCTGCGAATCAAATTTGTAAATTGCAAACCGGAAAAGATTGTCGTTCCTGATAATTTCCCCTATCTCATCTCCCATTTCTTCAAAAGAGTCGTTCCCGGGTTCTTTTTTTAGAATGTCTATGATCTGAGGCTTGGTCATTCCTAGTTTAACGTTCCGATATCCCTCCGGCGCTTTTGGACCGGCAAAACAAATTGTTGTTACGGAGATACAGAACAAAAAAACAATGGCGCCAAGAAGAGCATGCCCCCAGTACTTATTCATAAAATCCTCCACGGGAATAATACTTTGAATTATACTAAATAATTGAAACAATTTGAAAAATAAAATAACATTTTATCAATAAAATTCTTTAAAATTTTTCTCGAACTTCAAATACCATCGTTTCTCATGAAAATTTGATCCTTTCATAGCCTCTAAATTCCGTGTCTGCTCCCAGGAAGCGGAGGAAAAACGCGGTCAAATTTATCAGGATTTTGGTTTAACCGCTCAGATGGACTAGAGTTTTTAGGAGATTTGGCTTTTGTGTCACCTTGGTCGGCGCGTTTTGACATGATCCTGTTTACTACCTGTTTAATAACATTTACAGGAATGGCGAAACCTATTCCCATGTATCCACCACTACGGGACAGAATAGCTGTGTTCATACCTATAACCTGTCCGTCAATGTTTACCAATGGGCCTCCAGAGTTTCCAGGGTTGATTGCGGCGTCGGTCTGAATGAAATCTTCATAATCCAGAATTCCCATATCGGATCGACCTTTTGCGCTGACTATTCCAGCCGTTATGGTTTGCGTTAAACCAAAAGGGTTTCCTATTGCCAGGACCCAATCCCCAACCTCCAGGGATGATGAATTGCCAAGCGCCACATTAGGGAAATCAGTTCCATCTATTTTCAATATTGCAATATCTGTCTTTGAATCCGCCGCTACCAGGTGGGCTTTGTATTTCTTTTTTCCATCCAGAGTCACTGTTATTTGATCGGCGCCATTTACCACATGTCGATTGGTAAGCACATAACCTCGACGGTCATAAATAAATCCCGATCCCAATCCTTGTTGTCTAGCTCCCGGCTGTCCCATTTGAGGACCACCAAAGAAGCGCCTGAAAACATCATCGCCAAAAAATTCCCGGAACGGGTGGTTTTCAAAGGATGGGTCCATTTCATACATTGGGTTTTGGGACCTGACAGTTTTCACAGATGATATATTAACAACAGCGGGCCGAACATTCTTTGCCACAGACCTGAAAGACTCCTGCAAATCTTTTGCGCCTTTCCCGTTTGATGGTTGGGCGTATGAATTAATAGCGAACAGACAGATCAGAGCGCTCAACGCTAATACAATTGTGGAATTAAACAAATTCAACGGCACAAATTTATTGAATTTATGCACCGGAAACATTTTTCGCATAAAAACTCCTTTACAAACGGTGAGTCCATATCATTGAATAAACGCGCAAAACTAATAGCTCAAGTTTTCACAGAAACGCAACAATGAAAATCTCTAGTCACAAGCATATCCTAACGTGATTAGTCAGCCCAAATGCGTAAACTGTTTCATCGGAGATCAAAATGAAACATAGTTTCAGATTCATCGGCCCCGTCATACTATTGGCGCTGCCGTTCATATTCAATGTGTCATTATTATATGGCGGCGAATTTGAAAAAGCCAAAGAAGGTCGAATCCTCTCTTTTCCCCAAGACCATGGCAAACACCCGAGCTTTGAGACCGAATGGTGGTATTTTACCGGTAACCTCACCTCAGGAGACCGTAAATGGGGAACTCAACTGACCTTTTTTAGAAGAAGCCTGTTCGATAAAAACGCAAAAGGTAGTTCCAGTTGGTCGGTTCGGGACCTTTACCCTGGGCATTTCGCCATCACCGATATTTCCGGCGGAAAATTTTTTCACTCCGAAATCATTTCACGGGAAGGACCAGGATTAGCCGAAGCCGCAAGCGACCACCTGAGCGTGCGAATCAAGGATTGGCGCGCATCCATGGACGGAGGCGCCATAACTTTGAGAGCGGTTGATGGTCCATACGAGATAGACTTGTCTTTGACACCTGAAAAACCAATAATCCTACACGGGGACAACGGCTTCAGCGTGAAAGGCAATGATCCAAATCAGGCCTCCTATTATTATTCTTTTACACGGTTAAAGGCCGAGGGCGCGTTGGTTTTCAACGGATCCAGATACGAAGTCACAGGTTCCATGTGGATGGACCATGAGTTTGGATCGTCTATCCTGAATCAAGACCAGGTCGGTTGGGATTGGTTCAGCCTTCAATTCGACAATGGATCTGAACTCATGGCGTTTTACTTGCGCCGAAGCGACGGGACCCATGAGAAGCCTTTTGCCACTTTTGTGGATCAGTCGGGTAAGCCGACCCATCTATCAGGATCTTCAGTAATGATTCAGGCCTCAGGATCATGGGTAAGTCCTCGGACCAAGGCAAAATACCCCAGCGAATGGACAATAGAGATCCCTGAAAAAAAACTTCGTATTGTTGTAACTCCCGCAATTAAAGACCAGGAACTGTCAAACCTGAAAAGCACACAGACGAGTTACTGGGAAGGCGCAGTCTTAGCCAACGGTATCGTCAACGCCGAACCTGTTCACGGGACAGGGTACGTTGAGTTAACGGGTTACTCGAAATCCATGGGAGGCCAGTTGTAGAAAATTCGTAAGTTTTTGAAACCGCCGATTTTCCTATTGACATAAATTTAAAGCTGCGTATATTTTGTGCTGTTGTGGAGGTGAGGGAAATGGAGATACTATTTCTAGTATCCGTTGGGACAGCAGTTTTGTGGCTTGCGTTTGGGAACAAGAAACATTGGACTGGTATGTAAGCCTATAACCGATTATCAGTAGAACAAAATGACCGGGAGTTTTCTTTGAAAGCTCCCGGTTTTAATTTCGGATCTTCAGGATCGTTATCCCCAAATACCTGTTTTCTTCAGCTCTTCTGACTTGGGTTTTTCTATCAGGCTCCTAACCAGGGCAGCGTAATCGTCTCCTATCTTTGGCCATGAAAAATTCTCTTCAGCCATCTTCCGCGATCTTAGCCCCATTTGCACCAGGGCTTTCTTTGGAGTTAAAGCCGCTTGTTCCATAGTGTGGGCGAGATTTTGCACATTTGGGGGGGACGATATGAATCCACAACCGTAATTCCGAACAAAATCCGCTGTCTCGTCAACTTCGTTCACAAGGATAGGTTTCCCTAACGCCGCGTATTCTGCAAACTTGACGGGGAAGGCGGCTCTGGAGGCTATATGATTCGGCCTCGGTGAAATCAGGATGGAAGCCAAACTTAATAGTTCAAGCATATTCTTTCGGTCTGTCCTGTCTACCAACTTAATCCTATTCCCAAATTTTTCTGAAAAGGTCTTTTTAATCTCCCGATTTGACTCTCTGAAACCAATCAATAACATTGTGATCTCGGGATTGGAGATTTTTTCAAAGGCCGAAATGAGGTCATCAATTCCCTGCCAAGTTTGGAACTCACCCGCATACCCAAATGTGAATTGGGGATTTTCAGTCGGGGGCAAAGGTTGAAACAGCTCAAGGTCCACGCCATTTCTGACGACACTAATCCGATCAGGTTTTACCCCTGCCCTTATAAGATCTGATTTATGCCACTCAGATTGGGTCAGAATGAAATCCGCTGAGCGCAACGCCATTGAATATTGTAACTTGTGCATAAAAGAAGGCCCCGCAGACGGGTCTCCTGAGCGTAGCTGATTAGCCTGAGCCGACTGACCAATGTCATCCCCATGCATGTCTAGGGTAATGATGCCTGGAATGAACGAATGGCAAAGATAAAGGGCTTGGGCAACGAAAGCGGCCCCGCAGTAAATGTATTCGTACTTCCTGAGCCTACTTACCCATAACGCCATAAATAGAGACGACGTCGAAACCTTCTTCAAGAGTTGATTCTCAGGAAGGAAGAAAAAATCGCAGCCTATGGATCTTTCCGTCAATAGTTCGGCAAACTTTTTGATTCGATATTGATACGCAGAGTCCGAATCATCTGGCAGGCCGGATATAATTAATGCAACGTTGTCCAATATTTAGACCTACATTTTTTATGATTGCGATTTCTTGGGGATGAAGTCCTTTAACAACGATTAGGAGCACGCTATAAACTATTGCTGAAAGAGCCACATTGAGAAAAAGGTTAATCTCACGCGCAATGTATGTCAAGAATGCCATTCCGATTGCCGCCAGAAAGGGTTTTGTGGCGATTCCCATCAAGTCCAAAGGAAACAGTTTCTTAAAAATGAACAAAAGCTGAAGTCCAAGAAATATAAGAATAGTGATCATATTGGCCATTACGGCCCCGTATTCGGCAAAAGGAAGAATAAGAATGTAATTCGAGGCCGTAGCAATCAACGCCGCAACTAGATTGATCTTAAAGTCTATCTGTTGGTAATTGGCGGCGATGAGTGTCTGGGCAAGGATGAGAATCATGCTGTAAGGAATCAGGATTGGAGCGATCAATTTTAGAATTAATATCGATTGATAAAATTTCGGCCCATATATCAACAAAATAATCTTGTCCGCCAGCACGATTACCCCAACGACCATGGGTAAACAGACAATCATGACAAGACGTAGAGAAAGCAGGGTCTTCTCCTGCAGATTTTCCAGGCCATATCCAAAGTGCCGTGAAAAAATTGGAAGAATGGCCATAGAAAAACCCATTGGAATGATTACGTTCATTTGATTGATTCTTGCAGCGGCGCTGTAAATGCCTACGGAAGAAATGTCGGCAAGTTTTGACAGCATTATTGTATCGATGTTCAGGTGAATAGTTGAACAAATGGCAATCCCCATGAATACGGGGGACTGTTTCACCAGCAAGGTCCAAACACTTCTTTTGAATCTTAGTTCAAAATTGCCTATGACCCGGATATAGAAATAAACTAGGATCCCAAGGGCCAGGAACTTTGTAAGTACGGTCACAGCTGATATCGCGACAATACCGTAACCAGTCAAAACGACCGCTATGCAAAAAAGGACCTTCGAGATATTTTCGAGGAATTGCTCAATTGCTATAAACTCGGATTTTTCAATGGCCCGAAATGTAGACTCCAGGAAACGAGCGCAACTGGCTGGAATGATGGAGACTGATCCGACAAGAAATGCCAGGCGCAACTCGTCATCATAACCTAAAAATGTAACCCCAAAATCCATGATGAACATCGCAATTACGCTTGACACAATACCAAAAAGAACTGAATTAGTTGTTAAAATACCTTGATTCTCGGGATTTCGAGCGACTTCCCTTACAATCAGGCCCCCCAGGCCTAATGAAGCTATGGTTGTGAAAATGTTCAAATAGGAAAAGAGGATGGCATATTGCCCCATGCCGTCTACCCCAAGTTTCCTGGAAATGACATAAACCAGGGCCAAGGACACAAAAGGATTCACAGCGCTTGGAATCGACAATGCGACTGTATTTTTTAGCAGGCTTTTCTTCGATTCCAGCGACATGTTTTAATGGGGATCCAAAAATTTCAAAGGACTTCTAGCGTAAACGTGGTACAATGGAAATATCTATTCCCATCGGGCGCTTGGCCGGATCGATAAAAATAGCCGGCTCGTAAGGTCTTCCCGGAACATATCCGATTTGATAAAGGTCAAGGCTTCCCCCCAGTTCCCCCTTAGGCAAAGTCTCTGTTTTGGGTCGGCCTCCGAGTGACGCGATCATGACACCTCTGTAAATGTTGTCAGAGGAACGGTCTGAAAAGTACCAAACATATTGAGTGTACCATTGATACCATATATCGACCTTTTCGTGTTTGATTAATTGTTGTCCAACTGTGGCCTGAATAATTCCCCTATACTCTCCATTCCAGTTAAAAAGGGTCCAGCGTCTGTTGATTCTATCCCATGGAGCATATCCAACAATCCTGTTGTCTTTTATTCTTATCACCCAGTAGTTATCGGGCGCTTGCCCTGTAGGGACTATTTTGAATTTGGTGCTCCACGTAATGTCTTTCTCATCCGGAGCATGAAGGGCGTCGATATACGGTATTTCCTGGGACCATACTGGGGATGACGCCACCATGATCAATGCTAAAATCAGACAAGCGGTTGTTCTCACGACAAACTCTTGCAGGGGAAGATCCCTGATCATTTTTTCACGTTTTTATTAATCCGGAAGCAACAACAAATTCAAGCAACTTTTTTGTGGATTGACAGAAAAAACGACTTATTTTTGAAGCTCATAAGCTCCAATGTCCGGCCCTAAACCCTGGGGTCTTCGAGTTCCATCAATATCCGTTGTCACAAAATCCAGAGGTTCAGCTTTGTCAACAAAGGGTGAATTACTTGTTGGAGACAAAATTCGTTTTGTGATGTCCTTGAACCCAGGGTCTGACCCGACAACAGGCTTGGAATCCAGGGTGTCCACACCAGTCACAATTTTACTCTGGTAAAACCTTTTTGCCGTCTCTTCAAAACTTGAGGAACGCTGTTGAGTCTCTTCCGGGCAACTAAACCAGGCGTTATTCCTTAAAATGGCCACGACAGTCCCTGGTTTTGGAAGGATGCGTCGGCAGTATGAAAAAACATTATTTACAAACTGATTTAACTGATCCTTTGGAATTTCGGCGCCGGACTGCGACAACGCAATCGGGGAGGAGCAACCGCAAACAGTATTGTGGGCTATCAAGTTTCCAACAGACTGGGTAGGCGCGCCCTCTCGGCTACGGTCTATGACAAAAGCGGCGCAAAGATCCCAGGAATTCTTTGGAGCTATGTCCAGCAAAACATTGTTGAAAACTTTGTTGTAGGATGACCCGTAGAAACAGATGCCCGCATGCGTCCCTCCCTCTATGAAGTTGTTTTCCACAGTGTTGTTGTAAGATCTACCTTCGAGATAGATAGCGCAACCATATCCATCAGGGTAACCATTATCCTTAAATGTGTTGCCTTTAATTTCACATGAATTAGCCCAGGGGTTAGGGCCTATCAACAAACCCGCTCCGGCGTAACCGGAATGTCCAAAAAACTCATTCTCATTGCTGATATTGTTCATGAACCTGACTCTGGAGCCATCGATCTGACAACCGTGAATCGCGTTTCTCAGGAATTGACAGTCATGAATATACCAATCATCTAACGCGCTAAAAACCCCACAACCACTAAACTGACATTTAAGATTATCGAGTTCCCAGTGAGAATTCTCTTCATGCTGGTTGGGCGCTGCCGAAACCCCATACGATCCATATTTTTCGAGGGTCATGTTACGGAGTACTACGTGTTTTTTCGCCGTCCCACCATAACGAGCGCCGGCATTGAATCCCATGTCGAGTTCGTAAACATCTACGACATGATCTGTGTTGGGATCAGCATCCCCCAGCAGCCGGATAAAATAGTTGTTATTGATGTCAAGACAAAAACTGCCCTCAGGCATGCCTTGAGGCTGGTCCACTTTTTTCAGTTTTTGTTTTTCGTCAACTATTACAAACAGATTTTGTCTTGTGATGGGTTGTAAACCTACCTTAAACCAGACCGATCCAACTTTTTTCCAGTCTTTTACCGTGACCGACCCTCTAAGGACAACCTTATCCCTGTCAACGCCTTCAAAAGTGATAGGGGCGTCCGGTAATCCCGATTTCCCTCCCATTATCTGTTCATGATAAACCCCTTCATGGATTATAGCCTTGTCACCGGGTTCCATCACCTTGGCGGCATGGTTGATCGTCTTGAACGGTCTCTCTGTCGTTCCAGGGAAGCTGTTGTTTCCGGCGTTTATGTCTACATGATACTCAATGGCCGACGCCTGATGGAACCCAAAAGCAAGTAAAATCACAAAAGACGCAAGTAACTTCGGCAGGACAAATCTTGGTGTCATAGGATTCAACATTGTCTCCTAATATAGGAACGGTCTTGATTGCCGTCACACAGGAAGCAAAAATCGTTGTGAAAATCCAAGTCAGGTTCTATTTCTTCACAGCCTGAAGTATAGCGCCTGAAGTGTAAAGATCCTCTTCCGACATGTTTTTGAACTCATCGGCCAAGTCTTTCCTGGTTATACCAGAACGGTTCTCGAATTTGACGTCACAAACAATTTCGAAACCTTTGTTTTTCAATAGCTTGACATGGCTTGAATAAGGCGCACGGTTTAAGAGATAAAGCCGTTTCCCTTTCATCAGGGACCATTCAATCTTCGAGCACGCCCAGTGTCCATTCCACTCCTGAGTTGCGCCGTAGGAACTGAAGTCGATGTTGTGCGTCATGAATCCATTGTCTTTCAACCAGTAACTAAAGCTTTCATAAACGTGCTCGAGATTTTCGACACACTGCAACACCGTGTTCGATAGAATCATATCAACAAAACCTTCGGGCAATACTTGGTGGTCTTGCCATGGCGCCATATAGAAAAATTCAATCGGGGAATCGTCAGGATGAGAATTTCCAGCAAAAACTCTCTCCAGCGCTTTTCTGATTAACCTGATTCGTTCAGGATCCAAAGCCTTTTTCAAATGATCATCGTCAAGTATATGAGAAGGGAACTCATAGCTTTCTAAGGGAGGCCTAACCTCCGTGGAGAATTCAGAGCCATGAGGTATAGCCGCCCGCTCTGAAAACAATCGGACCAGTTCATCAAGTGTGTCCAAATTCATCTTCAAGTCAGTGAATTTTATTGCGTCCAACGCATAATATTTGTTTGTGCCTGAAAGCATCGCTGCAAGACCTACTCCGAAAGAACTGCCCGGCCCCAGCTCGAGTAACGAATTTGGGCAAGTCCTTAGTCCGCCGCATTCCCAGGCGGTAACAAGATGTCTCAGCCAGACTGTATAACAAAAACGTGCTGACGCCGAGCGGGTTTGGTCAACAAAAGAATATACTCCAGGCATATAGCTGAGAAGCCCTTTCACGATTGTCTGATAATTTGGGGGTAACAGGCTCATCTTTTGTCTGAAATAATTAACGACCTTTTTTAGCTCGGATTGAGTCGGCATGGATTTGTCCTTAAAAAATATGATCTGTATGAGGCAGCGGTCGAAATTTATATTGCAAATTTTAACATAATCCTAAATTATTTGATATAAATGGGGTAGAATAAATTTAAAGAGCTTTTTTGTCGTTTGTCTATTAGAATTTTAAAGTTACCAAGATCCCATCATAATGATATAATTTGCCATCAAGGATTGTAAAAATACCCAATTTTAGGGAAGCTAACTAGTGAGTTCTCATCCGTTTTTTTTTCTGTATAGACAACTGCCGGTTTGGCTCCAGGCTCGAGCTTGCTGGCTGTATGGATACAAATTTTCACGTCGCACTTACCACAAGAATTTTTTTGAGAAACTAGAATGGCTTCTGGAAACTGAAAAATGGTCAGCCCCCGAAATAGAAGCGTATCAAAATGAGCGCTTGCGAAAACTGATCGAAGAAGCTTACGAAAATGTGCTTTATTATCGCGAGTTGATGGATCGGTTGAATCTCCGTCCATCTGACATAAGAACCATAACAGACCTGCCGAAGCTGCCGCTATTGAAGAAAGAGGATATCAGAAACAACCCGGAAAAATTTATTTCCAGGAAAACCAATAAACGTAACTTGATATTCAGGCATACAAGTGGAACTACCGGCAAGAGTCTGCATTTTTATGTAAATCAGGAGACAGAAACCCTTCAATACGCAATATGGTGGCGGCACAGAAATCGGTTTGGCATGACAAATGATTCATGGCATGTGAATTTTCGAGCGCAACTCATAGTTCCAGCGGAACAAGACAAGCCGCCTTTTTGGCGGTGGGTCAATCCTATGAGGCAAGTCGTTATAAATATGCAACATTTTACCAGTTCAAGGATTGGGCCAATTGTTGACTTCCTGAACGAAAACTATTTTGAATTTTACACAGCCTACCCTTCAATCATACATATATTCGCCGTCACTGCTTGTGAAAACGGGTTGCGATTAACTAACCCCCCTCGAGTCATATTCATGGGGTGCGAAAATACCCTTTCTTATCAAAAGCGTTTTCTGGAAGAATTTACAGGAGCAACAATTACTGATCAATATGGCGTTGCAGAAGGTTGCGGCAACGTGTCAAAATGTGAAGAAGGCCTATATCATGAGGATTTTGAACTGGGCATAACAGAATGTGACGAGCCAAAACTGACGGCTGATGGCGGGGTAACAGGTAAGATCATATTTACTGGCCTTACGTGTCCTGATTTTCCGTTTATTAGGTATGAGGTTGGCGATATCGGTGTTTGGGAGGATTCAAAAGTCAATTGCCGTTGCGGGAGACAATCGAGGCTTATGTCTAGAATAGAAGGACGGGAAGATGATTACGTGATCACGCCTGAAGGCCGTAGAATTATGAGGTTTGATTATATTTTTAAGGACGCTCAGAATTGTATGGAGGCTCAAATTGTTCAGGAGAAATTGGGAGCGATAAAAGTTTATGTAGTCAGGCGTTCTGCATATACTGAAAAAGATGAAAAGTTTATCTTGAAAGAAATTATGAAGTGGATAAGTCCTGCGCTAGAAGTTGAATTCATATATGTTCCTGAAATAGAGAGGGAGCCAAACGGTAAATTCAGAGCTGTAAAATCTTATCTAGAAATAGCGTCTAATGCCGAAGTTGAGAATTGCTGCTATACATAAATATGATTTTACAAACATACAAATTGAAAAGTATTTTTTATGTAGATCCCTCATTACGTCCTTAGAATAGTTCACCGCCCCTTTCAGCAACCCGCTTTAGAAGAATGTGAATATCAGTTCGTGGATGGAGATTGTAGTTTAATAGTCGAGACCAAATCGTTTCTGATCCACACACCAAGGACCTCACCCCCATTTCGTCCCTCATGAATTAGATGATATCCTTTTCCATTTGTTTCCCCTCCCTTTGTAAGTTTGGTAATCATGATCTCCGGCTTTACTTTTTCGACGTGTTTTTCTACCCGTCTAGTGCCATCTTCTTGCGAAGAGGCACGGAAGCGTATTCTCCCCACTTCTTTGTCCACCAATCCCCATGTGTCAATGATCGTGTTATCACAGTAATATCCAATAGCCCCTATGCGCCAATTTTTGACACGATAGTCCTGCGGTACATTTTGCTTTATCCAACTGCCAATATCTCCAAGTCCTATTGATGTTTGCACATTGTTGGGATAACTTTGAATGTTACGAAGAAATTGGGTGGTGTCCGAAAAGTTCATGATAGCGATCATAAATACCGTTCCGCTGACGGCAGTAGAGCGCCATAAGGGCAGAAGAGGTTTAAGAATGTTTAAGGCGGTGAGAGAAACGCCTAGGCCAATAGCCCAGACAGGTAGAGCTGGAATGAAGTATCGTGATCCAATCATCCAATCACTTCCGGCGTATTTCTGAAAGAACACTAGGGATGCCGTCAAAGCGCATACCATTAGAAGAATTCCCCGGGAGTTGTCTTTGTGGAAAATAGCGGCCAGAAACAATAGAATCCCTAGAACACCTCCGGAAGCAGAAAAAAAATAAGTGATCGAACCTACGCCTTTTAGACTCCAGTGTGCTGTTCCGCTATCCATGGTCCATGGGGCTTTGGCAAAAAAGGTATTAGGAAAAATTTCCCCATAATACATCCACCGTACAAATTCAAATATTGCGACAGCCAGGAAGAGAACACCAACCGCCAATATTTCGCTTCGTTTGAAATTGAGAGTTCTTTTGCTACTCGTAACAATTATACGGTTATCCGATCTTCTGATCAAAAAGATTGCCAGCATTATCCAAGGTAAGAAAATGATCCCTTCTGGTCTGCATAGAAAAGCAATAAAAATCAAACAAATTGATCTAAACGTGATTTCAGAACGTGTGGCATCGAGAAAAACCAGCAACGTCAGGAAAGAAAATATTACGGTTTCCATACCCGTAATGGCGAAAAAAGTGAGTGAGAAAGATGTGGCTATAATTGAAAATGTTACTGTTAATGAGGGTAGATCAAGAAATTGGCGTATTCTTTTAATCGAACCCCATATGCCTAAAAACGCCAGAATCAACAGGAACGACGTTACGCCCAATATTTTAGAGGACAGGACAAGATCTAAACCAAAACGTCCGAGAATGTAAGTCAACAGAATGTATAATGGGCTGGTAAATCCTTCGACTTTTTCACCAATGTTGTAAACAAGTCCGTGTCCCTCAAGAGCGTTTCTCACATAACGTAAACTAATGAAAGCGTCATCCACCATATAATTTCGAAACACATTTAGCTCGTAAATTCCGACAACTGTAGAAAATACCATTAGAGTGTAGTAAATCAACTTTTCCCATCGAGGCATTGAAAAAATCCCTTGCAACCCTTCAAAACAACAGACTTGGTCATATATATTCTATTGCTAACTTAACAACAATATACTAAAAAAGAACATAGATTTAAAGAAGATCAGGAATATTTCCAGTTACACATGGGGAATGCGAATGCTTGATTGTGCACATCTGTCTCTTAGATTTAAATAAGGCGCACTATCTGGACCAATAATATTGGTGAGGCCAACCTTCTACGTTAGAAAATTTCTTTGACACCTAGTAAATTTTTTATAGTGTCTACTAAGGCTCTAGAACTAGGCGAAATCATCACAACCAATCGGGGACAACGGAATCAAAAAATTTGTCATCATGAAGAAGCCTAATCTGAAATTTGTCTTGTGGTTCTTGTTGATTATCCTGTTAGTTATCATCCTTAGGTGGCCAACGTTCTCTTCGCGGATCTGGAACGGCGATGAAGCAATACACGCTACAATAGCCGACGTGATACTGGAAGGAGGAATTCCGTACAGAGACGCCGTTTGCCAGCGGGCACCCGTCACTTGGTACTTCTTTGCTTTGATATTTAAAATTTTTGGTAGAAATAACATGCTTGCGGTACACGTAGCTTTAGCCGTTCTTATTATAATTGTGGCCATTTTGGTTTACGGTATCGGACGTCAAATTGGAAACCTAAGGGTTTCACTGCTTGCTACATTTTTTTTTATTTTAACCTCATCGCTAGGTTGGAGTTACGGGGCTACTTATGCTTTTCATACAGAGTTTTGTCTAATTTTTTTTACTTGTTTAGGTGCCTTGTTATTTTTGAGAAGCTTTCTAATCAGTCAATCCATGCTCCTGTTTGTAATGTCAGGGGCTTGTTACGGCTTGGCTTTTTTTTCCAAGCAGCCAGCGGTTTTCGATTTTTTTGCCACTTTTCTATTTCTTATTTATCTGGGTATTTCAAAAAATTCTGAACTGAAAGTAAAAGGTTTCTTAAACCTGATAAAGATTGGTGCTCTTTTGTGTTTCGGTTTTGCCCTCACGACTATGGGATGGTTGCTCTTTTTTTATCATAGCGGCGCATGGAGGGATTTCATCTTCTATTTTTTCACATATAATGTTGAATACTATCTGCCGGCGATACCTGTGTTTCACCGTCTAATGTTGATACCGGCCGCTTTAGGTGAAACGATTACTAGTGGCCTCCTCATTGGATTAGTGGCTTTAGTCGGCCTGGTTTTGATATTGTTGAGGTTGCTTAGTGGATGCAGCAATGAAATTAAGGACGCAGCCCAGGTGTATGTTGCAATATGGGCATTCTTGTCATTCCTTGGAAGCGCATCCACAGGCAGACTTTACGGCCACTATTTTATTCAACTGGCGCCTGCCTGGTCCCTGCTTGGTGGAATAGCGATTGATATCATGATGAAAGAGGTTTTTCCTCCTCATGCAGATGCTAGTCTAAACATAAGAAAATCAAGCAGGCAGATCATAGGTGTTTTGATAATCGTTCTAATCATAGGGCCGTTAGCGGGAGCCTACTTTCGACTTATGCCTTCAGTGTTAGGACATTTGAGGAAATGGGGCCGCATGGCAGCCACAACTGCTCCACAAGAAATTGAAGGATTTGCCCGTTTTAGTCCTGACGGGATTATAGAATATATCAAACAGAATTCGGACCGGAATTCCAAGATATTTGTTTGGGGATTTAGGCCTCATTATTACGTTCAGAGCGATCGTATGCCAGCTTCACGTTACATCTATTGTGTTCAAGTTGTTGGCTTAATCCCGTGGGAAGAGGGTTATTCTAAGCCAGTTCCCGGTTCTTTGGAAACATTAGTTTCGGACCTTCGGTCAACTATGCCGGTTCTAATAATTGATACGTCTACCAATGGATGTAGTGGGGAGGTGTTCAAGAAATATCCATTAACTAATTTCCCAGCACTTTGGAATTTTGTCAGAGAAAACTACAAATTAGATTGCTATGTCGACAGTTTTGCAGTGTACAAATTGCAATTAGAAACAGGTATTCCAAAGACATCTACGAATGTGCGAGTCGTAAACAAAACCAAAAAGGGGACTATCTCAAAATAAGTTCGCATTTCCGTTAAAATTGCAAAAATTACATTGGCGGCAAGGAAGGGAATTCCAACAGCTAAGAAGCCTATTCTGCAAAAAAGTGGATTGTTGTGCCAACTATGAAGCACTGTCACAGTAAACATCATGGCCAGAAAACAGAAATATATAGTATGGGTTGGGTTCATGGACAGATATCGGCCAATATCTAGCAACGGCATTGCAAATGGACTTCCGGTAGAGATTTTGAAGCACGTAACGATCCCTGTCCGAATGACTATCCATATACTCAGTTGAATTAACCCATGTCGAAATAAAATGGGTAGGTTCATGAGCTTAATTTCGCGAGAAATAAAGAGGACTGTAAGCAATACGGCAGTCTCTCTATTAATACAAGCTACTATAAATACCAAATAAAAAGCAGTATGTCGCCGCAAATATATCAGTGGAATGCTTAGGGCCATGCAAAATAGAGTAGCTATATCGTATATCTTAGCATGATGATCCATAATAAAAAGCGGTGTAAGCATTAAACCCACGGCAGGAGCCATATCAGCAAACCATTGTGGAAAACGATAGATGCGTTTGAATGAATAACGGTAAACAAAACACAGGAAAAAAAGAAGGCATCCTATTAGAATAAAAGCAAGTAATACCTCGTAACCATGATTGGTTTGCCAATGCATTTTTTTCAGAAACGAGTTTTGGTTCAGATGTTCAGTTATTCTAACCTTAACATGAGATGGTGTAAGCCAGGCAATGGCTTGAATAGTGAATGGCACTAGTTTCCTATAGACAAAGGGTTCCCTGGATTGCCCGGTAACAAGCTCTGTATAACTGCAAGTGTCAAACGATTTTTCTGTTAGTTGATCATGATTGGATGCTCTAAGAAATATGCAATACATTACAAGACACGAAACCCAGCAATAAAGTAAGCAGAGTAAGACGAATCGTAGTAACTTTATCATTTGGGTTTCATCCCTGTGGTCCGGACATTATGTGTGTATTACTCACGCGTTGATTCAAATTGTAACATTTTCGTTCCTGTAATAAAACTTATAGGTATAATGGATAAAGGTTTATTTGTGTAAATTTTTAAATACAACTTTCCTCCTATATATAGTTGGGCTATTTTTGAGTTAATAGTTTCAAATTCTGCTGAATATCGTTAAATTAGCGGGAATTAGTGGCATAGACGGTTTGGGTAAAGGCTAGGGATGAACGCGATGACCAATAGGAATTTGCCGCAGGCTTTTGGAATTGACAAGATCAGTTTTACTGATTTTTTTAAAGTTACTAGTCTGAAAACATGCCCAGATGGTCGATTGAATCAATGAAAACCGTTATACTTGCAGGTGGCATGGGAACTCGGCTCTCCGAAGAAACCGATAACAGGCCAAAGCCGATGGTCGAAATAGGCGGGAAGCCGATTCTCTGGCACATTATGAAAATATATTCAGCCTATGGGTTGAACGATTTCATTATTTGCTGCGGATACAAGGGCTTCATGATCAAGGAGTATTTCGCCCACTATTTTCTGCATATGTCCGACGTCACCTTTGACATGCAAAACAACTGCATGGAAGTCCACGAAAAGAAGGTGGAGCCATGGCGTGTTACTCTTGTGGACACAGGATTAAATACTCAGACTGGAGGGCGTCTCAAACGCATAAAATCTTATTTGGACAATGAAGAAGATTTCTGCTTCACCTATGGCGATGGATTATCAGATGTGGACATACGGGAAATAATAGATTTTCATAGATCAGAGAAAGGGTTGGCGACATTGACCGCAGTGATGCAACCAGGTCGGTTCGGCGCGATTAGCCTCGAAAAAACGAAAATCGTCAGTTTTCAGGAAAAACCACGCGGCGACGGTGGCTGGATTAACGGTGGTTTTTACGTCCTATCCCCCAAAGTTATTGACTATATAGATGACGACCTTACCATCTGGGAAAGAGAACCTGTGGAAAGAATGGCTAGGGATGGCAAAATGTCAGCGTATCTCCATCCCGGCTTCTGGCAGTGCATGGACACTATCCGTGACAAATATATTCTTGAAAATCTTTGGGATTTGGGTAAAGCTCCATGGAAGGTCTGGTGATCAGTGGTCCTGTTAGCGACGGATGCCCCCCTGCCCGTAATTTCCCACGGTGAAACCGTGGGCTCATGAACGTTGCCCCTTCCTACGGGGCAAATAGGATAACTTTAAAGAGAACTCACCTTTGGCCCTTGCGGCCAACATTCGTGAGCCCATGGCTATGCCGTGGGGGTATTGATTTTGGTATTGTATGGTTTTTTACGCTTATGGCTGTGCCATGGGAAATATGTCGTATCTCATTTTTATAGGCGGTAACCAAATTGACCTCCTCCTTCTGGATTGATCGCCCAACTTTTGTTACCGGCGCAACAGGATTGCTTGGCTCTTGCTTGGTCAGGCGGTTGATTGAATCCGGGGCTAATGTCGCATGCCTGATCAGAGATATTGTGCCCAAGTCAGAATTGGTAAGAACTGGGTTGATTGACAAGTTAACTGTTGTTCGTGGGGATGTCCGGAGTCAGGCCCTTTTGGAAAGAGCGCTTGGGGAATACGAGATTGACACTGTTTTCCATCTCGCGGCTCAAACTATAGTTGGCATAGCCAATCGTAATCCCATATCGACTCTAGACACTAACATCCGCGGGTCCTGGGCCATGCTAGAAGCGTGTAGACGCAGCCCCGTAGTGAAACAGATTATACTCGCTTCATCCGACAAAGCTTATGGCAGCCATGAAAAACTCCCTTACGGAGAAAACGCCCCTCTAGTGGGTAAACATCCATACGATGTTAGCAAGTCCTGCGCAGACCTGATTGCTCAAGCTTATGCGACCACGTACGGATCGCCCGTTGCAATTACTAGATGCGGCAACTTTTATGGAGGCGGTGACTTAAATTGGAACCGCATTGTTCCTGGAACCATTAGGTCGATCATTAGAGGCGCTCGTCCGGTGATCCGTTCGGATGGTAATTTTGTGAGAGATTATTTCTATATTGAGGATGGAGCGGCAGCGTACTGTATGCTTGCGGAGCAGTTGGCTCATAATCGCAGCCTGGTTGGAGAGGCGTTCAACTTTTCAAATGAGATACAACTTACTGTTACTGAGCTAGTTCAGAAGATACTCACTCTAATGGATTCCAACCTTGAACCGGAAATTCTCAATGAGGCCTCCAACGAGATCAGATACCAATACTTGAGCGCTGAAAAAGCCCGTAGAACCCTCAACTGGAAGCCCTTGTTTAGCCTCGAAGGTGGCTTGTCAGCGACGATACAATGGTATAAGCGGTTTTTTGATGGTTGTGGCAACTAGATATGTTGTCATTTCGACAGAGCGAAGCGACAAGATCTTTAAGTTGTCATACAAAACACGAAGGACAACCCCCATGTTTGCAATAAAGGGCTACTACAACAATGGCCACATTGAATTAGCCGAGCCAATTCCCGACTCCATTTCTTCGGCTGAACTCAATATTGTGGTGATACCGGAAAACACTTCCAATTCAGAGGCTGACTTCGAGGCCATTGGCTTAAACAGTTTCTTCGAAACCAGAGACGACTATGAGATCGACTGGGAAAAATTCTTTGGGCTCAAATAGACCCAGCAGAGTCGGCGAGATTGTGCTCCTGAATTTCCCTTTCACTAACCAAAGGGGCTCCAAGGTCAGACCTGCTGTAATAATCTCAGACGCTTCCGACAATTTCAATGATTTGCTTGTCGCCTACATAACAAGTGATGTTGACAGTTACGTTTATTCCAAATTCTCCATGGCCTTTGAACAGGATGACCTGGATAAAGGGACGATTGCCAGGCAAAGCCTCATTCGGGTAGACAAAGTAATCGTTATCTCAGAAGACGTCATTGCTAGACCCGCAGTCGCTATACTAAAGCCTGCTAAAATTGACAGGATGCTCAGAATATGGTCACAGTTGGTCTCAGAAACCCATTATAAAGCTATTCACTTACCGCTTCAGGAAGCCCCTTTTATTCCCGGAGAATCCCGTATTGCTTACGGAGGTCGTGTTTTCGACGCTGAAGAGTTGGTCGCACTGGTGGACTCTTCCCTTGACTTCTGGCTTACTACAGGCAGATACGCTAAAGAATTTGAAACAAAATTCGCCTCATTCTTAGGCGCCAATTATTGCTCACTTACTAATTCAGGGTCCTCTGCCAATCTTCTTGCGTTTATGGCGCTCACCTCACCAATACTGGGGGATCGTCGGATTCTCCCTGGCGATGAAATAGTCACAGTGGCAGCGGCCTTCCCTACCACGATCGCGCCCATTGTGCAGTACGGGGCGATCCCTGTCTTTGTGGATATGGATATCCCAACATACAATATCGACTGCTCTCAACTCGAAGACGCCCTTTCAGACAAAACCAAAGCGGTTATGTTGGCCCACACCCTGGGTAATCCCTTTGATCTTAAAGCAATTAAGACGTTTTGTGATCAACATGGCCTCTGGCTGATTGAAGACAACTGCGACGCTCTTGGGACAAGATACCTGTTGGACACGGAATGGATTTACACAGGGACAGTTGGCCATTTGGGGACATTCAGTTTTTATCCAGCCCACCACATCACTATGGGTGAAGGTGGCGCTGTTGTAACCAATGACCCTTTGCTCAAACGACTCGTGGAATCGTTCCGGGATTGGGGTAGAGACTGCTCCTGTGAACCAGGTCAGGATAACCGTTGTGGTAATCGTTTCGATCAACAACTAGGTGACTTGCCTTACGGCTTTGACCACAAGTATGTGTATTCGCATTTGGGTTACAATCTCAAGCTTACTGATATGCAGGCCGCTGTTGGCGTAGCGCAACTTCAGAAGCTGCCTGACTTTATAAAAGCCAGAAAACAAAACTTTCAAACACTTTTGGAAGGGCTTCGTGACCTCAAAGATTTTTTCATATTACCATCGGTGACACTGGGATCGGACCCGAGTTGGTTCGGGTTGCCGATCACTGTTCGTTATAAAACCTCTTTTTCGAGGCTTGATCTGATAAGACATCTTGAATCACAAAAGATCGCCGCTCGTTTGCTTTTTGGCGGTAATATTGTTCGTCAGCCTTGCATGGCTGGACGCAATTATCGACAAATCGGAGACCTTCCGAATACCGACAGGATAATGAACGACACATTCTGGTTGGGGGTGTATCCTGGGTTCACCCAACAGATGACCGATTTTATTTTGTCATCAATTCGAGAGTTTTGTCGGGCCCACTGATCTAAAACAGCCATTAGCAGGTTTGTCATGAACAGATTGAAAGACGACCTGGATCACATTTTAAAACATACCGAAGGATTGTGGGATGAATTACGCGGTAGTCGTATTTTCATTACAGGTGGCACAGGTTTCTTCGGTTGCTGGCTGTTGGAAAGCTTTGCGTGGGTGAATGAAAAACTTGACTTGGACGCGGCAGCGCTGGTTCTTACCCGAAACGTGGACATATTACGGCATAAGGCCCCTCATTTGGCGGAAAACCCCGCTATCTCTTTTCACATTGGCGATGTCCGATCGTTTGATTATCCTGACGGAGAATTCTCGCATATTATCCACGCAGCCACAGCGGCGAGCGCCAAATTAAATGATGCAGATCCGTTGCTGATGCTGGACACAATCATTGAAGGCACACGCCGTGTCCTTGATTTCGCCGTGCAATGCGGGGCAAAAAAGCTCTTGCTGACAAGTTCTGGCGCTGTTTACGGTAAGCAGTCTCCTGATATGACGCATATACCCGAAGATAACATGGGTGGTCCCAACACTATGGATCCCCAATCGGCCTACGCTGAAGGTAAACGAGTCTCTGAGCTATTATGCGCAATATATTCTAAGAAATTCGGTATTGAATGCAAGATCGCACGAGGATTCGCCTTTGTTGGGCCTTATTTGCCGTTAGATATTCACTACGCTATTGGGAATTTCATTAGGGACGCCTTAAACGGCGGGCCGATAGTTGTCAAAGGTGACGGAACACCATATCGTTCATATCTTTACGCTGCTGACCTGGCGGTCTGGCTGTGGACGATATTGGTCAAAGGGAAATCGTTGAAGCCGTATAACATTGGATCTGATCAGGATATTCGCATTCAAGAGCTTGCTGTGCTTGTGTCTAAAATTATAGCGAAAAACTCGAATGTGCAAATTCAGTCGCGACCAGTGACCGACGAACCACCAGACCGGTACGTTCCGTCAGTGAATCGTGCCATGAAGGAATTGAACTTGCGCAATATTTCGGATCTCGAAAAATCACTCATTGGTACAATGACATGGCACCGAAACGTTTCCTAAAAACTTTGGGGGAACGCATTAACAAGCCCGTCGGGTCGGACACCCGTAACATTATTATTCCAATAGATCAAACCACCTACAAGGTCGACAAGGCGACGATTAGAAAGCGAGCGCTCATTTTCTTTTCGATATTGGGTTTCGGATCTTTGTTTCAATATGGTTATGGGTGGGCCCTGCATTATTTTGGTGGCTATTCTTACCCTTACACGTCCCCGCTATTTCTTCCAGAAGATCGATTTATGGATTTCTTTAATCCGGCTTGGTATGCAATAAACAAAACCAGATCTAACTATGGGCCTTTCTCTCAATTGCTCAGCAATTGCATAGCTCATTTCATAGATTTTTCTAATGGCCCGTACGAAGCCAGACACACTATTAGTGGCGTCTTAAGTTTAGGCGCGATGGTAGCGCTTTTTTGGGGGAGCATAGGCCTTTTAGCTTGGAAAGTATTGGAACAGGTTACAGACAAAGAGGGGGTAGCAGCTCGAATCACAATATTCTTGCTAATTTTCATCTCCATGGTAGTTAGTTATCCGGTGATTTTTACAATAGATAGAGGGAATTATGTGGCAATGACGTTTGTGGTTTTGAGTCTCGCTGTTTTGTTTCTGCGACGACCTCTGTTGTCCGCTGTATTGCTGGGTACAGCACTTTCTCTAAAATTTTATCTTGGCCTTCTGCTGTTTCCGTTTTATCAAAGTCGGCGATATCGTTTTTTGTTATATACCATAGCGGTTATCGTGATTACCAACAGTATTCCATTCCTGTTTAGTGTCTTGTTTGAGCACTCAAAAGCGAACCTATTTCAACTACTACCGATTTCAGAGGGGTATTTTTCCGGGTGGTCCTTAGCACAAAAAATGGCGTGGTCCAGCCACCTACTGAATCTTTTCTTTTCGGCAATATATCCAATCCAGTTTTTTTTCGGGGTTGACTCTGCTCGGGCAGCAATACCAGTAATAGAAAAAATCTATATGTTCTCAATATTTCTCCCAAGCGTCCTATTTGGCCCTTGGCTAATTTCGAATGTTGTGAAAGATCTAGAAGGGCGTCTGTTTTATGTCACAGTATTGACCATTCTAATCGCTCCTAATATAGGAAATTATTCGTTATGCTATCTACTCATATTTGTGCCGTATTTGTTGGCATCAGGTGACCAGACATATGGAAATATATCAATCATCTTATTGGCGCTCTGTTTAATGCCAAAAAACTATTTAACCCTATTGGTCATTGGATCTCAGAGGGTGACACTGCAGGCTTTAATAAACCCGCTAATATTGCTGGCGCTCTTCATTGTGCCTTTTCAAAAAAGACTTGGACTGAATCTCTGAAGGCGCGATAGGGCTACTTTTTTGTATGGTAAAATAGAATGTGTTTCCTGGAATTAATAATTGTAATCTACACAAGCTTTATTAAGAACCCGGAATGTTGATAAAATCCACATCTATCCCAGGGTGCTTAGAACTTCTGGTACCGGTATGCAAGGATAAGAGAGGTACGTTTGTCAAAATTTTTCATGACCACTCTTTTAAAGAAAAAGATTTAGAGACAAATTTCCCTGAAGAGTACTACTCATTTTCCCATCAACGGGTTCTGAGGGGGCTACATTTTCAACGGCCGCCAGCGCATTGCGTAAAACTGGTTTCCTGTCTGTTTGGGGAAATTTTTGACGTAGTGGTAGATCTTCGCAAGGGTTCTCCAACTTTTCTGCGACATGAAACGTTTCTGCTTAGCGCAGCCAA
Source organism: uncultured Desulfomonile sp. (assembly GCA_903952205.1). Taxonomy (GTDB): domain Bacteria; phylum Desulfobacterota; class Desulfomonilia; order Desulfomonilales; family Desulfomonilaceae; genus CAJBEZ01. The sequence continues at coordinate 92,368 of CAJBEZ010000037.1, read as the reverse complement.
AGCGAACCTTCTGTGTATACCAACGGGCCTTGCCCATGGCTTTTATGTTCAAAGTGATTCAGCTATTGTGTTGTACAAGGTCTCAACTCTTTATTCGCCGACACATGATACTGGTATTCTTTGGAATTCCGCAGGGATACCGTGGCCCGATACAAGCCCAATTATTTCAGAGAGAGACCTATCTTTTTCGTCTTTGAAAAACTTCAAAACGCCTTTTACGTTTAAGAAAGAAACCTTATGAAAGAGAAAAGACCTCTTCCGTGCGCTCTTGTCACTGGCGCAACTGGCTTTGTGGGGTCCCATCTTACAAGGCGACTAGTTCAGCACGGGTGGAAGGTCCATATCGTTGCACGGCCACAATCGAAAATGGATTTGCTACAGGATGTCCTGGGGCAGATCAGGACATATGTACATGATGGCACAACAGCGGGGATAATCAAGTATGTGGGAGAAATAGTGCCTGATGTTGTTTTCCATATGGCCACTATGTTTCGTTCAAGTCATCAAATTTCAGAAATTGAGGAAATGATTAAAAGCAACGTATTATTTGGGACTCAGGTCGCAGAGTCTTTAACCCATGTCCCCAATTCTAAATTGATTAATTGTGGGACTGCCTGGCAGCATTTTGATGGCAAATCTTATAGCCCCGTGGCTTTGTACGCGGCCACAAAGCAGGCTATGCAAGATGTCTTGTTATACTATTCAGAAGTAAAGGGAGTTAAGATACTAACTTTGAAGTTTTTTGACGTTTACGGTCCTGGTGACCCAAGACCTAAAGTTCTAAACATTATTAGAGAAGCCTCTAAGATGGGCTATACAATTGATATGTCGGGAGGGGAACAGTTAATTAATCTCGTTTACGTTACCGATGCTGTTGATGCGATACTTTTGGCATACAAATTGATGAATAAAACGCCTCGTCAAAAAATGGAGTTTTTCGTACGTGCAGAACACGCCGTTACGTTGAAAAATTTGGTAGACCTTTATCACAAAATCACAAATAGAGACATTAAGGTGCGTTGGGGGGCCAGAAAATATCGTGAACGAGAAATGTTCCATCCTTGGATTGTCGGAGATAATTTACCTGGTTGGGTTCCCAAAGTTAGCCTTTTGAAGGGCATTCAGCTATTGGAAACATCCCAATCTTAGGAGACAAAATGATAAGTAGCAACAGGTGTGTTTCAGTGGTTGTTCCAGTATATTTCGAAGAGGAAGTTTTACCTCAGCTTTATGAAAGGCTGAAAAAAGTTCTTGAAGGCTTGGCAGATGATTTTATATATGAAATTGTCTTTGTAAATGACGGGAGTACCGACAATTCCATTGAAATCATGAAAGAATTGGCTTCATTTGATTCACAAGTACGCATTGTCGATCTAGCTCGAAACTTTGGGCATCAAATAGCTGTTTCAGCAGGACTGCGTTATGTGACAGGAGACTGCGTCGTCATAATGGATGCTGATCTGCAGGACCCTCCCGAATTGATCCCCGCAATGGTGAGCAAATGGTTGGGGGGCTTTGAAGTCGTTTACGGAGTCAGAAAAAATCGGAATGATCCGTTTCTGAAAAAAAACTTGGCTTCTTTCTATTACAGAATTCTATCCAAAGCATCTGAGGTTAATTTACCATTAGACACCGGTGATTTTTGCCTCATGGATCATCGTGTTGTTTCAGAACTCATCAGCTTAAAGGAGGCTAGGCCCTATGTGCGCGGACTCCGCTCCTGGGTTGGTTTTAGACAAACAGGAATCGAGTTTGATAGACCAGAAAGAGCTGCTGGGGCACCAAAATATAACCTTATAAAATCATTACGACTTGGCATAGATGGGATGATGTCATTTACAGATTTGCCCCTTAAATCCGCTGGTATGTTGGGGATAGCCATCGCATCAGTCTCGCTACTATTGGGTATTGGGACCATGTTTTATTCTTTGCTCCAAACGCTTGGGGTTATTAATGGATACAATTTTTCAAGACTTGATGCATTGTTGACGTTTGCCATAGTCATGCTAGTCGGCCTCTTATTCATTTATCTAGGTCTTCTGGGCCAGTATTTGGGGCGAATTTTCATTGAAGTCAAAAGGAGACCGCTTTTTGTAGTTAGAGACGCCATTGGATTTGACAAGAGGACTAATCCCTTGGAGAAAAAGTGAATCCTTTAGTTTCAATATGTATTCCTGTCTACAACGGTCAACAGTTCATAAAGGACTGTATTGAATCAATCTTGAACCAAACTTTTGATGATTATGAAATTGTCGTGGTTGACAATGATTCTTCAGATAGTACCTGTGAGATCATAGAATCATTTAATAATAAAAGAATTAGGTTAATTCGTAATTCCCGAAATATTGGGATGGAGGCGAATTGGAACAAGAGTCTACAACTTGCCAGGGGAGAATTAATCAAGTTACTTTGCGCTGACGACATTATCTATCCAAATTGTGTGAGTTCGCAAGTAGACATCTTGCAATGTCCGATAAATTTCGATGTATCTCTTGTTACTGGATTACGCAACATTTTGCGAAAGAACGGTCAGATATTGATCAAGTCCAGGGGCTTAAGGGGAATTTCCGGAAAAATTTCATATGCTCAGATAGTTAAGTTGATCTTCAAATATGGCACAAACCCAATTGGCGAACCGGCAACAGTCATGTTTCGAAAAAAGGATTTTTTAAAGATCGGCCGTTTTTCTGCCCACAGGCCTTATTTGATAGATCTTGATTTTTGGATAAAACTCCTAGGACTTGGAATGCTCTATGTATTACCGTCTACTATAGCGGGATTTCGGATTTCCGAGAGTTCTGCCAGTGTGTCCATGAGCAATTCACAAGCACAAGAATTTGGATTTTTATTAAAGGAGCTTTTTTTAAGCAACCTAAAAATTGTTGCTAAAAGAGATTATATCAAAGCAAGATTGAAATGTAACATTAACTTTTATCTAAGGGCTCTTATCTATAGGTTTTGTTTTTAACATATCTGCGGGCGGGGGGGGGCAGATATCCAATCATTCTAGGCACAATCCTTCATGGATTTGAAGTTGTTAAACAAATAATAACTATGGCATTTGATTACTCAACTTTCTCAGTTGGTGACAGTGATAAAAAGCTAACTATATCAGCAAAATAGTCTCGCGAAGGGACGTCCAATGTGCTATCCAAGTATTGGCAACAAAAAGATCGCACAGGAGGACGCCCCAGAATGAGAAATAACCTATCTGATGTAGCGGATCAAGGCCTTATATGTCGGATCGACGAATTCATGACTCGGTTCAAGATGGGCACGCTTCTTAACCTGGCGGGGATCAGGAAGTATCGTGGTGTCAGCCCACTTTTGGTTCTCAGAACCATCTTTGAGTTGGCCTTTTGGGATAGAAACATCTTCACCGGGGTCCACAAAAATTCTACTGTCTCCATGGGAAAGGACGCTATTTATCGATTTCTCAGTGTTCATCGTCATAATTGGCGTCGTTTGGTCGGTTTTTTGTCCCAGATGGTCATAAAGGGTTTCCTCGAGCCTCTTACAGTGACAGGGAGAGAGAAGGTCTTGATATTAGACACTACCATCTATGATCGGAGCCGCTCTTCTAAAGTGGAGCTTCTCTCCAAAGTCTATGATCATTGCGCCAAAAGATATCTCAACGGGTTCAGAATGCTCACTCTAGGCTGGTCAGACGGAGCGACGTTTGTTTCTTGCGACCATGCTATACTGACTTCGCCCAAAGAGAAAAACCGAATCCAGGGAATCAACAAGATCATGGACCGACGGACTTGTGGCGCTAGGAGAAGACAGGAAGCTGTTGTGAAATCGACCGATCTGATAGTTCCTATGGTGAAACGAGCCTTAAATCTCTCAATTCCAGCTAAGTTTTTGCTAATGGATTCCTGGTTTGGTTTTCCGGCCCTGGTTCGCTCTGTAATGGAGCATATCAATGTCATTTGCATGGTAAAGAATACCTCGAAAGTGTTCTATGAGTTTGAAGGACAATCTTTACCGCTGTCAAAGATCTATCGTACAATCAGGAAACGCCCGGGTAAAGCTAAGATCAAGGGCTCGATGATAGTAGGGATCGGCGAGCAAAAGAAGGCCAAGTTGGTCTTCGTTCGCAACCGTAACAATGGAGGGAAATGGTTGGCCCTGTTATGCACCGATCTGTCGCTTCCCGATGAGGATGTGGTCCGCATCTACGGAAAGCGCTGGGATATCGAAGTTTTTTTCAAGATGGCCAAACACTATTTAAAGCTTGATTCCGAGATCCAAGTCCGTGACTTTGACTCTATTGTGGCCCATTCATCGATTGTCATGATCCGTTACATCTTCCTGGCCGTGGAACAACGATACGCCTCTGATAATAGGACAATGGGAACTCTTTTTCTTGCAACTTCCGACGAAATTCGCGACCTATCTCTAGATGAAGCCTTGGTTCGCGTACTCTCTGTTGTATGGAATAAAATACGAAAATTCTACTCAAAATCGGAACAATTGGTACTCGAAATAATTGAGGCCACCATGAAGGAGGCCCTAGCCCTCATCAGACCTGGCTTTCTCGCCAAGTGCGAAAGTTGAGTTTGATTATATGTCTTGCTGACCTTTGTCTGTTGGGGTGATAGGGATTCACAGGTTGGAGAGTAATATTCATAATATTCTGGATCAGTTCACGTCGTTGACCTTGCCGGCGCCGTTTTGGGAAAAATACCCGGAATCGCTCATTTATGGGGCAGGCAACATGGGTAAAGACGTTTCCAATGTCTTGACCAAGCACGGTATTCCCATCCTTGGCTTTCTGGACCAAAAGGCCCAACCTGATGATTTTTGGAATGGCGTCCCGATCTATCAGCCGGACGCAGAGTTCATTTCATCTGATAAACGCGAGATGGTCAATGTCATCATCGCAATTCATAATCGAGACGCAGAGATTCCACCTATTATAGAAAAGCTCAAAAATATAGGTTTCTCAAAGATCATAACTGTGATTGAATTTTACGATTATTTTGGCCAAGATCTTGGCAATCGCTATTGGCTCACCTCAAGATCATGGTACAGGTCGTTCGAGAAAGAGATCAGCGATTGTCTTGGGCTTTGGGCCGACGAAAAAAGTCGAGAGATTTTCTTGAACACACTCAGGTTTAGACTTACTGGGAATTATTCAATGTGCCCCCACCCTGAAGAAGGCAACTGTCAATACACCCCCTTTGACATACTAAATTATGAATTACCGCTGCGGTTTGTAGATTGCGGCGCATTCGACGGTGATATATTGGAAAGTTTTCTGGATGCAGGGATTCCCCTTCAATCAGTCGCCGCGTTTGAGCCGGATCAAGCGAACTTCAACAAACTTGCTCAATTTGTTCAGTTAAATTCTGATAGAATACCTAATGCTTGTCTTTGGCCGTGCGGTGTTTATTCGTCAGTTATGCAGTCTCGATTTGAAACCAGCAAGGGGGAATCCAGCAAGTTATCGCCGGAAGGCAATACCATTATACAGTGCGTTTCCCTTAACCATGCGATTCTAAATTTTGCTCCTACTCTAATCAAGATGGACATTGAAGGCGCAGAATATGAAGCGTTGTTGGGAGCGAACGAGATTATCAAAAAATATCGACCTAGCTTAGCACTATGCGTGTACCATGAACCCGAACACTTGTGGCAAATTCCGCTGCTGATTAGAGACCTTTGTGACAACAATGGGGGGGTACAATTACTATCTCAGGACACACTGCTTCAATGGGTTTGAACAGGTCGTCTATGCTATTCCAGGCTAAAACAAGCTACGATTTTTATCTGCGCCAACATGGAAACAATGGATTTGATCTCGTAATGTATGCGGTTTCAACGTCCAACCGAGGCTGGACAGACAAGATCCTATGATGAAACTATCCGATTACGTCATTCGTTATTTAGCTGATTATGGGCTGCGCCACATTTTCATGGTGACCGGCGGTGGTGCCATGCATCTCAATGACTCCATAGGCAAAGAAAGCCGGATACAATATATATGCAACCACCACGAGCAGGCATGCGCTATGGCTGCGGAAGGCTATGCCAGGATCAATGGCAAGATTGGTGTGATTTGCGTTACTACCGGTCCTGGGGGAATCAACGCTCTCAATGGAGTTTTTGGAGCTTGGACGGACTCTGTTCCTATGCTCATAATATCGGGCCAGGTTAAAAGCGAAACCTGCATGGCCTTCAATAATGTTCCTGGCCTCAGGCAGTTGGGTGACCAGGAGGTTGACATTATCAGTATGGTCAAGGGGATCACCAAGTACGCCGTCTTGATAAGGGAACCTGAGTCAATTCGCTATCATCTCGAGAAGGCGCTTCATCTTGCGACATCTGGGAGACCAGGACCGTGTTGGTTGGATATTCCGTTAGATGTTCAGTCTGCGACAATTGATGAAAAAAAGTTAATGAAATACAAAATAAACCAAATTCCAAAAGGTTTAGATTCCGCGGACCTGGGCCAAAAGTGTGCCGATATATTGTCACGATTAAATTGTTCGGTACGTCCTTTAATCCTCGCCGGGAACGGAATACGTCACGCAGGCGCGGTCGATTTGTTCAGGTCGGTAATGGAATCATTACGGATACCTGTTGTAACCTCTCGTTCCGCCGCAGACTTGATCCCATCGGATAATCCTTATTACTGTGGACGAGCTGGGATTGACGGTCAAAGAGCTGGTAATTTTAATGTGCAAAACGCTGACACTCTATTGTGTATTGGAACACGTTTGTCGCTTAGACAAACTGGATACGAATGGAAAGCCTTTGCTAGGGAAGCTTTTAGAATTCAGGTCGATGTAGACCAGGCTGAACTCAGTAAGCCCTCGTCTAATCCCCATTTCCCAATTCAATGCGATGCGAAGTCTTTCTTAAAAGAAATGTTAGATCAGATTGAGGGATCACGTTTTCAGATATCAGATCATTCCGAGTGGCTAATTTGGTGCAAAGAGCGACTCGCTCAATTCCCTTTAGTACCCTCAAATCGATGCACTAGCTCAGACATGATAAATCCATATAAATTCGTCCAAGATCTTTTTGGCATTCTCTCACCAGATGATGTGATCGTTTGCGGAAATGGATCCGCCTTTATCATGTCAATACAAGCGGGAGAAATAAAGCCCAACCAAAGGCTCTTTTTTAATTCGGGATGCGCATCAATGGGATATGATATGCCGGCAGCAATTGGCGCTTGCGTCGCCAATCAAGGACGTAGAACCATTTGTCTCGCTGGAGATGGTAGCCTGCAAATGAATATTCAGGAACTTCAAACGATTGTTCACCACGGCTTGCCTATAAAATTGTTTGTATTCAACAACAGGGGCTATCTTTCTATACGACAAACCCAAGAGGGTTTTTTCGGTAGACTTACAGGAGAGGGCCCCACAAGCGGTGTAACTTTTCCCGAACTCGAGTCCATTTCTAGAGCTTATGGAATCCCATTCATCAGATTAACCAACCCGGGCTTCGGCAAGGTGATTCAGAATATCCTTGAAAACAACAAACCCACCATATGTGAAGTTTGTGTTGATCCAAATCAATGTTTTGAACCGAAAGCTAGTTCTAGACAGCTTGATGACGGCCGAATCATCTCGGCGCCTTTGGAGGATATGTTTCCTTTTCTTTCTCGCGACGAGTTTAAACAAAACATGCTGATACCAGAATATGAAGCATAACAATTAATAAGTTGTGCGTGCATTCTGGTCGAAGATCTCAGAGCCGTTCGTATCGTTATAGTTGCTTTGTAAAAGGGGGGTTGGCCTAACCACCAAACCTACTAGGACCTTAGTAGAAACATCTCAACGGAGGGACAATGAATCTGCGAGAAAAGAAAATGGTAGATGTTCTCAAAGACCTAAAAGAAAACCACAATGTTATTGGTGTGAAGGCGGAATTTGAAGCAGAGGGTACCCGGCTTGAAGACGCCATTAGACTCAAGGAAATTGTCATGAGAGCGGGACTCAATCTCACCATAAAGATCGGTGGATGTGAGGCTCTTCGCGACATGTATGAATGTAGAGTCCTCGGTGTAGACAGAGTTGTAGGCCCAATGGTCGAGAGCGTTAGCGCCATGAACAAGTTCATTGCCGCTACTCAACTTGTGTTTCCTGCGGATGAGCGATTAGACATAGCTTTTGCCATAAATGTGGAGACCGTTACAGCAGTGGGAGTTTTTGACGACATGCTTACTAGTCCTCACATATCTAACCTTACTGGCATAGTAGTGGGTCGAACGGACCTTTCAAGATCTCTGAATCTCAATACCGACCAAATTAATTGTCAGCAAGTATTTGAAATAACCAAGCCCTTGTTCGTCAAGGCAAAAACCGCTGGGCTGGTTTGTGGTTGTGGCGGCGGCGTTTCTGCGCATTCTTTGCCTTTTTTCAGAAACTTGCATCCAGGAACTTTAGACTATTTTGAAACTCGCAAAGTGATCTTTGGTTGGAACGATGATCCTTATGACAAGCAAGAGCATGGGATCTTAAAGGCGGTTGGTTTTGAGTTGCTATGGTTGAAAAACAAGCAGGCTTATTATGAAGCAATAGCCAAAGAGGATCAAGATAGAATTGATGTGCTAGAATCCCGCTATAAACATTCTATCCTTGAAGTCGGCGGAAAAACGGAATAGTTTCTGTTTGAATTGATGCGGTAATTCTAATCTTTTGATATTGACCATGAATCAACCATTAAATAGATATGACAGGCGACCCTCAAGCTTGGCATGAAGATCTGAGAAAATTGAGAATGAAACTAATTAGTGTTGTCACCCCGTGTCTCAATGAAGAAGAAGATGTTGAGGAGCTTTATCTACGGATCAAGGCGGTTTTTCAAAAACTCGTGGGATACGATTATGAACATATTTTTGCTGACAATGCCTCTAACGATGGTACCGTGGCTATACTTAAGCGATTGTCCAAACAGGACAAGAAAGTAAAAGTAATAGTTAACACTCGAAATTTCGGGCACATTCGTTCGCCAATCCATGCCATGTTTCAGGCATCGGGGGATGCTGTGATCTGCATGGCTTCGGACTTGCAAGATCCGCCGGAATTAATCCCGCAGTTCGTTGCAGAATGGGAAAAAGGTCGAAAAGTAGTTATAGGAGTTAAGAGCACGAGCGAGGAATCAAGAATATTATTTGGCGTCAGATCGCTTTATTATTTTCTTATAAAAAAATTGGCCGAAGTTGACATGGTAGAACATTTCACGGGTTTCGGTCTATACGACCGGCAAGTAATTGCAATATTGCGTCAGATCAATGATCCATATCCGTATCTTAGAGGATTGATTTGCGACATAGGTTTTGAAAAGTCGGTGATTCAGTATTCACAGCCAAGACGCAAAAGAGGGATAACCAAGAATAACTTTTATACGCTTTACGACATGGCGATGCTCGGGATCACCAATCATTCAAAAGTGCCTTTACGTCTGGCGACCTTTTTCGGATTTTTTACAGCTTCAATAAGTTTATTAGTGGGATTATTTTATTTGACCTACAAATTATTTTATTGGTACAATTTTGAAGTTGGAATGGCGCCACTGGTAATAGCTATTTTCTTCTTTGCCGCTGTTCAACTAATCTTTCTTGGGATAATCGGGGAGTATGTAGGCTCCATTCACACCCAAGTCCAAAAAAGGCCGCTCGTTGTGGAAAAGGAGAGGATAAATTTTGATTAGCTCGTTTGAACTGTTGCCAAATAATCTGATCAACCAGCACGGGACAAAGATAAGATTTGTTGCTGTGGGTGTCTGGAATACAATCTTCGGTTATCTTGTCTTTGTGGGCTTGGACCTTGTTTTTTCTTACATTTTTTCGAAACGCTATTTGGCCTACATGTCAGCCGCGGTTCTTGCGAATATACTTGCAATTACTAATGCCTACATTTTTCACAAATATATAACTTTTCAATCCCAGGTGCGTGGGAAAGGTATTTTTCTCGAATTCGCTCGATTTGCTTCGACTTATCTATTCAGTATGATCCTCGGATTGGTTCTTTTGCCTTTTCTTGTAGAAGTTCTGGGACTGGCCCCTAAGATATCCGGAGCAATGCTAATTCCGACAACAATGATAGTCAGTTATTTTGGACACTCTAACTTCTCATTCAGGCGGTGAGACTGTATGCTCCCACAATGTTCAGTGGCCTAATACGATTTCGCTCAACTGCAGGGAACAGGGTTTCCTGAACAAAAATTAATCGAAACTACCCGAAATCACAGCGAAAGGTGCGTCAAGTGTAACTTGCGCTAAGTTGAGAATTGACCTTTTTACAAATGGCAAAATACATGACTTTTCAATTTCATGAAAATGAATCTGGTCAAAGCAGATTGGCCTCACTTGGATTATGTCTAATCTTGATATTGACATTTGCTTTGAGACTTCCCGGTCTCTTGGTGCCTATATGGAGCATAGACGAAGGTACACAGGCGGTAATGGCCAACACAATCATAAATGGCGGAACCCCCTATGTGGATATGTTGGATAATCGGGCCCCTCTTCCATGGTATATCTGGGCTCTGACCTTTCTATTCTTTGGTTCAGATAACATGAACGCCATAAGAATGGTCCAAATAGGCCTAGCGTCATTAATAATAGTATTAATTTTCTTAATAGGTCGCTTTACCATAGGTGTCAGAGGAGCGCTTTTCGGTTCCTTTTTCTTTAGTGTAATTTCTTCTGTTGGTTTAGACAGGATTGGCTATATGTTTCAACCGGAATGGTGCTTGGCCGTATTTACCTGTCTAGCCTCATATTTGTTTCTTCGCGGATTACAGTCTGATCATGGCCGGACACTTATGTTTTTAAGTGGCCTATCCTATGGGTTAGCTTTCTTTTGCAAGCAAAACACGCTGTTCGACACTATTACCCCGTTTTTTTTTCTGATTTATCTAGGCTTCAGCAAGAAGAAACTTCCAGGGGCAGATAGCTTACAATCTTGTGTGTCTTGTGCACTCCTAATTTTTATGGGCTTCATAGTTGTCGTTACCTGGTTCTCGGGGTATTTTTATGTTAAAGGCGCTTGGAAAGATTTCATCTTTTACTTCTGGGCTTATAATATTGATTTTTGGATTCCTGTTAGAAATTCTCTTGAACGAATTTTATTCGTTCCCTTTTGGTTTTTTCGTGTGGCCACTCCGATGAATTTAGGCGTTTGGGCCATTATGGGGTTTATCATAATATGTTTAGGGAACAAGGTCTGGGGCGAATCACGACGGGACGGAACCGGAATTATTCAAGCCTATATTGCTTTCTGGTCTGTTACTTCTTTCTTGGCCACGACAATTGCCTTTAGGCCATATAAGTGGTATGTTATTCAACTACTTCCTGCTTGGTGCCTTTTGGCAGGTGTGACATTTGAAAGAGTGCTTAATTCCGTCACTATTCGCGCATCGGTTGAACACGAAACGGTCAACAAAAAGCCGAATACTCTGGTTCGGACTTTCATTATCCTACTGGTCGCCATCCCCGCTCTATCTTTAACTGTAGAAATGGCCAAGACCATTCAGGATTGGAAGAGAAACCAACAAACTGATTTGGTAGAATGGATCAAAAACCATTCTCGGAAGGACCAAAAGATATATGTGTGGGGTTTTGCGCCGTACATATATACTCAGACTAATCGAACTCCGGCTTCAAGATATCCGTATAACAATTTCCAAACAGGCATTCTTCATGGCGTGGAAAAACCAAGAAGAGTTCCAGGGTCTATGGAAACATTGTTAAAGGAATTGGACATCAATAGACCTTGTATCATAGTTGAGACCGTTAATGAAGCATTTCCCGGAATTGGATCGTCAATGAAAGAATATCCCGATCTGTGGAGTTTTATTAACAAGCATTATTCATGCAAGATGCAATTCAAACAAGGTAGTGTTTGGCAGTTGCGTTCGACATTTCCAGATAGAAATAATTTGTAAATCAGATGGTTAATGTCAAATCGGACAACCATTATGATGGTCACTGACAATTAGAACTCGGAGAAACTTTATCCCAGATTTCCCACCCACCAGTAACCGCTCTTAAACAATAATATCCGTTGAGATCAGTCTTAAGTCTGTTGAGCAAATTGTGTCTTTCGACACTCCATCGCGATAAAAGAGATTCGTTTCGAATTTCAAAAAGTACACGAGACGGCGAAAGCTCGACGATTTTCTTCACAAAAATACTATGTTCCGAATATGTTGCCTTAAGTTCTAGTGATTGTGAATGATATCCTGCTAGGTGCGAAATTAAGAATGGATGGTCACTCGTGAAATAAAGCAAATTGCTAGGATCGGGTTGGCTTATTAAGAATCTCACTTTCTCTAAAGTGAACTCAGCGTCAGTTCCTGGATACCATACACCACTCAGTATTTTCGCATCTTGGGGTAACTTGGCCAAAAATCTTGAAATACAAAATTTAGCCTCATGCGCATTAGTTGCGATAAGATATGGCAGAATTACTAACCACAGAACTATACCATGAACGGGGACACGCCATCTGGCTAATCCGGACCATGTAGGTGCAAGTATTCGCCTGTCAAGGTAATCAGGAATGAGGAAGCCATACAGCAGAATATAAGTCCACAGGTTCCAGGGCGTAGGCCGATTGGCATAGTACGCAAACCACACCAGGATTGTTACCCCAATCGCTACCCTGAAACTGCCGGAAAAGCTGATCTGCTGGATCGACCGTATCATGCCGGAACGAATCACAACGTAAATTGCATGAAAAAAGATTGTAGCGGCTAGGACATCAAGATACAATTGTTTACCCAAGAACCCGCCAAGAGCCTTAGTTCCTAGATCAAAGCTTTGGCTAGCAACTATGGGTAAAGGCCAGTACCCCATTAAAGACCGAAACATCGTTAACCATAGAATGAGAGAGCATACGACACCGGCGATGAACAAACTATATGCTGTGGCCATGTTTCTCATAGTAAAAGTGTCAACCCGAAGGGTTATAAACGCTATATACCCGGCTGTAATTGCTATTCCGGTTTCTTGATTGTAAAGAATTAATAAACCGGAACAAAGGCCCAAAACAAAAGCCGATATTAAGTTAGATTTTCGTCTGAGGATCAACAATACCAATGACCCTAGAGGGAATCCCATAAATCGCCATGCAGTTTCATTGGGAAAGAAAATGATATAGTTTGAGGTGCTTATCCATGGTGTCACCATCAGCATGGCGACAATTAAGTACAAAGGATTGTGCGGTCTCCACAAGTAATAGCAAATTAAAGTCAAAATACAAAACAACACCTGGAGCGCTTGGACAAACCTGACATAATTCCCAAATGTCCACATTCCATATTCTCGTTCCAGGTAACCGACTGCCGGTGACAAAATGAATCCGTAGTTAAGAATGAAATCTCTAAATAACAATTGTCCTGAGACAAAACGATCGGCTTGGGCCACTGTATCAATGTAGTGTGATTCCATCTGAGGCGAATCCAAACCGATTAGGCTGATTGACTTAATTAAACCGGGAATGAGAAAAAATGATAAGTATATGAAAAGGAAAGGCCAAATCTTGAATCGTAGGAAATCCGTAGAACAATATTTTCCGTTGCTCAAAAAGGCAACCATCAATAGAACCGATAGAAAGATCGAAATAGCCCCTGTGTTAGGGTCCCGAGCCTCTTCGTTCATTGCTGAAAATACGCACAACGGGAGTAGCAATATCCAAAAGTGCCAGCGGATGAAATTGATAGGCTGGGCTAACGTCCCCACTGCTGGGCTTTCAGATTTTGCCATAATCTTGGAGTAGACGAAACCAATGATCCAAAAAAGCGCCACTAAAATCAGGGCTATGATGTGACCGCGAATCTGAGACGAACTGTCGCGGATCAAAAATATTCGAACGACTTCAGGGAGAAACTTGTCCTGAATAGCCCTGTTATTGACTGGAATAAAGAATGCGCTGAGCAACGAAATGGAAAAGACCGCTCCGGAAAAAATAACGGCTAAGTCGTTCTTCCGAATGCAAGAGAGCCCTTGTAACATTACCTTACCCCGTCAAACTATCGTATTGCTATTTTTTGCGGGCTTGGATACTAGTATACTATTTCTTATATTAAGTTCAAATATTTAAGTAATTGTGATTGTGATAATATTTGTTCAAGCAGACATCCTGCGAGATGACCGGTTCGGTTATTTCTAATTATGGCATTAAAACAGTGTGTTAAAGGAGGCCGCTCGAATGTCAACCAATCATTGGACTAGGGTCTCTACGGGCCTGAGATTCATGCTGATGATGATTGCCCTCTCTTTCGTCGGCGTGTACATCGCTGTTGCCATTATTCGCATGTCATACCCCTTTGAGCTGGAATGGATGGAAGGAGGGGCTGTGGAGCATGTGAGCAGAATACTGTCAGGATTGAAACTATACGTAAAACCTTCTCTGGAGTTCACTCCGTTTATATACAACCCCCTGTATTTTTATGTAGCCGCCCTAGTTTCAAAGGCATCAGGCATTGGGTTTTTTTCGCTTAGACTGGTTTCTTTTGTCTCGTCTCTGGGTTGTTTTGTAATCATTTACCTTCTTGTCAAGAAAGAGACATCTAATGCTTATTGTGCCGTTCTCAGCAGTTGCTTGTTCGCTGCGACATTTAAAATAAGTGGTGTCTGGTTCGACATAGCCCGTGTCGATTCTCTTTTCCTGTTACTGTTTCTGGTGGGCGTTTATATTATCAGACTCGGACAAACGAATGGGTTTGTAATTTTGGCGGCGATGCTGTTTTCTCTATCATACTTCTGCAAACAACCCGCATTATTGATGAGCATTCCGCTCGTCCTGTATTTTTGGCTCCAGTCTTGGCGTTGTGGCTTGTTGTTTACGACAACAATGCTGATGCTTATTGGAGTAACAACCCTGTGCCTCGACTGGATTCATGATGGCTGGTATAGCTATTACATTTTTTATCTTCCTCGGCGATTTCCCATTTCGGAGCCCCACGATTTTATCCGCTTCTGGACCAATGATTTAGCGTTACCCCTAGCCATAGGTTGTGGACTGGCGGTCTTCTATCTGCTGTTTGAATTGCCGGGTTCAGTCAAACGTGACCGCCTTTTTTACGTACTGACAGCGGTTGGCATGCTGACCGCTTCATGGGTGGCCAGAGTTAAACTGGGAGGGCATGGTAATGTTCTGTTCCCTGCGTATGCGGCAATCAGCGTCCTTTTTGGAATTGGGCTTCATACGGCCTTGCAATTCGTTGAGCGGCACGGTGGCCTCAATAAGGTGACGCTGCGGAGTTTTATTTATATTTGCGGCATCATACAATTCATGGCGCTCGCATATAATCCGATGCTCTTTATCCCCAGCCAAAAGGACAAGGAGGCTGGAAAAAAGCTTGTCCAAACTCTTAAAAGAATTCCAGGCGACGTGTTTGTTCCATCAAATCCACACCTGGCCGTGATGGCGGGCAAGAATTCCTACGCCCTTGCTATATGTATGAGGGACATAGGCAGAGGTGATCCAGGAGGAAAACCGGCTATTGATCTGGCAAATCAAATATATAGGGCGGTATCCGAGCATGAATTTGGAACGGTTGTCACCAATGAACCTGAACAAATATCAAGTTTCCCATTTGAAACCTATTATGTTCGTCAAAGGCCTGTGTTTGATGATGCGAATGTTTTTTGGACAGTCACAGGTTTTAAGTCAAGACCTTCGATGTTATGGGTTCCTAAAAAGTAAGATCTGATACTTGAGGTAATAGATCATTCTTAATGAATTTTAAGATCTAAATGAGCAGCAGTAGCCTTTGCAAAAATCTCCTGAGCCAGCTCATTGGGGTGAGGGTCAAGGGCCGAAACCCAGAAATTCATAAAATTATGTCCTTTAAAAAAGGGCAGGATGTCTATATAGTCGATGTCGTTGTCTCTAAAGAAATCCAGGATCACATTATGCGCTTTCTCAAATGGATAGTTTTTGAAATCCAGCATAGCCGGTAAAACAGCCACAGTAAAACCTACTCCTTCTTTGTCGCAGTCCCTTTTCATCTGTTTCAACAACATCGACACACTGCCCCAGGGTCCTTCTGGAGACAAATATTGATTCAAGGTATCTTGAATATAAGTCGAGCCATACCATGTGGGATAGAAAAATCGAATTATATTTCCGGCCCTCTGTTTCACAAATTGTGTGATTAGAAGATCATTCAGGAAATAATTTTTGAAACGGTCAATCAATGGACTTTCGTCATATTGCTCTTTTTCAACTGCATTTGGGTCAATCCCTATTGGCTCCAAATCATTGATATTGTATCCTACCACTACCCAATTAGGTTTCCTGGGCAATACAAAAGACTTTAGCAGATAACTCTCTTGCTCGGTGTTATAGCCAGATACTCCGAGATTCCATACTCTAAAGGTTTCAGTGGTCTGTGATCTATTCAGAAGTTTCTGAAGAACCGCGGGAAATGTCTCAGACTGTGGAACCCCCTGTCCAAAAACAAAAGAATCTCCTAAAACCGCAATCAGGAACTGCCCTGGTTTTGGCTCTCCTGAAAAATCAGTGTCACGAAAACCGTCTGAGTTTGTCCTGATTTCGACTCCTTCGCGAACAATTTCGAGATTTGGTTTCATCTCATAGGTTATTGGAGTTGAAGTCAACTCCACCAATCCCCAATGTCCCCAGCTAGGAATAAAATGCCTAAGAACCAATTCTCCGATCACCACAAAAGCGACAAACAGAATTCCAAGGATGGCCAAGTTTATAAATAGGATTTTAGATAGTGCTTGTTTGCGTTTTTCCATAGGTTACTGAGTCTCACATAGGTTTGTTGAAAGTCTTTTTCGGATGGCCAGGTTGATATATGGCGCAACTGTAATGCCCGTTAGAGATTTAAAACCCCTGCAAAACTGCCCGGCCAACTGCTTTACCAAACCCAGATTCGAAGAATCCTTGGTCATGTTCCAGATGTCGATGGGATCTCTAACTCCTAATCGCCCTGGCTGAATGAAAAGGGGTTCTGTTCCTGTCTCCCTAAGGATTCTTTCTATTTCGTGCGCGGTACCACCTCTAAACCCTCCACGTAAAAGTCTTTCCCAATCAGCGTCTATTCCGTATTGTTTCTTCATGGCCCAGCGCCCAACGTAAAACGCCAGTCGATCAGGCAGGAAATTCACCATTGGGATTCGAGTAACATGGGTACCTATCGGGGAATATCTATTTGGAGTTTGGGCAATAAACAAAACCCCTCCTACCGGTAACATGGCCCAAATGGCATGAAGCAGACTCCTGCGTTCGAGTGGCAGCAAATGCTCATAAACGCCGCAGAGTATGCAGTAATCGATATGTCCCAGTGTTGACGGCAATTGGTCATCAGAACTGGAGGTTACAAAAGAAACCCGGTCGAGGCCCAACTGTTCCTTTTTGAGATTGCAGACTTTTATGCAATCTTCGAGTCTGTCCAGCCCCAAAATATTGCTATTAGGGAAGATCCTGGATAATGCAAAGGTGGAAGCTCCGCAACCACATCCAAAATCCAGAAGCCGCTTTCCGACAAAATCCTCATCCGGCAAGAAGCTCAATGTATAATACTTTAGCCCCAACTCAAGGCCTGAGTGTCCTTCCTCTCTTGTAAGCTCGCTTGTGAGTCTCTCCGCCCCTCCCATATCAAGGAGGGCTTTCGCCACTCTTTCACCATAATAGCTTTCAAATGATATATCCTTCAAACTGTTTTCCAACCCAGATTCTGTAATATGATAACTGAACCTTGAATTGGGAAGACTCTCAATGTTAATAATCGCTTCAGGTGTTTTAAGAATAACCATTGGTTTTCCTTATGCGCTCTCTCAGAGATGCGCCCATGTGAAAACAGCTATCAAGGTTAGATGTCTATCAGAAAAAACTCTTGCGTGGAATCAACAAAACCCCTTTTTTTCTATTAATATCCAAAACAATTAGATTCTTTTTGAAAAATATACTATTTTTGGACCAAATTTCAAAATAAACAAGTGGATCAGGAATCAATAAACCATAAGAAACCATGAATCACAGAAATTCAACTACAAAAAAGGTTCTTGTCATTGGGCCCATCCCGCCCCCTTATGGTGGAATTGCAACCGTTATTGACAGCATAATAAACTCAGAATTGCGTGAAGATTATTCTTTTGAAATTTTCAACCGTTCGGAAAGTGTCTATGATTGGGACAAGAGTCCGTTCCAAAACAAAATCCTTAAAATCAAGAGAGCCGGGAGCTTGCTGAAAAATTTATGGTCCGGTGAGTATTGCTTGATTCACCTTCATGGCTCAACATCAGGTTTCTTCGGGGACACCCTGGTAATGCTATTGGCGTTTGTAACCGGTTCAAAAGTTCTCCTTCACTTACACGGGACAGACTGGGAGAGCTTCTACGGGTCAGCGTCGCTTATCAGACGAATATACGCTCGTATTGGACTATCAATTCCATATCGGATTGTTGTGCTTTACGAACTTTGGGCAAGAAATATTCGCGAGATAAAACCTGGAACCAATGTCAGGGTTATACGAAATTTCATTCCGGATTGTCCCAAACCCTCCAAGAAATCACTGGACGATTTACGAGAGAAGCTGGGGATATCTGACGATGAATTTGTGATTTCATCTATCGGTCGAGTTGGGCGGCGAAAAGGTAGCTTCGACATTGTCAAGGCGACAACACAAATGCTCCAGGAGACTAAGGAGTTCAGGATATTGCTGGTTGGTGGCGAAGAAAACAAGGGAGAAATGGACTCGTTGAAAAAAGCCGTCGAAGACCGTCAGCTGTCCAATTGGATAATACTCACCGATGAAGTCAATGTTGAAGACGTGCCAATATTCCTTGGAATATCTGATGTTTTCGTCCTACCGTCATATCGTGAAGGGATGCCGATGTCCATTATTGAGGCTATGCGAAGTGGAAAGCCGGTTGTTGCAACAACGGTTGGAGGAATCCCGGATATGATCGAGACCGGCGTTTCCGGGATTCTGGTCGATCCAGGCGCCCCCAATGAAATCGCTTCAGCTATCTTAAAATTGAAAAATAATGAATCGCTCCTGCGAAACATGGGGATTGGAGCCAGGAAGGCTTTTGAAGCCGGATTTGGAACCTCAAGAGTAGTCCGGGAAATTCGAAGGATCTACGAAGAAATGATCACCGAATAAACTTTCCAGGAGTGTGAATGCCTTGAAAGACATCGGTCACATCGCATGAAGCGCTGTTCAAGTAAAATTCCAGAGAAAAGAAAATCATTTCAGATTCATGTATAAACAGTATCATCCATACAAGCTTGCGCTAATATTTTTGGATTTCTGGATAACACTTGCCATGCTGTTAATCACGGAGTATTTCAGGCCTTTCTTGCCTGGTGAACAAGTATCTCCCACATTAATAATCCCAAATTATTCCATATACTTGATAGCTCCATTTCTAATGCACGTTCTATTCGCCCTTACAGGTGTTTATAATTACAAAAGGATTGCCGACTTACAGGCGCAAATTACTCGGCTGACATTTTCGTATACACTGGTTATATGGATTTTTGCCGGACTTCTGTTTTTCACTTTTAGAGAGACATCAAGGCTGCTGGTCATATATTTTAGTTCCTTGAATTATATTGCGCTTGTGATGGTTCGTTACTTCTTGTGGAGAATGCTCAGAAAGAAGAGCAACATCGTAGATGCGAGCGCTGTTTTAATTTTCGGAGTCGGCGAAAGCGCCACGGAATTAGCCAGGACAATCTCCCAGGAGTTGGGAGCTGTTTTCAAGTTAACAGGATTCTCGGATTTTGAGACGCCGGAAGATATCGATTTACCCGCTCCTTTCCTTGGAACGGTAAATGATTTACCGAACATAATTGATGAACAAAAAATCGAAGTAGTGATTGTATGCCAAAAAGATGGGAGCGCATCGAAACTCGAGTCTTTGGTTGGGAAACTAATGAGATTTCCAATCAGGATTTTTCTTGCGCCTGATTTTGTCCAACTTGCCCTGGTAGAAGCCGAGGTTGAGCAGCTAGGGAACCTCGTTTTAGTCGGAATACGTGAACCGGTTATCACTGGGGGTAAAAGGTTATCAAAAAGAATCATGGATATTTTCCTGTCAATAGTTTTATTTTTGTTGACGTGGCCATTGTTGATTGTGATATGGCTCGCCATAAAGCTTGATTCCCGCGGGCCGGCTATTTTTAGAGCTTCAAGGATAGGTGAAGGCGGCAAACTGTTCAGCATGTATAAATTCAGAACCATGTATGCAGGTTCAGAAAAAATGCAACATGCGGTTACACAAACTGATGAAAACGGCCAAGAAATTTACAAGGTTAAAGACGATCCTAGAGTCACCGCTGTTGGCAGATTATTGAGACGAACTTCGCTGGACGAACTCCCGCAAATGTTTAACGTGCTTAAAGGCGACATGTCATGGGTAGGACCAAGGCCTGAACAGCCATTCATTACAAAAGAATATGAGACATGGCAATGGCAGCGTGTTTTAGTGCCTCCTGGCGTCACCGGTTGGTGGCAGGTTTCGGGAAGAAGTGATCTCCCGATGCATTTGAACACAAATTATGACGTCTATTATGTTCGGAACTACTCGATAATATTGGATCTGAAGATTCTTTTTCGCACTGTCTTTGAAGTATTGAAAGGCAGAGGCGCTTATTAGTCCAATTATGCTTTTTTCCAACGAGTAATCATAACTTCTTAAGGCGGCAATGGAACAGGTAGCTAAACTCCCCAAGAATCTCAAGATGTTCGTTGCAATATCCTTATTCGCGTTGATAGGAGGCTACTATTACGTAGTGGCGCTGTCAACAGATTACAGGTGGTTCATATACATACATGCGGGTATTCTGTTTTTTGCCGGAATGGCTGTATTCCTTAAGAATATAAAAGCTTTTTTGATTTTTGTCATGCTTTTCTCCCTTGCCCTGGGATTCGGGAGGCACATTGTCCACTATCGGCCGCCTTTCGAATCGGTTCTTTTCAGTACTGGGATTAGAATTGACGCAGTTGAAGCGGTATTAATACTTTGTTATGCGCATTGGGCGGTCAGCCTGGCAGGAAAAACGGATAAAATTCGGCCAATAACCATGGGAGGTAGGGTTGGGGCCCTGTTTCTGGCATGGATATCCTATGTTTTTGTTTCAAATCTTTTAGAGGCTAGTCGTCTAGATTATAGCGTTTATGAGTTGATAGTCTATGTTAAAGGGTTCCTGCTTTATTTCTATCTGGTAAACAACATAAAAGATGAGAATGAGCTTAAAATAGTAACTTACGGGATATTTGCGGCCTGCGTGGTTCAATCGTTGTACATGATTTTGCAGTACGCCACAAAAACCAGCTATACAATCAGTGGAGACTGGATACCTTATATCGGTCCGGAAGGTTTCAGGTCCAGGGGTTTTTACGGCAGTCCGGATGCGCACGCTACTTTTTTGGCCATTGTTTTTCCTGTTTTTGTGTTAGCGTGGTTTGTTGTACAGGATATATTCAAAAAAGCGGCGGTTTTCTCATCGATAATCATTATTCTCATGGCCATAATATTCAGCAAGGTCAGAATAGCATTCGCATCCATGGGGCTTGGAGCTATTGTCGCCATTTGGATGGCCTATCGCAGGGGATGGTTGTCTCAGGGACAGGTGATCTCGACTATGATTGCCGGCATTTTCATGACCATCGCTGTTATTCCATTGGTATATGAGAGATTTGCTTATGGAATTTACGGGGAAGATCGTATCCCTCTTCTTGTTACAGCGTTTAACATGTTCAAGTCAAATGCTCTATTCGGGGTAGGGGCGAACAATTACAATTTTGTGGTTCTTCAGTTTATTCCTCCAAACTTTTCGTCCGAATGGCTATTCACAGTTCACAGTGAGTATTTACTTAGATTGGCCGAAACAGGAATCCTGGGATTTTTGCTCTACTACGGGTTCGTCCTATTCATTATGTACAGGCTCTTTCAGGGATCAATGTCGGAAAGACCCCTCATTTTCATGATTTCATGTGGTTTCTTCGCAGCGTTCATTGGTTCATTTGTTCACCGAATTGTTTCAATGTACCACTATCAGCAGGTTTTTGCGCTTCAATCCGTTGTATTCGCCCTATCTGTAATTGTAAATACTCTCGACAAAAGGGAATCTTAAATCTTGTTGTTTGTGAAGCGTGCCGTTCCGCCTGTCTCCTGCAACATGAAGAGTTAGACAGATGATAAAATGGGTGACCCCTTTCTATTCTTATTTGCCTGTTTTTGCGCAGCACTTCGCGTGCAACATCCATGGCGCATACATGAATCATCGCTTTTTCGGAACCGCATACAGAGACATCCTGGACGGTTACATCAGGCGCTCCTTCATATCAAAAAAAAACCTTAGAGAGTATCGAGATAACAAGCTGAAAGACTTCGTTGAATACGCCGTCAAAACCACACCGTACTATCGAAAACTGTTCGCTGATTATGGTATTTCGACCAAACAGGTACAGGGACTCAAAGACCTTATCAAGCTTCCTTTGCTAAAAAAACGGAATGTAAAGGAAGATTTTGAAAATTTATTAGCGGAAGGCGTTCCCAGGAAAGAAAAAATACTTATCAACACAAGCGGAACAACAGGTATGCCATTAAATATTTACACGACAGAGGGTGGCCTGACGCAAATGTACGCCGTTTGGGGAAGATATTACCATTGGCACGGAATCAGCCCTGGGGAGGAATGGTGCGCAGTATTTGGGGCCCGCCCCTGGGTTGACTTGTCTCAAAAAAAGCCACCTTTCTGGAGATACAACCACTTTGGCCGGCAGATCATGTTCAGCGCATTCCACATGACTCATGAGAATATCAAATACTACATATCTGAAATTCGAAGAAAGCAGCCACCGTGGATTCAGGGCTTTCCCTCTTTGATTGTCCTGCTGGCGAATTACCTGATCGAGAACAGGCAGAGCCTCGGCTATCCCGTCAGGCACGTAACTTTCGGCGCGGAAAACGTTTCTTCCTATCAGATCGAAGCCGTCAAAGAAGCATTTGGGGTTAGGCCCAGACAACATTACGGATTGGTGGAAGCCGTTGCCAACATTTCCGAGTGCGAACTCGGCAAACTTCATGTGGATGAGGATTTTGGAGCTGTAGAATTCGTGCCGAGAGAAGACGGAACATATTCTCTGGTAGGAACCAATTTCACAAATCCGGCCATGCCTTTGATAAGGTATGACACCAATGACTTCGTAACACTTGATGAAACTGAATGCGAATGTGGACGACCGGGTAGGGTTGTTAAAGAGATTGACGGTAGACTGGAAGACTATATAGTCAAAGCGGATGGTACTAAAATTGCCCAGATGGACAGCATCTTCAAAGGCTTGACAAACATATCCGCAGCCCAGTTTTACCAGGACCGACCGGGTGCCTTTACTCTGCGAATTGTGCGGGGGAAAAATTATTCCAAATCCGATGAAAGAAAACTCCTAGTCAGAATCGCTGTCAGGGTTGGGCCGGAGACAGAGGTCGAACTGGATTACGTGGATGATCTCGAACGTTCTCCTGGTGGCAAGGTAAGATTGTTCATAAGTAAACTTACAAGCGTCTCACCAGGTAATGATACCTCGCCAATGCATTAACAACTCTTAAAACCCATTAGAAAAAAATCATAACTCTCTAAGAAATTATAAACTTATTGACATGTAAATCTAGTTTTGATAGTAGGCCAGACGCTGGGGCTTACATGAAAACGTTGGAGACCCTTCCCGAATCTCTTGCACAAAGGCGTGATGGATGACGGCCGCACCGGGACTGACATTACGAGATATCCTGAATGTAATCTACAAAAGGATACTCATATTAAAACTTGTTGTAATCCTGGTCCCTATAGGTGTTTTCATAGGCTGCCTGCTTGCTACTCCTGTTTATCAGGTAGGCGCCAAAGTTATAGTCACGGCCAAGAAAGATGATCCTTCGCTACTCGTGGGTTCAAGTCCCGGCGCTTCACGAATACTTAACCTGAATGTTGATGAAATAGACCTGAACACTGAAATGGAAATTCTGAAGAGCCCTGAACTCTGGTTGAGGACTGTGAGAAAACTCGGGTTCGGGTTTTTCCAAGGGGAATCTGCTGGAGCTGTAGGGAAAATATTCGGCGTAATCTCCTCAAGTATATCAGGTCTGTTCGCATCTAAAGAAGATGTCAAAAAGGCGGACAGCCAGGAATACTCACGAGACATAGCGATAGCGTACGGTTTGATGAGCAGATTCGAGGTGACGCCGGTCGCTCGGTCAAAAGTGCTGGATGTAAGTTTCAAAGATTCTAACCCCGACAAAATTCAGAAAATTCTTTCTACTTTGCTCGCTGTTTATATCCCCTTTCATTCCGAAGTTTATTCTCTTCCCGGAATTCAGGGTTTTTTTGCCGAACAGCTTGCGGCGGCCAAGGAAAAATTTGATCAGGCGAGACATAAACTGACTCAATTTAAAAAAGAATCGAACCTGTCCATTCCCGATCGCCAGGAACAGGATATACTGTCGACCCGCAAGATGATTGAAGACGCCCTGGTTGATGTCAATTCAACCATCAAACAATATATGGAAATGGCAAATCTTGTACACCAAAGGACCCTGCCGACAGGACAACTCGCTCCAAGCGCCGTGCGAAGTGGAGAGAGCACTCTCATAAATGTTCTAGCTGTTCAATTGGTGCAGTCGGAACAAAAAATGTTGCAAATGGGTGAACTCTGGACCAAGAATAGTCGCGATTACATTGCCGGCGCCGACCAACTCAAGGATTCCTTCGATCGATTTAATTCGGCTATCAGTAGCGAAATATCTGTCCTTGCGATAAAAAAGGCCAGCCTCGAAGAAAGCCGTAATCGGGTTCTGGCCCAGATGGATCTTATGGCTCAAAAGAGTGAGGAATTTAGAGCAATCCAGCTTGATCTGTCGGTGGCCAGGGAACAATATCTGCAATTCGTTGGTAAAGAACAGGCGGCTAGAATCGACGCTGAAGAAAGCCGCCAAAAACTTGTGGACATAAAGATCCTGGGTGAACCGTCTCGTCCGACCCGTCCAATTTCACCAAAAACAGGCACTTACGTTTTTCTAGCTTTCGTGTTCTCTTTTCCCCTTGGCATAGGCATCATATTTGTCGCTTCATTCCTTGATCATTCGTTTGATGATCCTTCGAGACTGGAAGCTGCTACAGGCTACAAGGTTCTGGCCTCCTTTGGGAAAGTTAAGAAGGATAAGCCTCCTGAGGATGGAAAATGAGGTTGAGCCCTAGTGTGGTAAAAGTTCTATCTTTTTTGTTGGCAATGGTTGCGTGGCAGTTCGGGTTGGCATTTGCCCAGGGCTATTCTCCTACATCGGACCTCGGTGTAATTCAGGAAATTACTGGTGACAGGGTATATATTCAAGGGAGGCTGGGCGATTACATCTTTGAAATGCTAAACACTTGTAATTGGTGTGAAAGATCAATTGACGTAATCATCGCCTTCGAGAGCTTTAGCAGGGCGTCCATGCGTCCTGATCCAAATCCCCTTAAAATTACTTCCGTTCAATTGTTCATAATGAAAGACGCTCGTGACAACTTGTGACGCTATCTAAATTGATTTAGACAGCTTTTTGTAAACAGAGATATACCGTTCTATCAACACCTTCCAGTCCCGGTTCTCAATGACCCAGGCTCTAGAGCGGGCGCCTAGTTCGTCCCTGTAACTAGCGTCCTCCAACAGCATATTGCACTTTGCCGCAAGATCTGCAGTTTGTTCCGGAGCAAAGAGAACACCGTTCTTCCCGTCAATAATGATTTCCCTGTGACCGCCAATGTCGCTTGCCACGACAGGTTTAGCCATGGACATTATTTCCAATGGTTTCAATGGGGTCACCAGATTGGCTTCTCTTGCGTCTCTTCGAGGCAGGACCAGCAAATCGAAAAGTTTGTAATAATCGACAATCAGATCATTCTTCACCCGACCAGTAAAAATTATCCGGTTTGAATAGTCTGAGGCGGCGGCGAATTCTTTTAATCTCGGCATGAGTTCGCCATCGCCGATCAACAGTAAAACAAGTGAAGGGAACCTTGTAGCAAGGGTGTCGAACGCTTGCGCAAGGATGTCCAAACCTTCATAATAGAAAAAACCGCCGATGTAACCCATGACCAGCTTGTCTTTTAGGCCAAGCTCTTCAACCAAACTCTCCTGTGGCCTTCCGGGATTAAATTTGTCAGTATCCACACCATTTGGAGCTATTACGATCCTCTCTGAATCGACGCCTCTGGAAATAATTTCTTTCTTGAGGGCTTCTGATATCGAAAAACACTTGTCCGCGCGTTTAAGCGCCAAAGTTTCGAGAGATCTCACACCCCTATATCTGAATGAAGTTGTAGCCATACCGTAACGGCTGGTATGCTGGTCTTCCCAGATGCCCCGCATCTCATAAATTACCGGTATACCGGTGACGAAACTGACCGTATCGCCAACCAACCCGCATGTAAATGGTGAATGAGCGTGGATTATATCTGGTTTGTATTTACGGGCAATACCCCAGGCCATTCTTAGAAGGTTGGCGTTCTGCATTACTCTAAGGGTAGCCCTAAAGTATTTCCCATCCTTGACCTCAACTGTAGGCTCCAGGAGGTTGCCGCAACTCCTGAAATATCGCACTCCATCAATTATTTCGCTAGATTCAGAGTCAAGGGCTCCTAATGGGGATTGAGACGGAGAAGTTACCACAAGAGGCTCAACCCCTTTGGCCACCAACTGGGATACTATCTCTTTGCTTCTAATCGCGTATCCATGAGTACCAGGGACCGACCTGTGGAGTATGTGTAGAACTTTCATCACATCCCCTCCCGGTAGCGAATCGACTTGAGAAATAGAAGTTCCTCATTCCAGTTCTTGTGGATTTTAGGGCGCTCAATCACGGTAATCAATTCTCCCCTGTTCAAAATTTTGAACTTGAATCTGACAGTTTTTGTGGAAACCATTTGACCGTAACTTCCAGAATACCATCCTAACATCGGTTCCCTGGCCCCCTCAATCAATTCGGATGAAACATGCGGTGATTGAGGCAAGGAAATTTCGAGAAGGTTTTTTCCATGGGATAAGAGAAATTTGTTCCTTCCCATTGGTTTAATATTGATATTCGGGTGAAAATGAAGATGACCTTGAACCATAGAATCGCCTTGAACCGAAATGACATCAGAAATTATCAAACCCATTTCGAACCTATGCAGAACCGTCCTTTGATGACTGTAAAAATTGGTTGCCAGAGTGCCGGACAAAACACGAAATTCTCTGGTTTCAATTGCGTCAATCCATTGAACTCGATAATCCGATACCCACCTGAAAGTGTCGAGGACCTCACTTTGACTTGCTCGGCCTATCATAAGAGTGTTATGAGCGGAGGTTTCCCTGAAATAGGTTCGAACTTCGGGTTGGGCGTTGTAATGCATGGTTCCAGGATCAACGATTACCGGTTTGTTCTCAACGTTGATCAGAATTGACAAAGCGTCGGCATGACCATGACCAAATCCTGGGGGGATTCCAAGAGGGCCTGAATCAAAAATTAGTTGAAAATAAGAGTCCCTTGAAATGTGGTAGCCGCCTGTCGGAAATGACCTATATCGAGATGGCTTAATCTTGTTAGAGATTGACATTTGAATTGAACGGCTCTTGAGATCCCTGAATTTTTCCAATCCATGCAGACCGGTGTTTAGAAATGCCTCAGCGGGAAATTTTTCTATCCCGTCGGCCAAATCCGCACGATTGAACATAGTCGCCCCGACCGCCAGAAGCCACGAGAAGTCCCAATATTCAGCCAGCCTCCAACCAATAGCTGAACCCGAATCGCTATCACCAACCATGGGGACATTTCTCCCACAATTCGACTGGGCCTGAATGAACTCAAGCGACGAAATCAACCTTTTCAGAGTAATCGATGAAAAGCCTTGCACTGAAACATTTTCATTCGAAATCAAAGGGAACATGAATTCCAGGGCAAATTTCAGGTAACCATTGGATTGTTCGGCATAAACACCGTCTGGGAAAAACAGATCAGGAACAATTCTGTTAATTGTTTTCAGTGCAAAGCTGTTCCACAAGTTCGCTTCCGGGAGACCAGGAAAAACAGAAGCAAACCAGATGAGTGAACAGGCTTCACCCAGTTGGTGATTTCCCAAAGCGTGATGCAAGGTTATTTCTTTTCGAAGGTGAGTAGCGTGCAGGCGATTCCATGCAAGAAGGGTAGAGACAAATTCCTGGTCCCATGCCGGACTATTCATGAGCATGGCGCTACACCGCGAAATTGAGAGGATTCTCAATCCAACTTCAAGATTGCTGCTCCATTCTACCCCTAACGGGTATCTTAGATGACTGAGCCAAGAAGCAAGAATTTCTCGCGCCATGACTGCAAACTTGCTGTCCCCCGTCAATTGCCATGCTGCTCCCAGCCATAGAAGGAATTGAAGTCTCTGTAACTCCCAGAGCCATTTTATGTCAAAATCCGGCGAGGTTTTACTGTGATAGAAGTTAATATCCCAATAATTCGTTGAGGCCCAATTCGCGACAATCGCCATCGTTTCAGCGTTCTCAATCCCCAGCGACGGGACAGCAGAGGAGACAGGATTCCAGCCAAAGAGCTGAACTTTTCCTCTCAGGACATCTGAGGCCAGATCCAGCAACTGTTCAGTCTCTTCTGGATAGAGTCTTCTAAAGGTCTTCCAGAAATCGGGGTCACAAAGGAACCCAGGCGGCCGGCCATTGATATCGAAGTTGTAGGGAGTGGCCATTTCGGGCGACGGCTGGATATGATTTAACCAGGCATTGATAGAGGGGGAGGTTATGTAACCGGAATGCTGAGTGACGTAATCCAGGATCTGTTTGCGCCACGACCGAATTTCCCAACGTCTTGTGAAATCAACAAGTTTTAGGCTCCTCAAACGCCTGTAGCGGTATTTCCAAATATTTAGGTTCACCAGACTCCACCGGGAGATACAATTCCCTAGAGAAGAACTAACCCCTGCCGATCATTTTCTTGACCAATCGCAGATAAATTGGATATTGATCCTTCCACAACATTTTGGAACCCTTGGCCTTGGCGTTCATTGCGTAAAGTCGCCTTTTCTCAGGACACTTGTAGAGCTCAACTATCTTCAGGGCCAAGTCTTCAACGACGCCTGATTCCACGAAGGCGATGGAGTCGGAACCGTAAAGCTCCTCCAAAACAGAAATTTTTGAAGCTACAATTGGAAGCTCCATGTTGACCATCTCTGGTATTTTGAGCGATAGGGCATTATCCATGTGGCAGTCTTTCAACGCTGGGTACAATCCAATATCCGCGTTTGCCATGATATACGGCATTCTTTCCAGCGGAACAGGGTCGTTGACTTCAAAAATATCACCGACTCCAAGATCCATAGCCAACTTCACGCAATCTGAAAGAGCTTTGCCTTCCCCTTTTATTTTTGTAAAAACCTGAAGCTTGACGCCGGGAATCTCTTCTCTTATAGAGGGAAGCGCCTCGACAACCGTTTGGAGTCCATATCTGAGCGCAACGGTCCCAACGTAAAGTAGGATAAATGCACCATCATCATCTCTCCTGCAGCGCAGAGACTCACGGGAATTAAACAACCGTTCATCAGGAAAATTTGTCACTACAGTAATTTTCTCTTCAGGGGTTCCCCTTTCAACGAGCTTCCGCTTAAAAGATTCTGTAGCCGTAATTATGTGCGCGCTAAATCTTACGCATATCTTTTCAAGAATACACTGAATTTTAACAATAGGATGGTTCGGCCCTATCCGCAGTTTTGATTGAGTTATCTCCGGCACGGTGTCGTGAACATTCAGTAGAATAGGGGTTCCTCCAAACTTTTGAATTGTGGCGCAAAACACTAATACATCCGGCATATTGTGGATATGGATTAATGAATATTTATGTTCGAGATCGAGTGTATTTACGTACCAGGACATTAAGATGATTGACATTCCCCAGTCGATGAGATGTCTGATTTTCTCTCTACGACGCCTTTTCATGGGGACAGGATATACCCCTATCCTGATATCTTCCGATTGAGGGGCGTCATCTTCGGATGCAAGGCAAATTATGTCCACCAGGTACCCGTCGTTTACGAGATATTCAGCGTAACGGCGCACCCGGATATCTCGTGAATAAACGCTATTAGTCAGCATAAGAATTCGAGGCTTCGTCCCGTTCATGTTTCCCCATCAAAAAAGATTAAAGAAATCTGTACAACCATTTGGGAATGTAGAAAACGCGCTTGTTCAGGATTAGACCGCCAATTTTCGCTTCCACCGCTTTTAGACGATTGATGGCGATATTCAGGACCTCGGCCTTGGTGGAGTTGGCTTCAACTACGATCACGACCGAATCAGCGAACCCGGCCACAATGTCACTATCAACAAAAGGAACCACCGGGGGAGTATCCACTAGTACAAATTTGTATTGAGATTTCAACTCATCGAAAAGCTTGCCTATATTTTCCAGATAAAACTCAGGTCCCCTGTAAGCGCTGTCAACGGGCTGGGTCCCCGCGGAAAGCACCCCAAAACCATAATCCTCAACCTTGATAACAGCGTCAAGAGAACCGGAACCGCTTTCCAGAACGTTAATAACTGAAGTTTTCGGAACTACTCCCAATATTTCATGAAATGAGGGAGATCTTAGATTTGCCTCTACCACTACAGTCGAATCAGGTCCGAACAAACGCGCCATGGAACTGGCCAGGGCAAGCGTAACCGTTGTAACTCCTTCCCGAGAACGCGACGCCGTCACCTGAACGACCCAGGATTCCTTGACGGGTTCGGCCTGAAACAGTGCCCATTGCAGTCTATGCAACTGGTCGGCGTGGGAAGAAGCTAACGACTTAATCATTTCGCCCTCACTATGGTAATGATAGAAAAAATGTTACACTACAGCAAGATATAAAGTCAATATAATTTATTACATTAAAAACATCGAATAAACTATTGACATATTTTGTTGTTTTTAGTAATAATTGAGCCATAGTCGTATGCGAATGACTTTAACTGAAATTGTCTTGATCAAAATGTTGACAGGCGGTTTCTGAGGAATTCGAATAATGATAACGAGAAAAAAGACTCTCGAAATGGCCACTCCACGGCGCACAGGCGACGAAGAGTCTGCCAGGGCAAGGGAATTGATTCCTGATGTTCTGGAGAGGGTTGAATTAACCAGCCCTCTGGACGATCTGGAGTTTGGCGAGACGGAACTTGAGACTAGTTCCATTGAGTCACCGGAGAATCAGGAGAAGCCTCAAAAGCCTGAGACGCCGCCAAGTGTTCAAAGTCCGTCAAGTCCAGTCGTGGCGCAACCTTCGGTTGAGACCGGCAAAGTCCTATCAATTTACCAACGTTATCAAGCACTTCAAAAATACAATAAATTAATTTTCGCCGGCTTGGCGATATTAGCTCTGATCATTGGCCTGCATCTTCTGGGAAAACAACCCTACACCGTAGAAACCAGGTTGATGTTCATCGTTGCCGACAGAAAGGCCCTCGAAAGAGAAAACTGGTCCCCAATGAGGGAACTTTCCCTCCTGCAAAATCCCAAGACCAGCTCGATCCTTTCGAGCCGATATTTCAACATCATGGATCCTATGAATATTTTTAACAAAGTTGACGCTAACTCAATTGACAATCTGTTTTCACAATCTACTTCGGTCAACCCCATGTCGGTCAGGAAAGACCTTTACAGGACGCCCGCCGAGTTCGAATCATGGCTTTCCAGGTCGATAAGTTTTGAACCTGACTTCTACGGCGGTCAGAACGGGGTGTCCATTAAGCTGACTGGCGCTGATCCCCAACTTCTGAAAGGGGTTCTGGTCGATTATGTCAGTTCTTATGTGGACATGAGAAGAATGATCTCCGCCAAAGCCAGGGAAAAGTCAGGTACTCATGCTCCTGCTGTAGCATCCGAAAATTCCGCAAATCTGAAAAATCTGGAAAACCTCAAAGAAAGAATCAGGAAACTTGACACCTTACTGAGTGATTACCACATGGCCATGAAACTTCTGGAGTCAAATAACGGATCGACAAATTCGTTTTCTTTGGATCCAAGCAGCCCCATATTCCCGACGGT
Organism: uncultured Desulfomonile sp.; assembly: GCA_903952205.1. GTDB lineage: Bacteria > Desulfobacterota > Desulfomonilia > Desulfomonilales > Desulfomonilaceae > CAJBEZ01. Next base: position 60,324 of record CAJBEZ010000037.1, on the reverse strand, counting down.
TGCAAGATTTCAGGACAAGATCATTCAACTCGAGATTGAACGAGGCGCTCTTGAAACGCGTTTCACCCCACAAAGCCGAGAGATCAAGTCATTGGAATATCAGATCGACGGCGTAAAGGGGTTATTAAATCAATACATTATTGAGCAGGTGAAATACCTGGATAAAGACAAAGAAATGCTCATGGCCCAAAAAACTGAACTTGAAAACAGTTCACAACGTAAAGCGGAAAACACGGAAGCCGAAGAGAAAAAAGACATGAGTAAATCTTCGGGTATGCTGGCTAGCGGCGCAAAATGGTACTTCCTCAATGAAGGCCTTTCGGTGATCAACGAAAACCCGTTTGTTTCATCAAAGCCTTTACTCGGAAAGATTGAAGATTTAAAGGATGCGCTTATAGCCAGTCTGTTCAGTCCCGGAAATGGAAGAAACAGGCCATCCGGAGCATACACTTACGGCGCGGATATGAATGGAACATACGGTATGAGTTCGTCGCCCCCTCAATATGAAGCGCCTCCATTCCGTGCAGGACCTACATTGGACCCTGTTTCAAGGCAGTCTGCGAACTTCTATCACAGTGATGCGAATCCATTCGCAAGACGCTGATTGTTCAGACTCAGCCCCGGCATGAGGGGATGACCATTGAAAATCAACAAGTTCTTTAGTCGGCCTGAAAAGAGGATCACCATGGCTTCTCAAAACCAAACGGAGAAAAAATTGATCGCATCGAAGATCGGTCCCAAATCGATCATCCGAATCTTTCTGGTGTTCTCCATCCTTTCGGTTATGGTCGCGGGAACCGGGAAAGCAAGGGCGGACGCATTGGATTATCTGTCACCCTGGTCCGTAGGGTTTGAGAGCATGTATAGCTGGATTGACGGACAAATGGGGTTTGATCAAACAAGCACCGGCTATGGCTCGCTGAACAATCTTAAAACTGACCTGGGATTACCTGACTTTAACCAAACCTACCGAATTTACGCGACCATGCGGCCACTTGAACACCACATGATAAGGGTCTTTGGCACTATACCGGAATACTACCAAGGCGACATAAGACCTCAGTGGGACTTGAGGCTAACGCACCTGCCTTCGGGAAAGGAAAATCAAGCTGCTGGCCAATTAACCAACGATCGTGTGGTCGTTTTTCCTGCAGGGACCCTTGTTAAATCACAGATGCGTACAGCACAGTTTGGCTTTGGGTATGACCTTGACTTTGTCCTTGGACCAGGGCACGCGGCCGGTTTACAGGGCGAGTTGCGATACATAGATTTACGGGTGACTATTAGTAACCGTGACGCTTATGCAGTTCCTACGATCACTAACCCCCCCGTATTCCCCATTACCGGAGCCAATGAAATTGGCTACCAAACAAATATAATCAGCCTAGATGAGTTGGTACCGTGTCTTGGGGCGCATGCGCAGGCTGTTTTTCCCTTTGGTTTCGGTAAAATGTTCCCCCAAATGACACTCGGTGGGTATACCCGGATGAATTTCAGTTTATACCCCGGCTACTTAAATTACGTTGATGTCCAGGCCGGTTTACAGTTGACGACATGCCCTACGGGTTGTGATAGGCGATTCTTGGCTGCAAAATTCGGATTCGAACATGAAAGCATCTTCCATGACGGGCAGGCACGGGCTGGACGCGTCCTGGAATTGAAACGCGACGGATTAACTTGCTCCCTTGAGGCTATTTTTTAATTAGGATCGAATTCCTGTTTCCTCTACGTGCATAGACGGCGTAGGGTCAAGGGTATGGTGGTGTTAAAATGAGAACAATCATGAATTTTGTAAGTAAAAATCAGGTCGGTGGAAAACTGAGTCTCATTGCCCTGATTTTTTGCCTGGCGCCGATCATTATGGGTGGGTGTGTCGCTACAAAAGAACGCGCGGTAGGCCAAATCGATCATCCGGGTAGATCTATAGCTTCAGCTATAACAAATCATTTTCCCAGCGCCCTTTATAGACTCTCAGAAGGGGATTCACTGGAAGTCATGTACCTGACCCGTCCTCACGAAACAGGCGCTCCATACAGGCTTCAAGTGAAAGACTCAATAGACGTCGAGTTTACTTACCATCCCGAAATGAATCGTACAGTGCGAATTCGTCCGGATGGCAGGATTAGCATACCTCGCAAAAATGACGTGGCCGTAGCCGGTAAGACACCTGAGCAGGTCGGTCAAGCCCTAAAGGAAATCTACTCTGATTTGCTGAAAGATCCGGAGATTACAATCACCGTGAGAGAATTCGGCGCAAAGCTGGACGAGTTGCAAAAAGCGCTTGCCACAGCCCCTTATGGACAGGCGAGGTTGGTCACGATCCGTCCTGATGGGCGCATATCAGTACCGATGATTCCGGACGTGCAGGCTGCAGGATTGACGGTACCTGCATTGACCGCTGATCTCAACAAATCCTATCAGCAACTGATTAGTGATATGAATATCACAGTGCTGCTCAGGGATGTCGTAGGGAACCTGGTTTTTGTTGACGGACAGGTGGCAAAACCCGGTGTCTTCACCATGAAGGGCCCCACCACTGTTCAGCAGGCGATAGCAATGGCCAACGGGACGACACCAGCGGCTGAGCCCCGCTCTGTACTGGTGATAAACAAAAACGCCAACGGACAGATGGTTCCCAAAACTGTTGACCTTAGCCGAGTTACCGGCGCAACAGATTATCTGCTCAACAAGAATGACCTGGTTTTTGTTCCACGAAGCCTTATTTCGAGAGCCGATATCTGGGTTGACCAGAATATCAAGCAGTTGCTGCTGTTTAACGGTTGGTCACTCGGAATGGGAACAACAGTAGGTAGGTCGAGTTCAAGGTAAAGAGGCGCTTGTATGATAAAAAAGGGCCGGAAATTCCGGCCCTTTTTTATTCCAGGGAAGATGATGTACGTTGAAATCTGTAAGCCCATTCGTCTACAAATCGCCAACCATCCAGATCGCCCTTCATGATCATCTTAATGGTTTTTAAACCGTCTCCTGCTGTTATGGTAGTCCGTTTCAACCGAAACAGGTCACAGCCGGCCTGATTCAAACCATGAATAGCTGTTACGGCGTAAGGATATCCACACTTTACCGCCGTGGCTATCGAGAGGTCTGAGAAATCACGATAGGTTCCATAAGGATAAGACAAACCATCGGGAGGCGTGTGTAACTCGTAAAAAAGGCGATTGTAGGAATCTCTCAATTCCTGTTCCATTTCCTCAGGATTCAGATTGCCGAGACTTCTGTGGCTCACTGTGTGAGATCCAACACCAAAGCCCGATTTCTTTAAATTCCGGACGTCGTCCCAGTTCATATAGCGCGTCCCGTAGGGTTTCTGTGTTCCATCGAGCACACCAGTTATTACAAAAAAACACGCATTCACATTATGCTTTAGAAGGATTTCTCCAACTGCGCCGACCGCCTCGAAATATCCATCGTCAAAAGTTATACACACTGATCCTTTAGACAGTTCGAGTTCATTCTTTAGGCCAGACGCCAACTGAGGAAGACTTACGATGGGATAGTGGTCTTTGAGAAAAGCAATGTGTTCCTGGAAATGTCTTATACTAAGGCTGTGAGAATCTGGAGGAGTTTTGGCGATATGGTGATAGGTAAGTATTCGGTAGCCGTGGTTGAAATATTGAGATCCACGGTAAAGTATCCCGGCCCCGGAAAGCTCGGTGGTCCATTCAAGGCCCCATTTCAGGCCGCGTTTGACAAACCAGCGAAAGTTCAATAACTACTACCTGCATTCCAGTTTATCACTCGACAAACTCTAATCCCAATCTGTTGAGATATGTCCACACGATCTTTGCGTCAACTTCAAAGGCCTCCCGAGATCCCTCGGGCTCTTCGGCTTCCTCTTTTGAATCCCCTGTATGTTTCTGTATCGATTTGAGAATGTCTGACGCCGTCTTTTCTCCAACGTGTTCCGGTTTGAGCATAAACTCGAGTTTGACCACGTCTCCCTCTGAAAAAATCAGCACATCGAACAAATCGAAGAATTCTACCCCCACACCACTCTGGCTGATGTCCAATAGGTCGGCCAGGCAATCCCCTTCCTTGACTCTTATCCGAAGCGAGTTGGGAACTCTGACCCTTATCCTGGGATGCCTTCGAGCGTCACGAGCTTCTGCCATTTCAAGACTCCTTATTGGGTGGACCTAGAAACGATTCCAAGTTTAGTCGGCATTGTGTTGACGTGCCCAATCCGGAAGTATCCATAATTAATCCGAAAGACTCAACCATCCCCATATATGGAAAACCCGGGAACATCGATCTGATATAAGAATATCTGTTCAAATCTAACGCCTTGAGGTTAATTTCTAACTGATAGACCTCTGTGCGTCAAGTCCAACATGTTCCCTGGTGATCAAAAACTTCCATCATGTGAGAATCACCATTGAATTAAATTCAGCCTGAATATTTATTCGAGCATCTCTAAATTTGCCTGTTCACATTCGCGTTGACTTTTTGGACTGAACAAGTTAATTTAATAATTGTAAGGCCGTCTTCTTTTGTATCATGACTCCCCCCCCTTGATACTTTCCCGGAGACGGTCTTCTTTTTCAGGCTGTTGAAACTGCTTCCCGTTGACCTAAATCTCCCTTTGGAATCATAAATGTTTCAGGTCATAGGGCCAATAAAATTGAGGCTTCCCCGTGAAGGCGCAGACAGTGAATATTGTCACGCTCACGAGAATAACATGCTGATATCACGAGATAATAAAATTAGAAGTAGGTGGCGCAATTCAACGGATTTCGGTTGACATTCTGAACCGGTTGGATTATTAGCGGGTTCAATTAATCAGATTTGAACAGAAAAATTGATCAGTAGGAGACCCACAATGCAAATGCTGGAAACGTCGGTTCAGGAGACTAAGCCTACGCCATACAAACCATTAAGGGATGATCCCAAGTTTGATAGGATAAGGGCTCTAATAAAAGAGTTTCCATCGGAAAAGCTTGTAGATCTCAAAAAATACATAAAGAGTCTTGAAGAAACATCCTAGCGATGATTCACACGAGACTCGAATTGTGTTTGCCAGAGCCCTCACGTTTATTGCATCCGGCGAGCTTTAACATCATTTTAGGGGCAAGGTTCTACTTCAAACTTTAAATCCGGTTCTTATTCCCATTCAATGGTGCTGGGCGGCTTTGAAGATATATCGTAAACCATACGATTTATGCCTCTAACTTCATTGATGATTCTGTTTGAGATCAATGCCAGGGTTTCGTGAGGTACCCTAAACCAGTCGGCAGTCATACCATCCGTAGAATCAACAGCCCTGAACGCCGCGACATGCTCGTAGGTCCTTTCATCGCCCATGACCCCGACCGACCTTACCGGCAGCAGTACGACAAAGGCCTGCCAGATGTCTCTGTAAAGCCGGGCTCTTCTGATTTCCTCGATGGCTATGGCATCCGCTTCTCTCAGTAATTCGAGCCGTTCCCTTGTCACTTCTCCAAGAATTCTAACCGCAAGCCCAGGTCCTGGAAACGGGTGCCGCCATACTAGAGTTTCATCCAGACCCAGGGCAATCCCCAGTTCTCTGACCTCATCCTTAAACAGTTCTCGCAGGGGCTCTATGAGTTCCAATCTCATGATGTCAGGGAGTCCTCCAACATTGTGATGGCTCTTAATTGTAACGGATGGACCACCCTTGAACGAAATACTCTCAATGACATCGGGATATAAAGTTCCTTGGGCAAGAAAGTGGACATTCGGAAACATTTGAGCTTCTTCTTCGAACACATGGATAAACTCAGCGCCTATGATCTTTCTCTTTTCTTCAGGGTCAATGACTCCTTGAAGCTTTTCCAGGAAGCGTTCGGACGCATCAACTCTGTCAACCTTTATCCCAAGCCGTTCTTCCAAAGAGAGATGGACCTCCTGGGCTTCGTCCTTCCTCAAAAGACCATTATCAACGAAAATCGGATGTAACTGGGCGCCAATTGCCCTATGGACAAGGGCAACCATTACAGAAGAATCAACTCCACCCGAAAGCGCAGCCACAACGTGTCCGTCCCCTACCCGCCTCCGAATTTCGTCTATGGAGCTTTCGATGAACGATGACATGGACCAGGAAGGCGCAATCCCAGCCACCTTAAAAAGAAAGTTCTCCAACATTTGTTTTCCATTGGGCGTGTGCGCAACTTCTGGGTGGAACTGGACTCCACAGATGGAGCCGTCCACTTTCTCGATAGCAGCCACGGGCGTGTCCGAAGTGGAAGCGATGACTCTGAAACCCGGGGGTGGCTCAATCACCTTGTCTCCGTGACTCATCCAGACAGGGGTTTCATCGAGGGGAATTTCCTGAAATAAACGCGAATTGGGATCTATGTAAGACAGCACGGCGCGTCCATACTCTCTCTCTGTGGCCCTATCAACCTTACCTCCAAGGATATGAGCCAGAGCCTGGAGACCGTAGCAAATTCCGAGCACGGGTATGTTGGAATCAAGTATAGCTCTTTCGAGCTTGGGAGAATCTGGATCATATATGCTGGCCGGTCCACCTGATAGAATGATTCCAGCCGGCGGCCTCGCGGCAAGTATTTCCAAAGAGCGATAGTAAGGGTGGATTTCAGAATATATTCCGGCTTCTCTTACTCGTCTTGCGATAAGTTGAGTGTACTGGGAACCATAATCCAATATCAAAACATACGAATCATGAATCACGGAGATACCTCGTTAGTGAACTAGTATGAGACTATCATGAGAAACTTTATTCCCAAAGCATGTCATTGCTGAAGGAATTCGGGAACAGTCGCATGAGCTTATCTGGATTAACCCGATCGTTTTATGGCCTGACTTTTTAATAACCAGAACGAAAAAGACCGGAGAAGCCTCCGGTCTTTAAAAACAATCTATTGTCTAACTCGGTTCTACTTAACTTCCTGCTTCTTCACCATTTCGTAGCCCAATCCAGGTGTTACACAGGGATTGCAACCGGGGGACTTAACAGTGTATTTCTCAACGTTGCTGACGAGACATGAATTCGGAGGAAGAGCCGGGGGAGCGCCCCAACCGATGGGACCACCGCATGCCGGAGCAACACACTTCGGAGGTATAACCTGAACTTTTTCTGTGCAGGTTGTGCCTCTCCATACGCCCCAGGGACGGAAGCCAGCTGTATACTGCTCACAGCCACCCAACATTAGGGTGCTGTCGCCACCGGCTGTGCCTGAAGTCGCTTTTGAAAAAGTGGTCTTAACTTTCATAGGGATCATGATCATGTCCCCAGTGTTCGACATGATAGGCATACCTGAAACCTGCGCCTCAGCTACGACCACCAAACTTGCCATAATGGCCATTGCGCTTAGCAGAACAATCATTCTTTTAACCATACCCAAATCCTCCTTTTATTAGGCTCCACAAAAAGAAAAGAGCGGAACCAAATGTGGAATTATAGACGAAGAAAAGTTATTTGATACTCTGATTATCAGAATGGTTTCGAGAAGTCAAGACATTTTTTCCCGATCCACTCTGCCCTTAAGCTACTATGATGATGTTAGCACAAAAAATTATGCTGAAAAAGTTTTTTTTTGTCCATATCATTTTTTACGTCTTGTGATGAAAAATCTTATCCCACCAACTGCAAAATTTCAACCATGGAATTCCAATAAAACATCAGAATCAAGATTTCCAATATTTAACTTACAAATTCCTAGGGTCCGTAACAATACCAGTAACCGCTGTAGCCGCCGCAACGGCAGGGGAACCAAGAATTACCTCGCTTTCAGGATGTCCCATACGTCCCACGAAATTCCTGTTGGTGGTCGATAAGGCGCGTTCCCCACGCGCCAGTATACCCATGTGCCCGCCTAAACACGGTCCGCAAGTTGGGGTAGAAACAGCTCCACCAGCTTCTATGAAAATTTCGACAATTCCCTCGCGGATCGCCTGTAGCATGATATTCTGTGTGGCGGGGATCACTATTAGTCTCAAATGTTTGGCGGCCTTCCTTCCTTTGAGGATCGACGCCGCAATTCGAAGATCTTCAATTCGACCGTTGGTGCAAGAACCGATAACCACCTGATCAATTTTCATGTTCTTGATCTCCGACGCTGGTCTAACATTTTCAGGCGAGAAAGGCATTGCGACCAATGGTTCAAGCGCGTCAAGCGATACATCGAGTTCAGACAAATACTGTGCGTCATCATCAGCCTGGTAAATAGAATAAGGACGCGTCCCATGTTCATCAGCATATAGTTTGGTTGATACGTCGAACGGGAAAATTCCGTTCTTGGCTCCTGCCTCTATCGCCATGTTTGCAACAGTAAACCTGTCCGCCATGCTTAAACTTGAGACTCCCTCTCCTGAAAATTCCATCGCCTTGTACAAGGCCCCATCAACTCCAATATTTCCAATAATTCTAAGGATGAGGTCCTTCCCACCAACCCAACGGCCAAATGTTCCCGAGAGCCTTATTCTCATGGACTCCGGGACCTTGAACCAGCTTTTTCCCGTGAGCATCGCAGCGGCGAAATCGGTACTACCAACGCCGGTGGAGAAAGCGGATAGAGCTCCATATGTGCACGTATGGCTATCAGCGCCAATCACAAGGTCGCCCGGCCGAACTATTCCGAGTTCCGGAAGCAACGCGTGCTCAATCCCCATAGAACCGACATCGAAAAAATTGACCAATTGCATTTCTTCAGCGAATTCACGCGATTTTAGATGCATCATCGCAGAGTCTATGTTTTGAGCAGGGTTAAAATGGTCCATCACGACAACGACTTTTTCCCTGTCAAAAACTTGCGTCCCCCCTGCCTCTTTGAAAGGTTTCAGGGCCAATGGCAATGTGATGTCATTGGCTAACGCAATATCAACATTCGCCTCGATTAGTTGTCCGGGTCGAACTTGATCCAGACCAGCATGTGAAGCTAGAATCTTCTCTGTGATTGTCATTCCCATTTCTCAGAAATTCCTTTTGGATAAATATTCTTGAAGCGCGTTCTCCCAACAGCGGAGTTTCATGCCTGTCAATCTCTCAAATTTCGAAGTGTCAAGAACAGAATTCAGAGGACGTGGCGCAGGTCTGCCAAGCTCCTCCGTATTGATCTCCTCGATTTCTACATCAGTCAACCCAACCATCCCGAGTATTCTAGACGCAAAACCACTCCAGGTAGTATTTTCCGAATTTGTGCAATGAACAATTCCGGAAAGTCTTAGGCCGCCAAGTTCAATAATGGCCTCGGCCAGATCAACGGTGTAAGTCGGTGCGCCATGCTGGTCGTTAACTATTCTCAATTTCTTGTTCTGCCTGCCTGCCTTGATTATGGTGTCTACAAAATTCTTTCCGTGCTCTCCGTACAGCCACTGGGTTCTAACAATAAGATGATTCATCGGGAGGGCTTCTTGAATTCTTATTTCTCCTTCAAATTTGGTCTTACCGTAAACTCCGAGCGGATTAGGCAAATCGTTCTCTCTATAAGGCTTGTCGCTCGAACCATCGAATACATAATCAGTGCTCATGTGAATCAGAAATGATCCAAATTCTCTGGAAGCTATCGCGAGATTTTCAGCCCCCAAAGCGTTGACACTGAAGGCCAAGTCCTGCTTGAACTCGCACCCGTCAACGTCTGTCACCGCTGCCAGATTGATTACCATCCGGGGCTTTGCTTTGCGAAAAGCCCCCAAGACGGAAGGCATACTTGAAATGTCAATTTCGTCAATATCCATCTCAACAAGTCGGATTTTCGCCAGCCTCATTGCAGAGCACAAATCCCTACCAAGCATTCCCTTCGCTCCTATCACAAGACAGGGAGCAGCAAACTCATCCATTAACTCCTCCAAGATTTTTCACAACCAATTTTCCATTTCATCCCGAGCGAATTTACTCAAGAGTTTGTCCCGGCGTCCTGCATATCAGACGCATGACGATATAGAAAATATTTCTTGATTAAACTGTCGGGATTATTCAAATATGATGAAATTATTATCCTGCTTGTTTAATCTTCCCACTGATTATGACATTCTTCCCGTCTTACGGGCAAGGAAACAGATGAGAACCGTTATCAGACCGGCAACCGAGAGAGACCTCATTCAAATTGAGGTCATGCTTGGGAATTGGACCTTGGAAAACCTGCCAATTAAAACCGCCCTGGGTTCCAACAGATTTCATCTATCAGTCCTGGAAACTCAGGGAGCATTAGAAGGAGTTTCATTATGGGAGGTTGTTTCCTCAGATGAGATAAAATTGCTTGGCTTTACGTTGTCTCACGATGCTACTCAGTCCGGATTCGGAGTTGAATTGTTAAAACGGGAATTAATGGCTTGGGCAAAGCTCAAGGTTTCTAAAATCAGTCTAACTATTCCCGAATCTGAATCTGGCGGTCCGGCAAATATATTCAGAACATGCGGATTCATAGGTGACGGCGCGTGCTGGCCGGGAAATCGAAATGCCGAAATAGGTTTAAGGTTTTACAAGAAACTGGTTTATGAAGCGATCAACTATGAAGACTCAATCCAGTTTTTGGGAAATCTGTTCATCTCATGGGGATACGAGGTCAGAAAAGAGCAAGATGGGTTAACTTATAGAATGAAACCCGAATATATGTCGCCATTTTTTTCCGTGGTATGGCACAGGATCAACTTACTTGGGGACCAAATTATTATCAGTCCACCAGCGCGCCCTCTGGAAGCTTATGAGTTGGAAACACTCTTTTTTCCACTTGTAGTAAGATGTCGGGATGAGACCCCCCTACTAGTCACTATCGACAGGAAAAGGGCCTCGGCAATGATAGAATTGCCTCAGACGGAAACAACTTATGACGACTTGTTCAACAGGGAAAACATTGGTTCCACATGGCTGGGCAGGGACCTGGCTTACACGTTTCCAACCGGGTTTCAGAAAATTCGTCGTGGCTTACCGATTCTATTTTACGTTAACCGGCTTGGGGCAGTTGGTGAGGCTCGCATAAAAAGATGGTCTTTTGAGGACCCCTCGTACTTGTGCAAAGCCCTGTACAATGATGAAAAATTTGATCTTGAACATGTTCGGGAACATGCTGAGACATCGGGTTCAATAGCGGGCAAAGTATTGGTTTTGAGATACGAATTCTACCGAGTTTTCAATAGCCCTGTTTCTCTCGAAAAGATGAGACGGATAGATTCAGATTTCAATCCTCAACGACAGAGGTCGATCTCATACGACTTCTTCAGGGAAGTTTCGGAAACGGGGACTCTGTAGCTAAAAATTGTCAATCACACAATCAGCCCCCGGCCAACTGGCAGGAGATTAAAATGATCATAGAATACAGAGGGATAAAGGCTAGATTGGGAGAACACGTATTTCTTGCGCCTGGAGTGGTCCTGTTGGGTGACATAGAGATAGGCGATTACAGCAACATTTGGTTTTACACTGTTGCTAGGGCAGACGTTAATTTTATTAGGATCGGTAGACAGACTAACATTCAGGACCACTGCGCGTTGCACGTGACCACCGGCAAATTCCCGCTGATTATCGGAAACGAAGTTATAGTAGGCCATAGAGCTGTTCTCCACGGATGCTCAATTCACGATAAAGCTCTGGTGGGGATAGGAGCTCTGGTCCTTGACGGCAGTGTAGTAGAGGAAGGGGCCATAGTTGCGGCTGGTTCAGTCGTCAGTCCGGGAAGCGTCATTCCGGCCAACAAGGTGGCGATTGGGGCGCCGGCTCGTCCTGTAAGAGATTGCACTCAGGCAGAGCGAGAATTCCATTTGATTAATTCAGCCAGATACCGGGATTACGGCAAGAGTTTTTCTGAAATCACCAAGATAGAATTATAGGACACTGATAGTTGGGAGGGACCAGATCTCATGGGGTAGGGAGTTGTGAATCCTGGCGTTTTTATTAATGTATCACTTTAAATATTGACAATATCTAATTGTTATGCTTTATTTATTTCAGTTGCGTTGCAACGGTATTTATCGAAGCCGGGAGGATCAAGCATGCCTCATTCCCACAATATTGATTATTACATCGGCAGAGTGAAAGAAGAATCACTTGCCGAAGCGCTTGCCGATTTTGAAGATCCCCTAGAGGGTGGTCCAGTGGACCTATTATCCTCCCTTGAAGCCGACGGAGAATTTCTCGACGACGAATTGACGATAGACTTCGACGACTTCTGATCTCATATATTGTACAGACAAAAAACGACCGGGCGCCTGAGTGAACCGGTCGTTTTGGTTTTATGAGGCTTATTGGACTTGAAGGCCTAGCGCAGGGCTTCAGCTAACTGAATGAGTGTTTTTACCAGAAATTGCTGTAGAAATACTATGGCCAGCAAGACAATCAGAGGAGACAAATCTAATCCCATTGGAAGTATTGGGAGGTACCGCCGTACAAAGGCAAAAACGGGTTCTGTAATCCCATAAAGAAATCGAACGATTGGATTGTAGGGATCCGGATTAACCCATGAGATCAAAGCTGATATAATGACTACCCACATATAAATTGACAAGGTGATGTCGACCACATGAGCCAGGGCGTAAACCAGATTTCCGACTATGAACATGTTTTTCCTCTTCTAGTGATAAAGGTCCCTGACACTACCGTATCCTAGACTCGAAACCGAGTCCGTCGGGACTTTCACTCCCAATATTTTTGCATAGCCCACAAAATCAAAAGCGCCCAAGGGCGCTATGAAATCAAAGCTATGAGGCGTTACATATCGCCAGTAGCAAAAAAGTATCGCGTTTCATCAAGATACGCAATTCAAACCACTTAAATTAGAAAAAATATAACATTTACAATAATTACTTTATGGATTCTTTCAAAGCCTTCGCCGGTGAAAACTTCGGGGCCTTGGCCTCTTTAATGCTTATTTTCTCTTTGGTGCGTGGGTTTATACCGGAACGCGCCTTCCTCAGCACAACAGAGAACTTGCCGAAACCAGGGACTGATACTTCCTGTCCCGCGACCAACGCGTCGGCGATTGTGGAAAAAACCAACTCGATGGCTTCTGACGCATGCTTCTTAGTCGTTTGGCCCTTATCGGCCAGTTTGTCCACAAATTCCGCTTTTGTCATTTCCGCTCCTCCCTCTCAATCAACTCCAAATTTAGTAAATAAATATCAATGTTGATTCTATACGACCGTAAAACGTCAAGTGTCAAGCAAATAGTATTTTTCTTGGCTCTCAAGATAACGGTTCCTAGCTCTTATTAAACGATTTGTGGACATTCCGACTTACTTTGAGGACCATCAACGTCCGGCGTGATTGTGCGAGAATGCATAATTCACCACGTTGATTATTTTATATAACATAGCGTTTAGATTATCTTTAATACGTCATTAATGTGGAAACATGGGCGGAAACATATTGGCCGGCCGACAAAAATATCAGATTCAGAAGGAATCCAATCACAATAACGGTTGACTGAAAAAACGCGTACATGTAAAGGTCAGGTATTGAATGTTTCCAAACCTATCAAATCATATCCTGACAGACAAAGGAGGAAAAATGGCTAAAACTCTAGTTATCGATCAAGAGGCTTGCAGTGGTTGCGGAACTTGCGCGGCTATTGCGGAAGATTGTTTTGCTGTAAGCGATGAGACCGATAAGGCTTATGTGGTTGATCAGAGCGCGTGTTCTGAGGACGAAGTTCAAGAAGCCATCGATACTTGCCCTGAAGAGGCGATTTCCTGGCAGGAATAATTTCCAGACGCGCATTTGATCGTGTAAGTAGTTTATGCTGAAAGCTACAGATTATTAGGCGCCACAAAATGGATTCCGTAAATGATGTCGGTTTTCGACCGGGAATTGATATTAGCGCCCGTCTCAAAGAGCTTTACGAACAAATAGATTATATTTACAGAAAGGCGGCCGTTCAATCTGCGTTTAGCTGTTATGGTTGTGATGGGGCTAAATGCTGTACTGTGGATTTGATTGTTCACACCTTTGCTGAGATGCTTTACATGAGACGGGGGCTAGGCGCCCTGAATCGGCCAACAAGGCTGGAAATTAAGAAACGAAGCAAACAAGTCGTTGAACTCAAAAGGCTCGATTCTCTTGGAGAATACAGAAACGCCATTTGCGCCGCTAATTTTGAAGGGAAATGCAAAATATACGATTATCGGCCCATGATATGCAGACTGGCCGGAATTCCACACTTCATAGACAAACCCAATTCTACGAGGGTCTTTGGACCGGGTTGCGATCGTTTCGAACTTAACGCCTGCGACAACAGTTCTTTTGAAAAGATTGACCGAACACCATTTTATAGAAAACTGGCCGAATTGGAAATCGAGACAATCAATACCCAAGGTAGAAGAACACAGAGCCTTACCATAGCTGAAATCCTGGCCGGCTAACTCAAGAGACACTTCTCCGCTTTTTCCTCGGATATTCCACGAATCAAGAGATTTTTGTCCCTCGATCGTTGTCCTCTGGTAATAGTCACATCTGATTGAGGAATTCTCAATTTTTTTGAAACAAGCTTTATGAGTTCTTTGTTGGCTTTCCCTTCCACTGGGGGGCATGTCAGTCTAAAATTTATCCTGCCGTCCGATCCACGAAGGATTGAACTGGAAGAACAACCAGGCGTCACTCTGCAGATAAGCGAAAATGTCTCGTCCAGCGTTGGTTGTTTCAGGTTGATTCCCTGTTCGCAAGAAGGATTCTGACGCAGAAAATAATGGCCCCCAGTGTAAGGGCCGCATCGGCTACATTAAAGGCGGGCCAGTGAAATCCTCGAAATTGTATGTCTATAAAATCCGTCACTTCTCCATAAATAATTCTGTCCAGAAAATTCCCCGCAGCGCCCCCAAAAAATAATGCAAACCCAATCAGAGAATACCTTTCCAACGGCTGAGAAATCACTATCCATAGAATCGCCGACAACGCAAGAAACGAAATTGCAGATAAGATTGCGCGGCTGGTTAAATTGCCTCTATCTGCGAACACACCAAACGCCGCTCCGGAATTTCTAACGTGAACTAGATTTAAAAATCCCGGCAAGACAGTTTCTGAAGCGCCTAGGGGAATGAATTCTGAAACCATGGATTTTGTTAACTGGTCGGCCATGATAACAATGGCCGACACAATAAAGAAGAAAACCAAGATCCTTTTTTTGTTCTCATACATCAGGAAACAACCAATAATGGGCTCACTTGTCAGTCGGCGCTTTTAAGGACTCCAGCGCACCGCGGACAAACTTCCGGAAATTCCGAATCAGAACCAATGGCCGAACTCCATATCCAGCAACGGGGACATTTCTGGCCTTGAGCGCGCTCAACTTCGATTTTTACCCCCGACAAGGGATTGACCTCGTCATTGGACCCGCATGCCAGGGGAATGTCATTGAGTTGTAGCTGAGAAACGATGAAGAAACCTTCAGGATCTTCCATGTCCTTAATGTTTTGAATGAATTCAGGCGGCCCACTTACTATCAACCTCGCTTCGAGAGAAGAACCAATCAACTTTGTCCCTCTGGCCTCCTCAAGAACTTTGGAAGCCTCCTGCCTGAGAGCAAGAACGCTGGTCCAGGCCAACTTCTCTTCGTCGGTCAATTCCACACCTCGCACAGTTTCAGGAAAAGAAGTCAGGTGAACACTAGGTTCGTTGTTTTCTCGGCTATTGAACTCACCCCAGACTTCCTCTGCTGTGAATGCCAGCACGGGCGCCATGAGCCTGATCAAGGACGAGACTATATGGTATAAGGCTGTCTGAGCCGATCTTCTCAGCTTTCCGTTGCCCTTTTCCACATAAAGACGGTCTTTAAGAATGTCCAGATATAAAGAAGACAAATCCACCGTGCAATAATTGTACAGTGTATGGAAAACGACGTGAAAATCAAAGTCCTCGTAGGCTTTTCTAACCCTTAATATAATGCCGTTGAGTCTGTTTAAGGCAAACCGGTCCAGCGCCGTCATGTCTTGAGGCGGGACCTGTTCGCTTACATTAAAATCAGCAAGGTTTCCCAAGAGAAAACGGCAAGTATTTCGGATCCGGCGATACGCCTCGGAGAGCCTGTCTAAAATTTCGGTTGAGATCCTGATGTCGTCACGATAATCCTCGGCGGATACCCATAGGCGGAGGATATCAGCGCCATATTTATCAACAATTTGAGACGGTTGAATAACGTTCCCCAGAGATTTCGACATCTTCTTACCCTGGCCGTCAACTACAAACCCATGAGTAAGGACGTTTGCATAAGGCGCCTTTCGCCTTGTACCGACAGAAGTGAGCATAGCGCTATGAAACCAGCCTCTGTGCTGGTCACTCCCCTCAAGGTACATGTCGGCGGGATAGGCAAGTGACTGTCTGGCCTCTAGTACGGCGGCCCAACTAACGCCTGAGTCAAACCAGACGTCCAGAATATCTCGTTCCTTTATAAACGAGGAACTTCCACATTTTGGACATTTGAGACCTTCGGGCGCCAGGTCTGACGCCTCGGATTCAAACCAGACGTCAGCGCCTTTTTCTTCGAAAAGCTTTGCGGTCTTTTCAAACAATTCAGGAGGCGCCACCACCGAATCACAATCCGAGCACCTAAGGGCTGTAATGGGAACACCCCAACTGCGCTGCCTTGAGATACACCAATCAGGTCTGTGCTCAATCATTCCGTAAATTCTGTCTCTTCCCCACTTGGGAATCCACTTCACCGTATCTATGGCTTTTAAAGCCGACTCCCTAAGCCCCGTCCGATCCATGGAAATGAACCATTGGTGTGTGGCTCTGAAAATTACCGGTTTCTTGCATCGCCAACAATGCGGATAACTATGGTTCATTTCCTCTGAGGCCATTAGAGCCCCAAGCTCCGAGAGTTTGGCAATGATTTCATGATTGGCGCTAAAAACAAATTTACCGGCGAAAAAATCTACTTCTTCAGTGAATCGACCTCGATCATCGACAGGCGCGTAAACATCTATGTTGTAAAGACGACTGACTTCATAATCTTCCTGACCATGACCGGGCGCTATGTGGACACAGCCTGTTCCGGTATCCAGCGTTACAAAATCGGCAAGAATTAGCTGTGAAGTCCTGTCATAGATTGGGTGAGCGCATTTCATGCCCTCCAGCGTTTTCCCAGGAAATTCGGCCAACACCCGGAAATCGGTTTTACCAAATATTTCCATGGCGATTGGGACTAACCTTTGAGCGAGAATATAGACTTCATCTCCGGCCTTTACAGCCGCATAACGCTCGGAGGGGTGTGCGGCGATGGCCAGGTTTGCGGGAATGGTCCAGGGTGTTGTGGTCCAAATCACCACATTGACTTTTTCACCTTTAAGCTCTGGAATCCTTAACGAAAAGTCATCTACAGCGCTAAACTTGACGTAAATCGAAGGAGTGGAAGAATCAGCGTATTCAACCTCAGCCTCAGCCAAGGCTGTGACACATGATGAACACCAGTAAACCGGCTTCTTTCCCCTATAAACAGCCCCGGATTCGAAAAAGTGTCCCAATTCTCTCACAATGGTCGCCTGATATTTGTAATTCATCGTAAGATATGGGTCTTGCCATTCACCGAAGACGCCAAGTCTCTGGAATTCCTTACGCTGAATATCGATGAACCCTGTAGCGTATTCCCTGCATTTTTTTCTAACCTCAACCTCCGTCATTTGGGCCTTTGCTTTACCTAATTCCTTGTCGACCTGGTGCTCTATCGGTAAACCATGACAATCCCAACCGGGAACATAGTCGGAATTATAGCCTGCCATGAACCTCGACTTGACAATCATGTCCTTGAGTATCTTATTAAGCGCTGTTCCAAGGTGAATGTGCCCATTTGCATATGGGGGACCATCATGTAGGATGTATTTTGGCCTACCTTGGGCCGTTTGAATGATCTTGTCGTATATGCCTGTTTCTTCCCAATGCCGTAACGTTTCAGGTTCCCTTTTTGGTAGATTGGCGCGCATGGGAAAGTTGGTTTTCGGGAGATTGAGAGTATCCTTGTAATCCATTAACATGTCCTCCGAAGGTTAGGGCTAGGGCTTCAACCTGCCAATTGCCTAACCAGTAATGATACAATCTTTTAAAATCAATGATCCGGCTTTTAAAGTCAATTAAAAACCACTGGAAGATAGTTGAGTAATTAGGTCACAATTAGTATAATTCAAAACAGGGTGTTAACTAATAACAATGATAATACGATTTACATTATATCTACTATGCGTTCAATTAACACTTATTAGCAGTGGCTGTATAGTCAAGTCCTTCAATCCGGATTCAGAACATTCCACGGATTCGGCCAAAGGTTACCAGTCACTATCAGATTTTCCATTCAAGGAAGCCTGGTACGGAATTTATTTTCAGGAAGATAAAATAGGATACAGCCATTTTAAGATATTGCCATCTGGAAAAAATTTTATCATCGAAAGCGACTCAATCATGAGGCTTACGGCGATGAAAAAAACCAATGAGATTAAGATGACCGAAAAAATCACGGCGGCGCCTGATCTTTCTCTAATCTCTTTTGATTCCAACGTGCAAATGAATCAAAAGAACCTCCGCGTTGAAGGCAATGTGAACTCAAAAAAACTTGTCCTGAAAATGAACGCTGAAAACGAGATAATTGACAGAGATTTTCCCACCCAAGGGAAAATATATCATACTAGCGCCATCTCTTTGATGCCTGCCCTTAAAGGCCTACGAGATGGAGCAAAATATTCGTTCGACGTATTCAACGTTGAGCGTCAATCTGTAGAGCAAGTTGAACAGGAAATTTCTCAAGTCAAAGGTTCCCCAGGTCCATCGGATGCGGTTTGGAAGATCACAAACAATTATGGACAATCTTTGGTAAATTCATGGGCGAATTCCAAGGGGCTGGTTGTTCTGGAGAAAGGACTGGATGGTTCTTTGATAACCATACTGGAGGATCAGGAATCAGCAAGACAGTTCATGGAAAAAAAGGCAAAGCAAAAAGACTTGATCCTGGACTTCAGTCTGGTTAAGACCCCAACAAAAATTGTGAAACCGGGCCAGGCCAAATTTCTCAAAGTTAGACTTGAAGGGATTCATCCAGACCTAATCGCTAAAGACAATCGCCAAAAAGTCAACGTTCCAGAAAATGGACGGCCAGAGGAAGGTTTTGATGTCGAGGTAAACACAGAAAACATACAACGCTTTTCTGAAGGCTTGGGGTCGACTTCTCATGAAAACATCGACAGCTTGAGCAAATATCTGCTCTCAACACCGACCATCCAGGTAGGGCACACAGAGATAAGGGACCAGGCTCTGAAGATTGTGACAAAAGAATCGACGGACATGGACAAAGTCATAAAACTTGTTAACTGGACAGCGGACAATATCAAAGGCGAAATGAAAGATTCCTTTTCCGCCCTGGAGGTGTTGCGATCCAAACAGGGAGAATGCCAGTCCCATTCCCAACTGTATACTGCCCTGGCCAGATCGCTTGGCATTCCTACACGTATCGTCACAGGACTTGTTTATTCAGAGAATCTCGGTTTTTTGTACCACGCATGGGCCGAATCTTACGTTAAGGGGTGGCTGTCTGTCGATCCAACCTTGAAACAAGCGCCATCGGACGCCACGCACATCAAACTGGCCTCAAGGCGAGAAGATGATCAAAGTTCCGTTCTCAAAATGATGGGTAAAGTCAGGATCAAATCTCTAGATTACAGATGAATTTCTGTCTGACTTGCAATCGCGAATTGAGGTAATATAATGGGCTTCGGCATGTTCGAACTTGTTAAATGGAGGAAATTCGAATGTCACAAAAATGCAGGATAACTTATTGCGGTAGTTGAAGCTATCGCCCAAAAGCCGCTAGTCTGGCGGAAGAAATTCATAGGGAACTCGCCATCGAACCTGAACTTGTAATGTCCAGTGGCGGGGTCTTTGAAGTTGAATATGAAAACGAACTGATTTTTTCAAAGAAAGAAGTCGGACGTTTTCCAGATATTGGGGAAATCTTGAATTTAATCAAGGGGAGAAAATAGGTGGCTTACAACAATGGTAGTTAAATGTTCTGATTGCAAAACCTTATTGAGATTGGACGCAGAGAAGATGACTGAAGGGTCCGACTCAAGCGTTCGCTGTCCAAAATGCGGGGCCGAGGGTTTGCTGGAGATGTCTACAATTGAGGATGATGGCACCGCCGGCCTGCTGTCGGATCATCAGCAGGCTTTGCCCACTTCGGTCGATAATGGCGTGCCTAATATTAAACCCGCTGGTCCTTCCGCAGTGAATTTGCTCTCAGGAAACCCTCACGAAATGACGATGCCCGAGGATGCTTTTCGGGAGTTTCGTTTTCCAGTCGAGGGGGATTCACCGTCAGACCGCGGACCAACATGGAGCTTCAGGCCCAGAATGATAGTATTGGGGGTGGTCTCCATTCTGGTCATCGCTGTTTTCGCGACTTTGGTCAACATCATTCTGCCAGGGCCGCCGCCAGCCTCTGTGGAACATATATCCGATTTGACAGGTCAGAAACACAATTGAACAAAAGAGATTCTACAGAATACTGGGGGGTTAATTTCTTCGTATTCAAAACAGACATTGTTTGATGTAATGATTCCCCAACATGTCCTCACTCGCCAAAGGATGTTGTAACAACCTGAGAGAGTTGCAATGATAATTGATAGAAATATCCAGGAAAAGAGAGAGCGTGAATACTTAGCTCCCTATGCTTTTCTTTCACAGAATAGCGCAGGGCGTAAATGGAACGAAACGGAATGTAAATACAGGACCGCTTTTCAGAGAGATCGAGATAGAGTCATTCATTCTAAGGCCTTTCGTAGACTCGAGTACAAGACACAAGTCTTCGCATACTACGAAGGAGACCATTATAGGACCAGGTTGACGCATACGCTGGAAGTAGCGCAAATCGCCAGGAGTATTGCTCAATATATTGGAGCCAATGAAGACTTGACTCATGCCATTGCGCTGGCTCACGACCTGGGACATACGCCGTTCGGCCATGCGGGTGAGAAGTCATTACACAGGCTGATGGAAGATTTTGGAGGATTTGAACATAACCGACAATCATTGAGAGTTGTTGACTTACTGGAAACCCGATATCCTGACTTCCCCGGACTTAATCTGACCTTTGAAACAAGAGCCGGGATTATTAGGCATACGACGCGGTATGATCAGGCCCCAGAGGAAATGCTTTCGCAATTCATGACGACCCCGCAACCTTCTTTGGAAGCTCAAATAGTAAACATTGCCGACGAAGTCGCTTACAGTTGCCACGATATCGAAGATGGACTGAGATCAGGTTTTTTTAATGAACATGATCTTGCTGAACTCGGTATGTGGGAAGAAGTAACCAGGCTTGTTAAAGAGAAACTCAATTTAATTGATAAAGACACGTTCATTTATCAATGCATACGGTTTCTTATAGATCTTTTCATCAGAGATCTTGTTGATCAGACTGAACAACTGTTGGAAATGCACGATGTTATTGGTTCGAAACAGGTCATGGAAGCCGATCAGGCGACGGTATCTTTTTCGAGGCGCATGAATGACCTGAAGGCCCAGTTGGATGTTTTTTTGTACAACAAGTTTTACACTCACTACAAAATAATGAGGATGCAGTATAAAGCAGACAGGTTGTTATCAGATCTCTTCGCTGAATATTCGCATAGGCCTTTTCAGTTGCCCCCCGGGGTTCAGCGTCGTATTGAGAAGGGAGAGGACTGTCTGGAACGGATCGTCTGCGATTACATAGCCGGCATGACGGACCGGTTTGCATTGAATGAACACCGTAAGCTTTTTCTGCCATATGAGTACTAGGGTCGGGTTGCTTCTGTGGTCAACACACGGATATAACGGTTTTAGCTATGCTTATAGCTGAAGTAAAATCAGTTGGAGAATTTACGTTAAGAGTAAATTTGAGATTAGGGTCTATTATCCTTAGCTCTTCCTCCTGAATCTCCAGGACATCCACATCATTAAAAAAATCAAATATTCTGAGTTTTCCACGACCCATAAGAGCTTCCATGTGGGGAACGCACCGACGGGAATAAACCGCATGCAACGGTTCATAGTGTACGCCTATCTTGGGTACGGTCACATCATGGCCAAAGCTCCTCTGACAAACATAATTAATTACTCTGTCATTTAGAAAAGGCATGTCACAGGGCAAGACAAAACCGTATTCATTAGAACAATTGACAAGCCCGGTATAAAGTCCGCCTAGGGAACCATATCCGGGTCTGACGTCTGCAAACATGGGTTTTCCCAGAAAATCGTACTGGTCAAAAGTATTTGTAATAACGATTATTTCTTTGAACAAGCCCTCAAGTATTTCCACTTCCCTCTGGATTATTTTCTTGCCGTCTATTTCCAATAGAGCCTTGTTTTGTCCGCCCATTCGACTTGACGTGCCACCAGCCAACAATATAGCAGTAATATCAGATGAATAATTTCCCATTCCAGTTAAACCCCTGAAGCCATTTAATGGTTTTTCCCGGTTTTATCGCAGTTCTTGCGAACCTTGGAAATTGTTAGTAAAATGTTCAGTAACAGTCCAACCTCTTTTTCGATAGAGTATACTTAGTTAGCATAAATATACACAGTCAGGAGGCATTGACCATGAAGTGGTCTTTTAAAATCGGGTCGATATTTGGCATACCTGTCAACCTTCACATAACATTCATCCTTCTGTTAATATTAATTTATTTTGTTGGGGGATCAGTCATAGGAGCGGGGGGCGTCTCCGGCGTAATATTTGTGCTGCTTGTTTTTGCCTCGGTTGTTTTTCACGAACTTAGCCACTCAATGGTAGCCAGACATTTTGGAATCAACGTCACGGATATTACCCTTCTTCCCATTGGAGGAGTGGCCAGAATGACGGAGACTCCTGAAAAACCTTTGCAAGAAGTCCTGATTGCCATAGCCGGGCCTGCCGCAAGTTTTTTGCTCGCGTTTCTGCTCTGGTTTATAGCCGATCTTTTTGGAACAGGAGTCACAATAAGTGATTTCTCGGTTAAGGGAGGGATACTTGCCGAATTGACAGCGGTCAATCTGATACTGGGGATATTCAACCTGATTCCTGCATTTCCCATGGATGGGGGACGCGTTCTCCGTGGCGCGTTAGCGATGTATCTGGATGCTTATAAAGCCACAAGAATAGCTGTTGGGATCGGACAGGGATTTGCCATTTTCATGTTCTTCTGGGGTTTTTTCTCAGGAAACATCTTTTTGCTTCTCATAGCCCTCTTTGTTTATCTCGGGGCTGAAGCTGAAGAACGCCAGATGGGCTTGATGGTTGCGCTCGGTGGAGTTGCGGCCGAATCTGCAATGATTCGCGACATTGAAACCCTAACACCTCACCAGACGGTGGGGGACGCCGCGGAACACTTCTGTCGGAGTTTTCAGGGAGATTTCCCTGTCATGGACGGTCGTCGACTTGTTGGATTGATAACCAGAGACGCCATCGTCGAAACACTCCACAAAAAGGGACCGACTACGCTGATATCTGAATCAATGATCCGTGATTTTCCTACGGCCAGTGAACAAACTCCTCTGACCGATATTCTTCAGAAAATGCAAGCCAGCGGCAGCAAGGCGATACCTATTATGAACGGCGCAGACCTGAAAGGGCTTATCACACTGGAACAAATAGGGCGTTACAATATGCTTTGCAGCGGTTACTCGTGTGAATTCATGGGGACCAGCAAGGCTTGACCTTCGACAATTTAAAGGTTTCTCACGGATAGGCGCTTCGTCCTGGAACCAAAAAGAGGAAGAATCGGTGAATCGATATTTAGTTACAGCGGAAGAAATGCGGGAATTTGATTCGGTAACCATTCAAGAGTTTGGAATACCGGGGATAGTCCTGATGGAGAATGCTGGACGATCCACTTTTGAGATCCTTAACGAGATCCTTGAGGATGATCTGGGTGATGTCAATATTTCGGTTGTGGCGGGGCCCGGCAACAATGGGGGAGATGGTTATGTGATTGCTCGCTACCTTGTGAATCTCGGCGTTGAAGTCGACACTTTTATTTTGAGCCCTCGGGAAAAGATACGCGGAGACGCAAAAGCAAATCTGGATATCCTGGAGAGAATCGGAGCCAGAATATGGGAGATCGAAACTGTCGATGAGCTTGAGCAAGCTGAAGAAATCTGGGCTGATAGTTCAATAATTATTGACGCCATTCTTGGCACGGGTCTTAAACAGGATGTGCGGTCTCCCTACAAAGAGGCCATAGAAAAAATCAACTCACTTGATGCTTTTGTATTAGCGGTGGACCTTCCATCCGGACTTGACTCTGACACAGGCAACATCCGAGGCGTAGCCATTGAAGCCGATCTTACTGTTACTTACGGGTTTCAAAAGCTTGGTATGGCAATGTATCCAGGCCGCAGCCTATGCGGTCAGATAAAGGTGGTTGACATAAGTATCCCCCAAATTGCCGTAGACAGTCGGACTCCCCTAGTAAAACTGTACAAGGATCCGGATTTAACGGATTATTTTCTCTTGCGATCTGACCCAACGGCCTATAAAGCTACTTTCGGTAAAATTTTGATTATCGGAGGAACTCGCGGTAAAACAGGCGCGGCCGCCATGTCCGCACGAGCAGCATCGCGAATTGGGGCTGGGCTTGTTACGGTTGCGGTTCCAGAATCTCTGAATTCTGTTTTAGAAAACAAGCTTACTGAAGAAATGACCGAACCGTTTCCTGATGTCTCAGGATACTTTGATGCGTCCGCAGCCGGCAATATTCTGGAACTGTGCAGTGGCATGAGTTGCGTTGCGATAGGGCCTGGACTTTCAACTCAAGCGGGTTCAATCAAAATCGTCGAGACTTTGCTTCGTAATTACTCAGGAGCACTGGTCATTGACGCCGATGGGTTAAATTGTCTTTCCAAGGATTTAAGCCTATTGCTGCAAACTCAGGCCAGGGTTGTGCTAACCCCACATCCTGGAGAAATGGCTAACCTGTTGGGTGTTTCAGTTTCCGAAGTTCAAGAAAACCGCTTTGCATTAGGGCGTAAGTTTTCTGATGAATTCCAATGTTGGCTGGTTTTAAAAGGCGCGGCAACGATTACGTTCAGCCCCTATGGAGGATCCTTCATTAACACCACAGGTAATCCTTGGATGTCTTCGGGAGGACAGGGAGACGTACTCACGGGCATTCTGGCGGGTTTGATAGGACAGAAGTTTCCTCTCGATGACGCCATACCGTTGGGCGTATGGTTACATGGATTCGTGGCTGACGGCATCATCGAGAAAAAAGGCGAAAGTCCAATTTTGGCTACAGACATAATATCTGAGATCCCGGAAGCTTTAAGGAATCTTGTTGAAGTTTGAGGTGATTTATGGGATGCGCTATCCAGGAAATCGGGAGGAAACAAATTGTCGGTAATTGACAGGGAAACTCTAATGGAACGGGTTGGACACAGTCCCGAACTCCTTGTGGAGCTCATTCAGCTCTTTAAAGAACTTGGACCTGAAATGTTGGCGGATATTAAAGATTCAATAGAACGCGGCTCAGCCGAGGACCTCCAAAGATCGGCTCATACTTTTAAAGGCTCCGTAGGTAATTTTGCCGCTCAAGATGTGTTTCAGGCCGCATTTTCTCTCGAAAATATGGGCAGGAACCAGGAATTGACCGGGGCTCAAGATGTTGTCAAGCTTTTGGAGACTGAGATGAACATTCTGACTGACGAGTTGAAGGCCATAGAAAATGAATTCTCAACTCCAGGATAAAGATCTTTCAAGACCCATTCGGAGGGATTCATCAAATAAATTACCAATCGGCCATGGGCACGGCCTGTTTAAGTGTTTTTAGTGTCATCATCTGATGAAGTTTCGGATGTCACTACCTGCAGGCGGGGTTTGCCTTCGGTTCGCTTGGGCCTAGAAAAATTAAGTCTTGCTTTTGCTATAAGGTCGGAAAATTTTTCAAAGTCAGATGGAGTAAGTTTCAGTGTCAAGTGGAGCAGATTAACGTGAACTATTCCTCCCGGGCAAACTGAAACAGCGCCAAAATTCTCTTCAGTCGCAATTATAGTATGATCTTCCAAGCCCGGGTCCTCTCTATATGACATTGCTTACATATTATTGCAACTTCATAAGATTGGCAACAAAAGTTTTTAGCGCCAAACCATGCGGCAAGCCGGTTGGAGCCATAAATGAAACAAGTTTTACAGAATTTGGGAAATGGACGGGCGGAGCTGATTGATGTTCCCGCTCCAAAAGTTAGGGCAAATCATTTACTGATCAAAACCGTGTTGAGTCTTGTATCTTCTGGCACCGAGCGCAGCGTAGTTGAATTGGGACAGGCCAGCCTGCTGCAAAAGGCTCGCAAGCAACCGGAGAAAGTTTTTGAGGTCCTGGAAAAGGTCCGGAATGAGGGCCTGTTTCAAACAATTGACGCTGTGCGGGACAAACTGGATCATCCTATTGTAATGGGATACAGCAACGTGGGTGTAGTGCTGGAAGTTGGCTCAGGCGCTGAAAAGTTTAAGCCAGGAGACCGAGTAGTCTCCAATGGGCCTCATGCGGAAATTGTTCTCGTACCTAAAAACCTCTGCGCAAGAATCCCTGATGCGGTATCCTACGAACAGGCTGTTTTCACGGTACTGAGCGCAATCGCAATTCAGGGGATAAGACTCGCAAATCCGACCCTTGGGGAGAAATTCGTGGTCATTGGGCTGGGCCTCATCGGCTTGATTGCCGCACAGACGCTTAAAGCGAATGGATGCAGCGTTATGGGGATTGATCTGGATCCCGGGAAAATTGCTATGGCCGACAGACTGGGTATTCAAACAATCAACCCAGGTTTAGGCCAAGATTTGTTAAGATGCGCCTCCGTATTTTCCGATGATCTAGGTGTAGACGGAGTCATTATTGCCGCAGCGACCGAAAGTGATGAACCAATGCGTCAGGCGGCTAAAATATGCCGTAAACGCGGTCGAATCATTCTAGTAGGGGTAACTGGACTTAATCTCGACAGATCTTTATTTTATGAGAAAGAATTGACTTTTCAGGTCTCATGTTCCTATGGCCCTGGACGATACGACCCGCAATATGAGGAACGAGGCCATGACTATCCTTTCGGGTTTGTCAGGTGGACGGAACAACGCAATTTCGAAGCGGCCCTAGAGCTTTTGGCTGGAGGAAAGCTGCTTGTAGGTCCTCTGATATCTCACCGATTCAAATTTGATAAGGTGGCGTCGGCCTACGATCTGTTGGCAACTAAAGAGCCTTCTTTAGGCATCATGCTTGAATATGATTTTGAAGATTCTTCTGAGGAAAAACTTACAAAACAAACTGTAGAAATAATTGGAAAATCGGGTTCAAATTCAATTGCAACCAATACCCAT
Organism: uncultured Desulfomonile sp.; assembly: GCA_903952205.1. Lineage (GTDB taxonomy): Bacteria > Desulfobacterota > Desulfomonilia > Desulfomonilales > Desulfomonilaceae > CAJBEZ01. The sequence goes on along the minus strand of CAJBEZ010000037.1, from coordinate 33,098 downwards.
GCGGGAGCTAAAGTAGTTCCTGTAATAGGGGTCATAGGGGCCGGGAATTATGGTCTGAGAACATTTCTCCCAGCTTTGAAGGCTACTGGCGCAAGACTCAAGACCATATCAACTTCTACCGGTGTAAGTGGGGCGTATGCGGGGAAAAAATTCGGTTTTAGCTTTGCGACGACCGATACTGCCGGCATTTTTAGCGATCCGGAAATTAACACGGTGTTTGTATTGACGAGGCATAACACGCACTCGGACATGGTTTGCAAGGCATTGGAAAATGGACAGAATGTCTACGTGGAAAAACCATTGGCAATTTTTCCCGAACAACTTGAACTAATTCGGCAGGCTTATTCGTCATCAAGACATTTTGATGTCCCTCCCATTTTAATGATAGGTTTTAATAGACGTTTCGCCCCCCAGATGCAAAAAATCAGTCAGCTTTTGCGTCTGATCAAACAGCCATTGTCCATAATCATAACTGTTAATGCTGGAGAGGTCCCCCCCAATGACTGGACACAAGACCCGTACGTAGGAGGAGGCAGGATTATTGGTGAAGGATGCCATTTTGTAGATCTACTGTTCTTCCTCACAGGATCAAGGCCGGTCTCCTTTTGCGCAGCCAAAATTGGAGAGGCCCCGGGAGTCTTCGTCACAGATGACAAGATGAGTTTCACAATTACATTTGAGAATGGATCTGTTGGAACTGTTCACTACCTTGCCAACGGGTCCAAATCTTTTCCAAAGGAGAGAATCGAGATCTTTTGTGAAAGTCGTATTCTTCAGTTGGACAATTTTCAAAACCTTAAGGGATATGATTGGCCCGGATTCAAAAAGATGAATCTTTGGAGGCAGGATAAAGGTCACAAGGAATCCATAAGAAGATTTTTGGAAGCGGTTCAAAACCGGGAAAAACCACCAATTCCTTTCGAAGAAATTCTTGAAATCACAAAGGTGACATTCGACATAGTAAAACATGCTTCAGACGTTACGATCAAACAATGAATTATCAGGTTTGGAGAAAACACTGTTTCAGTTAATACAAAGGTAACAAGATATTGAATACAATTTTTAAACATGCGATGTGTATCCACCCTTATATGAGTGACAGCCATGCCGGATCTTTAGGATTGGCAATTTTCCCTCCTATCGGCTTAGAGTACATTGTGGCGGCTTTAAAACCCCATGTCCAAGAGATCACTTTTTTGGATCTACGTCTTCCAGGTCCTTTCAGAGACATCAAGAAACTTGTTGATTTTACAAATGAGAAAGTAGACCTGTTGTGCATAAGCATAAACTGGGAATATCATTTCAAAGAAGTTTGTGAACTTGTAAACAGTTTGCCACAACACATTACAACAGTGGTCGGAGGGCAACAGGCAACTGACAGTGTTGAGGAAATTTTCGAGCTCTGCCCGGGAGTTGATATTCTTGTTAGAGGAGAAGGAGAAGACGCTATTGCCGAAATAGCGCAAGGCGTTCCACTGAAAGATATTTCTGGCATATCTTTCAGGCAGGGAATCCAGGTCATTCACAACACCAACAGGGTTCTAGGCGACATAGATCATTACGCCCCCCCCGACAGAAAGCTCAGGCATCAGGATTATAATATGAACGTGGCTGGATATGCCCTCCCAGTCGAATCTTTTGACATGATTCTAACGTCGAGAGGCTGTCCTTATAATTGTAAATTTTGCACTTTTAGTCTGAATCCCTGGACGCACAAACGTCGTTATTCAGTCCGATCTGTTGACGAAGTCATGAAGGAGTTTGACCAAATTGAGGCCGGAATAGTCCTGATAGCCGATGAAAACTTTTTTGTGAATCCAAACAGGGCAAAAGAAATTTGTGAGAGGTTGATAGCGAAAGGCAGCAAAAAAAGATTTCTGGTTCAGGCCCGTATTGAAATTTTTGAACGGCCTGATGTACTGGACGCCGCCGCCAAGGCAGGAATAAAAATATTTCTCCTGGGGATTGAGTCACCTACTGACAGAATACTTGAACAATTAAACAAGGGCTTTGACACGTGCAGGTTGAGAAAAGCGTTTGAGGAGTTCAGAAAACACCCATTTTATTACCACGGCTATTTCATTTACGGGAATGTGACGGAGACGGATGAAGAGATGATGAATATTCCCGTATTTGCAAGAGAATTGGGTCTCGACTCGATAACTTATCAGAAATTACGAGTCGACAGATATTCGCCTTTAAGGGAATTGGTGGAATCTACCCCAGGGTATTATGTAGGAGACGACAGAATAGTATACAGGGAAGGCGTTGGTCGTCCAGGACTAAAACGGATAAGTCACAAAATAACACGTAATTTTTACACGCCAAAGCAATTGATCGCTATCATGAGAAAATTATTTACAATAAAATTGTTTACTTCGAAAAATGTTCCTGCGCTTTTGACAAGTGTGCCATTCGTCCTGACGAAGATGATTGGAAGGAAGATAAACAAGAAAGCCAGACGGCTTGCCGCTCGTTTCAATCTTTAAATTTCTATCCGGAGTGACAACAGAAGATGTCAAAATCTCATGACTATGATCTGATGGTTATAGGAGCGGGGATCGCCGGTTTTGTCGCCGCCGTGACAGCTAACGGCATTGGTAAAAAAGTAGCCGTGATTGAGAAGAAGAAAGTTGGTGGCAACTGTACAAATTTCACATGTGTACCAAGCAAGTCCCTGATTCGACTCGCCCATGTGAGTAAAGATATAGCGCATTTTCACCGTATGGGTATTTTCTCAGGTCCCGCTCCCGAAATCGACGGCAAAATGGTAATGCCTCACATCCGGTCCATCGTCCAAAAAGCCTATGAAAAAGATCTACCTGAAACATTCGAACGAATTGGAATAAATGTATTGTCAGGAATTGCTTCTTTTGTTGACCGCCACAGGATAGAAGTGGGCGGCAGAGTAATTTCAGCCGAAAAAATTGTTATAGCTACGGGTACCAGTCCTTTGGTTCCTCCAATCAAAGGACTTAGCGACATTGATTACCTGACCAATGAAAATCTCTACGAACTAGGGGAACTGCCCAAATCCATCATCATCCTGGGTGGAGGGGTAGACGGCTTGGAATACGCTTCGGCTTTTGGCAGGCTGGGGGTTGAAACCACCATAGTGGAAATGGGCTCAAGGCTGCTGCCTATGACTGACCCTGAACTCACAAGTCTCCTGGTAGCGACGCTGGAAGCGGATGGTATTCAGATTCTTACAGGAACAAAAGCAATCGGACTGACCCACCAAAATAGCAAGGTAATTTTAGAATATGAACGGACGACAGACAAGCATGTAGGAAAGATCCAGGCAGACAAGGTTCTGGTGGCTATCGGCAGAAAACCCGATCTTGAGGATCTTGCCCTGGAAAAAGCTGGTGTCGATTTTAACGCGCGGGGGGTTTTAGCAAATAGTAAGCTGCAAACTTCCGCTCCGAACATATACGCATGTGGAGATATAATCGGGCCTTATCAACTGGCGTCAATGGCTGAGTATCAAGGAATCATCGCTGCCTCCAACGCCTTTTCTCCGTTCAAGCAAAAGGTGAATTACAGTAACAATGTGTACGTTATATTTACAGAACCAACTCTGGCCTTCATTGGATTGACAGAGGGAAGCGCGTTGAAGAAGTACGGCCATAGTCTGAGAACCTATAGGTTCAGTTACTCAAATATGCGCAGAGCAATGATAGACGGACACACTACAGGGATGGCCAAATTCCTGTGTGATCGACGGGGCCGGATTGTTGGCGCCCACATTCTCGGGGAAGCCGCGGCTGAAGTCATTCATGAAGTTCAAGTTCTAAAAGCCCTCAACAAACCCTTGAGCCGATTTCATTCTGTTACCCACGCTTACCCGACGTATGCCCAAGCCCTTGTAGGACGGGTTTCCCAGTTGGTCTTCCTTGACAAAATGAGGGAATCTATTTTTGTGAAATTAGGACTGGCGCTATTACCCGGATTTTCCAATCGCCTTAATCTTGCCCGCGATAGGCTTGCTGAAACGGAACATGAATTGTCTTCTGTCAAAAAGGCCACACTTGATGTGGTCGTTGAACCTCAACCGCCAGGTTGTGGGAGTATCCATGCCAAAGCCTCATTCTTGAGCTCTACCGTATGTGTTGTAGATTTACCGGGGGAACTTACGGATTTCGATGAGAGACCGTTTCTATGGGTTTGCGGACAAAAGGGAAAGGTGGATTTACGGAGCTACATATTAAATTTCTCACAAGTCCGGATGATGAATGGACTGGGCGTTTCGATGCTCGCCAAAGTGAGCGCCATTGCAGCCCGCGACAGACAGGCGCTTCTCGGTTATGGATTAGCCCCAGGCTTCCATGATGTCATGAAATTGACTGAACTTGATCGGGTAGTACAATTGTTTGCGACCCGGAAAGAGGCTCTTGCCGCAGCTCAATCAGCTGAACAGCCTGCAGGGTCTATTAATGAGGGTGAGTCGGAACCTGCAGAAGTTGACTCATCCAACTGGGCCAATCTGAAGCCTTACCTGACTGTGGCTTTTCATCCTGAGGGCGCTCGCAATCTTAACGTTGACGGGTTGAAAACAGGTAGCCCTGTAAGTGGTTTCGGTCAAATGTGGGAGAAAACTTACAGGTTGTTTATAAAGGATTCGAGCTACAGTCCGGAAGATTTGGTCTCCACGCTTAAAGCTAAATTCACTGATTTCCAGCCGTCGTTCAATCATTTTTTCCCGTCTTCTGCGGGCATCAAACCTGGAGAAATAGTCCTAATTGATTCTATAACTCCAGGTGGACCGGTATCTACCGGTGTCATGATAATGTACGCCGATGAACTGTCATTCACTTTCGCTACCCCACAAGGACACCCCGAAGCTGGTTGGGTAACTTTCAGCTCATACAGGGAGGAAGACAGAACAGTTGTACAAATTTATGGGCTCACCAGATCAAACGATCCGGTTTTTGAGCTTGCATTCCACCTTGTAGGTTCCAGGATACAGATAGGGATATGGACGCACGTTCTGAAATCATTGGCCGCTGATCTGGGTGTACCATCAGAGATAGCTGTCAACTCAAACTGTGTCGACAATAATATGCAATGGTCGTTTATAAGTAACATCTGGCTCAATTCCCAAATACGAACATTAATCAATGAACCCAGGTGGTTGTATGGGAGAGCCCGGAAGAGATTTGGTCAGAAAAGCGCCAATGGCGATTAGAACAAAATATGACGCAGTCATCGTAGGATCAGGTCCTAATGGGCTGGCAGCCGCATTAACTATAGCGCAAAAGAAACGTTCGGTTCTCGTCCTCGAAGAAAAAGCGACTTTGGGCGGAGGCACACGCACTCAGGAACTAACCCTCCCTGGATTTAGACATGACGTTTGTTCCGCAATACATCCACTGGCGCTTGCCTCGCCTTTTTTCAGATCAGTTGATCTTTCAGATCGAGGCCTCGAATGGATTCATTCGCCTGTTCCACTGGCTCACCCACTCGACAACGAAGGCGCTGTGCTGCTTGACAGATCCATTAACGCTACAGCGGAAGGACTAGGCACTGACTCCAGACGATACCATAAACTCTATTCTTCTCTGTTGAAAGACTGGCGCAAACTGGTCGACGACCTCCTAAAACCTCTTGGGGTTCCCAAACACCCTCTTGCCCTCATGAGATTTGGGCCAAAGGCGATACAGTCCGCTAAACATTTGGCTCTGGGAAAATTTAAAACCAGGAGAGCGCAGGCTCTGTTTGCGGGTAACGCCGCTCATTCGATACTCCCACTGGAACATTGGTCAAGCGCAGCGTTTGGCTTGCTGCTACCTACTCTAGGACATGCCGTTGGATGGCCGATGGCAAGAGGTGGGTCTCAGGCTATCGCTGATTCCATGGCGAATCTTTTAGAGAGTCTTGGGTGTGAAATGAATCTTGGGAAAACAGTTTCATCGTTGAATGATCTTCCTGATGCGCGCGCCATTTTGTTCGACGTAACACCAAGACAGTTGGCCAGGATTGCCGGGTCAAAATTGCCAAGCTCTTATCAAAAGCGACTTATTTCGCACATTCACGGTCCGGGAGTCTTCAAGATGGATTGGGCTTTGGCTGGTCCTATACCCTGGAAAGACCCAGCCTGTTATCTCGCTGGAACTCTTCACATCGGGGGTAGTTTGGAGGAAATAGCAAGAGCGGAGGGTGACGTGGGGAAAGGAATAATTCCGGAAAAACCGTTCGTGTTATTATCACAACCGAGTCTTTTTGATCCATCCCGTGCCCCAGAAGGAATGCAAACGGCCTGGGCGTACTGCCATGTTCCCAATGGATGTCCCCTGGACATGAGCAATGCAATTGAAGATCAGATCGAACGATTTGCCCCAGGATTCCGGGATTCAATTCTCTCCAGACATTCGATGTCAACTAAGGACATGGAGTCATACAACCCAAATTATGTCGGGGGAGATATTGCCGGCGGATCTCAAAGTTTTGAACAAATTTTCATACGACCGCTGGGTCGGTGGCAACCTTATTCCACCCCAGTAAAAGGCATATACATTTGTTCATCTTCAATGCCCCCTGGGGCGGGAGTACACGGGATGTGCGGACATCTTGCAGCCAAACGGGCCCTCCGTGATGTTTTGTGAGTCCCTTTGACTCCAATTTTGGGAATACGATGATTGCCGACTCAGTCGCTTCAAAAAGCCACTTAGCGACAATATTACGTAGGATTGGTTGAGAAAAAGTGTCAGGCGCAGCTTGACATCATTTTGTGGATCACTTCTATGAGACTAGACGGATAGATTCCCAACCAGACGAGAAACAGCGTGAGCACTGTCAACGCCAAACCTGCCGCCGCAATTCCGGAAACGTCTGGGAGTCCGGTTTCTTCAAAATCTTCCGGAATTTTAGAAAACATAACGGAAATGATCCGTAGGTAATAAAATAACCCTATTACGCTACTCATTGTGATACATGCCACCAAAAACCACAAATGCGAACCAATCCCGGCGGCCATAACGTAAAACTTACCCACAAAACCCGCTGTCAAAGGAATTCCGGCCAAGGACAACAGCATGGCCGCAAGAACTCCCCCTAACATGGGTCGAGTCCAAAATAGGCCTCTATAAGAGCTTAGAAGATCAGGTTCGCCTCTGCATCCGGATAGCGCGGCTATTACGCCGAATGCCCCAAGAATGGTCACAAAATAGGCGACTAGATAATAGCTCGTGGCAGTAACAGCCAGACTGCCGCTTGCCAGAAAGGCGGTGAGTAAATAACCGAAATGCGCAATTGAAGAATAGGCCAATACTCTCTTCACGTGATTTTGTAAAAGCGCAAGTAGATTTCCCCCGAACATGGAAGCTACCGCAATAACGGTGAACACGAGAACCAGAGAATTATTCGTGTGAATGTCTACCTTGGTGAAGTAACGTAGCATAAGCGCAAAAACCGCTCCCTTGGAGACAGAAGCGAGAAAGCCCGTAATTGGCGTAGGAGCGCCCTCGTAAACATCGGGCGTCCACATGTGAAATGGGACTAAAGATAACTTGAATCCGAGTCCCACGATCAAAAGTCCGGTTCCGGGAATTATAAGACCAACATGCCCCGAGCCCGCCGATTTTGCAATCTGTGTGAAATCCAGAAAACCGGTATCCGCGTATATCAGCGCAATCCCAAAAAGAAGGAAAGCGTCAGATGTGGCGGCCAAAACCAGATACTTGACTCCCGCCTCTATTCCCAAAGGATCATTGCGATTGTAGGCAATAAGCGCATAAAGCGAAACACTGAGGATCTCCAAGCCCAGGAAAAACGAAGCGAAATGGCTGCTCGCAACTATGACAGATGAACCGAGAGTCCCTAACAACAACAGAACGTAATATTCCTCCTGATCATCCTCCAGCAGTTCCAGGTAGCGATAAGACAGCAGAGTGACCACAAAGCCGGCGGCAAAAACAAGCGCCATATAGAAAATAGAATAACCGTCAATGATGATTAGATGTGTTACCTGACGAGGGGCAAAAGAATAAACCGCTACAGTTGATACGCAAGCCCCGATCAACCCTGCGCCGGTTAAGGCTGCCGTTAGGAGATGATTCCTGTAAAATGCTATGATAAGCAAATTCAACACTACGACGCCAGATATCAACAGTATGGGTAATAACGGGAGCAGATCGGAAATCTTCATCTGTTTTGCCCGTTCCTTTGGGTCTCCGTGACGACCTGTGATGTTTGAAAATATGACAGAATATCGGTATAGACAGCAGCCTGCCCAGACTTGTAAGACATCGAGCCGGCTTTTTCCTGTATCGCTTTCAGCGCTGGTTCAACTGTGTTTAGAACTGCCTGAGGAAATAGCCCCAACCACAGAATTGCCAGGATCATGCCTGCCATAAGCAAAGCTTCCCTGGGCCAAAGATCCTGAATCCTACTGCGATCATCCGAACAACCATAGAAGGCTTTTCCCACGATCCTTAGTGAGTAAATAACCGCCAGGACAAGGCCCATTGCCGCAGGAACAGTCATCCATGGGCTCACACTGTAAACGCCCAACAGAACGAGAAATTCTCCAACAAAATTGCCCAGCCCAGGAAGGCCAAGAGAAGCTAGAGCAAAAACCAGCCCAACGGCGCTTATTCGTGGAATCGACGCCCATAGTCCTCCCATACGATTTAGATCACGAGAGCCTATCCTTTCCTGAAGCGCTCCAACGATTATGAACAGCGCTCCGGTGCTTATGCCATGACAAATCATTTGCATTACAGCGCCCTGCAAAGCCAACTCGTTGAACGCGAATACTCCCAAAAGCACAAATCCAAGATGGCTAACACTACTATACGCTACAAGTCTTTTCAGATCGGTCTGAGCAAAAGCCAGCAATGCGCCGTAAATTATTCCGATCACTCCCAACATCATGGCTACGGGAGCCACAGTGTGGGCCGCCGAGGGAAACAACGGCAAAATGAAGCGTATCAGCCCATAAGCTCCTGTTTTCAACAACAAACCCGCAAGTATAACGCTTCCGGCAGTTGGAGCTTCCGTATGTGCGTCAGGCAACCAGGTGTGAAAAGGAACAACAGGGATCTTAACAGCAAATGCCGCAAAAAAACCCAACATTAACAACATGGATGACCACGCCGACAAGGGAGTTTCCAAGAGCTCAAAGTAATTAAAAGTATATGCGCCAGTTATACTTCCATGGATAAAATACAAACCCAGTATGGCCATCAGCATTAATAGGCCGCCCGCCTGTGTAAATATGAAAAACTTGATTGAGGCGTAGATCCTGTTTTCATGGCCCCAGATTCCGATCAGGAAATACATTGGAACCAACATCACTTCCCAGAAAAAGTAAAACAGGATCAGATCCATGGCCAGAAAAACTCCGACTATACCAGACAGGCACGCCATGAGGTTAAAATGGAAAAACCCAACACCATCCTTAATCTCAGTCCAGGAACAAATAACAGCGGCCATCCCCAGTATAGATGTCAGGGCTACCATCAGAAGACTCAGTCCATCCATGGCGAGCCGGAAACCTATCCCCAATTGAGGTATCCAAGTCAGATCTACGGACGCTATCCAAACACCATTATGAGCCGAATTCAGTTCGATCGAGTGACCAATCCACAAAGAGATGATGATCAACATTTGCGCAAAAAGCGCTGACAGAGCAATCCAACGAGGCCATACAGGGTTTTTTCGGGCCGAAACCCATGAGACTATGCCTGCGATCAAGGGAATTATGATAAGGTAAACAAGTGTCATAGCCACACCAATATCAATAGGACCAAAACCGCTCCTATTGATATCCCCAGAGCGTATTGTCTCAGCCTGCCGGTTTGTGTGAGGCTCAAGCCCTTGTGAAGCGATGTTGTCACAAAAGAGACAAGCGCATAAAAAGAATCGATAAAATCGTTACGATTTAGTCTCGTAATTCGCACAAAAGGGCGAACGAAAACGCTGTCATAGATCCAGTCAAACCCCCAACCTGATTGCCACAGGGAATGGATTTTTTGGGATACACAACCTCCAAAAAACCTTTCCGGATATTCAGGGCGTTTAAAGTAAAATACATAGGAAATCAGAATACCCAGAAAACAAGAGATCCCCGCAATGATTTCAAGAGCAAGCTCATTATTAGTGTCGATTTTATCAGCTTGGAAAGACGGCAAAGCCGAATTAAGGAAATCAGAGAATAAGTGAAAATTACCGATATTATGAGGCAGCTCGACAAAACCGACCACTATGGACAATATAGCCAGTATTATCAAAGGAATATGAATTATATTACTTGAACGGTGTTTTAGCTGCGTTTTTGCGGGGCCAAAACAAGCCGTAAAAACCATGCGAAAGGCGTAGAGAGAAGTGAGCAAGGCGCCGAATACTCCTCCCAACCACAGCCAGAAACCACCGGTAGGCGACGACCAAACCTGCCACAGAATCATGTCCTTGCTGTAAAAACCGTCAGTGACAAGCGGTATCGAAGCCAAGGATGACGCTCCAATTAAAAAAGTCCAAAAAGTAACGGGCAATTTACTTCGAACTCCTCCAAGCTTGAACATGTTCTGTTCATGTCCTGACGCCAGAATGATTGAACCGGCGGCCAGGAACAAAAGGGCCTTAAAACACGCGTGCGTGACGAAATGAAAAATTGCGGCCGACCAAGCTCCTACCCCGAGCCCTAAAAACATGTACCCGACCTGGCTTATAGTGGAGTATGCCAGAACCCGTTTGATATCATTCTGGGCCAGAGCGCTAAAACCTGCGAGGAGCAAAGTAGCCAAGCCGATGATGGCTACGGCTGATTGGACCATCGGAGCAAGAGTAAATAAAACGTTCATCCGGGCTATAAGGTATACACCCGCCGTAACCATCGTAGCAGCGTGTATAAGAGCGCTTACCGGAGTTGGTCCGGCCATTGCGTCCGGCAACCAGGTTTGGAGCGGAAGCTGAGCCGACTTACCAAGAGCGCCGCCTAGAAGCAAAGCTGCTGCAATCATTGGCGTAGTGGATCCGACAACCCATTGCTGAGCCGCCCTAACACTCAACTCCTGTATTTGAAGGGTCCCCAATTCGTTAAACAGGAGAAACAGCCCGATCGCCATTGACGTGTCCCCGATTCGCGTAATGACGAAAGCTTTGGTGGCGGCTTTTATATTATCCGGTTCCTTGTACCAGAATCCAATGAGCAAAAAGCTGCACAACCCCACACCTTCCCATCCCAGATAAAGCAGGAGAAGGTTGTCCGCCAGCGTCAAAACCAGCATTGAGGCCACAAAGAGGTTCATATAAGCGAAAAATCGGCTAAATCCTTCATCATCGGCCATGTATTCCACAGAATAAAGATGAATCAGAAAGCCGACTACTGTAACCACGAGGATCATGCATACAGAGAGAGCGTCCAGGTGGAATCCGATTGTCGGGGAGAAATTGCCTATACTTATCCAGTTCCAGAGCGTTTGATCATATTGGTAATGAGGAGGGGGAAACACGATGAAACTTATCGAGATGGCTGAACTTAGGACCGCGGCGAACCCGACTGACCCGACACCCACACAGGATTGAACTTTTCGTGACAATCTCGAACCCGCCAGAGCGAGGATTAGGAACCCCAAAATCGGTAACGCCGGAATCAGCCACAAGAGATCGAGCATCCTACCCTCGTGCCTTTCTTGCCTCGTCTGTGTCCAATGTCCTGAAACGATGATAAAACTGAATTGCCAGAGACAGGCCCACTGCAACCTCCGCCGCCGCCATGGATAGAATAAAAATGAACATTACCTGTCCATCGGCCTGCCCCCATTTTGAACCAGCCACCACAAAAGCCAACCCGGCGGCGTTCAACATTATTTCGACGGACATAAGCATGAAGATAAGATTTCTGCGGATAAGCACCCCGACAAGACCCAATGCGAAAAGCGCAGCAGCGACGATCAACGCGTGTTCCATGGGAACGGTCGCTGTCATGTTTTGTCCCCTGTTACTGAAGATGAATTGCCTGTTCGTCCGGCGCCGAGGTGGTAAGCGCCGACCAAACCGGCAAGAAGCAGCATGGATGCCAGTTCAACGCCGATAGCGTAAGGGCCGAAAAGAGCTATACCGACTTGCTTGGGGGTAATTTCCACCGCAGAGGAAACCGCAGTGTTTCCTGTATAAACTATCAAGTATATCAATTCCGAAAAGAGGACTCCTGCAAGCAGAGACGGCCCGATCCACATTTTGGGCTCCAGCGACAACCTTTCCTCTTCTCTAGATCTTTGGCCAAGATTAAGCATCATGATCACAAACACGAAAAGCACCATGATTGCTCCGGCGTAAATGATTATCTCCAGAGCGGCTACGAAAGGGGCTCCAAGGGCAAAAAAGATTAACGCCAAAGAAAAAAATGAAACTATCAGGTACAGGAGAGCATGCACTACGTTTACCCGTGTAATTACCAATACGGTAGACAAAATAGCGACTAAAGCGGACACATAAAAAACGGTGTTCATAAGCATGTCCTCAAGATAAATTGTTCTAGGGCATCAAACTATGAATATCCACAGGCGGCTCTTCGTTTTCACCCTCGCCACTGTCCTTGGCGCCAACAGAAACGCCTGAGACCCGGTAGAAATTGTACTCTGGGTGTTTTCCTGAGCCGTTTATCAATAGATGTTCTTTCTCATATACGAAATTGTGGCGGTGATATTCGCCCATTTCAAAATCATTTGTAAGCTGGATCGCATAAGTGGGACACGCTTCTTCACAGAATCCACAGAAAATGCAACGTGAAAAATTGATTCGGAAAAATTCTGGATAACGTCTTCCATGTTCGTCCTGAGTAGCCTGTAAGGCAATGCAATCCGCCGGACACGCGGCGGCGCAAAGATAGCACGCCACACAACGTTCCTCTCCATCCGGATCACGAGACAAGATGATCCTGCCTCTCCATCTGGGATGCAAACTCGGCTTTTCTTCCGGATAGAGAACTGTCTCCCTTTTTCTAATTGAGTGTTTGAAGACAGTCCAGATTCCCTTAACTAAACTAAGCATTTTTATCCTGCATCAACTTGCTGCGAGAATGATGGCCCCGGTTACCACAACATTAAGGAGCGCCAGAGGAAGCATCAACTTCCAGCCGAACGAAAGCAACTGATCGTACCTGAGCCTGGGTAGAGAGGCTCGTACCAGTATGAAACCACATATGAAGATAAAAGTTTTAATTATCATCCAACATAGAGGCGGCAGCAGCGGCCCCATCCAGCCACCAAAGAAAAGTGTGGCTATCAGGGCGCTGATCAGAGTAACTCCCATGTATTCCCCGACGAAAAACATGCCGAATTTCATTCCGGAATATTCAGTGTGAAATCCTGCTATAAGTTCGTTCTCGGCCTCAGGAAGGTCGAACGGAATTCGCCTCGTTTCGGCAAGGCCTGCGATTACAAAGATGACAAAACCGGGAAATTGGGGGATAAAAAACCAGACATTGCGTTGCGCTTCCACTATTTCACGAAGGTTAAAAGAACCTGCGAGCATGATGACTCCTGCGAGGGACAGTCCCATGAATACTTCGTAACCGAGCATCTGGGCTGCGGCCCTCAAGCCGCCGAGCAATGAATACTTGTTGTTGGAAGCCCATCCTGCCAGCGCCACGCTATAAACACTTAACGACGACATTGCAAGAAAGAAAAGGAGCCCGATATTCAGATTTACAATCTCAATTTCCGGCGCAAACGGAATGACTGCAAAGGATAGGAGCGTAGTTATAACTATAATCGCGGGGGCTATTACAAAAACAGGTTTGTCCGCAAACGGCGGTATCCAGTCCTCCTTCGTGAATATTTTGATCATATCGGCCGCAACCTGTAATGACCCAAATCGACCCGCGCGGTTCGGACCATATCGATCCTGCCACAGTCCAAGCAAGCGCCGTTCTAGCCATATCAACCCTGCGGCTGTCAGCAGGACTCCAACGAGTATCAGGTACAAAAGTATAATTGATTGCTCCGGTTCGTTCATTTCAGTCTTCCATTATTTTTCCCATGGCAGGCAGATTTACACCTTCCAGACCGGGAATCCCGACCGGCAGCGCAATCAGCCCACTGCAAAGCGTCGGGATGATTCTTACGGGAAGCTTCAGCGAAACATTTCCTATGATTAGTTGCGCCATGCATCCATTATCCTTGCCTAAAGACGCTGCGTCATCACCGTTCAGGCCGATATAAGGATTCGGAATTCTCTGTGAGACAGAATCCCCAAGCGAACTGAGTTCTTCGGAGCCGAATATGTGAAACGACTGGATTACGACCCATTTGGTATTGTCAAAGTTGAACGCCTCTGGAAGTTCACTGAAATAAACCCCGTTTTCGGTTGTCAATGGTTCAATTAGGCGCTTACCAGAATCTCCTCCCGTAGAAACCCCTGCAATTTCCTTCTGAAACTTGTTCACAGCCTGGCATGAGTTCCATGAGGGGGCCCAAAACCGAGGGGTAACAGAAGCTGGAGGAATACCGGAGTAACCTTCCATAGAAAACGACAGAGGCGATTCAGGGTCGTCAGGTGGTTTAGGTTCATGGACGGTAACATTAGCCGGCATCGCAGTCCGTCCACTGTAACGATGGGCCTGGCGGGGTATTTTCTGCCCAAACACCCGGAAATTCACCGGTGGAGATACCTCTGTCAGGTCTTTAAAGACAGGAAATTCTCTTGCAATCTCTGACGCTATATTTTCAATAGTGGAATAATTAACGGCAGAATCTTTACCGAGCGCTGCCATTACATCCGATATCCAGATTCGGCTTTCCTGAGTCTGGCCTGCCGGTGGCATAACGCTGAATTGACGCTGACATCTTCCCTCACTGCTTACCAGTGTGCCCGTGGTCTCGGCAAAGGTCCCTGCAGGCAATATCAGGTCTGATTCTTTGCCGGTTCGGTTCAAGATGTGGTCTATCACTATAACGTGTTTGCATTTTGCCAAAACACCCTTGACCAACAGGGCTTCCGCCCGCCGGTAGAGATCATTCTCAAGGATAATCAGGCTATCGACCTCGCCCGAAAGGACTTTTTGAAAGCAATCCGTCATGCTCAGCCCGCCAATAAGGCGTAGCCCCAAAGTATTGCATTCAGGCAATGTGTAAGATAATGCGGCTATCCTTTCAGTTCTGCTCAACGACCAGGCTATGTTAGCCGCAGCCTGAATTACGGATAGGGTTCCGCAACTTGTCCCGGAAACTATCAATGGTCGCCTTGAGCTTTTAAGGGCGGCGCTAATGTGAGCGGCAAATCTTCCGAGTTCATCTGGCAGGTCTAATACTGGTGGGGAGTCTGGGTCAATTTCGTGCGCGACCTGAAACCCCAGCCTGGCAATATCATCAGGGGCGATATGAAGTGTTCTTGCCGCAATATCATCCAGTCCGGAGCCCATGGGACTCACAATGAACAAAGGTCCCTTCTCGTCTTGAACAGCCTGACGAACAGATGCGTCGGCCCACCGTGGGATCCTTAAACTGTCGGCTATTTCCATTGGTTTTTCGCGAACCGACTGACGCAAGGACAGAGCCATCCGTGGCGCGACATTGGTAACGTCCTCACCTAGAATCAGAACGGCGTCGCACATTTCCACGTCCCGGAGTGAAGGTGAATAGGTAGGCCCATTCCGAAGAATGTCGATTATTGATGAGACCAGCCTCTCCTCATGCTCGGACATGCCGCAGCAAAAATTCTCCGCCCCTACAAGCTGTCTTAAAGAGAAATTCGCTTCCAGTGTGGCCCTGGGAGAACCTATCCCCAGTGTTCGGGCGCTATCCATCGAGATTCCTTTGAACAGGTCGAGAGCTTCTTTCTTCTCAACAGCCTTCAACGAGCCGTCGGAGCGGTCACCATCATGTCTTGAGAGTGGTTGCCGGATTCGGGATGGACCGTCTACAAATTCATATCCGAACCGGCCACGATCACAAAGGAAATAACCATTCACGTCATGATTGTATTTATTAAGGATTCTGCGCAATGAGCCATATCTTTCGCCGACAATGATGTTGCAGCCCAACCCGCAATGTGGACAAATTGAAGGGGCTGTTTGCATGTCCCATTTACGGGCATAATGTTTCCTCAATGTTTTGTCTGTGAATACCCCGGTAGGACATACTTCAACCAGATTTCCACTGAATTCGTTTTCAAGGGTCCCATCATTACATCTACCGAAATAAATCCGGTTGTTTATCCCAAAGACGTTAAAGTCTCTTCCTCCGGCGTAATCCCTATAAAACCTGACGCACCGGTAGCACTGGATGCAGCGGTTCATCTCGTGATTGATAAAAGGTCCTAAATTCTGATTTAGATATGTCCTTTTTTTGAACCGATATCGGCGATAGACATGACCGGACATTACCGTCATGTCCTGGAGATGGCATTCCCCGCCCTCGTCACAGACCGGGCAATCATGGGGATGGTTTATCATAAGCCATTCAATAACCCCGGCTCGAAACTCCCTGACATCGTTGTCATCGATAGAAATCCTTGTTCCGTCGTCCGCAGGGGTCATACAGGACATGACAATGTGGCCGCGGGCGTCATTTTCATCACGGAATTGCTTTACTGCGCACATCCGGCAGGATCCGACGGAGCGCAACGCTGGATGCCAACAGAAATACGGGATGTCGAAGCCCAGGGAGAGGCATGCGCTGAGGATATTCTGTCCTTCAGGAACTTCATACTGGACATTGTCTATATAAATTCTGGCCAAGTCTTATCTCCAGGGACAACGCTTATCCGTTATATGTCGTTCAAAGTCTTCTCTGAAAAATTTCAATGCGCTTTGCAACGGCTCCATGGCTCCTGGCGCAAGAGCGCAAAAAGTTCGACCGGGCCCGAGCAATTTTGTATGAGATTCAAGGACCTTCAGATCATCAGGTTCGCCACGACCGTCTTCAATGGCCTTGAGAATCCGTGCGGTCCAAGGCAATCCTTCCCTGCAGGGCGTGCACCATCCACAGGATTCCCTGGCGAAAAAGCTTTCCAGGTTATGAACCATTCCAACCGGGCATGTATGATCGTCCAGCGCTATCATTGTTCCCGTGCCGAATCGGCTCCCGGCTTTTTGGACTGAATCATAATCCATCTGAACATCAAGGTGTTGTTCAACAAGGAATTCTGTCGAACCTCCTCCGGGAAGGACCCCCCGAAATCTCACCCCATCGCGCATGCCGCCGGCGTGTTCTTCCAGGATTTCCCTGATGGTTGTTCCCATTGGGAGTTCCCACGCTCCGGGCTTTTTTACTTTTCCGCTTACGCCGAAGATTTTGGTCCCACCGTCCTTACATTTGCTGAGGCTTTTGAACCACTCGGCCCCCTTATCGACAATGTGCGGAATATTGCAAAGAGTTTCAACGTTGTTTAACAGCGTCGGCATACCCCAGAGCCCGGACTCAGTTTGACGGGGCGTTTTATGTCTGGGAACAGCTCTGTTGCCTTCAAGAGAATTCGTCAAAGCTGTCCCTTCACCGCAAATGTACCTGCCTGAACTTATGTGCAACCTTAATTCAAAATTGAAGCCTGATCCAAGAATGTTGAATCCCAGGTAACCCTTCTCATATGCTTCGGCGATAGCCCTCTTAAGTCGCTTTGCGGCCAGGGTGTATTCAGATCTTATGAAGATGTACCCGATTTCACTATCGACCACGTATGCGCATATTATCATCCCTTCAATCAATTGATGCGGGTTTCCCTCTATTAATATTCTGTCCTTGAATGCGCCTGGCTCCATTTCATCCGCATCGACTATCACGTACCTGGGCCTCGGGCTATTTGACGAAGACGGCATGGAACTCCACTTCAGACCGGTGGGGAAACCGGC
Source organism: uncultured Desulfomonile sp. (assembly GCA_903952205.1). Lineage (GTDB taxonomy): Bacteria > Desulfobacterota > Desulfomonilia > Desulfomonilales > Desulfomonilaceae > CAJBEZ01. The sequence continues at coordinate 15,307 of CAJBEZ010000037.1, read as the reverse complement.
CCCGCCTCTTCCCCGAAGGTTCGAATCCTTGACCAGTTGCAGAATATTTTCCTGGGTTAGGGATGTGAGAGATTCACGCAAGGCCTTATATCCGCCTACTCTCTCATATTCAGCCAGGTTGAGAGGCTCTCTTCCCTTATCTATATGATTGGTGAGAGGTCGTTCCATCTGTCTGTCTATTCGTACCCTTTGAGTATTTCATCAATTTTGTCGGGGGTGAGGTCGCCATGCAAAGTTCCGTCAATCATTATGGCCGGAGCCTGCTCGCACGCTCCAAGACACTGAATCGGCAACAAAGTAAAACGACCATCCGGCGTCGTTTCCCCGAACCCTATACCCAATCTCTTGGTTATATGAACAAGAATGTTTTCAAACCCCATTATCCAGCAGCTTACGCTGTCACAAACGAGAATTACATGGCGTCCTACGGGTCTTCGGAAAATCCGGTTGTAGAAAGTGGCGACCCCGTCTACCTCTTCAACGGTTAAGTTCAGAAAATCAGCTACCGCCTTGAGCCTTTCATCAGAGACCCATCCGTGACGCCTCTGAACTATTTCAAGGGCTTCAAGAATCGCGCATCGTCTTGTAGGGCATGCGCCAGTTCCGCATTGTATCTCGGATTTTATCTCGTCGGAAAGCATTTCCATTTTTACCGGTCCACATCCGCCAATACGTAATCCACACTCCCAAGGATTGCGATGAGATCAGCTATTGTTAATCCTTTGGTGATGGAAGGGATCATCTGGAGATGGGCGAAAGATGGGGTTCTTATTCTAACACGGTACGCCATAGTGTTTCCATCACTGATCAGATAGTAACTATTGGCCCCTTTGGTGGCTTCGATTCTGAAACACGCCTCGCCGGGTGGAATAACCGGCCCCCAGCTTACACTTAGAAAATGCGTGATTAGTGTTTCGATGTCCTTCATCGTACGCTCTTTACGAGGTGGAGTCGTGAGAGGATGGTCTGACTTGTAAGGGCCGGCGGGCATGTTTTTTACGCATTGTTCGATGATTCTGAGGCTCTGTCTCAGTTCCTCCACTCTTACAACCGCGCGATCGTAACTATCACCCTTTTGAGCCGTCGGCACATCGAATTCGATCTGATCGTATCCTGAATAGGGTCTTTTTTTCCGAAAATCCCAGTCAAGCCCGCACGCCCGTAAACCCGGGCCCGTTACGCCCCAATCTATCGCTTCATCCAGACTGTAGGCGCCGACACCTTGAGTCCGTGCCTTAAAGATCCGGTTTTGCATGACCAACTTGTCGTACTCTGCCAACCTCGCAGGAAAATAGTCGATGAACTCTTTAACCAGTGTATCCCAACCCTTGGGCAAGTCTTGAGAAACTCCCCCAATTCGAAACCAGGCCGGGTGCATCCGACCGCCTGTAATAGCGGAAACGATGTCGAATACACGTTCCCGGTCATTGAACATATAAAAAACCGGTGACATCGCGCCTAAATCTTGCGCAAATGTGCCGTACCAAACGAGGTGACTCGCAATACGGAAAAATTCAGCCATCATGATTCGGATCATCTGCGCTTTTTCAGGCGCGTTAATCCCGGCAAGAGCCTCGACAGCCTGAACGTAGGCGAAATTGTTCATCACCCCGCCAAGATAGTCTATCCTGTCTGTATACGGGATGAATGTATGCCATGATTGCCGTTCACCCATCTTCTCCGCGCCCCTGTGATGGTAGCCTATGTCCAAAGCCGAGTCCGCTATTTCCTCGCCGTCCAGCGCAAGAATTATTCGAAGTAACCCATGAGTGCCTGGATGTTGAGGACCCAAATTCAGAAACATGAAATCAGTGTCTTCGGCGCCAAGTTTCATGCCCCATTCCTCTGGGTGGAACTGTAAAGCGTTTTCCAGAAATTCAGCTTTGTCCTCGGGCAACTCAAAAGGCCCCAATTCTGTCGCTCTTGCTGGATGTTCCTTGCGCAGTGGATGGCCTTCCCATGTTGGTGGCATAAGAATTCGCCTGAGATGTGGGTGTCCTTCAAAGCGGATTCCGAAAAGATCCCAGATTTCTCGCTCGTACCAGTTGGCTGATTGCCAGATATCCACAATACTACCGAGGGAAGGGTTTTCTCCAGTGAGAGGCGTCTTGATCCGGATGTCGGCGTTACGTTCAAATGACAGCAGATGATAGACAATCGTAAAATCGCTGTTCGGATGGCCGGCCTTGTGTATACGAAGTCTCTCGTCGATGGCGGTCATATCGTAGAGCATTCTGTATGGACTGGGAATTTCGTTTTTCAAGAAGCGCAGGACATCACAAACTTTTTCCTGGGGCGCCCAGATAGTGGGAACATTATCAAGAGTAACCTGGGGCGTAAATGTTAGTTCGCCAAACTTTAGTCGTAATTCCTGTAGTATGTCCGTATTTTGATCCATGAGATTTGGGAAAAGCCTCCTAAAGCTCATCAGGGGACGGAAGCGTTGTCATGCGATTCCTCGCGTCTCTCTTGAGATCCCGCATTGACGGTCTTTGCGGACGGACTATATTCTGAGGCCCGACGAATCTGCTAAGAGGGCGGCGCTCTTCACCCACTGCGTCTTGCAAAAGCGTTAATCCCTCCAGAAAAGCGTCTGGCCGAGGAGGGCAACCGGGCACATAAACATCTACAGGAAGGAATTTGTCCACGCCCTGAACAACGCTGTAAATATCATACATCCCTCCGGAATTGGCGCAAGACCCCATGGAAATTACCCAGCGGGGCTCCATCATTTGCTGGTACATTCTTCTGATAATGGGGGCCATCTTGATGAAGACGGTCCCGGCGATTACCATCAAATCCGCTTCACGGGGAGTCCCTCGAATGACTTCTGATCCGAATCTGGCAACGTCGTACCTGCTTGTAAAGGAAGTAGCCATCTCAACGTAGCAACATGACAGGCCGAAGTTAAAAGGCCAAATCGAGTATTTACGGCCCCATGCGACCAGATCCTGTAACTTTGTAAGGATAACACTAGCCTTTACGGCTTCTTCAAGCGAGGTTCCAGCTTCTTGGGCCCCATCCGGATTCAGTTTTGTCAGACGCCGACGCATGGCGTCTTCTTTTCTGTCCATGGAATCCTTTCAACTGTGTTTGCGCAAATCCAGCGCCCCCAAACGCCAAAGATAGATGAGAGAAACAAAAAGAACGCTAATGAAGATCAACATTTCAATGTACCCTGGCCACCCCAATTCGCGAATCGCCACTGCCCAGGAAATAACAAAAAGAGTCTCTAGATCGAAAATTACAAAGAAAACCGCTATCAAATAGAAGGGCGCATTGAGACGAACATGCGAGCTTCCTGTCACAACGATGCCGGACTCATAGGGATCGCCGGTAGTTCTCTCTTTGTGGCTCTCCCCTAAAAGGTAGGAAAACCCAATTATTATAACTGCAAGGGCAATGGCGGAAAAGAAATAGAGGGCCAAAGGCCACAAGGCGGTATTCAACAAAATCAGGTCTCCATATTGTTGTCCCAAGATGATCCCCACGATTGTTCAATATAACAACAAAACAGAAAATTTCCGAAATTAATTTGTTAAGATGATTTCTTAGCCGCCGAATCACCAATCGAGCCAGATCGCAATGCCATAACTGTAACTGATTTTGTGATTTGTATCTAAAGGGGACAAAAAATGCCGCAAGAAAAAAGATTTGCGCATGCTGTTTATTACAGAAATTCTGTTACATTGAATTGGCGTCAATTCGTATCCGAAATGCTAAGTTTAAAGATTGAATGGAATTGTAGCAGAAAGAGCCAAGACAAAATGAGTAAAACCAAACAAATACTGGGACTTGTGGTGAGCCTGGGATTAGTCTACTCTGTGGCCTGGCTGGGTAGTTTTTTTACTAACATGTCCCTTGCAGCTTGGTACCCTTCCCTGAGCAAACCAACCTGGACTCCTTCCGGGGCCACTATAGCGTTGGTGTGGACAATTTTGTACGCCACAATGGCAATAGCCGCATGGACTGTATGGTTAAGTGGCGGCCTAATTGAACAGCGACGTCCACTGGGGATTTATGCTGTCCAGCTTTTTTTGAACGCCGGTTGGTCGTTTCTTTTTTTTGGTCTACGAAGCCCGGGGCTTGCCCTCGTTGAAATCATTTTTTTATGGATAGCAATTCTCATGACATTGATCAGTTTCTGGAGAATATCACTAACCGCAGGTGTGTTGATGGTCCCCTATCTGCTTTGGGCGAGCATTGCAGCGGTTCTAAACTTCATGGTCTGGCGGCTGAACTGATGCGCATCCACTAGGATAATGGGGTATTACGGCCGCTTATGCCTCACCGATGACGACCATTTCACAAAATATCCCTAAGAGCTGCGTCAATATCCCTGAATTCGAATTTAAACCCACCGGCGAGAAGCGCTTGAGGAATAGCCCTTTGACCTTCCAGGATTACCGATCCAAACTCCCCTAGGATCAATCTGATCATGAACGCAGGGGCCGGAAAGAACGACGGCCTGCCCAGCGCCTTGCCTATAGCTTTTGCCAGGTCCGCGTTTCTAACCGGGTTTGGAGCGACACAATTCATGGGACCTGACATAGTCGCGTTCTCTATCGAGAACAGAATTGCCCGGCACAGGTCTTTTACGTGAATCCACGGAAACCATTGCTTCCCGTTTCCTAAAGGGCCTCCAACGAAAAAGCGGAAGGGTCGGGTCATTTCGGCCAGTGCGCCGCCATCCTTTCCTAGGACTATGCCAATTCTGGCTATTACCAGTCTGACTCCATAGTCCTTGGTCTTAATGGCTTCATTCTCCCAATCCTGAGCCAGCCCCGACAGAAAATCAGATCTACCGGGAGGAGCTTTTTCTGTAAGCTGTTCGTCTTTTGTGTATCCGTAAAACCCCACACCTGAGGCGTTGATTAACGTTGTTACGCGGTTCTTTTCGCTGGATAATGCGTTGACAACATTGCGTGTCGTCATAATCCGGCTATCTCGCAACATTTTCTTGTGATTTTCATCCCACCGCTTATTTACGGATACTCCAGCAAGGTTTACAACAGCGTCATGGAGCGCCAACTGCGCCTGCCATGGTCCGGGCTTCATCGCGTCAGCGGCAAGTGTCTTGACCTGAGGAGGCAAATTCGACCCTTTGCCAGGATTGCGCGACATGACAGTAACCTCGTACCCTTTATCGAGAAGGAGATTAGTGAGGTTCGATCCGACAAATCCGCTACCGCCGCTTATCAGGATCTTCATTTTTTCTTCTCCAATCAGTTCAGATTAATATCTCTGGATCCGAACTGATTCGCAATTCCGATAACAGAATCGTGTTTTGGGCCGTACAACCTATTTGCCTTCTTAATTATCTGATCCGGTTTTAGTTGAATAAAAAACCGGTGGTTCAGTTCAAATGAATCAGGATCCATAGATATGGCTCTGGATACTTCTTTCGCCTGCAACCAATCCTTGTGGTCTTTCGAAAGAAACTTTTTCACATAGTAATTGAAAAGTTTGCTTATGCATAATGCTGAATAAATGTTAGCCTGATTCCCCTTAAAAACGTAAAAACGGCCTCCATCTGAATCAAAAGCGTGACTCACAGAAAGACCGCTGTCTGATATGGTGTTGTCTACTATTTCCTTATTAAAACCACCTGTAGAGATCCCGGGAATACTCACGTTGCAACTTCTGCTGATACCATCCTCCAACGATTGTCTGGCCAGGGCGACTTTAGCGACTTCTTTGCCTAATGGTCCCGGATATTCTTTTGAATTTAGTTTTTTTGTGAGATCTTTGAGGTATGTGTCAAAATATTCCTGGTGATTTGTAGCGGAACAAACAGTAGGGATGACCATCAAAATCAATATCTTTAATAATCGCATAAAACTCCAATCTTTGGTAAACGTTGTTTGGCACGATAGGCCGAGTCCTTTGAAAGATTGAGGGCTAGGGATCCCTCTTCGCCAAAATGTCGATGGCATCACAGCGAAAAGCCCTTTTAAACTTTTGAGAAATATATGTCAAGCTTTCTAAGAAATTATGGTTACGATTTATACATGTAACTATCTAAAATATATAAATGTTATCATGTTATAATAGCAGTTGCTTAATTTAACTATATTTATTGTGGTCACGATTTCCCGCACCAGACAATTTTTACTTTTTAAATACCTGTAGAGTTTGAAAAGGAGAACGATATCGATGGCTTTTGACGATGACTTTAAAGGTTTTTCCGTAGAAAGCGTAGAGTTCTATAACCAATTGCGAGACAATAATTCCAAGGCATGGTTCGAAGAACACAAAACTGATTCTGAGAAATATGTTATGGAACCGGCGCGCCTATTCGTGAAAGAAATGGGCAAGGAACTCAGGAAAATATCCCCGGCCATAGTTGCTGACACCAGATATAACCGATCAATATTTCGTCCATTTCGCGATATAAGATTCAGTAAAGACAAGAGTCCTTACAAGACTCATCTGGGTGTCTTTTTTTGGGAGGGCCATCTGCCCAAAATGGATTGTCCCGGTTACTATTTCCACCTGGAGCCGCCAAATCTGATGTTGGGAGTAGGGAATCACTGTTTCTCAAAAGAGATTCTGGAACTTTACAGGGACTGCGTTGTTGATCCGAAGCTTGGCGAAGACTTGAGGAAAGCCCTGGAGGAAATTCAGGTCAAAGCAAAGTATGAAATCGGAGTGAAAAAATACAAAAAAACTCCAAGGGGATTCGAAAAAGATCACAAAAACTCGGACCTATTACTGTATGGGGGACTGGTAGCTTTTTATGAAACCCCCATACCGGAAGCTTTTTACTCAAAGGATATCATCGATTATTGTTTCAAGAGCTTTGAGGATATGGCGCCTATTCACAGATGGTTACTTGCGATGCTGGGAAAGCTGAAAAAGTGATCGCTTGGACGTTTCCATGGGAACTGCCGACAGGTTGTTCAAAATAATGTCAAATCATTCGTGTCTTAGCGCTTCTATCGGGTGAAGTCTAGACGCCTTGTACGCAGGATAAAAACCGAAGAATACCCCAACTGCGGCAGAAAACAAAATTGCGGTTATGACGGTAAAGGGATCTATAGCCGCCGGCCAGCCACTTGTTCGAGCAAAAATATAGGCGCCAAGTATACCTATGGCGGTCCCAATTAAACCGCCGTTCACCGTTAAAACCACCGCTTCCACGAGAAACTGCCGCATAATGTCCGATGATCTTGCTCCAACAGCCATTCGTATACCTATTTCGCGTGTTCTTTCAGTGACGGAAACCATCATGATGTTCATGATTCCAATTCCACCGACGAGGAGAGATATGGCGGCAATCGCCCCCAGGAGTGTGGTCATTATGTTGAGACTTCTTTGGGCGGTTTCAAGGATTTCAGTCAAATTTCGAACAGTGAAGTCTTTTTCCTGATTTCGTCCAATTTTGTGACGGCGAGTCAAAAGCTCATCAATTTGTTTCTGAGCTTCGTGTATCAGTGAAATATCTTTAGCCTGCACAATAATCGCTTGAACTTCATCAGCGAAAGGTGTTCCAAAAAGCCTGTATTGAGACGTTCTAAGAGGAACAAAAACAGCGTCGTCCTGATCGTCGCCTCTCGGTGACTGGCCTTTTCGTTCCAACACACCAATTATGGTAAACGGAACACTTTTAATCCTTATAACCTTTCCCAGCGGATAAGTGTCTCCAAAGATATTTTCAACAACTGTCTGACCCACTATCGCGACCTTAGCGGCTCTTTTTTCTTCCTCCCGGGTAAACATTCTTCCGTAGCGTATAGGCCAATCCCTAATCAAAAAGCTGTTTTCATTGGTCCCGCTAACTCGGGTCTTCCAGTTCTTGTTCCCATGAACCACCTGTGTTACTTCTCCCCAGTTTGGAGCGGTGATCTTCACTGCTGGGCATTCTTTGGCTATGGCGTCGGCGTCGGACGCTTTAAGAGTGTGAACAGATCCTGACCCCAAACGAACCCCACTTGAAATGGTGGCGCCGGGGATGACGAGTATCAGGTTGCTGCCTATGGAGCGGATTTGATCTCCAATCATTTCCCTAGCTCCTGCGCCCACCGCAACCATTACAATGACCGCTCCGACACCAATTACTATACCTAGCATTGTCAGCAGTGAACGCATTACGTTCACCTTCAACGCTCCAACCGCTATTTTTACCCCATCAACAAAGTTGATCATGGAATAACCCGACAATTTTTTTCAAAATCTGAACTTGAGGGCTGAAGATCGCTGAGCATCCTTTTTTATAGATACTTCTTCGACCACGACTTTATCGCCCGGTTTGAGTTGGTCGGAAATGATCTGAGTGCGTTCTGTTCCAACAACTCCAATTCCTACATTGACAGGAATTATTTGATCCCCTCGTTCAAGTTTCCATAAACGACGTTGACCTGTTTTCAGAGGCGCCAGTTCGGTCGTGACTTTTGTCCTGTCCTTCGGCGCAAAGTGAAAAGCCTGTTCCGGGACAGTGACGGCATTATGAATTTCACTGATCAAGATTTGGACAGTGGTGGTCATGCCGGGTCTAAGCTTCAGATCGTCGTTATCAACATCCAGAATGACATTGTAAGTGACTACGTTCTGCTGAATTTGCGGATCGTTTCTAATCTGTGTAACCGAAGCGTTGAAATAATCATCGGGAAACGCTGGAACCGTAAATGTAGCCGATTGTCCTTTCCGAATCCGACCTATGTCGGCCTCATCCACGCTTGTGTACACTTGCATTCTGGTAAGATCCTCGGCTATTCTGAACAACACAGGGGTCTGAAAGCTTGCTGTGACGGTTTGTCCTACATCCATGTTTCTTGCTGACACGACTCCATTCACAGGCGCAATTATCTTCGTGTATTTCAACTGGAGTTCCGCTTCTTGAAGGTTGGCCTTCATTTGAGCCACTGAAGCCTTATCTACCTCGACCTGCGCCTTTGCGGCGTCAAGATTCGTTTCCGCTGTGTCATAATCCTGCTGGCTGATCGCACTGGATTTCATGAGTTCAATTTTCCGGTTAAGGGTCCTGACCTGATCAATTACCGCAACTTCCGACTTTAGAAGCCTCGCGTCGGCTGATTGAAGATTGGCCTTGGCCTGGTTGACTTTGGCCGAATATGTGTCCGGGTCGATAAGCGCTATCAATTCTCCGGCTTTGACCACTGATTCAAAATCAGCGTACAATTGCTTGATGGTACCGGACACCTGGCTTCCCACCTGAACTTCCACCCTTGGTTTTATAGTTCCGGTTGAATTTATCTCCGCCCTTAACGTCCCCTCTTCAACTGGTACGGTCACATAAGTTGATTGAGGTTTGTTGTCAGACGAATGCAAGAAAATCAGGTAAACAGACGCGATTGCAAAAATAACGACCAGTCCGACTCCGATTTTTTTCAAGGTTGGTGTCTCCGGGAACATCTATTACTAGGTTAGTCACACTTTCTAAACGCAAGTTTCCTATCCGGCGCTTAAAAGATAGTAGCAGGACGTTCTACTGAATTCAAACCAACCTTTTTTGAGTGGTCAAAATAACCAGACCTACTCTTAGAAAGGAAAGGACTGTTTTACAGCGCGGCTGGATTAACGACGTTTGAGTTTCTTTCTGGTTTTGTCTTCAAACATGGCCGTGTCCGATTGAGCCAGGAGTTCGTTTAGTGAACATGGGGCTTCCGGTCTGCGAACAGCGATCCCAATACTTGTTGAAAGCTCATAATTCAATTCAGACTGAGAATTAAACTTGTTCAGATTTTCTTCAAGCCGCTCGCTCACAGATTCTTGACCAGGATTATCCTCGTCAGTTATAAGAGCTACAAACTCATCACCTCCCATCCGTCCAAGAATATCGGACTGTCGAAATGTGTCTCTTAAAAGATCGGCCGCAAGGACAAGGACCCTGTCTCCCTCTGCGTGACCGAGAGTGTCATTAATGGTCTTGAAGTTGTCCAGATCAAAATAGACTAACGTGAGGGGCGATTTATTTCTATTCGCTATCTTGATTTGCTGTTCCGCCAAGGTCATGAATCCGCGGCGGTTATTAAGTCCTGTCAATTCATCCACCAGGGCGAGTTCCTTCAATTGATCCGCCTGCGTCTTGAGCAGGTCATGAGCTTTATTAAGAGCCTGTTGAGTCTTGAAGAGAATTTCATAATCTAGTCCCTGTTCTCTGCAACTTTGTAAAATATTTCTTTTTTCTTGATAGGCCTCTCCAAGAAGCTGTAGAAGGAGTATCTTTCTTCCGTTAAGACTGATAGCGCATAACTCCAGGTGGCGCTCATTCCCCACGGAATCAGTTTCAGTCCATGGTCCTGATTTCAAGGTTCCGTCCTGTTTTTCGGCCCACAATGATTCCGCCAGGGGGATGAAACCTTCTGCAAAATGGTAAAGTTCTTCTAAAATTATAAACGGACCAGAATCAGCGCTTTTCTCAACAATTCCAGCGAACCAGTGCGGGATTTGCCCTAGAATCCTGAATTGCGTGCCATCGTTGGGTTCCATGACCACAAAGTCTAGAACTCTGACAAGATCACAGAATACCGGATCAACAGAGTCTTCTCCTGAAAGTAAATTATGAAATGATGAATCATTGTGTTTTGAGTCCAATTTCTTGCCGCCCCTTAAGTTGGTTTGATCAAAAGATTCGGTCGATTTTTACAGGTTCGTTTCTTCATTCTCTTTGTCAAGACATCAAATCCTTGACGAGACTGACAATCAGATCAAGACCCGATTTAAAAGTGAAACTATGTCCGTAAATCGAACAAACGGATGATATGATCCCGCATATCTTAGTTCTTCGTGTTTAATGTGTTTTTTTTATGTGATGTTTCAGAGAGTCCCTGGTCATTCCCAACGATTCGGCAGCCTTGGTTACATTCCCATTATATTTGAGCAAGGCCGCTTCAATTAACGATTTTTTCAAATCATTTATCGCATGACTCATTGATGTCTTTTCAATCTTTTCTCTTGAGCCCTGAACTGCGGCGGTCTGAATCGATTTTAACCCAGATTGTACCACAATTATATGGTCTTCCGTGATGTCGCCTTGTTCAGATATAATAATCGATCTTTCAAGAATGTTTCTGAGTTCCCTCACGTTTCCCGGCCAGTCGTATCGTTCCAGCATTTTCACGGCGCTAGACTCAATGGCAGGTATTCGAGACAATCCAAGTTTCTGCGATAGGTTCATGATTAACTCTTTACATAGTAGTGGTAAGTCCTCAAGCCTATCCCTGAGAGGAGGAACCACTATTGTAAAGACATTTAATCGAAAGAAAAGATCTGTTCTGAAATTACCGGATTCAACCTCATCAGCAAGATTTTTGTTGGTTGCCGCCAAAATACGGGCATTAATTTTTATGTGTTTCTCACCGCCCACACGAGTAAATGATTGCGTGTCCATAAAAGTTAGCAGCTTTGCCTGAAGGCTGGGAGCAAGGTCTCCAATCTCGTTAAGCAGAAGGGTCCCTGATTCAGCTAATTCAAGCAGTCCGCGTTTCCTCGATAGGGATCCTGTGAAAGAACCCTGTTCGTGGCCGAACAACTCAGATTCTGCAAGACTCAGAGGCAATGCGGCGCAATTGACAGCAAAGAACGGGCTTCCCACCCTCCTTGATTTCTCGTGCAGGAATTTCGCTAGATAGTCTTTGCCAACACCACTTTCGCCGAGGAATAACACCGTGCTGTCTGTACCGGCCACTAACGCCAACTGACGCAGAGTGTCCTGAAAAATCGGCGAAGATGATTTGGATGGGAACTGAACCTTCTTTTTGGCCTGAGCTTTTCTCTCTGTTATATCCCGAAGAATTCCACATATTCCCACCACATTGCCCTCACGGTTCCTGATCGGAAAACGAACGGAACTGAATGTGATTAATCTGTCGGATATCTTGGTTGAAAACTCTGTTTCAATTGTTTCTCCAGTTAAGGTTTTCTGATCCGCCGCTCTCACGCTTTCAGCTCTATCCGATCCAAAAACCTCTTCAAATGTCTTACCAATGAATGTCGATAACGGTTTCCTGGTAAGTTCCAGCGTTGCTGGGTTAACATGAGTGTATTTAAGATTTGTGTCCTTAAGAACCACACAATCTAACGCTCCCTGAAATATGGCCTCAAATCTCTTTTCACTATCAAGTAGTTTTTGTTCTGTTGCTCTCCGCTGGCTAATCTCCTGCATGAGCTTCTCATTTATTGATTCAAGGTCGGCTGTCCTCTCCCTCACTCTCTGTTCCAGAAGCCTAAATGAGTCTTGTAATTCGCTCTCGAGCTGTTTCCTGTCGGTGATGTCTCTCGACGTGGTCATTATTCCGTACGGTTTTCCATTTTCGTCCCTTAAAAAGGTCCCTGTTATTTCCGCCCACCTGATTTGGCCGTCTTTTTTGTATTGCTCAGCTTCTTCTGTTCGTGAATTCTGAGCAGAGTCCACCCCTGACACACCTTTCACCAGCCAGTTCTTGAGAGACGTCACTATCTTGTGTCTGGATTCAGGGGTCATTATCTCAAGCGCATTGAGTTTCAACATTTCGTCCGGCGTATAACCAAGGGCGTTTATCACGGACGAACTCACATACGTGTACTTTAAATCAAGCGTCATGGTAGAGATTACGTCTTTTGACGTTTCAACAACTGTCCGGTAAAGGCTATTAACATGTTTCAGCTGATTCTCCACCCGTAATCGTTCAGCTATCTCCAACTCCAGTAAGCGTTTGGCCTCTTCGAGTTTAAGAGTCAGGCCTTTGACCGCAGGATCAAGTTCATCGTAATTGTTACTAAAAAGTCTATCGTCCTCCCTATTGTCGGTAATATCCTAACAAACTACGGAAACACAATCAATTTTATCGCTGGTGGTCGCTACCGGAATATATGTGATTTGATACTTTCGGCCATTGAAATAAAAAAATTTCTGAGACGTTTTTAAATGTTCGATGATATCGACAAATATATTTTTTGATTTGTCGGAAATAGCGTTTGAAGCCAGAGCCGGCAGAACAGAGGATAGTAGATGGTTTCTTTTCAGGCCTAAAAGACTGCAGGCTGGGGAATTGCACTCAATGACACGACCCTCATGATTCACGAGGCACATCGGATCAAGAATGGAATCCAGCGGAAGTCTGCACGATAAACCACAGCTATTGGAATCTCCTGCGCTTTGGACTGAAGACTTGTTATCACAAGTGATGGCAGTGGATTCCGGACGCCCTGAATGATGTGAGGGGTTTGCCTTTACAATTGCTTCGGACTTTTTCAATATTGTCCCCCTTGCATGGAAATAGTTGTCTTTCTGGTTGTCTACTCTTTCCATACCCCGGATGTCCATCGTCCTCCGGTTCCGTCTCTATGACGATCTGAAATGAGAAAAATCTTATGGAACTGTTTCAAATTACTCTATGCTCACTACCCGAATCCCGCAACATTATAACAGATATTATTTTTTTCAGGGTCAAATAGGGCTAACAAGAGTTTGAAAATGATTTTTTAACAAGCAATGATTAAATTGCCCCGTTCTCGAGAAAGAAAATCAATTTGGTTTACGAGCCTACAATGTTGCGTTGACGGCCGCTCGACCAAAAAGCGATTTTGCGCTAATGGTGTGTCTAACAGTCAGGTTTATATTCCATGAATTGTTTCCTGCCGGCTGTTCTGAACAGATAACAGCCATAACCTCGCCCACCTGTGACGGTCCTGGCTTGCGGCCACCGCCGTCCGTTTTTTAATTACAAAAGAATTTAAAAAATCGGACCCCACCATTTCATAGGTTCCATTATACTTCTTTTCAGCTATTGTGTATAGGTTATCGAAACTATAAGAGATTAAATAAAAACGCGTGGTGTTGATTTGGGATAGGAAATATGACGTGGACGCGCTATCTTCAAGTTCACAGAGTGACCGGGTATATGCCCATAGGAAACAGCAATCGGTGGCTGTTCCCTAATTTTCAGAGAGTAATAATCACAACCGATGATAAGGTCAATAGAAAATATCCCTACTTTTAAATTTGACTTCAGAAATTAATGCCTTTAAAAATAGCATAGGGGTTTGGTCTATATTTATAACATAAAATCTATGAAAACCTTTCGTCAGAAGACTATTTACAGGAATGATGTATGCTGACTGTATATTTGGATGGAATTGAATTGCTGGACGAATCTAAGAGATTGGTAGTCAACTCTATAGGTCCAGTAGTCCATACCTGTAGTCACTGTGGAGGTTCTTTTGTCGAGGTCAAGAGAGTTCTCATACGTTCCAGTCAAAGTCCTACAATATTCTTCAGTTGGTGTCATAGTTGCGGTAAGGTTAATCAAATTAGCGAAGAATTTCCTATTGAGTGGCATAGGCGGCTCATGGGAAAGGTAATACCAGAACCGAATCAGCCAGTTCAGGAATTGTTGAATTACTCCGGGATTTATTGACGGTTAATGTATTGACTTCTCTAACAGTTCATTGGACCTCCATTAGTGTCAAAGAATAAGTAGGAAAATCTCATCGGATATCCTCATGCTTTGTTAAATGGCTATCCAACCGTTTGAGTCAATTTGCTAAGAGTCTGTCAATCTGTAATGGGAGGGAGCCAGACATATCGTAGTGATACAGTCTGGCTCATATCGAAATTTCTGTGAGATTTTAGTACTAAAAATTGGTCGGATGAATACTATTTTTCATATTTGAAGGGCGGCATTTTCTTGATTGCGTCTTTTGTTGCTCCAGGCAGTATAAACTTGCCATCTACTTCTTTAAACTGCTTAATGGGAATAGCTACGTCATGCTTGTCAATTCCGAGGAATCCGCCAGCCCCAATTATCGCATAACTAACAACCTTGTCGGGAGCGATGATAATATCATCTACCTTTCCAACTTTTTCTTTCTTATCATTGTAGACGGGCTTACCTAAGACCTTTTTCTTGACACTCCAACCGTTGACCACGTTTGTTAACTCTGTAACTGTTACGCCTACGGCGATGACTTCAGAGCCTGCTACGGGAGTCGCAGGGGCTGCGGTAGCAGCAGGAGCCTTCGCAGGTTCTTCAGCGGCGTAACTTAATGATGCCATTATCATCGCCGTACCTAAGGCTATCAAAAGCAGTTTCTTCATTGGTTCTCCTTTTCTGAGCAACACATTAATTTTAAAATCCTCAGATAACTAGACCCTGGTTGTGGTTTTGTCAATAGAAACAATTATTAAATCGGATAACTTCAGTCCATTAAGTTGTTATTTATCGAGTCTCTTGCAAAAGTGTTTTTTCAGAGGCTAAGAGTTTGTAATAAATGAGCTTCACGGACAGACCCATGGTATAGTGTTTTTGCAAAAAGACTCTTTATCACAGGAGACGCCAGTGAAGCTGAGAAAGACAATATCATG
>CAJBEZ010000036.1 GCA_903952205.1 uncultured Desulfomonile sp. | reverse complement strand
CTGAAGTGAGCGCCCAACTGGCGTCACTGAGCTTCGCTCCGACGGCCAATTACAATGGTCAGGCTTCCATAACGGTTCACACGGTAGAGACAGGCGGAGATCATCTGGGAGCGGATGGTATCATCTCGATCACAGTAACGCCAGTAAACGACGCCCCGGAAGCTATGTCTGGAATCAATCAGAGCCTCAAGGGGTACGAAGACAGCGGAGCAATCTTTATCGAGCCCATCGTGTTTGAAGATGTGGAAGGAGATGTCCTTACGGTAACACTTAGAGTTCAGGATCCCTCCTCTGGTGTCATCAGTGGGCTGGGGTCTGATTCATCCGAAATCGTGCTATCTGGCACGCCTTCACAGATCAATGATTTGCTCAAAGGCATATCATTCAACCCCGCTCCAAATTTCTACGGTTCGGTGAAAATAACCATAGATGCGGAGGATGCCCAAGGGGGCGTACTCAAGAATGGGGCAGGCTTGATATCTATAGAAATTGCGGACACTCCGGAACCACAGGTGGATATTCTAAGGACCGAGGTTTTAACATCCACATCTGTGGAATCTGAGATCCAACCATCCTCGATCACCAGCGCCCCTTCACAAGGGTTTGTACTTGCGCCGGTTGGCCTTGAATTTCAAGCTTCAGTCATCGGTACCGCTTTCGACTATGGGTCAAAACCAAGGCCGATCGGAGGGGAGGCGTTTCATACATGGTCATCTGCTACGGACGACCCTTGGGCTACTGGTGTTGATTTTGAAGGATCTTCTAAGCGAGGTGTTGAAGAATGGTTTACTGGATTGGACAATTTCAGGTCTAATGTTGATAGAGGAGCGGTTCTAAGGGTTGGCCAAGCTGAAGTAGCAACGCTCGCGGATGTCACAAAATCGTCAGGATACGTTGGAGAGGATTCCGCAGTAACATATGCTTCTGTTGTCGGGAATGAGGGATCAATTGGAGAGCAGATTGCGTCCCTGAATGTACAATCTGAACCGAATACGGTTATGAATCCCGAACAGATGCAGGTCAGCAGCTCGGGCTTGATTGATCCCAGCGATGTTTCGTTTGAGAACCTGAGTTTACTCGACGAAACGGCCTATCCGAAGATCGCGCGCAGTTTAGAATCAGATGTGGATCGGGGAACTCTTGGAATCATAGATCCAGAAGGCTTTTCCTTTAGGGATTTGGAAACAGCCGATGAGAATATTGTTTCCAATGCGCAACGTTCCTATGAAAATGTTTCAGACGGAATCGCTAGGGCTATTGATCCTGACAAGATGAAGTTTGAAGACCTAGTTTAGCCTTTGTATAGCCTGTTTTTTTTAACTACGCAGGACCGCCGTATATAACTATATGGCGGTTTTTTGTTCCAATGATATATTAGAATGGTGCATAATAGAGACTGGAAGAATTAGTTGAGTATAATTTGGAAAGTGATTCGTGAACCACAAAAATACAGGAGAATAAAATGTGCGTAAAAATCAAACTATTTTGTGTATTGATGCTGGTTTTAATTCTTTGTTTTTCACTCCAGTCCGGTGTAGCCGAAGTCTGCGCTAAAACAACAGAACTAAATTATTCAATCTTTTTTCCTGCGACACATGGACACACTTTGCTAGCTACTGAGTGGGCGAAGGAGGTAGAGAAGAGAACTAACGGGGCTGTGAAGATAAACATGTTTCCCGGGGCTACCTTAACGCCTGCGGATCAGACTTATGACGGAGTAGTCAAGGGCATAGCCGACATTGGAATGTCTTGCCTAAGCTACACAAAAGGTCGGTTTCCCCTGTCTGAAGTCATCGATTTACCTTTAGGATACAAAAGTGGTATCCAGGCTACGAGGTTGACAAACGCTTTTTATCAGAAATTCAACCCCAAAGAATTCTCTGATGTGAAAATTTTGTATCTTTATGGACATGGCCCGGGCATTTTTCATACAAAAAAGCCTGTGAAGGTTATGGAAGATCTCAAGGGAATGAAGATTAGAACTACCGGAACAAGCGCAAAAGTTGTGAGCGCTCTGGGAGCTACCCCGGTGGCGATGCCCCAGAATGACGCCTATGATGCCCTGCAGAAGGGTGTGGTGGATGGTCTCGTGTCGCCCATTGAAACACTTAAAGGCTGGAAATACGCAGAAGTCATTAAATCCACAACTCAGAACTTTGATTCAGCTTACACTACTGGTTTTTTTGTCGCCATGAACAAGAAGAAATGGGACGCTTTACCCAAGGACGTACAGAAAACAATCGAAAAGATCAGTGAAGAATGGATCGACAAGACCGGTACTGCGACTGATGAAATGGACAAGGCTGGTGAGGAGTTCACCCTTCAGCAGGGTAATCAGGTGATTCCACTTTCGAAGGAAGAAAATGAACGTTGGGCGAAAATGGTGAAGCCGGTTCTTGAGGAATATGTGGCTAACATGAAAGAAAAAGGATTGCCGGGCGGAGAGGCTCTTCAGTTCAGCATTGAATGGTTAAGTAAAAATCCCTGATACACTAAAACATGATAACGGCTGCAGTTCCATCAGGGGAGTTGTACCGTTACTTCTTTGGAGTGGCGCTTTGAACTTAATCTCAGCTTTGAGTCGCGCGTTGTCAAAATCAATGTTTGCGCTTGCAGGTGTAGCGCTGGCCGCAAGCATGGTTCTAACGGTGAGTGATGTAATTTTGAGATCATTTCAGCGTCCAATTGTAGGCACATATGAACTCGTCGGCTTACTTGGCGCTATAGTGGTGGGCTTCGCAATTCCGGAGACTTCTCGATCCAACGGTCACGTAATAATGGATTTCTTGCCGAGCGTGCTTTCAGGGGGATTGAGACGTTTACTGAGGATCATTGTGCGTCTGATAGGTATTTCGCTATTTCTGACAATTGCGGTGAATCTCTGGTCAATGGGAACCGATTTTAGAATCAACGGGGAAGTCACCCCTACCTTGCAACTACCCTTGTATCCAGTGGCGTGGGGCCTGTCTGTTTGTTGCTTAATAGAGTGTCTTACGCTGTTTAATGACATCCTGGAGACGAAGGAACCGGTGCTATGAGTGTCGCGGCAATCAGTTTACTGGTAATCCTGCTGTTGTTTGGGCTTTTCTTTATCGGATTGGAAATCGGCTTTGCAATGGCCTTGGCCGGTTTCATAGGATTTGCGGCCATAATAAATATCGACGCCGCATTCAGTCTAGTCGCAAAGGATATTTTCAGCGTTTTTTCGTCTTATGGCTTCACGGTAATACCAATGTTTGTGTTGATGGGACAGGTCGGCGCGAGCGGGGGAGTAGCCAGAAGTCTTTATGATTCCGCCTACAAGTTTCTGGGTCACATACCTGGAGGACTGGCCATTGGAACAGTCGTGGCCGCCACAATGTTTAAAGCGATATGTGGCTCTTCTCCGGCTACGGCGGCTACGTTCGCCACGATTGCCGTTCCTGAAATGGATAGGTACGGATATGATAGAAGATTATCGTGTGGTACTGTAGCAACTGTCGGCACGTTGGGAATATTGATTCCACCAAGCGTTGTGCTCATAATCTATGGAATTCTAACGGAAACCTCCATTGGCAAGCTATTCCTGGCCGGGATAATCCCCGGACTTATGATCGCTTTTTCATTTGCGGCCACCGTCATAGGATGGAATATCATCAACCCGTCGTTGGGTCCCCGAGGAGATAGATCCACATGGGATCAGAGGTTCGCTTCCCTCCCTCCTGTCTTGTTGGTGGGGTTAATCTTCATCGTTGTTGTGGGAGGGCTCATGTATGGTTTTTTTACGCCCACCGAGGCTGGAAGTATAGGAACAACGGCGGTTCTTTTGCTTACCTTTGCGAAAAAAGATATGAATTTGAAGAAATTCATCAAAGCCATAAAAGAAACATTGCGAATAGCCTGCATGGTTTTGGTGTTAATTGCAGGCGCCACGATTCTTGGTCATTTTTTCGCTGTCACAAGAACTCCCTTTTTGGTAGCGCAGTGGATGGAAGGTCTGCAGCTTGATCGCAATATAATCATGTTGATTATTGTCGCCGTGTACCTCATTGGCGGATCATTCATTGAAGATCTTGCTTTCCTGATTCTAGCCACCCCCATATTCCTGCCGGTAGTCATCAAGATGGGATATGACCCAATATGGTTCGGAGTAATAGTTTGTGTCATAACCATGATCGGAATTATCTTGCCCCCTGTCGCAATCAACGCGTTTGTTGTCTCCGGTGTCACAAAAGAACCAGTAGGCACTATTTACAAGGGTGTGTACCCCTATCTTGTCGGTATGGTAATATGCCTCCTTATATTATTGCTGTTCCCGGAGATTTCACTTTGGGCCCCAAACACATTCATGAAGTAAGTTAACGCTGATATCGGAGCCACCGCCATGATGGCCACACCGACCTATGTGCCTGGAATGGCTGATGCAGCGGTCAAAAAAACTGGGGATTGATCCGGATGGACTCCCCATAAGAAAAATAACGTGCGCAGGGGAACCTGGAGCGTTAATTTCATCAATTAAAAAACGAATAAAGGAACCTTAAACAAGGAATGTCATGCCTGACTATCTCTCCAAGAGATTACTTCTTTCGTTATGCGCAACAATAGTATTAGTTTTTGGTCTAAATCTGATTATTTTATTGGCTTGCTACGCTCCTGATTTTAGAAAAGCCTTTGATTGCGAGAAAAACAAACCGGCAAGATTTGTAACCGACCGAAACGGGCAGATCCTGAAGTTTATTCCAGACAAAAATGGACATGTAAATGTTTGGAGGAAGCTGGAGGAAATACCTAATACCTTAATTCAAGCGGCAATCTGCGCCGAAGACCGAAGATTCCTTTATCATCCGGGTTTTGACCCTCCAGCGATAATTCGGGCAGCCTACACCAACCTGAAACATCAAAGGAAAGTCTCTGGAGCCTCAACAATATCACAACAGGTGGTAAGATTACTTAATCCCCGCCAGAGAAACTACTATTCAAAATTGATCGAATTGTTGGAGAGCGTAAAACTTGAGATCCAACTATCCAAGAACGAGATCATGGAGCTTTATCTCAACATGGTCCCCATGGGGGGGCAGCTTCGTGGGGCAGGCGTAGCGTCGTTAATCTATTTTTCTAAAGATCTCCAATCAATTGGATTTTATGAAGCCGCCTGTTTAGCGGTGATTCCGCGAGCTCCGAGCCGTTTGGATCCAACTCGACCGAAGGGACAAAGTGAATTATTAAGGAATGCGGATACTCTTGTTAAGAAAATGGTTCATGAGGGGACGCTTCCGCATGAGTGCGTCAACAGGCCTGATTCACTGGGGCCGTTAGCCTTCCGTCCGAGAATATTTCCGAACGAAGCGCCACATTTTGTTGGCCATATTTTGAACAGAGATTCAGGAGGGATGGCTGAAATTCGTACAACCCTTGATTTAAACCTCCAACGCTCCATAGAAAAAACACTTCAGTCGCACAAAAATAGATTGCGCCGTCTGGGCGTAAGCCAGGCGGCGGTGATGGTAGTCGCAACCGAGAACCGGGAAGTTCTCAGCATGGTGGGGTCTTTGAACTATGGAGACGACGCTCTCGGTTACAACAACGGCGCCACTTGTTTTAGATCCGCAGGCTCGACACTCAAACCCTTTCTTTACGCTCTAGCTTTATCGAAGGGATTTTCAGATTCTTCGGAGATCGCTGACACTTTCAAAAGTTACAAAACGGTTAACGGCGATTACATGCCGTTTAACGCAAACAGAATTTCGTACGGCCCCGTGAATTTGAGATCCGCCTTGGGAAGCTCGTTGAACATCCCGGCCATAAAGATAATGGAACTCATTGAGGTTGGCGATTTCTATTCTGTCCTGAAGCGTCTAGGATTAATTTCAGAAAAAAATGGTCAGGCTGAGAAGTATGGTCTGGGGCTGTCGATTGGGGCGATAGAGATCAGGCTTTGTGATTTGGTTCAGGCGTACTCGTGTTTGAGCGCTGGAGGAAAGTTTGAGCCTTTGAGACTAAGACCTACGGAGCAGGGCAATATCAAGAGAATTTTTTCAGAAGAAGTCGCTTCTGAGATTACTGATATTCTGCAAGACCCTCTTGCCAGGATACTCACCTTTGGAAATCCCGTATATTTTGATTTTAATTTCCCTGTCGCCATAAAGACAGGAACGAGTAGTAAGTTTAGAGATTCATGGGCCGTTGGTTATACCGCAAAACATGTTGTCGGTGTTTGGGCGGGAAATTTTGATGGCTCACCGACGAGAGACGCCTTTGGATCGTCTTCATGTGGGCCGATCCTGAATGAAGTCATGTCGTCGCTCTATTCCGGAAACGAATTCATTGCGTCTGACAAATTCAGCGAAAAAATTTCGACTAGTTTTGAAGACAGTAAAGAACGTCAGATTCATGAACAGGCTGTCAAATCAGGGGATCAGGAACATATTTATCTGGGGCCGGCATACGCAAAATGGATCCACAATAGAGAGAAAGAACAGGGATCGGGCAGGTTCAGGCTTGATAAGGCCGTAGGATTGGGCGAAGCTCAAGCGCCCACGCGGAATAAAATAAAAAGAAGGGGTGTAGAAATAGTCACTCCTCATGACGGTGACCGTTTCGTATGTTCGAATTTGTTTCCTTCAACCATAGTCTTTAGAGCTCAACCACAGGAAGTGGTAAATGAAATTATCTGGCTGATGGATGGAAAAGAGGTAACCAGGACGCCGCCGCCCTATGAATTCTATTGGACGCCTTCTATTGGAGCGCACTCGATTCATGCGGTGACGCCTTTTAACGAAGCGGCTCAAATCGGAATTTATGTAGAGTCGAAATGAGAAGACTTTTTTGGAAATTAAGGGAAGGTTTATGGATCAACCAATAATTCGCCGGCGGGAAAAATCCGGTCATTGTGGAGGCTGGTTTCCCGAAACGCAGTGGACAATTATCTGCTTGGCAAATATACTACCTTGAACCTAAGAGATTGGAGTAAACCGACTTGAACAAATTGGTCGAACAAATCGCTTCAGAAGAACGAGTTACAGTTGATACACTTGGAAAGCTTATAGATTCAGGCAGGGCTGTGATATTCAAGGCTCCTCCTTCAGGCAGGGCGGTGGCTGTAGGAGAGGGTCTCAAGGTAAAAGTCAACGCGAATATAGGGACTTCGCCCGATTTAGTGGACGAAGACCTTGAAATTCTTAAGCTTGATGCGGCTGTAAAGGCCGGATCTGACGCCGTGATGGACCTTTCCACCGGCGGTGATCTCAGGTCCATCAGAAAAAAGATTGTGAACGAATCCGCCATTCCCGTGGGGTCAGTTCCCATTTACGAAGCAATAGTGAGATCTGTTCGCACCCGAGGGGCCTCGGAAAAGATGACTGGCGATGAGATGCTCGATGCTATCAGATTGCATGGGGAAGATGGCGTCAGTTTTGTCACTGTTCACTGTGGGGTTACCGTCAGCGCAATAGAACACCTGAAAAGAAAACCGCGAGTTTGCGGCATAGTTAGTCGAGGCGGCAGTTTTATTGCAAGATGGATCAGATCGAATAATAAGGAAAATCCTCTATATGAAAGATTCGATGAAGTCCTTGATATATGCAAAGAATATGGAATGGTTTTGAGCTTAGGTGATGGCCTGAGACCTGGAGCGATAGCAGATTCGATGGATGCAGCCCAGGTTGAGGAACTTATAGCTTTGGGGGAATTAAATCGGCGAGCCAGGCAAAGAGGGGTGCAGGCGATTATTGAAGGCCCAGGGCATGTCCCATTAAATCAAATAGCTTCTCAAATGATGCTGCAAAAGCAACTATGCGATAATGCGCCATTTTATGTTCTTGGACCTCTGGTAACCGATATTGCCCCGGGTATGGATCACATCACATCAGCGATTGGGGGGGCTATAGCAGCGTTTCATGGAGCTCATTTCCTTTGCTATGTAACTCCATCAGAGCATTTGGGCCTACCCAATGTGGAGGATGTCCGAATAGGCGTATTGGCGTCCAGAATAGCTGGACACGCCGCAGACTTAGCACGGGGCGTCGAAGAGGCCTGGAAATGGGATGAAGAGATGAGTAGGGCCAGAAAAGATCGTAATTGGCCTGAGCAATTGAGATTGGCCCTTTCGCCGGAACTTGCAAGAGAGATCAGAGCACGAACATGTTCGGAAGACCATGAAACATGCACCATGTGCGGTGATCTCTGCGCCTATAGAACTGATTCCTGAGGCCTTTGAACCTTAAAAACTGCAAAGGAGCTTCTTTAAAGATATTTGCGACACTTATGGGAATTTAAGATCACTTTCTTCGAGAAGTCCATAGATTTGAGCCGAATTTTCAGCCTGTTTCAGGCTGTTGGTGAGAATAGGGTCTTTGAAGAGCCGGGATATTCGAGCTAATGCCTTGAGATGATCACCAGCGCAATTCTTTGGAGCAATCAACATGAAAAAAAGGTGGGCGGGTTTATTGTCCATAGATGAAAAATCGATTCCCTTTTGACTTCGACCAAAACTTGCCGCCAATTTGTCAAGACCATCGAATTTACCGTGCGGTATGGCTACGCCGCCTCCAAGTCCAGTGCTTCCAAGCTTTTCTCTTTCTAATATTGTCTGAAGCAATTGTTTTTTGTCTAAATCAGGGTTCGCTTCCAGAATCGGACCCACAAGTTCAGCCAACGCTTCTTCCTTGGAAGTTGCTTTCATCGATCCTATTATGGCGCTACTGCCGAGGAAATCTAATATCCTCATTTGCAAACTCTTTCATACCTTACAGGAATTACATTCAATCAAAAGGGTGTAGGCTACCTACACCCTTTTTTATTAGTCAGCTTTTATAAGATTGATCCAACAAAACGCTCAAAGTATTTTGCCCGGACCAAATTTGTTGTTTGGAAAACAAAAAAATTGGCTCAAGCGCTTTGAGGAACTATCAATCCATAATTTCCATCTTTCCTTCTATATACTACATTAATTGTCTGGGTTGAAGCATTGTTGAAAACCAGAAAATCCTGGTGAGACAGGTCCATCTGCATGGCTGCTTCGTCAACCGACATTGGTTTGATGAAATAGTTTTCAGTCTTCACAATGACAGGTTCTTTGTCGTCTTCGAAACTTTCAGACTCGTAGGTGTCTCTTCGCCATCTAAGTTCCTTACCCTGTGATGGTTTATGTCGCCTGATTTTACCTCTATACTTTTTGACCTGTCTTTCTATCTTGTCCATCACTAGATCAATGGCGGCGTACATATCCTCGTGGGTTTCTTGCCCGGTTATTCGAAGACCATCCACACTGATTACAACATCAGCCATTTGACGGAACTTTTGAACAGATAGAGTAACCTGACTTTCCAATGGTTTGTCAATGTACTTGGTCAATTTCGCCGTTCTTTCCTGAACGTAGGTCTTGAGGGCCTCAGAAGGCTCCATGTGTCTGAAAGTTACCGCTACTTGCATGCTATTACCTCCTTAAGCAGATCCGAGGCTGTGGATCTGTTTATCAAAACTTCTTTTTTCTCTTGCTTGACGGAGGAATCCCGAGCATCTCCCTGTACTTTGCCACTGTTCGCCGGGCTATGGTGATGTCGCTTTTGGCCAATTCCTCCACTATTTGCTTGTCACTAACCGGTTTTTTGAGATCTTCAGACCTCAAAATCCTTAAAATGTGATTCTTTACTGATTCGGAAGCGATTTCATCCGCTCCGTGTTTTATCCCTGAATTAAAAAAAAACTTTAGTTCAAAGATACCTCGCGGAGTATGAACATACTTGTTTGAAGTCACCCTGCTTACTGTAGATTCGTGCATTTCTATGTCATCGGCAACATCTTTAAGGACCAAAGGCCTCAAATAATCAATGCCCTTGTCAAAAAATTCTCTCTGAAACTTCAATATGGATTGGGTAGTTTTGTAAATGGTCCTCTGCCTCTGGTGAATGCTTTTTATCAACCAAATAGCGTTGCGCACCTTTTCCTGAAGGTAATCCTTGGTTGAAGACGATGAAGAACCATTGTGCAAAGCCTTCTGAAAAATAGAATTGATCTTCAGGAGAGGCAAACCATCATCATTTAATATGATGGAATAATCATTTCCAGCCTTGAAAATAAAAATATCCGGCGCCACATAAACAGTATCAGAAGCTCCCAGAATTCTTCCAGGTTTTGTATTCAACTTCGAAATCAAATGAACCGCTGATTGTGTATCATTAATTGATGCCTTGATCCTGCGAGCCAAATGTTCAATCTTCCCTGATTTAAGAATATCAAAGGCTTCCTCCAGGATTCGGATGACCACTTCATTGGGCTGTTCAAGCGCTCTAGCCTGAATCACCAGACATTCGCGCAAATCCCGAGCGCCTATTCCAACAGGTTCGAAATCCTGAACTTTTTGTAGAACCCCTTCAATCCTTCCAATCGGAAAATCCAGATTTACAGCCAAATCCTGCAATGAAATGTCTAAATAACCATCGTCATTGAGATTACCGATGATCTCCAACGCAATCCGTCTGTCCTCGCCGTCAATCCGACTTAACCTAAGCTGCTCAACCAAGTATCGAAAAAGATTATTCTTGTACGAAACAAGATTTTCAAAAGACGGGCGGTCGGAATAATCACGAGAAGGTGGTGAGTAATCTCCACCAAAGTTTTCCAGGTAATTGTCCCAATCGGATGCCAATGCTTCGGCAGCAGGGTTGCTGGATTCGGTTGTGGAATCTTCAAGTGACTTTAAGTCATCTCTTGTCGGGGATTCTTGATCTGTGAACGGCTCATCATAGGTGGATAACTCTAGCGCCGGGTTCTCTTTCAACTCCTGCTCTACCGCCTCCAGCATTTCAAGATGGTTGTACTGAAGGAGTTTTATCGCCTGTTGTAACTGCGGCGTCATGACCAGTTGCTGGACCTGACGCAATTGCTGTTTGATTTGGAGAACCATAATTATTCAACTGAACTACATACTGAACTTCTTACCCAAATATACCGCCTTGGCTTGTTCACTCGCAGCGATCATTTCAGGGGGGCCTTCTTCCAAGATCCGACCTTTATCCAAAAGATATACTTTATCACATACCCCGAAAGTTTCTCTAGTATTATGATCAGTTATGACTATACCTATGCCACTCTCCTTCAATTTAAGAATTATTTTCTGAATTTCCAAAACCACAATTGGATCCAAACCAGCAAAAGGTTCATCAAGAAGCATAAAACCGGGATTTGTAACCAGAGCCCGGGTTATTTCCAGCCTTCTTTTTTGACCTCCCGAAAGGCTTTCCGCCCTCTGGTTCTTGAGACCTGATATGTCGAGTTCACAAAGCAGTTGTTCCAACCTTTCGTGTCTCCTGTTTTTGTCTGGTTCAACGGTTTCCAAAATGGCCATAACGTTTTGACCCACTGAAAGTTTTCTGAAAACTGATGTCTCTTGAGGAAGGTAACTAATTCCGAGCCTGGCCCTTAAATAAACAGGCAACTCTGAAATGTCCTGTTCATCTAAAAAAACCGCTCCTTGATCAGGTCTTATCAAGCCTGTAATCATGTAGAAAGTAGTTGTTTTGCCAGCTCCATTAGGCCCCAGCAAACCGACAACCTGACCGGATGAAACATGAAGACTCACATTATCGACTATCCGACGGCCTCCGTATTCTTTTACGAGATTTCTAGCTCTTAGCTCTCTCTCTGTGATGATTATTTTTCCTTGTCCTTCTTGGGTTTTACCGGGTTTATAATTGCTGTTATCAAAGAGTCATCACCCCCTAAAAGTTCGGAGCGGTTTTCATCAAGATAAATCACTATAGTCTGGGCAGCCAGGACATCCGGACCTTGCCATAGTCGGGGAGGTCCTTCCGTCAATGTTATGGTCCTCTTGGTATTGTCAAAAACCGCCTTTCCGGCGACGGCCATCCGATCATTCTGTGTCATCTTCACATTACCGGAAGCGGTTATTGATTTTATGCCGCTAGCTGTTTGGAGTTCTTTGTTCACTGTTTTTTTGTTGGATCCATTTTGTTCTGTGCCCTGCATTTTCTCATCATACATTATGATAAGTCTATCGCAGGTGAGAACAAGATCACCCTGCTGCACTCTCACAGATCCTTCGAAGGTTACTTCTTTTCCACCTGAGAAATTCTTTGCTGAGAAACGTTTTGAAGTAATATTAATCGGCTGGTCGGAAGAGCTAAAAGTGGGGTGGTCATTCTGACAGAAACCATTGTCTATTTGTACGAAGAAACAGCAAAGTAGAAATACTATCGAAAAGAAGCGAAACATTCTAAGGCCCTCTAAATCACATCGGAAGTTTTCGACCGGGCTCAATCAATTTTACATTGAATAAGCTTGCCTTGACCTCTTGTTCGATAAGCACCTCTTCCTTTTCGACCGACAGCTTCAATCCTTTCCCCGTAAGCTTGAGGTCATCCCCAGTGAGCGAAACGGGAGCCGTCGTCGCAGCTTCCAATGAACCATCTGAATAATCAACGTCTCTGGAAATGAACTCAAAATCCTTGTAACTGATCTTTACTGTTCCTTTGGCGGATACAAATCCTGTTTTCTTGTCTAGATTGCCGGATTGAGCTGCGAGATATATCGTGCCCCCAAATCCCCCTTGATATATCACTTTCGGCAGTGTCAACTTAACGCTGTCCAAAGTGTCTGATACTTGAGCGTTAGCCGCCTGAAGGTCCCAGCGATGGCTTCCCGTAGCTGAATAAGTAAAATTTTCAATGTTACTTCCGTTTGCAGATACCTCAGAAGTCTGGAAATCGTCTTGATGTTGTCGGACGAATCGAGACGCGGCCAAACCAGAAACGAGAAGTATCAAAGCTCCTAATACGACTATTTGAGAAGCCCGCTTCAGATTTTTTAATCGATAATGTCTTTCAATATGTTTGTGGTCCATACAACATACCTGAACCAACCAATCGTATAATCACCGGGAGAGGCCTTCAGAAGATTAATGCAAAAGACAACCTCTCTACCTGCACCAAGCGTGCCCTGAAGCATTTCACACGGCTACCAAAAATAACGCAGCCCTTGCGATCCTAATAAATTCAGACGCGCTATGTTCCATATCACATTATATCAAATTATACATAATTCAACCAGATGTTCGTTATTGGTAATATCGCTTCATCACCTGCGCCCACTTATCCTGAGCTTTCATGATCATTTCGACTACTTCCCGGGCCGCTCCGGAGCCCCCGGGAAGAGATGTCACGTAATGAGCCTCCCTTCTGACTTCTATTGGAGCTTCAGGAGTTGTTACAGCCAGTCCGGCCAAACGAAGAATTGGTATGTCAACAACATCATCTCCAACAACGGCTATTTCCTCATTGCTCAGACCACATTCCCGTGTGAGTTTTTCCATTATCGGCTTTTTGTCCCATATTCCCTGGAAGACCTTGTCTATACCGAGATCAGTTGCTCTTCGACCGACCACGACAGATGTCCTACCTGTAACAAGGGCCACATCTAATCCACTCCTGATTGCGAGTTTGATTCCATGCCCGTCCCTGACATGAAAAGATTTAATCTCGAGTTCATTTCCACAAAAAACAATTTTTCCATCCGTCAACACGCCATCAACATCAAAAATTATCAATTTTATTTTTTTGAGACGAGCCAGTAGTCCGTCAGGCTGGATCGCAAGACTTCCAGATTCAACGCTAAACTCGTCTATCTTTTGAGGTTCGCCTATCGGGATCAATTGGTGAATTTGAATGAGATTCAATAAAAGGGGTTCCAAATCCTTCAGAGCCAATGAATTAGGTCCGTCACACAATGCCCTGTCCGGCGCTGGATGGGTCTCAATGAATATACCATTTGCGCCCGCGCCCACGGCTGCGCGAGCCAATACAGGCACGAGAGATCTGTCTCCACCAGATGTTCCAGACCCTGCGCCCGGAAATTGCGCTGAATGAGTTGCGTCAAATATGACGGGAAAGCCGAATGATTTCATTCTATTGATCGATCGCATGTCCGCCACCAAATCATTATACCCAAAGCTGACGCCTCGTTCAGTCAGTAAGATCTTTGAGTTTCCAGTTGACAAAATCTTTGCAACGGCATGTCGCATGTCCTGCGGGGCCTGAAATTGACCCTTCTTTATGTTTACGGCTCGCCCTGTGAGGCCCGCGGCTATCAACAGATCAGTCTGGCGGCTAAGGAACGCGGGAATTTGAATAACATCCAACGTGGCCCCCGCCTGCTGAGCCTGTTCTGCCGAATGGATGTCCGATACCAAGGGCAGACCCGTTGACGATTTAACATCCGACAAAATATCCAGCCCATTTTTGATCCCCGGCCCCCTGAAAGAATCGATGGATGTGCGATTGGCCTTGTCAAAAGATGATTTGAACAGTATGGGAATCTGATGCGCACGACTGATTCTGGCGATTTCACTTGCCACTTCAAGTGTCAATTCCCGAGTTTCAATTACACAGGGTCCCACGATAAAGAAGAGGGCTTCCGGCTTGGACAGGTCGTATTTGCCTACTGGTATTTCCTTACGTTTTGCAACAGACATGGTTCCAAAACTCCACAAGAACTACAATTTTCCTGCCTGAAAAGAAACGTGTAAGTCCTTAAAAGGTTTACTCAATAACCTGACATCTGCATTTTCTTACAGGGGTAATCTATTCACATCCATTGGTAATCTTCTTTTCAAGCTCATTTTGTTGTTCTTTCCGATTTTTGTAATCGAGAGAGGCTTTGATGTAGGAGGCGAACAATGGATGGGAATCCATTGGTTTTGATTTAAACTCCGGATGAAATTGGCATCCTATAAACCAGGGATGATCAACATATTCGACTATCTCTATGAGTTTCCCGTCAGGCGAAATCCCCCCGGCCCTAAGTCCTTTTTCTTCGAGTCTTTCTCTAAATTCAGGATTAAACTCGTATCGATGTCTATGACGCTCACTAATTTTGGTTGTTCCATAAATTTTGTGACATTCCGAGTTCTCTGGGATAAGGCATTCATAAGCTCCCAAACGCATCGTACCGCCTTTGTCGGTGATCGAACGTTGTTCGTCCATTAAGTGAATGACTGGGTAGGATGTGTCAGAGTTGAACTCGGTTGAATTGGCGCCTTCGAGTTCACAAACGTTTCTGGCGAATTCCACCACCGCCATTTGCATCCCGAGACAAATTCCAAAAAAAGGTATCTTATTTTCTCTGGCAAACCTGACGGCTTTAATTTTTCCTTCGATTCCTCTGGAACCAAAACCTCCTGGAACCAATATTCCATCTACGTCTGCAAATTCCGAATCCATTGTTTCACTGGTCAGAAGTTCCGAATCGATAAATTTCAAATTAACCTTGGCCCTATTTATGACTCCGGCAGCAAACAAAGCCTCGTTGAGGCTTTTATAGGATTCATGAAGGTTTACATACTTTCCGACTATTCCAATAGTGACAGAGATTGACAATAATTTGACGGCCTGTATGAATGATTTCCATTCATCCAGCCTGGGGGCTCGAGTCCAAATATTGAGAAGTTCCACGACCTTTTGATCAAGGCCCTCGTAGTGGAAATTTAGCAGCACTTCATAGATGCAATTCACATCTTCAGCCGCGATAACCTCTTCAGGTCTTACGTTACAAAACAGAGCTATTTTTTCTTTTATATCCCTGGTAATCTTCTTTTCGGTTCTACAAATCAAAATGTCTGGTTGAATGCCTACTTCTCTCAATGCCTTGACACTGTGTTGAGTTGGTTTTGTTTTCACTTCCCCGGAGGCTTTAACAAAAGGAAGAAGTGTGAGGTGAACATACAAAACGTTTTGAGGTCCTAAATCAACCCTCAACTGCCTAATGGCTTCCAGGAAAGGTAGGCTTTCAATGTCTCCAACAGTGCCGCCAACTTCTACAATTGCGACATCGACTCCATTCCCCAAGCCCCTAATTTTATCTTTAATTTCGTCTGTGATATGAGGAATCACCTGAACCGTTTCGCCTAGGTATTCTCCTCGCCTTTCCTTTTGTATGACCGCATCGTAAATTTGACCCGTTGTGAAATTATTCTTTTGGCGCAATATGGCATGGGTGAAACGTTCATAATGACCAAGGTCAAGGTCAGTCTCAGCACCGTCATCGGTAACAAAAACCTCTCCATGCTGGAAAGGGTTCATAGTGCCTGGATCAACATTGATATACGGATCCATTTTGAGGAGAGTGACTGTTAGGCCCCGGCATTCCATCAGTGCGCCGATGCTGGCGGCCGATAGCCCTTTACCGAGCGAAGACAATACTCCACCAGTGACAAATATAAATTTAGTGCTTTTGTACATGTGTCCTCCAGAAACCACCGGACGATGATCTTTTGTTGTGACAACCATTTTTAAAGCCTAATTATAAAAACCTACAAACATAAAAATGCTCCATAGGGCATTTATTCGAGATTAGAACCTGTCAGAATTTTATAAATCGCCAAATATTTATCAGAAGTATTGAGAACAACTTCCCTTGGGAGTTTTGGAGCGGGTGGTTTTTTATCCCAATTCAAACTTTCCAGATAGTCTCTAACGTATTGTTTGTCCAGAGACGGAGGGGAAACTCCAATTTCATATTGATTCATTGGCCAAAAACGAGAGGAATCAGGAGTCAGAATCTCATCAACTAGAGTGAATGAGCCATCTATGACACCAAATTCAAATTTGGTGTCAGCTATTATGATTCCTTTTTGTTCGGCCCATTTGGCTCCAAATTTATAAATTTCCAGAGTCTTGTCACGTAACCACGAAGCGACTTCAGATCCCAGGAGATCTACCGTCTTCTGAAAAGAAATATTTTGATCGTGCTGACCCGCTTCCGCCTTTGTTGAAGGAGTGAATATAGGCTCGGGGAGTTTCTGCCCCTGTTTCAGGCCACTCGGCAGCCGTATCCCGCTTATGGAACCGGTAGCCTTATATTCCGACCACCCACTCCCGATAATATAACCTCTAGCTATACATTCCACAGGAAAAACATCGGCATTCTTGACCAGCATGCTCCTGCCTTTTAGTTGATCTGAATATCGAAAAAGTTCTGAGGGATATTCGTCAACATTACCGCTTATTAAATGATTGGGGGCGATGTGTCTAGTCTGATCCATCCAGAAAATGCTCAACTGATTTAGAACCAACCCCTTCCTGGGAATCGGGT
Source organism: uncultured Desulfomonile sp. (assembly GCA_903952205.1). GTDB lineage: Bacteria > Desulfobacterota > Desulfomonilia > Desulfomonilales > Desulfomonilaceae > CAJBEZ01. The sequence continues at coordinate 217,602 of CAJBEZ010000036.1, read as the reverse complement.
CTGGTAAGACCACATCAAACGCCGACAACCTGTCTGTCGAAATGACAAGCAATTTGTCATCGACTCTGTATATGTCTCGCACCTTACCTCGTCCTAAGAGTGAAAGCTCTCCAATATTAGTTTCCGAAATTGTGACTAGGCTCATGAATTTTGTTCTCCGGTTCCGGCGATGAGTTCCGACGAAATTGACTATTTTAAAAGCGGTTGTAAATTATCATTGGAGGTAGGATGATGCAATCAAGTTTAATTGAAAAAGCCATTTCAAAAAAGAATCCATGTAAAGACTGTAAGATGTGTCAAACATGTTCCGAATCTCGTTGCAAGGTCTGTCTTACCTCAAAGCGCAACGGTAAAAAGATAAAGCTTTCTATTCTGGAACAAATAGAACTTTATAACACCCTGAACCCTGGACTTTCTCCAAGGCCTAGATAAAATTGGAATCCTGGGGTCTGTTTAACCCAGACTGTAATCATCCAAAATCATGTAAAGAAAGTCCCTTCATTGCAACAAGCGGTTAGATGTTTCAAGACTGGAGACTTGGTCGCGGCCACTGAAATAAGGCCCCAAGACGCCTGCATAGCAATCATCGGGGCCGGGGGAAAGACGTCGTTAATGTACTACTTGGCCAACAGTCTGGCTGAAAAAGGGAGAACTGTGATTTGCACAACCACTACGAAGATTTTACCCCCAAATTCCCTTCAATCACCCAAGACAATTTTCCTTAATGACGACTTGCCTCAGTTTGAAGAAGTGAGTTCGGAAATAGCTGACTGTAGACATCTGACAGTGGGAAGAAGAATTGATTCTGGTTCCGGAAAAGTATTAGGTGTTTCAAACGAACAAATATCGTCCCTAACACACATGGCCGACCATGTAATTATAGAAGCGGATGGCGCTTCAGGAAGGCCCATAAAAGCGCCGGCGCCACACGAACCAGTGATTCCCGGTATTGCCTCCCTTGTTATTCCTGTCATTGGCCTGGACGCTCTTTTTCGGCCGGCTAATTCCAAAAATGTATTTCGTCTGGAAAACTTTGTTGAGGTTACGAATTCTTCTCCAGGATCAACAATAACTCCCCATGAGATAGGACTGCTTTCCAATCATCCTGAAGGCCTTCTCAGAAATGTCCCTGATTTGGCAATGGTTACCGTCTTTCTGAACAAAATTGACAAGATTAAAGATTCTAAATTTGTTGTTGGATTGGCGACACTAATTCTTCAGAATAGAGGAAAACGTATAGAGTCAGTTGTGGCAGGGACTTTAGCAGGGGCCGGAAGATTATTTACGAGGTTTGAGAGGCAATAGCTTTGCTCAGGAGGCCGAAACCACCAGCGTGGGTTCATCACGTAAGTCTTCCACCTTGGATTCAATAAAGGGATTGAGGACCTCGGCCGACTCATCTAAAACCACTGAGTGTGAAGGGGTTATCTTAATGTCTTTGTAGAGTTTCTTTTTCTGAACAGTTTGAAATGCTTCGGTTCTGACTAAAACGGTCCCGTCTTGATTAACGGCCTCCAAATAACATTCTGAATTCATAGGCACATTAGTGAAGCGAAAGTTACCGACATCATCTATGAGTGAAGTTCCTGTGAAATTATCACTTCGGCAAACACATTTAATTAGAAGGTTTTTGGCCGACGCCTCACCGGATTCCAAAATCGCTCGACCATGAATCAAGCATCCTTCAGACACTAAAGTAACTTCTAAATCATCGACTCTACCCGATTCTACTGGGATAGGATTAGGTAAATTCGAAATTACATATCCACGTTTGTACGCGTGCAAAAAATAGGCTCCGGATTCATTGGCAATTACTTTGAAAGCTCCATTTTCTGAATTACTGCGACAAGATTGCCCGATCTTATTCCCTTCCGGATCCGCCAAATACACAACAGCCGAACCTACAGGATTCCCCTCAGTTGATTTTACAACCCCTGTCACCACAAGTCTTTCCTTTTCTCTGCGTTCAACTTCTTCCAAAGAAGGCCTGTCGACAGCCGAACCAAAACGAAATTCCGTGGTAGTGATTGATTTAACGTGCTCAACATCCCCATCCGAAAGCTTGGTCACATGAACTTCCTCAGATGGGCCGAACTTTGGTAGGGCATGGTTAGTTCCGTCAAGTGGTGTCGGTGGAAAGACGTCTGGCTCGTCGTTTTTACTTAGGCTCCTTAGGGCGACAATCCCATCATCGACCGCCTGGATGGGTTTTCCGTGTATAGTGGAAGTTTGAGCCCCCTTGTAATGAGATGATCTATGGGAAGCGCTTTTCCATCGAACTCTTGTCCCCTTTGGCTCAGAAATAACCGGAAACGGTATGCGCCACTTCCAGATCCGGGCTGGCCCAAAATGGAAAAGTAAGTTCACTACGGATAGACAGAGGACAATAAACAGAATCACATAGGCGAAAAAAGGCAGGTGAGTCAGTGCGTAAAACAACCCTGATCTTTCTTCGCCTGGCATTGGCGCAATTGCCGTCAGGGATAGGGAACGATACAAGAGCGCCAACAACGAGGCTGCCAAAACCGTAGCCATAATTATACTGAACGGATGGCCAATGACGGACCTACAAAAATTTGAAAGAGAATTCAAAGGCCAGACATAGCCGGAGTTATAGGGACGCTCCAGTGACAACGAACCAATTCTCCTAACTTCCCGTCAGCCCTTTTACCAGAAGTGCCGGGGCGTTTAACCAATACTTCGTGAGCGTCCTCTATCACCTGATTGGGATAAAGTAAACCAAAAAATCGCAAAGCTGGAAGAAAACAAAAAGTGGGTCGTAGTCGATCGATATGTCCATTTATTCGACGCGTAACGATCACTAAAATACCACAATCGCATGCTCCTAAAATTGGCCCAATCAAGAAACACAGGGATCAGGAACCATAAAAGACTGTTAGTTTATAGAAAAAACCAAATAGTATTTTAATAATAAGATATTACATGCTTAAATTAACATAAAAAAGATAAAATACTTTATATAATGAAAACAAAACCATGAAATATAATTTAAAATAAGGCTTGATTTTTAAACTAACTATGCTAGTACGTGAGTCGATTTAGGCCTAAGCCTATCTTTGCAGATCTTCCCTAGGAGTGGCACCATGAAGAGAACCGCAATTATTTTACTTGCCGGGACTATGCTTATTTTGAATTTTGGATCGACCGTTTGTGCAGAAGATCTGGTGTCCCAGATCAGTTCACTGCAACAAAAGGCGGAACGCGTTGAGACTCAAATCAACCAGGCTAAACAGCAAAGCGAAGCGGCAATGGACCAGCAGATCAAATCATTGATGAGTCAGGCCGACAATCTCATCAAACAGAGAGTCCAAATGGACTCACAAATTTCCAAAATTGACGCCCAGATTGACGACATAAAGAATTCCTCAAAAGCCAATTTGACCAGACAGGTTAAAGCTTACGACCAGGAATTGGTTATGTTGAAACAGCAGATTGCTTCCTTAAACGCAAAGAAATGGGCGGAAGAAGCTCAGAAAATGAAAGAGGAAGAGGCAAAGAATCAGGCGCAAAAGAATCCTACAGAGCCTATTCAGGTTCCCGTTCCGGGACAGCCTGGACAGAAGTAGTAAAATAGACTGCCAGAAACGATAACTGAACGGAAGAGCCAGAGTGACTTAAGTTGCTTTGGCTCTTTTGTATTTTTGGTTTATGAGTCCTCTCCCCAAGAAAATCCCACCAACCCAATGATTTATTTGAGCTACACATCAAAATGATACAAAAAAGCCCGGATAGTTTCGGCGCTAAAAGATATAATGTAATATATTCGAAATTTGGCGTAACATATTAATAAATCACGTCATGTTTTTATTGACTTTGCAGTGGTATTTGATAAAATAGCACTCATGTCAGAAGGTTATATCGAAAAATTCAAGTCGGTGGATCCTGGATTGTTCTGGTCATTAGCGTTTGCCATCCTGTTTCTTTCAGGATGCTCCGCAAATTTGACAGCATTGAGGTCCTCGTCCGAGGGAGATTTTTCAAGGAAAACTACTGATTCCAATGCCCCCAAAAGCAGGGTTTCATCAGATGAGGAAGGGGCGTTCCATGTAGTAGGCAAGGGGGAAACCCTGGCGCATATATGTGATGTGTATGGACTGGATCTCAGGGCAGTTGCGAAAGTTAACAGGCTGGATTCTCCTTACAAACTGAATGGAGGAGAAACGATTTTTCTGCCGGCGATCGCACTATTACCGGACTCGGAACAAAAAAAATCACCTGGGCAAATCAAGTCAGTAGCAGGAGTAAAAACTCCGGAGGCGAGGTATGCGGTTGCAGGCGCGATACGCGGTCTACGGCATCCGAGCGTTCCATTTCTGAAATTCCCAGTACCGCAAGGATTGTTGACATCTCCATTCGGTTTTCGCTGGGGAAGTTTTCACAAGGGACTCGATATAGCAGCCCCGGTCGGCAGTCCGGTGCTGGCGTGCGCTGATGGAAAGATAGTCTTTACGGGAAGCCAGAAACGTTTCAGAAGATACGGCAACACTGTTCTCATTGAACATGGTAGTGGAGCGTACACATACTACGCCCACCTGTCGAAAGTTTTGGTAAAGCCGGGTCAGTCCATAAAGAGGGGTCAAAAAATTGCTCTCGTTGGTAATACTGGAAGATCTACAGGCCCACACCTCCATCTGGAAGTGAGAGTTGCCAATCAAATGTACAATCCCCTTGCCTATTTCGCGTCTTCAGAATTGGCTGGAATGAGAGTGGCGAAAAGATTTAGCGACTCCCCAATGGGACCGGTGCTAGCTCACTGGAAAATTCCTGATCTCATTTCGGCAAAATTGCCATAAGGATCTTGGGATTCAAAGGTATTGCTTCTAAGATATTCCTGAACATCATATCTACGCTCCATGCAAAAGAACCAATCTCATCGGTCTTAATGAACCGGAAGATCGGTTAGCGTTAATTTATTTACAATCTGTAAAGAAATTTGACATTCCTCGGGTTAATGAAAGTCTGATCACAAAAAATGGACGCGGTTTAGAATTTGTTCAGACGCTGGATTACTCATACCGTGAAAAAATGACTAATTGGCACATGGTTTGCGAGACGCGTAAATGTTGAGGCGCATGGAATCGCTTTCCAGCATTCGGAACGTACTTCAAAACGCGTAACAGTTCTAAATCTCATGCTTTTTCCTTGACAAGGAGGTCCCTCACAATTACTATTAGGTAACAATTCAGTTTTTTCCACAACTTCGAAAAGACACCCCCGAACACAGAATTCGTCATCTTTAGATTGTTGAATCTGTTCTTGGGGAGAGCTTTTAACAAGGCATAACGTTCAAGGAGGACTACAAATGTCGAAATCCAAGCTGGTGAAACCTCACGGTGGTGGGGAATTAAAACCTTTAATGTTAACAGGCGCAGCGCTAGAAGCGGAGAAGAAAAGAGCCGAAACTCTCAAGAAAATCAAGATCTCATCCAGAGAAACCGGCGATCTCCTAATGATGGGTTGTGGCGCTTTTACACCGCTTGAAGGTTTCATGACCAAAGCTGATTGGAAGGGTGTATGCGACGAATTCAAGATGGCTAATGGGCTCTTTTGGCCTATTCCTATCACTGTTTCAACTGATGACGAAAGTGTTAAAGAAGGGGATGAGATAGCTCTGGTTGACTCAGATGATGGTTATACGGTCGCCACCATGAAGGTGACTGAAAAGTATACTATCGACAAAGCTTATGAGTGCAAAAAAGTTTTCACAACAGACGATATGGAACATCCTGGTGTGCAAAAGGTTATGGCTCAGGGAAAGTACAATCTCGCCGGACCGGTCAAGGTTTTGACGGAAGGTGGATTCCCTGAAGAATATGGCGATCTCTATGGCACACCCGCTCAGACAAGAGCCATATTTGAAGAAAAAGGCTGGAAACGAATTGCCGCTTTGCAGTTACGTAACCCGATGCACAGGTCCCATGAGTTTCTTGCCAAGATAGCCGTAGAAGTAATGGACGGCATAATTATTCATCAGTTGCTTGGAAAGCTAAAAGCCGGAGATATCCCCGCAGATGTTCGAGTGGACGCCATCAATGCGCTTGTCGACAATTACTTCGTGAAAGACACCGTTGTGACCAAAGGCTATCCAATGGAAATGAGATATGCCGGCCCCAGGGAAGCTCTTCTTCACGGCGTTTTCCGACAAAACTACGGATGCAGCCATCTTATCGTAGGTCGTGACCATGCCGGTGTCGGTGATTACTATGGGCCTTTCGACGCTCAGACAATCTTTGATAAGATTCCTGAAGGAGCGCTCGAACTTCAGCCGCTCAATATCGATTGGACATTCCATTGTTTCAAGTGCGGCGGTATGGCCTCAATGAGAACATGTCCTCATGGCAAGGCCGACCGTTTGCTTCTCTCTGGAACGATGGTACGTAAAACGCTTTCAGAAGGTGGAGAATTGCCGCCTGAATTCTCTCGTCCGGAAGTTGTCGCCATTCTCCAGAAGTACTATCAAGGTCTGGAAGAAAAGGTTGAAGTCAAATTGCACGGAGCTGCTACAGGCGACGTCAAAAAGTAACAACCACATCCAACACAGTAAGGAAATCTTTTAATTGCATCGATCACCGGCTTAAGGCTGGTGATCGTTTTTTTTGACTTTCCACAGTTAGCTTGGGATTTCGATTAGTAGAGTTGATGTTCTTGACGTAATCATGCAATGACGAGTACAATGTGTACGGTTTCCTGTGAAATGGTTTGTGTTGATAGGATAAAGCGGGAGACAGGAATCTCTTTAGAGTTTGTTGCCTTTCGTGCAGGCGCGTAAAAATGAAAGATCTTTTTGAAAAGTGTTACTCCTTCAAACGAGAAAAGGAAGCGATTGAGCTTGGGTTTTACCCCTATTTTAAGGCAATCTCCGCTTTGAATGGGCCTCATGTCGTTGTAAACGGACGCGACATGATAATGGTTGGTTCAAATAACTATCTTGGATTGACAACTCATCCCAAAGTCAAAGAAGCTGCGATGAAGGCTTTGGAGATGAATGGCACCAGTTGCTCAGGTTCAAGGTTTCTGAACGGTACCCTGGAGATGCACGAGCAGTTGGAAGCCTCTCTCTGTGAATTTGTGGGAAAGGAATCCGCCCAAGTTTTTACGACCGGGTTCTTGACCAATCAGGGCGCAATAGCGCCACTGTTGTCACGGAATGACACGGTAATTGTAGACAGACTTGTTCACGCCAGTATTCTGGAAGGCGTTAGGCTTTCTTTCGGCAAGGTAAGGCGGTTTCGTCACAACGACCCGGAATCGCTAAGGAAAAATCTTGAGGCAAGCGCCGATTCAGATGGGATACTGGTCATTGTAGATGGGGTCTACAGCATGGAAGGAGACATTGCCCCTTTACCGGAACTTGTGTCAGTGGCCAAAGAATACGGGGCGAGAATAATGCTTGATGACGCTCATGGCATAGGAGTTCTTGGCAAAACAGGAAGGGGAACGCTGGAGCATTTCAACTTGACGGATCAAGTGGACCTTGTCATGGGAACGTTCAGTAAGTCTCTGGCCTCTCTTGGAGGTTTTATTGCGGGCGACGCCTCAGTCATAAATTATATCAGGCACAATTCGAGAGCGCTGATATTTTCGGCGTCTATGCCTCCTTCATCGATTGCCGCCGCTCAAGCCGCCCTGGATGTTATCAAGACTGAACCTGAGATTCTTGAACAACTTTGGATAAATACAAGATTCCTTATGAAACGGATAGTCGATTTGGGGTTTGATACGGGTCCCACCGAAACCCCTATCGTGCCGATGATTGTAGGGGATGATGCCAGAGCGGCTATTTTCTGGCGTCTCTTATTTGATGAAGGGATTTTTACCAATTGTGTCATCTCCCCGGCAGTGCCGCCTGGAGGACAAAGGATTCGGATGTGCCTGATGGCGACTCATTCGCTTGATGACCTTGAGACGGTAGCGGAAATTTGTGGGCGCATTGGTAAACAGATAGGATTGATAAGTTAACGGAGGCACGGGAATGGTTTCTAGAATACCCGCTTTGGGAGTAAGGAAGAGAAATAAAAGAATAATGTCATCCCAATGGCGCGTTCTTTTGATATTGCTGGCTTCGATTGGAACACTTTGTGTGATCACCATATCTCCATTGTTAGCTGTAGATGATAATTCAGTGAACCAGGGGTCGACCAGAATTGTTCAGAGCCAGGATCCCTCTTCCGCGTCGATCGAAAACAGGTTCGAAAAGATTGAAAAAACTCTGGAATCGATTAGGGTCACAGGAGAGAAAGCCGAAGATCGTAGTTATTTTAATAAACTGGTGAGTTTCGAAGTTTTCAAATATTTAAAAGTCATGGTTGCGCTGTTGATTCTGATCGCTCTGGGTTTTCCACTGGCGATATGGTTGATGACGAAGAGTAGTTCATTCCAGTCTTCCGCACGGTCGCAGGATCTCGCCGAGACTCTCCTTACCATTGAAGAGCGTCAGGCAAAACTTGCCCACATACTTAAGGATATTCAGGGTGAAATTGATTACCTTCAGACTCTGTCGGCTCCAGATCTTAAGAATCTGATACAAAAGGCCGAAAACTATCTTAAGTTGAATGAACAGGACCTAAAACAAGCAGGTTCCAAGCCGGGCGACAAAAAGAAATGAGAATGAGAACAATCTCTAAGGGTACTATTAATACTGTTGATGAATCACTTTGCCATGCTATTAACGATTTCGAGCAGGGTTCGAGAGTTGTCTGATTGTACTCCAGCGTTATCATACAGGATATCCTGAACAGAAACATGTTTACCGTGAAAAGATTCATTGGCCTGATTGTCCGGTTGGATAATCCCTCCGGTGAAAGAAAGGCCTACAAATAGCCCTCTAGCCTTTGAATAAGACAATATCTGGGATTCCAGCCTTAAATTTGTATCGAAGGATCTATCGCGTCCTATCGGCCCAGCGCTAATGGATGCGTCTACTCCAAGAATAAAATTCTCTTCCAGAAGTCGTTGGATTGCTCCTTCATCCATGAAGAGTAGAAAAAGGTCTACAGACTGGGCCCCTAACTGAAATCCTACGCTTCCACTCCGGAATGTGAAAAATGCGGGATTTGTCCAATTCGATGAATTTTCATCATGTCTCAAGATGACGCCTTTTCCCAATTCAATCCCGACCAAAGCGCCGATGTTGATGATCCCGGGAAATATACCCAAACCCCGTGCTCGCCGAAACAACTCCTTTGGAATATGACTGTCGGGAATTTCGGATATTTGTTTCAAGGCAATGACACAAGCCCCAAATTTATCATTGGCCGACGAAAAATCAGTATCTAAGGCATAGGCTGAAGAAAACCAAAAGAAAATCAGTACAAAGAATGACCATGGTTTTAACTTCATCTGGACTCCCAAAAAGACACATCAAAAGTGAGATAGAATATATCAGTGTTTGAAGGCCCGCTGTCCCGTATACATCATCGTTACCTGGGGTTGAGCTTCATTACATGCCTGGATGCTCTCATAATCCCTGTCGGAGCCCCCGGGCTGGACTATGGCTGAAACTCCGGCCCTGATACCGACATCAACTCCGTCTCTGAACGGAAAAAACGCGTCTGAAACCATCACAGAACCAATGAGTCCGGCTCCGGCCTCTCTCATGTCATGATCAAGTTCAGCCATGATGTCCGTTTCCTCAACTTCGTTAAATGGTTTGCCATAACGCTCGAAACATATCCGGTCCCTGTATTTAATCTGAGCCTTTATTACCGCAAGTTCGGCGACTCCCACCCGATCCTGCTCGCCAGTCCCTATTCCTACAGTGCAGCCGTCTTTCACGTACAGGACCGAATTTGAAGTTACACCTTGTTCTACGGCCCAACCGAAAATCATGTCATTGATTTCGCGTGTTGTTGGTTGCCGCTCAACAAAATATCTGATTCCTTTGTATGTGGCTTCGGCAGGCTTAAAATCTTCTGAAGAACCAATCGAATTGATCGGTGACTGCTGAATGATTATTCCCCCATCCATGAGTGATTTGAAATCCACAAATCTCTGGGGTCTGTAAGTCTCCAAGTTGTTTATTCCGGGAATGGATAAAATTCTAAGATTTTTTCGTCGAGCCAGAACTTCAACCACTCCATCTTCAAAATCAGGAGCAGCGACAACCTCCAGATAATTTTCCGCTACGAGTTCAGCGGTTTCCATGTCTATGGAACGGTTGAATACAGCCGCGCCACCGAATGCGGCTATTCTGTCCGCCATGTTAGCGCTATGGTAGGCTTCGGCCAATGAACCCCGTTGAGCAACCCCTGAAGGATTGTTATGCTTCATGATAGCGCAAGCGGGCTCGTCCATCAAAAACTTCAGGATATTTAAGGCGTTGTCAACGTCTGTAAGGTTAGTCTTACCAGGATGTTTTCCGGCCTGAATCATGTTCTCTTCAGTTATGCCACTAACGAGACTGGACCCAGGGCTGATAAACTTGGCCCCGCCCAATTCCAGATTACCCGATATCAGTTCGTACAAGGCTGCTTCCTGGCCAGGGTTTTCGCCATACCTCAGACCTTTTTCCACCAACGCGCCGTTTGAATCTGGGATTTTCCAGGATTTTTTCCTGTAACGCAACGATTGGGAACCAAAAGAGATAGTCAATTCTTCTGGAAAATGGTCATCCATTACTATCCTGTACTGTCGTTTGAAATCATCCATGGGCTACCTCCGAATCTTACAGCAAGACTTTCTGTCAATTACGACGAGAATCCAGAAAATATGAGAAGCTGGGTCGTGTGAATATAAGAAACAAAATTGCCAAGACTATTGACATGAGACTACTATTCTATCACTAATCGTGTGCTGTCATATATAATTATCAATGAAGAGTTTCGAATTAGAGGATTCACAGAAATCTCTGGATGATTTTGAATGGAGTGATAAAGTGAAGAAAACTGGATCGTTGATAGGGATACTTCTAATATTCATAGCCGGAGTAATAACCGGTATAGGAATTTCAGCATGGAAACTGGATTTCACTGGAGTAGGCCCCCAGAAGGAAAAGCAAAGCAAGGAATCAAATCCTAAGGATGAAATCAGGAACCGTATAGCCGGGATTGAGCGAATGCTAAAAGCTAATCCGGACAATATTGAGGCATTGATCCAGCTCGGCAACGACTACTTTGACATCGGGGAATATCCCAATTCTGTAGAGGCTTACGACAAGGCTCTACAGATTGATCCGGGTAATGCGGAAGTTCTTACCGACAAAGCTGTAGCATACCGACGCATGGGGAAATCGGATGAATCCATAGAGCTTTTTCAAAAGGCGTTGAAAATTGATCCAGGGCAAACGATTGCGATGTTCAATCTAGGAATTGTGCTGAGAGATGACAAAAAGGATCTTTCAGGTGCGTTAAGAGTGTGGAAAGATTTCTTGGAGAAAGCCCCAGACAGTCCACACGCTGTGATGATCAAACCGTGGGTAACCCAACTGGAAGAAAAATTAGCCACTTCGGACGCCACGACGGAAAAGAAGTAATCGGGGTTGCTTGACGGGATATCTCGTCGAACTTTCCCCAAACTCAAATTGCTGATAACCATGCCAAAGCCTACGACAGGGATTGATCGAGTAGGCTAATCTTCCGACAAGCGATGGATAAGAAAGTCTGTCAAAGCTGTGAGTCCGTGAACAGGCATATAATTACTTGCTGACACATCGTAGAGTATCTTGCTGTAAGCAGGGAATTCCTCATCTTCTTTCCAGTGTATGAAGGCTACAGGCAGACGTGGAAAGATGTAGAAGGTAAAAGCCGAATCACCCAAATCGTTTGGTCTGCCTCCCCATTTCAATGTGCGGGCGAGCACGGTATCGCGTCCGGCGGCAAAAAAGGAACTTAGTAATTCCATCGTTGATTTTGCAAAGTGAGCCCCCAGGACGGCCCCGTGTTGGAGTGATCGCGAATCTATCCACTGATTCATTACTCGGACGGCGGATCCCTGATTCTCCGCAGCGGTAATCAGGTACTGGAGGACAAGGACCTTCATTGTCAGTGTGTCGAAAAGCTGGTGTTCAGCTCGCAGTCTGTAGGGTATGAGATCCAGAGTGAACCAACTGGTCAGAAAAGGAATGACCAGACGAGGAATGCCATCCCCACCCCTGTACTGGACTTCCGCAGTTTCTGCCAGCGTAATTGGGTCAACCCGCTGAATTCTGGCGATCAATTCCTGATAAAAGCTTTCAAGAGCCTCAGCATTCTTGCCCATCTTTTCGCGCTCCGTCCATACTGTATATTCATCAAGCGCGCTCATGAAAATGTTCCTACCCTTTGTCTCTTCAGAGTCATCAATAAAATAGTTAGCCCAGAAACGACATTAAACAATCAGTAAGTTTTGTGATGGAAAAAGCAAAAAACCCTCCGTGAGGAGGGTTTTGATAGTTGTCTAACTTTAGAAAGAGATCGATCAAAACGGGGTGGTGAAGTCAAGAGTCGCCAATGCGCCAATCGTCCATGAACTTCTGTTAAGAGAAAAATTATAGGTATCCTGGAACGCGGTGGTCAATATTTCACCGGTCCCTGAACTGGTAGCCCTGGCGGAGTTATAGCGCAGGAAGGCACCAGCCTGAGATGATCCAAAGAATTTCCTGGTGTATTCACCAAAAACTTCAAAGAAATGACCGGCCGTATAATTCGGATTGTTGTACTCGAACCTATTCCCAAGAGTAGTCAAACCAACATAGCTGTATCCAACGATTGTTGGGATTCCTAGGATTCTGATTTTCAAACTCTGGATGGCGTCTGTATAGGCGCTTTGGAAACCGACAAACGGTATCCAAGCGCTCGACAAAAAGCTGGTTTCCTCTTGCCCGCCAAACAGCCCAAGGTTATTGGGGCTGGTAAGTGAGGCGGTATAGTTGTCATACCTCAAACCGACGAGAGCGGCAAATCCGGTCCAGCCATAAGCCAACGCGCCATCAACAAACCACCAGTTGTGTTTTGCGGCCCAGTTATTTGCGTCTTGAGTTACGTGTATTCCATAATTGTCCCAAGAGTCAGCCTTAGTGTCGCCACCAAAAAGGTACCAACCGGTTGCCACGAAAGAGAAATTGTCTCCAAGCGAAACAGGTAGAGCTGTGCCCAGCCACACACCGTTGGTGGGAAGTTTGATGTCGACAGATCTAACATTGTTTGCGCCAAGATTCTGAGCTGTCAGCGATATGCTGGTATTGCGGTCTTGAGGAATGCCCCAACCAACATAAAAAGCAGGCGCTATTGCCGGTGAGGCAGCGTCGCCACATTTACCGGAACCGCCAAACATCGACGGCATGCTCGGCAATCCTGACAATCCAAAAGCCCCGGAATACTGCGCGCCAACAAACGTCGGAGCCAATGCCAACGCCAGGATACCGACGAACAGGATTAATCCACGTCTCATAGCCATATCCTCCTAATCCTAAAAGCGAAAGAACACTCCTCTCGCCAGACTAAAAAAGTTAAAACAACTTTTAAGACAAATTTTACGGAATATACAATGCGTATAATAAAAGGCACATTTTGTCAAGAAGTTTTTGGGCTTTCGCGCGAAGCTTCAACCGGTTGAGCCATTCACAATGACATTTGAATTTTAGCATAGGCGCCAAACAATCGTCAAAGGTCGAGACAATTCAAGTGATAAAAAGAGAAAAAAGTTCTATTTCACTTAAATAGTATCGCAAACATTTTGAGAAAAAATCGTTTCCCCTGCCGCCAAATAATTTGACAGAACGTATTCGTTCGCGCGAAACCCTCCTTCAACTGATTTAAAGGAGCCGCATAGTGTCCACATTTGCCGACCCTGCCGTGGGAAGCCTCAGACGATGGGTTATATTTGCAGTCGGCGCGATAAATTTCATCATATCAATGTTTTATCGAGTATCAATCGCTGTGATAGCGCCTTCTCTAATTGATGAGCTGAAACTCGACACATCCCAACTGGGCGACCTCTCTGCGGCTTTCTTCTACGGTTTTGCCATCTGCCAGCTTCCTCTGGGATTGGCGATAGACAGGCTGGGGCCTAGAGTTACTACGATTTTCCTGGGGTTTGCGGCTGTGATGGGAGCGATAGTATTTGCTGCAGGCTCTTCTTACGAACACCTGGTCCTGGGACGATTGCTACTGGGGATTGGAATGGGTGGAAATCTCATGGTAGTCCTGGCGCTATTGGCCGTCTGGTTTCCGCCGGACCGATTTGCTTCACTCAGCAGCACCGTTGTAGCCATAGGAGTCGTCGGAAACCTTTTTGCCGCAACGCCATTGGCGTGGATGAACGAGGCCATTGGCTGGCGGGCCTGTTTCATGGTGTTTGCCATTATCGATAGCATAATCATAACCTCGTTTGTTTTTGTGATGAGAAATTATCCTCCAGGCCACGCCAGGAAGACTTCAAGACGACCAAATCTTATGGATGGTGTTAGACAATTGGTGCGAATGTTCCCATACTGGGTCATAAGCTTCGGGAATTTCGTCAGGTACGGATATTTTGTAGCGATTCAGGGGCTGTGGGCTACTCCTTTCCTTGTTTACGGTCTCGGGTTTACAGATATGGCCGCAGCCAACGCTCTGCTGTTCTTGGGGCTTGGCTACATGGTGGGATTACCATTTTTTGGGTATTTAAGTGACAAGGTCGTTCGATCCCGGAAGAAAGTAATACTATTCACAATGACTGGGGCTGCAATATTGACAGGATCTGTGATTCTCTGGCCGGATAATCCTAGTACATCTATTATTTTTTCCACTTTTTTCGGGATAGGCATGCTCACAGCGCCAGGGCAAATCTCATACGCGCACATTAAAGAACTGGTTCCTCCTTCAATAAGCGCTCAGGCCATGACTGCCGTAAATCTTTTCACTATTCTGGGGGCTGCTTTGATAACTCAGTTTCTGGGGATGATCGCTGGAGGGGAAGTTTCACAATTTACCGGTTCAGCGGATTTCAAGTTCATGTGGATAGTAGGATGCGTATTGCTGGCAATAGCCTCGATACTCTATTGCTTCGTTCCAGACAGCCCCGTTTTTCAACGATTATCGAGCGAAAAAAGCCCGGAGAACCATTTGTAAATGTCGTCCAGTCAATCAAAATTACCCTTTTATGACGCCCATGGGTTTGATACAAGCCACCTTTCTGGCCAGACCGGCTTTGTGAACTACCTCCACGACCGAACTAACATCTTTATACGCCTCTGGAAATTCTTCTCGCATGGTTTTTCGCCCGGCGGATCGAGCATATATGTTGTGGTCCTGGAGTTCCTGTTCAATGAATCGTCCCTTCGTCCTTTTCAGGGCCTCATTTCTTGACAGAACTCTTCCAGCGCCATGACACGCCGATCCAAAAGTCTGGCTCATAGCCCCCTCCGCCCCCACCAATATGAAGGAACAGCGCCCCATGTCTCCGGGGATTAAAACGGGTTGGCCGGACTTGAGGTAACGCTGAGGCAACAAGGGATGAAATGGAGGTAGAGCCCTTGTCGCTCCTTTCCGGTGCACACACAGTTTAACTTGTTTGCCGTTAACAATGTGATCCTCGATTTTGGCTATGTTGTGTGAAACGTCATACAATAGATGAAGCCTCAATTCTCTCGGAGATAGACCCATGGATCTTTCCCATACCTCTTTTGCCAAATTCATAAGAATTTGCCGGTTCGCGAAAGCGAAATTGGCCGCTCCAGCCATAGCCGACAGATATTCTTTGCCCTGAGGGCTATTAATTCGGGTACAGGCCAATTGCCTATCCGGCAGTTCTATCTTTTCTTTAGCCATGTTCTTGATCATACGGGCCAGGAATTCATCACAGACTTGATAGCCGAACCCTCTTGATCCACTGTGAATCATGAGAGTTACCTGTCCAGGGAACAATCCCCAGGATTCCGCTACTTCCGATTCAAAGATCTCATCTATGAAACCGATTTCAACAAAATGGTTGCCAGACCCTAATGTCCCAAGTTGATCTTTCCCTCGTTCAAAAGCACGGTCGCTTATCGACTTGGATTCGGCTCCAGTTACCCGGCCATGGTCTTCAATATGCTCGAGATCCGATCCATCGCCCATTCCCTGCTTTATGGCCCATCCGGCCCCTGATAAAACAACTTCAGACAGGGCTTTTCTGTTCAGCCTAATTTTCCCGGTGGATCCCAAACCACTCGGGATTGCAGAATACAGCGAATCAACCAGATCCTTAATTCTAGGAATGACATCTTCTCTGGCCAGACCAGTCGTAGCCAGGCGCACTCCGCAGTTAATGTCGTAACCTACGCCTCCGGGGGACACTACACCTTGGTCAAGATCAAACGCCGCCACCCCTCCTATAGGGAAACCATATCCCCAGTGAATGTCGGGCAAAGCGATTGAATTTGATACAATGCCTGGCATGTGAGCCACGTTGTAAACCTGCTCACAACTGTTGTCCTTTTCAATATCAGGCAAAAGGCTGGAATCTGAAAAAATAAGTCCAGGAACACGCATTCCTCCAACCATTGGGATTTCCCAACGTGTCTCGTCAAGACGCCTGAGTTTGAATTTTCTCTCTCCGGGCATTTTCAACCTCATCCGGGAACATGGAACGCCGACTGCAAAGGATCAGACATCAAAGATGACCTGGGCCACAAAGCCGTCACAGGTTTTTTCAAGTAACAGTCCATGATATGTGATCCCCTTAATTTCTACGCCATCCCTAAATTGATCAGGGAACTCCATGAAGTATCCCCGCACTCTTGCTTCAATGGCAGTTGTTTCGTCAATTTTCAGAAAAGCGTCACAAAAAACAAATCGCTCCACGGTAAACAAAAAGAGAAGTTCTCTAAGCCAATCCACGAGGAGATCCTGCAGGGAATCTGATTGCAGAAAAAAAATCTTGACGGACAACTTTTCAAGATGCTCATCAGTCCCCGTAATAATGCTTGTCATAGCAGAAGCCGAATTCAGAAAAATCTGTTCCACATTTTTTCCGTGGACCTCGATTCTAATGTCAGCCGGATGCTCCAAAAGTTTCCAAGGAAGGGTCTGTTGATTCATCAAAGTGGCGGAATCGATCTTCTAATTGATGCTGTCGGGAAGTTTTGAAAGATATTCCAGGGTTCCTGAGGCTAACTTGAGGGCTGCCGATTTGATAAAATTTTCCCTGGAATCCACAGATTGCTGCGCCAGATTGTTTACAAATCCACATTCGACAAGAATCGCAGGCATGGTGGCGCCTATGAGGACGTAAAAAGGCGCTTGTTTCACGCCCCTATCCCGAAAGGTCAGGCCAGTGTTTGCGTCAGTGGCGATTAGGGAACTGTGAACAACATGGGCAAGCTTGATCGACTCACTATTTTTTGAAGTTGTCAACAGGTCGATCAATGTGGCTTCCAGGTCAGTCATTTTGCTCAGAGAAACCCCATTCTCTCTTGCAGCGGCCCTCATCGCCCCCTTTGAACTGGACTTGCTGAGATAAAAAATTTCCGGGCCACTGGCGGATTTGAAATCTGAACCGTTGCAATGAACAGAAATAAAGATATCGGCTTCATGGGAATTCGCAATCTTGGCCCTCTCTTTAAGACTAATAAAAGTATCGTCATTTCTGGTCAGGAAAACCTTGATGTCTGGAGAAAGCTTTTCCAGATTCTTTTTAATCAGTTTGGACAACTCAAGCGCAACATCTTTTTCAGTAACTTTGCGATCGTGAGAAACCGCCCCGGGATCTTTTCCCCCATGTCCCGGATCTATAACCACTACATGTCGATTTCTGGGCTTAGCAAGGGCGGGAACACTTGGCCCCAACTTTGCGTCAGTTACGCTGGGTGGGATAATAGAGGCGCTTTTGATTTTAGACTCTCCTGGCTGAGGGTCGGTGAATTCAAACTCGTCTGGACGAAAAAACGGATTTCCTACCCGATTCATCGGAACTCGATCAGGAGTCTTAATCTCACGATCAGATGACGACTGGTCGGTTTCTCGATGTTGCGCGGATGATTCAGCATCCTCAAGCAAATTATCGGGGGCTGACTTGGAGGATAGTTCGACGGTACTGGCGGGTTCCACTTTTTCAACTCTCTTTTTGGCCTTGTTCACCGGAATTACAGAATCTATGGATTCTTTGTTTTTCCTTTTCAACAGGTGGGCTTCTTTAAGGTCAAAAAGAGCCTCTTTGTAGTATCTGGAATTTTGAAAAGTTTTCTTATAACTATTTAAACATGTAATACATTTATCCAGGTGACGCGAATCTCTGGAAAGTTTATAGAGATTCAAATAGGTCTTCCCTGCAAAAAAATAGCTGGATGCCCTATTGGCTCCCTTTTCTCTCTTCTGTAAATCGAGAAATTCATGAGCGACTTGGTTCAATTCTTTTACAGAGCAATCAGCCCTGTTGATAAGTCGCTGGAGTTCGTCTATGGTTTGATGAAAGGACTTGGGATGGATCTTCTGTTGTGAGGCTGTTACAAAACATGGAAATAACAAAGACAGCAAAATAATGCTGACGAGAGCGGATTTGGGACGCCAGAACGACTCCAGCCCTGTCTTGAAAGACTTCAGGATTTGAACAGCGCCCAGATTGAAGCTTGCGTTCCGGCTTGGCATGTCGCAATGATATTCAAACAAAAGTTGATATTAATGACTGGCAAAACAAGATATGAACTGCCTGTCAGCCTTGTCCGCTTCATTATGTTCAACGTTGCGCCGCATGTGTCTCAGTTCCATGATCCCGCTATCGAGTTCCTGAAGGCGAACGCAATTCTGAGAAATCTCGCTGTGAGTTTTCGCCGATATCAAAAAATTAGGTTTTGGCCACTTCTTGAACATTTTAGCCTCCGCGAAGTTGTGGTCAAAGTATATCAAATAATATTGATATGTTCAATGTAATATCTATAAAACGCTTTATGTTTATTTGGTTGAGTTGAATTTTCTTTTTATCTAATGCTAACATTCCTCCAGTTTCTTGCCTCCGCATTTTGATATGGCCGAAGTGTTACCAGGCAAAAGGGTTTTTACATGCTACACCATACAAGTATGACTCTAATCACGCAGAGTTCGGAAAGGCTTAACAGCTATGAATCCAGACGTGGATGACTTAAAAAGACTGGTTAATAAACTCTCAGGAAACAAAGAAACCGATTTTGTAGACATCTTCATTGAAGAAAGAACAGGGACGACAATAGTATTCGACAATGGAAAGATAGATCGGATAAAGAAAGGAATTGATTACGGCCTGGGTATAAGGATCATCAAGAACAAACGGACATATTACGGATATTCGACACAAACCGACATGAAGACCGTAAATGCCCTGGCGACATCTATTAAAGAAGCCGCTGGAATATATTCGTCCAATAAAGACATAGTCTTTTCGTTAAAGGACCGGCCCTCGATCTCAGAAATCCATCAGGATCCTGCCCGAGTTGACGCGACCCAAAAAATTGGCCTTTTGAAACACGCTGACGACATCGCTAGATCTTACGGCCCGGCAGTGATTCAGGCGCGATCTGTGTTCATGGATGAGAACCGACGAGTGTTCCAGGTAAATTCCGAAGGAACCATTATAGATTTTGAGAGAAGAGGAGTCGTTTTTTTTGTTCATGTGACCGGTCGCCGCGGAGAAGTTCTACAAACGGGGTATGAATCCGTTGGTGGACAAGTTGGGATGGAGATATTTGACGGAGGTATGGCCGAGCGAATAGCCAGGGTGTCGACCGAAAGGGCAATGATGATGCTTGGAGCACGGGAGGCTCCATCAGGGCGGATGCCGGTTGTGCTTGAGAGTGAAGCCGGAGGAACCATGATACACGAGGCGGTAGGCCATGGTTTGGAAGCTGACCTAGTGGGCGAAAAAATGAGCGTGTACGCGGAATCAATGGGCAGAAAGATAGCCAATGAAGCCGTGACCGTGATTGATGATCCCACAATGCCCAACAGGCGAGGCTCTTATCCATTTGACGATGAAGGTGTGGAGTCGAGTAGGAATATACTGATCGAAAATGGCTATTTGAAAGGATTCATGTATGATAGGCTCAGCGCATTGAAACAGGGGGCCACACTGACTGGTAATGGGCGAAGGGAGTCATATCGTCATAGGCCAATCCCTAGGATGTCAAACACCTATATAGCTCCATCATCTCTGAGCGCCGA
Organism: uncultured Desulfomonile sp.; assembly: GCA_903952205.1. Lineage (GTDB taxonomy): Bacteria > Desulfobacterota > Desulfomonilia > Desulfomonilales > Desulfomonilaceae > CAJBEZ01. The sequence goes on along the minus strand of CAJBEZ010000036.1, from coordinate 197,515 downwards.
CGCAATCCTCAAGTCAACACCCAAAGGTCTATTGGTTAGGAAAATGGGCGGAGGAGAAGTGAATACAGTCAATGGCGACTTCGTTTTTGAAGTGGCGGAAGGTTACTTGATTGAAAACGGACGCCGGTCTGAACCTGTTAGAGGAGCGACTCTTGTGGGTAATGGACAAAAAGCGCTCATGAATATCGACATGGTTGGCGATGATTTAGGATTTTCGATAGGCACATGCGGTAAAGATGGTCAAGGCGCGCCGGTTTCTGATGCCCAGCCTACTCTGAGGATCGGGACACCGGACCAGCCCGACACATGGTTAACCGTCGGTGGGACTGCCCAATCATCATAGAAAGAGAAAGATATGTCTGACGAAAAAAAGAGAACTGGATTTCTGGGAAGATTATTTAAACGGAATCGACAGGGAGACAAAACCCAGGAAAAAGATGTTCTTAATGAAGAAGAATATTTACAGGAGGATGAGACAAAACCTCCTGAAGAAACTGAATCTGATCAGAAAATAGTCGAGTCAAAGCTGGAGGATCAGGATGAAGCTAAAAATTTATTGCGTCTAAAAACTGGATTGACAAAGACAAGAAAAGGATTTCTCAAAAGTTTGGACGGCATCTTTGCTGGTAAGAAGGAACTCGATGAACAGGCGCTTAGCAGACTTGAAGAAGTCTTACTAAGGGCCGACATAGGGGTTCAAACTTCGTACGAGTTGCTGGAGCAAGTCACCGAAAGGGTAAAAAGAAGAGAAATAGACGACCCGGCCAAAGTGATTAAACACATTAGGGACATGGTGAGACAATCCCTCGAACATGTAGAATCTCCCTTGAGAGTAGGATATGGAACGGAACCGTTTGTGGTAATGGTAATTGGTGTGAATGGATCCGGTAAGACTACCACGATTGCAAAAATAGCGGCTAGACACAAAGCGGCCAATCGAAAGGTAATGCTTGTCGCCGGAGACACGTTTCGTGCCGCAGCGGTAGAGCAGTTACAAATCTGGGGGGATAGAATCGGATGTGACGTTGTAAAAGGCAAACCACAGGCTGATCCTTCTTCCATAGTGTTTGAGGCGATGGATCGCGCGATCAAAGATGACTTTGAACTAGTCTTGGTAGACACCGCTGGGCGCCTTCATACTAGGATCCCACTGATGGAGGAGCTTAAGAAAGTTCGTAGAACACTTGGAAAAAGAATACCAAGCGCCCCCCATGAAACATTGCTGGTGATAGATTCATCCATGGGGCAAAACGCGATTTTACAGGCAAGGACATTTAATGAGGCTATTCCTGTTACAGGGATAGCAATGACGAAATTGGATGGGACATCAAAGGGTGGTGTAATAGTCGGTATCTCCAAGGAACTCAAAATACCTATTAGATTTGTAGGGATTGGTGAAAAAATGGACGATCTCCGAGATTTCAACGCCCGGCAGTTCGCAGAGGCCATGTTAAGCGTTGATGAACCGGTGGGGGACTAGCAAAATGGTTACCTTGACGATCAAAACCTCTTTTCGGACGGAATTCCTGGATATAACGAATCAAATAAGACAGATCATATCTGACGGTGGTATTGCTGAAGGGACAGCTCTAATATTTGTCCCGCATACCACAGCGGGTGTGACGATCAACGAGGCGGCGGACCCCACTGTTGTTCATGACATGAACATAAAACTCTCGGAATTGATTCCTTTGGACAAAAGTTATCGCCACACCGAGGGAAACTCTGATGCTCACATAAAAGCTTCTCTCATGGGATCTTCGGTGCACCTAATAATTCATGATTCCAAACCTGTTCTCGGTATTTGGCAAGGGGTCTTCTTTTGTGAGTTTGATGGGCCCAGGACGAGACAGGCGCATATAAAACTAATTTCAGGCTGACGGGTAAAACTAACTCATGAAGCCTGGGTCTTTGACAAATGTAGTGGTGGAAATTTTCACCGATGGAGCCTGTAAAGGAAATCCTGGTCCTGGAGCTTGGGCGGCCATCTTACGATTTGGGAACCGCGAAAAAACTATGGTGGGAGTAGATCCCGACACTACCAATAACCGAATGGAAATCATGGCCGCAATCAAGGCGCTGGAAGCTTTAAAAAGGCCTTGTACAGTGAAAATAGCCACTGATTCAAAATACCTGATGTTGGGAATCACTGAGTGGCTCAACGGCTGGAAAGTCAGAAACTGGAATACATCGCAAAAAAAGCCGGTCAAAAATACAGATCTGTGGAAGACACTCGATGAGCTGAACTCAAAGCACCAGGTTGAATGGACATGGGTTCAGGGTCATTTTGGTCATATTGAGAATGAAAGAGCCGATCAACTCGCAAGAGAAGCTCTTAAGAAGTTCTTGAGAGGAAATTCCATCTGATCATCTTTTTGAATGGCTAAGAGTTTATCCGTATTCCCATGTTGGAAATCGTTTTGGTTGGAGAAAAGCCTCCGCAAAGACCGGAGATGTCAGACCGACCGTTTTCTTCTGATCGCTTCCAGGATATATTTCTCTGTCATTCTAACTACATGTTCCAGCGAATAACTCTGCTCCACTTTTTCTCTTGCCCTTCTGGCCATTGCTATTCTGGCCTGGTCATCCGACAGGATTTTAGCCAGGGATTGCGCCAAAGACTCTGGGGAACGAGGCGGAACCAGTAGACCGGTTACACCATCCTCTACGATTTCCGGAATTCCTCCAGTTGCTGAGGCCACAACCGGTAAACCACAAGCCATGGCCTCGAGTATGACTTGAGGAAATCCCTCTGAAATAGAAGGTAACACTAAAGTCCACGCTTTTCTCAAAAATGGTCTTACGTCATTTGCTCCCGGAACGAGTTCGACGCGTTCTGACAAGCCAGTTAGCGCCAACTGCCGTTGAACGCTGGATTGCATGTAACCTTGACCAACCATGACCATGCGAGTTTCCGGCACGATATTTCGGAGTAACGCAAATGCTTCAATCAGGCAAAGTGGGTCCTTTTCCTTGACCAATCGTCCAACAAATACCACCGTAGGACAAGCGGCCCGACATGATGGATCCGGAGTGAAAAAATCCGTATCCACTCCGTTTGGAACCACAACCACTATTTGTGGATCCACTCTGTGCCTTTTTATAACAAATTCTCTAAGAGCGTTGGCGTTGCAAATCAGGAGATCACTAAATTTCCAGAGAAATGATTCAAGCTGCCGTTCCCTAAGGCCCCTCCAGCTAGCTACCATGACCGAGTCCAGGGCCAAAGCGCCAAAGACGCGTCCCCAAATGTTGGGCACACCAGTCATGGTATAAAGGACATCAGGCCTGTGGCTCTTCAGTCTCCAAAAGAACTTCCAAAGAGCTTGTGGTGTAACCCATGAATTTCTGGATAGGTACTTGATTGGAAGACCTGACGCTTGAGCAAGAGGCAGCATGTCTTCCCCGCCTCTCAAGACCCATAATTCAGTGTCAAAAAGATCTCGGTTCAAATGTTTCAGCAAGTGAACGGCATATCTCTGTGTACCCCCAAACTCCAAATCCTGAAGGGTGATGACTGTTTTGTACGGCGGGCTAATTTTGGGCTCCATAGACTTGATTCACTAGAAGATCAAATATTTTTCGGTGGTTTTTTTTCTGGTTGAACTCTCTTAGGACCAGCTCTTGACCTTTTTGAGCCATGTCCACGGCTTTTTCACGATCTTCCAGCATTTTTCTTATGCCATAAGCTAGCGATTGAGGGTCGTTTTGCTTAACCAGCAAACCTGTTACCCCATTCTGAATTACTTCCGGTATTCCACAAACGTCTGTTGAAACTACAGGAAGCCTATGTGTCAGAGCTTCCATGATCACGGTGGGTAAGCCGTCTCTATCGCCAGATGGGTGCACGGCGCTGGACATGACAAATACATCCGAGGAACAAAATAAATTCGAAACCCGGTTATATGGAACAAAACCAGGAAAAAAAACTTGATCGGCTAAACCCAGTCTTCTCGTAAGGAATTTTAAATGGATTCTTCTCGGACCATCTCCCGCAAGAGTCAACTTGAAGCGCAGTCCCTCATCTTTCAAAATCTTGCATGCGTAAAGCAAGACATGAAATGCCTTTATACGGTCAAAACGCCCAAGAGCCAGCAAATTGTACGGCGAGACCATGGGCACAGGGGCGTCAACAACTTTCTCCAAAGGAATGCCGTTATAAATCCCAAATATCTTGGCTGTTGATCCGGGAACCAGCTTTTCCAAATAAGGAACATTTGTCATGTTGTCGGAAATGACAAACTTTGCCGCCTGAATCTTTTCTTCAAGAGCGCCATCGGGTGGATATATGTCACCTGCTCGTCCAGTAAAGCTGAACGGTATTCCGGTCAATTCAGACGCTACCCATGCCGCTGTAGCCGGCCCCATCGCCCATGCCGCATGAATGTGATCAACAGGCTCATCTAGAAAACGTCTAGCCAAGGTAAATCCGTACAAAAAACCGATTACATTCTCTCCACCAAACTCAATCGATTTCCATCGACGTACTGGAATAGTTTTGAATAAACGCAAGGAAACTCTTTTTTTTCTTTTGAACCAAAACTGTATGTCACCAAGTAGCCGAGTACTTGATTTCATACCCAAATGTTCCACTTTTTCTCCAGGAATGGAAAGCATTTCCGGCGAAAGTTGTCTTTTCAAGTCTCCATATAGAGTGAAAACTTTAAGGGGCAAACCCATTTCCCAAAGATTGAGGACCTCTCTGAAGATGAAAGTCTCGGACGCCTTGGGAAACCACAAGGTTAAATAGGCAATTTTTGTCAAGGTCGGCTTTGTTTCACTCCTCTATAAATACCAAACATTACTATAACTAGAGAATCGGCAACTTTCAAATTGTAATTGAGACAGCCGTGATAAAGCTCCACAAAACTTTTTTTCGAGAGGCTCGTCCGATCACACGAAGATTCTAGGGAATCCATTCTCAAAGTCAAATTCCAACGGAAAAAATATCCTGTTGGACTTAACGCGAAACAGAATGTCCACGATCGTTCAAAAAATATCCATTGTAAGGAGCCTTTTTATCTTGTAGTCTTAAAAATTAATTACATGATGTTAGATGAAAAGGTGGCCCCGCAATGGCTTGGGTAAACGGTAAATCTATTTACAACACCGCTCGAAATTTATGGCACGGATTTAGGAGACAGACTAATCCCGCCAGCTTTCCTCGAGACATCGATATCACCGTGACCAAAGCGTGTAACCTCAGATGTACATTTTGCATATCTTATGGTTCCCTGGGAGGTCAACGATGGATGCCGTTTGACCGCTATGAGAAAATTGCCGAGAAATTGTTTCCATCAGCCCTTAGGGTTTATATTTGCTCTGGAGGTGAGCCGCTATTATATCGTCACATCCGTGACGCCCTTAAACTTGCCAAAAGTTATGCCACGTTAACCAGCATGACATCAAATGGAATGCTCTTGGATCAAGACGTCTCCAACTGGCTCGTTGATGATCAGAGCCTTCATCGATTGGTTCTTTCTTTTGATGGAGCCAGGGAAAACACCTTAGAGCAGATTAGACGCGGCGCAAACTATCATACGATTCTGGAAAACGTCAAATACCTCTCGTCTCTCAAATTAAAGAGAAAAAAAGCCTACCCTCTCATCAAAATACGTTATGTGGTAATGAAATCAAATATAAAAGAATTCCCAGAAATATTTGAGATTGCGGCAAGGCATGGCATTGGAGAAGTGGAGGTACAGTATCTAAACGCTCCAAACGCTTCACTGTTTCAACAATCTCTATTCAACGATAGAATTCTTGGCGAAGAAACTTTCTCCGTTGCTCGTGTCAAGGCCAAGGAATTTGGAATTAAGCTATATCTTCCTCCTGCAATAGTTCAGAGCAAGAGGGTCAAAAAGTGTTTTTACCCGTGGCAATTCTGTCAAATTGACACCGATGGTTCAATTAGATTCTGCTACCATTCCTGGCCTCAACGGCTGGGTTTCTTTGACGATGGTTTTGAGAAGGTCTGGAACGGCGAAAGTTATTCCAAGATTAGATCGAGTGTAGATTCTGAGAAGCCATATTATCCGTATTGTAGATATTGCCCGACCCGTTTTGGGGAAGGGGTTCGAGAAGCTCATGATCAGGCCCTGCATCCAGAATCATATTTTATCCCTGGCCTTGAACATCTGCAAATCCCATTTAATAAAAGACAGGAAGAAAACATTCGTTCATTCAAAGAACTTAGAGAGAAATCTTAACAGATTTTGATGTTTTGGGATTTTATGGCTGAGTTAATAATAAGGAGGCTCGTATCGTGACCTTTGGCAAATGGGGTAGACTTATTCCACTTTCTCTGGCAGGCGGCCGACATTTGACCTTCAAAAAGGTCTTTAATTTTTTCAGATGTGAGGCGGAATGCTTCCTGCACGTGGAAAGACCTAAATCGATGCCTTACTCCGCAATTATCGAGCCTACCAACATATGCAATCTTCAATGTCCATATTGCCCAACGGGGGCAGGGCGGGATAGCGGGCGAAAAAAGACTATGCTGGATCTTTCTCTTGCAGAGTCGTTCATAAACACATTGGCCCCATATCTTATAAGCGCTAATTTCTACAACTGGGGCGAACCTCTGTTGCACCCCCAAATTGATGCTTTAGTAAGAATGTGCCATGAAAGAAACATATTTACTTCCCTTTCAACCAATCTGAACATACGGGAACTCGACGTACTTGAAAGGGTTTGCAAGGCAGGCCTTGACCACATGGTGGTCAGTTGCAGCGGGGCCACCCAGGAAGTTTACGAAACTTACCATCGCGGCGGCAATCTGGATAAACTTGTGGCAGGGCTCAAGTATTTGAGAGATCTTAAAAAACGAAGCGGATCCCGGTTACCTGTCGTCGAATTACATTACATCTTTTTTAAACATAATCAGCATGAACTTGAAGCGGCTCGGCAGATTGCTAAAGATATGGGTGTAACAGCGTTCAGGATTATGGATGGATCGGGGCCGGAAGAGGCCCTGGTGGAAGCGCGGGATGACCCCAAGTACATTTTGTCCGATGTTAAACATTGCCACCAACTGTGGCACCTAACTGTATTAAACGCAGATGGAGGAATTACGCCCTGCTATTACCTTTATTTCAAGCAAGACAATTTTGCGGACCTGGCTAAAGACCATTGGCGGAATGTTCGAAACAATGAATCTTACGTATTGGCACGTAAGCTTTTTTCCCCATCATGCGCTGGTGATCTCGATACCAATCTTGTACATCCCTGCCTTAAATGTGAAAAAGTCCATCAACAAAAACATCTTAAAGAATACTTGAGCTTGAACAAAAACGCCAAGAAAAGCCATAGGACAGGGGGGCCTTGATTCGTCCCCAAAATTAAGTCCAACAAAGAACTTCCCGAAACAACATTACGTTAAAATTTTACTGTAGCCTTGCCTGTAAACGTCTCTAATTTATAAGAAGGCTATATTTTCCGGTAAGAATAAACTGGTTAAGTAGTTTAATCAGAATCTTGGCGCTGATATGGGGCTTTAGTCCTATGTTAATCTTGAAACGGTCCACTTGGTTTTCGAAATTTTCAAAAAGGTATTTTGAAGGGTTGGCAACCGATGAATATTCCCCGTAACCAAGATGTGAAACATAGCGGGCGTTGAAATATTGTTCGTAAGCGTTTGCGATCGGGAAACAAAGTATCGGTTTGCCGAAATAGATGGCTTCACAAATAACGTTGTGTCCTCCGTTGATGACGGCGTATCGACAAGATGCCAGATCCTCAAGAAATGTCTCACTTGAATTAGGCTTGAAGACCAAATTGTTTTCTGACGGCTTGTCCCCGAAACCATAAATGATAAATTTTGCGTCAATTTCTTTTAGGGTTGGGAAAAGCGAAAGGAAAGTGGGTGAAGTTTGGTACACAAGCACATGATCCCCTTCAACTGAAGGCGTTTCCCGCGCTGCCACACGAATTACAGGAGGCAAGACAACGGTTGTTTCGGGATTAATCGGTGGAAGATGAAAAAATGACACAATTAAAAACACCGAAGAGTTACTGAATAGGTGTCGGACTGATGAACAGGTCATTAAGCGGCTCAGAACTTGTGTCTTGGGTGGGACATAACTGCAGTGAGTGAGAATGTGCTGGTGATCTATACTAACACATGGTCGACCTAAATCAGCGGCGGCAAGAGGGGTGAAATATTCATAGTTTGTAAGAATAAGGTCTGGATCAAAATTCTTGATGATGTCCGCTACTCGCTGCCGAATTCTTTTGGTCAGGAAAAGCGCTCTTAGAGCGTTTTCCGTGGTACGGAAAATGTCAACTCTGTTGTTCTTGTAAAATGTTGACAACATGGGAACATCTTCGACATTGTACCCCGACTTTTTTAGATCATGCGTTTTCCCCCCTCCCAAAAAAAGAAATTCATGCTCAGGCATTTCCTGAGAGATTGTAAGCGCTTCCGAAACATGCCCACCAGCGTCTCCCATCACACCATACAGTATCCTGCTCATGAAAGGACCTTTCGATATTATGAATACAAGACTAATAACTGAATGATTCCGTGTGGTCTCAGCTTTGTACAAAAATGCGGGTGACTCTGGGAGAAATCTTGCAAACTATCTCGTAATTTATGGTCTGTCCGTTAGACGCAATTTCATCAGGCAGAATCTCTTGATCTCCCTGACGACCGATTAGGACGACCTCGTCTCCAACAACGGCTTTCGGAATGTCTGATACGTCTATCATAAGGGTGTCCATACAGACGGTCCCCACCACTGGGGCCCTTTGTCCTCGAACCAAAGCCTCGCCTCTGTTGGATTGAAACCTGGGATATCCATCGTTGTACCCAACGTGAAGGGTTGCTAGTCGAGAATCCCTACAGGTGACAAACCGACGATTGTAAGATATACATCTCCCTGCGGGATGACATTTTATCTGTGCTATTTTCGTCGAAAAAGTTATCACTTGTTTCAAATCAATACGCTGCCTTACGTGTTCTGAAGGGTACATTCCATAGATGGCTAGTCCCGGTCTGACCATGTTGTAGTGCGTTTGCGGAAACCTGACGATAGCTGATGTATTGGCCGCGTGAATATATTTAAAACAATAGCCTAGCTTAGCCGTGCCGGCCAAAACCTCATTGAACGCATTGATCTGATTTATCGTATAACAGTCTGATTCGGGATCGTCAGCGCTGGAAAAGTGCGTCATTATTCCCTCGACGCAAAGGTTTTCCATCTCGAAAACCCTCATTATGAACGACATAGCCTCCTTATGCCAAACCCCTGAGCGTCCCATGCCGGTATCAATCTTGAGGTGAACCGGGATTTTCCGCCGACCCTTGGCCGCCACATTAAGGGCCTCAGCCAATTCAAGAGAAGGTATGACGGAACTCAGTCTGTATCTTAGAATTTTGTCCGCCTCCTCTGGGAATACGTTGAAAACAAGAATCGGAGCTTCAATCTTGTTTTCTCTAAGCGTCGCTCCCTCGTCAGGGAAAGCCACGGCCAGATAGGTAGCCCCATTCTCGAGAGCCACTTTGGATGTTCTGATAGAATCATTTCCATAACCGAAGCCTTTTACAACCGACATTATTTCAACAGAGTCCCCCACAATGGCCCTAATCTTTTTAATATTGGCGGCAATTGCGTCCAGATCGACTAGTAATCGAGTGGGACCTATTGACCCTACCATTTCCCTCGCAAGACGTTCCAGCCGAAACCACCGGGAGCCTTTGAAAAGGACGACATCTCCACGATTCATTACTCTCTCGAGTTCCTTTGCCGCTTCGCTGTAGGTGCGCGCATGCGCAATATTCCCTGGTTTCATTCCCTCCTTCAAGGCTGCGTTACCGATCAATTCAGCGTTTTCGCCCACTGTTATAAGATGATCTATGCCTGCCTTCGCCACATCTTTGCCCACGGCCACGTGTTCCTCGCTGCTATGGAGCCCCAGATCCAGCATTTCACTCAATATGGCTATTTTTCGTCTGCCTTCTCCCACTTTAGTTAAGGCGTCGATTGCGCCTTTAACTGATGCCGGGTCAGAATTATAGGTATCATTGATTAGAGTGACGCCTGTCACCGTTGTGTGGATTTCCAATCTCATCGGCGAAGGGCGAAAGTCTTCCAGGCCCTTCTTTATATTATGTAATGGAGCGCCGAGCATCCTGGCGGAAGCCGCCGCCGCCAGTGCGTTTGTAATGTTGAAGTGGCCGGCGACCGGCAAAAGTATTTCCGTCTCTTCATGAAAGATCTTCATCAAGAAGCTGTGCCCCTTGTCCGGCAGAGGTTTTGGATCGATCGCGCGCACGTCCGCATTTTCAGAAAAACCGAAAGTTACGACCTTACCTGTAGCCACCGCAGCGTACCCCATGCTTAGACGGTCATCGGCGTTAAGCGCCAAAAAAGAATCGGCGGTAAAATTTGCGAATAGCTTTACCTTTTGTTCAAGGGTGTTCTCCAGACTTTGAAGTCCACCGATGTGCGCCTTACTGATAACAGTTAAAACTCCATGATCCGGTCGGATCATTCGTTCAAGTCTCTCCATCTCTCCTGGTAAGCTTATGCCGGCCTCAATGATCGCAATTTCGTGTTCACGCCGGATTCCCAAAAGCGCCAGAGCGGCGCCTATCTGTGTATTATAAGAAAGTGGAGATCTATACGTTTTTCGATCCAGGCACAGTATGGCCGCCAACATTTCCTTGACGAGCGTCTTTCCGTTGCTGCCGGTAATGCCTATGACGGGAATATCAAACTGGTTTCTATAGTAAGAGGCAAGTTTCTGGAGGGCGGCTAAAGTATCGTGAGTTTCTAAAATCGTTATCTCTTGAGGCAATTTTTTTTCGAAGAGATCAGACCGATCTGCCACGACTACCTTGGCCCCTAACTTTATGGCCTCCAGGGCGAAGTCTCCGCCATTGAAGTGAGGACCCTTGAGCGCCCAAAAAATGTGATTGTCGCCAATAGGTTTCCTCGTGTCGATCGAAACTCCACAAACCGGTCCATAGTCTGGCCCTTGGAGACGTGCAGGATTGATGACTTTTATAATTTGATCCAAGTCCATGAAATTGTGATTTTCAATAACCGGTGTCTTCGCGACATTTGAGTTGGCGCAATGTCCGGTGATTGACCCGGTGAGTTCTTCCTGATTCGGAGTATGGGACATTTTTTATTCGAATCCTTCGAAGAATTCCTTTAATTGAATCAATTCTAGTCTATTGCCTAATGGCTTCGCGAACCCTCTAACACGATGAGCCCTTATTTTCAATATCGAGTCTCATAAACAGTGAAAGACTTGTCGGAGTGGGAAACCTTTCGGGCGCAAAAAACGAAAATTACTTGACAGCGTCAAATTTAGTCATATTCTTCAATTTGTCGTGGAGCGATGTGATCTCATCATTTTATGAATCTAAATCTGAATTCCAATGAGGGCTGGGTCCATCAATTGATTTCAATACTGGGGATTAATTTGAACATCCGCTCCCTCATGAAATATGACAATGAAGGCGTTATCAGTATCCTGGAATTGAGTTTTTTGGCGTTATTTGGTATGATTAGATACGTAATTCCATGCTTGTGAATAATGACGAGTTCATAATTTTAATTTGTCCATTGGGAGTCAAATAGTGGGTGCGCGTTTCAGTATATTTGTAAAGTTTCCAATTGTTGCGACAATCTGTATCTTCCTGACTGTTTCAGCCCTTGCCAACGACCGTCAATCAACAGAGGAACTAGGGGGCGAAGCTAGGATTCAGGCGTCGAATGAGGATCTCGAAAAAGCCCTTTTCGATTATATTCCTGTGCCCGAATGGCTTGAAGCTGTTCTCAACCGACTTCCAGTGGAACAACCACCAGAGTTAAGCGCAAAACTTGAGAAAGAAGATTTCGGTCAGGAAATCGAACAAAGTTTTACAAGTCCGACTAAAAGCGCCGCTGAAGATTCAGATAGTCGAAAGACCGCGCTTGAAACCATTCCACCTTTGTATTCATCGCCAAAACTTGAAGGAGAGGGGATCTGGGTTAGTCAGGACACTCCTTCTACTTCCGACGGGATTCCTCTTATACATAAAACAGTTTACCGCCCGAGTATTGAGTTCCCCAATGCAGTGGTTTACATGGCGGCATTTGACATGAGCCGCATCAAAGTCAGGCTTTTTATTGGTCAGACCGAGCCCGGCATATACCAGGTATCTGATACTTCATCCAGGGAATCTCTATCCAGAATTGTGGCCATCACTAACGCCATGTGGATGCAGCAGCACGCCAGGGGAGCGGGGGCAATATTTAGAGGTCAGATTGTCTATCCAATGGTTCCAGGCATGGCGACTCTCGTCATTTATAAAGACGACTCTGTAGATGTCCTGGAATGGTCTAACGACATACCTGTGTCGTCAATCAAGGACGCTCGTCAGTTACGTCATCTTATCGTGAGAGATGGAAAGGTAGTCAACCAGGTATTAAAAAATGGTAGAATTACTGATTCAGAACTTGGTCTTGGTGGCTTCCTAATTGATAACGACGGTAGAAGCACTATGAACAACGAGTTCTGGTTTCTGGCGAACAGGACCGCTTTTGGCGTCAGGGATGACGGAAACCTGGTTTTTGCCATGGGCCACCATGTTGGCACTAAAGATCTTGCTAAAGCGCTGGTTCTTGCAGGATGCAAGAGGGCCATACACGGTGATGCCAACATCCATAATATCGTATGCAATTTTTATTTTCGGGACGAAAATAACAAGATTATCAAAAGAGATCGGCTTTCTCCAGAACAGCTTCAATATACAATGAAACGTTACGACCAGGGTTACGCAAAAGATTTTTTCGCCTTCTACGAAAAATAGCGCTTCTTGCTGGGCCCAAGGGATGAACCCATGAGTTCATGGCCATAAGCTATTTTATTAAAGGCATATTAATAGGCTTTTCGCTGGCAATTCCTGTTGGTCCGATTGGTCTGTTGCTGATAAGACGAACTTTGACCCATGGTAGAATGGCAGGGCTGGTATCTGGATTGGGAGCGGCTACTGCAGATGGAATTTACGGATCTATAGCAGGTTTTGGACTAACGCTCTTCTCTAATTTCCTGATGAACAATTCACTGGTTTTACGATTGATGGGTGGCGCATTTCTTTGTTACCTCGGGGTGAGGATTTTTGTTTCCAAGCCTCGCGAAAAAACTACAAAAGGGACTGAACATGGGTTCATTGGAAACTACCTCTCAACGCTGATTCTGACATTGACCAATCCTCTAACGATTATCTCTTTCGCCGCTTTATTTGCAGCGTCGGGAGCAGTAGCGGTCCCGGGCGAGCCACACTTGACCGGAATCCTTATACTGGGAGTATTTTGTGGATCATCTCTGTGGTGGGTGATCCTCAGTGGTATAATAAGTTTGTTTCATGGCAAGCTTAATACGGCGGGCATTCTGATTCTAAACAAGATATCCGGCGCTATAATAGCGGCATTTGGATTAATGATATTTATTAGCATCCAAATCCGGCCTTAGCGGGGACGTCCTGAATACCAAGCCTGTCCTTCACATTTCGGCCAGTTGTCTTGCGTAGGTCAAGAGGTCCTTTCCGGAAAATGTAACAAAGACCACGCTCTCGATTTGAGTGAATTTCGCAAGCTGTTCAAGTGAAATGGTCAAAGCTATTCGACAGGCCTCCCCGACAGGATATCCATAAGCGCCAGTGCTGATTGATGGGAAAGCGATAGATCCGATATTGCTCCCGGCGGCTACCTCAAAACAGCGGCGATAACAACTCGCAAGCTTCAAGGCTTCACCGGAATGGCCTCCACGGTAAACCGGCCCAACTGTGTGAATGACATGCCGAGCCAACAACTGGTAGGCTTTTGTAATCTTTGCGTCACCTGTTTCGCATCCTCCCAAGGTTTGGCATTCTTCGAGTAATCCTGGGCCGGCGGAACGGTGTATGGCGCCGTCGACTCCACCTCCACCCAGAAGACTCTTGTTGGCGGCGTTGACTATGGCGTCCACCTTAAGTCTCGTCAAATCTCCAAGGGTCAGATGAATTTGCTCCTTCATGCAATCTTCAGTATATTTCTCTAAAATTATCCCTGTGGTCTACCATATAAAGCATCTTGGCTTTTTTCCTTAGTTCTTCCTTCATGCTTTGCATGTTTTCCCTGTCAATATTGAATGCCCTGATGTAGACGTTGCGATAACCTTCGGGGGCCTGTTCATAACAACTCAAGACACTCACAAGCCTGGCGTTGTATCCACGAATCACATCAGTTATTTCCTTAATTGAACCGGGTCTGTCTTCCAATAAAAACCCAAACTGAACTCCCTTGTGAGCAAGCCCACTCAATGCCATCATTGCCTTGAACAAGTCATTTTTTGTGATGATTCCTCTAATTTCTCCTGACTCATCAACAACAGGGGCCCCGGAAATCTTATTTTTAACCATGATTTCAGCCGCTTCTTCAACGGTGTGATCTATGGCCAAGGTTACGGGAAACCTGCTCATGATTGCTCCAACCTCAAGTTTAGACAGAAGGTAGAGTATTCTCTGAATGTCCAGCATGACTGCGTCGGAAGGTGAGGCTCTTTTTAAATCCCGGTCCGTGACAACTCCAACCAGTTTCCCTTCTTCCAATACAGGCATAATGCTTATGTCATTTTCCATCAAAAGGTTTATCGCGTGTTGCATTGAATCGTTCACGTCAACGGTAATGACTTTTTTACTCATCCAATCTTTAACCAGCATTGATTACCTCCTGCCTGAATAACAACCTTGCTACAGCTAAACAGGCTGAACTTCGATATTCTACCCGCCTGTTCCAACTAGTTAGATGAATACAGCATCTTAGACCAAGCAATTCGTATGCCAAATAAAAATTTCCAGTTCTGATAAATATTCGGTGAAATACTCCAACTTATTGCAAACCGCTCCAAAAAATTTGGATGGTTTGATGATAGACCCGAATGGAATATCAGTAAACAATATTCTAAAAGAAAGGAACTATGGAGATCTATTCTTGGTAGTTAATGGAGAGGAAGGGGTACGATAAAAAAAGGCCACCGGAATTAACCTGTAACCTCTTAGAAAATGGTAGCGGGGAGAGGATTTGAACCTCTGACCTTTGGGTTATGAGCCCAACGAGCTACCTGGCTGCTCCACCCCGCGGCATCCTTTTAGTTTAACAAAATGAATCCAACTGTCAACACCTTTACGCATATTTATGAAATTAATCTTCCGCTCCTCTATTCAAGGCGTATCAGGACGTTGATAGGTCGCGACATGATGAAAACTACCCATCTTGTTTATGACCATCAATTACTTAATTTCTTCCCTCAGGTGCGCTTCAATAATCTTTCTTCTGAGTTCAAACATGTCCTCGCCCATAGCGCAAGCCGTAAGATACTGGACGAACCGGCTCGGATTTCTCCTTAGAATACCTAAAAACTGTTTCCAATACTGAACTCGTGCCTTTGAAACCACACCCTGCAGCCAGCAAAGCCTTAGCAGATGTGAAAGATCCAACAAAGATTTGTACAAAGAAACACCTGAGCGGGGAGTTATTGATTCGGGCGCCGATTTTCTGCCCTTGAGTTTTGCCATCGCTTTTCTAGTGGGCCTCATCGTTAAGTAATAATTATAGGTACGTCTCAAAAAATTTGACGCGTCGTAGACTTCATCCCACAATGCCACAAATTCTCGATCAATATCGGTTTCCGGTCTTGACGGTAAGAAATTCATCTCGCCAATAGTGGAATTTCCAGATCCGAGTTGTTCGCAAAGTCTTTTCTCCTTTTTCAATCGATCCCAGAGCTTCGTATTTGGGGCAGCCTGAAGTTTGTTGATCATGACAACGGGAATGTTCGCAATATCCACAAACGAGGCTATTCTTTGACCTGCGCCTGGTCTTTCACCGTCAAACCCTATTATGAAACTTCCCAACACCGTGAGTCCATTTTTATTAATATTGCGAACTGATTCCAACATCGGATTTCTGATGTTCTGAAATTTGTTGGCAATCGCCAAAACATCTTCATCGGGAGACTCCAGTCCAACAAACACGGTAGAGAAATTTGGCTCAGTCATAAGATCTATCATTTCTTTGTCCTGCCCCAAATTTACTGAAGCCTGGGTAATGAAGGAAAATGGGCTGGAATGATCTTTCATCCAGGTGTTCATGTCTTTCAGCAGGGACTTTGCATGCTTCCTGCTACCGATAAAGTTATCGTCACAGATGAAGACGGTACTTCGCCATCCAAGTTTGTATATGGCGTCAAGTTCACTGATAATCTGGGAAGATGTTTTATATCTTGGTTTAGAACCATATAAATTTACGATGTCGCAAAACTCACAGTCAAAAGGACATCCTCTTGACGTTTGAATGCCCAGAGAAGCGTAATTTCCGAAGTCAATCAGGTCAAATCGTGGAACAGGTGTTTGAGAAACGTCCGGTTTTTCAGGATATTCTATGACGCCGTTCAACTGCCCTTGCTTTAGCGTTTCAATAAGAATTGGAATGGTGTTTTCAGCTTCTCCTTTGACAACGAAATCACATCCAGCCGCAAGAGGCTCATCAGGGACCGAAGTGGCGTAAGGTCCTCCAGTCACTACGGTTTTACCGCGTCTCTTCGCTTCCCGAATGAGAACCAGAAGTTCATCTTTTTGAATCAGCATTCCCGACAACATTACCAGGTCAGCCCAAGCCCAGTCTAAATCCGTCGCTGGTTGCGCCGCTAAGTCTACAAGACGGATCTCCCAGTGTTGGGGTAATATGGCTGCAACTGTTAATAGTCCCAGGGGAGGTAGCATTGTCTTTGCCGCCTGAAACTTCAACTGCTCAGGGAAACTCCAATAAGATGGCGGAAAGTCTGGATTTATCATCAGAATTTTCAATGATCCATACACTCCTACAATGAGAAATTAATATAAAATCGATGAGTCTTTCGCAACGTGGCCCTCTGCCCAATCACTTAAGATCTTCTGTTCCCACCATGCATTGCTGAAAGAGATTGGAAAGACCATTCTAGTGAGCGATACCTGGTTCCTGGATTAAGGACTTACGAAAAATTCTGTACACGCTGGATTTTTTAGCCCCTACCTCGATCACTATGTCATTAATTTCTTTGTTATCTTCCAGAGTCCATCCAAATTCTACAAATTTAACATTTTGATTTTTGCGAAAAACAAGGTTCATATAGTGATACATAACGAGTGGCAGCCCCAATCTGTGAAACTGTTTTTTTACTCCAGCCATGGCGACTCGCAAGCCTGCGTTAAATCTCCGTCTGAATAAGAATTTGATTCCAGAAGAAATTCCGATACGTCCATTGGCCTGTTTAAGAAAAGGATTCATGTCAGGTAACATCATGCCTATCCCTGCCGGTTTTCCATCGTAAAGGACAAAAAATACCAGATTATCTTCCAGAATTCGTATCAAGTTTCTCCCCATTTCACGAATTTCACCATCGCTCATCGGTACAAATCCCCAGTTTGTTGACCATGCATCGGTGTACAAACTAGCGAGAAGCCTTATATCTGCGGCATAGTCCTTTCTGGAAATGTTTCTAACACTCACATGTCCTTGTCTTAAAATTCTCCTGCTGAGTCTTTCAATACGCGCTCCTATCGGATCTGTTTGAGCAATCCTAAAAGTGAACAAATCTTTTTCTTTAACGTACCCCGAATTTTCGACAAGATCCCGGTAGTATGGAAAGTTCCATGGCATCATGATGCTGGGAAGGTGTTCAAATCCTTCGACCAAAAGACCAACCTCATAATTGGTGGACGGATTGAGAGGACCCCGGATAAACTCCATGCCCCTTGATCTGACCCAGTCTTCAGCAGATGCGAATAGAGTTGTAGCGACGTCAGGATCATTAAAACACTCGAAAAACCCCCAGATTCCCATTTTCTCTTTGTGATACTGATTATAATTAGTGTCTATTATAGCGGCTATTCTTCCAACCGTTTGTCCGTTTTTCTTTGCAATAAAGAGTTCGCGTTGAGCAAATTTCCAAAAAGGATGCTTTTTTGTATCCAGGAGTCTTCTGAAATCTCTCTTTAGAGGAGGGACCCAGTTGTCCAGGGAGTGATAAATCGACCAAGGCAAATTCACGAATTCTTTTAAATCATTGCGGGTCCGAACGGTAACAATTTCTATGTCCAGCATTATCCCAAATCCTTTCGTCAGGGAGTAAAAGAGAAAATCCCAATTTGAGCCCCGAAACAGTCTTGCGTGGATAATGTTCCAGTGCACGCAAAGCAGGCCCAAATTATGGCCACATCTTGATCCGCCTGTTAAGAGACATTTTGTCTCGACACGTGATAGTCTCGAGCAAATTCGAGAAATTCCCTGTAGGCCTCGTCGAGATCATATCCCAGAGCTTCAGAGTGTGTAGCCAGCCCCTGATGGAACCATCTGTACCAGCGATCTATATTATTGGGTTCTTCCGTAATTATTTGTGTGAAGATGTCTGTCCCCGGATAAGGGGTCACCATGTTTATTTCGACGTGATCCGGTTGCGCTTCAAGTATCAACTTCTTGCTCAGTTCAATGTCTTCTTTCGTTTCACCGGGAAAACCTATCATGAAAAAAGCGTGCGACATTATGCCTTCTTCCCGGAGCATTTTCACGGCCCTAATAACATGATCGTTGCTCTCGCCTTTTCTGATCAATTTTAATATCTTCGGGCTTCCACTCTCAACTCCGAGGGTCACGCGTTTGAAGTTTGCTTCTTTCATTTTTCTTACAAGCTTCTCGTCAAGGGTGTCGGCCCTCACGCCGCCGGTAAATTCAAAGCAATTTAGTCGATTGTTGATTATGGTGTCGAGTAATTCCATGGTTCTTGACTTCACCACGGTAAATGTATCGTCTACAACCTTGACTACCCATATTCCCGGCCTGAGGTCGATCATTGCATTGTCGGAGAGAGATGCGCTCGAAGAAACATCTTTGTCCTTTTTTTGTAATTTTCCTATGTCGCTTCTTATTTCAGAAAGCTCCTGGATGATAGAACCGACCGACCTCAGTCTAGTCTTTTTCCCCCAGATGTTCCTGGAAGCGCAGTACGCGCAATTGAAAGGACACCCCCTGCCGGTCAAAAGGACTTCCCCAAAATATTTACGCCTATCAATTAATGATCTGTCGGGAATTGGCAAAGAATCAATGTCACTAATAAGTTCGGCCCTGTGATTAATTACTATTTTCCCAAGACGTTTCCATACCAGCGATGGAACAGATGACAAATCGGCCTTGCTTTCCAGCGCCTTCAGCAGGCTTAGCAGCGCAAGTTCGCCTTCCCCTGTGACCGCCATATCAGCGGAAGTGTAAAAAAGACTTTGTTCCGGCAAGGCTGTAGGGTGACTACCTCCAAGCACAACAGGAATACCAATCCTCTTCAATCTCTTTACAATTATGCGAACTGTGTCCATGTTACCAGAATTGCAGGTAATACCAACAAGGTCAGGTTTATGGGCAACGATCTGGGATTCGACCATATTCCAGATTTCGTGATCTGGGTTATTGAGCAATTTCTTCATTCGGGGTATTTCTGAATTCATCACCAGTTCAGGGGCAGTATTGACGGGCAAGGGTCTGTCTGAAAGAATCAGATTTTCTCCATCAAATATTGCTACCTCCCAATCTGAATTCTGTTTAACATACGTTGCCAGGTACAGAAGGTTGAGAGGATATGTCTTCATTTTAGGGCTGCACAACCCAAACAGTGAATAGAATGGAGGGCGGACAAGAACAAACTTCATATCGCTTTCCTAGTTCGTTGATCTCTAAAATTAACGCTTCATGAGCTTGTTAAACAACTTGACGTATCTTCCGACTCGTTCATCCCAGGAGTGGTCTCTTGCCATGATCCGCATGACGTGTTCCCTTTTTCCTAGAGGGGGGTTGGCCAAGAGCCTCCTACAAGATGAAACGAGCGCTTCCATATCCCCGTATCCAAAGGTAGACCCGTATCCAAGGCCCTCTACCAATTTGTTGTTCAAAATTGGTTCTTCAGAAAGCGTGGGCAATCCGCCACGTAAATAACTATAGATTTTTGAAATGTCATTGTCAAAAGGAAGGGACCCTGTAGCAAACGCCAGTCCCAGGTCAGCATTGTAAATGTAGTTCCAAGTTTCCTGTTCGGTCTTTTCCCCGTGGTTTACAATTAAAGGGCTAAGTGCAGCCCCAGAGCCATACATCTCAGTTTTGTTAAGGCCCACCAGGTGAATTTCGGCCACGTCCGAAACGCGCTCCGCCAGTTCGTTCATAATCTGCGCCATTCTTGTCGCCGCTAAGCTTCCAAGAAAGAGCAATATTTTCTTGCCGGCGCTGTACGGGGTCTTATTCTGAACTGGAGTGACGGAAGGACAGCCTGTAGGCACCAATTCTGTTTCTGTTGATTCACCGTAAAGGCTTGTCCATCTGGACCTGTTTTCGTTGTTATTGAATATTACTGCGCAAGCCCTCTCGCTGATCATTTTCTGACATTCCAGTAAACTGGATCTAAATTTTTGATCTCTCTCGGGAAACTTGCTGTCGACAACACGGACTATTCGGGAAACAACAATTCTTTGAGCGGGAGGTACAAATCTTATGGAATCATGGTAGCAGGTTTTGACGATGTCATAGGCCGAAGAATCATGGAGGCGTTCGACGCCGTACACTTTAATGTTACCTTCCAGCACACCACGGCGGGAGACTGGAGCGACTATGTCGGTTTCGATTCCCCTTTTGTTAAGGCCCGCAGATATGGCCCTCAACCTTATCAGATCAATGCCCGCCGGCGGCGCAAAGGGGTTTTTGTGAAATACTAAAGCTACACGCATTTTGATAAGTCTCAAGATATATTTATACCCTTGAGTGATTGATCTCAAGGGTAATACAATTTGCAGGAAGGTTTGGATTTGACCAAAATTGAAGTTTGTGAAGTTTGAACGGTATTCCAGTTTCGTTGACTAGATGATAAAAGATTGTGAGCATTGTGCGTTGGACAAGTAAGGATTTTCCAAATTATACGTGGCCCAATGAAAGACTATAACGCCAGAATTCTTATAGTAACCCCTGAATTTCCACCTGAACATTGGGGCGGCTTGGCCCGTACAGCGTTCAAGGTGGCGACCCACGCAGCAAACATGGGCCTTGAGACCGAGGTTGCAAAATTGACAGTAGATCCAGGTCGGATGGTTCTACTTGATGAAAACCGGAAAACAGTTAACCTTGGCGGAATGACAGTTCACGACATAGTGGTTGGGAGGGAAAATTTCCAATCTGGCGAGCGAGATCTGTGGGACTGCCCTCATAACCTTTCTTTGCAAATGATGTTTCAGTCTCTGGAATACCTTGCGGCAGAAAGAGAATACGACCTGTTTCAATCTTTTTTCCTGTACCCGACGGGATACGTGACAGGCATGTTGGCAAAAAAATTAAACAAGCCCATGATATCATGCATAGTAGGCAATGACGTGAACCGATATTTTTTCAGTCCGGAAAAGGTTGCCGTTTGCAGAAGTGGTCTCGAAAATTCGGATTGTGTTGTGGGGCTTAGCCAGGATCTGATAAATCTGGCAAACGCCCTTTCTCCAATTCTTGACAGATCGTGTGTAATATACAATTCAGTTGAAATTCCAGATAAATCGTGGAGTCTGAAACCAACCCCCAAAGACTGTTTGAAAATTGGATGTGGAGGGATTTTCAAATATGCCAAGGGGTTGCCGTATATGTTCAAGGCTGTGGCTGACCTATCAGAAAAATGGAATGTCAGGTTTGAGTTGCGGGGTATACTCCGTGATTCGGAAAAACGGGCTTTTGATGAAATACTTAACAAAACGCAAATTCATCAAAGAGTTACCCTTCTTGACCCTGCTCCTCATCACACTATCACCGAGTGGCTGAGTTCACTCGATGTTTTTGTTCTTCCGTCCGTAACAGAGGGCTGCCCAAATATTTTAATGGAAGCTCTAGCTGCCGGGGTTCCCTGCGTGGCCACTTCGGTGGGGGCAATGCCTGAGTTGATTGACGATGGAATTTCAGGATTACTGGTCCCGCCGGGAAACGCGTCCGCACTGGCTAAAGCAGTTGAAAGAATTCTCAGTGATGATGCGCTGGCAAAGAGGCTAGGCGATTTTGGAAGGCAAAAGATGAAGGCTTTTTCACTTTTACAGGAACGAAATGACTGGGAAAAGGTTTACAAGAGATTCGTCAAAATTTAAATTCTTGAATAGACGACTATATTGATAATTTGATGATAGACCTTCTTCCGGCGAACTAAGCAAATTGATTGGAGATCATGTCAATTCAACCCCCAAGATACCCTGAAGACCATTGGTTGAGGTCGTACGACTCGGAGAAAGCGTTAGGTTTTTACCTGGAGCAGCAATCCAAAGCTTATAGCCGGGTCAAGAACGATTTTGTAACAGAATTACTTGGCGATCTTAAGGGGAAACGGGTTATTGATTATGGTTGCGGGGCGGGTTTTTTTTGCGTTCATGCCGCCAAAGCCGGAGCTCTAGAAGTAGTCGGCGTTGATGTTGAAGATTCTGTTTTGTCGACGGCCCGATACTTTGCTGAACGTGAGGGAGTATCGCGGCAATGCGTTTTTGTTCGGAGTTCGGGCTTTCCTAGCTTTGCATTCAAGAGGGGATTCGATGTAATCCTCATGAAGGACGTCATTGAGCATGCTTCCGACGATCACATACTGCTTGAGGCCGCTTCCAGGATTTTGACCCCAGGCGGTATTCTGGTCATAAGTACCCAGAACTCTCTTTCTATCAACTACGTAATTCAGGGGACCTATCATAGGGTCTTGCGTGGGGACAAAAAATGGTTTGGTTGGGATGAAACTCACCTTAGGTTTTACACACCTGTAGGATTGGCAAAAAAATTAAGGAAAGTGGGGCTAGAATGTGAGGCGTGGAGATCAGTTTACTTAGTGCCGTACAAAATCCCTCGAATCAGAACTTCGGACAAGAAATTCTATAGACTTGACGCTTTAAGTTGGATTGACCGAACCTTGGGATCCGTATTCCCCTACAATAGATTGGGTTGGAATGTCATAGTTCGAGCTAGGGCATCCCGACTGGTTAAAACTAAAATTCGGTTTGGGCCTATACTCGATCCTGGTTTTCCTGCCGCTCCAGTATCTATAAACAGGGAATCACTCCTTTTCCCTAAGAAATCCACTTCCTGACCTGTTTGACAATCCTATCCAATTAACATTTCCGTCCATGTTGATTTTATAAATTGTATTATGGGGAAATCTTATATATAGGGCTTCATCAATCGGTAATCCCAGCAAAGACCTAACTAGGGCCCGATTGAGACCTGAGTGCGCCAGGACCATTACATACACAGAATCGGAAGCGGTTAGCAGTTCATTGATGAAAACGCCCAACCTTTTCTCCGCGTCTTGATAACTTTCACCTCCAGGCGGTCTATCAACCCAACTGGATCTGATCAACACGTCTGATCCTATTACATCGGTTCTCAAAGACGTTTCCCATTCGCCACAGGAGAGTTCTACAAGGTCTTGCCTGAAATGGACAGGTATTCCTAAAATCTGTGAGTAAATTGCGGAACTATAGGCAGCCCTACCCAAGGCGCTGGAATAAATAACGCCGGGCATATCCGGGTAAAGGATTTTCGCCAGTTTCTTGATTTCCTCAAGCCCAGTCTTTGTTAGTGGAGAGTCAGATTGACCCTGAATCCTGGCGGTTCTGTTGAAATGAGTTTGTCCGTGACGGCAGAGAATAATGTTGCGATGCAAATTTTTACGCTCTCAGTTGTTTTTTAGCTCAAACATGAAAAATGTATAGAAATCTTATACCAAAAAATCCGTGAGCAAGAAAACCATGGTTCCTGAACAGTTCATTCGCAAAGGATTTATAAACAAAACAGTACAGCATAATAAATGCAAAAAAGTTAGGAAAAGAGTAAAAGGATATTTGAAGAGTTTGGAGAATCAGGTCAAAAGAACCACATGAAGAGTGTTTTGGATAAAACAAAAGAAATAATCTCAACCGGGATGTGGTTGGGCTATTCGCCAATAGCGTCCGGCACTGTCGGAACGATACCGGCGATAATAATTTATATATTCATACGCTATTTTATTAATCCGGAACTTCAACGGATTGTAATTCTGATCTTCTTAACTGCAGCCTGTGTTGGATGTGTTGTGTTGGGTGAATGGGCCGAAAAACGCTATGGCAAAAAGGACCCAGGAACCTTTGTGCTTGATGAAATCGCGGGTTTTTGGTTCACAGTGCTTTTTTTCAATACGCCAAACGCCTTTTTGACTATAGTATGGGCATTTTTCGCAACCCGGTTTTTTGATATTTTAAAGCCCTTTCCTGCAAATGAGGCCCAAAACGCGCACGGAGGTTGGGGAATATTAATTGATGACCTGATTGCTTCCGTGTATGCGGTACTGTTTCTTAAAGTCGCCTCATGGGGTTTACCTTGGGCTTTTGGATATTGATCTGCGAAGGGGGCCGGGCTCGGATTGGTTCAGATCCCGAGATTTGGCTTGACATTCGCTGATAGTAATGGTTTATTAAAACGTTATTGCCAAGGAGGGTTTATTATGTACGCCATAGTTCAGACCGGCGGGAAGCAATATAAGGTGGCCCCTGGTGATCAGCTGAAAATTGAGAAAATTCCCGGTGAACCCGGTGAAACAATTGAACTGTCACAGGTCCTAGCCGTGGTTGATGAAGACGGCCCTGTATTCGGAACCCCATTGTTGCAGGACGTTACTGTGACAGCTAGAATGATCCGGACCGCTCGAGATAGAAAAATAATCGTCTTCAAGAAAAAAAGAAGGCAGGGGTACCATAAGAAACAGGGACATAGACAATGGTATTCTCTCTTAAAAGTTGAACAAATCAATCAGTCCGCAAATACAAATGATCAGGTTGGCGGTAGTTCAGTTGCGACGGATTCCGCTCAACAAATTTAAAAACGGAGGTTAGACCATGGCTCACAAGAAAGCAGGTGGAAGTTCACGAAATGGTCGGGATAGTCCTGGTCAACGCCTTGGAGTGAAACGGTTTGCCGGTCAGGTTGTTAAGGCAGGCAACATATTGGTGAGACAAAAGGGAACAAAAATTCATCCGGGATTGAATGTTGGATTGGGCAAAGACTATACTCTGTTTGCGAAAATCGATGGTGTAGTGGCGTTCAGAGCCAAGGACAAACATCGAAAACTGGTTTCAGTTCTTCCCGTCACTGAATAAATCTTTTCAGCGCGGCGACGCCTCAGCAGCGGCCGCGCTGAAACACCCTTCCCATTAATTTCATTGCTTCAACGACGATTTACCTCTGAGTCCATTCGGGGATAGGGAAAATATACCGTTTCGTAGCTACATTGCGTGGCCAAACGGTCTCAAGAATCCCTTTCTGCCATTGGACCAGATAAGTCGGCAAAGCGTTTTGCTGTTTTTTCTTTCCATATGACACAAATTTGACCGGACCGAAAGCGGTCATCATGTCCGTTGACGCGAGGCAATCCCTAACTGCCGCTGGGGTATATTCCTTAGCCCGTTTCAAAGCATCGGCTACAACATAAATGGAACCGTATGCCTCAGCTCCATGATATTCGGTCGCGGAACCGAACCTTTTCTGGAAATTTTCAGAATATTCTTTGGCTCCAGGATAAGGGAGATGTGCAGACCACAAATCAGCCGAGAAAACAAGCTCGGCAGCGTCACCGGCATTTTTGGCGAACTCTGGAAGAGTGAATCCGCCCCCTCCCCCAACAAATAGTTTAGGATTGAAGTTTAACTCTTTAGATTGAACCATCAGAAGCGCAGCGTCCATCTCGTATGAAATCATATAAACCAAATCAGGTTTCGCTGCCTTAACCTTGATCAGCAAAGGCTTGAAATCAACGGCTCCAGACTCGTAACCGTCTTTTATGAGAACTTTGATACCGGCCTTCTCACACTGTTCGGCAAATTCCTTTGCCCCTGACTGACCAAAAAGAGTATTTTCGTGAAGTATCGCAACGCTCCGTGGTTTAACTATTTCCGCAAGGAAAGAATTTAATGCTTTTGGATATTCACTCACTGGAGGAGCAATCCTGAATACGTAATCCCAGCCCTGTTCTGTCATTTTGTCCGCTGAGCCGGTAGAAACAAGAAAAGGAACTTTCCGTTGTTGAGCGACAGCGCAAACCGCATAAGTCACGGCAGAAGAGTAACCGCCCGTCAGAGCCACGACTTTGTCCTGAGAAATCAGCTTTTCCACTGCGGATCGTCCAACATCTGGCTTGCCTGTGTCATCCTCTATCAATAGCTCAATCATCCTGCCATTAACGCCGCCCGCTTTATTGATTTCCTCCAATCCCATTAGAAGTGAGTTTTTTTCAATTTCTCCGAATTTAGCCTGGTCGCCGGTCAGTGGCAGAACGACCCCTACCTTTATGGGGCTATTATCAGCCCAACCTATACTGAGACCGATCATCAGACACGCAACAACCATGGACAAAATACAAGTGCCCGTTCTCATCTGGGTCTCCTTAAAATTTTGTGATGGAATTCAGAGAGGATACACTCTTCAACCAAATACAGAGACTCGCTTGAATTGTCAAGGGAATTGACCCGGTTTTGGAGACCCTGGACGCGTTGCCTATTTACATGGAAAGATGTTAAACGTAATAGATAGGACTAGTAGCTGAGGACGAACTATGAAGCCAATTAGGGTTGTCGAGTTCTTAATGGCGCTTTTGGCCCTGGGATTTTTTTTTCAGAAAGAAGTGTGCGCTGAAAACCTGGAAATTGAGAACCGACTGCATGATGCTAACAGGATAATTAACGAAATGATTCAGGCGCCGGACGGCGGGATACCCCGGGACCTTCTTCGTCGTAGTAAGGCGGTGATTATCTTTCCGTCGCTCATCAAGGCCGGCATGGGTATAGGAGGCCAGTATGGGAAAGGCGTAGCCTTGCGCCTTGACTCTTCTAATCGGAAATGGGGTCCACCCGCATTTGTCACTTTGATTGGGGGAAGCTTCGGCTGGCAAATAGGAGTTCAGTCCACGGACTTGACCCTTCTGGTTATGAGTGGCGTGGATTTGAAAAATCTTTTCAAAAATAGATTTACCCTTGGTCTGGACGCTTCCATTTCCGCTGGACCCGTTGGACGGGAAGCTTCAGCCGAAACCGACATTTCATTATCGGCCGGAATATTATCGTATTCCAGAGCACGGGGGCTTTTCGCCGGCGTGACCATACAGGGCTCGGTTCTGGATACCGATTGGAGCGCCAACGAAGCCTACTACGGCTCCGATATCTCAATAATTGACATTTTTTTCAACAATAGAGGGGAGCTTTCACCTGCAGCCGTAAAGCTCGTCGGAACATTGAACAGGACTTTGGCAAATTAGCGATAAAACACATTGACGTCACGTCATTATATTAAAAGGAGACATGGACAGGTCTATGAAAGCCACTTTGACATATGCCCAACAACTGCGTGGATGGGCTATAATGTGTCGAATTCCCTTTCTCCTTGTAGGTATGTTGCCTTTGGCTCTGGGCTTCGCAATTGCCTGGCGCATGAAGGGGATTTTCGATTTAGGATTGTTTTGCTTAGCGGAACTTGCTGTCGTTTTGATCATGTTGAGCACTCATTTTGCCGGAGAGTGTTTTGATTACAATGAAGACATGTCATCTTATAATATGGGAAAAAGCAGGTTCGCCGGAGGATCTGGAGCGATTCCCGCGGGATTGGCCCTACCTTCCTCAGCGCGAAAGGCAAGCATAATATGTATTTTACTGGCAGTTTTGGTTGGACTTGTCATACAGTTTGTATACAGGACTGGTCCATGGACAATTCCCCTCGGAACAATAGGGATACTGGGAGGGTTTCTGTATTCGACCCCACCTGTAAGATGGGTTTCAACTGGTTTTGGAGAATTGTGGATAGGGGTTTGTTACGGTTTTTTGCCTGTTATCGTGGGATACTATCTTCCGACAGAAGAGTTTGAACCGTTGCTGTTGATTGTTTCAGTTCCAATAGCGGCTACCATATTCAATGTG
This sequence comes from uncultured Desulfomonile sp., assembly GCA_903952205.1. Taxonomy (GTDB): domain Bacteria; phylum Desulfobacterota; class Desulfomonilia; order Desulfomonilales; family Desulfomonilaceae; genus CAJBEZ01. The sequence continues at coordinate 169,533 of CAJBEZ010000036.1, read as the reverse complement.
ATATTGGCCAATGAATTTCCGGACTATGACAGTGACAGGTCGGCCGGCAAACTAAACCTGCTGGTAAAGACCGGGAAGCGGAACGGCGCGCGAATCTACTTCCTCGTCGCTATGCTAAGTTGGATGGCCGCAATTCTGGCGGTTTGCTTTGGGACGCCGCCGTCTTTCCTGATTTATTATTCAATTCCTTTTATTGTTTCTTTTTTGGTCACTATGGCTTTTCTTGCTGGAAAGTGGCGGGACCGCCGATGGCTCGAATTAATGTGTGGTTTAGGGATCCTGGTAAATGTGGGAACTTCCCTATCCTTCTTGATTGCTTTCCTGGGTCATCCTTTGGCCCTTTGACAGCGCACTCAAATGGAATCAAAAAGTGCAAAAAATCTGTAAACCTTTTTATTGGCCGCCTTCACTACTACTTAAACAAGCGGCGAGCGCTCTTTTTTTTGGATATCTGGTGGGTTGGCGTAGGATGCCGGAATGGTTTTTTAGAGCTGGTTTCAAGGCAATGCCTGTTTCGGCTGGAGCCATAGGAATGGGATGTATCGGTTTTCCTTCTCATCCCGCCTGGGAGGTTACTTCCGCTTGTAACCTCAAATGCATTCATTGCCACGCTTCCGGAGGGCAAAGAGCGGACGATGAAATGGACACGAAGGAGGCCAAGCAATTCATTAGAGACCTGGCTGGTGTGTCTGATTTCAGGATGCTGGTATACACCGGCGGTGAGCCTCTTGTGCGACAGGACATTTTTGAATTGATGGAATATTCCAATTCGGTGGGTTTCAAAAATGTAATAGCGACCAACGGAACACTTATCGATGATAGGGTTGCGCAAGAGCTAAAGAAAGTTGGTCTCGTAGGCGCTGCAGTGAGCCTCGACGCCCCTAATCCTGAAATTCATGATTTTGTCCGAAACAGTTCCCGTGCTTATGAACTGGCAATGCGCGGGATAAGGGCGATAAATAAAGCAGGGATTCTGTTACAAATAAACGTGACGGCGATGGAGCATAATTTCAATCTTTTGGGTGAAATCATCGACGTCGCTGACCAGCTACGATCGAGCATAATGCTAATGTATCAACTCGTTCCTGTCGGGAGAGGACAGGGAATCGAAGATATGACCCTGGACTTGGACCAGAACAAGAAGTTGCTGACTTTTCTTGCCGAGAAACAGAAAACCGCTCACACAATAGTGGAACCTGTGGCCGGACCACAGTACTGGCCTTATTTACTTGAAAAGAATGGTATGACAAGTGATATCGCAATCTCTTTTGCTGAAAAACTTTTTCACGGTTGTTCCGCTGGACGCGGTTTCGTGTACATAAAACCTAACGGTGATGTCTGGCCATGCCCATTTGTTCCGGTAAACTGCGGAAATGTGAAACAGAGTTCGTTTTTGAAAATTTGGAGTGATTCACAGGTTTTTAAAAATTTACGTGATCGTGAAAAACTGCTTCATGGAAAATGCGGCGACTGTAGGTACAACTACATTTGTGGAGGATGTCGTGGTCGGTCTATGGCAATTTCTGGAGATTATCTGGCGGAGGATCCCTCCTGTTTTATTGCCGATCGTCCGAGACCAAGAAAGAAATTAGTTGACATAAAAGGTTGACTTCGCGGAAAAATAACAGCGTTATTCCTCACGCGCTTCAAGTTGATCAAAAAAACGATCTGTTTATCTTGTTTTTTAGACGTAGAGAAGCCATCCTACCAATTGCTAATTTGTTGACATGGGTAGGAAAAGACTCAGAAACGTATAGGTGTCTCACTATGGATATGAAGCGGGACTATTACGAAGACATACAACTGTGCAAAACACGCACAGCTCTGGTTCTGACAATAGCTCTTTTTTGCTGCCTGATGATAATCCCTTTTCTCTTGGGCGATTACAATATCTATATAGTCAATCTGATTGCCATCCACGCGATCGTGGCGATCGGACTAAACATACTTGTGGGGTATACCGGCCAAATATCGCTTGGACACGCGGGTTTTTTTGCTATAGGCGCCTACACCAGTGTGTTGTTAATGGTCAAAGGGGGAGTTCCCTTTCCAGTAGCTCTGTTGGCCGCTGGATTTGTTTCAGCGGGCTTTGGGTTTTTGCTCGGCCTTCCGTCCTTACGACTGGAAGGCCCCTATCTGGCCATAGCAACCCTTGGCTTTGGCATGGCGGTGACTCAGATCATAAGCCATTGGGATTTTGCCGGTGGACATATGGGGTTGGCGGCTCCGAAAATGTCGATTGGTCCTTTCGTTGCTGATACCGGTTTGGAGCAATACGCAATAATAATGTCGGTCGCCGCAATAATGACCATAGCAGCCATAAATCTTATGAAAACTCGAGTTGGTCGCGCTCTTGTGGCGATCAGGGATAGCGAGATAGCGGCGGAGGCTATGGGAGTCAATGTTCTTAAATATAAGACACTGGCCTTCGCAATCAGCGCTTTTTACACGGGCGTGGGAGGCGCTCTGATGGCGTTTGCCCTAGCTCATATTAGCGCCGGCAGTTTCAATCTGATCCTTTCCATAACATTTCTGGCCATGATAATCGTGGGTGGACTTGGCTCAATAATGGGCTCCATACTTGGAGCCGCTTTACTGACATACCTTCAAATCAAGCTACAGGTTATTCAGGAAGCCCCAATTGTTGGTCCGATACTTTTGGACATTTCGAAAAGGTTTTTTACAGCCGAGGGGCTGCCAAACATACAAAGCATCATAATCGGAGGCATCATGATTGGCATAGTCATCTTTGAGCCTCTTGGAATGAGGGGAATATATCTGAGATTCAAGCGCTATTGGAGAATGTGGCCGTTCTGAGAGGACTTTTATGAACTTTTTCATGGACTTAATTGTAGGCGGTTTGGCAATTGGGGCTTGCTACGCTTTGATCGCTTTGGCAATGGTCATTATATACAAAACATCTGAAGTCCCCAACTTCGCTCAGGGTGAAATGGCCATGCTGGCCACATTTGTGGCGTATACCATGATGGCGAATTATGGCGCTGGTTTTTGGACATCCGTGATTATTACAATGGTTTTTGCTTTCGCCCTTGGCGCTTTGTTGGAAATTTGTTTCCTGAGGCCTGCGGAAGATCCTGGCGTATTGGGCGCCATAGTAATAACCCTTGGCGCTGAAATGATTCTTTACGGAATAGCTGGTTGGAAATGGGGAGCAAACCAGAATCCATTTCCTGTACCTTTTTCAGAATATTCAGGTGTAACGATTTCTGGTGTGGTAATAACTGAAATTAACTTTTGGACTTTGACAGTAAGTCTAGCGGTTATGCTGATCCTCTTTTTATTTTTTAGATTTACCAAGCTAGGCACAGCAATGAAGGCTGTTCAACAAAACCCTTTCGCCGCCAAGGCTATGGGTATACCGACTAGGCGAATCCTTACTTTCACCTGGGGGTTGAGTTCAATGACCGGGGCGATTGCTGGGATGTTGATCGCTCCAATTGCCACGCTTGACCCCAATATGATGCTTGACCCGATGCTGAAGGGTTTTGCCGGTGGGGTCCTTGGCGGACTGACAAGCTTGCCTGGCGCCGCTGCGGGAGCATATTTGCTTGGTATAATCGAAAATCTATTCGGAGGATACGTCTCTCTGGAATTTAAGTCCGTAGTGGCTTTCGGCGTGATCGTTTTAATTCTGTGCGTTAAGCCATCTGGTTTGTTTGTGAAACATTACAAGAGAAAAGTCTGAGTTTTTGAGGGATTGTTTGACCTATGGTAATTTGACATGAAAATGACAACTTGGCGCATCAACTTGGCCATTTGTCTGTTTACTGTGATCTGTGTTTATGACACTTCAACCACATGGGGTTCCGATTCTGAGGATTTGGAGGTTGCAGTTAAGAGCTATTTCAAAGCTGAAATGACTCGTAACGCCGATGCCGTATGGAGTTTACTGGCGCCGTCATCCATTTTCAGGAGGTTCTATTCTTACGAAGACTATCTGGAGTTGTCTCGGTTGAATCCCATAAAAGTCATAGATTATGAACTTAAATTTCAACCGGAGATATCTGAAAACCAGGACAGAGATAATTTGCCGAACGTAGAAAAATTAGCCTCTGTGGTCGTAAGAGTCCGTATCCAGGGCGAAAATGGAAAGGAGAGCGAACACATAAGCGTCTTTGTTTTTCTTTTTGAAAACGGGCGTTGGTACAAGGGGTAGAACTTTAAAACTGACCTTCGTTCCTTTTGTAAGGGGCTGAGATTGTCGAAACTCGAGTAACCCGACAACAGTCCAAAAAACTAGTATTATTGGTCAAGTCAAGCGCATTGGAGAAGGAGTGTTTCATGAAAAAAAGGCTAAAACTCGCGTTGGTATTAGTGGTCCTCTCTGCGACCCTCATTCCGGCTCAATTTGGTTGGGCGGCGGATAAGGTCCGCGGCGTAACCGACACCGAAATCTTGATAGGTCAATGGGGTCCCCAGACTGGCCCTGCAGCCGCATGGGGAGCAGTGGCCCGCGGCACAGGAGTCTTCTTTGATCTGGTCAACGAGGAAGGTGGCATCGCTGGTAGGAAAATTAAATATTTCATGAGGGATGACGCTTATCAACCGTCAAAGACCAAAGCGATAGCCAAAGAATTCGTTGAGAATCTAGGGGTTTTCGGAGTCGCCTCAGGCGTGGGGACCTCCACCGGTATGGCCGCACGGGACTATCTCATGGAAAATAAAGTTCCCTGGGTAGGACCAGCTACCGGGTCCAAGCATTGGTCAGATCCTTTGCAAAAATACCTGTTTGCTGTTTATCCCCGCTATACGGATGAAGCTTCTCTTCTGACCCAATACCTTGTTGAAAAATTGGGGAAGAAAAAAATAGCCTTCTTCTATCAAAACGATGATTATGGGAAGGAAGGCCTGGAGGGCGCTCAAAATTACGCGAAAAGGGCCGGATTGCAATTGGCTGCGGAAATTCCGGTTGAAGTTACCGACACCGACCTGAAATCCCACGCCCTTAAACTGAAAGAGAGTGGAGCGGAAGCTGTAATCCTTTGGATACTTCCCAAACACGCCCCCATAATACTTGGTCAGGCAAAAGCCATCGGGTTTGAGCCTCAGTGGGTTGCAAGTTCGACTCTGTCAGACTCGCACTTGATGTACAAGATCACGAAAGGTCTGTGGGAAGGAGTCATTTACGCGAATTTCCTCAACATTGAGAGCCCATTGGCAAAGAAATATCTGGAGGCTCAGAAAAAATTCGCACCAAACGAACAATATACGGGAATTTTCTTCCTTGCCGGTTTTGTATTTGTGGAACCCATGGTAGAAGGCCTGAAAAGGGCAGGGAAAGACCTTACTCCTGATACATTTGTCAAGGCCATGGAGACTATCCGAAACTGGAATGATTGGCTAGGCTATGATTGCACTTTCACTCCTCAAGATCATCAGGGTATGAAATCAACGTTTATCTCGAAGTGTGGCCCTGAAGGACAACAAATCAAAATATCAGATTGGATGACCTACAAGGGTGAATAGTGTTTTGATCATCTTGCAAACGAGGCGTTGAAGGCAGGATCATTTATGCTATTGTCTCGACGCCTCAAACAATAACATAAGGATTGTTATTACCCCAGATGGCGCTTCTTTCAATACAGAATTTGTGGGTGTCTTTCGGAGGTCTGGTAGCCCTGCATGGAGTTTCTATGGATGTGGAGGAAGGCAGAATATTCTCCATTATAGGACCAAACGGCGCGGGTAAGACCACTATATTCAATTGCATCAGCGGTATTTATAAGCCCACCAAAGGGAAAGTAATTTTCAGGGACCGCGAAATAACCGGCAAAAAGTCTCATTACTCCGCCGGCATGGGAATTGCCAGAACCTTTCAGAACATAGAACTGTTTGGTCATCTCACTACTATTGACAACCTGCTTCTCGGAAGGCACATCCACATGAAGTCAGGAGTTTTTTCCGGAGCTTTCTTCTTTGGCAAAAGTTTCCCGGCTGCCCGCGAAGAATGCCATCACAGGGAAGTAGTCGAACGAATCATAGAATTTCTCGAAATTGAAGCCTACAGGAACTCATTGGTTTCCTCTTTACCTTATGGAATTCGGAAGCTGGTTGAGCTCGGAAGAGCGCTCGCCATGGAACCGACCCTTCTCCTGCTGGATGAGCCTACAGCGGGCATGAACCAGGAAGAAAAGAGGGACATGATGTTCTGGATTCGTGACATTCGTGATGATTTTAAAGTTACGATTATCATGGTTGAACACGATATGAACCTTGTGATGGATGTTTCCGATGAAATTATGGCACTGAATTTTGGGGTCAAATTGGTTCAGGGGACACCGGAGCAAGTGCGGAACGATCCCCAGGTCCTGGAAGCTTATCTTGGCAGGGATTGATTCACTTGAGACCGGCTTGCAACACATCTCATCAATAGAAACTGAACAAGAGCCAAAACTATGCTCGAACTAAAAAATGTAGAAATTTATTACGGAAAAATCATGGTGGTTCGAGGACTGTCTTTAAAAGTTGAGGAGGGGGAAATAAGGGCTATCCTTGGAGCCAACGGCGCGGGAAAGAGCACGACGCTTAAGACTATCATGGGGTACATCGAAGATCAGCCTGAAAAAGGCTCGATTTGGTTTGAGGAAGAACGTATCGATGGTATGAAGACCGAGAAAATAGTTCCTAGAGGAATTGCTTACGTTCCCGAAGGACGAGAGGTTTTTCCGGAGTTGACTGTCAGGGAAAATCTGATGATGGGCGCTTATACCAGGAAAGACAGAGATGTTGATACGGACCTGGTGAAAGTTTTTGATTATTTTTCAGTCATAAAAGATCGATTGAAACAACTAGCGGGGACTCTTTCGGGCGGTGAACAGCAGATGCTCGCCATAGCGCGCGCTTTGATGTCCAGACCCAAATTGATGATACTTGACGAACCGTCTTTGGGTTTATCACCATTACTGGTATCGGAGATATTTGAAATAATTCGTTCAATTAACCGTGCCGGGACAACAATTCTATTGGTCGAACAAAATGCCCGCAAGGCTCTAAGTATTGCGGACCACGCTTTTATAATGGAATCAGGAAGAATAGTCCTGGAAGGATCACCGGAGAAGCTCTCAGAAAATGAAGATGTTCAGGAGTTCTATCTGGGGGTCAGACAGGAAACATCCGTCAAAGGTTACCAGCGGTATAAACGTAAAAAGAGGTGGCGTTGAACCACTTTGAAAATCCGGATAGAGAAAACGGTATGACAGACACTGAACCAACCATCCCGAAAATATTTGTAGACAGAGCAAAACACTCGACTGAAAAGGTAGCTCTAAGAAGTAAGTATCTAGGTATATGGAGAGATTTGACATGGTCAGATTATCTGAGAAACGTCAAATTCACTTGTCTGGGACTAATCAGCCTCGGGCTTCGGAAAGGTGATAGAGTAGCGGTAATTGGTGAAAACAGACCAGAGTGGTTGTATTCGGATATAGCCGTCATGTCCTCAGGAGGAGTCACCGTTGGAATCTACACAACCAGTTCGGCAGGTCAGTGTGAATATGTTGTTCAGCATTCTGGAGCCAGGTTCTACATAGGAGAAGACGAAGAACAACTCGATAAGGCCTTGGAATTTAGGAAAAACACCCCAGAACTGGAAAAAATAATCATAATGGATTCCAAAGGACTTACCCGTTTCTCCGATCCGATGGTGATGACCTTCGATGAGTTGCTGAAACTGGGCGAATCCATGGACCAAAAAGATCCAAATTTGTTTGAACAGTTGGTCAATCGAACCAGTCAGGACGATCTGGCGCTTGTTATCTACACCTCTGGCACTACAGGACCACCGAAAGGGGCCATGCTCTCCCATCGAAATGTCGTCTGGACGTCTGAGTCTATTGGGAAGGCTATTCCCATACGTGAAACGGATGAACTGTTGTCGTTTCTTCCGCTCAGTCACATTGCGGAAAGGATGTTCAGCGTATTCCTTCCAATTACTTTCGGTTATGCGGTCAATTTTGCGGAAAGTACGGACACAATCCAGGCTAATTTCCAGGAAATTTCACCAACTATAATTTTTGCGGTTCCAAGAATCTGGGAAAAGTATTACTCAACGATTCGAATCAAAATGGCTAACTCCTCTTGGTTCAAGAAAATATGTTACGCTACGGCTGAGAAAATAAGTCTCAAATACGGTAAAATGAGATTTCAACCAGGCGGAGCTCCCCTATACTTGAAAGTATCACGAGCTATAGCCAACGTCCTTATTTTCTACAAACTTAGGGAACGCCTCGGATTTGAGCGGGTTCGTCTGGCGGTGTCGGGGGCGGCCCCCATTTCGCCTGATGTTCTGAAATATTTTCATGGAATAGGTGTTCCGCTGAGGGAAGTTTACGGCCAAACTGAGGGTTCTGGCCCTACCTGTATGCACCAGGGGGAGAACATTGAACTGGGTAACGTTGGGCCTCCTCTTCCTGGAGTTGAAGTCCAAATAGCCTATGACGGGGAAATTCTCGTTAAGGGCGGCAATGTTTTTATGGGATATTACAAGAATCCCAAGGCCACTCTTGAGACATTGGTTAACGGATACCTGTGTTCTGGGGATGTTGGAGAACTTGACGAAAAGGGTTACCTTAAGATAACGGATCGGAAAAAGGATCTGATAATAACCGCTGGTGGCAAGAACATAGCTCCCCAGAATATTGAGAATCAACTCAAATTCAGCCCATATATAAATGACGCAATTGTAATTGGTGACAGGCTCAAATTCTTGTCGGCGTTGATAGTGCTTGACGAAGAAAACGTTGTCCAATTCTCTCAAGACCACAAAATTCCTTTCACGACCTATGAAAGTCTAACTAAAGCTCCTGAGATAATCGATCTGATTGACTCCGAGATTCAGGAAATCAACAAGACTCTCTCCCATGTTGAGACCATCAAGAAGTTTAGGATTGTTCCCAAGAAGCTGTACGAAGAGGATGGAGAGGTAACCCCGACGATGAAAGTCAAGCGGCGTCATGTGAACAGGAATTTCGGGGACCTGATCAAAGAGATGTATAAGAATTGAAGCAGGGTCATGTCAACACAGTGTTTATCTTGCCCGCAGTTTCAAAGGTGCAAGCGTCAAAACCATCGCTTAAAAGTTTTTGTCCCAGTGGGCCGCCGTTGTATGTTCCCAAAATCATGCCTCTGGAGCTTGAATGCAGATGTTCTAAACAGGGAACATTGGTTATGTTGTCAGAAATGACAAATTTCTTAGCTTCGATCTTTTCCTTCAATGCCCAATCATCAAGCTTTTTCAAATTCTAATGCCTGCCAGCGCTATGTTCGTTCTGTGGATGTCAAGTTTTTGTAAGATATAAGTTCTAGTTCAAGTTTAAACCAAGTTGTGATAAATTATACTCGCTATATATATTTTTGATTATCAAGAATCACATAACGTTTCCCAAAATATTCTACTGATTGTCGGTGATTGATAATTTGCAACATTAAGGCAATTTATCATCTCGATATCAATGATTCGAACTGGCCGAGATAGAACTCATGAGATCCCTTAAAGGTTTAATAGAAGATCTGCTAAGCATTCCGGAAGAGAGATCAACACCTGAACGATATCGTATAGTCGGGCGTAACATAGCGATTCTGATGCTGATAACCACCTTGGTGCCACTGGCGCTCATGACGGTAATCAATTATTTCGAATATAAGGCGGCTCTGAGAAACGAGATACAGGCCCCGATGAAAACGCTGGTGAACAAGGCTAAGCATTCTTTCGAACTATTTCTGGCCGGACGTCTCTCAACGGTTAATTTCATAGCCTCCGCCTACAAGTTTGAGGAATTGGCCGACGAAAAAAATCTGAATAGAATCTTCAGGGTCTTGAAAAAAGAATTTGAAGGTTTTGTGGATCTTGGGCTTATTGATTCCAACGGCATGCAGGTGAGCTATGCCGGTCCGTACGGACTACAGGGGAAAGATTACGCAGGTCAAGCCTGGTTTGAGCATGTTAGGGTAAATGGTGTCTACATAAGTGATGTATTCAAGGGGTACCGTAAATTTCCTCATATTGCGATAGCTGTTCAGCACATTTCGGATGACGGCAGAGAATGGATTGTCAGAGCTACAATCAATACTGGAAAACTTGACGATCTGATTGCTTCAATGGGTTTGGACGCTGAAAGTGACGCTTTTCTCATTAACCGTCAAGGCGTGTTTCAGACCAAATCAAGATTTTATGGCGATGTGTTGGACAAATGCCCCGAAATTCCACCCATAAGTTTCGAGCCGGCGGTGATAGAGAGAATTGATCCTTTGGGCCGGGATGTATTTCTTGGATACGTTTATTTCAATCAGAATGATTTCGTTTTTGTACTCGTCAAACCTAAATCTGATGTGCTGAAGGTTTGGTATACACTCAGGGCTGATTTGCTGATAGTTTTTGTGATAGGATTGGCCGTAATCATTTTGGCAGTACTCAAACTCACAAATATAATGATGAAACGAATGAAGGAAAGTGATGACAAAAGGACACTGGCTTTACGGGAGGTGGAACATTCCCACAAATTGTCGTCAATCGGGCGATTGGCGGCAGGTGTAGCTCATGAGGTCAATAATCCTCTTGCCGTAATCAATGAAAAGGCCGGCTTGATGCAAGACTTGATACAATATAATCCTGATTTTCCGGATAAAGATAGATTCGTAAATCTGGTCAAGGCGATTATTCAATCGGTTGAAAGATGCAGAACAATTACTCATCGTCTCCTTGGTTTTGCGAGAAGGATGGATGTGGAGGTTCAAATCCTTGATGTCAACGAGGTCCTTCAAGAAACGTTGGGATTTCTGGAGAAAGAGGCTCTCTACAAAAATGTCAAACTCGATCTTGATCTTTCGAAAAACCTGAGCAAAATTGAATCTGACAGAGGACAGTTACAGCAGGTTTTTCTAAACATTTTGAACAATGCCATGGCCGCCATAGGCGATGGAGGAACGATTGCCATATCGAGTTTTGAACGGGATTCCCAAATGATTGGGGTGACCATAAAAGACACCGGACACGGAATGTCCGATGAAACCCTAAAACATGTTTTCGAACCCTTTTTTACTACAAAGAAATCAGGCGAGGGAACCGGTCTGGGGTTATCCATAACATACGGGATAGTTAAGCGACTGGGCGGGGATATCGAGGTGCAAAGCAAAACCGGAACAGGGACGCGCTTCACAGTTTACCTCCCCAAAAAGACTCCAGCGCAGTCGGGGGTGTAAAATGAAAGACTGGAAAGTGCTTTTGGTGGACGATGAAAAAGAATTCGTCGTAACTTTGGCTGAACGTTTAGGAATGAGAGGAATCCATACGGAGACAGTATTTGAAGGCGACGGAGCCCTAAAAAAGCTTGAAACTTACGAACCCGATGTCATGGTATTAGACCTGATGATGCCGGGCATGAGTGGCCTGACAGTCCTGGAAAAGGTTAAAAAGCTTTATCCAAAAATTGAAGTAATCTTGCTTACTGGAATAGGATCAACCTCAGAAGGTCTTACGGGCATGCGACTGGGGGCTTTTGATTACCTCATGAAACCACTGCAAATAGATGAACTAATTCAGAAGATTGGGTTGGCGATCAGTAAAGGTTCATCGACAAACTGAATCGGGGATAAAAATGAAAGAAACCCTTTTCATGGGAAAAGTCACCGCAGCGATGACGCATGAAATAAAAAACGTTCTTGCAATAATTAGAGAATCTGCAGGTCTGGCCCAGGATCTTCTGGTTGCGGCTCAAGATACAACCTTTCCCTACAAAGAAAGGTTTTCCAAGATAATGGACAAGATAGACACCCAGGTCGTCAGAGGAGCCGAAATTGCCTCCACATTAAACTCATTTGCCCATTTGCCTGACTATGAGGTTCGTAATGAGGATTTGAATTCAGTCATAGATCAGATGCTACTTTTGTCGGGCAAATTGAGCCGAACAAATGGGGTCAAATTCCTGATCGAGGAGAATGCGAAATCAGTCTTTATGGAAGAGGATCCCCTAAAGAGTAGAATGATTCTGTACAGGGTTCTCGAATTTCTGGCGCCGCTCATAGGGAAAGGATCAGAAATCCAATTGAAATCCTTGAAGAATGAGACCGGAACCCCGCTGCTGGGGCTATTTGTAAAAACAGCGGCGCCAGGTCAGTCAGTCATCGAGAGGATCCAATCACTCCCCGAGTGGGATTCAATCATCCAGGAACTCAGATCGCGGAACACATTGATTGACGCCAAAGTTGAATTAAATGCGCTTCTGATAAATTTTGGGAAGTGACATAAAGGAGTTAGAAACAGCGCTTCTGAGGTTCCGATGTTAGTTAATTGGGAATTTTCCCCGGCAATGGGAAACATATAGCGCGTTACAATAACGTTTATAGCTGGCTGGAGGACCATAATGAAAGAATTCAAAGTCTTGATGGTTGATGATGAGGAGGATTTTGTCCGGACGCTGGATGAGCGGATGCAGATGCGTAATCTGGATACATCTGTCGCCTTGAGCGGTGAAGAAGCCATGAAAAAACTGGAAGAAGATCCACCAGACGTGCTTCTGGTCGATCTGAAGATGCCGGGGATGGATGGTATGGAAGTTCTTAAAAGGGCTAGAGAGGCTTACCCTGGGGTGCAGGTAGTGATGCTTACGGGTCATGGCTCAGAGGCCGACGAAGCTGAGGCCCGACGCTTGGGGGTATTTGAATATTTGCGCAAGCCTATTCCCATTGATCAGCTCATGAGAACGCTCAAAGCCGCTTACAAAAAGAAACTGGAACAGGCCATGGTGGCTGCGTCTTTTGCCGAAGAAGGAGATTTTGAATCTGCCAGAGAAATCATGAAACAAGGCCAAAAAAAATAAGGGGGAGCGTTTTCCAATGTCAATCAGGGTCCTTTTAGTTGATGATGAGGAAGAATTCACAGAGTTGCTATCCGAGCGTCTGGAAACTCGTGGATTTAAAATAAGAGTAGCTCACGATGGTGATCAGGCAATTGCACGTCTCAACGAGGAAGCTGCGGACGTAGTGTTGCTTGACGTTATGATGCCAGGGAAAACCGGCGTAGAAACCCTTAAGGAAATAAAAGCGTTATGGCCATTGATTGAAGTTATAATGCTTACGGGCCATGGAACAGTCGAAACGGCTATAGAAGGTATGAAAATTGGAGCCTATGACTATTTGCTAAAGCCCACAGGCACGGAAGACCTTTCAGTGAAGCTGAAAAACGCCTATCAGAGGAAATCAGAGCACGAAGAAAGGATCAGGCAGGCGGAAATAAACAAGATAATTGAGCATAAGGGTTGGTAATCCAAATAGAGACCAGAGCAGGGTGGGATTACACCTGTTTTCTCAGAAGTTATCTTCACGGTCATTGCAAGTGTTTAGGATTGGTCTAATTGAGGGAAGGCCAGTCTGTAAAAATATGCTTAATCAAGAGGTGAATTATGACAAAGACCGGTAAACAGGGCGTATTTTTCGTTGCGCTCTTATTGTCGGTTGTTCTTCTAGCGGGGAATGGTTATGCCGGTGAAGGCTTGATGGCGGCCGATTCAGCGTCTTCCGCTCCATGGTGGATGTGGCCGCTTCTTCTTCTGGTGGTCACTTTTGTTATGGGGGTTGCGGCTGTATTGGGAGGAGTCGGTGGAGGAGTCTTGTTTGTGCCAATTATCAGCGGATTTTTCCCTTTTCACTTGGATTTTGTAAGAGGAGCCGGATTGCTCGTGGCGCTTGCAGGAGCATTAGCGGCTGGACCAGGTTTGTTGAAAATGAATCTGGCTAGCCTCAGGCTAGCTATGCCGGTGGCGTTGATAGCTAGTTCCTTCGCTATAATAGGGGCCATGATAGGATTGGCTCTTCCAACGCAGATAGTTCAAATTGCTTTAGGAGTTACAATTTTAGGTATTTGCGTGCTAATGCTTGTGGCCAAAAAGTCCGTAGTGCCGGATGTTCCTAAAGCCGACAACATATCGTCGGTCCTTAGAATTTATGGGGTCTATCAGGAAGCCAGCACAGGAGAGATAATAGATTGGAAGATCCATAGAACCTGGCAGGGACTGGTGTTATTTATCGCTATAGGGATAATGGCTGGAATGTTTGGTTTAGGAGCTGGATGGGCCAATGTTCCGGTCCTGAATCTTCTCATGGGCGCTCCTCTCAAGATAAGTGTGGCGACGAGCAAATTCCTTTTATCCATAACCGATACTTCAGCCGCGTGGATATACCTTAACAAAGGCTGCGTTATTCCAATGATGGTTGTTCCTTCGTTGATTGGAATCATGGCTGGTTCATTTGTCGGGGTTAGACTGCTGAAAGTGGCCAAACCCGGCCTGGTCAGGTGGATAGTCATAGGAATGCTCGGTTTTGCCGGATTAAAAGCGCTTACCAAAGGCTTAGGCTTCTGAATTGATTGGATTTACCGAACAAAAATGTCTTGCCGGTTGATCAAGGTCAAGAATCTATTTTGGGAGAGATACACATGACGGCTAATCATCATAAATCGTTGCAGGCGTCACCAGAGCAGGTTGTATATGCAAAGGTGCTGGAAAAAGGAATGCTATTGGGATTGGGTTTGATTCTATTGTCTTTTGCCCTGTATGTTCTGGGAATTATAAAACCATACATTCCTGTTGACCAAATATCAAAATATTGGGGTTTAAGTGTTGATGAGTATTTACACACCACCAACATACATGCCGGATGGTCTTGGGTCGGTATGTTGGGGTATGGAGATTTCCTCAATTTTGTGGGAATTGCGTTTCTAGCCGGTGTAACCATAGTCTGTTTCCTTGTAATTGTTCCAGTTCTTTGGAAGAATAATGACAAACTATACGCGGTCTTATCGGTACTTGAGGCGTTGATTTTGAGCGTTGCGGCTAGCGGAATTTTAGGGTCTGGAGGACACTAAACCGGACTTAAATTCGCGAAACAAATCTTTGAGGTTTTTTCACAAATTTGATCAAAAAGAGGTTATTCCATGCCATTAACGAGAAAAGTCAAAGACCTGTTAGTGCCGATCAAGGATTATGCCATAGTAAATGAAGACAGGCCGTTGTCGGACGCAATCATGGCATTGAGAAAAGTATATTGCCAGGTGGAGATCGGGAAATGTACAGAAGCCGGTCATCGGAATATACTTGTACTGGATTCCCAGAACAAGCTTGTCGGTATTCTCGATTTTCGGACCATGCTCAGAGTGTTAATTCCAGAAATTGCCGGGGGAGTGACGGAACGTCTTATGGCTCTTGGAGTATCGGCGGCGTTTGCCGAGGCAGGAACGGAGGAGCTCGATGAGTCACTCCTGAGTTTTCGTGCACGGGTAATAAAAAACGCCGACACTAAAGTTAAGCAAGTAATGCTAAAAATTAGGGGGATCATACAAGCGGAAGACGATCTCTTGAAAGCTCTCACACTTATGTATGGGAACAGGGTCACGGTTTTGCCCGTGTATAAAAACAAAGAACTCATAGGAGTCCTGAGAGAGTCCGATCTGTTTTTGGCAGTAGCGGATATAACAACCGAATAATTTCTGATACGGCTTAAGGCTGACTGTTCATCGGGTTGCGAGTAAATGGGCCACAGCCAGTGACAAAATATGCCGACCTTACTAAGGATTATCTTGACTCTTTTTTCTGCAGGGATCGGAACGGTTCTTCTTCAGAGTTGTTTCCGGCCTGCGGGAATGACTGAAATAAAATACAAACCTTTCCTTACAGTTTACGAAGACAACAGCCTAGTTAAGTTCAGAGACTCAAAGGATGATGTTTCGATTGAACTGCGAAAAGCTCCGGTCTCCAAGCCAATCGAAAACCTTGCAATTCATTATCCAGCTCTCTTTCCAGAAGGTGAAACAGTTAAGCCTGGAGACAGGGAGGAGTATGTGTCGATTGGCGATAAAATGGCCTATAAGGTAATATTCAACACCAAGTACATTCGGAAACGTAAGCGCCTGGACAAAAAATTGGGCAATGATGACAATAAGGCGCCGGATGGATGGACTGAATCTACTCTGGACGACACACTTATTGGAAAAAAAATACCGGTGTTGGTTGGGCCGGTAATCCCTCAGAAAAAAATACTCTATGTCGTCCCCGGCCCGGAGAGTGTATACTACTTGTTGCTGACAGTTGAGGGGACAAATCACGAGGACGCTATAAAAGGTTTCGACAAATTTGTCAGGGAAGGCATAGGTTATCGGTGATAAACGAAAGGATCATTACTTGAGATACATTGGCGCAGTATACCGGCCGCCTAGCGAAGCGGAAAGCCTGATAATCCAGGCAACACTAGGCTGTAGCCATAACCGTTGCTCATTTTGCGGCAGTTATCTGAATAAACCTTTTTTGATCAGGAAAATACAGGACATAAAAGAAGACCTTGCCGAATCTGCGCATATGGGACCAGTTCGGAAAATTTTTCTGGCAGACGGGGATGCGCTATGTATCCCCCAAAAGAGGCTTGTGGAAGTCCTTGAACTGGTCAACCATTATCACCCTGAAGTTGAAAGAATAGGAATATATGGAAGTGCGAAGGATGTTCTTCGCAAGTCTGTGGATGATCTCAGACAACTCAATCGATTAAAACTGGGAATTGTTTATTTGGGTGTGGAGACGGGAGACGAGAGTCTGCTGAAAAAAATCTGCAAAGGCGCTGACTATGGTCAACTTGTGGAAGCGGCAAAAAAAGTCAAAGAAGCAAACATAGCCTTGTCGGTAACGATCCTCCTTGGAATTGGCGGGATAGACGGCAGTATTGACCATGCTAAGGGAACTGCAAGGATACTGACGGATATGGATCCAGATTTCGTGGGAGCGTTGAGTGTCATTCTTGTTCCAGGTACTCCTTTGCATGACGAGTTTTCCAGAGGACTATTTAGTTTGCCGGATCCTTTCGGTCTTATTGAAGAACTCAGGATCATGATAGCCGAGTCTTCATTCTCAAACTGCGTTTTCAGGTCCAATCATGCTTCGAATTATCTGCCTGTTAAGGCGACCCTTCCCGGGGACAAAAAAAGGATATTGACTGCAATAGAAGCTGTTCTCAGTTCGAAAGACCCAGGAAAGCTCAGACCGGAATTCCTTAGAGCTCTGTGATTCAAATTCGTTTTTGGTTTTCAAAATATATAGCCTGTGAAAGGAGTTGAGCCTTATGCGTGTGATCACCGTTTGCGTGGGAAGCGCCTGTCACTTAAAAGGATCCCATGAAATCATAAATTATTTCAAAGACGCGATCAAAGAAGCAGGACTCGAAAACAAAGTTGAGTTAAAAGGGACCTTTTGCATGGACCATTGTACGGACGGGGCGAATCTCCTGGTTGACGATGTTTTGTTTCACGCCAATTCCGTCGATGTTGCAAAAGAAATTTTTCAAAAAGAGATTATCGAAAAAATCTAAGAAGGTGGGCGGAAAATGGACACAGAAAAGACCATACGCATGCCTTGGAAAAACTGGGACAACTTCACGCGTTGGGCCCAAGATTTCTCCCTGAAGCAGAAAGTGTTGGGGGGATTCCTGGGGGTGGCTATACTCGTCGGGTTGCTTACCGTAATTATAGGTATGCGACTCGCCAGATACACTATCATCGAAGAGGCGCAAAAAAAAGTATCCAGTGATTTGGCCACGGCCGATTTCATCGTCAAAAGTCATCAAGAAAATCTTGAACTTAAAATTAGAATGATCGCCGGCGCGGATAAAATTAAGGAATACGTGGAACGGGGAGATTTTCCAGCAATCCGCAATCGTCTGGCAGTAATGAGCCTGGAGAATGATCTTGATTTTTTGTCTTTGATCAGTCCTGAAGGTCAATACAAGGCTCGTGCCTTTCAACTGGAATGTAACTCGGTAGATTTGGCTGACAATTCAATAGTAAACGCTGCGAAGGGTGGAAAAGGCGCGTCAGGAATGAGGTTGGCGGATGTCAAGGGCCTCATTGAGGAGAACCCCACTTTAGCGCAACGGTTTGGGACAAACCTTCCCAAAGATGGACTCATGCTAGTAGCCGCTTATCCTGTCTTCCGCGAATCGAATGTCATAGGAGTAATCTACGGCGGAATTTTAATAAACAACAACCATCTTATCGTAGAACGTATTGCCCAGAGATTGTTTCATGACGCTGCTCACAAAGACAAAGAGCTTGGTTTTGTAGCCATCTTCCAAGGAACGGTAGCAATAAGTTCCTCCCTACGTGGTCAAGACAGACTACCTCTCGTAGGCTTTGAATTGAACCAGAGTTTGAGGTCCGAGGTTCTGGAAAAAGGAGAAACGGTCTTAGGACCTGAAAGAGAGTTTCAAGAAGACTATCTAGCCGCAACCAAACCCCTCCGAGACTTCGAGGGAAGGATCATCGGGGCCATTCAAGTCGCCACGTTGGAGAGGCCCATACTTAATGTGATAGATCGTCTTGTGGGAGCTTTCTTAATAATTGCCCTTTGCGGGGTGATATTGATGGGCTCCATATCCTATTTTCTGGTCAACTGGATCAACCGGCCGCTTGAGCAGATGCTAAATGCAGCTAAGAGGGCTGCGGAAGGTGATTTGACGCATGAGGTTCCGGTCGTGGCAAGAGATGAGATTGGTCAACTTGCCGCTACTTTTAACCTTATGATTAGGAATCTCGCCGAGTCCCGAAAGAAACTGGAAGAGTGGGGCACTCAACTTGCTTCAAAAGTTGCAGAGCAAACGGGTCAATTAGATCAGGCCAGAGAACAGGTTGAAAGAGTCAAGAAGCTCGCGTCGTTGGAGAAGATGGCAGACGGTATGGCCCACATAATGGCTCACATATCGGACCCGTTGGTTCCGACCCCGGCAGGGGAAGACTCGTCACTAGCTAATTCTAAAATCTTACTTGTCGACCCTGACGAAAAAGTTTTGGAGCTTTCAAAGCGTATTCTTGAAAATGATGGATTTGAAGTCAAGACTACAGAATCTGTCCGCAAGGCTTTTTCAGAACTGGAAAGCGAATTCTATGACGTGGTGGTGATTGATATAGAAATGCCTGAGATGGGAGGCAAGAATCTACTCAAAGAGATCAAAATAAGACAGCCGGAAATGCTCGTGATTCTAACAGCTTCTTTCAAGGCCATGGAAGAGGCCGTGGAAACAGTCAAGCTTGGTGCGTACGATTACATACCAAAACCTTTTGGTCCACACCAATTACTTTTGATGGTCTACACTGCCTTGCAGACGCGGCTCATGCTTGCTCGAACAAGAAGGGAACATGCGGCCCAGAGAGCGGAGACGATATTCCAAAGGCTGCCGGTAGCCATTGCCTTGGCCGATGATGCGCACAGGGTTGTCTACAATAACAGGGCTTTTCTAGAGCTCGCGTCTCTGGAATCTCAGGAAGAGGTGCAAGGCAAAGAATTCAAGGAACTCTTTGGTATTGACCCACTGGATGATTCAGAGGAGTCAGGAGGGTCCCAATGGTTGAAGCTCGAGAAGGTGGGAAGAACCGCCAAGCTTTACAACTTCAGTCTACCGGAAGAGGATTTAAGGGTCCTCATGTTGTTGGATATCACTGAAACAGTGATGAAGAATCAACAGGCCGACGTCTTCAAGACAGAAACAATTAACAAGGCTCACCAGGTTATTCATGAACAGATGCGCGTAGCGCAGGAGATAGCAGGCTTGTTGGGGGAAACGACAGCGGAGACCAAGGCCGCCCTGTTTGAACTCATAAAACTTGCAGGTGAAGGGGGAGCGACCAGATGAGTCTACCTCTTTATATTGAATCGGGGGGCGCGTCTGTTTGCAAATATGGGGAAATCCTGTGTGGGGATTCTTTATCCGTATCTTCGATAGGTGATGGGAAACTGATGGTATTGTCGGATGGTCTGGGTAGCGGAGTCAAAGCTAATATCCTGGCCACACTTACTACAAAGATAGCCACGCGATTGATGGAGAGAGGACTCCCACTTGAAGAAGTTGTTGAAACTCTTACGGACACCCTACCGGAATGTAAAGTTAGGAAGATTGCCTATAGTACTTTCACCTTACTGAAAGTTAAGGAAGACGGAAGAGTGTATCTTGCGGAGTTCGACAATCCTCCGACCTTTTTCCTGAAAAAAGGATACATAAGCAAATTAAACTACAAAGACAAGACAATAGGGTCACGAAAAATAAGGGAGGCGCATGTACATGCGGAAGCCGGTGATTGGCTGGTTACGGTAAGTGATGGAGAAATTCACGCCGGTATTGGAGGTCTTCTAAATCTCGGTTGGGATTGGGAAAAGATAGCCAAATTTCTTGAGACACAGGTGTATGAAGATGTGTCGGCGCAGAAGGTAGCCCAGGTCCTGGTAGATCAGGCCAGGCAACTATATGAGGATCGCCCCGGAGATGACACTACTGTAGGGGTCCTAAAAATAAGGCCCAAAAGATTTGGGGCTTTCATGATAGGCCCTCCAGTTCGGAGAGAGGACGATTTGCAGGTTGCAAATCGATTCTTTTCTTTGCCAGGACGAAAAATAATTAGCGGGGGCACCACTGCTGGAATCCTTGCCAAATTTCTGGGCAAAGATGTTACCGTAGATCTGTCGACCATGACGAATAAGATACCCCCCACAGGGAAAATGGAAGGAATTGATCTGGTGACGGAAGGGGTTCACACTGTGAACCATACCTTAGAAATACTCAATAAAATTAAAGATATAGATGAATTATCAGGGCTGAGGGATGGAGCTAGTTTGCTAGCAAAAGAGTTTTTGGTTGCCGATTGTATCCATATATTTCTTGGGCAAGCGATCAACCCCGCCCATCTAAATCCCAATTTACCTCAAGAGATGGGCTTCAAGAGTCGCAGTGTGCAGTCTATAGCTTCTATGTTGAAAGGTATGGGCAAAGAAATTCATTTGGAAATTCATTGACGAATCCGGGTATAGACGATTCGTCAACGAACAAGTTGTGTTATAATTACCTGTTGGAGGTATTCGGGCCTGTACTTGACTGACCGCCAATCTTCGAACTGAGGGCCTGAATTTGAGCTTCAAGCCTGGTTATTCTTTCCAGAATTACAGAATTTAATTTCTCCTGATTTTCTGAAGGAGCGCTGGAAAGTTTAGTCTGAGGTTGAGTCTGTTTCAGTTGAGCCAACTCGTCCTTGATTCCATGCAAATTCTTGATGATTGCTTTATCGTTATCCATAAAAGTCTGGGCGTAATTCTGGACGGCCTTTTCTGTTGATACGCCTTTTTTCTGGAATTCGTTAATCATCCCGTCGGATTTTCTTTGAAGACCTTCAGCCGTGTCTGCCATCCGCTTGGTGCTGAAAGCCATCTGAGGCATTGATGAAGCCATTACACCCATGTAATAGCTCATTTGCTCCATATTGCTTCCCATTCGGCTAATGGAAGACAAACCAACACACCCCGATAGAGGTAGGGTAAACAGAACGACGCTCAAAAAAATTCTTAAATATGTCATCGGTCTTAATCTCACGATTTTCAAACAAACTTAATTGTCAACTCGATTCTTGAATAGGGGCGTAATCAGCTAATCTTTCCACTTGAAAGTCCCAAATTCTTCAGGATTGAAGAGCTGATCAAAAAGCTCAATTCCAAACACCGCATGTTCCTGTCGGACTACAATTCGAGTATTTTTCTTTGGCATGGTTATTTCTTCTTCCCTTGGGAATTCTCTACCATCTTCAGTTTTGAAGAAATCTGTAACACGATATGTTCTGGTTACCTGTTTATTGGCGTCGAGGTCTCGAGACTTAACAATGACAAAATCCTTCTTGCGCACCCAAACCAGACGTTCACCACCGTTGTTAGGTCTGTTGATCCTAATTACCCAACATTCTTGACCATCTACCTTGTCGTCATTAGAAATGGAATAATTCTCGCCCGGTTTTGGGGCAAAACCCAGGATATCGTCAACATTTAGTCCCGTTCCGCCAATGTCTGCGGAAGGGTCATCGGTAATGACCGGAAGAGTCTTGCCTGTTGCGGGTAAGTACATGTAAACCTTGGGAAGCTGGTTTGGTTGAATCTGCAACAAGAAGCGAAGCCCTTTCGATTCTTGAGGTTCATCGAAATCAAAAAAGAAATCAGCCTTATCCTGTTTCAACCTTCCGGATACCCAAAGAGATCGGGTTGACTCATTTTTCTTCCCTCGGTAGGTCTTTATCGTCAAAGCCAGCCGAAAATTTTCCTTAAAGCCGAGTTCCGCCACTTTCTTCAGTATTTCTTCCGCGCTCATGTCACAAAAACCGAGTGTTAGGAAGCACACTCCCAAAATTACTGTAATAATTAACGCAAAAACATTGTGTCTCATGTGTTTTGCAACCTAGAAGAATACAAGACTAAACTTAACTAAAGCTGTATCTTGCAAAGTGAGTTAAATGCTTATGATTACACATATAAACAATAGAGTTATGTGAGAGACAATACCACAAAACCGACAGCTGGGTCAAGTCTATTGTAAATTTGAAGCAAGCCTCTGACGTGGCGTGAAATATACAAAACACCCTGGGGATATTGGTCAAAGCGATTACCAGGTTACTTGGCCGCCCTGCGCTTACTCTGGGGGAATCATGAATCGACAAATGATCATCCAAACTAGACAATTGACCTTTGACGGTTGGTAACTTGATGGGTATAACTAAAGCATACTAGAGATTCTGGAGAAACAGACATGGCGCGGAACTTATTGCTACTATCTTTTGCCTTGTTCGTGATCATAACATTTTCTTGTGTCGAATCTTTCGCTCAATGGCCGCTGGGAAAAGACACCACCTCCGGATCGACCAAACCACAAGAATTAGGGGGTTATCTGACGGGTTCGGGTAGATTTCAAATATTTGTCTCTCCCAACATAAAAGGTCACACTTTCATGTTGGACGCCGAAACCGGGAGACTCTGGATTTTCAAGAAAGATAACGCCTCCGGCGAAATGACAGTTCAGAGGATCCCCGTGGATCAACTCAACGAATCGGAGAGCCTCAGAAGCAATCGCCCCAAGAACTAGAAGAGTATTCAGATCTTTGACTGAGAATCATCAAGTCTATCTATAGTTGAGGTACAAATGAAAAAAGACGGTTATAATGTCGCCGTTGTAGGAGCGACTGGCGCGGTAGGAAATATGATGATCAACGTTTTGGAACGGCGGTCATTTCCTGTGAAAAAATTATTGATGCTGGCCTCTGGTCGTTCTTCTGGGCGAACGGCGCAATTCCGAGGAAAGGATTATCCTGTCCTGGAATTGACTGAATCTTCTTTTGAAGGGATTGACATAGGACTGTTTTCGGCTGGTGGGTCAATTAGCGCAAAGTTCGCTCCATTTGCATCTAAGGCCCATTGTATAGTGATAGACAACACGGCTCATTTCAGAATGGACCCGGATGTTCCACTAGTAGTCCCTGAAGTCAATCCAGAGCAGATTGCCAAGTATACGGTAAAAAACATAATAGCTAATCCTAATTGTTCTACTATCCAGATGCTGGTTGCTTTGAAGCCTCTTCACGACGTAGCAAAAATCAAGAGGATAGTAGTTTCAACCTATCAATCTGTCTCCGGAACAGGGAAAGACGCTCTGGATGAAATGTTAAATCAGTCGCGCGACATGGCGAATAGTATTCATTGGAATAAAGAAGACAGTCTCGATAAATTGTGGTCCGGCCTCAAGCCTTTCCGAACGCTTGAAACAAAGGTGTATCCACACAGAATAGCCTTTGAATGCTTACCTCAAATTGACGTTTTCATGCCTAATGACTACACGAAGGAAGAAATGAAAATGGTATGGGAAACCGGTAAAATACTGGATCCCGACATAAGGGTTACTGCCACGACTGTCAGAGTCCCAACATTTTTTGGTCATTCTGAGTCTGTTAACATAGAGACCGAAAAAAAACTCAGTGCCCAAGACGCCAAAGATATATTAAGCAAGGCCCCTGGGGTAAAGGTTCTGGATGATCCGTCCCGGAGTGAATACCCGCTTACAGCGTTGGCCGCCGGTGAGGATTATACTCTGGTTGGTCGAATTCGCGAGGATGAGTCAATTGATAAGGGACTTAATCTCTGGGTGGTTTCGGACAACATTCTTAAAGGGGCCGCATTGAACGCTGTACAGATTGCCGAAATATTGGTCGAGCGTTATATCTAATATGTCGCTCATGTGTGACAAGCGCGCCACGAGCCTCTACTACTAACTATGGTTGTTGTTTTTGCAACTTACGGTATACGAAACAAACGGAAAGGAAGTGCATATGAAATCTGTGCGTGAAGCGGTAATTGTAAGCGCTACTCGAACTCCCTTAGCGGCTTTTAACGGTACCTTGAGTGGAATTGGCGCCACCAAACTAGGCGGACTGGTAATCGAAGAGGCTGTCAGGAGGGCTGGGATAGAGAAGGCCGAAGTTGATGAAGTCATTATGGGGCAAGTTTTGCCCTGTGGTTATGGTCAGAACCCTGCGCGGCAGGCATCGCTTTTGGGAGGCCTTCCATACGAAGTCCAGTGCATTACCGTTAATAAGGTGTGCGGCTCAAGTCTTAAAGCTGTGATGCTAGCCGCTCAGGCGATTCAACTGGGTGATGCGGACATTGTGATTGCTGGTGGTATGGAAAACATGAGTTCAGCTCCATACTATTTAGAAAAGGCCAGGAATGGCTATCGAATGAACAATGGAGTCCTGTACGATCACATGGTGCACGATGGTCTTTGGGACATAGTGAATGACTTTCATATGGGAATAAGCAATGATCTGTGTAGTGAAAAATATAGCATATCCAGGGAGGATCAAGACAAATACGCTGCTTTGAGTTATGCTCGTTCCATGGAATCTATTTCGACAGGTAGATTCAAGGAAGAAATCGTACCGGTGTCGATTCCTCAAAGAAAGGGAGACTCTAAGATTTTCGACACCGATGAATGCCCTAGGGAAACATCCTACGACCTTTTAAGCAAAATGAAGCCGGCGTTTCAGAAAACCGGCGTTGCAACAGCCGGAAACGCATCCATTATATCTGATGGGGCAAGCGCCTTATGCGTTATGGCCGAGGAGGTTGCCAGAAACAAGGGGTTGGAGATCCTTGCAAGGGTTGGAGCCCAGGGAAGCTCTGGAATAGATATGAAATATGTCTTGATGGCTCCGATGCTTTCTATCCCAAAGGTTGCGTCCAAGGAAGGGATTGATTTTAAGAACATAGACTTGATGGAAATCAACGAAGCTTTCGCAGGCTCTACCCTAGGAGTGATCAGAGAACTGGGACTCGATGTGGAAAGGTGCAACGTGAACGGAGGGTCTGTCTCTTTAGGTCACCCAATCGGCGCTAGTGGGGCGCGTGTACTAACAACACTCATATATGCCATGCGTGCTCGTGACGTGAAGACCGGAATGGCGTCTTTGTGTCTTGGTGGCGGAGAGGCAGTGTCATTATTTGTTGATCGTTAGCGCTAACATTGTGTTCGATAGGATGGGGCCAACCTTAACTGCGAGTTTGGCCCCCTCCAATCATTAAAAATAACTTTACAGGTTTTGCTAATGCTGTTGAAAGACAATGAACAATCCTTTTTAACCGGCAAAGATCCTTTTGTCGCAATTGAGCTACAATCCAAGTCATGCGATCATGCGGTGTCTACGATTCGTTTCGAACCTAAACACGAAGGCTTTGTTGGAATCCCTCATGGTGGAGTTGGGATGGGGTTATGTCTAGACGCATGGAGAAACGTCGGAGTTCCGGATTATCCAATCAACGTAAAGTTTAAATTTGGAGGATCTGGCATACTAATTGGTGATGAGGCTGTCTTCGAAATCCAAAGGGACAGGTCGAGTCCGGATGGACTGGACATAAAAATAACAAAGCATGGAGACCGCAAACCTTATCTCAAGGCGGAAATAAGAACCGCGGGGGTTGTCGCTCCGCCGACAACCCGATTGAAGAGTCCGCAAGTTAGTAGGGACTTGCCCTATTACAAGAATTGTTTTGTTTGTGGACACGCAAGAAATGAACCAGGATTGCAACGTCGGTTCCGATTTGATCAAATTGACTCTGACATTAAAGTTACTGTTTCTTGGGGTTTGAATAGTGACGATTTTGACCGGGCGGCCTTTTTTCTGATTGCTAAAGACGAACTACACCCAGCTGCCCTAATCTCAATTTTTGATGAAAATACCGCGTGGGCAGGATTCATGTTGACCAAATCCGCCGGGCTTTCCGTCAGACTTGAATTTACTCTACTGAGGCCGGTTGGAAGATACGAGAAGTTGGTTTTTGTCGGTGAGCCATCGGGTATTAGGGGAAACCCAGCCTCTCCACGGTTTTTTACCGCTCAGGGTACAATATACGCCATCAATGGAGCGAGCGTGGAGCCGGTTGCCTTTGGTGGAGGAGAGTGGATCATCATGCAGCAATATACAGAGCAGATAAAAAAGAATCTGATTCCTGAAAATGACTGGGAATGGATTTTCATGTAGTAGGTTTGATTTGAGATAATATATTTGGTTTGAATGGAGCAAAAAGTGGTGGAGAAAGTTACTGACGGTATACTGTGGGTAGCCGGACGCGATAAATTTATGCCGGATTCACATATTTATGTTTTAGGGGACGCTGGGTCTGAAGATTTAACCATAGTTGACTGTGGCATAGTTGAGATGGGGAATTATAAACTGGACGAATTGGACGGTTACGGAATTTCAATTGAACAAGTTAAAAGAATAATAATGACTCACACTCACCTTGATCATATTGGATGTCTCCGGGATTTTCTGGAGCGAGGTCCTCATATTGAGCTTTGGGTCCACCGTGAAGAGGCCACATACCTCGAAAGCGGCGATGACAGGGTTGTTTTTGGAAATAAAATGTTCGAGTCTATGATTCGGTCGCAATATGATATTCCAGAACGTTTTTTTGAATTCAAGGTAACTAGAAAACTGGAAGGCGGTGAATTTCTCGATGTTGGTGGGAACAGATTCAAAGTCATCCATATTCCCGGACACAGCATAGGAAGTATTGGCCTCTATGATGAGACACGAAAGATTTTTCTATCGGGGGACACTATTTACGCAGATGGAGCAATAGGAAGATATGATCTGTTTTCAGCCGATAGCGAAATGCTCAAGGAATCACTCGAAATAATTAGGGATTTAGAAATTAATACTCTCTTGCCCTGTCACAACCGAATCGTCAAAGGGGGCGCCGATCAAATGGTTAAAAATACGGTTCAATACTGGCTTCCCCTGTTAAAATGATTCAATGGCGAAGTGGGAGCAATCATTTGCAAGGATGGACCACACATAGGGGAACTTGAAAATGGGTTATACAGTAGCTGAAAAAATCATCGAGAATCACCTCGTTAAAGGCAAGATGCAGGTCGGTTCGGAAATAGCCATAAAAATAGATCAGACCCTGATCCAGGATGCGACCGGAACCATGGTATTTCTCGAATTTATGGCAATGAATGTTCCTCGGGTTAAAACTGAAGTGTCCTTAAGTTACGTGGATCACAATTTGTTACAGACAGATTTCAAAAACGCCGATGATCACCAGTTTCTGCGAACAGCCGCAGCCAAGTTCGGAGTCATTTACAGCCGTCCCGGCAATGGAGTTTCTCATCAGGTTCACATGGAGAGGTTTAGCGTTCCCGGGAAGACACTATTGGGGTCCGACAGCCACACTCCTACTAATGGCGGCATGAGCATGATAGCCATTGGAGCTGGAGGACTGGATGTGGCAATGGCGATGGCAGGGGAACCATTTCACCTCAATATGCCCAAAGTTGTAGGAGTGTGGCTTACTGGTCATTTCCAACCTTGGGTTTCAGCGAAAGACCTTATTCTTGAGCTCCTGAGGAGACAGTCTGTCAAGGGAGGCATAGGAAAGATCTATGAGTACTTTGGTCCTGGTGTAGAAAATCTATCTGCAACGGACCGGGCTGTCATCGGAAACATGGGAGCCGAGCTTGGAGCGACGACGAGTATTTTCCCTTCAGATGACCGGACTAGAGAGTTTCTGGTGAGTCAGGGCAGAGGCTCCGTCTGGGCAGAAATAAAGGCGGATTCAAACGCCGTATACGATCACATAATTGAAATGGACCTGTCCAAGCTCGAACCGATGATTGCCTGTCCGAGTTCTCCAGACAATGTTCAGAAGGTCTCAGAGATTGAAGGCATTCCTGTAAATCAAGTCATAGTAGGATCTTCCGCAAATTCGTCTTTTAGGGACCTAATGATAACCGCCAGAGCCATGGAGGGCAGGCACTGTCATCCTCTTGTTAGTTTTGAAATAAATCCTGGAAGTAACCAGGCCCTGTTAAATGTGACATCATTTGGAGGGCTTATTAATCTGATTAAGGGCGGAGCCCGTATTCACCAGTCCGGATGTCTGGGCTGTATCGGTATGGGGCAAGCCCCCGGAACCGGAAATGTTTCCCTCAGGACATTCCCAAGAAATTTCCCTGGCCGCAGTGGAAGCTTTCCTGACAGAGTGTACTTATGTTCTCCCGAGACAGCTGTTGCTTCATCCATATTTGGTAAGATCACTGATCCTCGAAAGTTGGGAGAATGTCCGGAAGTTTCCAACCCGGAAACTTATGTCATAAATGATGACAACCTTATTTATCCACCCGAACCGGGCAAACCAACGGAAGTAATCATGGGCCCAAACATAAAGCCGTTCCCCGAGTTCGGACCTTTAGAGGAGGATCTTGAAGGTGTGGTTGCCCTAAAAGTTGATGACAACATTACAACTGATCACATTATGCCTGCCGGGAGCAAAATCCTGCCATTAAGGAGCAACATCCCCGCAATCAGTGAATTTGTATTCAACAACATCGATCCCGATTTTCCAAGTCGCGCAAGAGAATCAAAATCGGTCTTTATTATCGGGGGCGAGAATTACGGGCAAGGATCATCTAGAGAACATGCGGCTATAGCTCCGAGATTTCTTGGTGTCCGAGCCAAGTTCGCAAAGAGTTTTGCACGAATACACAAAGCAAATCTGATCAACTTTGGCATACTACCTCTTAGATTTGAAAATCCGGATGACTATGAGCTTTTCAATACGGGTGCGAGATTGAAAATAGCCGGCATAAGAAAATCTATTGAACAAGGGGCGGAGACACTTGAAGCCAAAGAACTCGACTCAGGTAAAACTATAAGAGTAAGACTCGAAATAACGAATAGGGAACGAAGTATTCTGTTGGCTGGAGGTCTAATTAATCTGGCCAAGCATTGATTAACCTAACGAAAGAAAGATTAGATCAAACAACTCTTATAAACTTCCGAACGCTGGGGAAATCTCATAATATTAATCAGCTAGATTCAGTCATCCTGCATAATGGACCGAGAAAAATACGAACGTCTTGTATGAAGATTCTTCGACTACAGATGCAAGGTTATGATGTACCGCGAGTCGGCCCCTTTTCGGGCTTAAGTCTTTTGAACACCTCGTCAGCTTCCTGGTCTTTCAATGGAACCGTTGTTCTCCCGTGGTGGAAGCGCAAACTTTCGGAACTCAATTCACTCAGGAGAAGAGGAACCACTCTTCCAGAATCCCAATACAGAGACAAGAGGGGAGGATCATAAGAAAAAACCCCTTGACCAGCTTCAACCCATTTCTGGTTTGGTTGACCCTGAAAACTTGCCTGAAATTTCCCGGTCTTACGAAATGTCAGTTTGATTATTCCATCTTGTATCGGAGAGAGTTGCCCGTCGATGACCCGATCCGACAAGACCCATGCGCCAATCAATTCGTCAGGCGGTTCTTTTATTTTCTGCGTGGATTTGTGATCCTGACATGAAGTGAGGGCAACAAAACCAGCAATCCATAAAAGGCATATGGCAAGGTCTCTGAGATTTTTCATAATCATAAAAAGACACCCGATCAAAAACAAAAAAAGCGATCCTCAATCAAAAGATCGCTTTTTTCCAATATGCTTTTTAAGTTAAAAAGCTAAGAAAAAGCCTTTTCACTAACAATTAGTCTTTAGAACCAACCGCTTGATGAACTACTTGCAGGGTAGTAGCCGCTGCTTGAAGAGCTGGCGGGCCAATAGTAACCACTGCTGCTGCTGGAAGCCGGGGTGCAGCAATAAGCCACTGTTCCACTGCTGCTTGAAGAGCTGGCGGGCCAATAAGAACCGCTGCTGCTGCTGGAAGCCGGGGCGCAGCAATAAGCCACTGTTCCACTGCTGCTTGAAGAGCTGGCGGGCCAATAAGAACCGCTGCTTGATGAACTAGCTGTATAGGTTCCGCTGCTGCTACTACTGGATGATGCATTGCCCCAGGACGAATAAGGAGCCCAAGCAAAGAATCCAAAGCTGTATGAAGCAAACAACATAACCATACCTACAACCGCGAGCGTCACTGCAAATCTTCTCATTGAAATCATTACCTCCTCATTAAACGAGAATACATTCGCTGTTCTCTAATCGAAAACAGTTGCTCCCTCTTAAAGATTCAAAAAACGTTTGTTAATCGGTACCACTTTTAAGCAATGTTGTCAATCTTTTTTCTTTTCAAACTGCTCATGCCGATTATTAGTGAGTCTCGTCCCTAAGTCCACGCTTGACTCACCCCATTTCTCTGCTACAATTCCTCTGATTCTACTTTTTGTCAAGGAATTTTTGATATGATCAAAATAAAAATCAATATCAAGGTGATAAATATGTTTATCAATAAGTCAATTGAACAAAAACTGACAAAAAACCTTGCTAAAATATATCATCTTTTTAAAATAATAGCTTTTAATCTTAAACATATTAATCCTGTGATCAAGGACGGTTTACGATCCCACCTCGTCTCAGTCCGAAAATCAATAGAAAATCTGAAACTGATAACAGGAAAATCATATTTCATCGCAATTGCCGTAGGATTAGCGTTTTTGGAACCCTGCGTGATAGCCGCCCAGGGTCAGGAGACCCAAATAAGTTCCAAGGATGCTCCCAAGACAAGCGCCTCCACTATTCCCGAAAATATCAAGAGGGCAGGAGAACTGGCGCTGTCAGGAGATTCTAATCGAGCCATTGAAGTCTTTCGGAATACCATGAAGGAATGCCAACAAATCACTGGAGAAAGCCGAGACTGCTCCAATTGGCTCAGATCCTTGCAGGGACTGAACATGTTGTTGGAGTCAGCGAAAAAACCAGATGTACACGTTAATTCTATAGGTATGAATCTGGTGAGAATCCCAGCGCAGGAATACATGATGGGAAGTCCAAAACAAGAATCGGATTGGCTAAGGTTAACTTTTCGCCTAATTTGGAGAGAAGGCCATAAACAATGGTTTCAGGATGAAACGCCACTGCACCCGGTCCGCATAACTCGGCCCTTTTACATCGGCGCGTATGAGGTCAATGTAAAACAGTTCAGAGATTTTGTGAACGATACGAAATATAAAACCGACCCTGAAAAAGGCGACGGAGGAATGATTTTCAGCAATAAGGAAAACAGATGGGTTCCTCAGAAAAATATGAAATGGGATAACCTTCCATGGAAAATTGCTGATAACCAACCAGTAGTATTTGTTTCTTGGAACGACGCGCAGGCTTTCTGCAAATGGCTCAGTAGAAAGGAGAAAAAAAAATACCGGCTACCCACGGAAGCTGAATGGGAAATGGCTTGCCGAGGAGGAGCTGTATGGGCCAGGTTTCCTTGGGGAGACAAACTTCCTGGCGATAAAGACACGAATTTTGGAGACGGTAATTCTAAATTGCCTGAAAGTATGACCACTGTAAATGATGGTTATGAGCAGGTCTCGCCCGTGGGGAGCTTCCCTCCAAATGGTTTTGGTCTTTATGATATGGGTGGGAATGTTATGGAGTGGGTCCAAGATTACTATGACCGAAATTATTATGAAACTTCACCTATTAAGGACCCTCAGGGTCCACAGACAGGAACATCGAGAGTAAACAAGGGGGGCAACTGGTTTGCCAGTCCAACCGATTGCAGGTGCGCATTCAGAGGCTTTTCCGGCGATACAATGAGTTTCTGGAATCTTGGTTTCCGAGTGGTCATGGAAGAAGAGCCTGACATCAAGACCGCCCAGAACCTGAACTCGGATCTGGTCCAGATCCGTGAGTCTTCTCAGTCCGAACCGCTCCCACCAACCGAAGAAGATGGAATAAGGCTGTTCCGCCAGGCTATGTTCGCAGCGCAACAACAACAATGGGACAATGCTAATGAAGACCTTGAAAAAGCACTGAAACTTTACGAAAAGAGAGACGATCCAAAATGGATAGCCAGAATCAAGGCCACTCTCGCTGGAATATACGCTGAAAGAAACAGAACTTTCAAAAGCAAGGAACTTTACACGGAAGCCCTGACAGAATTTAGGAAGATGGGTGACAGCATTAACGCTCGGATAATTCTTGCCCGGTTACAGGAATTGGAAACTTCGCCGGGGGTAAAGATCTTAGAAGTCCAGAAAGGTGGGATCGCCGATCGAGTCGGCATAGTTCCCGGGGATGTATTGATTGAATACGCCGGTGAAACAGGGTTAAGGGTCGCGACTGTAAAAAAACTGGTGGAGGAGTATAGTCGAAGTCCACAGGTGACAGTGAGTGTATCCAATAACGGTGAAATAACCACAACTGTAGTACGAGGAGGGCCTTTAGGTGTGGCGCTAGAAGACATGAAACGTCCACCCAGACCTAACAGACCTCAGGAACAGGACAATCAAAGGACGAGAAGAAACCCCAGACAGCAGCCCAGAGAGAGACGCTAGGACCGTCAAGCGGAACATCAAGCGGGTTGAGGAAGCATGAAACTATTTACCCGCTCCCAGGACTATCCGGTCAATCAGTGAACTGGTGGAGACGCCATGAACCATGTTAACAAATTGGACTTTTCCACCTCGATTCACCACTATGTCCTCTCCCACCACCTTTTTGCCTTTCCAGTCATCCCCTTTTACAAGCACATCTGGTTTGATGTTTCGGATGAGATTGTATGGAGTGTCTTCATCGAAAAGCACCGCATAATCTACAAAGTTTAATGCGGAAACAATTTCAAGTCTGTCTTTTTCATCGACGATCGGTCGTTGAGGACTCTTGATTCTTTGAACTGATTTATTTGAATTAAGCGCAACTATCAATATGTCACCAAAAGTTGACGCCTTTCGGAGAAGATCAAGGTGACCGACATGAAACAGGTCAAAGCAGCCGTTGGTAAATACAATGGACTGTCCCTGAAGTCTGTGATTTCTGACAACTCGTTCAATTTCATCCCTATTGACAATCTTTGTGACCCGAGACCAGTTCTTCAGAGAATTATGCATCTGCTCAAGAGTTACAGAAGCCGCCCCAAATCGAGCCACTACCAACGACGCTGCGAGATTAGCCATTTGGATCGCCTCTTCGATTGACAATCCGCTTCCTACCGCAAGGGCTAAAGTAGCGATTACGGTATCTCCAGCGCCTGTGACATCCACTATTTCAACCTGTTTAACGGGAAAATCCTGAGATTTCTCTCTTGTTACAAGGGTGATTCCGTCTTTTCCTCGAGTTATGACTATTCCTTCAGCCTGAGTTTGGTCGAGTAAAATTTTACCTGCCTTTTCAAGTGTTGGATTGTCTTTAATTTCGACTCCGGAGGCCAGAGAAGCCTCTCTCAAATTCGGTGTGACGTAAGTGGCTCCCCGGTAACGAGTAAAATCCATTCCCTTAGGATCGACCAAAGAAGGCGCTCCTTCAGACCGGGCTGTTTTGAAGAGACTTTGAAGGATCGAGTCTGAGAGAAATCCCTTGCCGTAATCTGAAACTATGACGGCTTTGACCTGTGGACTGACGGCCTTGATGTCGTCAATGACTTTCTTTTCAAGATCCTTCGATATCCTACCGTCATATTCTTCGTCGATCCTTACAATTTGTTGATTTCTAGCCACTACACGCGTCTTGATTGTTGTAGGTCGTGATCCCTCGGACTTCAGCCAGAAGGTGTCCACTCCGATCTCGGAACAATGTTGCTTGAACCATTCACCGCCTGCGTCGGCGCCGATAGTTGCGAAAAGAGCAACCGTGCCACCCATGGAAACAACATTTCGTACCACATTACCAGCTCCACCAAGGCGTCTGTGCCTATTTTTGGCCAGAAGCACCGGGACAGGCGATTCGGGTGAAATTCTTTCGACGTCTCCTATTACATATTCATCAACCATCACATCCCCGGCGACAAGAATTGGGGCTGGTTTCATCCTGTTAATGAGGTTTTCGTTCAATTCAGCGCCTCCAGATGTTATTGTTTTGCACGCGAAGAAAAGCTAATCAATAGTTCGTAGTGTTTGGAAAATAGTTTTGTAGTTGCTACAATAGATCCCACCAAATCGAATAAACACACAAAGGTCTGATACAACAATTTGGGGAAGATATGAAGAAAGTTCTTTCAATAGCTGGTTCGGATTCAGGGGGTGGAGCGGGAATACAGGCTGATCTAAAGACCATTTTGTCGCTTGGTGGCTATGGTATGAGCGCAATCACAGCCCTCACAGCCCAGAACACTCTGGGCGCGCATGCAATCAGCCTGGTTGAACCAGACTTCGTAGCAAAGCAGATCCAGGCGGTTTTAAGTGATATAGGGGCTGATTGTGTCAAAACAGGCATGCTGGGCAACGGTGAAATCGTTAAGGTAGTGGCTGATCAACTATTGAAGTATGAGGTACAAAAGCTGGTTGTCGACCCCGTGATACTGTCCAAGACAGGATCCGTCCTGCTGGACGAATCCGGCAGGAAAGAGATGGTGGAGAAACTATTCCCCATTTGTTACCTTCTTACTCCCAATATTCCAGAGGCTGAGATTTTTTACGGCAAGAAAATCAACAGCGTCTCGGACATGAAAAAGGCGGCTAAGAAGCTAATGAAGATGGGACCAAAGTTTGTGTTGGTCAAGGGAGGACATTTAAAGGACGCTCCTGTTGATGTCCTTCACGATGGAAATCAGGACTACGAATTTCAGACCCAACGAGTTAGGACTCGACATACTCACGGCACTGGATGCACCTTGTCGGCCGCAATATCAACATTCCTGGCGGGCGGAATGCCTGTAATGGAGAGTATAGACAAGGCCAAAAGACATCTTTATAGGGCATTAAGGTTTTCCATGGGAATCGGCAAAGGAATAGGGCCTCTCAACCATTACGCTTCAATCGCACGGGAGATTGCAAGGTCAGAGGTAATAGAAGAACTCGACAAAGCCTTGGAGAGGCTGAAACGTCTCAACATAGGGCACTTGATACCTGAAGTGCAGTCAAATCTCGCTTATGCGATACCTTACGCGGAGACGGTCAATGATGTGGCTTCATTCCCCGGCAGAATAGTCCGACTTGTCAACACCATAGACACTCTTACTGGGGCAAGATTTGGAGCTTCCCGGCAGATTCATCACCTTGTGCTCGCTGCCATGGAATATGATCCGCAACGCCGAGCAGCGATGAATCTTTCCTATTCTGATGTGTTGGTTAAGCGGATTCGTTCGTTGGGTTTCTCTGTGGCCGAGTTTGATAGGAGCAGAACTCCTCCGGATCTCCAGCAGGAAGAAGGCAGCACCCTGGCATGGGGAGTCCAGGACGTGATGGAAGAACTGGGACGGGTCCCCGACGCAATATTTGATAGGGGCGCCGTAGGTAAAGTCCCACTGATAAGGCTTTTTGCGACCGCCCCTTCATCCATAGTTGACTTGGTGGCCAGACTGTAAAAAATGCTTAGTTTAAGGTTTCAATATCGAAAAACAAGTTTTGTTGATAGAAAGCGGCTCAATTAAGCTATGCAACCAAATCTTATTGATCATCACGGCAGAACAATTGATTACTTGCGTGTATCCATTACTGACTTGTGCAATTTCAGGTGTATATACTGTAGACCTCCCCAAGGTGTAAAACTGATCCCGCACTCCGATATATTGAGATACGAAGAGATTTTGAAAATCATCTCGGTGTCGAAAACACTTGGAATCAAAAAAGTCCGCATCACCGGAGGAGAGCCTTTAGTAAGACGAGGTGTGGTAGATTTCATATCGAGGTTAACTCATGAAATCGGTCTCGAAGATGTAGCCTTGACCACCAATGGTTCTAAACTCGACGAGATGGCCCCGGGACTTCGCGATGCCGGACTGAAGAGAATAAATGTTAGCTTGGACACACTTAGGCGCGACTGTTTCTCTGCCATAACCGGCGTTGATGGCCTGGTGAAAGTGATGAAAGGGATTGAAACATCTTTTGAAGCCGGCTTTAGTCCTATCAAGATAAATGTGGTACTACTCAAGGGGTTCAACGAAATAGACGTAGCAGAATTTGCTAGGCTCACTTTAAATCGTGCTCTGGATGTAAGATTTATCGAAAGAATGCCATTCGGAAATGACACGGAACCCATCAATTCTCCCAATTCATTTGGCGCAGTTGAAGCCATTGGCATAATCGAAAAGTCTTTCGGAACCTTGATTCCTTTAGAAAGTTCCGCTCTGGATGGCCCCGCAAGAATGCTGAGAATCAAAGGAGCGCAGGGGAGGATAGGAATTATTGATCCAGTGACCGGACATTTCTGCCCAACATGCAACAGACTCAGGTTGACGGCACGGGGTTCATTGAGACCCTGTTTATTAAGCCCCCTGGAAATTGATTTGAGATCATTCCTCAGGACTGATCCGGATGATAGTCAGCTCGAAGCTTTTATCAAGGCGGCTGTAATGGCTAAACCCGCCAGCCGATATTCAAATTTGCAAAGAATGGAAACCGGCATGAACACCATTGGTGGTTGAAGCCAAATCTTGAGACCTACGATCAATTTTTACGACTTATGTCAGAACATATTAATAACTCGGAAGTTTCAGTAATAATTGTCAACAGAAATACTTCTGGACTGTTAATCAATTGTCTTTCAAGCGTTTTTGATTCCGACTTGAAACAACCACCAGAGGTCATTGTAGTAGACAATGGGTCTAATGATGATTCAGTTGAAAAGACCAGGACTCTTTTTCCGATGGTAAACGTGCATGAGGCCGGTAAAAATCTCGGTTTTGCCGCAGCCAACAATCTCGGGGCCTCTAAAACCCGCGGAGGTTTTTTGCTATTAGTGAACACAGATGTGGTGCTTGAAAAGGACTCTGTGTCAAAAATGTTGGAATTGGCAGAGGGAAATGGTCGAATCGGGATAGTAGCTCCCCAATTGCTAAATAATGATGGAACCAACCAGACATCTTATGAGGCTACACCTACGCTTTTGACAGAATGTACCAATCGTAGTTTGTTGAAGCGAATGTTTCCGAAGCGCTATCCGGGTAAGAACCAAAATCTGGTGGAGCCCATAGATGTCGAAACGGTGATCGGCGCTGTCATGCTGATAAGAAGAAAGGCTTTTGAAGACGTAGGAGGATTTGACGAAAGTTATTTTTTCTTTTTTGAAGAAACAGACCTTACCGTGAGACTTAGGTTGGCTGGATGGTTGGTAAAGCACGAACCCATGGCCAGGGCCACACATCTTCAGGGCGGTTCCGCGAAATCGGCTCCTGCCGGCGCGCGAATCGAATTCTATCGATCCCGATACATCTTTTTTGAGAAATTCTATGGAAAAGCATCCAGGAATTTCCTTAAATCGGTTGTTATATTAAACCTCGGTCTTAATACGATTGCCTATGGCTTGATAAATCTGGTTACGCTAGGCCGAATTAAAGAAATAAGTCAAAAGAGTTCAGTTTTAAACACACTCTTGAAATGGCACGTACATGGATGTCCTCAAAGTTATGGACTACCCCGTGATTGATTTTTTTCCAGATGTGCGCTCTTCTTAGCGGGGTAATTTTCCCACATCCATCACGAAAAAATCCGGAGCCATCTCGAATACCTGTAAAGAGCTCCCAGTGCTGATACCGCCCTCTCTGGACTTGGCAGCACAGGCATCCCATGGTCTTGCAATTCGCGGACGAATAATTCTGTTCGGTCGCAAAAGGAACCACCCACCACTGGTTTCCCAGACTCTGACGCCAGCAACGATGTAACCGCGCTCTGGTTCTTAATAAATTCTTCCGCAAACTGCGTGGCTTGAATGAGGTCCGTTCCGGACCCAAGAATTACGGACATAACTCGGTGATGGGGCATAAGGCAGTACATGAAAAGCAAATCAATGTTTTCATCTTTAAGTAGTATCTTAGGCAGAGCTGCCATGTAGTCACTATAATTTTTTGCAAAAGTTAGATCCACAGGATTCTTGATGCTGGCTGTATTTGGAACCATGGGGGCCAGGGCTTTGGCCGTCAAAGGAGTCAATTCCGCCAACTCCAGGCCTGATCTTTCAGCGCTGTCGGCTGCTGCTGCCCCAGGCCCCCCGGAATGAGTGAGTATCCCGAGCCTGTTTCCTTTTGGCAATGGTTGACTCCCAAGCACATAACAAAAATCGAAAAGTTCCTCGATAGAGCGCGCTCTCATTATCCCACACTGCCGAAAGATCCCTTCATACAGTCGGTCCGGACCTGCCATAGCTCCAGTGTGAGAAAGCCCTGCGCGTCCCCCTGCCTCAGATCCACCTACATAGAAAGCCACTATGGGCTTTATTTTGGATACTCTCCTGGCAACCTCAACGAAACGCCTCCCTTTTCTTATGCCCTCTATGTAAAGCGCAATAACCTTGGTGATTGGACAGTGGGCCAAATATTCTAAGCAGTCCGCCAAGTCAACCATGGCTTCGTTTCCCAAGCTTAA
Source organism: uncultured Desulfomonile sp. (assembly GCA_903952205.1). GTDB lineage: Bacteria > Desulfobacterota > Desulfomonilia > Desulfomonilales > Desulfomonilaceae > CAJBEZ01. Next base: position 130,951 of record CAJBEZ010000036.1, on the reverse strand, counting down.
ACCCTGGCTGAATCCCAAATTGAACTTCGCAAGGTGTACGAACATTTGTGTGATGAAGCTCCCACTTTCAGATGCCATCCCTATGAAGCCCGGTCTGGCGTCATAGGGAAAGAAAGTGGTGTTGAGTTTGAAAGATGGATTTATTACCCCTATGCAATTTGGTCCTACAAATGTCATTCGATATCTTTTCGCTATGTCCACTAATTCCTTCTGAAGTAGTTTTCCTTCCCCTCCTTCTTTTTCGGAAAAACCGGCCGAAACAATGATAGCCCTGTCTATTCCCGACAAACCACATTCTTCCAGAACACCAGGCACGACTCCTGTGGGTAAAATAAGTATTGCCAGGTCTATTTTCTTGGGAACATCGCTGATCTTTGAATAAGCTTTAAGGCCATTAATTTCTTTATCCCTCGGATGAATCGGATAAACCTCCCCTTCAAAACCCATGGACAACAAATTCGCTAACTGAATACTTCCCATCGACATAGAATTGTTAGAAGCCCCCCAAAATGCGATACTTTTCGGATGCATTATTTTGTATAAGGGGTTGTCTTCAAAATCTTTCATCAATTGCTCCTAAAGAAAATCAACTTCATTCAGGTTCTGTTACATTGATTATTGGGGCCATCGGCTCCAATCAGTTTTCAATTATTTGAGTCCCGGTTCGTTTTGTCCGAACCGGCAGTGTCTTGATTTGACAAAAGAGTCGCCAAGAATTTGCTCAACCACCAAGCCGCGTAACCAAACATGCTTGATACCATCGCTGTTGGTCCCAAAATGAGCGAAAGCCAAAAAATTTGGTAACCTTGCCAAGTGAAGTCCTGAGACACGAGACCAAACATGGCGACACTGAATGAAGCGAGCGCTACCGAGACTCCCGCAACCGTAGGTATCGAAAGATTATTTATCATGGTTAGTATGTTAACATTTTTTCGACTGAAAGTAACAAAAATTGCATTGTAATCACACTTATGACATCTATTATAACTAATCAAATCAGTATTATAAGTAGGGTAGAATGGTTGATTTAGAAATCAATTGGGATGTTTTGGCTATGGTAGACAAGCCAGCGCGTTATATCGGGGGAGAGATCAACTCGGTTATAAAAAATCCAGATCAAATTAAACTTAGGGTGGCCCTAGCTTTTCCAGACGTTTATGAGGTCGGAATGTCGCATCTTGGACTCAAAATACTCTATCACATTCTGAATTCAAGGGAAGAGATACAGGCTGAGCGTGTCTTTGCTCCCTGGCCCGACATGGAAAGGCAGATGAGAAGCCGGGGCATTCCATTACTAACATTGGAAACCAGGCATGAAGTCAGAAGAACGGACATTTTAGGTTTTTCTCTGCAATATGAACTCTGCTCTACTACTGTACTGCAAATGCTTGATCTTGCAGGAATACCACTAAGGTCTCGGGACAGAGGGAGTGACGATCCTATAATTCTTGGAGGTGGCCCTGTTTGTTTCAATCCATTGCCACTGTCGGATTTCTTTGACGCGTTCCTTATTGGTGAGGGAGAAGAGGCTATCTTGGAGATAGCCGACATTTGTAGGCTTTCGAAAACCCATGGTGGTGATCGGTCTAGCCTCTTGAGAGAACTTAAAGACGTGCCCGGGGTATATGTTCCTAGTCTTCGTCAGCCTGATGAAATAGTAGCCAGGAGGATTGTGTCAAACCTTGACGGAGCAACTTTTCCTCAGAGTCTGGTGGTGCCTTTTTGTGAAATAACGCACGACAGGGTTGGTCTGGAGATAGCCAGGGGTTGTACCAGAGGATGTCGCTTTTGCCAGGCCGGGATGATTTATCGACCAGTCAGAGAGCGCAAGACTGATAATCTTTTAAACATTGCGCAAAGACTATTATCATGCACCGGTTGGGACGAAATTGGTTTGTTATCACTGTCGTCAGGAGATTATTCTGCAATAGGAAATCTAATCAGAGAATTTAATAGAGAATTTAGCGGTAAAAAAATAGCAATTTCTCTTCCATCCTTACGAACCGACACGTTTGATTCTGAAATAGCAGCGGAGATCAAGAAAGTCAGAAAGACTGGTTTCACTCTTGCCCCGGAGGCGGGAACACAACGACTTAGAAACGTAATAAACAAGGGGAACTCTGAGGAGGATTTGAAAAATGCCGTTATCTCGGCATTCAGGGAGGGATGGAAATCAGTCAAGCTGTATTTTATGATAGGGTTGCCCACTGAGACTGATGAAGACCTGCAGGGCGTCACTGATCTAATTTTTAAGGCCGCACGATGGGGAAGAGTCGGAAAAATAAAGGCCTCGGTCTCCACTTTTGTTCCAAAAGCTCACACTCCTTTCCAGTGGGCCGGTCAGATATCACGGGAAGAGACTATGAGACGACAGTCCATCATCCGAAATCTCGTCGGCAAGAAGTCCATATCCCTAAAGTTCCACAATCCCAATTTAAGTTTTCTTGAAGGCGTCTTTGCTCGAGGAGACGCAAATCTTTCTAAAGTTATAGAGACGGCCTTCTTGAAAGGGGCTAGGTTTGACGGATGGGATGAACAATTGAACTTGCAGTCTTGGATAGAATCATTCGATCAATCGGGAATTGATCCGACGAAATATCTGGAGGAGCGACAGGTAGATAGCGCACTCCCCTGGGAATTCATACATTCTGGGGTATCTAAAGAATATCTGGCTAGTGAGTTGCGCAAGGCCCTGGAGCAAGAGTTAACCGTCGACTGTCGTTTGGGGGAATGTTGCGGTTGTGGAGTATGTGACTTCGAAAAAGTTGCCCCCATTATTCAAAAGACTTGTTTGGGCGGAACAGGCGTTGAAACCGACCAAATTAAAGACCAGGGGCCGGAGTCAAACATAAGGAGATTTAGATTAAAATACTCAAAGCTTGGTTCATTGAGATTGTTGGGACATCAGGATGTTGTGCGATGTTTTGAAAGAGCTTTTCGCAGGGCTGAAATGAGCCTGGATTTTTCGCATGGGTTCCATCCTCATCCAAGATTAAGATTTTCCCCACCAATAGCTTTGGGTGTTCAGAGTTTTGCGGAGTATGTAGATTTTGACTTGAAGGAACCCGACATTACGGCGCAACAAATATTAGAATTGCTTCAAAACGCGTTACCTCACGGTCTGAAGCCTCTGCAAATCATTGAAACTTCATTGAATGAGACTTCAGTGTCTGCTAAGATTCAGACGGTTTCTTATGAAATAGTCCTAACCAGCAAATTCGATGGGAATGTTATAAAGGATAGACTAGATCAATTCTTCCAGAATGAAAGCTTCATAATATCGTTCGGTTCTGAAAGAAAAAGAAAAACCAGAGATCTCAAAAGCTACATTCCTGCAATTTTTCTCTCAGACCAAACTCTAACTATGAGGATTAAAATGACCCCGTCTGGTTCGGTTAATCCGTACGAAGCTGTCAGATCTATTCTAGGCTTGACGGATGAAGAAACGAAACGACTGGATATTACAAAAATAATGGTCGAATTTGAATCGTGATCCATTTTAGGTGAAGGGAACCGTCATGGGGAACGAAATAATTATGAACATTAATGATCGGGAGACTCGTCTGGCGCTTCTCGAAGACGGTCAGGTTGCGGAAATTCATCTCGAACGAAGGGGAGAAAGGGGCATAGTTGGGAACATTTACAAGGGGAGGGTCATAAAAGTGCTGCCTGGCATGCAAGCCGCTTTTGTCGATATCGGATTGCCCAGAGCAGCTTTCTTGTATGTTGGAGATGTTCACCATCACCCTCAGGATCATCTGAACTTGGTAGTCCACGAAGAAGGCGAAGATGATTCCGAAAAACAGGAGGAACTCTCATTACAGTCGGGGATCTCAGAAGGGATCGAATTCACTACACCGATAGAGGAACTCATCAACGAGGGAGAAGACATACTGGTTCAAATCTCTAAGGAACCTCTTGGGAGTAAAGGAGCAAGAGTTACCTCGCACATATCGATTCCAGGTAGGCATCTGGTGTTCATGCCAACAGTTGACCATGTGGGAATTTCACGCCGGATAGAGAATGAGATTGAAAGACAAAGGCTCAAAGATATTATTCTGAATATAAAACCGCCTGTATGCGGACTAATAGTCAGAACCGTGAGTGAACATGAGAACGAAGACAAGTTGAGAGCTGATCTTAGTTTTCTCGAGGGTACCTGGCAGAGGATTATGGAAAGAGAAAAAAAGGCTCCGGCCCCGTCCCTGATATATGAGGACCTGGACCTTTGCCTCAGAGGCGTCCGAGACCTTTTTACCGAGAACGTGACAAGGCTGGTGGTGGATTCTTCCGAAACATGCCGGAGAGTACTCGATTTTATGGATACATTCATGCCTTCTCTTAAACCCTGCTTGGAGCTTTACGAAGGTGAGGAGCCGATCTTTGACCATTTCGGTATAGAAATGGAGTTGAACAAGGCCTTAGGAAGAAAAGTCTGGTTGAAATCGGGTGGGTACATCAACATTGATTTCACGGAAGCTCTTGTGGCTATAGATGTTAACACTGGACGATTCGTTGGAAAAAGAAACCTCCAGGAAACGATATTGAAAACCAACCTTGAAGCGGCCAAGGAAATAGCCTATCAGCTTCGTTTGAGGAACATCGGCGGTATAATAATAGTAGATTTCATTGACATGGATCGCCCGGCCGACCGTGAAAAAGTCACTAACTCGCTCTTGGAGGCTTTGAAGAGAGATAAGCAAAAGACCAACATATTAAAGATTTCGGAACTTGGTTTAGTTCAGATGACCAGGAAAAGAACGAGAGAAAGTTTGACACGGACTCTATGCGAACATTGCCCTTACTGCGAAGGGAAAGGTTTCCTCAAATCCCAGACTACCGTTTGTTACGAAATTTTGAGAGCGATCACCAGGCACATTGCAGAACGATGTTCCTCCAGCTTGAAGGTGACAGCCCATCCGGAAGTTGTGAAATTGCTGTTTGAGCAAGAAAGCGAAAAACTGGAAGAAATCCAGAAGAAGCACAGGATAACCATAGAGCTGAATCCGGACCAGAATTTGCACCAGGAGCAATATGAGATTTCCAACCCATAGTTGAGTCTGTGGTTCCAATTTTGTTCATGGATTTCATTCAAATGGATAGGTAACGTCTGATGAAAAAGCGAAATAGGCCTAAATCCATGGGCAAATGGTGGACTGGTGGATTGGTTTCTGTTGATGTAGGGGACACTTTGAGGGTAGTTCCCTACTGGGATTGTTGGCGCACAGAATCGGACCGCTTCAATATTGTGGTGGATCCCGGCGCTTCATTTGGGTCAGGGGATCATCCGACTACACTGATCGCTCTAGAACTTCTGGAAAAGACAATCAATCAAATGGCAGGCAGTCGGCAACCGCTATCCCTCTTCGATATTGGGACAGGCACAGGTGTGCTTGCCATAGCCGCCGAAGCCTTGGGGTGTGGTTTCATAGTAGCTTGTGACCTGGATCCTGCCGCCATCTGGCTGGCCCAGAGGAACGTCGTTCTCAATTATACTCTTCGTCCCGAAGCTCATGAGAGACGCCCACATTTTTACGTTGGTCCTTTAGACGCAGTTAAATGCACATTTGACCTTGTGGTGGCAAATTTGGCCGCTCCAGTCCTTAGACGGCTTAAAACAGAACTCATTGCTCGCTCGGGACATTATCTCATTCTGTCAGGGATACCTGACTCAATGGTTGATTTAATTCAGAGAGAGTTTTCCGGAGAAAAGACAGACCTAGAAGATACTGTCCGTATGAGCGAGTGGAACGGAATGGTTTTCAGAAAAAAGGATAGTGGTCACAAAGATTAAGAGGAAGACCTTTTATATAGGTCTCCCTCTTCGTTGCGGCTATTTAATTTTTGAGATCAGTCCAACAACACTAGGGTCGAATATTAATCTTCCTCTGAATGCTGTTTACCCATACCTTTCAGACCGATCAGCGTGGTGCTCCCGCTGGACCAATATTCCAGTGTACCCTCGGAAACCATCCGGTTAACAATGTTTTTTACTTCCCTAGCCTTCATGTCAGGGATCATAGCGTAAAAATCCTTGAGATAAAACTTGGATTTAGCCGCTGATTTGCCTTGCAGCGCTTCAAGGATAATTTTTTTTGCTTCTTCCTCGGTCATGGAAAGCTCCTTTCCACCGATTAAAACTTAAACTGAGTCGATTGCCGCCATGTTGTGTATGCAAAACGGTAATCATCAATTAGATGATGAGTAAACGGAATATTGGTTTTCTCAAAGAATCTTTCCCAGCCAATTCTCTCCGCCCAGTCCCCAAGCCGCTCATATTTATGGGCGTCTTTGGAGTAAACGTCAATAATATTCTTGACCGCTGCGACGGTTGATGGCCATCTAGGTGGTTCGTTGGGTATAAACGGAATAACGACCTTCGAGAACTTGGGCTTGCTGATTCTATTCGACAACTTTCCGCCGACCAGAATGGCTATTCCACTTCCTACTTCGTCCGCCAGAGGCATTGCTGCGCACATGGTGTAGCAGTTGCCGCAGAACATACACCTTTCAGCTTTGACTTCAAGGCTTTTCTTTCCATCTGCCGTTTTAGCCGGCTTAATAGCCCCTGTCGGGCACGCTGCTATCGCAAGTGGCAATTCGCAGAGTTTATCGATCCACTCACCATCCACCATAGGTGGCTTGCGATGAATACCAAGAATGGCGATGTCAGAGCAATGAACTGCGCCGCACATGTTGAGGCAGCATGCAAGAGATACGCGAACTGGGGCCGGTAGTTTCATGTGGTCGAATTCATCATAAATTGCGTCCATGACGGCCTTGACCACTCCAGAAGCGTCAATCGCCGGGGTGTGGCAATGAGCCCAGCCCTGAGTGTGAACTATGTTGGTGACGCCCGCCCCTGTCCCGCCAACGGGGAATTTGTTAGATCCGCCACTGAACTTGCGGCTTTTGAGATCGTCAACCAGGGGTTTTAGTTTGGATTCATCGGCCAGAAGGAACTCAATGTTGTTCCTAGTGGTGAATCTGAGATAACCGTCACAGTATTTGTCGGCTATGTCGCAGATCTCACGGAGATGCTCGACACTCATCAAACGGCAGCCACCGACACGAACACTGAAGACCTTGTCTCCAGACTCGGCGACATGAACAAGCACCCCTGGCTGTAAAATTTCGTGATACAGCCATTTGCCCTTGTTTTTCTTAATCACGGGTGGAAGGAATTCCCCATAGTGTCTGGGGCCAATATCAGTAATTCTATCTTTCAACGGTTCACTGGGATCGTAAGGCATCTTGTTGACCTCCCTTTACCTCTGATGTTTCGCTCGGAAAGCGTCGATGTCTCGGGTCCATCCACCCTCGACTTCTTCTTCTTTCCAGAAAATGTATGGGTTGGATCTCGGCTCATCAACCATTCGTGGGTCAGGATCCAGTTCGCAGACTCTCAGGAATTCCTGGAAGGTTTTCCTCTGAATCAATTCACCTAGACGCTCACGGTTCTTGCCTTCTTCCATCCACCAATCCCAAACTTTCTCGACAAGATCTTTAGCTTCAGAAAAGGGTGATTCCATTTTTAGGAAAGGAACGGTCAGAGTTGACATCTGGGCGCCTTCCAAGATCGGAGCTTTTGCGCCAAAAAGTATTGAAACTCCAGTGTCCAGACCTTTTCTCAGAGCCCTGGGCATAACATTCAGGCAATGCATGCAGCGGACGCATTCTTTATCATTTATTTCAAGTTTGGATCCATCCCATCTCATGCAGCCTGTGGGGCAAAGATCAACAACTTCCTTCTGGATATCGAATTTTCCCCAATCTCGACCTGAATAAGCGCCCGCGTTAGGAGCAAATTCTCCGCCCACGTAAGCCTTAACTGCGGCCTGGTCGATACGGATGTTGTCTCTCCAGGTTCCGATAAAAGACATGTCCGAACGCGCAATGGAGGCCACGCAACCATTCGGGCAACCATCAAACTTGAACTTAAACTTGTAAGGGAAAGCTGGTCGATGCAATTCGTCCTGATATTCGTGAGTAAGGTTGTCGCAGGCTTCCTGAGTGTCATAGCAAGCGAATTCGCACCTGGATTGACCTAAACAACACTCGGGGGTTCTCAGGTTAGATCCTGAGCCGCCGAGGTCCTGATTCAGTTCATGAGTCATTTCAAAGAATAGAGGCTCAAGATGATCAGTGGTTGTGCCTAAGAACACGATATCGCCAGTTGATCCATGCATGTTGGTGAGGCCGCTTCCGTGGCGTTCCCACAGATCACAAAGCTCTCTCAAGTATTTGGCGGTATAGAATTTGCTAGAAGGTTGGTTCACACGCACTGTATGGAAATGCGCCACGCCGGGGAACATTTGAGGCTGATCGCAATAACGTCCAATGATCCCGCCGCCGTAACCGAATACGCCAACGATTCCACCATGTTTCCAATGGGTGACCTTGTCCACGTAAGACAATTCCATCACTCCTAATAGGTCATCTGGAGCTTCTTTAAGAACATGTTTTCCGTTTGCCACCTGCTGCTTGATATCAGAAACAAAACTGGGCCACGGACCCTTTTCCAATTCATCAAGCATAGGGGTATTGTGTTTTCCCATTAAAGGTTCCTCCTCTCTACTTGGGTCTTCGTTTCAACTAATCGCGATCTATTCGAGTGACCAGAAAAAAAACGCCGGTAGACCCGACTGTTCAAGTTCTTCATGCAAATTTAAAATGTATTCAAACCAGCGAATTTATAGAGCATGAATGAAAAAGGCCACCGAATTGAAGATTCTTAAAAATTTAATGCAAATGGCTTCATCAAGTCAAGAAAAAAATCCAACATTTTTAGTAAATAACATCTTCTCAGACTTCTCATCAATTGAACTCACTCAGTGAGTTCGTTTGAATAGACTGTTCAAGAAGTTTTATGAAAATAAGGGACACATGTCAGAGGATTTTGTCGCCGATACAGCAGCCACAGATGAATCTATTCACATTCTTTTCAATAGAGACTAATATGCTTAACTTGCCAAGGGAGAACCGGCTCGGCGTAAATCGGGTTCCTCAAATCTTTAAAGACCGCGTGCATGATATAAAACAAAATATGTCAAACAAAATGCCCGATTTTCGATTCATGCTATCATCAGCAGACTCGCAAACGAGAATTCTCAACTCTGAATTCCTGAAGAGCGCAGTCCCGCTTTGTAAAGATTCCTCCATCCTAAAGATTGGTTCCTTAACCTACCGTTCATATTTGACGGCAATACAAACTTTTATTGTCGAGAACTTTGAAGAATTTGAAGAAATTGTCAAGAAAAAGGCCCAGTGGTTTGATAAAGAAATCCAGTTGATAGATCTGGTTGCTGAAAAAAGAGGCGCTGATTATTTCCCGGCCTCAGTCAGAGTCCACAGTGGCCGGGACCAGCTATGGTTTGTGGCGAATGTAGCGTTGACCGATCGAGGAATTTCAAGAATCAAGCAGGATTATAATTTGATGAGATTCTTGGGAACCATGGGCGATCAGAGATTTGTTCCCGAAGTTTATTTCATAAGCGATTCGTCGGACCGTAGTTCAAATATTACTGAAACACCCAACTTGATGTTCTTGGGAGAGTGGTTCAGAGGCTATCATGAATTCCATGTCTCAAGTTTGGTCCCAGGAAAGCAAGCTGTTTTTACCTTTTGGGATACAGACAATGGTTATAGAGAGATTAAAGAAGACTTAGCGGTTAAGATGATTGAAAGAGTCGCCTACATACTCACCTGTTTTTTCGATCTTGAATCACTCCGGGAGATTTATCCATGGCATCTGGCTGCTGGAGATTTCATCGCCAAGTTATCTCCAAATCCTGATTTAAAGTTGATAACCGTCAGGCAATATGGAAATCGAATCATCTTCACTGAGGATTCGGAGGAAAACATAAATGACGCTCTGATAATGTTTTTAGCCAACATCACGGTGAGGGCCAGACTCGATCGCATTGACGGGGTAGGGGATTTTGTCTGGTTGGGGGACGGATTCCTCGAGGGCATAATGCGCGGTTTTATAAGAGGCATTATCGCCAGAAATTATCTGGACAGTGACATGACAAAATTTTGTCACAATTTTGTTAAAATAGCACGATTGAAAACCATCCAGGAATGGACAGAGGTGTTCGTTACAATATTGGAGTCTTATGATAAAAGAGCTCCTGATTTTAAAATAATCAGTAAAAACCTGGTCAACCACATTTTTACCGTATTCCAGAATTGGCAGACCCTTTCATTCGCTGATGAAATTATCTCTCTTGAAGACATCCAAGTATAACAAATGAGGATCCCCAGTCTTCTCATCACTGCTCTTAAAGGTGGATCAGGCAAGACACTTGTAACTGTAGGCCTTGTGGCTGCTATTCGTAAAAGGGGTCTGGTTCCTAGCGTGTTCAAAAAGGGGCCGGACTATATAGACGCGGGATGGTTGAGTCTTTCCGCCGGGAGGCCCTGTTATAATCTAGATCAACACCTCTTCTCCGAAGAGACCGTCTTAAATTCGTTCATCAGAAGATCTCTAAATTCAGATATTTCCATAATCGAGGGAAATAGAGGTCTTTTCGACGGTGTTGACAATAGTGGGTCTTCGAGCAGCGCTGAATTGTCTAAGCTTTTGCGAAGTCCCACACTGATGATAATTGATTGCTCCAAGATGACGGGAACTGCCGCCGCTTTAGTTAAGGGATGTCAACAGTTTGATCCGGAGCTTCAGATCTCAGGCATAATTCTGAACAGGATCAAAGGGACGAGGCACGAACATGTAGTTAGGCAGGCGATTGAGCGAATAACCACAATCCCAGTAGTGGGAGTTATTCCCAGTATGAAGCTCAGGAACTTTCCTCAAAGACATCTTGGTTTATTACCCATACAGGAGCATCCATCGGCCATCGATTTCGTGGAAGAAGCCAGGGCAATCATAGAGAGTGGTTTAGATTTGGAGGAAATAGAGAGGATAGCCTTTCAAGGCCCAATTCCTCCTAACTCTCATCTGCTGAATCTGGAACCTGAGCTGCTCAAGACAGGAAGCGTCAATAGTATCGAGATAGGTATTCTTCACGACGCCGCTTTTCAGTTTTATTACCCGGAAAACCTTGAAGCGTTAATTTTGAATGGAGCGAACATAGTTGAAATAAATTCCCTTGAGTCCAAACCTTTGCCGGATATAGACGCGCTTTATATCGGTGGCGGATTTCCCGAAACACACGCCGAAAGACTTGCTGAAAACCTTATATTTCGGCAATCAATAAAATCATTTGTTGAATCTGGAGGGCCGGTGTATGCGGAATGTGGAGGGTTGATGTTTCTAGCCAAGAGCCTCGTGATAGACACTAAGGTATTTCCGATGGCGGGTGTTTTCTCGGCCAAATCAGTATTGAATCGGAAACCACAGGGTTTGGGATATGTTGAACTCAAAGCTAGAGGGTCCAACCCTTTTTTTGATGGCGGCCTAACTTTGCGAGGACACGAATTTCATTATTCGACAATGGTGTTGGATTATCCAAATCAAGAGTTTTGGGCTTTCGATGTTTTGCGTGGACAAGGAATTGATGGCGCGCACGATGGCCTTGCGGTCAAAAACGCTCTGGGGCTCTACACTCATATCCATTCTCTAGGTGAGCCGGAATGGGCAGGTTCTATTGTCCGAAAGGCCAAAAATTTCCGTGTCGCCAGGAAGATAAAATCCGACGCTTGTTCATTGGAAGAAAATATCAAGTAACTGATTCTTTGGGACACATAGAATGCAAAATGCGCCGAGGATAATTATCGGAGCTCTAAGGGGCGGATCAGGCAAGACCTTACTTTCAATAGGAATCACCGCCGCTTTGAGAAGACGAGGATTGTCCGTCGCAGTCTTCAAGAAAGGACCGGATTATATTGACGCCGGCTGGTTAGGCAAGGCGGCTCAGCGTCCCTGTAGGAATCTGGATTCATATCTATTTGACAGGGAAACTCTAAAAAAGTCCTTTTGCAAGTGGGCGAAAGACCAAGATGTATCTATAATCGAGGGAAACAGGGGATTATTCGATGGCGTTAACGCTTCTGGGGAATACAGTTCCGCCGAGTTGGCGAAATTACTCAAGACTCCGGTAATTTTAGTAGTGGACGCCTCTAAAATGACAAGAACAGCGGCGGCTCTGGTGCTCGGATGTCAAGCGCTTGATTCTGATGTTTTGATCAAGTCGGTAATCTTGAATAGAGTTGCTGGACCGAGACACGAAAAAACACTCAGGGATTCTATCGAGGAGTATTGTTCAATACCCGTTATCGGGGCCATAAACAAACTGTATCTTGAGGATTTCCCTCAAAGGCATCTGGGACTTCTCCCTCTTTCCGAACACTCCGGCGCCAATGAAATTGTTGAGACAGTGGCCAATCTGGTGGAAAGGTCAATAGATCTGGACCATTTGATGAAATTGGCCAAGTCCGCAGATCCTCTTGATTGCCCTAGGATTTTGGAAAACCAATCCGGGGCCATGTTAGAACACGAAAATCTTAGAATCGGCATCTTGAGGGATTCTGCATTTCAATTCTATTATCCCGAGAACCTGCAGGCATTGACGTCAACAGGGGCCACTTTGGTTGAGATTACAGCCCTGGAACCAAGGCCACTGCCGCGAGTCGACGCCCTTTATATTGGCGGAGGTTTCCCGGAGACGCACGCTGAAGTTCTGGCCAAGAACACAACATTCAAGGAGTCTTTGCTTTTGGCTATAAAATCAGGCCTACCTGTTTACGCTGAATGTGGTGGGTTAATGTATCTTGCCAGACAATTAACCATAGACGAAACAACTTATCCAATGGTTGGTGTTTTTGACGTTGAGACAGTACTTGAGAGAAGACCTCAGGGACATGGATACATGGTCGTAAACGTCGTCGTTTCAAATCCATTTTTCCCCGTGGGATCGGTACTTAAAGGCCATGAATTTCATTATTCATTCATTCCTTCAGATAATATCAACACCAACTCTTACGCGTTCAAAGTTATTCGGGGACACGGAATAAATGGTTCTGTTGATGGTATATTCCGGTATAAGGCGCTGGGGACCTATCTTCATTTGCACACTCTCGGGGCGCCTTTATGGGCTACGGGTATTTTGAATCAGGCCCGGAATTACCATGAGACGTCTTTTACCAAGACGGATGATAAAAGTTAACCCCAAATTATTTATTCAAGGCATGACTGGTTGTAAGCGATTGAGAGAGAACGACAACAAAGATTCAAGTATAGGTAAAATCCACGATATTTTTGGACCTGATGGGATTATGGCAAGTTCTATCGCTCAATATGAATTTCGGGGACAGCAACTTGCCATGAGCGAAGCAGTCCTCTCAGCGATGATGGCTGATGATACCCTGATCATTGAAGCTCCGACCGGGACTGGAAAAACTTTGGCCTACCTGGTAGCCGCTGTTCTAAGTGGAAAAAAAGTCGCCATTTCGACTGGGACTAAAAATCTTCAGGAACAACTTTTCTTCAAAGACATCCCCTTTGTGAAAGAAAACATTTTCCCCGACCTCAAAGCGGCCCTTATGAAAGGCAGAAGCAATTTTGTATGCCACAGAAGGCTTAGGGACTTTCTCCGACAGGCGAGTTTTTACGAGCAATGGGAAAGCGAACTTCTCGAAAAAATTCTGAAATGGTACCAATTAACCCTGGTTCAGGGCGAAGGAGACAGAGTCGAAATAGATTCCCTCCCGGACGAAAGTCGTGTCTGGTCGGAGATCTGTTCTACGGCTGAAACATGTCTGGGGCGTAGCTGTGAGGACTTTGAGCGATGCTTCGTCCAGAAAATGAGGTATAAGGCTGGTGATGTTCAGTTGGTTGTAGTCAATCACAGTCTGCTGGCTTCTGATATGGCTGTTAGGTCAAGCGGCAGAGGGGAGGTCATACCGCGTTTCGACGCCCTGATAATTGATGAAGCGCATGGTTTTGAAGAAGCGGTGACTCAACATTTTGGGTTCCATTGCGGAGTCCACAAGATTAGAAAGTTTGTTAAAGATTGCAGATTCCAACTCACTGAGGCCGAAATTCATGGAGAGAAATTTGAGAGGGAACTCAGAAAAACAGACGATAACGCAAGGAATTTGTTTGGTATATTTGAGGACATTCAAATTCAAAAAGCTAAAATAGACTCAACTGACAGACGTGTCATGGAGGCCAGAGAAAACTTGTCTCAATCTCTAGACAGTTTGTCTTCTATGATATCGGCTAGCCCCAAGGCGAGAGAAGAACTCAAGATCCTGATCCAAAGGGTTCAGGATCTTCGCATCGAAATAGACACTATATTTGGAACTTCTTCCGCCAAAGACTATGCGACATGGATCGAGAAAAAAGATCGGGTCATCAGCGCGCACGCGTGTCCGATAGAGGTTGGCTCAGCCTTGCGGAAAAGATTGTACGAGAAAATTCCAAGTCTTGTCTTTACCTCAGCCACGTTGGCTACAAGTGGATCATTCGAATATTTTAGATCCAGTGTTGGACTGAATGGAACATTTTCCCCTAAAGAGGTGATCCTCGGGAGCCCCTTCGATTATGGCGCTCAAACTCTTTTTTATATCCCCAAATCAATGCCGGAACCTAATTCCGGAGAATTTGTCTCGCTCTTGGCGGAAAACATTGGAGAAATCCTTTCGGTGACCCAAGGTAGAGCGTTTGTGCTTTTCACGTCTATCAGGAATATGGAAAGTGTTTATGAAAAGTTGAAAGGAACCATGAGCTTCCCGTTACTCCTGCAAGGCACGAGGCCGAAATCGAGGCTTATCGAGGAATTCAAATCCAAGAGCGGAGCGGTGCTCTTGGGGACATCGTCCTTTTGGGAAGGGGTTGATGTTCAAGGTGAATCTTTGTCGTGTGTCATAATAGATAAATTGCCATTCGCTCCTCCCGACGATCCAATCTTGTCAACTCGCGTTGATCTTTTGAGATCGGCAGGAAAGAACCCCTTTTTTCTGCTTCAGGTTCCAATGGCTGTAATTGCCTTGAAACAGGGACTGGGGAGACTCATTAGAACTAGAAACGACAGAGGCGCCTTATGTGTCATGGATCCTAGAATTCTGTCAAAAAGTTATGGCAAGATGTTTTTTCAGAGTCTGCAAAAGAGTCCTATGACGAGGTCGCTTAGCGACTTGAAAGAGTTCTTCGATTTCAATGATTAAGTGTGGAGCGCCGGCAATCTTACTTTATGCGGCTTGATTGAGAGGTTGACTTGGTCCTAGCCCCGAGAATCAAATGTTTCAAATAAAATTTAGACAACAATCGTTTGATGAACTCCTGATAGAGATCACTGGAAATGCGTCGGTCGAAGAAGCCGTTGCTCTCGATCGGGAATTATTGAACATATTAGAAGCTCAGCCGCTTATAAATGTAAAACTCGATTTAGGAGGACTTGATTATCTCGATGGAGCCGGTATAGCCGTAATCAGGAATTTTGTCCGGAATTGTAACAAATTCAGTAACAATGCCACGTTGATAAACATTCCGTCAGGGGGAAAACGTTTCTTGGAGAGCCGCCTGTCAGACTCTCACGCTACCATGGGAATCCTGGACGGAATCGATGAGCCTGATGTCGCGACGCAAATCAAGCACGGGATATCTAATCTCAGGAATAGTTCCGCCGATATGATCACTTTCATAGGAGGAGTCGTTGACGCTTTCTGGTCAGGTCTCCGGCGCTCGGGTTCAATTAAGTGGGAGGGATTGGCTAAGCTATTCGAAAAAGCGGGTGTGGACGCTGTTCCCATAGTGACTGCGCTTGGTTTCCTCATGGGGTGCATTCTAGCCTTTCAGGCTGCCATCCAACTTCGCAAATTTGGAGCGAATATCTTTGTCGCTGACCTCGTGAGCGTATCCATCTGTCTTGAAATGGGCCCCTTGTTGACGTCGATCATAATTTCCGGACGCTCGGGGGCGGGATATGCGGCGCACATAGGTTCGATGCAGGTCTCTGAGGAGATTGACGCTCTTAGAGTTTTAGGAATAGATCCGATATTGTACCTTGTCTGTCCACGAATCATTGCAGTGGCGATTGCCGCCCCCTGTTTGACGATGATATCCAACATCGTGGGTATTATTGGAGGATGCGTAGTCGCTGGTTTCTCTCTTGACATAACCCCGACAGCCTACTTCAATCAGGTTAAAAGAGTACTTGAGATTAGTGACGTGACAAAGGGCTTGATCAAAAGCCTTGTGTTTGGAATCGAGATTGCCTCTATAGGTTGTCTCAGGGGTTTTCAGGTTAGAGGAGGCGCTGAAAGTGTTGGGTACGCCACGACATCGGCTGTAGTGACATGTATATTCGTCCTAACGGTTACAAATGCCCTGTTTGCCGTACTGTTTTATTATTTTCCCCGCATATGGTCGTTTTGAGCATTAGCGCAACCTCACGTCCAATTAATTTGCTCCACAATAGCAACAACATAGTATTGAAGGTTAACAATTGAGCGACAATCATTACGTTTCAGTAATCTCTGTGAGAAACCTGACGGCTGGATATGCCGGAGAGACAGTCATTCGCGACATCTCCTTCGAAATCCCCGGAGGCAAGATCTTCGCAATCATGGGCCGGTCTGGGTGCGGGAAGACAACCTTGTTTCGCGCTATGGTTGGGTTGCTAAAACCGGCTTCAGGTGAAATATATTACGGCGACGATAAAATGGAACCAATTTCGGAACAGCCCAAGATAGAGATACTGCGAAAAATAGGTGTGCTGTTTCAGTCTGGAGCTCTTTTCACTTCCATGACCGTAGCCGAAAATGTTGCAATGCCTTTGACCCAGTTTACGTCACTGCCTCAAACCGTGATAGAAGAAATTGTAGCCATGAAACTCGAATTGGTTGGACTTCAGGATTCTGCAAAAAAACTGCCTGGAGAACTGAGTGGGGGCATGCAAAAGAGGGCCGCTTTGGCTAGAGCAATGGCCCTGGATCCTCACATCCTTTTCTTTGACGAGCCTTCCTCCGGTTTAGATCCACTGACGAGTTCTGAACTTGATGAGACGATTCGTTCAATAAATTCTTTCATGGGAACTACTGTAGTTCTGATAACTCATGAGTTGAGAAGCGTTTATTCGGTGGCCGACAGTGTAATTCTCCTAGACCCATCGGAAAAAACCATTATAGCCCGTGGAAGACCCCAAGAACTTGAGCAAGATGTTTCAGACAAGAGGGTGAGAGATTTTTTTCATGGCGGTTTAAATTGACAACGGGAGACTCATAATGCGCGCAAAGTCAACAAAGTTGAAGATAGGGCTTTTCTTGGTTGCAAGCTTACTGTTGACGGTCTCCATGCTCATCTGGTTAGGCGCGTCACGTTATTTTGAAAACCCTCAGACCGTAGTAGCGTATTTCAGCGAGAGTGTGCAGGGTTTGGAATCGGATAGTCCTGTAAAATTTCGGGGGGTGCCGGTCGGTCGAGTAAAAAAGATTCGCATGGCGCCGGATGGACTTCTTATCGAAGTTGTCATGGGGCTTAACCGGAATTTTAAACTGTCGGATGATCTTGGAATAAAAATGAATCTGCTCGGACTGACGGGTTTGAAATATTTGGAAATCGACACTTTCAAACCAGATCAATACAAGGAGCCGATAGAACTGGATTTTACGCCCAGGTACAAGGTCATCCCGACGTATTCATCTGATATCAAAGAAATAGGGGCCGCATTGGAAAACATTTTTCAAAAGCTGAAAGCCCTAGACATTGAGCGAATGTCGAACCATTTGTTACGTGTCTCTTCAAAACTGGACAAAATTTTGTCCGATTCTAAAGTGGATTCAATAGGCGCTGACGCGTCAGAGGCCATCCGAGAAATCAAGGAAGCTTCAAGGAAAATCAACGACGACCTTGCAAGAGCTCAATTAGGAAAGTCTATTACCAAAACCTTGGAAAAGACCAATGAATTCTTACAAGCCAGTACAGAAACAATGAGGAACGCAGACAGAATGATTCGCAGAACAGACAACAATATTAGTTTGCTAACCCAAAAATTGGATCGGAGCGCCGATAATTTAATCGATTTCACCAGAATGATTAAAAACAAACCGTCGAGCATAATTTTCGGACCTGGCGAGAAATCCGGTGAAAGTAGGTAAGAGATTTTGATCGGCTGGAATCACCTTCAGAATAAACACAGATGAAGGTTAAAGGGCGTGTCCCCCCATTGCCGAATTTTGATCCAGGAATTTCAAATTACCCCAACTTTCCCAAGAGTGGGTAGGCATGGAGACCATGGGTAGTTTTCAATTGCTACCAAAAAATTTATTCAAGAAGTATCCATCAAACATTTCTAGGGCCTCAAAAATTCTATTGATATTTCTGATAGGTTTAATGGCCTTCTCAGGTTGCGCACTGTGGGACAAAGATAAAGTCGCTTTTCACGCCATAAATTACCCTGCGCCCAATCCCAGCAAGGAACCGGTAAGTTCCGAAACCATCATGGTATATCGTTTCCTGACAGACTCCTCAGTAGACACACAATTCCTTAAAATAGCCGAGCCAAGATCCGACAAAAGAATTGTTACCAGCCACGCGTGGATTCAGGACCCTTCTGAAACGCTTACTGAGTTGGTAATGAGGGATTTGCAATCTTCAGGGTTATTCAGGAAGGCGGTAGATCAAACAAGCAATGTTTCTTACCGCTACGGGCTTGAAGGGGCAATAAAGAAATTCGAGGGTCTTGTCAGTGATCGGCAAGGCTCAGGTTTGATCGAAGCGGAAATAAAGCTAATCGATTTTGAGCCGGAAATCATAGGCAAGGGAGAACTGTTTAAAAAGGTTTACACTGTGAAAGCGCCGAGTAAGGACACCGAACCGAAATCTATAGTGGAAGCTTTAAACAAAGCCGTAAAGGAGATGTCTGATAAAATTAGAGAAGATGTGAGTAGATCAATTGCCAGGTAAACAAACGCTATAATTGGAAAAATTCGAAATATGTCCAGCCTTTCGGGGTAAAGATTAGCAAAGACTTACGGCATCGACAGGCATCTTGTACGACACGGCTAAAATAAAATTTCAAAATAAGAATTCTTTCACTTTTCGTAATACGGTTGTTTTGATAATCTGAAAAAGTGGGTACCGAAAAACAGAAATTCGCTTACAGGTTTTTTACGTTAGAATGTGAGGCGATTAATGAAGCGCATCCTAGTCGTTGATGATGAAAAACATATTTGTGAATTGTACAAAATGGAGTTGGAGGAAGAGGGTTATGATGTAACTCTTGCAAATTCTGGTCAACAGGCGCTACAGGAAGTGGACGAAAATCCACCGGATCTGATAGTCCTAGACATCCAGATGCCTGGAATGGATGGAATTGAGACACTCGAAAAACTACTCGGAAAAGATAAGGGAATCCCGACAATCCTCAATACCGCGTACAGCCATTACAAAGACGATTTTACCACATGGGGAGCGGACGCTTATGTAGTAAAATCATCCGACACTTCCAAACTCAAAACTGAAATCAAAAGGTTGTTGGATCAATGAACCTGAAAAAAGAAATGAGAGATACCCTGTGCATACTGATGGCAGGAGGCAAGGGAGAACGCCTTTACCCACTCACAAAAGCCACAGCGAAACCCTCGGTGAGATTTGGCGGAATATACAGAATAGTTGATTTTACTCTTTCTAACTGTCTCAATTCTGATATCAGGCGCATTTATGTTCTGACCCAGTACCGATCTCTTTCACTTGATCGCCATATTCGGCTTGGCTGGAACATTTTCAATCATGAATTGGGAGAATTTATTGAATGTGTCCCGCCTCAACAGAGAAATGTTGATCGCTGGTACAGAGGAACGGCCGACAGCATATATCAAAATGTCTACATTCTTCAAAGAGAACGCCCTAAACGAGTTTTGATTCTCTCCGGTGATCACGTCTACAAGATGAACTACAATGATATGTTGGCCTTTCACTTGGAAAAAGGTGCAGACCTCACAGTTGCCGGGGTTGAAGCCCCAAGGGAAGAAGCCAGAGCATTTGGAGTCATAGGTTGCCAAGATGATTTCAGAATAGTTGATTGGGAAGAAAAACCTGATGAGCCTAAAACTATCCCAGGGAAACCGAACAGGTCATTTGTGTCCATGGGTGTATATATTTTCAATACAGAAGCGTTGGTTAAGAATGTAATAAACGACGCCAAGAATTCCGATTCCTCTCACGATTTTGGAAAAGATATCGTGCCTGGAATGATCAAATCCAACAAAGTATATGTTCATGGTTTTAGGGAAGCCAATAACGAGGACAGGGCTTACTGGAGGGATATAGGGACACTTGACGCCTATTGGGCCGCCAACATTGACCTTTGCTCTGAAAATCCGTTATGCAACCTGTACGACGTGGGATGGCCGATAAGAACTTATCAGGAACAAGTTCCACCAGCAAAAATTGTCGCATCTCTTGACGGCAATTGCAGTATTCCAGAGGGAGTAGGAACCACAGACTGCATTATTTCCGGGGGGTGTATTATATCCGGCGCCAGAACAATTCGTTCAGTTCTTTCGCACGGAGTGTTGATCGGACAGAACAGTGTTGTCGAAAATTCAGTCCTTCTGGATAAATGCAGGGTTGGAAAAGGCGTAAGAATAAACAAGGCCATAATTGATCATGAGGTTTCGATTCCAGACGGTATAACCATTGGTCTGGATCATGAAGAAGACAAAAGCCGTTTTACAATTTCTGACGGTGGGGTTGTGGTGGTCCCACGGGGGATGAGATTGGATTGATATCGATCCATAGTCCATATCGGAATACAGAAAGGCCTTTTAATGTCCGAATTGTTTTTGGATGGCAGACTGATTGGATATGAATCCAGGCCGAATGATTTTGACCCTGACAAAATGGTCATGGTGTTTGTGCACGGCACAGGGGGAGATAGGGAAGACTGGCGAAGTCAAGTTGACGGTATTAAAATGCCAGGTTCTGTATTAGCTTTGGATTTACCCGGGCATGGGGCTTCTGAGCCTCCGGGGGAAACTTCGATCTCAGCCTATGCCGATTGGGTCGAACGGTTTGTCGAGGTCATGGGGCTGAAGCGGGTTGTATTGGTGGGATGTTCACTGGGAAGCGCAATCGCATTGTGGATCGCCGTCAGGCGCAGGACATGGCTCGTTGCCCTGGGTTTGATTGGCTCGGGAGCCCGTCTTCGAGTCCATCCGTTTATACTGGAAGGGCTTATAAATAATCCGTCTAAGTCATTAAAGAAACTAGCGGAATATTGCTTGTCAAGTTCAAGTCCGAATCATCTTAAAACACTTATGGTAGACAAATATTGTAAGTCAAATCCCCTTACAATACATGGTGACCTGACGGCATGTGACAAATTCGATATCATGAATCAAATTCACGAAATTGATGTGCCCACGCTGATTGTAGTTGGTGAAAAAGACGCTCTGACACCTGTCAAGTATTCGGAATATTTGAATGGGAAGATAAAGTCATCAACAATGGTCAAGATTCCGGAAGCCGGTCATCTGGTCATGATGGAAAAACCTGAAGAATTTAATTCCGCTGTTCAGTCATTTGTGAATACCCTCTAGCTCGTTGAGTCTCCTTGCCTTTGAAGAAATTGTCACGAAGCCCGTTGCAAACAAAGGACTTGATATTTAAGTTCTTGAGCCAAGTTCTCCTGCAAACACTACACGGTTACGCCCACTCTCCTTGGCCTTGTACAATGCGTCGTCCGCCAATCCAATTATGTCATCAGTCCTTGAGCAATCTTTCCCCTTGGTTGTAGCTACTCCAAAGCTTAAAGAAACCGGAAAAGTCCCTTCAGAACTTACAACGGGAGTTTTTTCAAACTCCAATCTAATTCTTTCAGCAATATTTACAGCGGATTCGGCGTTGCATCCCGGCAGGACCAAAATGAATTCTTCACCCCCATATCTTCCAACATCATCATAGGGTCTCAGTAAGTTTTTCATTCTACGGGCAGCTTGACGCAAAACTTCATCCCCAGCAAGGTGACCATAATTGTCGTTAACTTTCTTGAAATGATCCACGTCCGCCATAATAACAGAAATTTCGCAACCATCTCGGGTTGAGCGAGCCAGTTGTTTTTCAAGGATCCCGAGAATTGCGTAGCGATTCCACAGACCAGTGAGCGAATCGTGAGTTGCGCGAAATTCTGATGTTTTCAAGGCCTCCAGTAAATCTTCCTGAAGTTGAACAATTCTTATGGCAGCCCTTATTCTGACGCGGAGTTCCTGCGGATCGAACGGTTTGGTAATATAGTCGTCAGCCCCTGCTTCAAGACCTTCAACAATATCCTCTTTTCGACTTTTCGCTGTGAGCAGTATGATATAAGTATAAGGCCTGGTTTCTAACTCTCGTATTTTCTTGCTTACAGTCAACCCATCCATGACGGGCATCATCCAGTCCAAAATTACGAGTTTCGGAGATTCATCCTTGTTTAATTGGTCCCACGCCTGTTGACCATCCGAGCAAGGCACGACCTCATGGCCCCATTTCTTGAGTTGAGCCTCCAAGAGGCGACGAGTTATGACATCGTCCTCAGCTAGTAGAATTCTCAACTTGACATTTCCTTTGTAAATTTTTAGTTCAACAGTAACCTTTTACGATATTGCCTTTATTTGATCAATACAGGGAACATCTATGCACAAAGTTTTCAGCATTCCGAGAGAATATTCGGAAATCTTAAATTTATCACTTAAACCCAAATGTTTGCGGATAGTAAATCAAAATCTGAAAAGATGGTAGTTGGACTAACAGTTTATTGAATGACGCTCTAATTACTTGAATTTCTTGCATCTACTTGTCTATGGCTCTGGGAAAGGCCTCCCCGATAAAACGTTCTAGGGTTTATCTGAGCCTATCTCAGAACCTCTTGTCCCATTGTTGGAAAAATGTCTTCTTATTCGGATAATATCTTTTGGACCAATTCCTGGTACGTTATTAAGTAGTTCGTCCTTAGCCTCTAGAATGCCTTTTAGGCTTCCAAAAGTTTTTAACAAGGCGGTTCTTTTTCTTTCACCGATCCCTGGAACATTTTCCAGGGCTGAACGGATGACGGATTTCTTCCTGCGGCTCGTATGGAATGAATGGGCATGCCTGTGCGCTTCATCGCGAATTTTCATAATTGCCAACAGGCATGAATCTCCTTTGGAGAAATTGAGAGGATTTTTCCTGTTTGGTTCGTATATTTGGTCATTCTCGTCAGGGCTCTGCGCCTTGGCGATTGAGATCACACGCGGTCTTAAGTCTGGATCTAGATCTTTGAGAGCCTCGAGTGCCGCGTTCAATTGTGATTTGCCTCCGTCTATTATCAGCAGGTCTCCCAGAGGGTCCTTATCTATGTGGTTGATGCGTCTGAGAATGACTTGATGAATCATTCCCGGATCGTTTTGATCCTGAAAATCACGAATCTTAAATTTTCTGTAAGCGGATTTTAAGGGTTTTCCGTCAAGAAACGCCACCTTTCCCCCTACCGCCTCAGAACCGCTAATGTTTGATATGTCATAGCACTCTATTAGTTTGGGTGGGCTGGCCAATTTCAATTTCCCAACCAGCTTGTCCAATGCGTTGGCGGCCAGTTTTCTTTGTTCTTCACGTTCAAGGGCCATTTCAGCGTTTTTTATGGCTAGTCTTATCAGTCTGGCGCCGGCTCCTCTCATTGCCACCTTGATCTTGACCCGGGAGCCGCGTATATCAGAAAGCCATAATTCTACAACTTCTTGACTTTCAAGACTTTTTGGCACAATGATTTCTGGAGGCACGACGCTAGAATTGTGATAAAATTGTTTTATGGCGGACGTTAGGATCTCATGGTGTTCCAGGGTAGAGTTTCTTATGATGTATGATTGTTCGGACAGAAGGTTTCCTTTCTTGAAAGAAAGTATCTCCACCACGTAAGTGTCCCGAGGTTCTTCCAGGACAGCGAACACGTCCTGATCCTTGAAATGGAAAAAAGAAACATTCTGCCTCTGTAAAGTGCGATCAATAGCATAAAGACTATCCCTGATTCTTGCCGCTTCTTCAAATCGCAAGTTTTCAGAAGCCGTTTCCATGTCTTTTTTCAGTGTTTTGATCAGTTCCTCATTTTTTCCTTCCAGGAACAGAGAGACATTTTCAACCATTCTCCTGTATTCACGAGGGTCAACAGTTCCTGTGCAAGGACACACGCAACGATTCATCTGGCAGTTCAAACATGGTCTCCTGACAGTGGCAATCTGGCGGTCAGAGCACTGTCTCAAAGGAAAAATTCTTCGAATCAGACTTAAGGTTATCCGTGCGTCATGAGCCGAGGAATAAGGTCCAAAATACCTTGCGCCGTCAGTCTTGATTTTCTGGGTTCTAATCAATGTCAATCGCGGGTAAGTATGGGATAAATTTAACCTGAGAGAAAAGAACGACTTGTCATCCCTCAGATTGACATTATATTTGGGACGATGTTCTTTTATGAGATTGTTTTCGAGGAGTAAAGCTTCCTTTTCAGTATTCGTAAGGATCGTCTTGATATTTGCAATATGTTGCACAAGAAAGCGGACCTTTGGCCTTTCGTCGCCTGTTTTGGAAAAATAGTTGCGAACCCTGTTCCTAAGATTTGCAGCCTTTCCTACATAGATGACATTGCCGTCGCTGTCTTCCATGAGATATACGCCGGGACTTGTAGGGAGGCTTTTCAGAAATGTTTCATTAACATGCATGCCGGTATTGCCAACTTTCGACAACTGAAATCCATCGGTCTTTTAATATGAAGTTACATTTTTCAGATTGTTGAAACATGAAATATTGATTGAATGATTCAGCTTTTTTCTGATAATAATTAATATTTGGTACACACCAGAACATCAACATGACGCGTCTGGAACTAGAATGAAAAAGAACCAGGATCGAAAAAACGCCGAAAAAACATTTCTACAAGATCGTGGTAGAATTACCAACAAAGAAATGGCTAAAAAATTGGGAGTACATCCCGCTACAATAGCCCGGTGGAAAAAGACCGATGAATGGGATGTCAAGCTAATACAGACAATTTCAGACATAAATGATTCAGACACAACTGAAGAAGAAGATTCTTTCAACACGGACATGAGGCACCTAAATCTGTTAAATGAACGAATAGAGGCACGCCTGCAAAAAAAAGAATTGTTGAGTTCTGAAATATTGGAGCTTTCCCAGGCTAAACTGAATATAATAAGCTGTATCGAAATCTTAAACGACCAACTCAAGTACTCCGACATCAGAAAAATCCAACTCAGAGAAAACCAGGAATTTGATTAAAAAGGAGAAATTATGATCGAGATAAGATTCCATGGCAGAGGGGGTCAGGGGGCCGTAACATCGGCTGAATTAGTCGCCCAGGCTGCTATTGACATGGGGAAGTTCGCCACGGCGTTTCCCAGTTTTGGTCCTGAACGCAGGGGAGCGCCCGTCGTGGCATTTGCTCGTGTCGACGACAAGCCGGTTAGATTGAGATCCAAGGTTTATAAACCTGACGTGGTTATTGTTCTTGATCCCTCTTTGCTCGATATAGCAAACCCGGTAGATGGACTCAGCAAAGACGGTTTGCTTGTCATCAATTCCTCGGAAAGTCCCGAGACCATCCGCAAACAAATTTCCTTTGAAGGTCGCCTGGCTTTGACCGACGCCACCAAGATCGCCAAGGAGGTTATTGGGCTTCCCATAACCAACACTACAATGGTTGGAGCTTTGGTCAAAGCGATAGAAGTTGTCAGCGTAGATTCCTTGATTGAACCCTTCAAAAAACGTTTTGGGAAAATTGCGGCTAGAAATATTGAAGCTATGAAAAGAGCTTTCGAAGAAACGACAATTTGCTGACATGATTTGCAGGCTCAATTAAACTTAACCCTCACCGAGTCAAATGAGGAGATTAAGGGAGGCAATAGTGACTAAACCCATGGAACAAATAAGCTGGCAGGAGATAGAAGCCGGCGGAGTTATAACTGAACCGGGGAACGCATCCTGTTATCATACCGGAACCTGGCGTTCGCAGAAACCTAAATATGATGAAAACGCGTGCATTAGGTGCTGGAGATGCTACGTGATGTGCCCGGACGCCGTAATCTCTCCTGACCTGGAGAAAAACATTTTTGTTTGGAATTACGATTATTGCAAAGGATGCGGCATTTGCGCTTATGAATGCCCCGCCAAAGCCATCGTGATGGAGGAGGACTAAAGATGGGCCGGAAAGTAGGTATAGAAGTTTCAATCGCTGCAGCCGAGGCAGTGGGACTATGCGATGTTGATGTTGTAGCGGCCTATCCTATAACCCCTCAAACTCACGTCGTGGAGCATTTGTCGGAGTTGTGCGCTTCTGGGGAACTTGACGCCGAGTTTGTTCCGGTCGAGTCGGAACATTCCGCCATGAGCGTATGTTGTGGATCGTCCGCGGCGGGTGCTCGAACATTCACAGCCACAGCCGCCCAGGGCCTGGCTCTAATGTCTGAAATTGTTTTCATAGCATCCTCCATGAGGCTTCCGATGGTTATGTTCTTGGCCAATCGGGCTCTCAGTTCGCCGTTGTCAATCTGGAACGACCATTCAGATACAATGATGGTGAGGGATTCAGGTTGGATTCAAGTATTCTGCGAAAATGGACAAGAGGTCTACGATTCGATCTTTCACTCGTTCAGAGTGGCCGAAGATCCCAAAGTGTCTTTACCTGTGATGATAAACGTAGACGGATTCAACCTGACCCACGTTATAGAACCGATTGAGTTTTGGACCAAGGAAATGGCCCAAAAATATATCCCGCCATTTAAACCCCTTTATAAACTGTATCCGGACAAAGTGGTGACTATGGGGGCATTTGGAATGCCGGAGATTTATGCTGAAGCCAAGATGTCACAGGACCAGGCCCTTTGGAATTCTTACCCTGTTATTAAACAGGCTTGGGATGAGTTGGCTGCTCTCACCGGAAGAAAATATTCACCGGTAGAGCTTTATAAAACCGAAGAAGCGGAAACTTTAATTTTAGGCATGGGAACCATCTGCGAGACAGCGTCATTGGCTGTGGATAAAATGAGAGAGCAAGGGAAAAAAGTCGGTCTGGTTAAACTTAGATTATGGAGACCTCTACCTGTAGACGATATTAAGAACGCCATTTCAGGCGCCAAGAATTTATTGGTGCTTGATCGTGCGGTTTCATTCGGGGCTGCAAACGGTCCGGTAACCACTGAAATTCAATCGATAATGTATCACGAGAAGGAGCGCCCCAATATATATAATGTGATTGCAGGTTTGGGCGGTAGAGATGTTACGCCGGAAGACATAATCAAGATGCTTGAAACGGCTCTGGCTAATAAAAATCAAGGCTACAACATTCATGGTGTGCGAGGTTGAGCGACGCCTGATTGGAGAATAACATGGCTGATACCGAAAAAAAGAAAGTCATTAAACCAATAAAGAATTTCTCGATGGAAGAATACATAAGTTCCGGTCATCGCGCTTGCCAGGGTTGCGCGGAGGTCCTTGCGGTAAGGCATGTCCTTAAAGCCATTGGGCCCGACATGATCATGGCTATGGCCACCGGATGCATGGAAATAATTTCTTCGCCTTACCCACTGACCTCCTGGAACATCCCCTGGATTCACGTGGCATTCGAGAACGCGGCTGCGGTAGCCTCCGGCGTGGAGTCGGGCCTAAAGGCCTTACGCCGCAAGGGAAGGATCCCAAACAAAGATGTTACAATTGTGGCCATGGGTGGGGATGGCGGAACTACGGACATCGGATTCCAGGCGTTGTCCGGCATGATTGAACGCGGGCACAAAGTTATTTATGTGTGTGTGGATAACGAAGCCTATATGAACACAGGTATTCAAAGATCGTCGTCTACCCCAATCGGGGCGACTACAACGACATCTCCAACAGGAAAACTGGAACCTGAGGGCAAATCGACATGGAAAAAAGATATGGTTGCCATTGCCGCAGCCCATGGGATTCCTTATACAGCGACGGCATGCCCAACTTTTTTTACCGACCTTCAGAAAAAGATTCAAAAAGCGAAAGAAGTTAATGGGCCGTCATACATTCACATTCTGTCTGTCTGTCCTACCGGCTGGAGAGTACCGCCCAACAAGGCTATAGAATACGGACAATTAGCCGTTGATACAGGTGTTTTTCCGCTATATGAAGTAGAAAACGGGGCATGGAAGCTCAATAGGAAACCGAAAGAACTAAAACCCGTTTCCGATTACTTTAAAGGGCAAGGTCGTTACAGGCATTTGGATGAACGTTTTACTCAGCAAATTCAGGACAAAGTCACTGAAAGGTGGAATAAACTTGTAGAGTTATGCAGTGAGAAACCTGAAAAATAAGAGCTGATCTCTCAAACAAAAAACGGTCGGCTCATATTGAACCGACCGTTTTTTGTTCTTACTCAATCCCTATCTACATGTCGTCATCATCCTCGTCACCAGGCCATTCAAGGAATGGCTTTTCCTGATCAACCATAGCGTTAACCATCAGTTCGACTAGGCCGGTATACCAAATCCCTGTCTTTTCAAATACTTCGTAGCTTTCAAGCATGTCCCTGATCTGGCCTTTGCAGTTTGAGCACGGGGCGCAGACCATTTTTCTAATTGAAGGGTCCATTTCTCCCTGAAACGCGTTCAGTATTTGACTAAGTTTCTTTCGACCTGAAACAAGACGTTTCCAGTCGGTAAAGTTTCCGGAACTCATGATCGCAAAACCGGATCCACCCCCACAGCAATAATTTTCCACGCCGTGCGGCTCCATTTCCCTGAAACGCCCCGGGGGAAATATAGCGTTAAGCACCTCTCTCTGGGGTTTAACTATGCCCATTAGTCTAACTACATTGCAGGGGTCATGCAATGTTACAGGGAAATCATTCTTGGAGGGATCAAACTTTATCTTGCCGGATTTTACTATCTCGTTGAGTAAAGTATATGAACTCTCACGGGGTATCATCTGTTCCCCGGGAAGCAGTCTATCCGCGATCACAGAAAGGGCTTTATGCGCGTGACCGCATTCACCTATGACTATTTTCTTTACACCTAGGTCACGGGCTATTTCCAGATGTTTTAAAGCCACCCGCGCAAATTGAACGTCATCATACCAAAGCCCATAATTGACTCCGTCGTACCCCGTTAATTCTGTAGACAGCGTGTAATCTATCCCTGCAGCGTCAAAAAGAATTGCGAATGACATCGGGTTTTCAGGCCATGCCATGAATTCACCCGCATTGTGGATCAAGAGAATCTCAGCGCCCTTTTTGTTCAGAGGGATTTTGATGCTCTTGCCGGTTTTTTCTTCGATGTCGTCTTCAAGGTATTCTATGATATCCGCTATTGCCGCTTTAGTCATCCCAGTACTGGAACCAAACTTGAGATGCTTTACGGATCCTTTTTCATGAATCTCCGGGCCGGCAATTCCCATTTCCTGACTGAAAATCTTACGTAATTCGTGATTCATCAAGCCATTGTCGACACCTACCGGGCATACCGATGTGCAACGCCGGCATAGTGTGCATCTGTAGGATAGTTCGGCCAGTCTGGCTATAGTCTCCCAATTGAGGTCAATGTCATGGCCCCTGAAACCCGGAAGTATTTTCCCTCCCGGGCTCAAATATTTCTTGGCTATCTTCCGCAAAACGTCAGCTCTGAAGGTTGGTCTGTATATGTCTTTTCTGCCGCTCATCTCAAAAGCCGGACACGCGTCAGCGCAAGTTTGACACTTAGCGCAATATTCCATCGATAGCATCAAGGGCTGAAGAAATGTCCAGTTATTTTCCTTGGTCATGAGTTTCTCAAGACCACTTAGAAATAACTTGACGAGTCTTTCTTCTTCCTCCGGAGTCTCCGGTCTTGGAAGGGTCAGGGCACTCACGCCATCAAGTGAATGTTCCCACTTCTTTTTCTGTTCTTCCTTCAATGGGGTGATAGGGGTTTCTTCATAATTCGTATAAGGAGGAGGAAGAGGAGGCAAATCCTCGATCTTAATATTAACAAGCTGCTCGGTTTTTTTCGATATTTCTTCAGGTCTCATATCAACTCCTCCACTTATTTCTGTTCCTTAGCTTCCCAAGGATTGCTGGTGGCAACATCGGCCCAATTCTTCTTGCCCCCTTGGGCGTCCACGTGCTCGGCTGACCAGGTAACTGGATAGGCAAGATACTTCTTTATCTTGGAGTCCATTCCTGGATCCCCTCTGTTTGGATCGTCGTCCCACTTTACCTTGTCCCACATGAAATACTTGGACACCATGTGTGTCATGTGAGTAAAAGGGAAGTAAGCCCAGAAACCTATGAATACCAAAAGGTTTATCACATGAATGAGGCCCATTGGTTCCTTCATCGGGCTGAATGTCAAAAGACTCACAAAATATGCTCTGGAAACTACAAAGCCAGGGTCCTGAAGCCACACTATGAAGCCTGTGACAAACAGTAGCCCAAGCCATATCAGGTTCATGAAATCTATTGGAGCCGTGACGTCAGCAAGGCCGGAATCGGTTTTTCTTTTAACGATAAGCCCTAGTATCCCTATTGTTCCCAATACATAGCCCGGAACAGCCAAAACGATGGTCAATGACTGAAATAGACTTGCGAGAGCTGAATTCTGAGGAACCATGCCCAAAATCTGTAAAACCGCTCCAATGGCTAAGAAAGCCAAGCCGCCAATACATAGGTAGAGCCCCATGTGAAACGGAAACGACCAATACCATAAAGACTTGTTATCCTCATGCAAGGCCTTTATAAAAAGAACTTCTGGTACCATGAACCTGTATTGGGCCATGTGATCTTTGTGACGTGTCTTTTTCCAATGATCCACTTCCTCATAAAAAGATCCACCCCATTCTTTCCCCTCATGAGGTATTGGATACAGTTCCCACCGTACGTGCATCGGCATCGTCGCATACTTTAATAATTTTGCAGCGAATGCGATCACGAAAACCAAGCCACTCAAGTAAGTCAGGATCTGCAAAAAACCCATCTCAGCGCTCCTTCTTATGATGATGATTTAATCTTTGCCGGGTGACGGTTTTGAAAGATATCGATCCCAATAATTATCATGTTCCAAATTATTCTGCTACTTGTTTCATTTTTGAACGTACAATTTTTAAGATTCCTGGCTCACCCATCGTATTATTGTTATCTTGAAACATAAACAGTGTCGCGATTCAAAACTGAATGGCATGAAATGACCACATGTTCTGGATCAGAATCGTCGTTTTTCTGTGCAAGTGAGATCAAGGTTCGGTTTTGTTCTGTTCAATCTCGACAGGGATAGCCATTTCGCCGACTAATGTTTCTTTTTCTTGGGGACAGAACTTCGGCAAAGGGTCGTCAGCAAAATCAGCTCTAAAAAACTTTTCCACCCAATCACGACCCCACGGGTCTTCCTCTAGAAAATGTCGTAGATCACGAGAGCCCTTCAAGTTTCGCAACTCAACCCAACCATCTTTTTCCAACATCAAGGTTAGGTCCTCCGGCGCGTTATCTGACCAATCTATGAAATACGGAGAGTGAGAACTCATCAAAACCTGTTTGTTAGGATTGTCGGCCACATATCGGTTTATGAGCCCATAGAGCACCCTTAATCGATTTGGATTCAGGAATGTCTCCGGTTCTTCTACGAAGAATATGCGAGGCTGGTCCGGTAAATTAAATAGAGTGCATAAAGATAGAAAGACGAGGAATCCATCCGAAAGCTGAGGGCCCACAAAATATCCGGTTTTTTGTTCTTCTTCCACCCCTATGCCAACTTGCCCAGGATCTCCTAAGTGGGGTGTAAAAATTCGTTTTATTCCTGGAACGGCTCTTTTGACCTCCTCGACAGTACGGTAAAAATTATCAGGATAGTTTTTCTCGAGGTAGTGGAGTACTGCCGCAAGATTCTCTCCAGTATGATCCAATAAATACGAATCCTGAATTGCAGTAGGTTTTTTGATCAAATCTGGTACAAATCTGTACCTTTTTATTTTTGACAGGTATTGCGCAACTGATCTAATTCGTTTTTCAGCGTCATTCCAAGCATGCCCTTTCCTCATTTGGGCCATTTTTGATTCGCGAGCCTTAACATCAGAGATAGTGAACAGAATTTCTCCCTGGATTTCTTGTAGTGTTTCTTCCTTGATAAGATATTCGTTTCGTCTAATTTCGGTAAAAACAAGACGATAGGTATAATTAATGTCATCAACTTGAAGCGTTATTTCTAACCCCAGATCAAAATCCTGGCCATCCTCCGAATCTCGATGTTTACGACTCAATGTTTGTCTAAAAGTAAAGGGACCGGGACCAAAGGCGCTGCTAAGAGGCCCAGACGCAAGGAAACTAAGCATCAGAAGAAAATTCCCCAGATTTGATTTTCCAGAACCATTGGGTCCGAGAAAAATATTTAGAGGCCTAACATCAAATTCGGCTTCCTTGAAATTCTTAAAATTCTTGATTTTGATACTTCTGATCATAACCGAAAAGAACCTTTCTGATAAAAGTGTCCACTTCTCGTGTCGTCATGCGTCAGGGCCACCATTCCCAGTTAACTTAGACACATAGCGCAAAATCATAAAATGTGAATGCGGGCAAGACATCCTAATTAAATGTTGTTACGGTTTGGAGCCCTGACTGGAAAAATAATCAGGGCTCTCCGGCCTCAATTTATAAATTATAATCTTGTAAATTCCAGTGTTCGAAACGGGGCACGATTTCATCTGGCCGTGCCCAGTTCAATCAGGTGAAGGAGACTACCGGAAATAATTTTCAACTATTTTTCTTCCAAACCCGAAGAAATCCAGCTCATCATCGATCTTAATTCATGGCCGACTTTTTCAATTGGGTGCTCGGTCCCCAATCTTTCTTTGGTTTTGAAAACCGGCCGACCCGCCGCGTTTTCCAGGATCCATTCTCTTGCAAACTCTCCACTGCGGATTTCGTTCAAGATTTTTTTCATTTCTTGTCTTGTCTGTTCAGTTATAATTCGTGGTCCGCGTGTCAAATCTCCATACTCTGCCGTATTACTAACTGAATACCTCATCCGACCTATTCCGCCTTCATAAATCAAGTCCACTATAAGCTTGAGTTCGTGTAAACATTCAAAATAAGCTATTTCAGGCTGATAACCAGCTCCCACTAATGTTTCGAAGCCAGCCTGGATCAGCTCTGTCACGCCTCCACAAAGAACCGCCTGCTCTCCGAAAAGGTCTGTTTCAGTCTCTTCTGCGAAAGTAGTTTCAATTAGGCCGGCCCTGGTAGCGCCGAGGGCTCTGGCATAAGCCATGCCGGTTTCCCTGCATTTGCCGCTCGCGTCTTGATGGACGGCCAGCAGGGCCGGTACCCCGAATCCGGTCTTATACATTCTACGCACTAGATGCCCGGGCCCTTTGGGCGCAATCATGAAAACATCAATATCTTGTGGTGGTGTAATCTGGCCAAAATGAATGTTAAAACCGTGGGCGAAAGCTAGGATCTTCCCTTTGCCCAGATTTGGGGCGATCTTTTCACGATATAGGCTTGCCTGAATTTCGTCAGGAACCAGTATCATGATTATGTCGGCGTTTTGGGTTGCGGAATCCACCTCCATGACTTCAAGACCATCTTGTCCTACTTTAGTCCATCTGCGACTGGATTTGTCGAGACCAACAACTATTTTGACGCCTGAATCCGACAAATTAAGGGCATGAGCGTGTCCCTGACTGCCATATCCTATGATTGAAACCGTCTTGCCCTGTAAAAAAGATGGGTCAGCGTCATGATCGTAAAATATCTTTGCCAAATTTATTCTCCAGAAATGATTTTATTTCAAAACAACTCAATTTAATCATCCTAACAAAAACGTTAATTGTCTTCAATACTCTCGGACAGTTTAGTGTCAGAGCAAAGATTTGGGATAGAGCCCTTTTTTATTTGCCTCGTTCATCCTTGAATATGTGACTTGGCGGCTCTATCAGGACCGTGGTGTCCGGTGGGACCGAAGATGTGAGCCAGACATTACCGCCAATAACCGACCGGGCGCCAATTACTGTTTCGCCCCCCAAAATGGTGGCCTGCGCATATATTGTAACATCATTCTCAATTGTTGGATGGCGTTTTTGTCCCCTCAATGAGTTGCCTCCCTCTGATTCTCGAGGAACAGACAGGGCTCCCAATGTAACTCCCTGATAAATTCGGACTCGATCGCCGATGTTCGTGGTTTCACCTATAACCACTCCGGTTCCGTGATCGATGAAGAATTCTTTACCAATTGTAGCTCCAGGATTAATGTCGATTCCAGTGATGGAATGAGCGTGTTCAGTCATAATCCTTGGCATGAGAGGGATACTCCTCAGGAATAACTCGTGAGCCACCCTGTAGACGAAAATCGCATATAGCCCCGGATAGGAAAAAACTATTTCATCAAGGCTCTTGGCCGCAGGATCTCCATCATAATGAGCCTTGACGTCAAGACCCAACACTTGTCTTAATGTAGGTAATTTTTCCATGAAGGTGATCGCTTCATCCCGACCTTTCTGAACACATTTCACGCAAAGGCTGTCGGTCCTGCGACACTCATGCCTTATGCTTCTTGACAGTTGTGTTGAAAGGGCTTCGAACAGGTTCACCAACTCGGCGCCTAAATGGTACTCGAGGGTCGATGGGCTCAATTCCTGTTTACCGAAGAAACCTGGAAAAAGGACATCCTGGAGCATCCCGAGGATTCGAATTATTTCATCTTTAGAGGGAATTAAAGCAGCGCCGATATGGTCAACGGTTTTATCATCGTTGCAGGAACGCGCCATTTCGGCGATGACATTGCGTATCCTGTTTTCTTGCGAAGGAAGCCACTGGTCTTCTTGAAACTCGCAAACTTTTTCCAATTCGTCTGTTTTATGATGATCCGATAGTTCCATGTCAGGAAACCTTTCTGGCTTTAAATAGACCTTCATTGATGTTACGTCATTTTTATCATTTTGCCGGTCAACTTTTTTTGAAACCTTTGGCGTATAAAGGTACAAAGGAGGCGATATGGCCTCTGATCGGCATACAGGGCATTTGCTCGGTGTTGTGAATCTAGTTCTTTTCCTGAAAATAAAACCACATTCTAGACAACGCGCAGGCGCACAAATTATTCCACCCGACATTCGCAAGGACTTTTCTATATGTGGCAAATGCTCATAGACTTCCTTTTCGGAAACACCAATGTTCTGAGATAATCCTTTGGCCGTTATTGGTGCTTCCTTCAGTAATTCCAATATCCTACGTCTAGTTGTCAGGGTGTTTCTCCTTCAATGGAGCGATATTGACCGTTTAAACTTGACAAGCGTACTTGATTTCATAGAGGATAACCTTTCCGATAAGATTACGGCAATTTTTTTCCTGTGTTTGTATCACAGGGAGGGAGGCGACAATGGCCCAGAGGTCTCTAAACAAGGCGCTTCTTCTGGGAAATGTGGGGAAGGATCCTGAAGTTCGGTATACCGCATCGGGGAAAGCCGTCGCCACTTTTTCACTTGCCACTTCGCAGAGGTGGAAGGACCAGGACGGAAATGATCAAGAAAAAACAGAGTGGCATAGAATTGTCGCTTGGGGACGTCTTGGTGAAATCTGCGGTGAGTTCCTGAGCAAGGGCAAACAGGTATTTGTCGAAGGTCGCATACAGAGCAGGGAATGGGAAGATCAAGATGGCAACAAGCGAGTTACAGTAGAAATAGTCGCCAATGACATGATTCTTCTGGGTAGCGCTGGAGGTCAATCTAGAAGTCAGGATGAAGGATTCAGCAGAAATGTCCCATCAGGTGGACCAGCTCAACCGACCGGCAAACTGAGATCTGAAAGCAAGGGGTCGTCCGCCCCACCTCCTCCGGATGATGACATTCCATTCTAGGCGTGGATTGTCATTTTCTTATGTCGAGCGAGTTCCAACGTGAGGGATGTTCATGTCAGATTGGTCAGCAGGAAAGATGCTAGCCCGATTCATAAACCTGACTCAATTCCTGGTTTTAATTCTATGGGCTCCCTGCGTTTACGCCTTCAACGAGGTTCCTTTCTTCTCAAAGATCGTAAATTCGGGTGATTTACCATCAGTTGAAAAAAGACTCCCTCCGACTCCAGTAATTGTTAAACCAATTGATCATACCGGTAATCATGGAGGGAATTGGCGCAGGGCCTACACAGGAATGTCTGATCTGGTTGGTGTCCGAAGAATACTTTATGAGCCATTGGTCCGTTGGAACCCGGAGTTCGAAGTTGAACCAAATTTGGCCGAATCATGGGAGGTCGACGATACTGGCCGAATCTACACTTTTCATCTCGTAAAAGGCGTCAGGTGGTCTGACGGAGAGCCTTTCACCGCTGATGACGTAATGTTTTACTTCGATGACATTCTGTTTGACAAGGAACTCACGGTTACAATTCCTAACTGGCTTTCTCCTGATGGAGCGCCTCCGAGGGTTGAAAAGATAGATGACTACACCTTTAGAATTGAGTTCGCAAAGCCATACAGCATTTTTCTAAAACAACTGGCTTGTCCCCACGGGATGGAACTTGTAACCAAGCCAAAACATTACTTAAAGAACTTTCACAAGAAATACGCGCCCCCCGAAAAGCTTGAACAGCTCATCAAAGAACGCAATGTGACCTCCTGGGCCAAGCTGTTTCATGACGTTTCAAATCTCAGGCATGCAATGTTCATAAGTAATAAGTTCCCTTCTTTATGCGCATGGATTACCAAGACGCCGGCTCCTTCAAAAAGGTTTACGCTTGTTCGCAATCCATATTACTGGAAAGTGGACCCAGAAGGTAACCAACTGCCATATATAGATTCAATCGTTCATGAACTTGTAGCCGAGCCAAAGACGATAGTCCTCAAAGCGATTGCCGGAGAAATTGACATGCAGGGGCGGCATCTCGGAAGCATGCAGAACACGGTCCTGTTATTGGCGAGTTCGGCCAGCGGAAACTTCAGGCTTGTTCCAAAGACCCTTTCGGCTTCAGTTGGAATCCTGATGGCCCCGAACCTCAACCATAAGGACCCGTTGATAAGGCAGGTCCTCTCCGACAGGCGTTTCAGGATAGCTGTTTCCCACGCTGTCAACAGATTGGAGATCAACAAGATAGTTTGCCGGGGTAAGGGCATCGTCAGGCAGGCGGCTCCTCTAAAAGAATCCGGATTTTACAGCGAGTCCTATGAACGGGCCTATACGGAGTTTAATCCTGAAAAAGCGAACTCTCTATTAGACGAGATGGGCCTGAAAATGGGCAGAGACGGCAAGAGAATCCTGTCTGACGGACGAACCGTCCAGATTGCTCTGGACGTTGTCACCGCTATGCCCGGTTGGGTAGACAGCGCGGAAATCATAGCCTCCAATCTTAAAATGGTCGGAATTGACACAGAGGTCAAATCTGAAACCATGGAGTTGTTCAGGCAGAGGACGCAGAGCGCTTCTCATGATATAGCTTTGTGGCCCGGTGACGGAGGGCTTGAATGTCTTCTCGATCCCCGATGGTATTTCCCGTTCAGTTCTGAAAGCCTGAATGCGCCTCTTTATGGCCAGTGGTTTCAGAGTAGTGGCGCCAAAGGAGAGGAGCCGCCAGCGGAGATCAAAGAACTCATGGACATATATGATGAAATTTTGAGAACTGTGTCGCCTGAACGTCAAAAGGAACTATTCACCAAGATAATAGCCGCAAATGAAAGAAATCTTTGGGTGATAGGGCTTGTCCAGGACCCTCCGGACTACTATGTGGTCTCCAAAAAGATGTTTAATTTACCCCAGAAAGATTTGCAAAGCTGGATTTATCCGAATCCTGGCCCAATCCACCCGGAGCAGTTTTCGTTCGAACTCAAAAAAGCTGGAGTAAAATAAGGTGGTCAACAGGGAGTTTTTGTGTCTGGTGAATATTGACAGTCAAGCCGTTCCACTATTTATGAGTTCGCGCAAAGGAATCGTTTCATGTTCGCATACATAATTCGCCGCATATTAATAATGATTCCGACCCTGATTGCAATATCCATAATTTCTTTCACCATCATTCAATTGCCTCCAGGAGATTTTCTAACAACTTATGTTTCTCAATTGAGCGCTAGCGGTGAAACAGTCGACCACGCGGAACTGGAATCTCTAAAAAAACGTTTCGGATTGGATGAACCCATTTACATGCAGTATTTCAAATGGGCGTGGAACTTTCTTCACGGGGATTTTGGGCATTCATTCGAATGGAACAAGCCTGTCTCGGAATTGATCGGTGAACGACTCCAATTGACGGTCATAATTTCCGTATGCACTCTTCTGTTCACATGGGCCGTGGCTGTGCCCATAGGCGTTTACTCAGCGGTTCGGCAATACTCGTGGTTAGATTATTTACTGACGGTTTTCGGTTTTATCGGGTTGGCTACCCCAAATTTCTTGTTGGCCCTGATTCTTTTGTGGGTGTCCTACGCATATCTGGGATTGAGTATTGGAGGACTTTTCTCGCCAGAGTATGCGGACGCTCCCTGGAGTTTCGCGAAAGTTTTAGATCTGTTCAAGCATCTCTGGATTCCAGTGGTCATAGTCGGACTCGGCCATACGGCTAAATTCATCAGAATTATTCGCGGCAACTTGCTGGACGAACTTCGCAAGCCTTATGTAGTCACGGCCAGAGCAAAGGGGCTATCCGAAACTCACCTCATCTTAAAATACCCGGTGCGTGTGGCAATAAACCCTCTCGTCAGCACAATCGGCTGGACACTGCCCGAATTGATTTCAGGGATTGCAATTACTGCGGTAGTATTGAATTTGCCCACCACTGGACCCCTTCTTTTGAGCGCATTAATGAGTCAAGATATGCAATTGGCGGGTACTTTCATCATGTTTTTGAGTAGCCTTACGGTTGTCGGGACTTTGTTGTCGGATATCCTTCTTGCCTGGGTTGATCCCCGGATACGGTTTGGAGCTCGAGAGGGCTTATGACAGAAGATCTTATAAGTAAAAATCAGCTAAAATATTTGAACGCCTCCACAAGGAAGCTTATCTGGTGGAAATACCAGAAGCATACACTCGCCATGATAGGCTTGATATCAATAGCGGGCATGTACTTTACAGCTATATTCTGCGAGTTCCTTGCGCCATACAACAAGGACACGAGACACCTGGAAGCCATATTCGCCCCAATAACGGGAATTCATTTTTTTGATGACCAGGGAAGGCTAAGCCGGCCTTTTGTTCGACAGTCTATCCTGGAACTTGATATGGAAAAGCATCGCGCAGTGGTAGTGGAAATTCCAGGAACGCATTTCCCTATAAAATTGTTTGTCCAAGGAGACCCCTATCTCTTCTGGGGGGTTTGGGAGTGGAACAGGCACCTTTTTGGAGTCGAACAACCCGGTACACTTTTTCTCTTTGGCGCAGACAGGATGGGCCGGGATGTCTTTTCTAGATGCCTGTACGGGACTCGGATCTCTCTATCTATAGGGATGATAGGAGTTTTTCTAAGTCTCCTGCTAGGAGTAACACTCGGAGGAATATCAGGATATTTTGGCGGTTGGCCTGATGGCGTCATTCAGAGAATCATAGAGGTCATCAGATGCTTCCCTAGTATTCCCCTTTGGATGGGGCTTTCCGCAGCGATGCCGCCTCACTGGCCCGCAATGAAGGTCTACTTTGCAATCACCCTTATATTGTCACTTGTAGGTTGGACGGATTTGGCCAGGATGGTCCGGGGAAAACTTATGTCTCTAAGAGAAGAGGAATTTGTTCTAGCGGCAAAATTCTTAGGAGCCTCTGACGCCAGAA
The DNA here is from genome assembly GCA_903952205.1 of uncultured Desulfomonile sp. Lineage (GTDB taxonomy): Bacteria > Desulfobacterota > Desulfomonilia > Desulfomonilales > Desulfomonilaceae > CAJBEZ01. Next base: position 91,299 of record CAJBEZ010000036.1, on the reverse strand, counting down.
TAATTTTTAAACATTTGCTTCCATCATTTACCAGTCATATTATTGTATCCGTTACACTAGCCATACCAGGTATGATCCTGGCTGAAACCGCTCTGTCGTTTCTCGGGATTGGTCTTCGCCCACCGATCACCAGCCTTGGGGTCCTTTTAAAGGAAGCGCAGAACGTTACAACGGTGGCCCTTTACCCATGGCTGCTTATCCCCGTGTTTTTCGTCATTCTTATCGTGTTGTCCTTTAATTTTGTTGGGGATGGCCTTCGTGACGCCGTCGACCCATACTCGAGGTAATAACTGATGGACCCTATTCTGGAAGTTGACAATTTAAAAGTCCATTTTTTCCTCGATGAAGGCGTCGCCCGGGCGGTTGATGGTGTTAGTTTTTCAGTCAAGCCCGGCAAAACGCTAGGCATAGTAGGCGAGTCCGGCAGTGGAAAGAGCGTCATAGGCCAATCTATACTCAGAATTGTGCCCTCTCCAGGCCGCATAGTAAACGGTAGTATATGGCTTCACACTGAAAATAGGGAAGATGGGTCAGATCGTCTGGATCTCGTTACTCTAAAACCAAAGGGCGCCGAAGCTCGAAGTATCCGGGGAAAAGACATCTCGATGATTTTTCAGGAACCCATGAATTCGTTTAGTCCTGTGCACACAGTTGGTTCCCAGATAATTGAGGCCCTTACCCTGCATTCGGATGTTTCACACGCAGAGGCAATGCACAGGGCCGTAGAGATGCTCAAGAGAGTTGGAATTCCCCAACCGGAGAAAAGGATAGCCGCATATCCTCACCAATTATCCGGCGGAATGCGTCAGAGGGCCATGATTGCCATGGCGCTTATATGCAACCCCCGTATTCTGATAGCGGATGAACCGACAACCGCCCTGGATGTTACTATACAGGCACAAATTCTAGCTCTGCTCAAAGACTTGCAGGACGAATTCGGCATGGCGATTCTATTCATTTCGCATAACCTCGGGGTAATATCGGACATTAGTGACGATGTCCTGGTCGTGTATTTTGGCAGAGTTATGGAACAGGCCCCAGTTGACATAATATTTAGAAATCCCCTACATCCCTATACTCAGGCTCTTCTAAGATCAGTTCCGGGTATCGATACTCCTGTTAGAACAGAACTGGCCACTATTGAAGGCACTTTGCCGGACCCGCTAACAAACATTGTTGGATGTCCGTTCTATGGTAGGTGCATGGAGTGTGGCGGGGCTACCATCTGCCGCGACAAGCCGTACGAACTTACAAGGGTGGGGGATAGGCATTTTGTAGCCTGCCCACGAATTTGCATCAGTGCGTGAGGTGATCTTTTGAGTCAATCCAGCCCTCTGCTTGAAGTTAAAGACCTTAAGAAACATTTTCCCATTCAAAGGGGCGTGTTCCGGAAAGTTGTAGGGCATGTAAAAGCCGTAGACGGGATAAGTTTTACAATTGAACCAGGCGAAACAGTTGGTCTGGTGGGTGAATCTGGTTGTGGAAAAACCACGGTCGGCAGGATGATCATGGGAGCATACCGGCCGACAAACGGTGAGATATGGTTTAAACCGGAGGATGATGTTGAAAGAATTAACCTTGCGGCATTGACCCCTTCTGAGATGAAGCCTTACCGTCGATACGCCCAAATGATTTTCCAGGACCCTTTTGCGTCTCTCGATCCCAGAATGACGGTTCGTGAAATTCTTGCTGAGCCCCTTGTTGTGAATAAATTGGCCAAAGGCGCTGAACTTGAAGGGCGTGTTAGAGAACTGATCGAAATGGTTGGGCTCAAGATTCAGCATCTGAACAGATATCCCCATGCATTTTCTGGGGGTCAAAGACAAAGGATTAGCGTGGCAAGGGCTATGGCGTTGTTCCCTCGGTTACTGGTTGCCGATGAACCCACGTCTGCGCTGGATGTTTCCGTACAGGCCCAGATAGTCAACCTGGCGCTTGAGATCCAGCAACGGATGGGTATAGCCTATCTCTTCATATCTCACGATCTGGGCCTGGTAAGGCATTTCAGCAAGAAAATCGTGCTGATGTATGTGGGGCGTGTTGTAGAATATGCGCCGGCGGAGAATCTGTTTGGGAGGCCAAGGCATCCCTATACCGAAGCGCTTATGTCAAACGTTCCAAGCACAAAGCCCGAATTGATGGGAAGGAAAATAATACTGAAAGGCGATCCCGCCGATCCAATCAATCCACCTCCAGGATGCCCATTTCATCCTAGGTGCCTGTATGCGCAAAAGCTATGTTCCGAAGACTATCCCCCTCTGAGAGAAATTGGCCCGCAACACTTTGTGGCCTGTCACTTTGCCGAGTCTCTTGATCTACGGGGTTGCGATGCGCTGGGTTGTGTGATCTAATCAGAACAAATCACAAAGATGAGATTCGCAAATTTTCATTCGTTTCATGAAGTTGCTAGTAGCCCATACTGCGAGTTTGTCAGGACTTTAATCACAAAATGACTCACCATATTAAACGCATACTCGTTTATACACATAATTCCATAGGGGTGGGGCACGCATTCAGGACATCAGCGGTTATAACCGGTATCAAGAAATGGCGGCCTGATATAGATTTTCTGGTGATTTCAGGCACATCTGTTCCGCAGGTTTTTTTCAGGGAAGACATCGAAGTCATCAAGCTTCCCTCAGTAAAACTCGATATAGATAGAGCGGACAATCAACTAACATCTAGATATCTTTGCGGGTTCGAACTGGAAAGGATTTTTGACTTTCGTCAGCGTCTTATCCTGGCCAGTTTTGATTTTCTGCAACCTGACGCACTGATCATAGAACATAACATGACGGGTCAGATGAGTGAACTGATCCCCCTGCTCATGAAAAAATGGATGAGGAAAGGCGGGCCGGTGGATTTTGCGTTGGCCCACATCTGCAGAGGTATCATGAAATGGGTCCCTCTACTCGAGATTCCATATCAAAATCCCAGACACCGGTCTGAATCAATAAACATAGGGTCCCTCTACGATTTCATGTATGTTCTTGAAGAAAGAAATGTAATTGATATCAATAAGGAATTTCTTGGAAATGATCCTGAGCTGGAAAAGAAAATAAATTATCTGGGGAAAATAACCAATAAGACCTTTGACGAACTCCCTGACAGGACAGAGGCGCTTGATAGATTCGGACTGCCGGACAAACCTCTAATCGTAGTGTCTCTGGGACGAAGTGGTCGGGTCAAGGAACTTTCGGTTCGAATACTGGACTTTATCAACAGACATAACCTGAAATCAGTTTACCAGGTAGTGGTTGTCCTGGATACATACCTTGATTCTAAAGCCGGCGAGGCCCTTCGTGCGGACCCCTCAGCGACAGGTGTACGGTTTCTAAGTTTCACGATGGACCTTATTGATCTTTTTAATCACGCCGACCTGGTGATTTCGAGAGCCGGTTATAATACAGTTAACGAGATTTTGCTAACCGGCGTGAAAGCGGTAGTAATTCCAGAGAGCCACGGTTCCGGTGAACAGGAACAACGTGCGATGAGCGTTCAGGCATGTAATGTAATGGTATTGAACGAAGACGATGCGCTCGAAAAGGACTTCGGCGCCACTATTGTAAATTTCTTGGAAAATGGATCAAGAGCGACGCCAAAGCTCCTGGACAAATATTCAATTGGCCGTAGAATAATTGAAGATTTAGAAAACTGGCGACTGGGTTCTCGATAGTGCGTTTGAGATGACAGACCTTTGTTCTGAAGTTTCTAAGGGTAAATCCCGCGAATCAAAATAGCGTCTGATATTCTCTGAATAGCAAGAATCTGCGCTGCCTCTCTACTTGAAACCATATATTGTTGAACTGTTTCTGATACGCTCTCAAATGCTTTCGCCATTAGGTACTGGAGTTTTCTGTTGATCTCGTCAACAGGCCAGAAAAATGACTGGAGGTCCTGCACCCATTCGAGATAACTCACAGTGACGCCTCCCGCGTTGCACAGGACATCGGGAATAACGAAAGTGCCCTTTTCCTTAAGAATGTCATCCGCTTCAGGTGTCGTCGGCCCGTTGGCGCCCTCTGCCAGAATTTTTGCCTTTACCCTGTCGGCGTTGAACGATGTGATTTGATTTTCAACGGCGGCTGCTATTAAAACGTCACAATCCAACGTAAGCAACTCTTCGTTCGAAATTGAATCAGCTCCTTCAAAAGTAGTCATGCACCCACCATGCTCGAGATGTCGTGTGACTTTGAGTGGGTCGATACCGTCTGATCTGTATAGGCCGCCAGTGGAACAACTTATGGCGATCACCCTCATACCCATTTCATGGACCATCCTCGCGGCGACTGACCCCACATTTCCAAATCCCTGGATAGCTACTGTAGCGTCACCAGGACTTATTCCCCTCATTCTTAACGCCTCGATTATGCAAAAGCCAACTCCGCGCCCTGTAGCCTCTGTCCTGCCGAGTGATCCTCCTATTTCAACCGGTTTCCCTGTTACTACCGCGGGGACGGAAAATCCGCGATGCATGGAATAGGTGTCCATGATCCAGGCCATAACTTGAGGATTTGTGCCCACATCTGGAGCCGGGATGTCACTCTCCGGGCCCATCAGCACACTAATCTCCGTTGCGTACCTCCGTGTAAGCCTCTCCAGTTCACGATTCGAAAGTTGCTTGGGATTTACCACAACTCCGCCCTTCGCTCCCCCATAGGGCAAATTCATCAATGCGCATTTCCATGTCATCCACATGGCAAGGGCCCTAACTTCATCGAGCGTTACGTCGGAGGAATACCTTATCCCGCCCTTTGTAGGACCTCTGACAACTGAGTGATGGACCCTGTAGCCGCGAAACATCTGTATTTGACCGGTATCCAGCATCACGGGAAAATTAACTGTAAGTTCCCTTTTAGGACAACGGAGCATGTCGACCACACCCCGTTTAAGGTCAAGATGCGCGACCGCCCTGTCAAATTGCATGAGTGCGTTGGCGTAAGGATTGTTTTCGCTTCTACCCGTGGAAGACTTGGCAGAGTTGCTGACAGCGCAAGGCGCACCAGAATTTTCAATTGTTTCAGGATTTGTTTCCTGAGTCATTTCGATTTCCCCTAGCAAAAAGGTGATACAAAAGTCAGGTTGCAATAACCGGAGCGACTCTAAAAATTTGAAAGACGCTTAACAAATTCTTGGAAGAAGCTCTCCCGATGGCTCCGCAAGGATCCTCGATCCACCGATTCGCGTCTTGATCACTACTCGTGGTTTTCTCTCTGAAGTGATTGTCCCGATGAAGCAAGCGCCTGTGGCCAAAGGACAATCCTTAAGCATGTCAAGAGCATGATCGATTTCTCGATGGTCGATGACCGCTACAATCCTTCCTTCATTTGCGGCCTCAAGGGGATTGACGCCAAGTATCTCCGCAGCCGCTGAAACCGCTGGAGCCACAGGTATAAACGCCTCATCAACCGAGACTGTGAAATTGGTGAGACTCGCTATCTCATTCAGAGTAGCGCTGAGTCCACCCCTGGTGGGATCCCTGAGAAACTTGAGACCCTCTTCAAGTTTCAACAATTGTTCCACAATCGGCCACACATTGGCCGAATCGGACTTCACCTCAAAGTCAAAAGAGAACTCCGCACGGCTCAACATAACAGCCATCCCATGATTGCCAACGGGGCCACTCACAATTATCGCGTCACCGGGAACAATGCGTGAGGGATTGAGTTGAGCCGCCGGCTGAACAAGCCCAATCCCTGCCGTATTAATAAATATTTTATCTGTGGCTCCTTTTGGAGTGACTTTTGTGTCTCCGGTCACTATCTCTATGCTGGAAGCGTCTGCGGCCTCCGACATGGAATCAAGGATTCGGGCGAGTTCCTCAACGGGAAAACCTTCTTCCAGTATAAGACCGACCGACAAATACGCCGGACGGGCCCCAGAACATGACAGGTCGTTGCACGTTCCGTGAACGCTTAATGATCCTATGTCCCCTCCAGGAAAAAAGATGGGGGAGACTACGAAAGAATCTGTGGTGAACGCTATTTTTTCGCCGAAACCGGATAACACAACTGAGTCCGGCAGCGCTCCAAGTTTTCCTCTGTCCAACCTGGGAAGAATCATGTCGCGAATTAACCGCCCAGTCATCTTTCCTCCACCGCCGTGGGCCAAAGAAATGGAGCTGAACGTGAATTTAGGAGTCAATCTAGGTCCCTCCATATTTGTAGTATGCGGCGCAGGTCCCTTCTGATGATACCATGCAAGGCCCAACCGGGTTTTCGGGGACGCATTCTCTGCCAAAAAGGCCGCACTGGTTGGGAGTCAATGTCCCAGTAAGGATGAGGGCGCATTTGCAGCGAGGATCATCAGGCGCGTCCGGAAGTTGCATGGGGAATCTTTTGAGGGCGTCGAAAGTGTCGTAAGGAGCCTTAAAAGCTAAACCACTGCCCTTAATTAATCCCAGGCCCCTCCACGACGTGTCGGCAGGTTCAAATACTTCATCAATGAGCTTTCTAGCGAAGATGTTCCCTTCAGACCTGACGACAGTCTTATAATTGTTTTCGATGCCGGGCTTGCCGCTGACCGTCATCTTTACAAGACTTCGTAATGCGTAGAGAATGTCGAGTCCATCAAAACCCGCCACAACTCCGGGCTTTTTGAAATCGTCAGCAAGGTAGCTGTATGAATCCACCCCGATGATTGCCGACACATGGCCCGGTAAAAGGAAACCAGTTAAATCTTTATTGGACGCGAGTATTTTTAGAGGTTCATGAATTGTCTTGAAGGCAGGAAGTATAAAGAGATTGCCGACTTTTCTCTCAAATGCGGTCTTGACAGTCACAGCCACGGTCGGGATAGTCGTTTCAAAGCCTATCCCAAGGAAAACAACCGGTTGTGGGGCCAACTCAAGAGCAATCTCAATCGAGTCCATCGGAGAGTAGACAACCTTGACCAGACCTCCACGGGAACGCAAATCCGCAAGGGATCCATTAGACCCAGGGACCCTGATTAAATCGCCAAAGGTTATCAGGCAAACCCCAAGTTGTTCCGCCAGAAACATGGCCTGATCGATAAAAAGCTTTTCTGTCACACATACGGGGCAGCCAGGTCCAGAAACAAGGGAGATCTTTTTGTTCAAAAGACTCTTGACGCCGGAGGAATGAATGGCCATGGTATGTGTCCCGCACACTTCCATGAACTTCATGGTTCCATCGTAGTCGTGAAGAATTAAATTTATGTCATTGGAAAGTTTTCCGGCCGCTTGCTGTTCGGTTTTGATTTTCAATCCGGGACCTCATCTCGCGTTGCTTCCGCCAATTCTTTGAACAAATCCAGCCGGATCATGGCTTCCTCTTTGTCCAGCACCTCAATCGCAAAACCAGCGTGTATGATCAGATAGTCGTCTATTACGGCATTTGGGGCCATTGCCAGGCTCACGTCGGTTCTTACGCCGCCTGCGTCAACTTTGCCGACACCCGGCCCGGTAATCTCAACGAGTTTCATTGGAATAGCTAAACACATTAAATTTAACCTCTAAAAGTGAAATCCATCGCAGTCCTATTTTCTACAAATGAGAGCGCCTTGCCCATATTTCTCTGCCGGCCACGGCTTGTCCAATGCCAATCCCACCATCATTAACAGGAACGGCGCCATGGCGCAAAACATTATATCCTGCTTTTTGCAGCTTATCGGATGTCAGTTCCGTCAACCTTTTATTTTGAAAACAGCCTCCCGTCAAACCGACCATATTGGAAGAAGAGCCTCCGGAAATTCTCCGGACTGTTTTTACAATCAGGTCAGCCATTGAATTGTGAAAACGAGCCGAGAGCTTGTTGGAGGACGTTCCTTGCATTGCGTCATCGGCCATTGCGCTGAGCAAATATTCCACGTCACATTCCAATATGTTGGTTTCCCGGAAATGGATTTCGTATGATCCGTTTTCCGACTCATCAACTATTGACTCCAACCACATTGCGGCCTGTCCTTCAAAAGTAACAGAGCGCCTAAAACCGGCTATTGCCGCAGCGGCGTCGAAAAGCCTGCCGGCGGAAGATGTCAAGGGACAATTAATACCCTTTTTCAACGCCTCCAACCATAAAGCGGGTTTGGGCGTCAAATCTCTAAATAATCCCATGGCGCTTTCCGGTATGACCCCGGCATTGGAAATTGCAAGGATGCCGGCTGCAATTCTTAATGGTTCTTTGATAGCGGATTCGGCTCCTATTAGCGGAAACAGGCTCAGCCTGGCCAGTCGTTGGAAAGAACGCCTGTCAGCCAGGAGAAATTCTCCGCCCCATATTGTCCCATCCTCACCATAACCGGTTCCATCAAAAACTACAAAAAGAGTAGGCTCATTAAGACCGTGTTCAAATAGTAGGCTAATAGCGTGAGCGTGGTGGTGAAAGACCGGCACAAGACATTTTTCATTGTGTGTGGCCAGATTGGAACTGAAGTAGGCCGGATGTGGGTCATAGGCTATTATGGACGGAGTTACCTCAAGATAACTTGTCAAAGTTTCTATCGACCGGAGAAAATAGTCTTGAGCCTCGGGAGACTCAAGATCTCCCACGTGTGGTCCGGGTGTCAGATATTTTCCGTCCAGAATCGCAGGGGCATTTTTCAGGTCCGCTCCAACACCAAGTACAGTAGGTTCCCGCGGCCTGTCAATTTCCAGCCGGTCCGATAACCCGGAATCAATTGTTCTGGTACTATGAACTCCGCCTGCGTTATCCACAGGGAAACTCATCGGAACATATCCCCTGGACCTTCTAAAGACCGAAGGACGACCGTTTATGACTCTGACAATCGAGTCATCCGTCCTTAAAACAATCTCGCGATCATGCGCCAGAAAAGCGTCCGCTATGAGTCCCAGTCTCTCAAGAGCTTCCTCATTTCCCGCTGCTATCGGTTCTTCGGATTTGTTGCCCGAAGTCATCACGAGTAAAGACAGAGAATCAGTTCCCCGAAAATAAGGATGTTTGAACAGCAGATGGTGAACCGGGGCATAAGGCAGCATCACCCCCAGAGTTCCAACAAACGGGGCAATGCTGGTGGGCGTTTTTTGCCCTTGAGTCCTGAGCGGAACAATAGGGGCCGCCGCTGATGTCAACACCTGTAATTCGTCACTGTCTATACTGCAATAAGTATGAGCTTCCTGAACCCCGGACGCCATGACGGCAAAGGGTTTTTCAGCTCTGCCTTTACGGCCTCGCAATCGTTGAACGGCCACGTCGTTCAGTGCGTCCACCGCCAGGTGAAAGCCGCCTATGCCTTTTATGGCGACTACCATCCCCGATTTGAGTAGCCTAATGGATTCTGGAATTGGATCACCGGAGATTCTATTTCCGTGACAGTCCAACAGGGAAAGTTTCGGGCCGCATTTTGGACAAGAATTGGTCTGGGAATGGAAACGACGGTCATTAGGATTCTCATATTCGGACCGGCATTCCTCACACATGACAAAATCGGCCATGGACGTTCTTTCCCGATCATAGGGAAATGAGCGAACAACGCTAAATCGTGGGCCGCATAGCGTGCACGTAATAAATGGGTATAGGTGTCTTCTGTTATGAGGGTCAAAAAGCTCCTCCACACACATGTCACAAACGGCCACGTCCGGGGGGATAGGAGTTATTTCCCGTTTCGTAGCAAGGCTTGTCTGAATATTGAAGCCAGTCCCTCCAATTGGGTCGATTTCCGCAACGTCGAAGGTCTCTATTTGCCCTGGCGGTGGAATTGCGCCGGGCAATTCAGAAATGAACTTCTCACACTGGATGTCTGTCCCCTCGATTTCGATGCGCACGGCCTCTGTTGTGTTAATCACCCAGCCCGAAAGACCATGATTTGTCGCAAGGCGATAAACTGTGGGTCTGAATCCTATTCCTTGAAGTGTGCCTTTAAGAATGAGCTGTTTTCGTGAGACTGGCATAAGTGGAGTTGTACCCGGTAGCGAATCCCGGAACACGGCCCGGCAATACGATAACTTTTTCAATTTGACATAAATTAGCCTTTTTTGAACCCAAAGGGAAGAGGCCTCCATTTTACAGCCGGCGCAAAAAATCTATTGACTTATTATACGTTTTTCTGAGATATAGAAAAATTCGGTAGTAAAAGGCGGGTCTACCCTTAACCGCCGCGCTTCAGGCTGTGAAATCCATATCAAGCAGGTTGCGAAAGAGTCTAAGGGTGACTTTGAGAAGGAGCTATTAATGGCTAATCATCCGTCGGCTTTGAAGAGAATGAGGCAAAACGAGAAAAAACGCCTTAGAAATATGTCCTATAAATCAAAAGTGAAAACAGCCGTGAAGAAATACCTCAAAGCGGTTGAAGAAAAGACAGATGACGCCTCCAATCTGTTAAACGCAACAACGTCATTACTAAACAAAGGCGTGACCAAGGGGATTTTCCACAAGAACACCGCTTCAAGATCGATATCCAGACTTTCGAGAAGATTGGCGGCTAGCGCTGCGAACTCTTGATTCTGCGGAACTATTTTCGATCTTCAATGCGCGACGGTAGTGTCTGCCAATCTGTGAAACCCATCATCTAAAATCACTTTCCAGGATCGCCGAGAAGGATCCAGCCGGACCAGGAAGGTGGTTTCCCGCTGAATGAGGAATCCATCCCCGCAGGAAGCTCTCGTGGAACGTCCGCTAAGGCTTGACTTGGGGACTCCTTTGCCGCCATTTTCTTCAGGATCGTAGAAAGGAAAGGTTGTTCGGCTCCCCAGTTAGGGTCCGAATAATTTATGAGAGTCAGCTTTGAGCCCGAATAAAGAAGGGCCAGATTAAGCAGCAACGGACCTTCTCCGTTTAAATTTTCAGGATCTTTAATCTCAAACCAGGAAATTGGCAGAAGTGTCAGTCCGTTTGACATGGGAACTGAGAACAGATCCTTCACAAGGAAACGCCTTTCACCTGTTTTGTCAGGAGAAAAGAAGAATTTGGGTTGGGTTTCGCCAGAAACGGTGTCCTGAACCCCCAAAGGCACGGCAAGTATGGCCAGGATCTCGGAACGTGGTTTCGCTTCCAGGAATCTGTCCACAGTGGCCGTAGGTCCTACAAACACTTCGAAATTTTTGAATATTTTCTGAACCCCCACAACAATATCAGAAGGCCTTGGGTAGACACTGTTCATCAGTATCAGCTTTTCGATCTTTTCCCCTTCGGTGAGTTTACTGGCTGATTTCTTTGTGGATTTTTCCGGGGATGATGTCTCTCGCAGGCTCTCTTCGGATACCCACGGAATGGATTCAAAGACGAGTAGGTCATTTTGAGGGTTGTTTTTCGGTTTCTTATCGACTTTGAATCTGACTCCTTTGAGTATGTCCGCGGAAGGAATCATGGTTATCAGTCGATCCTGTCCAAACGGTCTGTCCTCGGAGTCCAGCATGAGAGAGAAAGGAATGTACCATAGGGACCGGTCCGGAATTACCAGCAGTGTGGTCTTGTCCTTGGGAAGAGCGGGTATTTTCCCTATAAGGTGCCTGTATACCCTTCGACAAGGCTCTTTCCAGGCATGCCCCATAAATGTTGACTGATCACCCGTCGAATATTCTCTCAGTTTTTCCTGAAGATTGTGTACGGCTTTGTCTATTTCAGTTCTGGAGACTGGGGCCTGCGAGTAAATGGCTTTCTCTTTGGATATCATGCCAACCAAAGCTCTGTCCGTCATGAGGTTGAAGTCCATTATCATTTCGTGAGGAGCTAAGGTTTCGTTTTGTATCTCACCAAGAGTTACAGGAATCCCTTTGCGAAACAGCATCCAGTTCGGAGCTGTTTTTTGAATTTCACGCCTGATTCCAAGCAATTCGTTTCTCAATTCATCTTCATTTATTCGTGTGGGCTCTTCAACCTTCTCTTCCTTTAAGCTGATGAGTTGGTTGAGAATATCGTATTCTCTGTTCGAAAGGATTTCAGGCACATCGAAAGGCTGAATAGCGCCAGCCTTTTTTAGAGCTAGCCCACGGCGGGCGAGCCTCCTTTTCTCCATCAAATGGAATAGTCTGGGGGAATCTTCTTCCTTGATATCAGAACTCACAGGACCAAGAATTTTTGTAGTGATTTCTTCAAATATCGAAAATCTTTCTTCGAGATCTTTCAATAGTGGATGTGATGGAGGCGTATCTTCGAGAATGTACTCGAACTGATCAATGGCGTTTCTATACTTGAGTACCGCGTTTTCAACTTCTCCCGACAGGTACAACCTTCTAGCCTCTCTGACCTCTTTATCAAACTTTTCCAGAAGCCTGGTCCTGCTAATCTCGGTGTCGGTCTCCTGCTGCTGGGGTTGTTTGAAAAGCCACTGATATTTGTGCTTGGAATCTTCTGATGACCTAAGCAGGCGTCCGGACGAGTTGGAAAACCGAGTGGCGGCGTCACCGGCTCCTGAGGCCTTAGCCCCGCTCGGCGGCCATTCGTCGGTGTTTATTGTCAGGCCCTGAGCTTGACAGGAAACTGGGCCGCCAATGAAAAGCAAGGTCAGACTTAAGCAAAGAATCCCTGATAATGACGCCAAAGCCAAAATTGGGTTTTTTCGGCGTATCACATCTCCACCGCCTTTGAGATTTTTCTCCAGTGTTGATTCAGGTTGAAAAACCATTAATGAAATCGAAAGCCAACACACCCGGCTATTTTTCACTCAACTCTGTTTTGACAGCGTGTATCCACCAATCATCATCCTTATCCTTGAACCACCACGCTGAGAAGTCGGTGTTCATTATACTACGTGCGAGGCGACTGCCCTCATCTGTCCGTAGTCTCTTCGTAGCGGTGGATATCCATTCTCCCGAATACGGATTTCCGAGGTCTCCCAGTTCTTTAAGCTGAAGAATCATCTCAATCTGGTCCGCGTCATTAGCCAAATGAGATTCCAAAGACGCCTTTTCATTAAATTCATGAGTGAGCGATCTTATTTCTTCACCGAAAGGCAGGTTTGCCGTCATATCTCTGACCGCAGCGTCCTCATCCGCTGTCACGTATCTCTTGTTCACATAATTGAGATCGCCGGTCCTCGCCTCCACCAGATCATGAAAAAGACACATCAGAACAACCTTTGCGGTGTCTCCGGCGCCGGACATTCTGGAAAGCGTATAACCGATGACCGCGCAACGAAGGCTGTGTTCGGCAACGGTTTCCTTGCCAGTTCCAAGGAATTGAAATCCGGAACGAGGAGTGCGCTTAAGCATCCCAACTTCAAAGAGGAAATCAGCAATTGCTTTAAGCTCCAAATCTAAGCTCCTGGAAAATACTAATATATTGTTTTAGGGTCATTATCACGGTTCACCCAACTAATCAAGGCGGCTCACACGCCAATGGCGTCATAATCTGTTGATAATCTGTGATAACTCAAATATTTTAGAAAAGTCATGGTGACAAATCCTTGGAGTTCCATGTGACGTCGGAATCAAAATATCCCAAGATCAATGAAAAGATCGAAGTGGCCTGCGACCTCTGCGGTTATACGGAAACAGAGCTTCTCTTTGAAAAGGAAGGTTTTTGTCACGTTCGTTGCAAGAATTGCGGGCTTGTTTATGTGAACCCGAGGTTGAAGGCGCACAGGGACTTTCAGAGAATTTCAGGGACCGGTTCCATGGGTGAAGATCAGATTTCTTCTGCGCAGATCAGTCGGATCTGCCGGGAATTAGCTATATTTACGACATACAGAAAGCTGAACAGAATTCTCGAAATAGGAGCGGGAAGAGGATGGTTCCTCAGTGTAGCCAGGGACCTGGGGTGGAAGACATGGGCCGTAGAAATCAACCGGGACGCGATTTCCAATCTCAATAAGAAAGGCGTCAAAAACATCATCGTTTCGTCGGCGGAAGATTTTGTCGTTGAAAGGGAAACCTTCGACGCCGTAAGAGTCTGGGATGTCGTAGAACACCTCGAATCTCCTGTTCAATGTATGAAGAGAGTTTACGGCAGTTTACGGCCGGGGGGATTCCTGCGGTTGGCAACCACTAACTTTAACTCTCTTTCCCGGATTGTTAACGGTCCCGAATGGGTCTATCTAAATGGTTCAGATCACATAATTCTTTTTGATCCGGTAACGATTACAAAGCTGTTGAAATCAGTAGGCTTCCGGAGAATCTCTATAAGGACAAGGTCCTTCAATCTTCGAAAAAAGCTGTATCACCCTGAGAGAGAAATTAATAATCGAGGCCATCCACTTGCGCCATTTCGGAAGTTGATCGACGAAACAGCTCGATTCTCGAAATTAGGACATCAAATGATAGTTGAGGCGGTCAAAGACTCCTGATTCTATAATTTTAGTTATCAAAATGAAAAGATTCATGTTAAAATAGAAATTTTGGTACGCCTTTGACTGGCTGAAAGTAACGCTGCAAAAACATTACCCGGATTAAACCGTGGTTAAGGATTCGTTACTAACCGAAGGCCATTAAATGATAAACCATAATAATACAGACGCCATCACTCCGGCTACCAGGGCAGGCATACTTGCGGAGGCCCTCCCATACATCAGAAACTTTCGGGGAAAGCGCATCCTTATAAAGTACGGCGGAAGCGCTATGACGAACGAATCACTCAAGAGAGATTTCGCTGAAGATGTCGCTCTATTGAGTTTTATAGGGGTTAGACCGACTATAGTTCATGGAGGCGGTCCCCAGATAGGGGCCCTACTGAAGAAACTCGGTAAGGAAAGCCGTTTTGTCAAAGGACTCCGAGTCACTGACGAAGAGACCATGGATGTGGTGGAGATGGTTCTTGTAGCCAAAGTCAACAAGGATGTGGTTTCTCTCATCAATTCCTATGGTGGAAAGGCTGTTGGCGTCTCCGGTCGAGACGGAGGACTCATCAAGGCCAAAAAAGCGAGGCCCGCCAGGCTTGCCGATACAGATGAAGACCTGGGGCTGGTTGGCGAAGTTGAACGAATCAATCCCGACCTGATCTCTGCCCTTGAAGATAGAGGATTCATTCCTGTTGTCGCCCCTGTGGGCGCAGGGCCCCAGGAAAAACCGTATAACATCAACGCCGATACCGCTGCAGGCGCCATGGCGGCGGCGCTAAAGGCGGAAAAATTTATATTGCTCACAGATGTCCCTGGAGTCCTGGATTCCGCCGGCAGGCTTATTTCAAGCTTATCAGAGGAAGGCGCTGAAACCCTTATAGAGAATGAATCTATTTCAGGCGGCATGATTCCCAAAATAAAGTGTTGTCTGTCTGCGATCAGAGGCGGAGTTCCAAAAGCGCACATAATTGACGGCAGGGTCCCACATGCGCTTCTGCTCGAGATTCTCACAGATGAGGGTATAGGCACTGAAATAGTTCGAGAAAAAGCCCCGGGGCTATAAAAACCGGTCATGTTTTCCATGGTAATTCCCGCGGCCAAATTAATTGGTTCTGACTCAGATTCAACCCTAACACCCAAGCGGTACTATCATCATGTCAGGCAAACCGAGAGACCCAAATGACAACAGAAACAATGGATTTTATTTCTTCCAACAAGGAATATGTTTTTAACACCTATGGTCGCTCTCCCATCATGCTTGTTGAAGGGAAAGGAGCGCATGTTAAGGACAGCGCAGGCAAAGAATACCTGGATTTTGTTGGAGGACTCGCCGCATGCCCCCTTGGACATGCACACCCAGTCCTGGTGAAAGCTATTTGCGAACAGGCGGGAAAACTCATACACGTTTCAAATCTTTTCCATATACAGCCTCAGATAGAACTCGCAAGACTGCTGACGGAAAATTCTTTCGCCGACAAGGCGTTTTTCTGCAATTCCGGGGCTGAGGCCAACGAGGGAGCTATAAAACTCTCTCGAAAGTTCTTTCATGACAGGGGAGAACACGAACGGTATCACATCATTACTATGAAAAATTCCTTTCACGGCAGGACGCTCGCAACTCTTGCCGCAACAGGCCAGACCAAATACCGGGATGGTTTTGAACCTCACACACAGGGTTTTTCTCATGTGCCCTTTGGGGATTACGAGTCATTAGAGCGTTCAATCAATCCCGAGACAGCGGCTATTATGATCGAGCCAATTCAGGGTGAGGGCGGAATCCAGATTCCACCTCCCGAATATTTGCTTAAGGTCAGAAAACTCTGCGATGACAAGGGAATATTGCTCATACTCGATGAAGTGCAGACCGGAATGGGCAGGACAGGAAAGTTGTTCGCGTATGAAAACTTCGGTATTGAGCCGGACATAATGACGCTGGCAAAAGGACTGGCCGGAGGGGTCCCTATTGGCGCCCTATTGGCTACAGACCGAGTGGCTGACTCATTCAAACCGGGAAATCACGCTACGACGTTCGGAGGCAATCCTCTCTCATCAGCCGCTGGTGTTGCGGTGTTGACGGAAATCCTGTCGCCGGGGTTCCTGGACAGGGTAAGGATCATGAGTGGTTATCTCAGATCCCGGCTTGAAGACGTGGCCCCGAAATACAGCGTTGTGAGACTGGTCAGAGGAATGGGACTCATGCAGGCCATCGAACTAAATATTCCGGGCGCTGACCTTGTAACGATGATGAGAAATAGTGGGGTCCTTGTAAACTGCACATCTGATACGGTTATTCGTTTTTTACCGCCGCTGATAATCTCAGGTCAAGAAATTGAAGAGATGATAACAATTCTGGAAGCCTCATTGGCAAAGATAATGGAATAGCGAAATGGAACACATTAGACATTTCCTAAGCATGAATGATTTTTCGAAACAAGACATCATGGATGTTATTGACAGGGCCGAGGCCATGAAGAGAGGCGAACCCGGCAAAGGCCCGGCGGAGCCCCTTAAAGGCAAGAGTGTAGGACTCCTGTTTGACAAGCCGTCAACCCGGACAAGGGTTTCTTTCGATGTGGGTATTCAACAGTTGGGTGGTCACGCGATTTTTCTTAATTCCCGTGACATACAGCTTGGCCGTGGAGAACCTATTCGTGACACTGCCCGTGTCCTTTCGAGGTATCTCGACGCAATTGTTGTCAGGACTTTTGGCCAGGAAATAATTGAAGAGTTTGCTCGCTGGTCCGGTATACCGATAATAAACGCGTTGACGGACAGGTCCCATCCCTGCCAGATACTCGGCGATCTTCTCACACTAAGAGAGGTCGGGCTGGATATCATGAACATGAAAGCGTCATGGGTAGGAGATGGAAACAACGTAGCGAATTCCTGGATTTACGCTGCCCAGAAACTTGGTTTTTCTCTCGTCCTGGCGTGTCCGAAAGGATACGATCCAGTGGTTCCAATTGACAGGGACAATGTGAGGCTGACGCGTGATCCTGTTGACGCAATCACAGGGGCGCAGGCTATATCAACTGACGTGTGGGCCTCGATGGGACAGGAGGGAGAAACGTTGGCCCGTCAGGAAGCCTTTCAGGGTTTTCAGTTGAACTCCGAGATTCTTGAACATGCGGCAAAGCCTTATTATATTCTTCATTGTCTGCCGGCCCATCGCGGCGAGGAGATTTCTGAGGAATTGCTCGAATCCAAGGATTCACTCGTATGGGAGGAGGCCGAGAACAGGCTGCATGTCCAAAAAGCCCTTCTAGAATTACTATTGAGTCACTGAAAGGGTATCATGAAGTGAGTATGAATTGTTTCTGGAGGAAAATTGAAAAGTAAGGATGTAAAAAAAATAGTTCTGGCTTACTCCGGAGGACTTGACACATCAGTAATCCTGAAGTGGCTTGTGGAAACTTATGAATGCCCGGTCGTAGCTTTCGCCGCAGATCTTGGACAGGGAGAAGAGCTTGATTCTCTTGAAGAGAAGGCTGAGGCCACGGGAGCTGAATCCTTATATGTCGTTGATCTCAAGGAAGATTTCGTAACAAATTTTGTTTTTCCGATGTTTCGGGCCAATGCTGTTTACGAAGGCGCGTATCTTCTGGGGACCTCGATAGCCAGGCCCTGCATAGCCAAGGCGCAGATGGAAATCGCTGAAAAAGAGAACGCCGACGCTGTTAGCCACGGAGCCACAGGCAAGGGAAATGACCAGGTACGGTTTGAACTGACTTACTACTCGATTGATCCCTCGATAAAGGTCATAGCCCCTTGGAGAACCTGGAATTTCAAGTCCCGGTCCGAACTCATCGACTACGCGAAAAGTCGCAAGATCCCGGTAACTTCAACTGCTGAAAAACCATACAGCATGGACAGAAACCTGCTGCACCTGAGTTTTGAAGGAGGGATTCTCGAAGATCCCTGGGCTGAACCCCCTGCGGATATGTTCATCTTGACCGTTGATCCAAGGAAAGCCCCGGACAAACCGGAGAATGTTGTCATTAGGTTCGAGGCCGGCGACCCGGTAGCGGTGAATGGAACTCTAATGACACCCGCAAACTTGTTGGATCATCTTAACAGGCTCGCCGGCAGACATGGAGTGGGACGCGTGGATCTGGTTGAGAACCGTTATGTCGGCATGAAAAGCCGAGGTGTTTACGAAACTCCGGGTGGAACCGTGATACATGCGGCGAGACGCGCTATCGAATCGATCACGCTTGATCGCGAAGTCACGAGGCTTAAGGACGAATGGATCCCGCGGTATGCGGGGCTGGTTTACAATGGCTAC
This sequence comes from uncultured Desulfomonile sp., assembly GCA_903952205.1. GTDB lineage: Bacteria > Desulfobacterota > Desulfomonilia > Desulfomonilales > Desulfomonilaceae > CAJBEZ01. Next base: position 72,824 of record CAJBEZ010000036.1, on the reverse strand, counting down.
TGGTTTTCCCCGGAGCGAAAGATGCTTCAAAAGGCCATAGACGAAGCCGCTTTGGTGGTTTCCGGTGAGGTCAGGCTGAGAATTTACAAGGGTGGAGTGACAGTCACAGGAAGAAAATCCGAAAACTCCCTCTATGATGAGAGGTTTGCGACATTTGAAGAGGACGATGTTTATTCCCAGGCCGACGCTGAAGGTTTTATCAGGCTCAACGCCCTAAGGCTTCGAATCGGATCTCTTATGGGAAAATCCGGCAAACGATAGCCCGAGACAGTATCAGAAAATGATGGAAGAACAACAAACAGAAACGGCTGCGACGACCGATTCCTCAGGTATCAGAAAAGGGAGGTTTTCAGAGGGTATGGACCCCCTTTTTGCCGGGTTTAACGCCTCCATCGGATTTGACCGCCGATTGTTCAGGGAGGATATCCAGGGAAGTATTGCCCATGTCCGGATGCTTGGGGCCCAGAAGATAATACCCACTGATGACGCAGACAGGATTGAAGAAGGTCTCCGCTCTGTCCTTGACGATTTCGAAAAAGGCCGAATCGAATTCAGGGAAGATCTGGAAGATGTACACATAAACATTGAAGAAGCCCTGAAAAATAAAATAGGGGAAGTTTCGGGGAGGCTGCATACTGCGAGGAGCAGGAATGATCAAATCGCTCTGGACCTCAGATTGTTTCTGAAGAATCAGTCAGTTCTCATAAAAAAGGTTTTGCTGGGTTTGAACTGGGCCTTGATTGAAAAGGCCAGAAACCATATTGATCTTATCTTTCCTGGTTATACGCATTTGCAGAGGGCCCAGCCCGTAAGGCTCTCGCAGCATCTCATGGCCTATTTTGAGATGTTCCGTCGCGACTGGGAACGTTTTGTGGACTCGGACAAACGGATAGATGTTATGCCTCTTGGTTCGGCGGCCCTTGCCGGGGTCACCTTCCCAATTGACAGGAAGATGGTCGCTGAATCATTGAAATTTGCCGGTTTGAGCCGAAATTCCATGGACGCTGTGTCGGACAGGGATTTTGTAGCGGAGTTCATTTTCAATTGTTCCCTGGTCATGACCCATCTGTCACGTTTGTCGGAAGAACTTATAATATGGTCCACATCGGAATTCGGTTTTATTGAACTACCGGACGCTTATTGTTCGGGTTCAAGCATTATGCCTCAGAAAAAAAACCCGGACGCGTGTGAGTTGATCAGGGCCAAGACCGGGCGTGTTTATGGTGATCTGATTACATTGCTCACCATCCTCAAGGGATTGCCCCTTACATACAACAAGGACCTCCAGGAGGACAAGGAACCGGTTTTCGATTCGCTTGACACTACGCTTGCGAGTCTTAGAGTAATGTCAGGCCTGGTGGGAGGAATCAAATTCAACGCGGCGATAATGCTGGAAGCCGCTTCAGCGCCATATCTGGCCGCTACGGATGTTGCCGACGCTATGGCGCGACAGGGGATTCCCTTCAGGGAAGCGCACGCCAGTGTAGGGGCAATTATTAGGGGAGAACCGACCAACAAGAGATTTAATCCTCCGACCCCGGAAGAAATGGTCGAATCAAGATGTCAGGAGGGCGCCACAGGCAAGAGAAGCGTGATTCGGCAGATAGAAGAGGGAGAGGACTTTCTCCGGCGCAGCGGTTATTTGAACAGCGAGGCCGACTAAAGGATAAACGTCAGGAGATCTTGAATAAGCTCGTAATTGCGATTCTTTTTGCGGTTGTTACTATTTCTGTCTTTTCATGCGGTTACAAGACCAGCCCGAGACCCGCGGTCGCACGGATTCCAGCGGAAATCAGAATCATCAATGCGGATGTTTTTCCCGACGAGATCGTGCTCAAATGGGCGGTACCGTCATCGAATACGGACGGTTCATCATTGACGGACCTGTCGGGATTCAAGGTTTACAGAGGGTCCAGAGATTTGGATGAGGACTGTGTGGATTGTCGGGACAAGAGAGAGTTGTTCGCGAACATAGATTTTCAGGCGCCTTCCAACGCCACGATCAGGGACAATGAGGTGATCTTCCAGGATCGGGACGTTTCGCCGGGAAAGATCTATTCATACGATGTGACCGCATACAACCTGAGGGGTCGTGAGAGCCCCATCGGTAACGCTCTGGAAGTTTTTTTCGACGCTCCTCCTCCTGCGCCGACCAACCTGACGGCAAAACCGGAAGAAGGTCACATAAGGCTTCAATGGAAGATACCCGAGGAAGAAAAAATAGATCGATACCAGATTCTCAGAGGAACGGAAAAAGATGTATCGAAAATGAAGGAAATTGGTAGCGCCTCGCGCAGGGAACCCTGGTTTGTCGACAAGGACGTGACGAAGAATACCAAGTATTTTTATGTGGTACGGTCCGTCAAATCCGCCAGAGGGACTATATTGAAATCCGTACCTTCGGTCGAGTCCGAAGCTGTGGCTCCCAGTTTATACTGGGGAGCGCCTGAAAATGTTAATGTCGCCATGACGCGCGAGGGAGTAAGAGTTTACTGGAATCCGGTCAAGATCGAGAATGAAGATACATTTTACAATGTATACAGGTCCGAATCCGGCGAAGTTTTTCAAAAGGTGAATCCGGAACCGCTCAAAACACCCTGGTTGCTGGATACTAAGGCTATTAAAGGTCGAGTTTACCGGTACGCTGTGACAGCGTTTGCAAAAAACCGCCCTGGCGAAGAATCAGCAAGGACAGCGTCGGAAGCATTGAGATACAATTTTTAATTCAGGATAATCCGAAATGCATCATTTCAGTTACAAGAATGGCGAACTATACTGCGAGCAGGTCCCGGTACGGAGAATAGTTGAGGAATTTGGGACCCCAATCTTCATTTACAGTCGCGGTACACTCGAGAGACATTTCAAAATATTTGAGGAGCCGTTTTCCAACGTCCCCCATTTGATATGCTTTTCAATGAAAGCTTGTTCAAACCTTGCCATACTGAGGATTTTCTCCAATCTTGGCGGGGGTGTGGACATAGTTTCCGGAGGCGAGCTTTTCAGGGCCCTTCGCGCTGGGATATCCTCCCAGAAAATAGTTTATTCAGGCGTAGGGAAAAAAGCCGCTGAAATGGATCTCGCTCTGGACGCAGACATATTGATGTTTAATGTGGAGTCGGAAGAAGAACTTCAGCTTCTAAATCAGAGGGCCTCGGCTAAAGGAAAAAAGGCTCGGGTAGCCCTTCGTGTAAACCCCAACGTGGATCCTCTCACTCATCCATATATTTCGACCGGACTTAAATCAAACAAGTTTGGGGTCCCCATTGAACAGGCCCTGGACATCTATATGCAGGCCGACAGGCTTGAGGGGATTGATCCTGTTGGGCTTGACTGCCACATAGGCAGTCAGTTGACCGAACTGGCCCCTTTTCTCGAGGCGGTGTCCATACTTAGAAAACTATTGAGGAAGCTTAGAGACGGCGGCGTTGAAATCAGGTACCTTGATGTCGGCGGTGGTCTGGGTATTCCTTACGATCAGGAGACGCCTCCGGCCCCAGGGGATTATGGCGCAGCGGTGCTTGATCTTGTTTCAGACATGAGTGTTTCGCTGATCATGGAACCGGGGAGAGTCCTGGTTGGCAACGCCGGAATAATGGCTACACAGGTCCTTTACAAAAAACAGAGTTCGGACAAAAACTTCGTTATTGTGGACGCGGCCATGAATGACCTGATGCGACCAAGCCTTTACAAGGCCTATCACTCAATCATAAAAGTAGCGAAAGATGATGGGCCTACCAGGAAAATTGTCGCTGATGTCGTTGGCCCCATCTGTGAGTCAGGCGATTTTCTTGCCAGAAGTCGCGAAATGGACGATCCTGATCCCGGAGAATTACTTGCTGTGATGTCTTCCGGGGCCTATGGTTTTTCCATGTCGTCCAATTATAATTCAAGACCGCGTTCGGCCGAGGTTTTGGTTGACCAGTCGAACTACTATTTAATTAGACAGAGAGAAAACTATGAAGATCTGATCAGGGGAGAGATCATCCCCGGTTATATTCTCGAGGCTAAATAAAAGGAGCGAGTAATGTTTTCTGGAGCGTTCACGGCGATAGTAACGCCATTCAAAGACGGTCAGGTTGATGAAAAAGCTTTCAAAGGCCTGATTCGTTTTGGTCTGGATGGTGGAGTCAGCGGTTTCGTTCCCTGCGGGACCACTGGTGAATCTCCCACACTGTCCCACGAAGAACACAACCGTGTAGTTGAAATGACGGTGAAAGAGGTTGCGGGTCAGGTCAGGATTATAGCCGGCACAGGGTCGAACAGCACGGAAGAAGCGATATCATTAACGAGGCACGCGAAAAAAGTCGGAGTGGACGCTGCGCTTCTGGTTTCCCCATATTACAATAAGCCGACGCAGGAAGGCCTTTACAGGCATTTTAAGGCGATAGCCGAAGCCGTTGACATACCGCTGGTGCTTTACAACATTCAGGGACGCACCGGTGTCAACATCGAGAATTCGACTATGGAAAAGCTTTCCCGGCTGCCCAATATTGTTGGAGTAAAAGAGGCGTCAGGGTCCATACTACAGATGAGTGAAGTCATTAGGCTTTGCGGTCCTGATTTCGACGTGCTCTCCGGGGACGACCAGATGACTTTTCCTCTCATGGCGCTGGGCGGAAAGGGCGTCATTTCAGTTGTCACGAACATCATACCGGACAAAATGTCCGCCCTCGTGAGACACATGTTGGCCGGAGAAATAGACAAGGCGAGGGCGATACACTTCGAAATTTTTGAACTTTGCCAGGCAATGTTCGTGGAAACCAACCCGATACCTATAAAAGCCGCTCTTGGCCTCATGGGAAAGATCGAGCCTGAATTCAGGTTGCCTCTTTGTCCTCCGGCGAGCGCCAGTCTGGAAAAGATCAGGAATGTTTTGAGCAAACTCAACTTGATATAGTTCAGGAGAAAAGATGATTAAGGTCCTGGTAAGCGGCGCAGCGGGGCGAATGGGAAAAAGGATAATCGCCCTGGCCCACGAAAACGATTCAATAGAGATCTCTGGGGCCCTGGAGGCGCCCGGAAACCCGACTATCGGAAAGGACGCCGGAGAATTGGCGGGCATAGGGTCACTGGGTGTGCGGGTCACTGATGACTGTGAGTCGGCGATTAAGACCTGTGACGTCATTATAGACTTTTCCTCCCCGGCCGCCACGGTAAGAAATGTTGAAGAAGCCTCCAGGGCGGGCAAGGCCATAGTTATAGGCACTACGGGATTGTCTGAAGATCAGAAGACCATAGTAGCCGAAGCCGGATCGAAGATCAGGTGTCTGATGGCCCCAAACATGAGTCTGGGAGTCAATCTTCTGTTCAATCTTGTTGAACAGGTGGCGTCAGTGATCGGTGACGACTATGATATCGAAATAATGGAATCCCATCACAACCTTAAGAAAGACGCTCCGAGCGGAACAGCGGTCAAGCTGGCCGAGATTATCGCGGCAAAGCTGAAGAGAAATCTCTCAGAAGTCGGCGTATACGGACGCCAGGGTATCGTCGGCGCCAGAAAGCCAAAAGAAATAGGGATAATGGCCGTTCGAGCAGGCGACATAGTCGGCGAACACACTGTAATGTTTGCGACCAATGGAGAGAGAATTGAGCTGACTCATAAAGCCCACAGCAGGGACGCATTGGCCAAAGGGGCTGTCCAGGCCGCTCTCTGGCTTGTGATACAACCTGCGGGCCTCTATGACATGCGGGATGTCCTCGGGTTGAGGGCGGCAAAATGAAGCTGGTGCGATTTCAAACCGACAAGGGGATCTTTTCCGGAACACTTCAGGACAATGAAATCAGGCCGGGTGGTCCAGACGCCGCCAGTGGCCCGATTGGGCTCTCCGAAGCAAGGCTGCTTGCCCCATGTGAGCCTTCGAAGATAGTGGCCGTGGGTCTCAATTATCGTGACCACGCCGAAGAACTAAACATGAAACTTCCGGAAGAGCCTTTGCTGTTTCTGAAGCCTTCTTCGAGCGTTATCGGTCCCGGAGACACCATAATCATGCCTCGTCAGAGCGCCCGTGTTGACTACGAGGCTGAACTTGCGATCGTGATCGGCATTGAGGCCAAAGGAGTTTCCGAAAAAGACGCCGGTAAATTTATCCTCGGGTACACATGCCTCAATGATGTGACCGCCCGGGACCTCCAGAACAAAGACGGTCAGTGGACCAGGGCCAAGGGGTTTGACACCTTCTGTCCTTTGGGCCCCTGGATTGAGACGGAACTTGATCCCTTTGACCTGAAGATAGACTTGTTGCTAAATGGCCAATCGAAGCAGTCATCGAGAACTTCCAACCTGATATTTAACCCGTTTAAACTGGTCGAGTTCATATCAGGCGTAATGACACTGTTCCCAGGGGACGTTATAGCGACTGGAACAACTTCAGGCATTGGCCCGATGTGCGACGGCGACACGGTCGAAGTTCGGATCGAGAGCTTAGGGTCACTCGTGAACAGGGTAGAGGGCTGGGCTTCATGCTGTCGGTCGCATACGTAGGTCTTGGAGCGAACCTGGGAGATCCTGAAGCCACGCTGAACGCGGCGCTCAAAAAGATCTGGGATCTTCCCCGTGTGTCGCTCACGAAGGTTTCAAGTATTTATAGGACCCCTCCGGTGGGTCTTGTGGATGATGGACCGGACTTTTTGAATGCGGCGGTGGAGTTGAAAACTGAACTGACTCCCCTTGAATTGATGAATGATCTTAGAAAAATTGAACGTTCGCTTGGAAAGCATCGACAGCATCGAAGTGATCGGTCACGAAAAATAGACCTTGATCTACTGTTGTTTGGCGGCAGACGGTTTTTGGCGCACGGGCTTGAAATCCCGCATCCCCGGATGGAAAGCCGGGCTTTTGTGCTGGTCCCGCTGGTCGAAATTGCCCCGGATGTCGTCCATCCGGGGCTGAACTTGACCCTCAGGCGAATGCTGGAGAGACTTGACCGGCAGGATGTTCAGGATGTCAGGCTGTTCAAGGCTGTTGATCTTAAACAGGAACATCTATTTGATTAAAATACTCATTACAATTATATGGATTTACGTTGGGTACAGGATCCTGAGCTGGGCCATCAAGGCGCTTGGTTCAAGATCGGCCGGCGAGAAGCTGGATCGGGGCGTGCGGAAGCATGATATAAACGAAATGGCAAAAGACCCGGTTTGCGGGAAATACGTGCTCGCATGGGAATCCAGGCGTACGACGATCAAGGGAAAGCATTATTATTTCTGCTCGGATGAATGTCAGAAACGTTTTTTAGACAGGAGTTGATTTAGGCTGGACGAGATGGGATCAAGGAACGCAAGCCCCAAAATACTAATAGCGGAGGACTCTCTGATCCTTAACAACATGCTCCGGGATGTTTTTGAAGAGCATGGGTTTGAGGTGGTCCAGGCATTTGACGGTTCCGAGGGAAAGGACGTTTTCCTCAAGGAAACGCCGGAGGTAGCTTTAATTGATGTCCACATGCCAAAAATCGATGGATTTGACGCTCTGAGATTTGCAAAGGAAAAACTCCCCCGAACGATAGTAGTTCTCATGTCATCCGCCGCCAATCCGCAGATTGGCGTTAAAGCGATGAAAATGGGGGCCGATGATTTTCTCACGAAACCATTTGCGCCCGAGGCAGCGGTTGAACTGGTGGAGAGTCTTCTTGAAAACCGGCGCTTTGTTGAAGAAAACATGCGCCTCAAGAATCAGATACACAGGGGCGAGAAGTATCTTGCCCACCTCACCACGATTATCAACGAAGCCCTTATAACCACTGACGCTGGAGGCAGGATTCAGTCCATCAACCGTGCGGCCTCTAATCTCTGGGGGTACACCTTCGAGGAACTTAAAGACAGGGACATACATTTTCTCGTGAGGGGCGACGCTCGAACCTTGCTGAACCGGGACCTGGTTAAAGATACGTTGAAGGACGGCAGGGTCGAAGGAGAATTCCATTTCAGAAAAAAAGACAACACCACTTTCCCCGGTTATCTTTCAACATCGATAATAAAGGAAAAAAATCGCGCCCAAGGCATCGTTGTCGTGGTGACGGAATTAACCAGGCTGTACGAAGTTGAGCAACAGCTTAAAAAATCCGAAAAACTTGCCGCGTTGGGCAAGGTGGTTGAAGGGGTGGCCCATGAGGTTAGGAACTGCCTGACTTCCCTGGGTGGCTTTGCCCTGAGGCTCCACAGCATGGCCGAAAAAGACTCCATAACTTCAAGGTACACCGAGGTCATCATAAACGATGTGGCGCGTCTTGAGAAAATGGTCAAAGATATTGAAGAATATGTTGAGTATTCGAAATTTTACAAGTTCAACTTTGTGAAGACCAATTTGATCCCGCTGCTTGAACGGGCGAGAGATAAAGTTGTTCAAACGTTCCCTGAAAGTCTCGTCAAAAAGATCCACTTTGTGATGGACGTCGATGGGAGCCTCCCGGAATTGAATATCGACCCCGTTGCAATTGAAGAGGTTTTCTTTCACCTTATTCGAAATGCTTATGAAGCCATGCCGAACGGGGGCAGACTGAAGGTTACGGTAAGGAATTCAAAAACTGGAGTATCCTTGGCTTTTGTCGACAATGGCGTCGGGATACATTCTGACGATATTTCAGAGATCTTCAATCCATTTTTCACTTCTAAAACAACGGGCGCCGGCATGGGCCTCAGCAACGTGCATCTTCTGCTTGAAGAGCATAAGGGAATGGTCAAGGTGACCTCGGAGGCCGGCAAGGGATCAACTTTCGAAGTCTTCCTGCCGGTTGACCGTTTGACCACGGCAATTTACCCGTGGGAGAAACCGGGTTCGCCACGGGCTTCCCGAGGCCCTCAAAAGAGATCATGAAAAGACATTTACCTAACTTTCTGACTTTGGGAAGGCTGCTCCTGGTTCCTCCAATAGTCGTGCTTCTCTTTTTCCCCGGCCGATTCCCTTCGGCGGTCGCCGCCGCAATATTCTTCGTCGCTTCGTTAACTGATTTTTTCGACGGTTTTATAGCCCGCCGCCTTAAGGTTGAGTCCTCATTCGGGCGATTTCTGGACCCCATAGCCGACAAGGTGCTTGTGACATCGGCGTTGATAATGCTCATAGCCCTGGATCGTGTCGACGCGTGGATCGTGATGTTGATAATCAGCCGTGAAGTGGCTGTCAGCGCATTGCGGGCGACGACGAAATCGTGGGATTCAACGTTGAAACCCAGCCGCATCGGAAAGTGGAAAGCCTTCTTCCAGTTCGCCGCCATAATCCCATTGATGATCCATTACGACTATCATTTTTATTTGACGATCGATTTTAACGAAATCGGCACGATCCTGATTTACATTGCGCTGGCGCTTACCATGTGGTCTGGAGTGGATTATTTCATCAGGTTTTATAAGGAATACAATTCTCGGGAGTCTGCAAGCGCGGATTAGATTACTGTCAGGCCAGTGAGGCATTGGGGCAATCATCTACTTTAGTTTGATTTTCAGGACAGGCTAACGTGATCAAAAATAGGACGATGTTGTTCCAACCCAAAAGTTCTAGAGTATGCGAATGATCAATTTGGATAGTTTGCAGCAATTAGTTGATTTGGGGGAGTCTCTGGAACGAGAATTTAAATCGGATCGTGTAAGGCTCTCCGACAAGGATATTGTTGAGGAAATTGTTGCCATGGCGAACACCAACGGTGGCGTTTTGCTAATAGGGGTCGAAGATGATGGAAGAATAAGTGGGGCCAATCCGAGGCATGGTAGTGTTACCGATCCTCTAAAACTCCAGTCGGCTATCTTCAACAGGACTGTCCCTAACATCAATACTCGAGTATCGACAAACCAACATCCCGACGGTACCGTAATAACGATTGAGGTCGATCCGTATCCGGAACCCTGCGCCACCACGAGTGGTAAATCACTTAAGAGAGCAATCGGGCCTGACGGTAAACCGCAAACGGTTCCCTTCTACCCTCGTGATCAACGCTCCAGAAGAATTGATCTGGGGATGCTGGACATGTCCGCCCTGACGATTGAGTCAAGTTCATTCAATGATTTGGATCCACTTGAGTTTGAACGAGTCCGACAAACCATATACCGACTCAAAGGCGCCCAGGCGTTGACGGAGCTTGCCGACGATGATCTGGCGAAGGCATTGAGGCTCGTCGAAAGTCGGGATGGAGGCCTTGTCCCAAATCTTGCAGGACTTTTACTTCTTGGTAAAGAAGAGAGGCTCAGAGAACTTATCCCCACTCATCAGGTGTTTTTTCAGGCGCTTGATGTGGAAGGTAATGTAAAGGTTAATGATGTATTCTACGGTCCTGTGGTGAAAGTGCTGAATGAATTAGAGTCGCGCTTCTCCACTAGAAACGAAGAACGAGAGATTCTCGTAGGGTTTGTTCGTGTTCCCGTCCCAGACTACTCGCCGGAAGGATTCAGGGAAGCCGTGAACAATGCCTTGCTACACCGGGATTACAATTTGTTGGGCGCCGTTTATGTTCAGTGGTGGCCGGATCACATGATCATTACAAATCCTGGGGGTTTTCTTCCTGGTATTACAATTTCCAACATACTTGTTCATGAGCCGAAACCTCGTAATCCCCGATTAGCCGAAGGTTTTAGAAGAATCGGCCTAGTCGAGCAAACCGGCCGCGGCGTTGACAAAATTTTCAGAGGACAGGCTCGTTACGGACGGCCTCTTCCTGATTACACAAGAAGCGACAATACAGGGGTACGAGTAGTTTTGAGAGGTGGTAGCTCTTCTCTTGAGTTCGCTGCTTTTGTTTACGGACAGGAGAAAAAAGGAACGCCGCTTACTTTGGACGAACTGATTATTCTTAACACACTATTTTTCGAGAGACGAATAGACTCCGTATCTGGCGGAGAAATTCTCCAAAAGGGAATTAACGAAGGGAAGGCGATTCTTGAAAAACTCGTTGAACGTGGCTTTGTGGAAGCCAAGGGCGAAAAGAAGGGACGGATATATCATCTGAGCGCTCAACTTTATCGGTTGTTTGGAGACGCATCGAGTTACGTAAGAATCCACGGTATTTCGGCGCTAAAACACGAAGCTCTGGTCATGGAGTTTGTTGAAGGCCACGGTAGGATAGCACGCAAGGATGCTATAAGCCTGTGTGGTATTTCTGAAGACCAGGCCAAAAGACTTCTCCAGATTCTTGTGAAGAAGGGCAAGTTGAGTCGAAAAGTGTCAAGAGGACGGGCGAGTCATTACGAAAAATCATAGAGAGAATTACATTCTGAGACAATTGTGGGCGCGCCCATTCCATAAATGGGCGCGCCCATTTTGTGCGCTCGTATACAGCATAACAATTTATAATCACGGTTGATTTATAACGCTAAAACGATGCCCGTTAACCAAAGAATCCATCCCAAGGTCGATGTATTTGAGGGGGACTTCAGGGGGCTGGTCTTAAAGAGGCCACGTTATGTCATCTTGACGAAGCGAATCTAGGAGAGGTTATCCCGAAGGCTGAACAAATTTCTCCCTTCGGTAGACGTCATATGGAAGGGTGTAGAAACAACAGACGAAAAATTGGAAGTGGCGGAGGGAGAGGGATTCGAACCCCCGGATCTTTTGGATCAACGGTTTTCAAGACCGCCGCCTTAAACCACTCGGCCATCCCTCCGTCTATATCTTTGCAAATTTAACGCAATGCGACCGTATGTGTCAAGGTCGGTAGGCCTCTCACCATAAACCTTAAATAAAATCTTGTTCACCTAAAGATGCTCTCCAATAAATTATGATCTTTAAATTCATTCATCTGATCGTGAAGAGAATCTGTTTCCCATTGATCGACATTGTCCTGGACATATTGCCGAATGCGGCACAATTCCAAATCACCCCGGATTACATGCTCCCAATAATTCCGTTGCCAGACAACAGCAATGTCTGTATTGTTACGAAACCATTTAGTGACACCTATTTTGAAACCTCTAACAATGGGCCCAATAGATTTCGGGATTATGTGTTGGTATTGGTTATGTAGAGAAACGTCTTGTAGGGGTTCAAAATTTTGAACCCCCATCATCTGTGATCACAATGATCCCCGCGAACATGATTGATCCTTTGTGACGGCATGTCAACATCTGTAGCGCCGTTGAACCCGCTAAGGGTACTTCATGCGGACAAAGATCGCAGATTCAAGGGGCAGAATTAATTTAGGCAAGTTTCAACGTGTTATTAATTCTCAACAGTTTGCTCCCAATATTTGCAATTATTACACTCGGCGCCGTTCTGAAACGAATTGGCTGGATCGACGACACCTTCATTAAAACGTCCGATCGATTGATTTACTACATTTTTTTCCCGTGCCTTCTTTTCTGGAAGATTGGAAATAACTCGACAACGGCCGGCGTTGAATGGACTTTTATCCTTTGCGCCCTGAGCGCTGTCTTTGTGGTTTTTCTGCTGAGCCTGATTTTTGCCGGGCTAATTCGAATGCGTCCGTATGAAGTGGGGTCATTTTCCCAGAGTTGCTATCGTTTCAGCACTTATATCGGGATGGCGATAGTATTGTCGGTTCTAGGCGCAGAGGGAACCAGGCAGTTTGGGATTCTTATAGGATTTTTGATCCCATTTATTAATGTTCTGGTGGTCTCGACAATGATTTGGTTCTCCGGTGAAGACCGTCACTCAGATCACAAGACGCTGACCATGCTAAAGGCCACGGTGTCCAATCCCCTGATTATAGCCTGTGTGGCGGGAATCTTTTACTCGGGACTGGGGATACCCTTGCCTCGTTTCGTTGATAACGCCCTAAGCCTCACGTCGCTGCTTACTCTACCACTCGCCCTCATTTCCATTGGAGGGAGTCTGACGTTTGCGAGTTCCAGGGACCATTTGGGAACAGCCTTTGTCGCCGCCGGTTTCAAGCTCATTCTGTTGCCGCTCGTCGGTTACACGCTGATGAAGACTTTCCAGGTTTCACCTACAGCGTTTAGTGTGGCGATGATATACTTTGCGTTGCCGACATCCCCGCAGGGCTACATATTGTCATCCCAACTCAACAGTGATATTGACCTGGCGACTACCGCAATAGTCTTATCGACCCTGCTGTCTCTAGTCCCTCTTTCGATAGTTCTGCTGATGATTGCGCCATGAAAAGCGTTTCACCGGCGAAAACAATTGTTTGACAGTGACACTCCGGTTGGTTAAATTAAACTCGGTTTTCTATATGCAATTGTAATCAAGAAATCTCCGGAAATATTCCGGAAGGACATCACTAATATGAAGGGGGTTCTTCATGGGAAAACGCACTCTTGGTTTGTCTCTTGCCTTGATCTCGGTAGTTCTGTTTTGTTCAGCGGGATTTGCGCAGACAAAGGCCGGCTGGCCCAAATCTGTTACCATTGGCGCCGCTCCAATCGGTGGAACTTACTTTATCTGGGCCGGCGGTTTCTCTAAACTTCTCAATGACAAGATGGGCATACCCGGTAACGTCGAATCTACCGGTGGCCCCGTGCATAATGTGCAGCTTATTGAGAACAAAAGCCTCGATTTCGGAATGATCACCAACGCGCCGGCGGCCGAAGGATGGGCTGGAGAAGGATGGGCCAAGGGGAAAAAATACCAGAACCAGCGAGCGATACTTCCGCTATACACTACCTATTTCCAGATGTACTCACTGGCCGGTACCGGGATCAAAAGTATTAAGGATTTTGAAGGCAAAAGCGTGGGAGTTGGTCCCATTGGTGGAACACCGGCGACATACTGGCCAAAGATCATTGAGACGGCAGGAGTTAAACCCAAACGAATCGTGAACGCCAGTTCATCTGATCTGAATTCACAGCTTAAAGACGGCATGCTCGACGCCAACGGAAATTCGGTAGGATTGCCATGGGTCACCATAACTGAGGTCGAAACCACTCATGACGCTAATGTCTACGGTGTTCCCGATGATGTGTGCGACAAATTCATCGCCAAGTATCCCTATTTTGCAAAAGGAATCGTACCCAAAGGCACATACAAGAGCAATAAGGACAAAGATATTGAAACCCTGACTCTCTGGAATTTCATGGTAGTCCATAAGGACACTCCGGATGATTTTGTGTATGAAGTCCTTAAAAATACGTTTGGCAATATCGATATACTGATTGCCGCTCATAACTCCGCTGTTGAGATCAAACCGGAGAACGTAATTTACAGCCCGGTTCCATTGCACCCAGGAGCAGTGAAATTTTATCAGGAAAAAGGTATCAAGTTGCCCGAGAACATTCTTCCCAAATAGATAGCGCTGAATTTGGTATATTTACCGGGCCTCTCAGGAAATGAATTTCTTGAGAGGTTTCGAAAGGCAATTAGGTTGCGTTTTCGGAGACAGGCGTTCGTCCGTGAACGCGTTCGAATCAATCAGTCACAACCTTATATGAAGGTCTGAGGACTCTTTAATTTCAAGAGGGTATCCCCCATGTCTAATGAGTTCGCTCCAGTCGACATAAAGGACGTTGAGAAAAAACTCGAGGAGATGCACATAAAGGACCTGGAAGTGTCCGGAGGTCGTCCCCTAAAACAGCCGTTCTCAGTTATAGTCGCCGCTGTTGGTTTGATAACGAGCCTTTTTCATATATGGGTTCTGACTATTCACCCCATTGATCCATGGTACTTTCGCACTCTGCATGTGGTTCTGGGTGGTGTGCTGCTTTTTGCCATTGTGCCGGCCGCTAAAGGACTTGGAAAGGATCAGCCGCATTTCATCGACTACATTTGCATGTTGATGCTGATCGCTCCGACGGTTTACATTTTCACTGTTTTCGATGAATGGATCTATCGGGTTGGCGTTGTTCCAAACGCATGGGATTTCTTCTTTTCGCTTCTCTTTGTTATAGCCGTATGGGAGATGGCCAGGCGAACGGCCGGCTTACCGTTGGCGATTCTGACCATCGTGTTCATTCTGTACGGACATTTTGGTAACTATTTGCCGGGTCTTTTCCAGCATAGAGGATATTCCTGGGAGCGTGAAATAACATTTCTGTTCAGCCTGGACGGCATTTTAAGCCTTCCAATACAGGCTTCCGCTCATTACATCTTTTTATTCGTTCTTTTTGGCGCCTTTGTAGACGCATCCGGCGCGGGCAAGTTTTTCGTTGATTTTGCCCGTTGCATAGCCGGTCGCGCTCGTGGCGGGCCGGCCAAAGTGTCAATAGTGTCGAGCGCCCTCATCGGAACCGCTTCCGGATCGTCTGTAGCCAATGTGGTTGTCGATGGTGTCTTCAATATCCCTTTGATGAAAGCCTCTGGTTTTAGATCCACAATTGCCGGCGCAATTGAGGCTATGAATTCCAGTGGTGGCCAGATCGTGCCGCCGGTAATGGGAGCCGGAGCGTTTCTTATGGCCGAAATCCTCAACAAGCCATATTCAGAAATCTGTCTGGCGGCTTTGATCCCAGCTCTTTTATATTTTAACGCGGCTTACTGGATGATTGATCTTTATTCCGCAAGCATCGGACTTAAAGGAATTCCAAAGGAGCAAATGCCGGTCTTCAAAAAGGTCATACTTGACAAGGGTTATTTGCTGATACCGCTGATCACGCTTCTAGTATGCCTGATGGTCCTAATGTGGTCGCCGTACCGGGCCGCTCTGGTCGGCATCATTTCTCTGATAATAGCGAGTTGGGTTCGCAAAGAGACCCGGATGGGATTCATTTCCATCATAAAGACTCTCTCTGATGGGGCCAGGGGGGCAATCGAAATCATTGCGACATGCGCTGCCGCGGGTATCATTGTCGGGGTTCTCACTCAGACGGGTCTCGGTCAGAAATTTGCGATGATCATTTTCAGTTATTCCCAGGGGAATCTCTTGCTCGCTCTGGTCTTCACCGCCATCGTCGCCGCAATATTGGGCATGGGCATGCCGACTACCGCTGCCTACGCCATTGGAGCTTCGGTTTTAGCGCCTGCGCTTGTAAAAGATTTTCAGGTTATTCCAATTGCCGCTCATCTTTTTATCTTTTATTTCGCGTGCCTGTCCGCTCTTACTCCTCCAGTGGCGCTTGCGGCTTTCGCCGCAGCGGCGATAGCGAACGCCAAGCCATGGGACGTTGGCTGGCAATCGATGCGTTTCGCTCTCGCTGGATTTGTTATTCCCTTTATGTTTATCTATGGTCCGGCAATGGTTTTGGCCGGTTCCCCCACAGGGTTGGACATTGCCATGACCGTTGTCACAGGATTGCTGGGCACCTTGTGTTTGGCGGCCGCGGTCCAGGGATGGCTGTTGGCGAGGTTGGGCCCAGTTCTGAGGGTTTTCATGCTTGTTGCGGCGCTGGCGTTGATCAAGCCGGGTTGGATGACAGATGTTGCGGGTTTAGGTATTTTTTTGATCATAGGCTTATTTCAGTTTATCGCTCGTAAAAAGGCAAAACTGGCTCAGGCGTGATTTTCTGGACGATTATCCGTTAATAGGCCCTAAACCCCTATAGATATAGACTTTGGTTGTATAGATGGTAAAAAATGTTGGGAGACGGCGCATGCAAAATCCAGCGATTCTGAAAGACAAGAAAATTCTTGCGGTGGATGATGAACCTGATGTGTTGGAAGTAATCTGCGAAGAGCTTTCGGAATGTCAAGTTGTTACCGCAAAAGATTATGAAAGCGCAAAAAACCTGATCGAAAACGAAAAATACGATTTGGCTATTCTGGACATAATGGGGGTCAATGGTTTCGGACTTCTCGAATTGTGCGCATCCAGAGGCATTCCGGCCGCCATGCTTACAGCGAAGGCCACCGATATTCGCAGCATGAACAGGTCATTAAAATTGGGGGCTGTGTCATTTCTGCCAAAGGAGGAGATGGGTTCGCTTGGCGATTACACGGCTGAAATCCTGCAAGGGCTGGAAGAGGGAAAAAGTCATTGGCGAAGACTTTTCGAGAGGCTTGGTCCGCTTTTTAAGGACAAATTTGGGATTGTCTGGGAAGACCTCGAGAAACCATCAAAGATCAGAATCCCCTGGGATTAGAAAATGGGAGTCATTTTAGTCTCTTGCAATGGATTTTCAGTGACTTGGGTTTCCATTGAACGGACCCCTGATGGCAGAACTTCAAGATTCGCCATGCCTTTCCCCTGGCTCTATGTCATTTCGAGCGAAGCGAGAAATCTATAGCGCTGATAGTTAGGATTTAAGCCGCTTTGACGCTCGAAATGACATAATTCCCTCCACGACACTACCACGTTGATAATTAGTAAACGCGCCGGCCTCATGAATCTCCTACCCTCGAAAACCCGATTCCGACATGAATGTATGGTGTAATTCAGCTCCGTCGCGCAATGTTACAAAATTGTCTTACTTATTATTTTCATTGCCATTTAATTGTCTTGACAATGACATTTATTCATTAGTATTCTCATAATCAAATCAATCCTGTTAGGGAAAAATGTCCTTGTTTGTCTCAACATGCCGCCATTGGCCGATGGCTGCGATTTAGAGATGTACAGGACTTGTGCAGCCAATTTTGGACGGATACGTCTCCGTCCCCTTTTGATTTGATAAGGAGGAAGGTTATGAAGAATAGTAGATTGTTAACCACCGCCCTCGTTCTTGGGCTCTCCGTCGCGCTGTTCGTGGCTCCTGCCTGCGCGTGGGAGTTCGAGATGGACGGGACTTACACCTGGCTTTACGAGTATAGAACTCAGATGGGTAAAGAAGGATTCTTTGGAACATTTGACCAGGCCCAGGCTGACGGAGTTACAGCCGCAGGTATTGGAACATTTGCGCCATACAATTTTTATTTGGGTGGGTTCCATAAGGGAAGCGCTGTAAGCGCAACTGGCACCAATCCTGGATCTTTAACCGTTTGGTCTGCGGCATACGGAGGACAGGGCACGTCGCTTGCCGGTGGGGAATCTATTGTCTCAGGATCCGACGCTTCATGGAATATTTTCTGGATGTCCACCAACATGCAGGTCAGGATGAACAAAGCGGTCCGTGTCAGAGGCAACTACTTCATTGGTTCCTGGAATTCGCCGAGTTACAGCACTTCATCTGGTCTGATGGTGTCCTCAGGCGCATTGAATCAGGATAACCCTGGTGTGCAGCGATCATTCTCTCCGGGCTACTGGAGAACACTGTGGTTGTCTGCCCAACTGCCGTGGGGTGAAATCGCCATAGGAAAGCGGCCTTCCAGTTGGGGTATGGGGCTTTCCTACAATGGGGCGGACAACAGATCTTCTGATTCTTTGGCTCTAAGCGCTCCTTATGGACCTTTCAGAGTCCAGTTGTCATTCTACCCATCGAGAAGAGGTTCCTTTTCTGACGATTACGCAAACACCTCAGTCTGGTACAATGAGAGACCCGACAAAAACAACACCCGCGTATTTGACATGACCATTCCAAATATAACTTACCGGTCCGGCCCTGTAGACGCCGGTGTAATTGTTACATGGGTGTTCCGTCACAGGGGTAGAGAGGGCGTCATTGTGCCTCCAGCTACCAGAGCGGCTAACCTGCAATATTCTACTGATTTTGGCCAATATTATGGAGGGGCTTACTTCAAATATAACAATGGCAGATTTTTCCTCAACGCAGAATATAATTTTGACAGACAGCAAGAAAATCGAAACTATTATCCCGCATCAACACCCATAACCCATACCCCGATTTATACGGTGCATGACTCGGGGGCAGTTGAGCTTGGCGCTCTATATGGGCCTGCTAAGATTACAGCTATAGGCGCATGGTATACCGGGGATGACTACAGAGGTAGCACACTATACGGAACAAACAGGATGCTGAAAGTTACTTCGGGCCTTCAGTCGGATGTGTATTCAAACACAGGTGTTTTCAGGCCCTATAGCTACCTGATGGTATATGGCTATGGCTTGGGTACGAGTTTCGCCCGCGACACTGGTAACGGTTTCGTTCAGGACGCCACATTCTACGGAGCACGACTTGATTACGCTGCGGCCGCAAACCTCAACCTTTTTGGGAGCTTTGCTTGGGCTGAAAGATTTTCCAACAGCGGATTTATGTGGGGATGCCTAAGACCGGTAGTCGGCACAACCCCCACAGCAAACACTGGTGGCCCCTACACTGTTACAACGACCGCTCCAGGTATTGGTGGTTACTCCCCTGCGGCCGCTGCTACGCAGCCCTACGCAGGCCAAGTGGGGTTGTTTAACAATGCCAATTCCGGGGCTAACTTAACGCCTACCATCCCTGACGGAGCCCTTGGCTACGAAATTGACGCTGGTTTCGACTGGAAACTACTCGAAGGTTTGACGGCCAGATGTACGGCGGGTTATTGGCTACCTGGCAATTGGTGGAGCTATGCTTGCGCTGACAAGAGTGTGCCTAACTGGGGCAGTTATACTTTAAATGCAGGTGGAGGTTGGGGAACTATCCCTGGCAAAACCATCGATCCAGTATTTGGTTTGGAATTCAAACTCGAGGGTGATTTCTAAACTAACAACATAAACTGACTCAACTCAAACGGAGGATCGAATGGTCCTCCGTTTTTTATTTGCATCGACTATAGACAAAAAACTTGCAACGAAATAAACCTGCCTTTAGTATAACTAACAAACAACGATAAAAATGGTATGGAATAAATTTAGCTCAGATGTGTTTCGCTTCGGAAAAGCGGACATACTCGCCCTGACGGGCCAATAAGATAGAATAATCGGAGACTAAAGGGAGGACAATGATGAAAAATCTGGTACTTGTTATCGCGTTAATAGCTTTCTTGGGTTGCTCTACTAGCGCCATCGCCGGAGCGGACCTTACTTCGGCGGCGATCACAGTTGCTCAAAAAGCATCAGTAGCTGACGACAAGAAAATTGACAAACAATTAAAAGCTATCCAGGATGACGCTGCAAAATCGGTTGCGGGAACCAAAAAAGCCAAAGCCAAGGGCAAAGCTAAAGCCAAGTCGAGTAAAAAAGCTAAGTGATTCTGGCCTGGTTGTCAGGTTGCTGAAATCTAAGCCCACCATATTGAGTGACAACTCAACATAAACACCTTTTAAATAAACATCCACCGGGGAACCAACAAACAGTTGACCCCCCCCGGTGGTGACTGATCAGATTTCTCGTCGCAAAGCTCCTCGAAATGTCGCCCCTTGATAATATATTTAAAGGTATTACAATAAGCCGAAACGTTAAACTTTAATCGGGTAACAGAACATGGAAAGTGTAAAAGTGCTTGCCAAAGGGCAAATCGTTATTCCAGCCCGAATCCGGAAAAAGCATCACATACAGCCGGGCCAAAAAATTCATGTTTTCGAATATGACGGACTCATCTATCTTGTCCCACCATCTGCTGATCCTGCGACCGAAGCCATGGGCTGCCTGCCCAGCGAGCCGTCACTTTCCGAAGAACTACTGGTAGAACGTCAAAAGGAACATGTCCCGTAAAATGCGCTACCTTTTCGACAGCCACGCTAATATTGTAATTTCGACCGGGGGGAGAAATACTGGTGGTTCCGGGGAAAGTCGGGATCAGTATTGACATTCGGACAAAAAAGACCGATAGGTAAACCATGACCGGCGACGAGTTTATTAGAAAACTAAAGAAACTCGGATACAATAGAGGGACTACCGTAAAACTGGTTTATCGACGCGGTAAGGGCAGCCACGCTACTCTCTTTTATGGGAATTCATTCACCATAATCCCGGACACAAAGCATGAACTCAAAACCGGGACCCTACATGCGATGTTGAAGAGCCTTGGTTTGAACCGGGACGATCTTTAAGAGGTTATGATGGAAAGATTTGTTTATGCGGCCCAGGCAATCCCCGATGAGGACGATGGCGGGTTTGTTTTACAGTTCGTTGATTTTCCCGAAGCTGTAACTCAGTGTGACGACATACTAGAAGCAGGCGCCGCAGCGTCAGACTGCCTCGAAGAAGTCATTGCCAACCGCATTGTAATGGGGTTGCCGATTCCAAAGCCATCCCGCATAAAGAAAGGGCAATTTCATGTAGTTCTATCTGCCCAAATTGCAGCTAAGGCGGCGCTTTATCTATCTTTACAAAAAACGAAAATCACTAAAATGGAACTCGCCCGGCGGCTTAAATGCGATGAAAAGGAAGTGCGTCGTTTATTGGATCCTCATCATCAATCGAAATTACCAAGAATTGAGTCAGCGCTGGCCGCTATGGGGCAGAAATTAATCGTTGGATACGCCTCTCAACAAAACGAATCATGTTTATAACTCCGATCAGAAATGAAACTGACTACAGGTTCGCTTTATCGCGCGCGAAAGAGTTGTGGAAGGCAGCAGAAAAGACACCGGAATCAGATGAATTGGAAATCCTCCTTGATTTGATTGAAGCTTATGAACGTCGAAACTACCCGATGGAGTTCCCCGATCCGATCAACGCCATAATTGATCGAATGGAAGAACTTGGTATAGGGCGGAAAGGCCTCGAACCCTGTATTGGATCACGAGCTCGAGTCTCGGAGATCTTGAATCGGAGGCGTGCGCTTACACTACCCATGATCCGAAGGCTATCGGAATTGCTAGGATTGTCAGCAGAAGCCCTAATACAGCCGTATGCTTTAGTTACCGAAACTAAAGGCGCAGTGAAATACAAACGGGCTTCCTGATGAAGGGCTCCGACCAATCTAAACCCATAGCGTCGCTATGGGTTTTTCTGTGTGACCCCTCCGGGGTCTATGGCGGATATAATTGGCGGCATGCTTAGCGATCCGCATGTTTACCTGTTATTCCTGTTCCACTATCTTCTAAATTACAGGGTGATCCCAGCCATGAAATAATTCAATCTATCGTAGGCTGTTGCAAATTTCGCTAAACATGGATAAGTTATTTTTCAAGGAGAACTAACATGGCTGTTCCAATAACTCCAACACCGGTCCTGGAAGGAAAGGACGCTGCGGATTTTATCAAGACCATTTTAAAAGAACAGGACATCAAGGTTCCGCTAACGCCGCTACCTAGAATCGAACAAGCCCGAAAAAAGATTCGTAAAAATGCTGACTCAGCAGAGGAATAGAATACTGTATGAGGGTTTCGCCCTTGAGCCACTTACTGAGCAACAATTCCCTCTGACATTCGATTGCGGTGATTCCGACCTTAACGATTTCTTCCGAAACGACGTTCGCGACCACGAAAGGCAATTATTTACAAAAACTTATTGCTTGTACGGATATGATGCTGAAATGGCCGGGAAAAGCCCAATAGTCGGCCTGATCAGCTATTCGAACGATAGTGTTCGAATAAAGGACTTCAGGGATCACGAAGAGGAGATTCCAGAAAAAAAGCGTTATCCCAATATCCCTGCGGTCAAAATAGCCAGGCTTGCAGTCCAACAAGATTTTCAACATTTGGGGATTGGTTCCCTGCTCTTGAATTTGACGAAAGTGTTTTTCGTGACAAACAATCGGACAGGGTGCCGTCTTCTTACTCTGGACGCATATAACGACTCCAGGGTTCTGTCTTTTTACATGCGATCGGGCTTTCAGTTCATACACGATAAAGACAGGCACAAACGTAACCGGATCATGTTTTATGATCTTAACAGGACACCTGTTTAATCTCATTGGCCCATGGCATCGCCGTGGGAATCTTGTGTGTCGTGTTACAAAATGGGCGTGGTACAAAGAAAAGGCGTTTCTAATAATCATTTTGACCGGAGGGACGAAATCTGGATTTCAGCAGGTACGGCTTCCGCTGCTAATTAGATCTCTCGTCGCTACGCTCGCTCGAGATGACAGGAACTGAACCGATACTTATTTCACAAGTACTGGACGAGTGTTAGTGCGTGAGGGGCCCCTTGATTTTTTAACAGGCTCTATTATGTTCATATAAATGTTATGTTGATTGAGGGATTAAAATGCGTATCACCGTTCACATCCCTGATAACCTGGCTGAATCCTTGAAAATGGCCGCTCTGAACGAAGGGCTTTCCATGTCCGCGATGACTGCCAGGGCTCTCACTGTGTTCCTAAAAGAAAAGAGAAAACAGGATGCTGCTCGGCGCATGTATGCGCTGATTGGTCCTGAAGCAGTCTCTCAAGACGCTTTGGAATCTCTTGATGGCGAGCGTAACTATAATCGGGCTTGATACGGGCTTCTTTCTGGAACTTTTGTCAGGTTCGAATCAGATGATTTGCCGTCTGAAGCACATTAGTAAAGTCCTCGATCTGGACACATTGAATGAGGGTTTCTTGGGAATATCCATATCAACGACCAGATTGGCCCCAATATCTCTTATCATTTTTTCGGCTTCCGCAATACAAAGTATAGCGTTGTCGATTTCCTGGACACGCTTCTGGTATTCCGTCATTTCCGATTCTTTTACAGTTCTGAATTCAGCGTATGGCATATCACCTCCAAAAAACATTACCCAGGACACGTGGCTAACAGCCCCGGAGGGGGCGGCGTCAAAATAGCCCATGGCATCGCCGTGGGTAACGATGCGCAACCATTTTCATCATCGAGGTCCCAACGTTGAGAGAGAATGCAGCATTAAATCCCCCCTCCAATTCATGATGCCCGTGTCCCATAGCGATGCTATGGGCTTTTCTGTGTGACCCCTCCGGGGTCTGGAACAAACCATTAGCACATTTACCCACACATTTCCAACAGCCCCGGAGGGGCGGCGTCATAATAGCCCATGGCATCGCCATGGGTAACCGTGGTCAACCATTTTAATCATCGATGTCCCAATCGTTGAGAGAGAATCCATGTTTTATTAACAAAGCTCGACGTTCTTCGTCAAACGACATGTGCCGATGATGTAAATCCTGAGTTCGTATGTATTTTGTCACGAGTTCAATTTGTGAATAACTCACCGAAAAGATTCCATATCCAGTTTGCCAGTAGAAATTTGAATGTTCAGAACCATTTGTTTTTAGCCATTTTGATGAACTCTTTTTCAATTCCTCAACGATTTTTGCAATTGAATATTGACGCCCCAGCACAAAAAGGCAATGCACGTGGTCTTCTGTCCCGTTTATTTCTAACGGGAAACATCTACACCTCTCTAACGTTGCTGCCATAAATCCGAACAATCGTTTAAAAATAGCAGGGTTTAACAATGGCGATCTATATTTTACGCCGTACACCAAATGCACATTGACCCCTGATAACGAATGCGGCATTAAAATCCCCCCTCCAATTCATGATGCTCGGGTCCCATAGCGATGCTATGGGCTTTTCTGTGTGACCCCTCCGGGGTCTGGAACAAATCATTAGCACATTTACCCACACATTTCCAACAGCCCCGTACGGGGCGGCGTCATAATAGCCCACGGCATCGTCGTGGGTAACGATGCGCAGCCATTTTAATTATCGAGGGGTCCCAATCGTTGAGAGAGGATGCGGCATTAAATCCCCCCTCCAATTCATAATGCCCGGGTCCCATAGCGATGCTATGGGCTTTTCTGTGTGACCCCTTCGGGTCAGCAACACGGCGTTGGCGCCATTACCCACACGTTTCGAAACAGCCCCTTACGGGGCGGCGGCATAATAGCCCACGGCATCGCCGTGGGTATTGGTGACGTTGATCGAACAATAGGCGCAACAATGAGAAAGCTTCTCTAAGCGTCATTGCTTGATTCTCTCTGGGTATCATATGGGAACCATAAATACCGTTAGCCTCTCTCTGGTCATTTTTCAACAAATGGGCCATAATATCGGGCAGATTGGAGAACTTATCCCGGTATCCCACATCTATAGATGGGAGATATAAATAAAGTGGAAAACGAAAAATTCAGTTCTGATGCCTTTGAATGTCTTTTCAGACGCTATATCAAGGATGATCCCAAGCGGGTCGTTTCTTTCCAGGAAGAACTGTTAAAGAGCGAGATAGCGCGAGAAATTTACGATTTGCGAAATCAGGCGGGCCTCACTCGGCAGGCGTTGGCAAGTCTTGCCGGTACGGCAGAGTCAGTTATCGAGGATATCGAAGAAGCCGATTACGAAGGAGATTTTCTTCTAACGGCGGCGCGGATTGCGTCTGCGCTTCAACGACGAGTAGAGGTTAGTTTTGTTGAGGACCAACCAAAGGGTTCCCAAAGAATATCAATATAGAATCAGCGACTTACACCCTGTCCTCTCTCAAACGGTTAACATACTCCTGAGCGTCATCATCCTTCCAAAGTCCTTTGCCGAGGCCATAAAGATTTTTCCAGTCCAGTTCTTTCTTAGGAGAAAGCCCTGATTTTCTCAAATGATGGGCCAGCCTTTCAACTAGCCTCAACTGTTCATTCGGAGAAAGTCTTGCGATTTCCTTTTCAATTTCTACAAGTGTGTTTGGGGTTTGCATGACAAGCTCCATTGATCATTGGTCCAATATCACACTCTTTGAGAATTCATCAATCTATAATCTCTTAGTCATAGATGCCCCCCTTGCGTTTTGTTATAACATATATTATGCTCATATAAATGTTATGTTGATTGAGGGGCTAAAATGCGTATCACCGTCCACATCCCTGACAACTTGGCTGAATCCTTAAAAATGGCCGCTCTGAACGAAGGGCTCTCCATGTCTGCGATGACCGCCAGAGCCCTCACTGTGTTCTTGAAAGAAAAAAGAAAACAGGCTACAGCGCGGCGCATGTATGCGCTGATCGGCCATGACGCAGTCTCTCAAGACGCTTTGGAATACCTCGATAGAGAGCGTAACGATGATCGGGCTTGATACAGGCTTCTTTCTGGAACTTTTGTCAGGTTCTCATCAGGCATCCGAAATATGGAAACTATGTGTAGATGATCGCGCTGATTTTGCGGTTTCTTTTCTGACATTGTTCGAAATAGAAAGGTTGGGGCTCAAAGGAAAGATAAAAGACTTTCAGGAGTTAATAGAGATTATCAGTTTATCCACCTTTGTGGTCTGGCCAGACCTGGAGATTGTCAGTTCGGGCGCTCGGCTTTCCCATGGTTTAGGTATCCCGGCGATTGATTCGATAATTCTCGCATGTCTGAAAAAGGTTGGAGTGAACGAAATATACACAACTGACAAGCATCTTGCGTCTTATAGCAGCGAATCCGTTGTGGTTAAGAACCTCAAGAACGGTTGACACGTCTATTTACAAAACATCCTTAAAAATTCTCATCAAATAATTTGCCGTCTGAAGCACATTAGTAAAGTCCTCGATCTGGACACATTGAATGAGGGTTTCTTGGGAATATCCATATCAACGACCAGATTGGCCCCAATATCTCTAATCATTTTTTCGGCTTCCGCAATACAAAGTATAGCGTTGTCGATTTCCTGGACACGCTTCTGGTATTCCGTCATTTCCGATTCTTTTACAGTTCTGAATTCAGCGTACGGCATATCACCTCCCAAAAACATTACCTAGGACACGTGGCTAGCAGCCCCGGAGGGGGCGACGTCATAATAGCCCACGGCATCGCCGTGGGTAACGATGCGCAACCATTTTCATCATCTAGGTCCCATAGCGTCGCTATGGGCTTTTCAGTGTGACCCCTCCGGGGTCTCTCTGGAAAACACTAAGACCCTTTACCCAAGACAATTCCTCGTTAGTAAATGCGCTAACTCAGCGCTTCAAGAATTTTGCCCAACTGGGAATCGTCATTCAATCGAACCCATACTACCCGTCTATCGCTCTTTTTCAGGGCTTCGACATCGCCGAAAGCCTGCGTCTCCTTCAAGAGGCCGAATGAGTAATTCGCTTTTGGCACAGGGAAATCATCAATGTCTTTCGAAGTAATGACAATGAAGTGGCCTTTATTGGGGCCTCCTTTATGGAGTTGACCAGTGGAATGCAGATATCTTGGACCAAAACCGACTGTCACGGCAACCTTGAATCGATCTCTTATAAGTGTTCTGAGTCTATCGAGTTGCGCATGGTTTGCGGTTGAAGGACTGATAAAGGCGCAAAAAGCCACGTAGTCCCCGGGCTTTACCTGCGACACAAAGCCCTGAATCTGTCGGGCAAAATCATGATCGTCAGCCTCAAGGAAATGACCCTGAGGGGTTGTACCCTCGGAGGAATACCTCTTCAATGTTCCTGCGGTTATATCCTTGGATTCCTGAACATTTGGCTGGTCAAAGGGATTGACCCCGAGAATTTCACCGGCCACGGCGGTAGCGAATTCCCATCGGAATATTTCCCTTCCTATATCGTAAGCTCCGTGCATTCTCAGTGTAACAACCGGGAATCCGGCTCCCTCAAGTTCGGAAACGGTCATGTCATGTGTCGAGTCCCCATCCAGGCGCATGTAGACAAAAATTCGGTCCGTTCCATACGCGTCAGGAGGTCCTACCGATTCGCCAACAACCGGTAATACTCCTTTGCCGTCTTTGCCAAGGCTTTCCGCCACAAGCTGTTCGAGCCAGCATCCGAATGCCTCAAGCGGTGGCGATATGATAAATGTCAGCTTGTCCTGACCAGTTAGCGCCCCTCCGGCCATTAT
This sequence comes from uncultured Desulfomonile sp., assembly GCA_903952205.1. Taxonomy (GTDB): domain Bacteria; phylum Desulfobacterota; class Desulfomonilia; order Desulfomonilales; family Desulfomonilaceae; genus CAJBEZ01. The sequence goes on along the minus strand of CAJBEZ010000036.1, from coordinate 45,523 downwards.
TGCGCCAAGCCAGGCCGCTGGGCTTTCGAGGGCAGGCGCGTCATGTCCGGAACCTTCCACAGCCTGCGCCGCGCGAATAAGCAGAAAGGATATGTCAACACCGAGGAGGGCTGCGGGAACAAGCCCGAAATATGACAGAGCGCTGAATCGGCCACCGATGTCGGACGGGTTCAGGAAACTTTTTCTGAATTTTTTCTCTGCGGCGAGTTTTCCCAGACTTGTGCCAGGGTCCGTAATCGCAATAAAATGTTTGCCGGCGGAGGCGCCGACCAGTTCCTGCATGCGATGATGAAAATAGTTGAAAAGGGACATGACCTCTATGGTTGCGCCGGATTTACTACTTACGATGAACAGGGTCTTTCTAAGATCCATGGAACGCTCTATGTCCAGAACAGCGTCAGGGACCGTGCTATCAATGACCCTCAGGTCGAGACGGGCTTCACCGGCCCCGAAGCATCGCATAAAAACCTCGGGCGCAAGCGAACTTCCTCCCATTCCTATCAGAGCGACGTGACTGAAGCCCTCGATCAAGATTTCCTGAGCAAAGGCCGTTAGTTTTTCAACCTCGCCCTGCATGATTTCAACTACACGCAGCCATCCAAGTCTCTGGACTATTTCCGCCTGGCCGGCCAGAGACTTTGTCCACAGTTCCGGCCTCATGTCCCATATCTTTTCGGTAATTTTCTCGGTATCAAGTCTTTGCAATATTTCATCGACGTTTTTCTTCAATTTTCCAAGAGAGGCGGAGCGGTGACCATAACCTCTAAGCAGCCTCGTTCTCTTTCCGGCTATTTCCGCCAGCAGATCGCTGAATGAATCGGCGAAAGAACTCACGCCGTTTTCCAGCAACCTCTGCATTATCAGGTCAATGTTCAAACCTTCCTGATTAAAAGCCTCCAAAACGCTCCTCGCCTGAGCAGGGTCCGGCTCCGAACGAAGGCCGGGATCTCCATGGTCCCTGTACGCGTCCACAGTGGATTGCGGCAGAGTGTTGATGGTACCGGGCCAGAGAAGATTATCAACATAATATGTATCGGGATACGCAGGGTCCTTGGCGCTGGTGCTTGCCCACAGGACCTTCTGCGGCCTTGCGCCATGCTTTTCAAGGGAGTTCCATTCTTTTGAATCAAGGATTTCCCTATAGTGTTCGTAAGCCAGAGTAGCGTTCGCTATAGCGGTTTTTCCGATTAGAGCCGTACACGTGGAACGGCTCGCTTGTCCTGAGAATTCCTTGAGCCGTTCATCCACCGCTGTGTCGACACGACTGACAAAGAATGACGCGACGGAAGCTATTTTCTTCGGGTCTCCGCCTGCTTCAATCCATTTCTTAAGCCCGTGTATATACGCATGGGCCACAGCCCTATATTGTTCAAACGAAAAGATGAGTGTGGCGTTGGTATTTACGCCGGCGGCTATGAGTTGACTGATAGCGCCGATTCCCTGGGATGTGGCGGGGACCTTGATCATGAGATTCGGTCTGTCCACAAGCTCAAAAAGCCTCCGCGCTTCCACCACGGTCTTTGAACGCTCATAAGCCAGGTCCGGTGGGACCTCCAGGCTGACATACCCATCACGGCCTTCTGTATCCCTGAACACCGGCTCAAGTATGTCGGCCGCTTCCTTTATGTCGGTCAGCGCAAGGTGTTCATAGATTGCGAACATGTCGGCGCCCTGATCCACTTTATTGTGGATGTCTTCGTCATAAATTTTCTGGCCGCTTATGGCCTTGAGTAGAATAGTGGGATTTGATGTGACGCCGGTAATTCCATCATCTTCTATAAGTCTTTTTAAATCTCCTGACCGGAGCAAATTCCGGCCCAGGTTGTCATACCAGATAGATTGCCCAAGAGATGTTATGATCTTCAAGGGGTTGGACATACGATCCTCCATCCTAACGCTTAACGAACCAAAAACTCACGTGAATTTAACAATACCCTTGACATAAGGCTTTGTCTTGAATAACAATAACAGCTAGAATTTTACATGAAACCTAATATATTGACAACTGAGGCCCAAGACTAAAATGGATCTGGAACAGTATCTTAAAATTCAAGCTCAGGAAATTGAGCGCCACAAATGGATTGAGTCCGAAAAAGCGGGAAGGGACCTGGGTACGGAAGCAATCATTGACTGGATCATGAAATACGCCGACAGGTTTAGCGAACAGTATCAGCAGCGTTGTTCCGATTCCTGACACGGACAGGTATGAAATTGTTTATCTATTTGCTGCGCCAATCATAGCCTGATTGTGACGAACTATCCTCACCATTTATTCAAAGTAAACCCAAAAGCATTTTTCATGACGTTACGAGGGCCATGGCCTCAAAGAGTCCTCATGCGTAGATTCTCACCCCAAATAGGGCAGTCCCTATCCTGACCAGTGTCGCTCCTTCCTCTACGGCGCATTCGAAATCACCTGTCATGCCCATGGAAAGTTCGGTGGCGGATCGCTCCATAACGCCGGCGGCAATCAACTCATCCCGCATTTGCCTTAATTCACGAAAAAAAGGCCTGGCAGCGTCCGGGTCATCGAAGAATGGAGGCATGGTCATAAGCCCTAAGAGACGGATATTATTCAATGACTCAGTTTTCTGTATCAAGGCGTTGGCTTCGTTGCGGGAGATTCCGGATTTTTGAGGTTCACCTGAAAGATTAACCTGGATCATCACTCCCAACGATTTGCCGACTTCATAGGCCGCTCGGTCCAACGCTTCCGCAGTGGCCCAATCATCCAGGGTCTGAATTACATCAAATATTTCTACCGCTTTTTTAGCCTTGTTTTTCTGTAAATGTCCTATCATGTGATATTCAAAAGGGCCGCATCCAATCGAAGGTTTCTCCTTTACAGCTTCCTGAACGTAATTGTGTCCGATTAAGGTGACGCCCTCCCTTATGGCTTCTTCCGCCGAGTCGCGACTCTGGGACTTCGCTGCGGCGACGATCCTTACCGTATTGGGGTCGCGACCCGTCCTCCGGGCGGCGGCCAAAATCTTCATGCGCAACAGATCAAGATTTTCTTTTATCATCTTGTTGAACTCCCAGAAAATCAAATATTCCCAATTTTTTGAAATCGCGGCCCACTTCGCATAGCGGTAGTCCAACTACATTGGTGTAGGAACCGTAAACCTTCTCCACTATAGCCGCGCCCACTCCCTGAATCGCATAAGCGCCGGCCTTGTCCATAGGTTCGCCGGTATCGACATAGCCTTTTATCTCATCACGGGTAAGCTGTCTTATCAATACCTCGCTGCGAGAGAACCCGATAATGTTCGAGCCTGGAAAACTGAGGTTCAGTATCGCGTATCCCGTAAAAACGTTGTGAGTTTTTCCTGACAGGGTTGACAGCATATACTCCGCCTCAGCTCTGTCAGATGGTTTGCCCAGAATGCGGCCATCAATTACAACTATGGTATCCGCTCCGAGTACCCACGACTCTGGATATCTTTTCGCGACGTCCGAGGCCTTTTCAAAGGCAAGCCGCTGAACCTGATCTTCGGGAATCTCGTCCGGGTCCATGAGTTCCTCGACCTCTGAAGGTCTAACAATGAATTGAACACCTATGGCTTCGAGTAGTTCTTTCCTTCTCGGAGAAGCTGAAGCCAGAATAATTCTGTGACTGGTATCTTGATTAATTATCATGTCTGGACACAGAAACTCCCAACTGGTAAAACATGCGTCGATCTTATCGTTAGACTGAAAAGGAGACTTGTCTTGGAAAACAAAATATTGGCGTGTTTAATTATTTTTTCGGCCATACTGCCTTTCATGATTGTTACAACAGTTAACGCTGCGGATTCTTTCACTACACCGTCCGGTCTCAAAGTTGAGATACTCAAACAAGGCGCCGGACCCAAACCGAAATCAGGCCAGGATGTCACGGTACATTACACTGGAACGCTTGCAAGCGGTAAGAAATTCGACAGTTCAAGAGATAGGGGGAAACCTTTTACCTTCAATCTTGGAGGTGGCCAGGTTATACGTGGATGGGATGAAGGTGTCGCCCTCCTGCCCATTGGAAGCCAGGCTAAGATTACGATCCCTCCCGATCTTGGATACGGCGCGTCTGGCGCGGGCGGTGTGATCCCACCGAACGCGACATTGATCTTCGACATTGAGTTGTTGGACGCCAAATAAATAATTATCTAAATTGAGGAGGCCCTGAATTGATTCACGAATACATGATCGCCGTCATTTTGGGAATAGTGGAGGGTTTAACAGAATTCCTCCCTGTCTCATCAACTGGTCATCTAATAATTGCGGGAGACCTCCTCAACTTTACCGGCGAGAAGGCGGCTTCCTTTGAGGTATTCATACAGCTTGGGGCCATACTCGCTGTTTTGGTCCTATATTGGCAACGGTTCGTTGGCCTGATTCCGGTCGGTGGCTTCAGCCTGGATCAGGCCAATGGATTCAAAGGATATCGAGGGATATTATTTCTCGTCCTCACAAGTCTTCCCGCAATGGTGGTCGGTTATCTGTCGCGGCACGCAATCCGGGCCTATCTATTTGGACCCATGACTGTGGCCCTCGCTCTTGGTGTTGGTGGAATCGCCATACTGGTCGCTGAAAGGTACAAGCCGGTTTCCCGAACCGCCAGTCTGGACCGACTCAGTTACGGTCAGGCTTTCATGATAGGGTGTTTCCAGTGTTTCTCCCTGTGGCCAGGGATGTCCAGATCCGCCTCTACCATCGTCGGGGGTCTTCTTTCAGGTCTGGATCGAAGGACTGCGGCGGAGTACTCATTCCTGGCCGCTGTCCCGATTATGATCGCAGCGACAGGCTATGATCTTCTCAAGAGTTGGCATATCCTGGAATTTTCAGACATACCATTTTTTGCGGTCGGTTTTGTCGTTTCTTTCATAGTCGCCGCCATTGCCATAAAGTCTTTCATAGCAATGGTTCAACGGTGGAGTCTGGCCCCGTTCGCCTACTACAGGATCATAGTGGCGCCGATAATATGGTATGTGATGGTCTATTAGGTTTCTTCGACGACTGCGCTATGTACGAGAGGCCTGAAATCCTTGATTCTGAAATCGGATTCCCCCATATAAACGCGATTTGTCAGCAAAGTTACTATCAACTCCCTTTCCGGATCTATCCAGAGCGATGTGCCAGTGAATCCTGTATGGCCGAGGCTGGACGGACTGAAAAAGGCCCCGCAAGAACAATCCGTCTGAAGGTTTGTGTCGAATCCCAGGCCTCGGGAGGAAGATGGATCAAACATAGCCGGCATGCAGAAGTTTGACACGGTGCGATTATCAAAGAAAGCATCCTGGGATTTGAGGCTTATCAGTATCTGGCGAGCCATTTCTGTTACGCCTCTGGCTGTGCCGAAGAGCCCGGCGTGTCCAGACACTCCACCTAGAGAGCGGGCGTTAAGGTCATTTACAAGGCCGGGTTTTTCGCCCGGTCGGGTAAGGGCTACCCTGTCAGTAAAATCGAAGGGCTTGAACATCAGTTCATTTTGCAGGCCAAGCGATTCAAAGACCCAAGTTTTGACGAACTGATCGAGAGGCTCACCGGTTTCATATTCTACGATCAGGCAAAGTAGTATAAATCCAAGATCCGAGTATAGGAAACCGTGACCGGGCTTATAGATCAGTGGTTCTGAAAAAATCCTGTGTTTAAAGAACTCACACGGAGATTCTCCCATACGCATTAAATAATAAGGCCTCCATGCCGGTAGGCCCGATGAATGCGCCAGGAGCATCCGTGGGGTAAGTTCCGATTTGTCCGGGGGGATTTCCGGAAACCATCTGGTCAGTGGATCGTCAAGGATCTCGGGTTCCTTGGCGCTTAAAAGAAACCATGATGGCGTGGTGGCGATTATCTTGGTGAGGGAAGCAAGGTCGAACAATGTGGCCGCATTCACAGGGGATTCGGGGTTTTCACCAAGGGTCCCGTAGTAGCCGGCGTGAATAGCCTCATCTCGTGATGAGACTGTTAGCGCTGCGGCCGTAAACATTCTCTGGTTTAAAGCGCCCATCAGAAGCGCATCAGCTTTTTTTAGCGACACCACTTTACGCTCCCCTCATACAATTTTACCGACTGATAGGTGTAATATCGTGGAGTGACGGTGGGCCTGAACGAAGATTTGACGGCCTCGCGTCGCTCGAAGAGAAGGGCCTCCGTCAGCCGGTGTTTTTACAATCATGTGTTCAAACGTGAATCGGTATCACTTTACAGGTCCGGCGGATTGTCTCGGCTGGGTCGCGTTATGGAACATCAGCAACGATATTGAGCCCGGGCCCTGGTTGAATATGTAATCGTGAGGTCCTTTAAGGTTCAGGTAAGTATGCGCAATACCCTCCGACTTGAGCAGGGCGCTCATCTTTTGAACAGAAGGGGCCATTACGTCACCATCACTTGTGACCAGTTGAACGTGGCGCTTATTGAGGATATCCCTATTTCTTCGGACAAGGTCTCGATACGTGTCCATAAATGGCCCAAAGGCGCCTTGCGACGATCCGATGGAGGAAAACGTCATGGGATATTTTAGTCCGAAAAACATCGATCTCGCTCCACCCATGGAGACACCATCAACGCCTACACGTCCTTGTGCAACCCGATATCTCCGCTTCAACAGCGGGACAAGTTCGTCGATTATGAAATGTTCATATTTTGGGTCTTCAAATTCTCCCACGCCGCTGATCAGCGGGGAATATGGGCAGGCCACGATAACGCCCGAATAAGGCTCTTTCTTTAACCTGTTGTTGAAATATGTCAATTGTTCGGCTGTGACCAGACCTTTAAAGTCAACTGACTCAAGATGGTTGGAGGTCAAAGCTTTTATGGCTTCGTCCATCCTGTAATATTGCGCCCACGCCAAGGCTCCATCACGAGGCGGTCGCGCGCATTCCCCAGCCCCGCCAAAGGCTATAACAAGAGGATATTTTTTCTCTGGATGTTTTTTGTAATCGAGCGGCAGTGTCACAACAACGACAGCGTCGGGCAAGTGAGCCGATTTAAGAATAAGGCGCTCACTTGGAGCTTTCAGTCCGGACACCGGTTCGACTGATGTCAAGAGAGGCGCTCCGGTAGATTCGGTGTTATCCAAGCCCCGTGCCGGCTCAGAGTCGGACTTCTGAAAGCCACCAGAAGGGGAAGACGCTGATCGAATGGCGCCGTTTGCTTCGGAATGGAGATCCGAAGGCTCTTTGTCTCGAGTGATACCCAACTGTTTATGCGTTGTAGCGTCCGAAGATTTTTGATCGTAGCAACCGGAACAGGCCATCACAACGACAACAAGCGCCGCGGCAAATCCCAGATAACCGGTCGCTGGAATTCTTGAGATCACTACCAATAACCCGGAAGAATACCGCCGGGCCCTCTCGCTCCGGTCTTTTCATCCACCGCGCTGGATACGTTTTTTATCGATTGGCGATCCGAGGCGATGACAGGCTGGATGTCCTGGTTTATCCCGAGAGCGCTAAAATTTCTTGAGAATTGCCTGGAGAACCAGTAAAGGGCCTGATGCCCGTTAGGATATCTGTAAGCGCAATATCCGTGACCACAACTTTCAAAGACATGAACGTCAACCGGAAAACCGGCCCCTTTCATATCCTGAATCATTTCATAGAGCCTTCCCCTGTTACTGTAGGTATTGCAGCCATCCTTAACGTTTGTGTTGATGTTGTATGCTATGCCCCCGGCCTTTTTAATTCTTGAGATGTTGCTTCTCCAAACGTCCGGTGTCATCGGATAACTGCCTAAATCAGTTTGCTGGCCTCCGGCGTACGCGAAAATGTCGGGACGCCTGGCGGATATCATAATGGCCTGCGCTGCGCCTGCGCACGCCCCATCAATGCCGCGGAACCTTCGATCCGCAACAGTCCTGTAATTCGCGTCGATAAATGGGACAACCTCATCGAGCAGGTATTTTTCATAGTTTCCCGTGGCCCCACCACCAGGGTTCCAGACAGACACAACTATGATGTCTTCATAGGGATTCTCACGGAGCCACTGATTGAAAGTCTGGAGTTCACGATCGTTGATGTTGTCCTGAAAGCTCGCTGTGGTAAGGTTTCCCGATTTAAGATTATCCATTGTCAATGGTGTCTTGCACCAGACCGACCAGTAAGTCGCTCCACCCAACTCAGGTCCGTTGTCCCATCCTGACTTCCCACCCAGCAGGTAAACAACCCCATAACGTCTGTTTATGTCTGTTTCGTAATTTTCCGGAAGGATTACATGGACGGGAAAGGGACCGGGCACATCCTGTCCACCCTTTGCCTTTGCGCTTTTGAACACATCTGAATGAACACGAATGGTTTCGATATAATGCTTAGTCCTGAGAAATTTAGTCCTGGCCTCGATTTCGGACCACGGCTCTTCTTTAGGCGCCGCATAAGCGCATATAGCGGTGCAGAAGATCAAGCCCGTCAAAAATACAGTCAACAATTTTATCTGGTCAGACATATCAAGCTCCAAAACATTGTCTTAAAATTACGCTCCATCCCCACTTGCAATTTAACGTACATTAATCATGTAAACGTAAACAGGGAATCCCTGTTGATCTACAACAGAGCTGGAATCCGGATCCATAAGAATCACACTGCTCTTGACATTGACGCCCCTGATGGCGCAACGAACGTAAAGGGCGTGAGTTCCAGGCCTGCCTGCCTGAATCTGGACCTGCATTTCATATATTTTGTTTTCTCCCCAGAGTTCAATCCACTGTTCGGCCATGGGGACCTTGGTTCTGATCTTGTCTGTCGTGACGGAAAGGACGGTGCTCCCTGCAGGGTAAATTTTGCCGGGTTTCGCCGAAACAATTCTTAAACCAGCGGGTTCAGGAGATGAGACGGTTATTCCCCCATAGTCCGACTCAGCCCCCTTGTTTTGAGCCTGCACAGTTACAGTAAACGTCTTCCCCGCTTGCGCCTCGCTGGGGACCTTGACATTGAGTATCTTCGGCGCCGCCTCCCTGGGTTTCGCTATCTCGAAAACATTAGCCAGCCATGGCTTTCCATCTATAGTCACCTCTTCCACGTATTGGCCCAAGGGAGGGTTTCCCGAGGCGGGCTTTCCAAAATCGTCGGGGTATACCACCCTGAAATCATTGATTGAAGGGGGGATTTTTCCATCGTATTGAAGCTCTCCACTTGGCGTCCGAAGTAATATGTTGATTTCACGCGGCGCATTAACCCGGTTCTGAAACACAAAAGCCACAGAGGTCCTGGATGAGTCTCCAAATTTGGGTATGTGAGTCACTATATCAGGGACCCGGTTATATACCTTTCCCGCCTGATGGTAGATTTCAAGTTCCGGAGGCTTTGCCGCCGGCGCGGCGCCTGGCTGAGCGCTGGATGTAGAACCGGTGGGAGGGACTATCTGATTTTGGCTGGGCTCCCGCTCCGCAGTAAGTTCCATGGCGATTGCGTTTGATTGTGGTTTTGAGGGAGTTGTTGAGGACGCCTGTTGTTCCTGCGCCGGTTTGTCTTCCCTGTCTGAATTTTTTTCACTTGCCACAGTTGTTCCATCCGGTTGTTCCTGCGCAGTGGCGTTTAAATCGGGGAGTTTTGCTTCAATAAAGAGAATATCCTTAGTGTCGCCCCTGTCGCCCCTGAACTGACTCATAAACCTGGCAAGCCCCTGGGGTGAGTTGACGTTCATTTTGTGGGCGCTGCTTCTCTGGGTTGCGTGGTACAACCAGACATTACCCCTGTCGTCAGGTATAGCAATTACGACGTGGTAGTGAATCAGCTTATATCCATGTTCATGTGAGGGTTTACTAATGTCTCCGAAATAGGCGTAACCCGGTTTCATCTGTTTTATCACACTGGACCACGCCTGCCGGTCGTCCATCCTGAAGCCCCGAAGGCTCATCCCATCAGCCTTCTCGAGGTCCACTGTCTGGTTGTCAGGCATGACCGCTCGCCGCTGAAGACCATCAGTCAAATTTAGAATGAGATCAAATCCAAAATCCCAGTCTTTGCCCAGAGGCGCCCCGATCCCACTGTTGCCCTGGCGGTCCCTCCTGGCTTCATCGATGGTCCAGTTCCTGTCAAAAAGGAACCTCGAGATAGACAGGACAAGTCCACTGCAATTAAGACCGGGCGTGTCAAAAAGCCGATCCGGTCGATCAAAGGTGGTGAATCTCCCCTGATCATCAAGTGTTCCATCATCCCGATATGGAATACCAACATGCGTGTCGGCAATCTCGACAGGTTCCGTTTTTTCAGCGATCCCCTTTTTCCACAGGTAATCAGGCGCGTACAATTTGGATGGAATACAGGGAGCAGGCAGTAGCGCAAGAAGCGCAAGAGCCATCAATATAATAAAACTGGTATTTCGGTATGTTATCACCGGACCTCCGGTATTAACTTTATCTGAGTATTTTAACAATTCAATGAAACTGAAGCAATCTATCTGACCGTAAAATTAAGCCGACGAGCCAGCTTGCCGTCAAGATACAGTTGGACCTTCCAAAGGCCTGGTTTGTGATTGAAAAGCTGCGCAGTGGGCATTGAGTGAACCCTGGTGGTCCCTTTACTGTCTCGGTTTATTCCCTGTTTGCTCTCTGACTTGGTGTCGTAAGTCTGACGGACTTTCCTGAATTCCTGGTCAGACGGGTCGAACCATATCGTTTCAGCCGTATACTGATTTGTCTCATTTCTTGGAACAAAGAATAGATTCACCAACTCGTTCACATTATGATCAAAATGGTCTTTTGCCGCGTAAGCCGAACCGGGTGAAAGGAAGACATCTTTGACCAGGTAATAGGATTCGTCAGAAGATGTTGTTTCAATACCTTTCCATTTTCCCGGGTTGATCATTCCACATCCTTCCACACAGCAAAAGATCAGGCAGACGGCAATGATCAACACGATCCTGTCGAGAGGATTTCTTTTCCATGATAAATTAAATAATTTTGAAATGGATGCCTTTTTCATCGGCCCTCATCACTAAATTAATCCTTTTAGAGAATTGCTTCCTTAACCATAGCGACTTCGTCACATTCCGGAAACTTCGGACACTTGACACAGTCCGCCCATATTTTGTGGGGCAGCAGATTTTTATCCATGAGTACGAAGCCCATACTGGAGAAAAAACTTACTCTATAAGTTAGCACAAAAACCTTCTTTATATTCATTTCAAAAGATTCCAGCACCAGCGATTCAACAAGTTTACGGCCTATTCCCCGCCTTTGGAGATCACTCTGGACTGCGACTGATCTGACCTCGGCCAGATCTTCCCATACGATTCTGAGGGCTCCACATCCGACTATTTCCCCGGTATTCCTGTCTATCGCCACCGAGAAATCCCTGATCTGAGAATACAGGTCGGCGATGGCCCTGGCCAACAAATGACCGCCCTTAGCCTGTTCTGATATCAGGGCATGAATCTTTTTTACGTCTTTGAGTGATGCTTTTCTTATCAAATCAAGATCCTTTGCCTGTTTTATTGACCAGGCTTCTCATGTGATCCCGAATTGGTTCCGCATTGTCGGCCGCTCCCAACATTCGTGTCAACTCCGCTATTCGCTCTTCACTGCCCATGGAGTCGGCCTCAAGCGAAGTGCGCCCATCTTTTACAAATTTCCTGACCGATATGTGATGGTCGGCTCTTGCGGCAATCTGATGGAGGTGCGTGATGCAGATGGTTTGCTGTCGCCTGGCGACCCTTGCCAGTCTGTCGCCGACCGCTATGGCGGTATGGCCTCCAATGCCCGCGTCAACTTCATCAAACACAAGTGTCGAAGCCTGTCCTATGGAATCAATTTCCAGGGCTTTTAACGCAAGCATGACTCTGGAGAGTTCGCCCCCTGAGGCAATTTTTGCAAGAGGCCTGGCGGCTTCACCGGGATTTGACGTGAGATAGAACTCGACCTCTTCAAGCCCTTTAGGGCCGGATTTTTCATCAGGAACATCCTTAAAATGGACCGAGAATTGGGCGTCTCTCATGGCAAGGTCCGAAAGCTCCTTTTTCATTGCGGATTCTAGATTATGGGCAGCCTTGCGCCTCTCCTGAGACAGTATCCTCGCTTGAGCCAGGAATTCATGTTGGGCCTGTTCAGCGCGTTTTTCGCCTTCCTTGAGAACTCTGTGGGCTTCCATGAGTGTGTTTGCCTGCCCTGACAATGAGTCCAGCTTCTCGAGGAGATGTTCAATGTCTCCACCATATTTTTTCTTGAGTTTCTTCAAAAGCGAAACGCGTTCTTCTATCTGCTCCAGTCTCATGGGGTCATCATGGGTATTCTCCGAGATGTTTCGCAATTCCAACGCAATGTCCTCAAGCTGATAAACAGAGGCTTCAAAATTACCAAAGAGATCATTTGTTCCGGGGTGCAGCGCAACGAGGGCCTGAATCCATTTCCTTATCTCCGCAAGGTTCGACATAACGCTCCCGGACTTGGAATATAGGCGCTGATAAGCTTCGTAAGCCTTCTCTCTAATTTGCGAGGCCTTTTTGAGGATGTCCCGTTCCTGCAACAGGTCATCTTCTTCCCCAACCCGGAGATTTGATCCCGCCAGTTCTTTAATCATTGATTCATGTTCAGCGGCCTCGGTTTCGAGGTTCAGGAATTTTTGTTTTGAGGAATTCAGCTCTCCGATAGCCTTGCGGGAAACGTTGAACAACTGTTCCACCTTGCGGCGCCGACTTCCAAGGTTTGAAGATCTATCGAGAATTTCGATGTGTTCATCAGGGTTAAGCAAGATGTGGCTTTCGTGCTGGCCAAAGACTGTGACTAGCCTGCTTCCGACGTTTTCAAGCGTTGAAAGGGCCGTCATTCTCCCGTTTATGGCGCATCTCGATCTTCCATTTTGCTGGATCCGTCGGGAAATGACCAATTCTCCAGAATCTTTGAAATCGGGTTTCAGGTCCTCTGGGAAAACAGAAGCGTCATCAATTTCAAAAAGCGCTTCTACTCGCGCTTCATCCGCCCCAGACCTGATAAAATCCTGACTGATCCTGGCGCCAAGTATCAGGCCAAGCGCCCCGATAAGAATTGACTTGCCTGCGCCGGTTTCTCCCGTCAGAACGTTGAAGCCCTCCCGAAACTCAACCTCGATCTCGTCGATAATGGCAAAGTTGTTAATTCTTAAATACCGTAGCATGTTTCAGAAAAATCATTTGTGAACATATAAATATAACTAAATGAAATAATGTTATAAAGCAATAACCTTACATTTATCCGGATTCATCCGACCAGTCCGAGCTTGGCCTCCAGAGCTTCAAAATAGCCCCTGGTCCTGGATTTGATAATTATAAATGGGATTGAAGACTTCCTGATGCCGATAGTGTCGCCAAGTTCCAGATCAGCGGAAAGACGCCCATCTATCGTGACTTTAAATGTTTCTCCTCTCTGCAGAACCAGTTCGATAGATCTGTCGGCCGGTAGTATAAGCGGCCTGGTCAGGCCGAAATAGGCGCATATCGGCGTAATCATCATGGCTTCAACGTTTGGATGCACCAACGGTCCATTGGCCGCATAGGAATATGCGCTCGACCCTAATGGCGTCGCCACGATAACACCGTCGGCCCTGAGTTCAATATCTCTAGTGGCCCCTAATTTGAGTAAAATATCTATGATTCTTGCGACTCCGCTCCAGTGAATCACAACTTCGTTAAGGACCTTTATCTTCTGGTGGTCCGGCAAAGTGGCTTCAAGCATCATCCTTTGGGCCAGGATCGATTTACCTTCCAGCGCCGACTGGAGTTCTGAACAGGCCTCTTCCGGTGAGATCTCAGCGAGAAAACCCACTCTACCGAGGTTCACGCCAAGCACTGGAACCGGCCTGTCATTTAGTAGCGCCGCTACTCTCAGAATTGTGCCGTCCCCTCCTAGCGCTACTATGAGATCCGCTTCATCCGCTATATTCTTGCAGGGATGGATGCCCCAACTCTCCGGCAGGTCGCAAAAGGATTCTTCTACTAAAATCTCTTTTCCAAGTTCAGAAAGGAGTAGGGAAATTTTTTCGGCCAACGCCAAAGCCTGGGTGTGTCCCCTCTTTAAAACCAGTCCCACTTTGCGCATGATCGCCCCGCCATGATGACCAACAAATAAATCGTTCACATTGAGTACCATGTTTTCTTGTCAAAATCTAGAGAAATAGACTGAATTAGCCCAACGGGGAAGTTACCGCTTGATGGGCGCCTCTCAATCATATAGGCTCAATAGTGATGGGTTCGATTCAGCCGATAAGATAGCTCGGCTTCACGCTCAAAGGATGTCGCTTATCTATCCGCCGGTGAAATCGGACGTTCATAATGTCCGGACCGCAGAGAAGTAGCATGGACCTCTTTGAAAACGATGATCTTTCATTTGGACAAAGACCTTTGGCCGACCGAATGCGTCCAAGGACCCTGGATGATTTTGTCGGTCAGGAACGCTTGCTCGGCGCCGGAAAGTCTCTGAGGAAGGCTATCGAAGACGGACGTCTCTCCTCAATTCTTTTCTGGGGCCCTCCCGGTGTTGGAAAGACAACGCTGGCTGAAATTATAGCCGTCATGTCGAAGTCGAAGTTTTACTCGTTCTCCGCAGTTACCGCAGGTGTAAAAGATGTGAGGGATGTCACGCTGAAAGCGCAGCAGGACCTGAAGTTCTCGGGTATCCGAACCATCCTTTTTTTGGACGAAATCCACAGATTCAACAAAGCGCAACAGGATTATTTGCTTCCCCACGTGGAAAAGGGAGACCTGATACTGATAGGCGCAACCACTGAGAACCCAAGTTTTGAAGTGAACTCTGCGCTACTTTCAAGGTTGAGGGTTTTCATTCTCGATCCTTTACAGCCGGAAGCCGTCAGTAAAATCCTCATTCGAGCCCTGACAGATAACACTCATGGTCTGGGTCAACATGACCTGGAGGTTGACGATTCAGGAATGGATCTTATTGTTTCCCTGTCAGGTGGGGACGCGAGAACTGCGCTTAATATCCTGGAAGCAGGCGCTGACCTTGTGGACTCCAACCCTCAGAAAATCATTGACGCGTCGGTAGTTCGGGAAGCGGCGCAAAGAAGGAACCTGCTCTACGATAAACAGGGAGAGGAGCATTTTAATCTAATAAGCGCCTTGCACAAATCGCTTCGTGACAGCGACCCTGACGCTGGTCTGTACTGGATGGGAAGGATGCTTGAAGGAGGGGAGGACCCCTTGTATGTCGCAAGACGACTCGTCAGGTTCGCAAGTGAGGATGTCGGACTGTCGGTACCGCAAGCATTGGAACAGGCTGTAGCGGCATTTCAGGCCTGCAAGTTTGTTGGAATGCCTGAATGCGCCCTGGCCCTGGCTCAAGTTGTCGTCTATCTAGCTCTCGCTCCTAAGTCCAATTCGCTGGAGGCCGCGTACATAGCGGTCAAGAAGGAAATAGGCGAATCCGGGGCGCTGCCGCCACCTCTGCATTTAAGAAACGCTCCAACAGGTTTCATGAAAGAAATCGGATACGGGAAGGGATATAAATACGCACATGATTTTCCCGGCGCGCAGGTTGACCAGGAACACATGCCCGAAAAGCTAAAGGGAAGAAAATTCTATTATCCAACTGATCGGGGCTTCGAGAAGACATTGAAAGAACGCCTTGAAGAAAAGTATAAATCAAAAGACTAATGCGCCCAACATTTCCAGATTCAAATTCTGAAACTGGTTCAAAGTAAAACTTTATGGGACTTTTTGAAACTCTGTCGGATCAAGAACTGGTAACGGGCTCGAAAGGCGGCTCAGAGCAGTATTTCAGCGCGCTTGTAGACCGGCATACGACCTCGGTTTACAGGGTTGCGAGATCAATAACCGGTTCCCATGAAGAAGCTGAAGATGTTGTCCAGGAAACTTTTCTCCGGGCGTTCAAGAATCTGGGCATGTTCGACGAATCAAAATCGGCCTTCAAGACCTGGTTGCTGACAATTGCCAGAAACCAGAGCGTCAATATTGTTAGTTCGGTGAAAAGGAAGGCTTTAATTTTTTTTGGCGACAGGGATAAAGGTGAACCGGAACTTGAATTTTCATCTAACCCTATCTCTCAGGAGCCTCAGGACGCCGAGACAATGCTGTCCATAAAACAGCAATTTCAGATGATGGAAAAAGCCCTCAAGAAATTGCCTGAAAGGCAAAGAACGGCCTTGTTGTTAAAATCCCAGGAGAACTTAAGCTATGATGAGATCGCCTCAGTAATGGATGTTTCTGTTTCCTCGGTAGAATCCCTAATTTTCAGGGCGAGAAAAAAGATCATTGGACTCATGGAAAGATAAAAGATTTCCGCGGGTTCTGCGCTAGTTCCAGGTATATGATAAAGGAGGGACAGACCATGAGACATGTTGATTACCAAAAGCGGATTTCTTTATTGGTGGATGGTGAATTGAATGAAGCCTCCGCCGGGGATTTACTCGCTCATCTGACGGAATGTCCCGATTGTATGAGGGTCTACGAACAAATGGCTTCTTTGAACAACACCCTGGCCAAGGTTACAATTTCTATTCCAGAATCGCATTTAGCCGCGCGGGTCAAGGCGCTGATCTCAGGCGAACCTAAAGAACCCTGGGCGGGTTGGAATCTCTCCATTTTGAAACAGGTCCCGATCTGGGCTCTGATAGCAATTTTGGCCATTGGCGTAGGTGACATGGCCGGCAAAACACTGACAGAAGCGCTCAACAATGAAGAAGCCCCGCCAAGACTGGATACCCTGCTTCAGGACAACGGGGAATCCCTATCCGAGATCATGATTAATTTCGGTCAGGGGGAAAATTCTCAATGAAAAAAGTTTTCTTTGTTGGGTTACTGGTTTTCTCTTTGCTGATCAACGTGTCGGTAGGGATTGTTATAGCAAGGCATTGGTGGTTGAAGCACGACACACGGGACAAGGACATGATTAGCTCATGCCCGGCTCTTTCGAGCCAGGACGTTAAAAGCATATCAGGCGACTGGTCTGACGCAAGGCAGTCAATTATGGCTACGCGAAAGGAACTTCACACGAAGAGAGCGGAGGTCCTCGATCTTGTCGCCGCCAATCCCGGCGATCTCAAACCTGCCGAGGGCGCTATTCAGGACATGATAAACCTAAGGGCCGGTCTGGAACTTCAGATATTGCAGCGTGTCAGCAAGACCATGGCTTCATTGCCGCCGGAGAAAAGGGAGGCGTTCTTGGATTTTCTGAAGCGCCGGACATGTAGAATGAAGGGAGCTGGGAAAGGCATGGGGAAGATGGGCGGCGCAGATTGCTGTCCTCAGGAGGGTGGAATTCGAACAGGGCCAGGGATGTAATTTCGCTTACGGTGTTTGCAAAGTTATCTATTTGAACGCGAACACGAATAAGCGTCATCCAGAAGAAGCGGACTGAAGAGTCCGCTTTTGTTTTTCTTGGAATCGAAGTTGCCAAATTTTTTTCGCGGGATTTTTCGAGACGAGCGGTAAGTAATAATTAAGAGCATCAAAAATTGATAGTCATCAAAAAGAAGAAAAGGAGAAAGTGATCAAATGAGAAAATCAAAAATGGCCCTTGGATTAATTGCTGCAATGTCATTGCTGGTAGCGTCAAGCGTTTTTGCCGCCGGACCATGTGGCGGATGCCCTGGATTTGGTGGTGGGAAAGGCATGGGTTGTGGCGCAGGGTTGGCTCAGATTGATAATCTAACCAAGGATCAGCAGGACAAAATTAATACTGAAAAGACAGATTTCCTTAAGAAAACAGAAGGGTTAAGATCACAGAAGGCTCTGAAAAGAATCGAATTGATGGATTTTGCCGCCAAGAACCCACAGGACGAAGCGACTATCCAGAAAAAGAAGGAAGAAATCTGGGCGCTTCAGGACCAGATGAGAAATGAAGGCAGGGCTTTCGGTACGAAGATCCGTTCGCTATTGACTCCGGAGCAGCGAGAGAAACTAGGCGTAGCAGGATTAGGAAGGGGCTTTTGTGGCCAGGGAGGACCTGGTGGAATGGGTGGATGCCGCCAAGGCAGAGGCGGTGGAATGGGATTCGGCCAGAGAAGCTAATCACTCTAAGATTGTTAAGCTAAATCCTCTAGCCCGGACGATTCGTTCGGGCTTTCTTTATTCTACATCTTAACCGGTTACGTCAGTGCCTCCGTATGCTTCCAAATCCAGCAATATGGTTTCATACCCCATCTTTTTAAGTCCAGCAACGATGATCTTTCTGATTTTTGGGTCAGATAAAATCTTTTCAAATTCATCTCCTTGAAGTTCGATGCGCGCCCACCTCCCATGAGTCCTCAGGCGAAACTGAATGAACCCCAGCCTTCTTAAAAGATTCTCGCCGGCTCTGACTTGGTCCAGGAGTTCTTCAGTTATGGGAGTTCCATGGGGTATCCTGGTGGCAAGGCACGGTTGCGCCGGCTTGGTAGCGACCTTATGAAAACCGGAGCTTTTCAATAGCGCTCTGATATCCTTTTTCCCGAGACCGGCATCCCTGAGAGGCGTGTGGATGCCCAGTTCCAACAAGGCCTTGAAGCCGGGTCTGTCCGATGGGTCATCATCAGACTGTGTACCATCGAAAATAACTGCCAATTCAGGTTGTTCGGGCAGTAGTCGTTTAATGGCACTATAACGAATGATCTTACAGTGATAGCAACGTTCCGGACCATTGCTGCGAAATTCAGGGTCTCGGCATTCTTGCGTCTCAAGAGTGATAAGCTTTACATTCAGCGCATTTGTAAAATCCCGCGCTTCCATGAGTTGGTCCGGTGGCGCCGTTGGAGAAAGGGCCATTACCGCTAAAGCGCGTTCATGTCCAATAGTCTTGACTGTTTCCAACAGTAAAAGACTCGAATCCACGCCGCCCGAAAATGCTACAAACACAATTTTCCCGGCCGCAAGATCCGCGATTACTTTTTGAAGTTTTCTTTCTTTACCGGTCACATTCTTGCTCAAGAGCGCCGTCTTTAAATCATGTTACCTGTCCGTGCAAAAAACACGGCAGGATTCGTCATTTCATGCTGCGTTCAATCCAGCCGCCTCCAATGACCTCGTCGCCGTTATAAATTACGGCGGCCTGACCAGGAGCCACTCCGGATTGAGGGGATCGAAAGGCTATCAATAGACCTTCTGTTCGGATTTCTTCTATTATGCAGGGGGCTTCTCTCGATGTTGATCTGACCTTAACCATGAATTCATCACCGGTTCTAGGTCTTTGCCCGGAAATAAAAGTCACATTATTTACTAATATGCGTGAAACGAAGGTTGAATTCTTCCCCCCGACTATGACAGAGTTCTTTTCCGCGTTGATTTCGATGACATAAGAAGGCTCCGGGCCACATATTCCCAGCCCTTTACGCTGACCAACGGTGTAAAAGATTATTCCCCTGTGTTTTCCAATAATTTGACCACCGGCATCCATTACAGGGCCTGGTTCATGTTTGGACCCGTGTTCCACAAGAAAATCCGTGTACAATGAATTGCGGACGAAACAAAGTTCCTGGGACTCCTCTTCACATTGTATGGGCAGGTCATGGTCTCCAACTATTTCCCTTACCTTTGCCTTGGTAAGCTCCCCGAGTGGAAAGCGAAGGTTTGAAAGAATTTCCTGGTCGAGCATGAACAGGAAATACGATTGATCTTTGGCGTTGTCGAGTCCTTTATAAAGATGAAAAACACCTTCTTCTTCAATGATTCTGGCGTAGTGTCCTGTAACCAGTTTGTCCGCGCCCGACTTGAAAGCGTGTTCAAGCAAAAACGTCATCTTGATTTTCCGATTGCACGGAGGGCAGGGTGACGGGGTACGTCCACGACTGTATTCTGAAATGAAATAACTTATGATTTCCGTTTGAAACTGAGCTGTCAGGTCTACCAAATCAATCGGGGCGCCCAAAGCTTCTGCGACTGACCTAGCTTTCGGCCACGCATCGGTCTGGGCGGGCATGAGTTTCATGTGAAGCCCGATCACCGAATGGCCGGCTTCTTTCATCAGGAGAGCGGCGCAAGCGCTGTCAATACCACCACTGAGGGCAACAGCCATTTTCATTTTGCAGGCGCTCTGATTCTTATCGAGGGGGAGGCGGATTGGGGTTGGGACCGAAGAGTGGTCCAAACAACCCACCCGGCTGAGGTCCCTGTTGTTGAGTAATAGGGGCCGCGGACATACCGCCGCCTTCTGTGTAAAGCGGCAATGGAGATTTTACGAATTCGCCGAGTGTTTCAAAAGAGTCAAGCGGAGAGAGGATAAGCGTATAGCCGTTGAATGGAGCGTATATCGGCTCAATAACGGATTTCAAAGTAGTTCCCTCCTTGGGATCATTGCCGACTGTCAGAAATTCTTTAAACATAATTTCGGGAGGAATTACGAATTCCCGTTCCGGCCTGTTTTGAAGGATTTCCTTCATGAAATAACCCCAGACAGGCAAAGCGGCCCTTGATCCTTCTTCCCTGCGTCCGAGCGGTCGTTTTTCGTCGAATCCCACCCATACGCCGGCCGTATATTCCGGGCTGAAGCCTATGAACCAGGTGTCTTCAGCGTTGTTGGTCGTTCCGGTTTTCCCTGCGATGTCCTTACGTTTTATATATTGGTTTGCCCGAGCGCCTGTACCCTGACGGATCCCTCCCTGGAGCAAGGAAGTCATTATATAAGAGGTCTGGGGAGACATCACCGCCCTTGCGCGTGGTGGGTCAGTCAATCGGTCATCTTCTTCAACTTCGTTCGGATTATGTTGAGCCGAGGCCGCACGGAACTGCGGCGGAAAGTTAGACCCAGGTTTGGCGATAGCCTGAGTCGGCAATCCTTGAACCTTAGAAACCTTCTTTTCGCTTGATTCTACCAATTCGCGAAATTCCTCACGCGCGACGGGATGGAGTGGGTCGGATTCCAGCATGGGAATGTCACTGTGATCTTCGAGTACGTTTCCAAACCGGTCTTCTATACGCTTAACAAATATTGGATCGACGCATACTCCGCCATTAGGGAAGACCGTGTAAGCGGAAGTCAACTCCAGAAGAGTCACCTCTGACGTGCCCAGGCTGAGCGAAAGGTTTCGCCCGAGAGGCGAATTTATTCCCATGCGGCTCGCCATTTCCATTACAGGTCCTAATCCGGCGTCCATAAGAATCTTTATCGTGCAGATATTTCGAGACAGTTCCAGCGCTCTCCTAAAACTCACAGGCCCCATAAAACTACCACTCGAGTTTTTGGGTTCCCACTCTTCATCAGCCCCTTCCACATCAACAACTATGGGCTCATCCACTATAATCGTGGCGGGGCTGTAACTTTTCTGCTCCAACGCCGTCGCGTAAATAATTGGCTTGAACGAGCTTCCAGGCTGCCTTTTGGCTTGGATGGCGCGATTAAACTGGAAATGTTCGGAAGATGATCCTCCTACTATAGCTCTGACGTAGCCGTTATTGTTTTCAATGCACACCATTGCGCCCTGCAGTTTAGGGTCGTCATCGGGGATGAATTCAGGAAAATTCTTGTCATATTTTTCAAAACGGAGCGCAAGGACCTGGCCGACTCTGTAAATGGAAGCGGCGGATTTTGGGAGTCGGACCCTACCCTTAAGTTTGGCGCTGAAGGCCACTTCCAGAATAATCTCGTTATTAGGAGCCGCTGATGTTTTGACAACGATCCCCTGATAAATCCTGCCTTCCGTAAGGCTTGGAGTAGGGCGCTTCTGGAGCAAATCAGGTATTTGGTTAGGTTGAACAGTCTTTAGGATAGCCAGGTTCTTCTGGCGTTTCTTTATCTCATCAAGTCCCTTATCCATAGCCTCAACAGCCCCTCTCTGGAAATCGAGGCGACACGTTGTGAAGATCTTCAAACCATCATTATAAAGTTTTTCTTCGCCATATTTTCTGATTACATAACGGCGAACTACCTCAGTAAAATCAGGCGCAAGATCTAGTGGACGAACCATTTCTTTTGTAAAGTTCAGAGGTTCTTCCCTGGCTTTGGTGTACTGTTCTTCCGTAATGAATCCTGCTTTAAGCATGCGACCCAACACAGTCAATTGTTTCTGCCTGGCGAGTTCCTGGTTCTTGAATGGGTTGAAGCGAGCCGGACTGGCCACCAGTCCGGCTATCATCGCCGATTCGGCAACCGTAAGATGGACGACCGGTTTGTCGAAGTAGCCCCTAGCCGCAGCCTCCACGCCGTAGCATCCTTCCCCAAGGTAGATCTCGTTGAGGTAAACGTGTAGAATCTTGTCTTTTCCCCAGTTTTTCTCCAAACGGGAGGCCAGAATAACTTCCTTGAATTTCCGAGAATATGTGCGCTCCCTGCTAAGAAGAAAATTCCGGGTTACCTGCATCGTGATGGTGCTGCCCCCCTGGGTTATGCGTCCCGACATGACGTTTCTTCCCATGGCTCTCAAAATGCCCTGCCAATCCACCCCTTCGTGTTCATAGAATCGGGCGTCTTCAGCGGCTAAAAAGGCGTTTATGACATGTTTGGGCATTTGATTGAGGTCGATAACGAAACGTTTTTGTTTGAAAAATGTCCCGATTACAGTGCCGTCATCTGAGAAAAAAGTCGACACTGTCCTTGGTTGATACGAATTCAGGTCGGGTATATCAGGGAGATTATGGGAATATGTCATGTAAGCGCCAAGAATTGCCCCGATCATCACTATCGGAATTTGAATGACAAGGACAACTGGCACTACGAATAACAGGGTAAATAGGCCCTTGGAGAGTTTGCGCTGACCGGACTGTCTCATTATTATATCCTACAACACGAGTAGGGGAAGCGCAATCAAGGAAGTGAAAAGAACCGAAGTCACTGACTGGATCCAACCATTAGGATTTTCGGATTCCGAAGCGCAATTCAACTGACAAAATCCAA
Source organism: uncultured Desulfomonile sp. (assembly GCA_903952205.1). Lineage (GTDB taxonomy): Bacteria > Desulfobacterota > Desulfomonilia > Desulfomonilales > Desulfomonilaceae > CAJBEZ01. The sequence continues at coordinate 22,803 of CAJBEZ010000036.1, read as the reverse complement.
CGTCATGAGATCTTCGGCCTTAAGGACGTTTCCTTTAAACCATTTCCGGGTCTCATTCACAATGTCCACAGACTCGCAAGGGGGATAAAGATGAGTCAGAATCAACCTTGCAACCCCTGATTGGGCGGCAATTAACCCCGCTTCCGCAGGGGTTAGATGCCCATGAGTCTTCATACTGTCGGGAAGTGAACACTCGCATATTAGGGTATGCGAGTGTTTCGCCAGTTGGACAAGGTTTTCAGATACGTCCGTATCACCGGATATCGTGATGGATGTGCCGTCGGCTTCTATCCTGTAAGACAGGGATGGAAAAGAATGAGCGGCCGGCCGAGACATGATTAGCATATCTCTAATTTCCCGGGAATCAGGACTGTCAGCCGACATCTCATGCATTGTCATGCGATTGTCGCTTGGAATAATCCATGATCCGAATATTTCGATCAGGCCATCGTGGAATGTTTTCAATCCAACAGGTCCGACAACATGAAACGGATCAGTTCTAATAGGGCCATAAGCGTAATTCGAAGCGAACAGAAACGAAATGAAATCCACTACATGGTCAGGGTGAAAATGGGTCAGGACAATCATGTCAATATCCCTGTAATCTATACCCGCCTCGCACATTCTCCGCAATGTGCCTGGTCCCATGTCCAGGAGAATATTTGCGCCGTCTGTTTCAATGAACAACCCGGACGAATTTCTTTGAAGCGAGGGTGTCGATGTTCCGCTTCCGAGTATGGTAACCTTCATTAAGCCGCCTCAATCTGTTTCGATGAAGACTCTGGCCGGCGCCCCATCCGCTCCGCGAATCTTCAAGGGCAAACAGTAGATTCGGCAGGTTCCAGCGGGGACATCGTGCAAGTCAAGCCCTTCAACTATAATTACGCCCGAGGACAAAAGAAGTTTGTGAACAGGCGCATATTGATCGTCGGTCCTGTCAACCGACATGCAGTCGATCCCGACGAGTTTTACGCCGTGTTCCAGAAGAAATTGGGCTCCCGAATCCGACATATAGGCATGTTTTTTGTTCAGATTTTTCTCTCGAAGTTCAGCGCTGCAATTAGTCTTGAAAAATATGCGTATTTCTTCATTCCATTGTGATTTTTCAAGGATAGCCCTGTTAATGATTTCAACGCCCCTCAAATCAAGAACAATTCCATTCCCCACGAGGATGTCGGGGGGGAGCGCTTCTATGGTTCGGCCACCATCCAGATAGTGTAGAGGAGCGTCGACATGTGTACCCGTGTGGGTAGTCATGGACAAAAGGGACAAATTGAATTCATCATGATTTTTCCTCGAGAACACGGGCGCTATTGAAAACGGCGGATCTCCGGGGAAAATAGGCGTCGATTCGTCCAGAGTTTGGCTCACATCAAATATGGGCATGTTTTAAAATAACTCACAAATCCCGGCACGGTTCTCAAGGGGCGTCAAAGGCGTTTTGAATGATTTCGTAATCAGGGGCAGCCCCGAGCGTTACAATCACAATGTCAAATCTTATAGGGGAATCTATTCTCTTGCCCGATAGATAAAATTTGGCGGATTTGATTATCCTTTTGATCTTGCGCTGGTCAAGTGTAAACAGTGGATTCAAAGCCTCGCTGGAATGCCGTGACCTTACTTCTACAAAAACCAGTTCGCCGGATTCGACGGTGATCAGATCAATTTCGCCATACCTGCAGAAGTAGTTCCTTGTTATTATTTTATATCCAAGTTCCACAAGCCTTTGTTCCGCCAAACGTTCCGCCCGAGCCCCCCTGGCTCGGGTCGGGATAGGCGTTTCAATTTCTCGGTTGGAATCAGTGATAATCTAATGCCTTTCAGCCATCATTTTTTCGTGAAGTCTTTTCGCCTGAAGAGAGAAAGCCTCAATTCTGGCCTCAATAATCTGAGGGAAAGCGTTGCCGTCTGTCTCTATAGCGAGGAAGGGCAATTTTCTCCCAGGATTTTTGAATATAGGGCTATTTAGATCAGGACTAGACCCATTATTTCCCATTGAAACAATTTTTTCGCCCACTGTAAATTTTTCTGAAAGGATGGCTTCCGCAACTCTTGTAGGCATGCATCCAAATGGCCCGATTGAGATGATACCGCAAGAAGGATGGAGGATTTCATGTATGGCCGCTCCAACCGTAAGGATGGCTTCACCTGTAAGTTTCGGTGATATGTATCTCTCCCCGGCCTTTATCAGGTCACCAACTTCAAGTATTTCCTTAAAAAACAATCCTGAAGGTTCAAACAGTTTCCTAACCTTTTTGTCAAAATGTTTTTTTACAAAGTAGCGAATCCAGAACGGAACATCCCTGGAATCGCCCTCAATCCCTGTCTTTATGAGCCAGTCGACGTACTTGATCCATTCACTTGTTTGAGATGTTCTGACAATGAAGCCACGGTCGGACATCTTCTCCACCAGTTTTTGAAGAGAGATAGGGTCGTTCCGAACGTAAATCTCACCGATCAGGGATATTTTGGGAATGTCGTCATAAGGGGCCTTCAAAGGTATCTTTGAAAGTTCAACAGCAGATGAACTTATCTGGCGCTTGATGTCCTTCCATGACTTGTGAATAACATTCACAAGACTGTTCCATTCCCTAAAGAAAATCTCCAGCCCCTGCTCACGGTCTTCGGCCGCAGCCATGATAGTTGACCAGATTTCGTACATCACGTCGCCGATCAGAATCGCTCTCCATGCCGGCAGTGTAAATTTGTCCCCAAGACCCAGATAACCATTGGAGGCATTCAGGGTCAGGACTGCAGCATTTGGGATTTCGTGTCTCTCGATCAAACGTCGTGAAAAGACATTGTACTGACCAAAACGGCAAGGACCCGCTGCGCCGGGCATGAAGTAGGCCGTAATCTCGCCTGACGGCCTAATCTTGTCGAAATAATTGAGCATAGATCCAACAGTGGTCTGGAGAGGAAGACACTCTTTGCAGGATGAATTCCCGCGACCAATTTTCAATACCTCTTCATCTGCAGGTGGTAATCCATAGGCGTTGATACCGACCTTTCCGAATGTTTGCACGAGAGCCTGATGAGCGAATCGCCCCATAGCGGGAAGAACGACACGCACATTTGGATGAGTCAGCGGGTAGGATTTTCCATCAGGAGTTATTACGCAAGGTTTTCCGTCGACCATTCCTGTATGGGCCGCCTCAAATTTCCTGCGTGGGGGCGCAAATTTTCTTTGCGCCTCAAGTTCTCTGTAATAGTGGACGATGTCGAGAAACGCCTCAATTCTTGTCTCAAGACCGGCATCCGCCGTATGGCTGTCAAGCTCCAGGGTCAAAGAGGGCTTTCTTCCCATTTCGTCTCTGAAATAACCAACAACGAATGAGTCGGGTCCACACGAGAAGTTGCTTATGAAAACCCCAAAAAGCTGTGGATGCTTTTTGACAAAACGGCCGGCTTTGAGAATCATTCGGCCCATTGACCAATACATGGTGTTTTCGTCGTCCATGGATTGATCTTCATAGGGAAGCATGTCAAATGGCAGTATACGATATCCTCTTGAGGCCAGTTTAACGGGGATACCCTTGTTTGCTTCCGCCGCAAATGAATTGTAAGGTCTTCCAAAAAGAACAATGGCGGTCGTTTCTGGAGACGCTTCAATTTTTCTGAGGATCTCCTCTCCCTTGGCTCTAAGTCGGGTCTTGAATTCGTTTTGAGCCTTGACAGCGGCCTCGAAAGCCCTGACTCCTTCAGATTTACTCTTGCCAAGTTCGAGCGCCATACCGACGAAGCCTTCCTTGCAGGACTGCAAGCCTCCACTCATGTCCAGGAAAGGGCGGAGGACCTTTTTAGTCAGCGCCTGGTCAAATGCGCTCGACAGGTAGAAGCCCTCCCCCTGAACAAATACACATGTACATGTGTTTGGATTTTCTTCATCGGTCGGAATACCTCGAACATGCGGAAGAAAAAAAACGTCCGGGTCTTTTTTAATGAGATTGGAAAAGAAACTGTGAGAAAGTTCTACCGGGAAGCAGAAGGCGGCTCCCTGCTGATCACTGCCTTCAGGGTCCAATTTGTCAGGAAGAGCGACCCGGTATCCAAGTTCCGTAAAAAAACTTTTAAAAAGCGGAAAATAAGTGTTTATAAGAAACGACCTGTTCATTCCGATGACGGGCCTGCCATCAGATGGTTTTTCCTCCTCCAGGGACTCAAACACCAACTTCTGACGATAGTCCACCATGTCCAGATTCTCGGTCTCAAACTGTAAGTTCTTGATCAGGTTGACATACCTGTTGCATGCTCCACCGAATGGATATGTTTTCCCCTCGAGTTCTATGCGGGCTATTTCGCAGCGACGGTCGCATTTCTCTTTTCCCCCTCCGCAAATAAAAGGCTTCTTGTAAATAACTTCGCGATTTGCCAGCTGTTTGAGATCAAACCTGGCCTCATGCATAAGTCCAAGATTCAATCTTCGATCAACTTCCAGCGCCACGCCAAATGCTCCCATCAGTCCCGGTTCCGGTGGAACAACTATTTCCTTGCCGGTCAAAGCGGCCATAGCCGCTGGAATAGCCTCGTTGTAGCACACGCCTCCCTGCATGAAGACTTTTTTCCCGACCGGCCTGTTCCCTTTGACTCTGTTCGAGTAATTCATGCAAATTGAATAAACGAGCCCCGCGACGATATCATTTACAGGGATTCCCTCCTGTGCGGCGTTTTTTATATCAGAGCCGATAAATGCTGCGCATTGGTCGTTAAAATTTGGTGGTTTAGATCCAGAATAAGCCACCGGGCCGATTTCGGTAACCTTGAGACCAAGACTTTCTTTTGCCGACTCTTCAAGAAATGATCCTGTCCCAGCGCTGCAAGCCTCATTCATGGCATAATCGCTTGGAACACCGTTCGTGATGTAAGTGTACTTCGCGTCCTGCCCCCCAATTTCAAAAATTGTGTCGACCTCTCTATCAAAATGGACGGCTGCCGCCGCATGAGCGATAATTTCGTTGATCACGCCATCCGTCATTGCGTGTAGGCCCGCGATCTGTCTTCCTGAACCCGTAACACCCAGACCAACTATGTTTAGTTCACAGTTGTTTTGTTCCAGTAGGCTTCGATATACATTCCGGGAAGCTCCAACAGGGTCGCCGTCTGTCCTGAGGTAATCAGCCGCTAGTATAGCCTTGTCGCTCTTCCTCATTATCACGCCTTTGGTCGTAGTCGAACCAACATCGAGTCCCAGAATGACTGTATCACCGTTTACGGGTACGCCCCTGGGGCGGTCCTTGAAGCTGACCATGTGGCGGAAATTTTCCAGAGGTTGGAGATAAGAGAATGCTGAGCCTTTTTCTTCATAGACTTCATCTGCTCCCGAATAATTTACTGTTGTGTTGTCCAGTGCCCATATAGCAGCGCCCATGGCCTCAAAATACGGCGCCTGTTCGGGAATTAATAAATCCTCTATTTCCTGTTTAAGATAGTGAATCATTGTCTTGTTGAGAGATGAACCACCAATAAGCGCTACAGATTTTTTAGGCAGTTTCTTGAGTAGCTCAACAATCTTGCTGGCCATCATCATCGCAAGGCCCGCTACTACCTGATCTTTGGGAATTCCCTTGTTCAAAGCGTGCGTGCAATCACTCTTGCAAAAAACCGAACAGCGGCCGGAGACTTTGTGCGGGTGCTCGGCGACCCCTAATTTTTCAACATCCTGAAGCTCCAGATTCATCCTTCCTATTTGCTGAAGGAAAAACTCCCCTGTTCCTGAAGCGCACTTGTTCCCAGTTTGAATCGCCTGGATCTTGTTGTCTTCGTCCAGATGATAAACCATGAAAGTTTCCCCGCCGGCGCTTACTACGACCCTGTATTTGCTATTGTCAGGCAAAGAGAAAGGGGCGGCCATTTCGACCGCTTCAGGTTCCGAAATCGTAGTTAATCTTATAAAGTTAATGAATTTCCGTCCGGTCACCGCAAGGGGAAGGTTCCTTATGTCAGGTATTTTCTCGAGGGCATCCAGCAGGGTTTTTCTGGGGTTCCCCTCATGAGTTATAGTCGAGGCGTCTATTACTGAAATACCTTTTTCGTCACGTTTAACTCGACAAATACTCAGGGTTGAAGCCCCCAGACACATACCAAGCGCTTCCATCGGTTCATCTCCATGTCACAAAATTATTAATATTTTCCTGTTTATGTGGGGCGCAAAACAGCCTAAAGCAATTTATAACTTTAATTCATTCCAATTCAGACCGTCAAGTCGCGTCAGGTAAATCCCATCAATTGAATTAAGTCAACGGTAATGACTATCCAGGCGTTTGGCAAATTTCTGTAGATGTTAACGCCGGCGTTCATTCAATAATTTATGTATACGAAAGCAAAAAAAAAGTTTAAAATCACACGATTTTAACAAGATCTAACTCTCGTTCATTCTGGGGTTCAATCAAGGAGGAAGGTTTGGGAAAAAGAATTATAGTTGTTTTGGCCATGATGATTTCGACACTGGCGCTCACCGGCAGCGCCGTGGCCAGTTGAGCGGGTTGTTTCCCCTCCTGGTCAGGGGGATCAACGGGTTCCTATTCCACAGATTCCTATTCGCCTTATTATAATTCCACCGGGTATCCGCAAGCTGACTACTATGCGGCGAATCAGCAACATCAAACTCAGGATGCTCAACAATCTGCTAAACCAACTAAAAAAGCTCCGCCCAAGACCCGCATGAAGAACCTCTATTAATCAGTTGGATTTAATGACATAGATCAATCAAGGGGCGTTCCACAACGCCTCTTGTATACCAAGATAGCGTGAAACGACACTCTTTCACGGTGGATCGTGTTTTCTCGAATGATCAGCCTACAGATTGGTTTTCCGATCTTTTAATCTCCCCGAAGATGTCAACGCCATTGGTTTCGGTGATCAACACTTTGACGATTTCTCCGACAGAAGCCTCACCATCCGTGATATAAAGTTTGCCGTCAATGTCAGGGGCCTGATCCCAGATCCTCCCTTGTAAAAGCAACTCTGTTTGTTCAGAAAATCCCTCCACTATTGCGGTTTCTATGGAACCCACTCTTTTTTTCATCTTTTTCTTTATGAAGGTTGCGTGCATGGACCGGAGTTTCCGTGCTCGAGCATTCTTGATTTTCGTTGGTATTGGGTCACCGAGTTTCTCAGCGGGAGAACCTTCTTCCTGAAAATATGAAAAAACACCCACATGATCGAGTTCAGACTGTCTCACAAAGTCCGTTAGCATGGTGAAATCATCTTCTGTTTCAGTCGGGAACCCAACCATCAGTGTGGTTCGAATTGCGATTTCAGGAATTTGAGACCTGAACGATTCGATCATCTTACGAATTTCCAGGTCTCTCCATGGGCGACCCATCGATCTGAGAACATTTTCCGAAATATGTTGTATGGGCACATCCACGTAAGGCAGTATCTTGTCGGAATCCCTGATCATGTGTATCAGTTCCGGTGTTATTCCGCTGGGATAAAGGTACATCAGCCGTACCCATTCGATCCCGCTTATCAATTCCAGCTTTTCCAATAATTGAATGAGACCATTCTTCATGCCGAGATCTCGGCCATAAGATGTAAGGTCTTGCGCAATTAAAACAATTTCCTTCACTCCAAAATCTACAAGTCCGGACGCTTCACGGACCAGATCGTCCATGGTTTCGCTCTTTAACCTACCTCTTATTAAAGGTATGGCGCAAAATTTACAGCCATGGTTGCATCCATCGGAAATTCTTAAATACGCGTAACCCGGGGTCGATAGGACTCTGTTATCCCCCCCCGGGCAGACGATAAAACCGGAGTCGGCACGTATCTCTGAGGTCTTAAGGAGATTGGCGGGATTGGTAGAGTCGGGTAAATAGATTCCAGGTTTCGAATATGAGGATGAAGGGGTTGCTGGACGCCGAAGAGCGGGCTTGCCGATAATATCCGAAATCATACCTAACTGATAAGGCCTCAGAAAGAGATCAACTTCAGGTAACAAATCCTTTAACGACTCCCCATAGCGTAACGGCATGCAACCTGCGACTATCAGATAGGCATCGGGGTTTACCGCTGAACTGTCCAGGATTGTCGCTATAGACTCCTCAACCGCCGGCTGGATAAACGCGCAAGTATTGATCACAATGATCTGAGCCAGTTCCTGTTCCTGAGTGTGCTCAAATCCTTCAGCCATGAGTGCGGCAAGGATTTTTTCGCTGTCAACCCGATTCTTTGGACAACCGAGGCTGATAAGACTGAAATATCCGTGGTTTTTCACTGGCTAAAGGGGACCTCTTATCTGCGAACGACTCGTTTAGTTTTGGGCTGACTTTAGGTCAAAACGGGAGTCAGGAATTGATTTCAAGAAGGTTATGTTGAAGAGATCAAACCGGTTGTAATTACCAAGGGCGTCATAGATTATTGCCCTCTTGATGGTAAATTGCCGGCTATCCACGCCAAGGACTATTTTGAAACCGGTTTGCGAATTGGACGTATTCATCAATTCGAGGAAAATCATTTTATCCTCGGGTTCAGTTTGTCTTGGAGAAATCTCGATGGTAAAATTCTTGTCCAATGCGCCTATATTTGCGAAGAAACCAAAAAAGTTTTCGATGTTTATTTCAGGAGGGACTTCACCATTTACCTGTGAACCATCGTCAAAGAAATAAACAAGGTAACTCCTTCCTTTCATTACAACTTTCTGTCTCTCCGGGCTCATTACGTCAAGAGCTATTTCCAGGGGTTTCCTAACGTACATCTGACCCTGGAACCTGTCTCTCATGTCCATGGCCACGTTCACCGTCAGTTGATCAAAGGAAGCGCTAAAGCAGCAATTAACGCTGTATACTTCTTTAATCTTTGTCACCACCTCGTGAACTTCCGGATTTTCTCCCAAAACCGGGCTGGATATCCAGGCGGACGATCCGATTAAGAATAGGAGGAGAAAACAGGTTTTTTTCACTTCAATGACCTTTCTGCGCTTAACATGTCCATAATCGCTTTCTTGATCAATTGTAAATCAAAATTGTTAGTGGGTATCGGAATATTTCTGGCTCTTAGTTCTTCCGCCAGTAGGCCGATGGTAGGCAGAATCGGTCTTAACTCATTATTATCCTTAAGCTGGGCGCAAACTTCGCTCACAGAACCGAAGGCAACCATCTCGCCTGCCTTCATCACTGCCAGCAAATCCAGCGAAGGCAGTATACAGTCCATATCATGTGAGACTATTATTACGGTTCTGGCGCCACTCTTCCTGAACTCGTCTACCATCCTGTTCAAAGCCTTTAAGGAAGGCGGATCCAGGTTTGCGGCCGGTTCATCAAGAATCAAAATGTCCGGTCTATTGATGAGCGCGCCGGCGATAGCAACTCGCCTTTTTTCCCCTGAGGAAAGATCAAAAGGATTCTGATCTCCAATAACGTCAATGTCGAGACCAACTATGGCGCAAGCCTGCCTGACTCGAAGGTTGACATCTTCTTCTTCGAAGTCGACGCCGCTTACGAGAGGGAAAGAGATGTCGGCGAATACCGTCTCCTCAAAGAGTTGTTTCTCTGGTTGTTGAAACACTAGGGCGACCTTTTTTCTCAATCCATGCCCAATTTGGGTTATGTTGACATTGTCGATGAAAATCCTGCCGGATGTAGGGCTGGCTAAACCGTTAAGGTTTCTGACCAGAGTAGTTTTTCCGGAACCTATCGGCCCAAGTATTCCCAAGACCTTTCCGGAAGGAACGGTAAAGCTGATGTTACGCAATACGTGGCGAGCAAAAGGTGTCCCGTTGTTATAATGGTAATTCAGGTTTTCAACTCGAATTTCCAATAATCCGTCTTTGTTCCTATCCAAAGGCCCCGACTAAGGACGCTCCAGGAAAATTACTCTTTCACCCGCCAGATGGAGCCTTTCGGGCCATCCTCAATTAGAATTCCCCAGCTCAACAATTTGTCCCTGATTTCATCAGCCAGTTTGAAATTTCTAGCCTTCCTGGCTTCAGTTCGCTGATCAAGAAGTTCTCGGATTTCATCTTCGGAAATTCCCAACTCAATGGCCCCTGACTTTCGAGCCCTTTCCAGAAAATCTTGAGAGGTTTCGTTAAGAATTCCAAACACATCCTGAGCCCAACCCAGCAATTCTTTCCTAGCTTTTTCGAGTAGGTCCGGAGAAGGTATCTTTTCCTTATTTCCTCCAGATTCGGTATGGATCCTGTTGATCGCTCTGGAGGCTTCAAACATTATAGCCAGGCCCTTAGGGGTATTGAAATCATCGTCCATCGCTTCCCGGAACCTCTTTTCCAGGTTTGACAATTCTTCTGGAAGAGACGAAATCTCGCCATCTGACCGCTCTAGTTCCTCAAGCGAGGAAAGAGCTGCGTAGAGTCGTTCCAATCCAACAGAAGCCTCTTTTATCGAGGTGTCGCTGAAATCAAGCGGGCTTCTGTAATGACTTGACAGGAGAAATAAACGCAGGGTTTCTGGATGGGTTTCTTTGAGTATATCCCTGATATTGAGCACGTTACCTAAAGACTTTGACATCTTCTCCGAGCGTATGTTTACGAAGCCGTTATGTATCCAGTATTTCGCAAAAGGCTCCCCGGTAGCGGCCTCGGATTGGGCGATCTCGTTTTCGTGATGAGGAAAAGTCAGGTCGGCTCCACCTCCATGAATGTCAAAAGTGGGACCAAGGTATCTCATGCTCATTGCTGAGCATTCTATATGCCAGCCTGGTCTCCCTGGACCCCACGGACTGTTCCAGAAAGGCTCGCCGATCTTGGCCGCTTTCCAAAGCGCAAAGTCTAAAGGGTCCTTCTTTTTTTCGTCGACTTCAACGCGCGCTCCGGACACCAGATCTTCGGTCTTTTTACCGGAAAGTTTTCCGTATGTTGAAAAACTTGTAACAGAGAACATCACGTCTCCGTTCGCCTCGTAAGCGTGCCCGGTATCGATCAAGGCCGCTATTAGCGATATTATGTCCTGGATATGGTCAGTGGCTTTCGGTTCGATGTTGGGCCTTTTTACGCCAAGTGCGTCCATATCAACGTGAAATTCTTTTACATATCTCTCCGCTAATTGTTTCCAGTCTTCTCCCAACGAATTGGCCCGGTTTATGATCTTGTCGTCGATGTCGGTAAAATTTCTGATGTAGTTGACATCAAGACCGGTTTTGACAAGGTACCTGTATATGACATCAAACAGTACTACGGAACGAGCGTGCCCGATGTGGCACATATCGTAAACGGTGACTCCGCAGACATACATTCCGATCTTACCAGGATTCACAGGAACAAACGGTTCCTTCTTTCTGGTTAAGGTATTGTAGATTTTGAGACCCATTCAGCGCTCCCTGAAAATGTTACTTCATGCGTTCTTGGTTTCATTGAGCAATGCTACCGCCGCCGCCGCCATACCTTCCCGTCTGCCGACAAATCCAAGTTCTTCCGTGGTGGTGGCTTTTATGTTAACGCGACTTCTATGAACGCCGATAGCGTCAGCCACATTTTGGGCAATCTGCTCACGATAAGGTCCTATTTTTGGTCTTTCAGCAAACAATGTCACGTCAACATTTGAAATTTCAAAACCGAGGGGAGTTATCCTGGAAACCGTTTCAGACAAAAGTCGAAGGCTTGACACCCCTTCATAAGACGGATCCGTATCGGGGAAAAGCATGCCGATGTCGCCCATGCCCGCAGCGCCCAACAAGGCGTCGATTATGGCGTGAATCAGAACATCCGCGTCGGAATGTCCTTCGAGCCCCAGTGGGTAGTCAATCTGGGCCCCTCCCAACACAAGCTTTCGATGTGGAACCAGCCTGTGAGCGTCGAATCCATATCCGATTCGCAATACAATTCCTCCGAAAATCAATGCACGGAGCTTAATTCATGAATATTTCCGCGTCAAGGATCTGATCGACCCAAACCGGCCCTGTTTAGTGAATCAATAATTTTGGCCCCTTGAGCGGGATCCTTGAATGGGAGGCGTTTCTTAAGATTATCTAAATTGAAACCCGGAGCTATTCTCATTAATTCCTGAGTGGTGGTTCTCGCCTCGGTCATCCGGTCGGCAAGAACGTAGGAAGCGGCCAGAAAAGAAAGGATGAATGGGCTGTTGGGCTCCAGATCAAGCGCCCTTTTGAAGGAATTGACACTGCCATCATAATCTCCTGAACCCCTCTGGGCGTGACCAAGAATAGCCAAACAGCGCGCAGATGTTTCCGGATTGAGTAAAATAGCTTTCTCCAGATACGGTATGGCTTCTATACTCTGACCTGAGAATGTGAGCGCCAGACCAAGACTCTCCAACGCTTCTGAACTACCAGGACTTAATTCGAGGGCCTTCTTCGCGTTTTGAACAGCTTCGCTGTATTGACGTTTCTGTACGTTGATGAACGAGATCACCCGGTATGGTGTAGAAATACTCCCATTTAATTTTAACGCTTTTTTGGAAAGTTCGTAGGCCTGTTCAAGAGATTTCCGAGGTGTGTCGGTCCACTGGCGTGTCACTTCTGAAACATACGCCTGCGCCAACTCAGCTAGAGCAGGCGCAAAACCCGGTTCGGATTGAGTAATATCTGATAGCAGCCGTATAGCCGTTTCGTTTCCTGTTCTGGTCTGCGCATCCATGTTGGCCGCCGCCTCAAGAAAAAGGCTGAAATTCTTTCCGTCAACAGTCTTGAAGGTCTGACCGGGCAAAAGTCTTGTCTCTGACTTCAGACCTTGTTCCCGCATAGATAGCATCGATTTGGAGACGATAAGGTTGGGGAGTTTCCACAAATCGGCTGTGTCCAGATCGAAAGTTGAAGAATCTATCAGCGAATTCTTGAATACGTCGAATATGTTAAGTACGCCCGTGACTTTGTCTTTGTCAAAAATCAGGCCTGTTTCTAAAATGTACTGAATTGAATGTTTCCTTGCCCACGAAATCCTGTCCGGCTTTGCGTCGGTTGCTGTAAAAGTTGATTGGCTTGAGACAACCTTCAGTTCGGGAATGGCTTCAAGCTGATCAGCGACCACAGATGCAAGTCCATAACCAATATTTTGATTCTGGGAATCATTGCTTTTAGCGCCTGGCAATACAGCCAGCGAGAATGGAACGGGTTGGAGCGCTTCCTGCAACACTGGTTTTTTTATGGTTTGCCCAACATTGACCCCGGTTGCCCGGTTCTTGCCCTGACCTCTTTTCCACCCCTTTTGGAAAGCAAGAAAAGCCAGGATTACTATCACCACAACCAGCAGCGCAATTAACAACCAGAAATAATTTGTCGATTTAAAACCGTGTGGCCTTGTCTTTTTCTGTGTGACCGTTTTTGGCTGACCATCGACTACTACCCGATATGCCCGCACCGGTTCACTTATATTTTTAACGCTTTTTTCGCCGAGAAACTGGAATTCCAGTTCAAGTTTTCTTTTTAACTGGTCGTAGGCTTCGCCGGAAATACAAATGCCACCAGGTTCAGCGATGGCTTCGAGGCGTGCGGCGATATTGACCCCGTCTCCGAATATTTGTTGTCCCTGCTGTATAACTTCCCCAACATTTAGTCCTATTCGAAACTCCATCCTCCTGTTTTCAGGCAAGATCTGGTTACGAACTCCAGTTTCTTTCTGAAATTCCACTGCGCATAACAAGGCGTCGACAACACTGTTAAATTCAACCAGAAACCCATCTCCGGCCATGTCGACGACCCGACCGCGATGAGCTGTCACTGAGTTGGCCAGCAATTCTTTATAAGATGTCAGCGTGCGAACAGTGTCAACTTCGTTTTCATTCATCAAACGACTGTAGCCTTTGACATCAGCGTGCATTACAGCGACTAGTTTTCTTGTGGCTGAATCTGAGTTCATGGTGTCTTTCCAATAAATCTCCACAACTTTCCGGCATTATATGACAGGATTAAATTTTTTGAATGGTGAAAACATTGGCGCCGTTCAAATGATTATCAAATTAGGCTTGAGAAAAATTCTATTGATTTGCGCTCTAGTTCAGCGCCGTCATGACATGGACTTCCCTTGACGAGGTTGTGAGGCTGGCATAAACTTCAAAGTATTCGAAACAAGTAGCCGAATTTTGTAAAAAACTTTTGGTTTAATGGCGTTCAAGGATGGCCCAGAAAAAGAACAAACTCAAATATTTGAAACCGCTCAGCGGCATAGTCGCCTGGATATGGGTCGGCATTCCCGTTCTGGTGATGGTTGGGCTGCTTTCAGGAATACTAGGTTCCGTCCTGGGCGTATATCTCATCTTTTCAAAGGACCTGCCAAATATCCCCGACCTTAAGGCATATCGCCCCAAAACTGTTTCAACCTTTTATGCTGATGATGGTTCCGTGATCGGAGTGTTTTACAAGGAAAAGAGGTTCCCCGTTCCTCTCGCATCAATACCTCCCAATGTCACAAACGCGTTCCTGGCTGCTGAAGACGCAAGATTTTTCTCTCATCCAGGTATTGACCTCATCGGCATATCGAGAGCGATCGTCAGAAACTTGAAATCCGGCAACTTCTCCCAGGGAGCCAGTACGATAACACAGCAGGTTACGAGAAATTTCATTCTTACCAAAGAAAAGAAAATTTCAAGGAAGATTCGTGAAGCGATACTTTCCTTTCGACTCGAGAAATCCCTTTCAAAACAGGAAATATTGAACCTGTATCTGAATGAGATTTACCTGGGCCGAGGAGCTTACGGCGTAGAAGCGGCCGCAAGGACCTACTTCGGAAAATCCGCAGGCGCCATGTCGATTGCCGAAGCGGCCATGATAGCGGGGCTTGTGTCAAATCCCAACAAGTCCGCCCCTCCCAAAAATCTTGAAAACGCGCTCAGGAGAAGAGAATTTGTACTAAATAGCATGCTCCGAAACAATTTCATAAGCGAAGCCGATTTTCAAAAGGCCATGACCGAAGCCCCGACTTTTAGGGAAAGTTTTCCAAATCCGTTTTCCAGGGCGCCATATTTTACAGAGGCGGTTCGGCAAAAAATTATCGAGAAATATGGTTCGAACCGTCTATATAATGAAGGCTTGCAGGTCTGGACGACGATGAATCCGGTTCGGCAGGGGGCAGCCTCAACGGCCCTGTTAAATGGAGCGCAGGCCTGGGAGAAGCGTGAAGGGCGTCCGGTTGGCCTTGTGAAAAGGCTAAAACCTGCTGAGGCCAAAGAATTCCTGAACGCGTCCGCTCCAAATGCGATCAATCTCGGAGACCTAGTTCAGGGACTGGTAATCGAAGCTCCGGAACATAAGAAAAGAAAAGGAAAAAAGAACCAGGAGCCCGTGTCCTCGGAACACGTCGTAGCGTTACGCGGCGCCCTCAAGTTTAGCATGAAACTGCCGACGGGCTCTACTTACAGAATTAATGATCTTTTAGAATTTCAGGTAGTGGAAGATGATAGTAAAAATGTTTCACTTAAGCAGATAACCTCACCTCCGGTACAGGGAGCGCTTGTTTGCATTGAGAACAGGACCGGTTATGTAATGGCTCTGGTTGGCGGACTGGACTTTGACACGTCATCATTTAATAGGGCCACGCAGGCAATGAGACAGCCGGGAAGCGCTTTCAAGCCGGTTGTATATTCAGCGGCGCTGGAATGGGCCGGGTATAGTCCGAACACTCTGGTTGTCGATGAACCTATAGCCGTCCTGATTGACCAGCGTGAGCCAGAGTGGGTACCGGCCAACTCGGATGGAGGATTCATAGGGGCAACCAACCTTACAAATGCGCTGGCTATGTCCCGAAACGTCGTAGCCATAAAATTGCTTATGGACGTTGGCCTGGAAACCACCATAAACGCCGCAAGAAATATGGGAATCAAATCCCCGTTGGGGCGGAACCTTTCTCTTGGCCTGGGATCTTCGGAAGTTACTCCGCTTGAGCTTACCGCGGCGTACACTGTTTTCCCAAACATGGGTATGCGAATAAGTCCTGTAATGATAAAGAAGGTCGTGGATCGTTTTGGAAATGTTCTCGAGGACAACACGCAGCCATTGATTAACGCCGACCAAAATATTGACCCCGCTCCAACCTGGATGTCCTCATATCAAGGCCCCCATAATCAATCTGTTCACGATCCCGACGAGGAACAGGACCAACCGGATGTCTCGAAGCATAAACCAGTTGACAAGAACAACTTGAACGAGAATCAACCCCCCGGATTAAAACTGGAATCTGTGCTCACTCAATCATTCCCCAGTTCAAAAGGTCCGGACGTGAGGGTTATGGAACGCGCTATAAGTCCTCAAACAGCTTTTCTGATGGTCCAAATGCTATCACAGGCTTGTGTTTCAGGCACGGCCTCAAATGTGGCGAAACTTCGAAGAAATGATCTTGCGGGTAAGACAGGAACTACCGATGACTGCGCGGACGCATGGTTTATCGGATTCAACCCTACCTACACCACCGGTGTCTGGATGGGGTTTGATTCCAAACTCTCTCTTGGAAAGAGAGAATATGGAGGAGTGGCTGCCTTACCTGTGTGGATGGATTTCATGGGTGAATTGCTCAAAGGAACTAGTTCCGAACAGTATGCTGCGCCACCGGGACTTGCGTACTGGGGAAAAGAGGACGAGCGGCAGGATGGGTATGGCCGTAAATCGGGGGCGTCCGGCGCTGATTTTGACCCGAGATTGGGGGCCAAGGCTTATTGCCCCGTCGACGCTCCACACTTCATGTATTCGGGAGACACGAACTCAATGCAACAACCGTGGTCGATGGGTTATCCGCAAACGTACATGTACCAGGGAGGGATTAGAGTTCTCTCTCCCACGGGTCAAACTATAGGATACGCATCGACCTTGCGTGATGACAGAGGCAGGTCCCTATTTTATCCGGAAGGGCCTTATGAAGGGGCGATGGACTATTCCGAGCTTCAGGAGTCTTATAACAATTATGGTGGGAGAATACAGAATTCTCCCTATCAATCAGGCGCCGGTTACATGGATCGATATCCTTCGCAAGTCTGGGGTAGATAATGAAGTCTCGAGGCTGGTCTACGATTATAACAATCCTGATAATTCTCATAGCCGGAGTAATCGTCGGCATGTGGATCAACAAGCGTCCCGTCATCGTGAAACCACCGGCTCCTGACCCTGAATCCTACAAGGCGCTGGAGGTTGGTGAGGCTGTGGTTATGCGTGTTCACCGCGATCTCAGTCCGGCGGTGGTCAACGTTGTAACAAAGACGCTGGCCTACAATTTCTGGATGCAGGTCGTTCCACAAACAGGGCAAGGGACCGGATTTGTCATCGACAACCAGGGTCATATTCTTACTAACAGCCACGTGGTTGGTAACAGCCAGAACATCGAGGTCACGTTCATCGGGGAACGCAAACTCCCCGCCAAATTGGTTGGACAAGACCCCGTCAGTGATCTTGCTGTAATCAAGATCGATCCTTTTCAGGGTATGGCGATTGCTCCTCTGGGTGATTCCAACAACCTGGCTGTGGGACAACGGGTAATTGCCATAGGCAACCCGTTCGGCTTCCAACACACGGTTACCGCAGGATTTATCAGCGCACTGAACAGGGATATAGTGGTAGATCAGCGTACCATGATAGGGATGATACAGACGGACGCCGCAATAAATCCCGGAAACAGTGGTGGCCCGCTTATCAATTCCAGAGGACTGGTGATTGGTGTAAATACTGCGATTTTCAGTCAGACGGGCGGGTTTATGGGAATTGGCCTCGCTCTTCCTATCGATCGAGCCAAAAAGGTATCCGCCCAGATATTAAAGCTTGGTCGGGCGGTTTATCCGTGGAGTGGGATAGTTTCTGGCACCGATATAGATCCACAGTTGGCGCAGAGTTTAGGCATTCCGTCTGTGAACGGTTTCCTGATCTCGATGGTGGCGCAAGGGAGTCCGGCTTACCAGAGCGGTCTCCGTGGGGGCACTCAGTTGGCGGGCTCCTACAGAGGCCGGCCATTGCTTCTCGGTGGGGACATTGTGACAGGAGTGGATGATATACCGACCCCCACGTTTGACGATTTCCAAAACCTGATTTTTCAGAAAAACACTGGAGATGAAGTAAGATTGAACATTCTCAAAGGTGGCCAAAAGACCGTGGTGCCAATAAGACTGGCTGAAGACCCAAGAATCGCCAGATAGACACAGTCTGAGGAAAAAAACGACGGCATTGTTGACAAGTGAACCAACCTAAATTAAATTGGAACATTGATTTGGTTATTGTGCCTGTCTTCACTTCTTGTTAACAATATGCGCCCGTAGCTCAGCTGGATAGAGCGTCTGACTACGGATCAGAAGGTCGGGAGTTCGAATCTCTTCGGGCGTACCAAAAAAAACATAATAAAATAAATAGTTAGCCAGGATAACTCCTGGCTTTTTTTGTTTCTACCCCTCTTTTTGCTCTTTTTTTGCCCTCCAACAATTTCGCCAATTTAGGAAAATATGAGTAAATGACGACAACTCGATGCCCTCCAAAATGCCCTCCTAAATTAACTTCACTAAAATAGTGACAACATATTATAATAAATATCGTAATTGGATTATAGCTAAAAAACCGGCTTAATTTAATATGTTACGATGAGATAAATTTGTAATAAAGTTTTAAATTGACATACCATATTACTTTGATGAATTATTTTCATGGCAAGGTTGTATAGGCCATCAGGGGGGGATTCAAATTAGCAATCTCGAAAAAGATAGGGGGAAGCCCGCGCGTATTTTAAAGGTTGTCGATAATGTTGAACGGCTACCGGAGAAAATACGCGCACAACTTGTCGATTGGTTTCAGGCCGAACGCCCCTACTCTTCAATTTATGAATTTCTCACCGACGCCGGTTATCAAGTTTCCAGGGAACGAATTAAGGACTGGAACAAGCAACTTATCAAACGATTAAAACTAGAAGCCACCAAAGAACTCTCAAGCGAGAAAAATAATAACAAAGTTGCAAAAGAATTTGAGTCTCAGGCTTTAAAGGGGCTCATGGAATTCTTTTGGGCTCCATTTAATACCCTGAAGCGGCCCAAATGTGAATCTATAAGTGACTACGGAAGGGTAGCCGATGTGTTGATCAAATCCATTAACCTCAGCCTGAACAAGCGAAAAATGGAAATGGATCACAACATGGTCATTGAGCGTGTCAGGGAAGAATTCAGAAAAGAATTCCAGCGACAGCTTGTAGGCAGGCCGGAACTTGTCGGTGAACTTGTCGAAATCGTGGATGAGGTTGCTGACAAAATGCTAATTGCGGATGAGGGCTAAGGAAGCTGGAGACTCAGGCCAACCAAATCGACAACGAGTTTATAGGGCGTGTTCTCACTACAAACACGTTCCTGAAGAGATTCAATAAAATGTCTCTTCGGGAATGGATAGTTAAAAGCGGAATTGTTTTACGTGGGGCCAAATACACTACAAAGAGACACGAATATCTTAACACCATAATCGACGATGATCACCCGTGGCAAATCTACATGAAGGGCGCTCAGGTCGCCATGTCAACCACAATGTTGATCAAAACTCTTTATGTGGCTGAACATCTCGGTAAAAAGGCGGTTTACTATTTTCAGAATGACGGCCAGGTTTCAGACTTCTCGAACGATAGATGCCAGACAATGCTTGACGAAACGCCTTATTTGGCCTCTCGCGTCCGTAGCACGAACAACGTAGGTTTGAAACAAATTGGTCCGGGGGCCTTATATCTGAGGGGCCTGTTCACTTTGTCGCAAGTTAAGAGCATCGACTGTGACATGGTTATAACTGACGAAACCGATGAGTGTAAGGACACATTAATCGATTATGCTGTTGACCGAATGATGCACTCAGATCTTCAATGGTTCGCCTCACTGAGTCAGCCAAGTTTCCCAGGTTACGGGATTGATAAACAGTTCAAACAGACGGACCAAAGATACTGGAATTTAATTTGTCCGTCTTGCGGAAAATACAATTGTCTTGAACTGGATTTCCCCGAGAATTTTCTTCCAATTCCTGATAACAAAAAAAGAACCTTTCCAGACGGCGCAACCTATTACCGGGGCTGTAAATACTGTCAATCAAGACTGGAGATGAGCCAGGGGGAATGGGTCGCATTGCGCCCGGAGAGGCAAGACAAGCGGGGTTATCATTTGAGTCAGTTATACACTCAAATTAAGCCGCCAAACATTCCTAATACCGCGACTAGAATCATGAAGGAATGGGAAGATTACAAGGTTGGTCATAACAAGATAGCACGTTTTACAGTGTCGATTTTGGGGTTCCCTTATGGCGGCGGCAACGCTCGTGTCGATGAAAAGTTACTCGATTTTATTGAGGGGGATCACGGGTTTTCTTACCGGGAAACCGGGGCGTATATGGGAGTCGATCAAGGCGACCAGTTACACATCTCAATTGGAATTATTTCAGGCGGGTTTTTTAAATGGGTTTATTTTGAAGAAACCGACGACTGGAATAAACTTGACGAGTTGATGATTCGGTTTGGCGTATCTTACGCAGTTGTGGACGCTATGCCGAACAAGTGGCCTGCAAAGCAATTCTGTTCACGTTTTCCCAAGCAAGCATCCATACAATATTTTCAAGGTAAAGAGCTGAAGAAGGGGACTGAATTGCTTTCAGGAACTTTAGAAATTCCTACGGTTAGTGTTGATCGAACTTCGAGCCTGGATTCCATGATTGATAGAATGGAACAGGGTATTGTGATGTTTCCGAACAGAGAAGAATGTCGAGGGGGCAATCTTACAGCGCTTGAACGAGCCCGTTATCACTGCAAGCAACTAATCGCAAAAGAAGAAATGACAAATTCCGGCGTAATGCGCCGGGTTTTTATCGGGGGGCAAGGAATCGAAAATCATTTTGCGATGGCAATGAATTCGAGCCTTATCGCAGCTTATGAACTTGGTTATGGTTCGGCGGCCCCGATGGTTGTCCCTATCTTTAGGAAATTCGGAACGGCATAGTGTTTCAAAAAATAAAATCATATTTTGGGCGTAGAAAATCGACGAAGTTAAAATCGGACTATCCGAGGGTAACGTCTCGAAAATCAATAACTGACGATGAATGGGGCGCTTCGCAGGTCGGGGCTTACCTTGAAAACCTAAATGTCTTGGCGGCGAAATTTCCTTTCGAGACTTATCAGGTCATAGACAACATTGCCCTCCTTGATCCTTATGTCAGTAAATATGTCCACACGACCATTGCTCTGGGAAATGTCGGGCACAATCTCGAAATAATGGCTTCAAGTCAAGCTGAAGCTGATCGGGCGATAGACCTCGCCAATAATTTCGCTGCAAGATGTTTTCCGTTATCAGGGGGATTGGACGGTCTAATTAACGCCCTTTTTTCACAGGTCGCCAGATCCGGCGGTTGCTGTGTCGAATGGGTTCCTGATCCTACTCTGTCTTTTGTTGATCGGGCTTATGTCGTGCCAATAAAAAGTATTCGCTGGGGCCTGAATCAAAATGGTGAACTGGTTTTAATGCAGCAACAAACGGATCAGCTTGTTCAGTTAAACCCTGTTCAGACCGCTTTTCACGCTACCGTTATCCGTGACGGAAACCCTTACCCTGTTCCGCCCGCTCTCGCCGCAATTGAGCCATGCGCCCATCATGCGACAATAATGAAAAAGATTCGATCCTGGGTTGAGAAACTTTCGGTGTTGGGAGTTTTACTCGCAAAAGTGGAACGGCCTCCACGAAAGCCGGGCCAGGAAGATTCCGAATACCTGGCGTCGGCTCAAGAATATCTGAATAAGGTCGCTGACAGCTTCACCAAGGAAATGGACGACGGGATCTGCGTTAGTTACGACAACATTGAATTCCAGTTCAATAATATTACGGCAGGGGCTCAGGGCGCTAAAGACGTGCTTCAGATAATTTTGCAGGGCATGTTTTCCGCCTTGCAAAGAGATCCTATCGCGTTTGGATGGAATTTTAACTCAACCGAAACTTTCGCCAAGGTTGTTTACGAGGAATTGATTCAAGGGATCAAAATGTTTCAGCTTGGAGTTAAAAGGGTAATTGAACACGGACACAGGCTGAATTTTGCGCTCAACGGTTTAGGGACAACCGGGGTTTCAGTTAAATTTATTACAAACAGGTCGATAGACGCTTTCAGGGACGCCGAAGCCGGATACATGGATTCGCAGAAGGTTTTGGGACAGTTAGCTCAAGAGGTAATTACACGAGAAGAGGCCAGGAAACTACTTGGGCATGATCAACGTAACGCCTCTTCAGGAGCCTTTATAGCTTCATTCTCCGTGGATAACAGAAAATATGTCTTATTACCCCAAACACGAACAGTTTGGCTTGGCGCTGAGATTGGAACAACCCCAAAAGTTTTACCAATTAACAACTAAAGTAAAGGCGGGGGGAATGAATCAAGAACTTAATTTTCGAGTAAATAGGGACGGAAAGAAAATCTATCTTTTTGATTGCGTGGTTGACTGTAAAAGTGTTGATGCGCCTGTCAGTCACAGCGAATCAAACGAAGAGATAAACAAGCGAATTCAGGAAAAAACTGAAAAGGACGGAGAGCTTGATCTTTCTCTTTCAGCGGGACCGTCTCCGCCGAATTACCCTGACGATGGAAAAGTTCGAGTCCTTTGGAGACTGGTAAGTGGAACAAAATTGTGGCCTAGTTCCAGGCTACCCTATCCTCAATGCGTGGACCTTGGACATGACAATTCCGCTGTTATAGGCAGAGATGTAGCGCCTCTAATCAAAGATTTTAAACCTGATATCATGTGGAACCATTCAGTTGATTCCAGGGATATTGCGGGGAAAGTTGAGAATCCTTTTTATGAAGCCGCAAAAGGTAATTTAGAAGCCGGAATAAACGGAACTCTGGTTGTAAACCCTAAATATGACCCAAAGGCGGCGCTGGGGCTCACGGAAGGAATTCTAAGGGCCGGGTCGATAGGGATTGACGGAGAAT
>CAJBEZ010000035.1 GCA_903952205.1 uncultured Desulfomonile sp. | reverse complement strand
TGTACTCTTCGATATCAAGTCTCAAACCACACTTGGGCATTTATCTTCCCTCCCTTCAGGTGTTGGAAGGGACATACCAAATTATTCGACAAAAGTCGCGTCTTTTGTTGAACCTATTCCGACTGCGCGGCACTATAGATGGATTGCATCAGAAATGCGGGAGTTCCGTGGAAAAAATCTACGAACTTCATGGCACTGTTATGGAAGTAACGTGCCTGGACTGCAAAACCCGATGGTCAAGAAAAGAAGTTGTTGAAAAGATGGAAAGAGAGAGTCTTGAAGTCCCATACTGCGAACACTGCGGGGGACCACTGAAATGCGCCACGATAGCATTCGGCCAGCCTTTGCCGGAAAACACGCTAATGGCGTCTTTCAAGCATGCGTCATCATGTGACCTTTTTCTAATAATAGGAACTTCACTGGTCGTTCAACCAGCGGCGGCGCTACCATTACAGGCGAAACAGGCGGGGGCGAAGCTAGTGCTGGTAAACCTGTCTGATACCCCTTATGATCATCTCATTGACGTAATTATCAAGGGTAAGGCCGCCCAAACGATGCGAAGTATCATGTCTGAATTCAGAAAACTTTCCAGCCTTTGTTCATAAACCAACAAAAAAACGAGACAGGCCGAAGATAGGACTGTCTCGTGTGAGTTCCCTTCAAAAAACCTAGATGAATTGCAAGATTAACGTTTTGAAAACTGAAAACTGGCTCTTGCCGCTCGTTTGCCGTATTTCTTGCGCTCTTTAACACGCGAATCTCTCGTGAGGAAACCAGCGCTTTTGAGCATGGACCTGAAATTGGAATCCACTTCCAGCAGAGCCTTGCTTATTCCGTGTTTGATAGCTCCGGCCTGTCCTGACAATCCACCGCCGTGAACCGAAACAGTGACATCGAAACGTCCCGCTGTCTGGGTCAACTCAAACGGCTGCATGATGACCATTCTTGAAGTAGGCCTACCAAAATAGCTGTCTATGGGGCGGTCGTTGATAACTAGCCTACCGGAACCGGGTTTGAGTAAAACCCTGGCAATAGCGTTTTTTCTCTTTCCGGTCGCGTAAAAGGATTCTTGAGACATCTACTACTCCATATCAAAAGTTGTAGGTTTGTGGCTGTTGGGCCTGATGTGGATGCGAATCGGCAGCGTAAATTTTAAGTTTGGCAAGTTGAGCGCGTCCAAGAGTATTTTTCGGTAGCATACCCCTAACCGCCAGCCGAAACATCTTGTCAGGTTTTTGTTTGAGCAAGGTTTCCGCCTTGATGGTTTTCAGTCCACCAGGATAATTGCTGTGACTGTAGTAGACTTTCTGTTGAAGCTTCTTGCCGGTAAGTTTAACCTTATCCGCATTTATAACTATCACAAAATCCCCGGAATCCATGTGAGAGGCAAACTGCGGTTTATTTTTACCGCGCAGTATGCGAGCGCATTCGACCGCTACTCTCCCCAAGACTCTATCCTTGGCGTCTATGACAACCCATTTTCGTTCCACTTCCCCTTTTTTGGGGGTCCACGTTTTCATGCGACACCTCTCAATAACTATAAGCTATGATGTTTACTATTGAAGTGTAAATTTGTCAACAAATTTGAATGTACCTCAGAAATGAAGAATCAAAACGATGATAATTAGTAGTCCCGGACCGAGGCGCCGGTCTCTCTCGCTTCATCTCAAGAGCCACTGCCAATCAGTGGCAGGACCTTGTCTATGGTGAAAAAGACGACGTGACGCATAAGTGGCTCTGTGAACATCGAATAGTCACATCGTCGGCAAATGCTGGCCACCAACTCGTCATTGGTCTCCTCTCGGATCTTCGTGAGGTACAGCCTCTTGCCGGCGTATCCTGGTTTGGATTCGATAAACAGATACGTAGAATGAGGGTTCGTCTGGAGGTTCTCGTACGTTAGTCGTTCCCGCATGATAAACGCAAGCGTCGTTTCATCAATAAAATGGGGTCTGGCGTAAACCGCAGCATTAACTAGCCCGGAAGAATCTGCGGTAGCCAACACACCAGAACCCTTTGTATTATCGAAGTAATCGCTGAGATTCATTTCCACCTCTATTATAACTTTACGTGAAACATTTTCGCTGCCTGGTGGCGCAATATTTTAACACACTTATAATAATCATCCATGAACAGTCCCGCAAAGGCTCACATCTCAGAGCAATTCCAGTGAATTTTCGTCAATCAATGTCGATTGACCAGACGACCTAAATAATATCGATCCCCGAATGAAGCTTCGGGAACAATTTGAAATTCCAGATTCCTGGATTCCGCCGCTTCGAATATCAATCTTTTTAATATTGGGTCTTTGTTGTCTAAAAAAAGAAATCCAGGTTTTTTTTTGTCGATAAGATGAGCAATCTCACTTCGGGTCGTCGGCCATACAGATTCTTCCGGCGCGCCGGATCTTAGAGTTTCTATCGTAGATATTCCTGTCAAGTACCTAATTATTCTAGGATTCATTGTCATAATTGACTGTCCATTCTCGTGCGCTTTGAGCCACCGCGCCGCCACGAAGAATGGCTTGTCCCGAAGTGACTCAGCTCCACCTTTTTCCAGGGCCATGCGCGCTTCGGAAATTGTCACAACATTCTGTCCGAGATTCGTCAAACTCAACAGCATGAAGACAGAAACGACCACGCGTCTCAGGGTGAATATCTCCTGCCACTTCTTGTCTACCTTCCGGTGCATAAATTCGATAAAGACCGAAACTCCCATGAACATGAATAAAAGAAGTCCGGGGATTAAGAGTATGATGTATCGGCTTCCAGCAGGACTCAGAGTTAATCCTCCAAACTGCACAGCGGTAAGGCACGTCAGTAGTCTCTCACCCCTAGTCCAGGAAACATAGAAACCGATTACGATAAGTCCAACCATCAGGAATTCCAGAACTCCAGTTTTTATCGACACTCCGGCTATCGCAGTGGCGATTTCAGACGCATAATTCACCGTTGCGCTACCAATTATTGACAGTTGAGTCCCGAAAGATCTTCCTGTGACAGCTCTGATATACTCGCCCTCGTTGTAGGATGGCGCATAACTTGATTTGTGAACCTCCCAAGTTAATGGGACTATTAAGGAAACAGCCACGAATGTCAGCGCTGCCAAAATCCGACCGGGTGATGAAATGTCTTTTCGGTAGGAAAAGAGGAATAGCCCGGACGACAGTGGAAGGCCCCATCCGTTTATTCTTACGAGCGCCGGAAGACCACTCAGTAAAGCCCCTATTGTCAGCAAACATTTTTCGTTGCCCTTGACACTCAGAGAAACCACGCTAATCAGACTGACAAGCCCGAGTAGAGCAAACAAAACGTCGGATGTTTCAAAAGTTGAACTAACTAAAAGCGTGTTATTGAAGGCGAAAAGGCCTCCTAAGACGAAGGCCGGGTCCGGACCCAACAACTTGAGCATCAAAAAGTAACCAATTAACCCTGTAAGAATTCCAAGAACGGCCATGGCCACGCGGTAACTCAGAAAATCTGAACCGAAGAGTCGGGCGATCGTGGCCACAAAGACAGGATATCCTGGTGGCACGTATGTGTGTTGCTCACCATTGAATTTGTAACCGTTGCCCTGCGCCAGAGATTCGCCCAATTCCAAATATAAAGCACTGTCAGGAGAGGCCTTCCAAGAATCATTTATCACAAGGACAAAACACGAAAGGACGACCCAGATTAGTACACACAGCCTACCCGTCGAGCTGACACCGCGCGTCGCATTAGACAATTCTGGAAACATGCTATAAACTGACAGTGTTGAACCTCTAGGCTTGGCCATAATACATCATATTAACGCCATATTATAGCTATTATAAATATAGCGCTCAATGTATTAATAAAGTATTTAATCATTCTTAACTGAATCTATATCTAACAAATAATCCTAATACACCAAAAATTTAACTAAAAAGTATTGACATATAATTGTAAATGGTGTGTAAGACAACTGCGAGCTTGAATCGTCACTAGCCACGCAGGTTTCCGCAGCTAGTGGCCCGAGTCCAAAAACACGAAAACGGCATCTAAATGGCCGTTCGCGTGTGTTCCACTGGGATGGAAATATAATGAAAAAGAAGCGCTTCTCTCTTATCACATGAGGAAAGCGTGTCAATAAAAAAATGCCCGGTCTCCGTTCAATCTGGAAGCCGAGCTTATGGCATTTTATAGTGCTACATAAACTCCCCATTCCTTTTAGATTTCTGCCACTCACTGCTTAAAATCTTACGGGGAAAGCAGTTCATTTAAATCAATTCCGAATTTTCTCGCCAAATACAAATTTAGAAATTCCATTATAGTCGGTTTGAACGGTTGACGGATGAGGAACATTCCCGCCTGTCTCGGGGTTCGTCCACCCTTCTTGACATTGCACCTTTTGCAACAGGCAACCACGTTTGTCCATCGGTTCGATCCTCCTTGAACCTTGGGTATCACGTGATCTACCGTTAACTCAGGCGATTGAAATGGGCCTCCGCAGTATTGACAGGTAAAGCCATCTCTTATCAAGATATTGTTCCGCGAAAATGGCACCTCTCTCCGATAAATTTGTCGAATAAACTTTAATAACCGGATTACAGCGGGCAGGCGGAAAGTTTGGGTGACGCTTCTTACTATCCTGTCCGATTCTTTTAAGACTTCTACTTTACCCCTGAACAGCAACGTCATAGCCCGTCTCCAGGAGATGAGCCCTATGAACTCATAACCGGCATTCAGAACAATTACCGCATCCTTGGACAACATCTCTTGCAAGCCTCCCATCTGTTGGAAAACTGCCGCTGGTGGCCACTTACGGTTATGATTTTACAGATGGCCACCAAGATTTATTACTCAAGAGTAAAACACCCTAACCTATGTGGCCCCCAATGGGTTAGCAGTCACGTGCACAGAGCTATTGAACGCAATGTTCCTTCAACCTAATTTTATGGCCTATCAGATCTATATCAACCAAGTCACCTTCAATATACATTATCTCGCCAAAAATACTCTTCAACGTAATCTTTCCATTAGATGGAACCAATGACCCAACGCTTTCCATGACCAACTCTTCCTTGTCATCTCGCATGATATACACATTAGATTCGCACATTCCGACCACACCTCCAAGAAGGTTTTTAGAACGATCTTATCCCCATAGTTTTATTGAATCGGCCGGGCATTTGTCTTTACAGTCCAAGCACGATATACATTCCTCGGGCGCTTTATCGTAAACACCGAAGCTCCCCTTTTCCTTGCTGGTCTCCATGGGACAAATCTTGTTGCACACTCCGCAGCCAGTGCAATTCGTATTTCGTTCCGGAAACAATAGGGCAAAGCGATTAGTAACGGATAGGATTGCCCCAAGGGGGCAAATGACCTTGCAGAAAAACCGTCGGTGCCCCATAGCGGCGACAACTATTAGAAACAAAATCACGAGTCGTACGCTCAGAGTTAGCGTATCGGCGGTTCCATTGATCAAAGCCCACGGCACAGCGGATTGGACAGTGGCCACTGGACATAATCTACAGAAATATAGAGGGAAACCCGGTGACAAGAAGATAGGAACAGCAACTACCAGACCGGCAAAGATCAAGTATTTTATGAAACGCGTCCAGCGCGGAATATCGAATTTGACATAAGGAACCTTGTACAAAAGATCCTGTGCAAGCCCAAATGGACAAATCCAACCACACATGAATCGTCCTACAGTCAAACCGGTGATGGCCACAACCGCCACCACGCTTAACGGAACCAGCCCTAATCCGACGAATTGGCCCAATATGCCAATTGGACAGGAGAACAATGCAGTTGGGCAGGAATGACAGTTAAGAACAGGGAAACAAATGGTTTGCCATTGAAACAGACCCAAGTTTAATAACGCCAAGCTGATGACCTGAACTTTTAGTCGGATTTTTTCCACAGACGAGTCTCCCGCTCTGCTGTCGCTTTTCTGATTCGGAGATAAACGTGACCCACGTTCAGAATTAGATTCAAGTCGGACAAGGAATTCTACCTTTCAACATTCGAAGGTCAGGATAATTCGATATCAACTTTTCATCCTTGTATCGCTTAATTCCCTCAAAGGTCATCGCCCTTACAACATCCGGCTCGGAAAACCACTGTGATTCCGGGGTAAAACTTTCGGACGCGTTTTCATATCCAGGAATCTTAATGGTTATGCCGACGTTTTTCAGCCTGTCAAATTTTTCAAGATTATCATACACCAGAAACTTCCTGAAAAAGCCGCCGTAGACAGCCATAGCCAATCCGAGAATTAGTAAAGCAATCGATATGATTTTTCGAATCATGACCAACCCTAAATTCTAATTTTTCTTAGGCAGACACCTAAACACGGGTGTGGGCCCATGTCAACATAATGGAATTCAGGCTGGAAAAACCATGGTAAAATGGATTATACATTGTGCGACAAACAGCCTGTTGATAGTTTCGAATTGAAAAACCCCGGAGGAATTCACTTTGATAAAACCTGTCTTATTTGTTCTGTCGGCCCCATCTGGAGCTGGTAAGTCCACATTGATCCATCGCGTCCGACTAGTTTCGCCGGATATTTTTTATTCTGTTTCGTGCACGACCCGTTCCCCCAGACAAGGTGAAGTTGATTCGACCGACTATCATTTTGTGAATAAACAGCAGTTCCAACAGTTGATCGATAGCCAAGGATTCCTGGAATGGAAAATGGTCCATGGTTCAATGTATGGCACTCCCTACAAACCTATAGAAGATGCTTTGAAGAATGGGGTCAGATGTATCCTGGATATTGATGTCCAAGGGGCTCTTGAAGCGTTTCAGAAAATCAAGAATTCGGTCGGGATTTTTATCAAACCTCCCAACTTAAATGCACTCGAGGAAAGAATTCGTCTTCGTGGTTTAGATTCCGAAGAGTCGATTAAAATCAGAATGGAAAACTCTCGGAAGGAGTTGATGGAGGCTGGAAAATTTCCCTACCAAATAGTGAACGATGACATCGAACTAGCAACTATCGAACTCATTGACATCATACGGAAGGAATCTGAAAATAGTTAGTTACGGCTGTGTTTACTCAGTAGACTTCCCCATGACAACTTCGATCGTTCTCGAAACTTGTTTTCTCACTATTTCCATTCGGACAATGTCGCCCGGTTTTGTAGCGCTTACTATGGACGAAAGATGTCGTCCATCTTTTATAGCATTCCCGTTAGCGCTCAATATGAGATCACCTTTGCGAATCCCGGCAAGGAAAGCCGGAGTGGCTCCAAGCACTTCATCAACAAAAACACCGTTACGCTTGCCTAATCCGAGGGTTCTAGCTCTGTCGTCGTCGATATCTTCAACATATACACCAAGCCATCCCTCACGGTTATTTGGACGGCGGTTCTTCTGCTCTATTAACTGCTGAATGTAATTTGATGGAATGGAAAAACCCATGCCTTTCCCGGAGGCTATTATTGCCGTGTTAACTCCTATAACCTCACCAGCCATGTTAAAAAGAGGCCCTCCTGAGTTTCCGGGATTTATGGAGGCGTCCGTCTGGATAAAGTTATCTTCAGGGCCAAGTCCTAGGAATCTGCCTTTCCCGCTGACAATTCCGAAAGTAACTGTCCTTCCTAGCCCAAAAGGATTTCCAACCGCCAAGACCCACTCTCCCACCTCGACATGAGAGGAATTCCCTATCCTAGCCTCCTCCTGAGTTTCTGAAGAGTCTATTTTGATCAACGCCAAATCGACGCTTGGATGAACAGCCATAACCCTGGCCGGCCAGGATTTTCCTGTCGATATGGTCACCGTTATCTTCTGTGCTGAATCGACTACATGGGCGTTTGTAATTATGTGACCTTCTTTATCGCAAAAGAATCCGCTCCCTAAACTGTCCAGCCTTAAGTCTTCATTGACTTTTCCTTGTCCAGTCCTTTGCGCATGTCCATTGTCGAGTTCAGCACGGGAATCAGAGACATTTCCCGGTTCTTCATTTCGTTCGACCGAAATGCTCACAACTGAAGGAGAAAGTTGCTTGATTAAATCAATCAGGTCAGGGCAACCACCTTTTGAACTTGAAATACTATCGTTTCGGTCCGAGGCATTGACACAAGAATTGTACATGGATGGGCTGAAGAGACAAACAAAGAGTATTCCAAGGATGTGGATTAGACTAAGTCCTGTTCTGAATTTTGTTTTCAAATTTCGAGCTTTTCGTTTGTTGACTACCGTCGACTTGCGTACTCGGCTTCGACCAAGCAACCCGGCTCTATTTATCACAATTTTTCTTAAAATGGATCAACATACTAGGAGAAGAGATCTAATTATTTTCGCTGCTGTTATCGAACTCACTTCTGACTTGTCAATTTCAGGCACTAATTCCACGACATCTATCCCGATGATGCTTAGGGTCGAGAGAAAGCTGATGAATCTCTCCATTAATTGATAAGACCAACCTCCAGGTTCTGGGTTGCCCACGCCTGGGAAACATGACGGATCCAGCACATCTAGGTCTAGGCTCAGATATACCGGTCTCCCATCGATTCTCCTGGTCAATGTTTTCTCTCCACCAGGCTCAAAGCTACTCAAGACCCTATGATTCCTTATCCAGACAAATTCTTCCCGGGTTCCAGATCTAATACCGAGTTGAATCAAATTCTGGGGACCGATTAATTCTACGGCGCGTCTCATCACGGTGGAGTGGTTAATGGTCTTACCTTCATAGGACTCACGCAGGTCAGAATGAGCGTCAAGGTGCAACAGAACAAATTCATTATAACGTTTCTTAAATGCCTGGACGATTGGCAGGGTCACGGTATGTTCCCCCCCCAGCACAAGAGGCGTTCCACCCTGATCCAGTATATTCAGTATGTTATTGTAAATCTCCGACAGTTTAGCCTCTAGATTAGCTCCATCCAGCCTAAGATCCCCCAAGTCAGCGAATGGGTAATCCGAAAGGTCCCTATCTAGCTTGGGGCAGTAAGTCTCGATCGACTCTGATGAGATTCGTATGGACTGAGGCGCAGCGTCGGATCCCCTTTTATAAGTGGATGTAACGTCCAGAGGACACCCCAAGATGGCGGGCCTATTCGCAATTACTTCTGACGAAGAACTACCTAGAAAAACCGGGTGCGACACGCGACATATTCCTCCACTTTCATTACGCTATTAAACGTCGCACAAACTGAGGAAGAACAAATGCCGCCTTTTGGACATCCGATCCATAGTATTGAAGGCCTTCAATATAATCCAGGGAAAGACAACAAGACGGAGATGAGAAATCCTTTTTATCGACCGAACATATTGTGAATGACCACATTGCGCCAGGGTAACTCGGAATGACACATAAGTAAGGTTGCGCCATTTCGTCGCCAAAAACCAATCTCAAATTGCGAACTGTGCTTCCAAAAACTTCTGACATCATTATCGGACTCTCGGTTTGAAAAGTCGCCGCACCTCCTTCTTTGAGGGCTCTCTTGACGGACTGATAGAATTCTAGTTCGTATAAAGCTTTTCCCGGACCTACCGGATCCGTAGAATCAATAAGGATGACATCGAATTCAGCAGTGAACTGTTTTACGTAGGCGGCCCCATCCGAACAGACTACTCTGACCCTAGGATCAGTAAGACCCCTTGAAATTTCTGGGAAGAACTCCCTGCAAGTCGAAACAACCTCAGCGTCAATCTCGCACAAAGTTATGGACTTAAGGCTGGGGTATTTTACCAGTTCCGTAATTGTTCCTCCATCTCCCCCTCCAATTACAAGAACCGATTCAGCTCCTGAAACCATTGCCATAGTCGGATGGGTAATCATTTCGTGATACACGAAAGAATCCTTTTCTGTGACCATGAAACAACCATCTAATGATAGAACTCGTCCCATCGCTGTAGTCTGAAAGACTTCTATTTGTTGGAATTGACTTTGGGACGCGTGAAGCTTTTTGGAATAACGAACGGAAAAAGCCGTCTGATTCTCGAATGCTTCCGTAAACCACTCTTTTTTGTTTAGGCGCATAATACCACCGCAGCGAAAACCGCTCCCACTCTAGTTACCTCGATACTAGTTGAAATACTTTTTATCTCTAGAATTGATCTTTTACGAATCACTTCCATGCCTTCCATTACCATATTACGAGCTATTGTCTCACAACTGTTTGGGTCCCCCACATGCGAAAACTCCATGATTAGCCCCGCTTCCAACGGATCTTCGGGAATGCCTACGGCTACTGCGGCTGAAATCTGTTCCCCATGAATGTTAGATGTTCTTTCTCCGTATGCAAGGGGAATAAAGGAACCCTTTTTCAAAGGCGATATTTCTATCTCCAAGGCCCCTGGCGGCAAGATGCTGCTCATCTTAATGAGATTTGTGTCACCTACTCCAGCATCCAATAAAGCGGCGTCAAAAGCGTTAAGCTCTGTGGAGGCTTCACCTCTTCCGGCTGTCAGAAAATAACAAGTCGGCATGGGACCAAACATATAAAAATCTCCAGGTCAAAATGATGGCCTAATCTAAATTGTGAATAGTTATTTCGCAACTCTATAAAGTCTCAGGATCTAACAGCAGCCGGACATCGGTGGGATTTCATGACTCGTCCAAGTCTTTCGGAGGTGTGGAGACTCCGCATTGTCTCAAAACATCTTCCTTGGTTTTATCCAACTCCTCCCTGATAGCCTCTCTCGCTCCAAGTAAAAACATTTCATTTTTGGACATCCGCGCCTCTATTACCTGCAGCTTGGGAAGCAGAAAGAACGCCCCGTACAGAGCTAAGGCAATTAGACCCACCAAGTTGAATATCTGCAATATCCAGATTCCAGGGACCGTCCATCCTCCCTTGTTATCCAGATCTCTGCCTGTTGAAACTTTTTCTCCGGAAACTGTTCCTGAATCGGAGCGAACTGGTTCCGCTGTTCCGTCAACGGCCTTGAATGATCTGCTATCGTGTTCCCGTATACCAAGAGAAGTTTGCGAATCCAAAATGGAAATCGTAGACTCCCCTGCGGCCTTGATTGGAATTCTTATGGTTTCTCTAACTTTGTCAGCCTGATAAATCTTTATAGCGACTTCTTTCCCATTAAGACCGGCCATGCGAGACGGATCAGGATCAGGAATTAAGACCACAAAAATGCCCGAATCAGCGGCAACCTTGAATTTAGACCATATCTCCCTGGGAACTTTTGTTTGTTCTGGTTTTCGGACAATTTGCGTATAGAGAAGGTCTTTTTCCGGTATCTCCAGCCCAATGGTTTGATCCAGGCCTGAGCGATTGTCTACGTTGATTATCTCGCCTTTTTTGATATTATTTTCATTGAAGGTTATTGAAGTCTTATCTACGTTTATGGAAATGTCCCTGCCAACCCCTAGCTTAATGGGACTTTCCTGTTCTGCTCCGCCCTCCCCCGCAACAAGTTTCTGTTCATCCAAATATACTGAAAACAACTCAGAGAACTGCTTACCCACAAAAAGGTTGCGCGAACTCTTGTCCACAAGCTTCAAGCCGATTGATCTTGCAACAGGCTCTTCAAACTTTAGCTTCAGGGGGTCGTACGTAGCTCCGGCGAATGCAATAGGCTTGGTGGAACGATTGTCCGAAGCTATCCATTCAATGTTTACAAGGTTAATATTACGTATAAGGGCTGCATTTTTTCGGTTTAGGATCAGTGCGAATGACTTGAATTTTTCATGGGGGTCTGTCTTGTAAATAACGATTTCTTTATTTCCCATTTCGACTGAGATCTTAGGGGTAAAAATACCTTTAGCATCCTTTAGTCCGTAGACGGCTGCGAAGCTGGAGCCGGAAACTAAAGTGAAACAAACGCACAAAAAAACGACCGTCACGAAACTTTGCATTGGCTTCAATAACATATATCGTTTTCCTCAGGCGCTTACTTTTAGAAAAGCATCCCCGATTCAACGAAAACAGAAGCTTTTCTAGTGTTTGGCAATTTTATCAGGGGACATCAGGAAAATCAATGAATAAGTTTGGAGTGTAAGCACATTCGCTATAGGGATGGTTGTCAAGGGCGAATAGCAATTGATTTTAGCTGGTGTTTGATGTGCGTCTTGCCAGCGCTCAAATGTAATTGTCGTTGACACTCGAGTGTAATCCGTATTTTTCGATAAACACCAGTCGATTCGCGGAGGCGTGATCAATCATTGTCGCCTAATTCTTCCCGTATGAGGTTTCCTCTACCGTCCCGGACTTCGATGCGGTCACCCTTCTTTGTCCAGGTTTCGACGAGGTTGCCGCTACCGTCACGGACCTGCTTGAATGCAAGAGTCACTGATGGAACAAACAGGATTGCTACGATTACCGCAACCATTTCCAGCGCCCCCGCCTCCATTATTATTTTCATCGTCAAAACTATTTATGTAACCAATCCAGTTCCAATCAGGCCCTGAACTCATTGTTGACTCCTGTTCAGTTTGCCGAAAGGAATTGTTGTCATCATAGGCCATATTCCAATTTGTTAATAATCAATGGCAATACCAAACCTGGCGGGTTCACTTAGCATGAGCCTTCAATCCTATATCCTGATTTTGATATTGGCAGGGCTTTATAATTTGATTTGAACAGCCTCGTGGAGTAACCTGTTGCTATGTGCCGGCAATTGGTGAAACTTGGGAATATGAAAATGAAATACAAAATCGTGCTCAGACAATCTGATGAAGGTTACAGTGTATCTGTCGCTGGATTACCCGGATGTTGGTCTCAAGGCGCTACAGAACAGGAAGCTATTGAAAACATTACAGATGCTATCCGTGAATATTTAGCGGCATTAAATGATTTGCTGCGAGAAGCAGATGTGCGTGAAATAGATCTGGCTGTCTAGCACATTATGGGAAAAATACCAGGGATAGACCACCTTGACGCTGTTAAGGCTTTAAAAAAGGCAGGCTTCAAGGTTCTAAGACAGGGTAAGCACATCGTCATGTCAGATGGTCTTCGGATAATCACTATTCCCAGACATACCCCTACAACGCGACTTATTTTGTTGGTTGCAATTATTTAATGGCTGCCATACTACGCAACATAATATACGAGGAGGAGGCAGGCGATGGTCCCGTGTTCACGATGTGACGAACACCTCTACCCGGTCCCAAAATTTGACTTGGACAGAGACGATGTTGCATGTTTCATCCACGAACTCAGAGGCTTCCACGAACAGTTCGCCGACTGTTTTGTACGAAGCGAATCCAGGGAGCACTTCTTCAACTACATGGTTGGGCAATTTAGCGAGCTGGAGCGCAAATCTATTGAACCCATAGCACTGGCTCTGAAGGATGGCAATGTCAGGTCATTGCAGCGCTTTGTCAGCGATGCTCCGTGGGACGATGATAGGATCATGTCCAGGTATCGCAGTTTGGTTAATGATGATCTCGGCAGCCCGGATGGGGCCCTTATCTTCGACGAGAGCGGCTTTGTCAAGAAAGGCCAAGACTCAGTCGGCGTCTCTCGCCAATACTGTGGGACGATCGGAAAAGTAGACAATTGCCAGGTAGGGGTCTTTGCCGGATATGTGTCTGAGCACGGATACGCTCTGGTCGACAAGCGACTCTTCATCCCTGAGAAGTGGTTCGGAGACGACCATCTTGAACGACGAAAAAAGTGTAAACTGCCTGCTGAAACAGTCTTCCAGACCAAGCCCAAACTAGCGGCAGAAATGCTCACTGACCTCAGTAAAGAAGATGTTCTGCCTTTCAAGTATGTGCTGGCCGACTCGTTGTACGGGGTCAGCCCTGAATTTATCGCAGCTGTTGAGGCGCTGCCTGGCAAAATCTACTTCGTGTCGGTTCCAAGAGATACCCAATGCTGGTTGACGCGACCGATGACCATTACCAAAGAGTACCGCTGGGGTGGAAAGGAACGCAGGAAGATAGTTTTGGCTGCTCCTGAGACCAAACCCTTGAGCGTGGAGGATCTAGCCAGAAACATGAACGACTACTTCTGGTACCGCCGGAAGGTGTCGGAAGGGACTAAGGGGCCAATCGTCTATGAGTTCACCCGACGCCGGGTTATCCTGTCAGCTGCCGGGCTTCCAAAGAAAGCCGTTTGGTTGCTGATCCGTCGAACGTTGGGCAACGAACCGCAATACAGCTATTTCATCAGCAACGCCATGAGCAGTACAAGGCTAAAGACGTTTGTATGGCTCAGCGGTCTGAGATGGGCAATAGAACAGTGCTTTCAGGAAACCAAGACCGAACTGGGCATGGACC
>CAJBEZ010000034.1 GCA_903952205.1 uncultured Desulfomonile sp. | reverse complement strand
GCACACGTAGAAACCGACAAGAAACTCAACCACCGCCAAGGCGCTGTCCATCCATGCCTCAACAACCTTGGGCCCTCCAATGGTCAACCAGAAAAGATATGGATTAGGACTGAGAAAGTTAACAAGCGTTCCCTTCAATACGGAACGCGAGTCAGCGACTCCTACCATTTCTGTTTCAATCTTATCGACTTTAAAACTCTCATACGCGAGGTAGAATAAGACTGCAGCCCCGATCATAGAGATTAATCCAAAAGCGGTTTTCGAATCACGCAATTGCGCCATGACAAAGACAGACAACAAGACAATGGGGACATCGGTGATAAAGGGTGCCATCGCAACCTTTACCCCCTCTCTGGTCCCATACCGGAGTGAGTGAGAAATTACGAGAGTGCTAAGTGGCCCTGGAGAGAAGCCTGCGGACAGACCCAATGTAATCCCGGCGCTTAAAAAGATGTCCATGTCGATTCTACAGTTGCTACCATTTCAACAAAATAGTTTCGCTCCAACCCATTGCACATTATACATGTCAAAGTGAATTGCAAATATATATCTGGATATCTTTGACTTAACTTCAGGGGCAATGATATCTTGTTGTCGAAGAATCAGGCTAATACTAAAAGGAGACTGACCATGATCGAAGTTCTGGCGAAATCGCAGGGTAAGATTCTCGGAGTCCGTTTGACGGGTAAAGCTACTGATGACGATTACAAGAAGGTCTTTATGCCAACCCTGGAGAACCTAATCAAAGAGTACGGCAAGGTCAGGTGTGTCTATTTCATGGACGAGGGCTTCCAAGGTTGGGAAGTGGGCGCCATGTGGGACGACGCTAAATTCGGTATGAAACACAGGAATGATTTCGAGAAGATCGCAGTTGTAGGCGGTCCTAAGTGGGCTGAATGGAGTACCAAAATCGCATCTCATCTAGTTTCAGCCGAAATAAAGACTTACACCGCTGACCAGCTTGATGATGCATGGAGTTGGGTCAAAGCTTAAGCTACTGTAGGGCTCAATGGTGAGACGGGGGGGCCGCATCTTTAACAATAATGAAAGCCAACTATTGTGCCATTGAAAATGCTATAAAGATTTTGTCCCCGATAAATGCCATTCCTATTGCTACCCCTCCCCCTATACCGGCATCATATAGAAAGCGCCTGAGTCAATTTCCCTGACCAGAAAATTTTTTCTGAGTAATCTAAAAGGGCAGTTATAGGAAACCATTGGGCTCCAGGGGAAATCGAACGCTTTCCGCAAGATGCAAAAATGTATTTGTCGTTGACACTCAAATGTAATTGTCGCTGATATAAGCAAGGTTTGTCATTATTAAGAAACTGAAACCGGTACGATTAATCTCACAATGAGGGCGCAAAGCGTTGCCCAATAAGCGAAAGGATTTCATCTCTGTTGAGCCCACAGTAGATATCACTACTTCTTGGTGGTGATGTTCGAGAAGTCGGAGGAACAATTCATGGCGTATTGCCCAATATGTGGACGTAACCACGACATAGACCTGCTGTGCACGGAACAAGCGGACCATGCTCTTCGACGTGCCGGAATTGAGAAGAAATCTGAGATGTCATCTCCAGAATTGCGGCAACTAAGCAGAAAGGCGGGTAGATCTTCGATCATTTTGTTGTTGCGTATTGCTGGAGTCAGTTGTCTGGTAGTTCTGTTTTTTGTCATATTACACTGGCTCGTCTCGAAATGAATACGGACGATATGTGTTTAAACTAGGCCCTTGTAATCCGACATTCACCATAATTTGAGTCAAAAAATAACCCTGCTCAAAGAATTGGAGGTGATGAAATGTCTTACTTAGATGCGCTTGTGAATTCTCTGTTCAAGAAGTCTGAGTCAGGGACAACCCTTTTCTATCCTTGGGGCATAATCGGGAAAGGGTACGTAGTTTCGTCAGCAGCAGAGCATTCTCGTATACGATCCGCCCTGAAGGTATACTACGTAGTCATGTTCCTGGCCATGGGAATTAGCATATATTTTTTGAACTGGTTTTACGCTGCGGGTTGCACCATTCTCGGAATCGGCGGATATTTGGTCTGGAGCGCTACGGTGACCCGACGGCTGGTGGTTTCCGCAGAAAGACTTCGATATTCCGAGAGCCTTGCTCAGAGCCTTCCATACTACAGCACATGGGTTCTGGTAGTTCTGTCATTATTGTCGTTCATCTTTGTTCTTATGGGCGGCTTCATAATTTACATAGAACCTTCCGAATGGCTGATGAGTTTACTTTGTATGGGTTTCTTCGGTGCAACGACGGTGATATTGGTCTTCATGACGATAACAAAGCTGAAAAGCAAACGTCGCTGAATTGTAATAGAATCTATTATGACGCTCTTGTTTTAAGGTTTCACTTTAGTTGGACAAAAGTTAAGATAAAAAGTTGGTGGCTGGCGTTGCAAATCCGCCATGCTTCTGATTCCAAGGACCAAACGATACCTATTGGAGTTTTTTCAGCAGGTCCTTGGCTAATTGAAAACCTTGATCAGCGGCTTCTTTATACCATTTTTTAGCCTCTGCATAATCTTGAGTCACGCCCTCTCCTTTTTCATACATCATTCCAATGGCGGTTTGAGCTATGGCGTTTCCCTGAAAGGCGGCTTCTTGATACCATCTCAATGCTTCCATATAATCTTGGGTAGCTCCTACGCCCGCGTGATGCATGGACCCAATCTCGATTTGAGCAAAAACATCGCCTTGATCAGCGGCCAATCGAAACCATTTCAGGGCCTCTGCAACATTTTGGTTTACGCCTAGGCCATTTTTATACATCCCCCCAACGGCCTCTTGAGCCATGGCGTTACCCTGATCAGCGGCTTTTTGATACCATTTCAGCGCTTCCATATAGTCTCGGGTTACTCCTTCGCCCGTATAATACCTGACACCAATACCAAGCTGAGCTTTGGCATTGCCGTTCTCCGCGGCTTTGAAAAACCATTTCAGAGCCTCTGCAGAATTCTGAGTAACACCCTCACCTTTAGCATACATCAAACCAATAGCATGTTGAGCCGTCGTATTTCCCAGATCAGCGGCTTTCTGATACCATTTCAGCGCCCGACTATAATTTTGAGTGACGCCCTTTCCGTCCGCATGCATCGTGCCGATAGCAAACATAGCCGCTGAAGACCCTTGATCAGATGCCTTGCTAAACCATTTCATGGCATCTGCGTAATCTTGAGGCACGCCGTCACCCTCGTAATGTTTTAGCCCAGTTTTGAAGTCGGTATCGCCATCGGCCACTTTTGAGTCTTGTTGACAAGCGGAAACAAATACCATTACGAATCCAATTAGTATTGCGATTAGAGCCTTCATTGCGAACCTCCTTTGCGCTGATGCTAACTTATCCAGAGGGGGAATTTCCGGTGTCTGATTCCTGTTGAGTAGGCTTC
The DNA here is from genome assembly GCA_903952205.1 of uncultured Desulfomonile sp. Classification (GTDB taxonomy): domain Bacteria; phylum Desulfobacterota; class Desulfomonilia; order Desulfomonilales; family Desulfomonilaceae; genus CAJBEZ01. Next base: position 35,606 of record CAJBEZ010000034.1, on the reverse strand, counting down.
CGTCTTGTCCATCCTGCTTAACCTTTTTATCCTGATGGTTCCGCCTGACCACCATAAAAAGACTTTCATGGCATACGTTTCACAGATTTGCTCAAGACTGTGACTCTGCCTCAATTCACCTCCCCAACCAGTATGAATCCGCTCCAGAAATAAGGGTGTTTATAACCGGCGTCACGAATATCCTTCTTGGCGGCCTGCAGAGCGTCAAGTTTACTCTTGCCTTCCTTGCGATATTTGAAGAAACTTTGAGCCAGTTGCACCGCTGAGGACTCTTCAACTTCCCACAATGTCATAAGCACAGAACTTGATCCAGCATACTGAAAGGCTCGCCCCATACTCATAACACCCTCGCCTGATAGATCTTTCCCAAGAGCTGTTTGACATGCGGTCAAGGCTACGACGTCGGTATTCATTTTCAACGAGACAATATCCGACATCTTCAGGAATCCGTCCGTGCCAACTGGAACCATACAAAGGGCCAGGAACGGCTCCATTAAACCAGGAACCTTGGTACTCATAGCGCCATGCGTTGCAAAAACAACGCTCCCGTAAGTATCCAGATTAGGGACGACTTTTGACATGAATTCAGCCTTGCTGGCCGCTAAACCTTTCAACGCAAGGCAATCCGAACCATACAGGGTTCCAAGGTTGTCGGCCAAGGCTGACGTTTTTTCAAGTCTGTTGAATCTCAACGTTCCCTGGCTACTATCTTCAATGGTGGCCATAAGCTCAATAGATCTTTCCTGCTCTTTTTTGGTTATTTTGGTTTCGCCTGTCTTTTGGGCTCTGGCATCCGTCATCTGGAAAACAGGGTCAGCGATAACAACAAGTTTGGTGCCCGGCTTGATTTTGGATCCAAGAGTTCTAACCAATGTTAATGCGGTAAGTGACTGATAGTAGCCGATCGGGTGCTCATCCGCCAGAAAGGTCAACCCCTCTGGATAAGGATGCCCAGCGATCCCTTTATTCCACGAAGCCTTGCCTTTGGTGACCAGAGATTCAAAAGGCAGAATTGCAAGGATCCCGTCAGGTATAACTATTATAGGGGCACCTTTGGGCACCTCGTCCAAAGCCGGGCGTAAAAGTTTGTCGTAGAGTAATTTGGCCAACTCAGGGTCAAAATCACGGAATTTAAGACCCACAAGTGGATCACGGAAGTTTTTTACAGTCTCCTCTAGGTCTTTTTGCTTCCAATCCACATAAAAAGCTTTCTTGATATTCTTGTCAGCGACCAGTTTGACACCGACGCCCTCGCTGGATACATCGAATAGAACCATAAATTCTTCAGGCTTCACAGCGGATTCTTTAACAGTAATTGGCTTCGGATACTTTACAGCGGCATAGGCCGGATAGGATTTCCAAAGATCGTCTACAAATCTGCTCAGCTTGGTCTTTATCTCCTCAACAGCCTCAGATAAATTCTTGTATTTCTCGGGTTGTTTTTCTCGGTCGGTCTTATAGAGTTCCGTCTTCATGGCGGCCAGAGAATTAACCAGCGATTGCTCTTCCTCTATGATCTTAGGAGGAATGTTTGTTGCCCCTGTCGCATTGGTCTGAGTCAAATGATCGGCGAATGCTCTTGCCTTTGTCAGTTCCCCCGGAGCTACGCTCTCTTCAGGTCTGTTGAGTTTCATCCTCACCCTGGCTAAACCCTTTGCCGGGTCGGATCGGGTAAAACCGCTTTCATTTACTTCAAAGAAGTTCATGCGTTCTGAGGGTTGAAGACCGGACCGTATCTCCTCAACCTGGTTCATTGCTTTTTCATAATATTCTTCGGCTTTAGGGTAGTTCTTCATACCCTCATAGGCCCTCGCCAGACCTGTGTAACTACGAAAGAGCAAATCTGTGATCCCGGTCTTCTCTGCCCATGCTGAGTCTTTTTGGTAATACCTTTGCGCTGAAGGATAATCAGATTTTATGAGGGCCAATCGGCCAAGAGTTGAATCATATTTGGTCTCATTTATTAAGGGTTCTGCTTTGACCAGGTTTCCAGCGTCAAGATAATAGTTAGCGATGCTGTCTTTGATTAGTTTAATTGGAACACCCATTTTTGTTTTGATTACAAGCGACTCATTTGCCACTTTTAGGGCCTCGTCATAACTGCCCATCTGAGCGTATGTATTCCCAATGTTCCAAAGAACGTCGCTTTCACCGCTTACATCGCCTATCTTCTTACGTATCGCCAGCGACTGCTCATAGTAGTCTAGGGCCTTGGTGTATTGGCCGAGCTTTTTGTAGACGAAGCCGAGGTTGCCCAGACTTGCACCTTCGCCACTCACATCGCCTATCTTCTTACTTATCGTTAGTGATTGCTCATAGTAGTCCAGGGCCTTGGTGTATTGGCCCAGTCTTTCCAAGACCGAGCCTATGTGGGTAAGTACGTAGCACTCATGTTTCGCGTTCCCGGTCTTTTTCATTATTGTCAGCGACTGCTCATAGTAGTCCAGGGCCTTGGTGTATTGGCCGAGGCCCATGCTGACTAAGCCGATGTTGCCCAGACTTACACCTTCGCCACTCACATCGCCTATCTTCTTACGTATCGCCAGCGACCGCTCATGGTAGTCCAGGGCCTTGGTGTATTGGCCTAGCTTTTCGTAGACCAAACCGATGTTGTTGAGTGATCTCCCCTCACCTTTTACATCACCTATCTTCTTATTTATCGCAAGAGACTTCTCACCATACTCAAGCGACTTCTGATAATGTCCAAGAATAGTTTGAATAAAACCGAGTTGGCGGGAACAGATACCTGTCCACATGTCTAATTTGACTCTTTCAAAGATTTTCAGGGCCTCTTCATATTTCTGTGCAGCTCGCTGATAATCTTCTTTAGATTTGGCGTTATCATAGATATTACTGGCTTCCTTGGCCAGGTTAATAGCCTCATTCTCAGTTTGCGCCAGAACTGTTCCAGCCCATAAAATAAGAAGAATCCAGATAATTCCCCATAACGTTTTGGTCTTCATCTGTTGTCCTCCAAGTCTTAGAACGAGTTTCTCCCGCATGTTTTAAGCATCAGGATGCGCTCTAGAATTGCTCCCACAATTATATCCAAAAATCAACTTGTTCAGTTCCGATTAGATTCCCTTGCCTATCACGGATGGTTTTCTGGCCTTGGCCGTCATGTCGCTCGGTTCGGGTGATGTTCCCATCGCGATCCCGGACAGTGGTTTCATCCCAGTATAGTTCTTTTGTTTGAATAAAATTGCCGTATTGGTCACGGACCTGAGTGCTTCGGTCAGATCCAAATCTGACTACTGGCAGTAGAGTGAAGATAATAGCGGTGGCAATAACTTTCATTTCAGACCCCTGTAGCGTCTGCGATATTGGCCCGGCTAATCTTTTCCCTTGTGAGATATTACTTTGTATACCCAAGGTAAGGATGACGCAATTTCTATTTCTACCCCTCCCTCCTATACCTGTAATATATAGAGCCCATTTTAGTCGATTTACCGGATCAGAAAATTTTTTCTGACGGCCCTAAAACATTATCGGGATAGTCCTCATGTTTCTAGGGCATAGGAAAACATTTCGTTTACAGGCGGGGTTAACAGCGAGGAAAAAAGTGTAAGGTGAGCAATAGGGTAAACTGAGAAGAATTCAATTTTAATTGTGTCAGGCACGTATATGGCTATTTGGGCTGGTTTTTTTGTATCCGGCAGTATCAGTCTAGGTTGACCAAATATAGGTAGGAATTCAATTACAGGGCTTATTATGGGCATTGCGTATAAAGGGTGAGTAAAATATTGTTGGGCGTCAATGGTGTTTATTGTTTCCAGGGTATAAATGAAAAACACACCGGGGCCTATTAAATGCCAGGCGTGGCAATCAGGGGCCACTAGGGAAGGTTTAGCTTCTTTTAGTTCCGGGTTTTTTTTATAATAATCCCAGTTAAATCCTTGACCAAAAACATGTTTGCTTTCCGCCATTGCACGTTCAACGTCCTCGTTAACAGGCAACAGCTTAGTTGATTTTTGCTTGGCGAGTTGCTGGTGTCTTGCCTCTTCCGTTGGGTGATTTGTGTAAAAATGAGTAGACTGTCTGGTTGGGGTATGAACTGATCCAACATGTAATGGAGGCCCAGGGGTGTCAAATTTATTGGCGTATCTGGTATGGGCCTCTGCAACTTCAACGGGGGCTCCGGCAGGGATCTCAATTAAAGCCGGAGACCTGGTTAAGAGTTTTTTAAGTAGCGTTTTGGTCATTAAGTTCGAATGGCTTGGTGACTTGACGTTAAAAAGGGTTTGTTTGCTCAACTAATGATCCTCATTGACAAACATTCTTTGTATTTCATGGCATTTATCTCGCATTTTCAAATCCCTTCGAGGTAACACAGGATGCCCAGGGCCAGCATCTCCATCATTGGCGTATTCCCCAAGCATATCAGCTAACTTTAAAATGGCTTGTCTGTTTCTGAATTCTTCTTGGATAGACTTAACAACAATTTCCGGAGCTAGGTATGGGATTGGTTTATCAGCTAAATATTCTGCCTCAGTAATCGTTTCAGGTTTAGTCTCTGCTAAATTGATAAGCATACACCTCACACATTCAACCGATTGAGGCTCCCCTTCCCAAAGCAAACCCAACATCTTGACTATGTCAGCCTTATCTACAAATATTTTACTCATAAAATCCTATTCTCCCGTTATTTTGAAATCTAAAAACACTTTCCAAGAAAAATTCCAGGATATTGTCTTTTTTGCGGCATTAATAATTTCCACTAAAGACAAGTTTTCGATAGCCTCGATCATTTTTTTTATTCATCTTTTCCCCAGGTCATTTTTCTTTCGGATTTTGTGGTTATTACTAATGGATCAACTTCATGTGACACTGGACCTAACGCTATTGTGGTCCACCCGCAAACACAATCACTAGCGAATTTAGTTTCGTCTTCCTGTCCGGAATAAGGTTCGGGTTTGCTTGGCCTCATCGTTTGGATCTTTTTGAACTGATTTATTCGCCCGCAATTATTGCATCTGATTTCTTTTGGCGTATTAGCGGCTTTCAAAACTTGATCCTGCCGTAGAAGCCAGGGCGTCAATTAGCGCCGAGTTACTATTGGATACGTCTATCATATTGCTATCACTTCCTTTATTTGCCTGTTGGAATTGCCTTTTAGGATATCAATGGTAAAGTCTTTCGCATGGTCCGAAACTGATATTTGCTTGCAAACTTTCACGCCTCTCTGGTTTTTAACGGTTTGTCGCCAAAACTCATCAAACTGCTCATTTTCGGAGTCATAAGTAGTTTCAAAATATATTTCTGCGATCCCGGCCTGAATTATTTGTTTTAAACACGCATTACAGGGTTCGAGCGTGCAGTAAAGGGTTCCGCCTTCCAACGACACGCCATGTCGGGCGGCCTGACTAATTGCGTTTGATTCTGCGTGAGACGCAACACAGTAATTATATTTTTCAGCGTCTCCTATTCCCATGTAACGTCGGGAACAAAAGCCCGGCGTTTTATCGGAACAGTGAGGTTGTCCGCCGAGCGCTCCATTGTAGCCAGCCACCAGAATTATGTTGTTTTTAACAATTACTGCCCCAACTTTTCGTGAATTACACGTAGACCGGGAACTTATCAATTTTGCCAACATCATGAAGTATTCGTGCCAGGAGGGTCTCATCAAAAAACAACCCCCGCTTCAAATATCGGGCCTTTTATGCTGGTTTGGATTTTCCCCTCCGAATATCCAAGGTTAAATGTCCTGTAAGTGTACCCGATGGACCAGAAGTATGAAGGATTGAAACCTGAATATTTAGCTTCAAAGAGGGAGTCATTCGAGGTTTTAAACCATTTCAAATTAAGTGTAGCGTCCTGAAACAACTCAGTTACAAAAACACCGAAGCCAGCATTTGAACAGCTTAACTCTTTGTTATAGTTGAACTCATCGGATTTTATCTGAAAGTTGCAGGTAGTCCACTGGTTGACGAAAAATGGTTCAACGGCAATATTTCGATAAAATATCGGGACACCAATTTCCAGCCTGGACGCTTTAAAGGAATTTTCCACTGTCGCCGCAATTTCGTTTTTGTTTTTTTCAGGATCAGGCGAGTCATATTGCCCCGGCAAAAGTTTTCCAGACCCGGAGAGTTTTTTAGGGAATAAATAGTATCCTCTTGCTGAGAAATTCCCGGAATTTGCGCTTCCGTAAACCTCGCAAAGCGATGTATCCCGGTTGACGTTGATGTCGTCGTTAAAATTTATTCCCGGTTTATTGTCACGTTCAAGGCTAAGATCTTGTTTGGCGATTACCAAATCGAGTCCAATGTTGGTCTTGGGAATATTTGCATGAACGGTTGACGTCAGAAACAAAACCAGCATTAAGATTGCAAACCTTTTCATTTTTCCCTCCATTAAATCAATTTCGTCGTTTTAATTATTCCGGTCTTCCGGGACAGATTTTAATAAAAGCGTGATTACTGAAAACGTTATTATAAAAACACCAGGCTATTCCTTCGTAATAATCATACCGTGGGCACTTATGGCAAAGGGGGGAATAAATTTTTAATTTACGCTTCAAGGTTTTACTCAGGTTGTTCCATTGTTTGCCTGGATTTAAGTTGTTAGGGGGCCAAGAGGAATCGAACCTCTGCGATGGCTTTGGTGTTCTTCCGCTGAACTATGGCCCCATTAAAACTATGTCTGGGACTAAAATGGTGAAACTCTGGATCGCCATACTGCCGGTTGAACGAAAAATTGCTGGAAAAGAGTGTCATACTGGTTTCTGTATTCCTCCTCCACTGCAAGATTGGCTTCAGATCGGGTAGCAAAAACTCCGACTGGTTCAATTCTGAATTCCGGGAACCTTTCATCAGGCCCAAAAACAATCGTTCGCATAACCACATAAACTGTTTTTGCTTCCATTTTCCCCCGCTTAATAAGGTTCATAGGAATGAGTGTCTTGTTTAATAGACTCAAAGACTCGTCTACTGTGATTCACAATCAGTTCTCCTAAATACTCAGCCACTTCAGGAACTACGGCGTTTCCGAGGCTCCTAAGTCTGTCCACCCGATTGGGAATCCCATCATGAACTCGACAAATTCCGGGTTCAGCCTTCCACCAACTATAACGTTCAGAGGCAAACTGTTCCGGGAACATTGTGAAGGACCGGCGTTGTCTTTCGTGTCCTGAGCCGTCGGGATAGCCCATAGACACCGGGGAATTTCGGACATACTGTCTGTTACCGCCGAAGCCAGATCCCATCCGCCCTTCCCTTGGGCGCAGTGGTTGACTCGTCCCCCCTGCAAAGACGCAGTTGGTGTAGGAAGAAGTTTTTTCACCGCAGTCTCCAGGGGAACTTGCATTTTCCTCTCCCCACTCACCGCTACTGTGAGCCCTTGCCACTTCGCATCCGGAGGAATGGTTTTGCCGCCTATACTGTTGGTTTGTGGAGTCGGAAGCAGCATTCTCCCCACCACTGTCTCCAGATTCGGAAATCTCTTTGGATTGTGAGCTGAATCCGTGGTTATTGCAGCAGCCATTGCGCTGCAATTCCGAGGGGTCGGCAAGAGTAGTTTCTGGACGGCGTCTTTGAGATGAATCTGAACTTTTGTTCCATTCTCTTTGTACGCCGTAGTCAGTCCACTCCAATTCAAATTCTGTTTCGCCGCTGCCCTGTCCGTCGAAGCTGTTGGTGTAGGCAACAATGAAGATTCTTCGCCGCAGATGCCACGCTCCAAACTGGGCCGCCGATAGCACCTGCCATTCAGCATCATACCCGATTTCGGCCAGGCCCTGCAGTATTCGGTCAAGTCCTTTATTAACGAGGTTTGCAACGTTCTCCACGAGGACGTATCTCGGTCGTAATATGCGAATGACTCGGTAGAATTCAAACCATAGTCCCGATTTTGAACCGTCGAGCCCTTTGCCTTTTGTGTTGGCTGTAGAAATATCCTGGCAGGGGAATCCGCCACAAAGGACGTCTGGTCTTGGTGTTTTTTCGTCAATGTCTCCAATGTCTCCGTATAATTTTAAATCAGGCCAGCGTTTACTAAGTAACTCCCGGCAGAATTTGTTGATTTCACATTGCCAAAGAGGCTTCATTCCAACCATTTCTAAACCTAAATCAATTCCACCTATGCCTGAAAATAAAGAGCCAAATGTAATTGAGTGATCCCCACCGGTTTTAATATGGTTCATAGGAATGAGTGTCTTTCCGGTATTTTTGCTGATCCATTTTCGGGTCGAACTTATGCGGCTGTAACAGGTAATAGGCCGATTTGTATGCCGACTTCTTGGCTTTGATCAGCAAATTATAGTTTCTTAGGTGTTGAAGGTAATTTTCAATGGTTGACCTGGATAATTTCATTCGCTCGGCCACAATCTCAGGTTTGATAATGCGTAAACCATCACTATTCGGCGCAATAGTCTTGATATAAAGCCAGATTATTTTGACATGAGCCGGAATAAGCGGGTTTAGAGCAATCGTTTTCGGTATCGAAATGTATTCAGACCGGCCAAGAGGCTGTGAAGTAATTTGAGCCGAGACAGGGAAACCAAATATACTTTTAATGCTCTTACTTTCTTCGGCCCGTTTCTGAAGTGTAACAAGTCTTTTCTTGATGTGGGCGCTGAGTTGCCTGGATTTTTCCGCCTTAACTACACCTTGAGACAGATCAGGAATGTCTGCAAAATTAGGCATAGTAATGGTATTCAGGCCGCATTCGGCACGGGCAATATAGCTTGATCGCTAATTGAGAGAGATAGCTCAGTATTAACATAACAAAGCCAATGACACTTCGGACATTGAACTGGATGTGATCTAAACACACCAAGTGAAAGTCTTGACAGGATTGTCTGTAATGATTCGCCGCAATTTGTGCATCTTAAACTAGCCAAGCGATGTTCAATTTCATTCATTTAAAACTCCATATTTAAAACTTTTAAAATGGGGAAGAAAAGATTATTAATTTGTTGCTTTAACAATTTTCTTCCCCTCGCAGCGAAAAGAAAAAAGAAGAAACTGATAGAAAACAAAAATCACATCAAGGCGTCCATCAACTGTGGTGAATTATACACCAACCGCCACTTCAATGTCAAGCTAGTTCTTGCTAGTAACTAGTCACAGCTTGCAGTTTAAAATTAGTTTCGTAATTCCGCCACTATAAGGTATGAATGGTTCTTTCTCGCCGATCTCTGGTAATCATGCCGCATACATGGCGTGGCGGGCGTGGTTAATATAAATAGGTCTAAAATTAAATAACCCAACATTTCCAGAATGTTAATTAATTCAAGATGTGTGAATCGCTGTTTACCGCTAACGGTTTCATCCTGGCATTTGATAAAGATTCGGCCTCGTTTTCTTAACACCCGAGAACATTCCACGATACCGGCGGTATAACGCCTTATAATGCCCTGGTGAGATGTTCTGGCGTCACATGAATATTGCTTGTTGAGGTGGCCCACAACCGTATCTCCACCGCTCAGATAGGGCGGATCGAACATCACAGCGTCAATTGATCCGTCCCTGTACGGTAACGATCTGAAGTCAACTCTGGCGTCGATGTTAAAACCCGGTTGTTTGTCTGATATAATCGGTAAATATCTAGTTTTATCAATGTTTCTCCAAAAAACCCCTTTACCGAAAGTAACATCGGCAACCACACTCCCATCCGGAACATAGAGATTGAAAGCCGACGCTAGGAGATCGGAATTGTTCCCTTTTGTTGATGTTAAAACAACTTTACCTGGTTCCTGTCTCATTTTCCCCCCTCTTGACAGCAATGACTTACTTGCAAATGACAAGGCACATTAAGATGTTACTCAAAACGTTTACAAAATACCGTCCAGCGTCCACGCTGTTGCGTTTGTTATCTACCGGCGACGTATCCTCGACGGTTTTAATATAAACTTGCGCCACGATTAAAATAGACGTGTTTTAAGCGATTGCGCCTAAAACGGTAGTTCTTTCTCATTGACTGTTTTGGAAATATTGGCTGCGTTGTCAGGTGAAAAACATGTGTATTCGATTTCCGGGCCGTCATCTGTTTCATAGGGTTTGGCTAAAACGGCGCTATTGTTCGGCTCGTCTCGAAAGTAGGAAGCTCCATTGATATGAACTGGAAAAAACGACGAAGTTGCGGAACGCCAAATCAATGGGACCGTTCCAACAGGCCCGTTTCTATGTTTTAGTATTATGGCCTCGGCCTTGCCTTGGTCACTAACGTTGTTGGTGTAAAGAAACGGTTGATAAAGCGCTATGATAATGTCTGCGTCCTGTTCGACGGCTCCGGATTCTCTAATGTCGGCCATAATTGGCCTGCGGTTGGGTCTTTTCTCAAGTTCTCGGTTTAACTGGCTCATTACAACTACAGGTATATTTAACTCACGGGCCAGGAGTTTGAGATCCCGGCTCATGCCTGCGACCTCTCGTTCACGGGAATTTTGTTTTTGGTCCGGAGCCATTAATTGCAGGTAATCCACGAAAATAATGTCCGGCTTTTCATCGTAAAGAACCTCGCGTTCCGTTATTCTCGCCTTTATATTCGCTGGAGATAATTGAGGTGAGTCGTCGATAACTAATTTGTGATCAAGTAAATTCAGGGCGGCGGTCCGTAATTGTTTTAGATCGCTGTTACTAATGTCGGTAGTTCGCAGGTTTTTCAGGTTCACATTGGACAATTTTGACAATAAACGTGCTGAAATTTCTTCCGTGGACATTTCCAGCGAAAAGAAATAACTCGTTCGGCTACAATTTGGCTTTGAACTTGAAGAGTGAGCGCAAATATCAAGAGCTAGAGACGTTTTTCCCATTCCAGGTCGGCCACAAAAAATAATTAACTGCCCCTCCCTAAACCCTGACGTAATTTCATCAAGGGCTGGAAACCCGGAAGGTATACCGTTTTCCTGATCCCCATGCTTTATCGCTGATTCTATTTTTTCAACAGCTTTGGCGGCTGAAGAGTGAGCATGTTCAGCTACCCTTTGATCGGTGGTCCGGATTTTAAAAAGGTTATTTTTAAAGCCGTTTACAATTTCATCAATTTCGGATTGGTAAAATAGCCGTCCCCTCAGTTTTGCGGCTGTGTCCTGACACATGCTCAGAATATCGCGTTGAGCTTGGGCCTCTTTAAGCATTTTGACATAGGCGTTAATTTGGCTTTTAGGAGGAAGATTGTCGATTAATTGAATAACATCCAACAGTTCGATATCTTTATAAAGTCCTTTTATTTTAACTGTTTTAACCATATTCGCTATTGTGAATGAATCCAGGCCGTAGCTCCCCTGAACACATCTTGCTACCGCCAGATGGATTATTTTATAGATAGGTTCGTAAAACAGATTGTTATTCAGTTTGGCGACCTGGTGGGCGATTATAGGGTTGTCGATGGCCAGACCCAGGACAATTTGTTCGGCGTTTTTATGTTGTGGTAACATCGACTCCCCTACAATTGCGTGTTTGGCTGAAGTGGCGCTTGTCTACGTTTAGGTTCCGGTTTAAATGGTACGTGAGCCGGATTTGTGAACACTTCTTTGGTCACGAGCTTAGTCCCGGTTGCGTTGTAAACCCGGACAGGACTTCTAGGGTTGTTGGTTGAGGCATAGACTAGGATGTTTCTTAGCCAGTTTCTGAAGGCGGCCGAATAATCTTTATACCTGGTCCCTTTGGCCGCTAACCAATCAGCCCAATGTTCAAACTCGAATTCAATTTCGATTGTAGGGAACTTGTCGGCAAAATCGCCCAGGCGTCCCTTGATTATTTCGATCTGCTCGTCTCTAGGTAATAGTTTAAAAGCGTTTGTCGAAAAAGCGGGCCTGCCGTCGGGATGGTTTTCGGCTAACTTGGAGGTTTCAGTTTTTTGTTCGTCTGAATTGTTTTTTTCTTGAGAATCAAGACAAGATCGTTTCTCCTTCTTCTCTCCCCCATACCCCCTCTTATTAACCTCTTCCAGAACATATACATTTTTTTTATTTGTACTTGTACTAGTACTTAAAATATTACTCTCCATAATCTTATTATTTCTTATGTATTTAATAGCAATGTCCGTGCCAACTTTAGAGGCTTTTTCGTCAGGGTTTTTTTCGGGTTTTTCCGGAACATTGATCACGGAATTGCGCACATTTTCAGTGTTGGAATCAGGTTTCGTGGCTTTAACGAAGGTTCTTGCGTCAGTGGAAAATTGCTCATCAAATTGCTCAACGTATTGATTGGCGACCTCTCCGATTGACCTAGCTCCCTTAATTGATATGCCTGTTGGTTTTTGTTCACTCATGCGAATTCTTGCGGTTCTACTGAGTTCCATAAATTTCGGGGAGAGGAACCTGTCATATTGCTTTTCTGATTCAGGATGGGTCTCAGTGTGTAACGGCCCGTATCTTCTTATCAAATCAGTTTTAACAATTTCTATTCCGTCACCGAAATGTTCAAACATAAAATCATAAATCTCCTGTCTTACGGCTAGTTGTATAGATTCACTGTCAGATCCATCGTATTGCTTCACTATCCTATTAAATTCGGAATGGAATGTTGCATCGTGCAGTGTGTGTTGGAGTTCTTTATTCATAGCCAGTAAAAACATGGACCGCCGTATGATTCGTTCTTCCTGATCAGGTGTCATGGGGGCCTTTTGGGTGGTTTCAAAATTGCTCACATTTTTGGCTTCTGATTCTGTTTCAATGTCTCTATCACGTCTTTTTATGTCATTTGAAAATTGCTCACTTTCATTCTTGGAATCGTCATCATCACGAAAATACTTGAAATCATCTGGTTCCTCTGGAAACATGATCGCTGAATTGCTCACTCCATCAGCGCCTAGATCAGGTTTAGCGGCTTTATGGCTGCTTTTTATGTCAGTTGAAAATTGCTCACAAAATTGCGCAAGAGTAATGTTATTGGTAATGCATATCTTCGTCGTTGTCTCGTTGTTCATATTCCAGAAATTTTTTTCTTTTCCTCTGTAATACGAAGACAACAACTCTAGGTCGCCTGTTGATTCCATTTGTTTTAATAGTCGCGTGGCCTTGTGGCGATTTATACCGGCCTTTTGCGCAAGTTTACTGAGGCTTTTGACCGGAAACAGGCCTGCTTCGTCTTTTTGTGATTCGGTTTCCTCAACCAGGAGCAAAAACCAGAATTTGAACACGGCTTCATCTTTGAATTTCCAGTCATTAATGATGCTCTTGGGTATAGTTATAAAATCTGATGGTTCCATTTTACTGTCCCTTTCCTGAGCATATAATGTGTGTTCTATTGTGTTTTGATTCCCCTGTTTCTGTGAAATCGTTGTCAATACCGGCGTTTGATTCCTTGCATGTCTCACACATCTTTTCCCTCGTAATGTCTTCCGAAAAGAAATCTTGTTCACAAAGGGCGCAGGGGATCATTCCAGCGCTGATTGGCCGGAGGTTCATAGATTCCCTCAACTTGTTTATTTCCCTTACCTCTTTGAGCCTGACACGCATTTCTGGCGTCATGGAAGGTGTTTTGTCTTTTTTGGGTCTTGGATAACGCTTTTGATTTTGTTTACGCCAAACCGTTATACAGGACGCTGAACTGCAAATTTTTTTGAGCTTATCGTTTAATGGTTCTCCACAAATGACGCATTTGGCCTCTATTGCAGGTTTAGGCCGATTGCAGTTTTGTTGTGAAATATAGAAGTCCCTGCAATCAGGACTGCAATAGATCTGATTCTGGGTTCTTTTTGTGAAGGATTTGCAGCATACCGGACACATTATTGTTGAATCAGCCTTAGCGTCGGCTTTTCTTTTTTGTTCGGCTCTTCGACACTCGTAACCGCAATAAACTTGTGACCAATATATTTTGTTAAACTTTTTGTTACAAACTGGACAAACGTCGCCATATTGTTTAAATATCACAGCAAGTTACCCCCCTTGGAATAAAACATGGATCTCATGTAAAACTATCCTTACGGCCCCATGAAAATTTGATTAGCTGTATAGGGGGTGAAAATTCGTAAAAAAAATGGGAAGCGATTTTATACGCTTCCCGGAGAGTTTAACGTCACGCTTTACCTATGCGGCCCATTCGCCCCATCGGTAAAGAACCTTATGAGTTGGATCGTGTTTTGAGACGCCTTCCCATTCGCCCTGGCCACACCACGTTCCATTTGGATTATAAACTCTTGGAAAATCTATACAATGGTCGTATTCGTCCAGAACGGCTATGGGTTCAATATGGCAATAATCGTTTCTGGCGCCTTTTTCTAAGAATATACAGTTGCGGCATGTCATTTCTGATTTAGTCATTATTGTTCCTTCACTGTTTTTAATTTAAAATGGAATACCGTCGTCAACGGGTTGCTGGAATCGAGAACTTTGAACCGGAGCCGGACCTTCATCTATCAACTTCCGGAAATAGATCGCCTGGCGTTTGACGCCGTTTCGCTCCGTCGTCTTGAGGTTAACTTCAACTGTCTTTTCGATGTAATAATTTGCAGTGCTTACAAATGCGCTGATCTTATCTCCTATAAAACCAATTTTCTGAAGTTCGCTCTTGAGCCATTTCAAAGCTTCCGGCGTAGGAATAAGAGATGCGTATTTCCATAGATGTTTATTTGCGTAACTCGGCCCAAGAATTTTAAGCTCCCATTTTAACTGAGGAGTGTTGTCTTTTTTACTGTATTCGAGCGAAATGTTAAGTATTTGAGCCGTGTAAACACCGTCAGGAATAAGATCGAAATTACTGTCTTCGACCTCGGCCGCCTCATATAATCTGTCCACTTCAGACCAGTCAACCGACATTTATTGTTCCCTCCACTATTTTATTGCCATTTTCAATTGGACCAAATCTTATCGCCTTTTTACTTACAAAGGATTCCTGTAAAATGTTGTCAATTAGTTCGGCGTAGGCTTTAGGGGCCCTGGATAACGCTGTTTTATTAATGCTAATTGATCTAGCGATATCCTTAACGTCCATGCCTCCTAAAACCATTGCGGTTAAAGCTTTCTCCGTGTTGATTACCGGCGTTTCGGTTTCCGCCCAGGCGTATTCACTGTCCCCTACAAAAATCGAACCATTGGCCTTTGACCACGCTTTTAGGTTGTCCCTTATTTTTTTTACAAACCCTTCCAGTTGCATAACCCCTGAAAGACCCGTGTTAACCTCCCATTGTTTAAATTCTGAAGGGTTTTCGGAAATAAGTTTCTGCAATAGAGCCTTCGTATCGATATTTTCAATTTTAATATCCATTTCAGCCGCTATTGCAGGGGTGTTCGCCGCTAGTGGACATTCCTTGCCCAGGCAAAAACAGACATCGCCATACCAATTTTCACAGTTTTTCCCCGGATTTGGAGTTGGAGCGGCGTTCTGGATTTCTAGATCCATTTTAAAAAGGTAGTTGAATAAAGGGTTAGCGCCAGGAAGTCCGACGACCTTGCTTCTGGACGTAATTCGCATGTTCTCAGATACTTGTTTCTGATGATTGAAAATTTCAATGCTCTTGTTATCATCACTAAAAGTGTAGTCCCATTTTTGCCGGACCCCTTTTCTGCAAAACAATCGGGCGAAGGTAAATTTCTTGCACTCAGGAAAAGCCGCCTTAACTAGGGCTACGTAACCGTGTCGTTCGGTAATGTCGTCATTTATGCTAGCGTTGGTTTTAAGGTCTTCAACGTAAATCGAAGCCTCAGACATGTCGAACCATCCGGTTTCAGGATTTTCCATTGCGTCAAAAAAAACTACACGATCAAGGTATCCATGAAACATCCCCATTTCATAAGTTACGCTTGATAGACCTTGATCGGTGATAATAAAATGAGGCTCAAAGAATTGAATACCTCCCGTTCCAATTTCCTCAATCTCAAGAGCTTTCCTGACAAATGATTTTGTAAATGGATATTTGGTGTCGCCCATGTCGTTAACGCCCATTTTACCGGCAAGAATATCCTGCCAATACTTGTGGGTTTCTTTACCCTGTTCGGGCGCTTCCCTTGGAGGTTCCTTGAGTCTTAAAACCTTGTAAGCGTAAGCCCTCCAGGCGCACTTTTTCATCATTGAATAGAAAGATTTTGACCACGGACGGACTTTCATGTTAGATTAATTCCTCTGCTTCCAGGGTAGATAACCCTGCGGTTTTTAGATAAAGTGTGAGAGTAGCGTCATTTTCGGCAGGTATCTTCGCGGGATCTCCGATTTTGAAGCGCTCACATACAAGGTCTGATATTATTTCTATCGCCAAAGCTGGGTCTTTGGCGCTTTTTTTACAAAACGCCATAAACCTCGCCCAAACACTATTAATTCCCTCGCTTTCTTCCGTTACCGGATTTTCTGAAACAGGTTGTTCAATTGGAGCCGGTTCCGATACTATCGGCTGAGTCGTTTCCTGCTGGGTTCCAACTGGAGCCTGGGTCGGTGTTTCCTGTGCTGGCGGTTCAGGATTTACCGGTGACAAATTTACCTGGGCAGGCTCTTTTTGCAAGGTTGAAAAATCAACATTGATGGCTTCAATATCGTTCCTGGCCTGATCCATTTCTTCATTACTGTAAATGCCGCTGACTTCTTCAGGAAAGGCTTTTCGTAAAGCCAACGATTCGGCGCATTTTAGCAACATGACGTCCGTTTTCGTTGCCCATAACCCTTGTAACTGGCCGTTGTAGGTTTGAGCGTAGCTTTTAAACAAGGCGGTAGCCTGTTGAGGTTGAGGAAATTCCTTATTGACTACCGAAATACTGGCGCTAATGATTTCCTTTGTTTCACCAGGGTCGTATTCTTCGTGAGGGACAAGCTTTCTTGAGCCATCTTTCAAACGAATGTTCAGCTTTGGGTTAACCTGGCCTCCATAGGTTCCTGATCTTTGAGCAATCAGTCTAAGGCCGTCAATTGATGTCTGTTGTATAACGCTCCTTCGACCTTTTTTGTCGGTATAGGGGACAAAATAGATCTGTCTTGCCTCAACATCCAAACCTCTGCGTTTCGCTAAACGCCAGGCCAAAAGAGCTTCATCTTCGAAAAGATTTTTAAACACCGAGTTCATTAAAATCTTTTTGAGCCGTTCTGGAATGACTAAATCCCCTTCATTTTGGGGTGTGGTTGCCGGTAAATTCAAATTTCAAAACCTCCTGGATTATTTTTGGAAACCTTGTCTTGTCTCCCCCGGTCCCGCCATTTCATGTCTCGTCTTTGTCACGTCATTGCACGTAAAAATCTTTATTCAAACACTTTGGATAAGGAATAAGCTCCCAGAATCAGGCAACTTAATGTCAAAGTGACACACATAAAATAACTTCTGAATCTATTTCCGGGATATTTGCTAACCATTACCGAGAGTGTTTGAACTTCGATTACTGCTGAAAAAATTGTCAATATGGCCGCAAGGGTAATTATTACCTGGGTTAATGTCATGCGGCTTCCACTTTTTTCGAAGTTTTTCTGAGATACAGTTCATAATTATTACGAACCATGAAAAACGCTCTCAAAATGGCTTCCAAACTGTCCGTCGTTCCAATTTTAAATTCCTGAAACAGTTTATTGGCTGTTTCGATTGCCTTCCATTTGGTTAACAATTGAGTGTATGGCTGTAACCCTGTCAAAGACGGTATCAACAATGGTATTCCGTGGACCATGTCCATGACTTGCCAGAGAAACTTTTTTTCTGTCAGCGTATTTGCAATTGGATCATGCCGTGGATTCAACCTGAACCGGTATACGGCAAATTCTCTGTCAGGAAATTGGTTGAAAGTTAATTTATACGCTTCCAGGATTTCCTCTCCAAAAAAAGGAACTGGAAGATCTTCTTTAGCGACATCAATTAAAACAAACCCTTCGTTGTTACCCAAGTCCAAATCCCCCTAATATTCCAAGATAATAAGCGTCTATTGCGTGTTTAGATCCTGTAACCCCGTGTTGTTTCGCCACGGCTTGAGCTTCTGTTTTTGAAGCCTGGTTCTTGCTTAAAAAGCAAATATCCCGGCAGTAACCAGATGTGACAGAAACTATTACACCCCTCCCTTCTGCGCTTTTAAGCATTGTGGCAATTTTGAAACGTGGAATATGTTTTACCCATTCCTCAATAATTACCTTGCTGACAAAACCGTTAGCAGCGCTTAAGAGGTCCGTGTAAAAAACCAGTAATTTTTGGCTCAAATCTTTTAATTTGGTCAAATGATCCAAGCCTTCTGGAATAATGGTCCCGTTTTTTAGCCATTTCTGGTTTTGCCAAACGGCGTAACCACTACCGACCATTCCTGGATCAAAGGCAATTTGATAACTGGTGTCGGTCATGCGGCCGACACATTGGTAGAGTTTAAAAAGTTAATTAATTTCCTACAATACGCTGAAGCAA
Organism: uncultured Desulfomonile sp.; assembly: GCA_903952205.1. GTDB lineage: Bacteria > Desulfobacterota > Desulfomonilia > Desulfomonilales > Desulfomonilaceae > CAJBEZ01. The sequence continues at coordinate 17,366 of CAJBEZ010000034.1, read as the reverse complement.
AAACCCTGCTATCCTTGATAGACGCATTGTTAACCGTTCTGTGAAAAATTCTTTCCATCACTCGGTCCAGAGTTTCATCGCTATTGATTTGTATTATTTTTCCGGTTTTTCTTGGCATAGTTTGACCTCCTAAAATGACCCTGAATTTCCTTTGGGGCCTCTCCTTCGTATTTTTCATCCGGGATCCAGTTCTGGCAGTTTTTACAAGTAGCAAACATGTCATTGATCAAATCCTTTTGTCCTGGATTCGTGTATCTCCAATAGCTAAGTTGCCTTTTTTCGCACGATTCAAGACTCATCCTGCAATTCAACAGACAGTTGATATCTTTCGGCTGTATGCTAGAATGATTCATTAATCCGCCTTGTGACTATATTGCTGAATTTTATTTTGGGCTTTAGATGCGCAGGAAGAATTTTTAGATCCGAAGACCCTGGCCTACATGGCACTTTTCTGGCCGGAACAAATCGTGTGAAGAACGTTCCAAATTCTTTCATCGAAACACTTTTGTTGGCTTTTAACTGTTCGACAATTTCCTCAAAAATAGCTGTAGCCGCTTTGCGCACGGTTAAACCAGGCAATTGCCCTCTTTTGGCGGCCAGTTTACAGACCTCGGAAAAGAGCAACTTTTCGATTTTTGACTTCATGCAATTCTTTCCTTTCTGTTGCAATTCTTCTATTAGAGACGAATTCGATCAGGGCCGAGCCCTCAATTTTAATTAGAGGGAATCTTTGTATCCCCATATTTAAGTCGATGAACGGTATTGGCGCTTCCTTGATTGCTCGCTCTAAAGTCGCTTTGCAAATATGCAAGGCTTTTGCCGCTTCCTTTACTGAATAGAGATAGTTTTCATCTATTCCGTAACTCACATTAATTAACCTCCTCTGTGTTTTATTTTGCGTATTTGTCTGAAGACGCGAGAAGTTCTATAAAAGGTTTCGCGAGGGTATGCCTTCTAAAGACAAAACAATCTTATTAAGATAACGAAATCCCTATATTAACGTGTCGTTCCCCGTGACAAGATTTTATTGTTTTTTAAAAAACGTCTGCCGCCCCCCATAAAAGGCGACCCCCTCAATCTATCTCCAACTATATTAAATTGGATATAGGCAACAACTTATTGTCATTAGTGATCGACAATAGGATGTAAGCTGATAATAATTGCTGATATTGTTCGTTATTTTGAGTAATTAGCCTGAGTGGCTTTGATTGATATAACAACATACTGTCTCCCTTTCCCCATAAACCGCAATCTCTGTTATTTGTTTGCAAAACTATAAAGTTATTGACAATTGCATTTAAATATTAGATAATTGCATTTAACAGACATAAACTGTCATTTGTTGTATGAGTGAATTGTAATCTGGGTTGACTCATCTGTCAAGCAATTAATATGCGGTTTCAATATCTTACATGTTAGTCACTTTAATAAAACAGCATAAAAGGAGTGCAAGAAAATGGCATCTAACCATCTTTATCTTCTGTCCAAGCATCTTTTTGCTGAAAAGACAGGTGAGAAGTTAAATGGTGTCGCTATGACACGAATTCATGAGGTTTGCGGTGTCAGTCGTCAGACTGTCATCAACTGGGGAGCCAGTGATATTGTTCCTCAAGAATCAACCTTAGACAAGTTTTGCGCTATAACTGGATTCGACCGAGCCACTATTGAGGCGGTGATCAACCTACCTTGGGATGTTACGGTTGATGAAAACAACTTTTATCTTGCAGCAAAGGCAAGGGATATATCCCAGATCAAAACGCTGGGAATGTCCCCCAATTTCCTTCCTTCACAGTTAATTTCTTTAATCGAGGAGTTAAGTCCCGACCATTTAGTCAGAAAATTCTGGGAGTTCAGAAACAAAGGGGATGATTATCTTACGCCGGTGGATCGGTTTATCTTCTTTGCCGGATCTGCAAGAATTTTGTATCAGGATCTACTTGACTGGATTAAGTGTAGTCCTGGAGATGTTAAAATTTCCATAGATTACCTGATATCAATAATGGACAATTTGCAAGTACCTGACAGCGAGCGTGTTTTGTTTCTTACTCGCCCGAAAACGGTTTAGGAAGCTATCCAGGATTAATTACAGATTTAAAATGTGATCAACGGGGTCAGATATGTCTATCTATTTTGAATGTGACAAGTGTCTAAGAAGAAATAGCTTAAAGGCTGCGCTTTGTTCATGTGGGGAAAAGTTTATTCCGCAGGGCGCTATTTATTGGATTGAAGTGAGAGATAACACTGGAAAGAAAATCCGGAGAAAACTGGGGCGTGTAGCCCTCTCAACCGCAAGGCAGGCCGAGGCCGAGTTAAAGATACTTGCTACTACTGAGCGCCGAGTTGATGACTTTAGTTGGAAGGATCTGGTAAAAAGGTTTTGCGCTAAGATTGAAGCTGAAGGTAGATGTCGTCAGTATTGTGTTGATTCATACAGGTTGCTGAATGAAATGGGTGATTTTTGGGGTAGGGATAAAAAAGTGAGTGAGATCACGCCCGCACTTTTTAAAGAATTCAGGATCTATTTACTGAACAAGAAGACACGCAGGGGAACTAAATTAGCAAAAAACACAATTGACAGATATCATTCGGCGGCCAAGGCTTGTTGGAAATATACAGTTGAAGATAAACCTTGCCCATTTTCAAGAATACCTCTTTTTAGACCTGATGATGGCGACGTGGGTTTTTTGACAGTTGATAAAGCCGAGACTCTGTTGTCAATCGCAAGACAGGTTGACACAACTTGCTTTCAAATGCTCGCCGTAGCCTTGGCGACAGGGCTGAGAAAAATGAATGTTGTGCTTCTTAAAAGAGAGGAGGTCGATCTTAACTCAGGGATAATTTGCGTGACTCAAAAGAGAAAACGGAGGCATGTAGTCTTAGTGGGTGATCAAACCCTTGAGATGCTCAATTCTATACCGGATAATGGATCGGAGTTTTTCTGGATTAATCATCAAACAGGAAATCCTTATGATACTTTTCCTCGAAGAAAATGGGAAAAAATCAAGCGCCTTTCCGGAATCGACGATTCTTTTCAGTTTCATGGTTTAAGACACACCGCCGCCGCTACAATATACCAGATAACAGGGGATCTGAAGGCTGTAAAAGATATTTTGGGGCACACAAACTTTAATACTTCAAATAGATACACGCATGTTTTAACTGAACACTTTAGATCAATAGCTGACAGAATGGACCCGCTTCGCAAGGTATTGGAATAATGGCTTTTTTTAGTTTGCCCACTAAAAGCCCACTAGCTTCAAAATACCATGGTATTTCAACTACCTCACATGACTTCTAATCCGTAGGTCACAGGTTCGAGCCCTGTCGGGCGTGCCAATAAAATCAATTAGTTAAGTGCTAAGGCTCTAGTCCATGGATGCTGGAGCGAATCGTATTTAATGGGGTTTCCGTTAATCTGAAACAAGACGTCATTACCCAAAGACCTGACTTTTCCAATTCGCTCAAAAACTTGAACTATGTCCCCATGAATGGGAACACGCTTTGATTTGCCCTCTTTTGTCTCGCTTGAATGAAAAGTTATAATCCTTTTTGCAAGATTGATGTGTGACCATCTTATTCTGTGAATCTCACCCTTTCTCATGCCTGTCAGATACCCCATCTGAATCATGTCCCGAAACCAGCTACGACATTCGGCGCTTATACGTTGAACATCGTCAAAGGAGATATAGGCGTTTCTCTGATCCATCGAACAACCGATTGCTCTGATTTGTGTAGTCTTTCAGCCACCTGCGACATCGTGAAATAATCCTGCAAAACCCAACCCTCCCAAATTGCAACTAACAACATTTTGTCCCGGACAATCTTCATTTAGTCTTTAAAGGCTAAAGCCGTCACCCATTAGGGTTCAATGGCCGGATTGACCGCAGGCTCCCCTGCCAATCAATGATGTCGGCTTCCCTGAACATGTATCTGCCCCCAGGGCTCATAGTCGCCTTCGGTCCTTTGCCGCCACGAATCCACCGTTTAAGGGTGACCCTATGGCAACCCAGGATTCGCGATACCTCTGAAATCTTCAATAATCTCTCCACTCATACCTCCTTATAGTGTACAACCGCTTTCATACTAGATGGCAAAAAAATTACTTCCTTAATTTCAGGCCTTCAATTTTTTTTCCACATAACACTCCCATTGCTTCGCATAAATAAATATTGTCCCAAACGGGCAATGCGTAATGTCCGTAATGCTTTTTGTTTTGAGTTCATGCTCAATTTTAAAAGATGTAGGGTAGACGTATATTGCGGATTCTTGGACCTCAACTTCAGGGGCCCAACACACTATGACGTCATAGTCATTGTTCAGTAGGAACTCTTGAATTTGTCGGCCAGATTCAAGGGTAATCGTCGGCGGGATTACCATGGGTCCCCGCATCAGCGCAGAAGCGTCAAGTTCCATGACAACAGATTTGTAGATCAACCTGTTGGGGTTCGGCGCTCCGCCAATATCTTTATAACCAACCCCAAACCTCAAAAGGCCATGTAATATTGCAATTGTAACGAGATCCGCCTTATCGAGCAGGATTATTGGGTCAGGCCCTTGATGTGTCTTATGCCGTGTGTTTGGGATTAAGATCCCCTTCTTGATCCATAAGAGTATGGTTCCATAGTTGATGAACGGGAAAACATTCTTTTGGGCGTCTCTAACTGATATTTTTATTTCGTTTGTGTTCATAGTGTAAAACTTAATTTAGACTAAACATGCTACAATATCAAGCTGTTTTTTGAAGTTCAAATCATAAAAACATGAATGACGACTTAATCTTACCAATCTGAAGCGCTGTCTCAGGGTTACTAAAATCTGTCGATATTTCACGACGCCCGGCGCTCTACTTCTCCAGTGGCATTGAGCTAAATTGCCCATGCCAAAACGACAGGGGCTCCACATTCACGCACATCTAAAGCCTCCCGAGAGCCATTCTCCCTGCTAATAACACTGCGGTGGAACTAGTTTGTTTCAATGCAAACATGGCTCAAAACGGTTTACAGGTATGGTTTGTTTCGATTCCAAGAAACAGCGTTCCCTCTTCGCTGACGCCGGGGCGTGTCCTTACTTTCTCTGTCCCTTTAGACTGCGCTTGTTTCCCCTCCTGTTTCAAGCTGCAAAACAGTATTTGCGCCCTTTTCAGGTCGGCCCCGCGTGTTGGATGGTCATCTAAATCTCTGGGCCTGGCGGCATATACGTGGGAGGGCTTAGTGGGATAGGGGGCCCCGGTCTGGCCAGGCAGCCTACTCATTGCAATCATTATGTCATGTTCGTATGGTGTTGCCATCAGACAATCACACACGCCTTATTCGAACAAAAAAGAAATTGACACGAAGAAATTGAACTCATACGTGTTATAATAGAAATGCACAGCAAGCTTGACAGGCACCTTATGCCACAACAACTGCTATACACCACTGAATCTATGCGTCGGAACCGTATGTTGCGGACGGGCTTTGTCCAACAGATATAATTGGCCAACCTGGAATGAACGATGAACCGCAGAAAATTCCTGAGATTGCTTACTCAAGGCAACCTTAATAATATATCATTTTCGGATTTTATAAATCTCATGGAAAGTTTTGGTTTCAAGCTCCTTCGAACCAGAGGAAGTCACAATATTTACGGCCACGCCCAGATCAGTGAATTGGTAAATATCCAGAATGTCAAAGGAGAGGTCAAACCTTACCAGGCAAGGCAGTTCCTGCGATTGGTGGAACGCTATAATATCAAGATGGAGCCCGAAGAATGAGAGATTACCATATCAATATCTTTTATAGTGAAGAAGATGGCGGATACATCGCAGATATACCGGATCTGGATTCATGTTCAGCTTTTGGTGATACCCCAGAAGAAGCGCTTGCAGAAGTGGAACTCGCCAAAAAAATATGGCTGGAAGCTGCCGGCGCTCGCGGCGCATCTATTCCTGAGCCAAGGTATCGGCCACTCATATATCAGGTTTCCGGATGAAATGAGCCATGGTTTTTGCCATTAAGTCCATATCACGCCGCCCGCACCCTCCTGGCAACAGGACACCGCCCTCTCACGGCGGAGACACCGGTTCGAAACCGGTTGGGACTGCCAAAGATGTCAGTGGGTTACGATTTTCAGTGATTTTATTTTCTGAACTGCGACCCGGTTTAGATCCGGTTTTTTGGAAAACCTCAAAACTTTTTACCCGCCTAAATTTTCGCAAAAGCGTCAAGATCATAAATTCACAGTCCAAAATAGTTGGTCTCATGACCGTTGAATTTTGACGATTCCTAGCTCTGGTTCATTGGATTGAACAATTGAGCTCTCCCTTTCCTCTGATCAATTATAACAGCTCATACACTTATGCCGCTGTCCAACTTTTCTCGACCAATAATACTGCCAAGATCCCCGCTTTTTTTTGAGTCAGGTATGTTGGAAATTAGGAGTATATTTCAATGAAAAAACTGTTTGTGTTAACATCTTCTGGCCTTTTGTTGGCAATGGTGATGACTGTCTGTCCAGTTATCGGATACTGTGCAGAAGGTTTTGAATCAACGCTAGCAAAATCAAAACAATCTGGAGATGATGCGATGAAGATATCACTTAAAGCCGTATTTCATCTTGATTTAGACCAAGAAGAAAGATTAATTCTGGCCCTGACCAATATAAAGAATCTTTTCAAAGAAATTCCGCCTCAACAATGCGAAATCAGCGTTGTCGCAAATGGCAAAGCAGTTAACCTCTTAACAAAGGGCCGAGTGTCTGACCATGCCAAAACAATCGAAGAACTTCATACATCAGGAGTTCATTTCAAGATGTGCAACAACGCTTTGACCGCCCATCAAATCAGAAAAGAAGATTTGATTGATGTTTACGAAATTGTTCCTGCAGGAATTCTGGAAATAGTAAACTTACAACAAAAGGGATTTGCCTACATAAAGCCATAATATCTACGTCGGCAAAGGCGAAAGGTTAGTCTAATCAATTACTAGACCATGACAGCGTCTTTGTAATGACTTGCCTGTGATTTTGGAACGAGATAGAGGAGAATGACAATGACAATTGTAGTGTCTCTAGTAATCATCCTTATGTGTATATTAATCGGTTGGAGAGTTGGCCTATTGGCAAAAAAACTCACGATGCGTAGAAAGTCAAAACAGTGTGAAAAAGATACATGAACTGCTTTAGATATTTGCAAAAGCCCGTTTCGTTCTGAGTCGAAGGCCCTGCGAGCTATTACGATTTAGAGCGTCAACACTCTCCATAAAACGTTTCAGATGTCTTTCGATAAAATGCACGTTGGATAGCATTCTTTTCTAGATTTATGGAGAGGAGTAGATTGAATAGTCTAAAATCGAGGATTGGTTGGTTTTACATATGCGTTGATATGTCTTTTTTTTCTTTACTTCTTTTGTATAAGGATCAGGAACAAGACCAAATTAAGCCTTGATACCAGTTGGTTAACCCTTAACAACGTGAAATAGCTTGCGTCGTTTCCGGGTCTATTCAGAAAGATCCACTCAAAAAGGTGGCATTGGCAATCCTTCCTCAATATGGATGTCGAACGCTGTGGTCATGTATCCCATGATAGCGTATAGGCCACAGACAGCGACCACCTCTACGAGGCAAGAGACGCCGTAGGTATCCACGAATTGCCGCTGGACGCCTGGTGGGATGGATTTCATCGCTATAATCGCATCGACTACTTCTATTGCCGCCTGGGATGCCTCGGGTAGTATTTGGGGAACATCTCCAGCCGTCAGAGCGTCTATCACCTCTTGGCTGATTCCAGCCAGCTTTGCTGGACGCTGATGATGCGACCACTCGTAGGGAAACCGCTGCTTGGAGGCGAAGCGTAAGATCACAAGTTCTCGGACATCGTCAGGGAGCGAGCCATGGAATCTTAGATGTTCGCCAAGGGCGCCGACTTTCTCTGCCACACCTGGATTGTTGAACATGCGCACATAGACGTCGCCCAGATGGGAGCGGCCCTCGGCATGAGCACGAGCGGACGCCATGTAATCGAACAATTCACGGTCCTTGCCAGTAAGGCTATTGGTAGGATCAGGTATCTCGGCCATTACTCATTATCCTCCCATTCTTTCACGCGTTCTCGCCAGACTCCAACCGGGGTCGGATAAGTCTTATCAATTCGAAGATCCAAGAGGTACGGTCCAGAGGCCTCAAGGCTACGCTTGACAGCCCCTGGGATTCCTTCGGGACTTTCGACCAGCTCCCCGTCTCCCCCCATTGATTTTGCGAAGGCGACCCAGGCAATGCCTGGAATATCGGTGAGACGCTCCGGACCAGGGCCCATCTTCGCTGCACGGAAATAAATATTGCCGTATGCTTGGTTGTTCATCAGCGCAATGACGAGTGGAATCTTTTCGCGCGCTGCGGTGTGCAGTTCCATGCCGTGCATCAACATACATCCGTCCCCAGTGGCAATCATGAGTGGGCGCTCCGGCTGGGCGATCTTTGCCCCAATACCGAGAGGAATAGCGCCCCCCATTGGTCCAAGGTTGGTAAGAGAGAAGTGAGTCCGAGGCTCGCGTGTTTCCCAATACTCAGCAAACCATGCTCTATGAGCGCCAGAATCGACACAAAGCACGCCATTGTCAGGGAAGGCATTTCTAAGTTCCGATACTACTCGAGCCGGATGCATTGGCACTGCGCCGCTCTCCCTGTCTTCACTGTTGTACCAGCGAGGACCCAGCCCACGAATCTTGCGGAGAAATTCCAGCCGGCTGTCACGACCGGCCTCCAGTCCCGAGGCGTCCTGAAGATCCGCTAATGCTTTGAGCATCGATGCTGGATCAGCAACAATCGGAACATCCGCGTTCCAAGTCCTGCCTATTAGGACCGGATCTGCGTCGACCTGTATAAGAGCCTTGGATGGAAGCATTTTCGGATCCCATTGCATCGTGTCGCGCTGTGACAAATCGGAACCGATGACGAGTAAAACCTCCACCTCATCGGAGCGGATTGCGTCGATTGCCCACCGCGATCCCCCGTATCCGAACACGCCGAGCGCAAGCGGGTGACCTTCCGGGATCAAACCCTTGCCCGAAAGAGTCGTCGCCACAGGAATATCAAATCGTTCCGCAAATTCGCGGAGAATATGCGCTCCGTGTCCCTTAATACCGGGGCCGGCCAGTATGACAATGTTTCTGGTTTCTGGGGTATTGAGCAGACCGATTGCGACCGCTAACGTTTTTTCGTCGACAAATTGCGGAGATAACAGCGCTGTCGGAATTGGCTGCCATTCTTCATGGATTTCAGCTTTCTGCACGTCCACAGGCACCGACAGGTGAACAGGCGACCGCCTCGTGAAGGCGTACGTAATCGCATGCCTGAGATGACGTGGGACAACCGCCGCTGACGACATCGACGTCGAAAATCCCGTCACGCGCTGGAGAATGTCAATATCGTCTATACCAGCCTGTGAAGCATCCTGAAAGCCTCCCATGCCTTCCCAACTTCGGGCGACTTCACCACTGATAGCGAGGACCGAACTACGATCCGTGCTAGCGGCGGCCAGTGCCGTAGTCATGTTCAGAATACCTGGGCCGCCAATTCCGAAACACACCCCTAGCTGGCCTGAAGCTCGTGAATAACCGTCCGCCATGAAGGCAGCGCCTCCCTCGAAGGCGGCGACGATGGTCCTCAGCCCCTTAGTCTCGGACAGAGGTGGCATGAAGTTGTCATTGAGGCCTCCAAGGCCAATGAAAACGTGGCTGACCCCCTGATCCAAAAGAGCCCTGATCATGTAATTAGTTGTTCTTGACATTCTGTGTCCTCACAATATCGAGTGCGCCGTAACTACGCAGGAATGATTAAGGCGGAAATAGAATATTTGACAATTGGTTCCCCCAATTGTTGGCTTCCCGATAATACACCAGGTAATAGATCATACCGCCTCTGCGTTGAATGAGTCCATCTGGTTCGGCCCAGGAGCATATTGTAAGTCTAGAGCAACAACTAACAGTCGATTTTGTTTAGGGCGCCAACTTGTTCAGCCTACTAGCCAACGTTGTGGACTCAAGTTTTACTCCAACTCGCAGGGCCCTCAACCCTTGAACTCCTGGTAAATCATCGAGTTCAAGCGATTCGAGGTCGTCATTGAGATAGTCTTGTCCCTGAAGAAAGCTAATATGATTGTTCATCTCCTGGTATTCATTCGGTCGAGAATAGACGATTGCAATTTTACCTGGTTGTGTCAGTCTTTCGTCTCGACCTTTGACCATAGCCTTGTCTATTCTGGACCGAATAATCTCATGACCAACGTCATAGGCTCCATCGACATCAAAGCGTTTTTCATCAAATCTAAATCTAATGGAAACAGAGCTGTGATTTACGAGTATAAGGTGAGTAGCATCCAGTGGAACCTCGAGTAACTTTCGAACGTCGGCGGCGTGCCACGCAATACCGCAGGCAACCATAAGCTGCCAGAGACGCAGGTTTCTCACATCAAGAATATCGAAGGCTCCATTTTCGATCATCGAAGCGCCGATGTAGATTATGTAATCCACTCCGTCAGTCTGATGCTTGTTGAAATAGTGAGGGAGAGTTGATTGCGCAACAGCCTCTTCGTGTTCTAGGTAAGAGGAAATCCGTTGATTGAATAAGGAAATACTTCGCTCGAAATTTTTGCGCTCGCTATAAACCATTCCAATGCTGCTATCCATAGCCCTTTGGTAAGTCTCAATCTGATCGGTTACAGGACGACCCAAATTTCGGAGCCGTGGGAAAATTGGCTCCAACTCGTTGCGAAGAAACTTCAAGATCGATGTTAGATCTCCGGTTCCCAGACCATTTTCCACCATTTCCAGTTGTCGCTCCGTCCGAAACGACAATTCATTGATAATTGGCATGGATGTCAATTCAGCGGCGGCGTGAACTATGTCGAGGGCTAGGCAGAGATGTTCAACAAGGTCCGACTGGATAGCACGGTTTCGAAGCTCAGATGAACCTCTAATGTCAGATGCGCCATACAACGGAAAAACATCCTTAAAAACTATGGGGTCCATTCCTGATAAATCAGAATCCCCCAAATGTTCCAAATGCCTGAGGGCAGCCTTTCGGAAACGCCATTCTACCGACGGATGAATGGCCGTACATTGTTCCTTGATGACGGCGTCAATTCGGTTTTCAAGCTCTTCCAGGGATCTGTTTACGGCCATCGAAAATAAAGGGAGAATTTGGCTCAATACTAATTCCTCCCCTGGGCCAAAGTCATCCGGGTTTGGGGAACCAACCTCCAGCGCCCCGATAAGTTGTCCCTGAAACCTAAGCGGGGCCACCATCATCGACCTGATGCCTTCCTCCACTATCTTTTCATCAACTCCTGTAAGGACTGGCGCTTCAACGAGATCCCTTACGGAAAATATTCCGTCGCCCTGGACCGCTCTATCATAAAATGATCCCTTAAACTGATTTATGTCCACATGCCGAGAGTTTGCAAAAATACAGCAGTTATTCATGTCACAGCCACTGTTAAGCAACAAAACCTGGTCATTTTTTACCACTGCCAGGTGGACTTTCAGTTCAGGACGACTCAGAAGGGTCCGGAGTCTATCCTGAAGGAGCCCGAAGCCCTCCTTGGATGATATGCCACTGCTGTCAATGAGATCCCTTTCCAGGGCTGACATGACTTCGGGTAGTGTTACATCTGCCGCCTGCATGACAGTAAAACCGTGAAGTTCATAATTCTCGGGGGGGAACAAATGCAAGAACGCAGATGGATCATTGAGGTTCCGTATGACATTAACTACATCAGCGTCAGTTAAACTCGGAGGCGACCCAACCATGCGCACATCTATAAATCGCAAATCCGGACTCATCTGAAAGTGTCGGTCCAAGCCAGTCTTAAGATCCTGGACCACCGTAACGAGAGGATATTCCAGTTCCTTCTCGACACCGTAAAACTGTTTCAAGATCAGCAAATAAAAGCGAATCAGCCTGACACGCAAAAACTCGTCCTTTTTTACGTTGACTCTTCCCCTAAAGGATCCGTCATTATTTACAAATAGAGTCCGAAATTTCGGAGAGACAAAGACAGGCCGCAGAGTGAACGGGACCACTACCCCTGAGAGCCCAGTGTCCCAAAACGCCCTGGGGAGGACGGCGCTCATAAGCGTTCTGACAAGATCCCGATGAGTTTCGAGAACCGAGAAGTCTTCAATTGGTTGAAGCAACTCAGGGGCATTGACTAAACCGGACTTGATTGTTTCCGCTAATTGAGCCCCATGTGGATCGGAGGCGGTCTTAATCTCCGCCCAGTAATCGATCAGCGGCTTGAGGCTAAACAAGCAACGATAAGGAGGGTCTTGTATAGGGTTAGACATTTTGAACTATCTCCAGCAAATTTCCGCAAAGTTCAGAGCGTTACAGCGGTCCTGAAAAACAGAAAGGTCAAGGAACGGTAGCATTAGAGCGACTATAGACCGACCATCTTTAGAAAATATGGTTTCGCCAATTAGTCAGGCGAACAATGGGCTTCACTGGCAAATTCTTGATGTATAACAGAAATATGCCTTGTCATGGGAGACGCCGGTAAAGTTATGAAAAAGAATATCATGCTTGATGAAAACACTGCAACCAACTCTATTTTCTGAATTGAAAAATACCTATACATTGCCGAGTGAGAAGGGAGGCGCCTTGTACTACCTTGATTGCGCATCAACAAAAGTAAAAAACCTCGTTGTTCTTGATAAATCAAGATGATAGAATTGATTTTAGAGAAAGAATCTATCACCAACGAGGTGAAGGCATAATGGCACAGGGAGTATTTGATTTCCAGTATGAAGTTGAGAAGAGAAGTGGTGGGATGACGGGTTTGGCTGGGTTGCCGCCGTATCTTGAATTTGGATATGTTATGGGATTAGGAGCGGCAATAAGCAATCGTTTAAAGATGCGGGGAGGCGATCAGGGTTGGTCTGACGAGCAGGTATTGATGTCGCTGATATTGCTTAATCTCGCTGGTGGAGATTGCGTCAGTGATTTAAAGGCCTTGTCGGGTGATGATGGTTTATGTAGGATTTTGAAGAGTATTCAGTGCAAGGGACTTTCACGCAAGGAGCGCAGGGTTCATCAGCGTCGTTTACGCAAAGAGCTAAAGAGCGATTTTCCTTCAGCGTCTTCTATATTTCGGTATTTGAACTGGTTTCATGATTCTGAACAGGAGAAGCACAGAGAGCCGGAAAAGTCCTTTATTCCCGCTCCCAACGCATATCTTCGAGCTTTGGCGCAAGTAATAGGGGATTTTATAGCTTCTGTGCAAAGGCGCTGCCCCCATAATATCGCCACGCTGGATATGGACGCCACCCTTGTGGAGACGAGCAAGAACGAAGCGCTATACTGTTACAAGCATTATAAGGCATATCAACCGCTGAACACGTATTGGGCGGAGCAGGATCTTATTTTACACTCGGAATTTCGTGATGGTAACGTATGGGCTGGTTTTGAGCAACTTCGAGTGTTCAAGGAGTCTTTGGATCTATTGCCTCCGGGTGTTGAGCAGGTGTTTTTGCGGTCGGATAGCGCGGGGTATCAACACGACCTTCTGCGGTATTGTGCGGAGGCTAAGAATGAACGGTTTGGAGTAATAGAGTTCGCAATTGGCGTAAAGGTTACCGATGCGTTCAAGGATGCAGTCGCCGCTGTGCAGGACTGGCGACCTTTATGTCGTGAGGTAAAAGGAAAATTGGTTGAGACAGATCAGGAGTATGCTGAGGTGTGTTTTGTGCCTTCGGAGATGGCCAGGAAGAAAGATGGTCCTGATTACAGATTATTGGCTATTAGAGAGGCTTTGAAGCAACCGTCCCTGACTGGAATGGAAGATCAGCTCGACCTTCCTTTCCCAACCATGAGTTTTGATTCTGTGAAATACAAGGTGGCCGGCGTAGTCACCAACCGTGAGATTGCCGGTGATGAGTTAATCTGGTGGTATAGGAAACGTTGCGGGAAGTCTGAAGAGGCGCATTCTGTGATGAAAGAAGATTTAGCCGGTGGAAAACTCCCTTCTGGTCTATTCGGGGCGAACGCGGCCTGGTGGCATATCATGATACTGGCTCTTAACCTCAACTCAGCCATGAAGCGTCTGGTTTTGGGGAAGAGCTGGGTGAGCAAGCGGCTCAAGGCCATACGGTTTTCGTTGATAAACGTTCCGGGACGGGTGCTCAATCATGCTAGATCCCTGATTGTTCGACTGACAGGGGGACATCCATCCAACGGGATACTTTTTGAGATGCGGAGGAGGATTTTAAAACTTTGCGAATCAGGCTAGTCACGTCGCATCATGACTCAACGGCTCAGGGGGGCTGATATAAGTCTAGGGGGAAGTACGTTTAAAAAAGGGCTATTTATGGGAAAATGAGCCTGCCAAAAGGTTGGACGTGCTGGCGAGACCCGTTCGCACGGAGGGGAGACAACATCTTTACAAAATTCGGGGTCTAAAAACCACACAGATTAACCCTAAGAAAAACACCCGGTGAATTTTGGGAGCCGAATACTCTTGTTACTGGCGCCATCTTACTATAGTTTTGCTTTTTTTTGAGAGAGTAGCTGTGGCGAGTGAACCACGTTGTGAGGATTTTTGTGGTGCTGCGATGTTCGCTTGGATCGCGCGAAATTCCTGGGGTGAAATGACTGCGTCGTGCAACGGGGAGCACTTTAGAGACATCAATCAGCCAAGTTTTTATAGGGGCCACAAACGCTGAGTTCAATCCTCTCACGTTATCGTGAACAGAGTCAATCGATTGAAGACGGATGTATTACATTTCTTTATTTTTTTGAGGTCCAAAATGTGCCGGCTTTCTCGAAAAACTCGATGTGATGGAATCAGGGGATATGTAATGGAGTCAACAATACAAACATTCCGAAAAAGGGGGAATGCGCAGTTGCGCAAATCAATGGGCATAGTCGCTTTAGTCGGGTATGGGACCCTGAACGTAGTGGCGGTTTCAGATATTTTTTCCTTTGTACTCATTATGGAGGATTCAGTAGAAACTCGTCATTTGTTCATCCTGAGCTTTCTAAAATGATTGGACTGAGAGGATCATTCAGGGATTTAACCACTATCAAAGCAGACTTTCTTGATTAACCCATTTGAGGCAGACGGGGTTATCTCCTAATGTGGGTGTATAAGAATTCCTGGCTATTGGAAAGCTTGTGTGAGAGCCTTGACAGAAGACCTCTTTATAAAGTCTACTAGGATTATGACCGAACAGAGATAAGATGAACAAGGGGCTTGATTTTAAAACAGGCCTTTCGGTGTCCCGAACCATTGGACCGTTGCCGTTGCCGCCATGTTTCCGGAAACGTTCAATGAATAATGGCCTACATCGATTGCTGTAACTCTCGCACCTGAGGAGGTTAATGATGCTGCTAAATCCCAAGAAATATGTCAGCTGTTGCTCCGATGAGCAATCGAAAGAGATAATGCGAAAGACCATCAATTTCTTCGAAACCAAGGGTAAGACAAATCTCAAACGAGACGATCACGAACGAGTGTGGTACGCTGATTTCCTCGAGTTTGTGAAAAACGAGAACATATTTGCCGCTCTCCTAACTCCGTCTGCCTATGGCCAAGGTGATCCGAACTACCGCTGGGATACCTGGCGCAACTGTGAGTTCAACGAAATCCTAGCCTTCTATGCGCTTCATTATTGGTACGCTTGGCAGGTGTCTATTCTTGGGCTAGGCCCTATCTGGATGAGCAAGAACGAGGAAGTGAAGAAGAAAACGGCCGAACTTCTCCGGGAAGGAGGCATTTTCGCCTTCGGGTTGTCTGAGAAAGAGCATGGAGCGGACATCTATTCTACGGAGATGGCTTTGGCTCGTCAGGGTGAGGGGACGTATCTTGCTACCGGCCGGAAATATTACATAGGAAACGCCAACAAGGCTGCCCTCGTATCAACATTGGGAAAAATGGTTGATTCTGGGGATTTTGTGTTTTTCGTGGTGGGTTCAACCCACGGGAAGTATGAA
This sequence comes from uncultured Desulfomonile sp., assembly GCA_903952205.1. GTDB lineage: Bacteria > Desulfobacterota > Desulfomonilia > Desulfomonilales > Desulfomonilaceae > CAJBEZ01. The sequence goes on along the minus strand of CAJBEZ010000034.1, from coordinate 1,403 downwards.
TGTGTACGGAACTTGGTCAATGTGCAGTCCTATGTGGCGGAGTACGCCCTGAACGACTATCCCATTTCGGACGCCGACATCCTTTCCGTCGGCCAAGACGCCTGGGATGCGGCTCTCAACACAATAAACATCGGCAAATTCAACCTGGGCTGGGCCTCCATAGGGATTTGTACCCACGCCTTGTACGAAGCGGTTGACCATGCCGCCAACCGCGTACTCTATGGCAAACACGTCACAGACTTTCCCCACATAAAACAACTTCTTACGGATGCCTATTGCAGGCTGGTGGCCATGAAGGGGTTCGCTCTAAGAGCTTCCGACTACATGCGGTCGGCGTCTTCAGAGGACAGGCGTTACCTTCTATATAACCCTATGGTAAAGATGAAAGTTACCACTCAGGGTGAGGAAGTGATCAACCTACTCTGGGACGTAATTGCAGCCAAAGGATTTGAGAGGGATACCTACTTTGAGATGGCCACCCGTGACATCCGCGCCCTTCCCAAACTCGAGGGAACGGTGCACGTGAACATGGCCCTCATCATTAAATTCATGCGAAACTATTTTTTCGGGCCTGTGGAATTTCCGGAAATACCTCGAGTTAACGAGCCTCGAAATGACGATTTCCTCTTCAATCAGGGGCAGACGAAGGGGTTGGGTAAGATCAAATTTCATGATTACAATCTGGCGTATAAAACCGCAGACTTGCCCAATGTAAACCTCTTCTGCGAGCAAATAGAAATTTTCAAGGAATTCCTCATCGCCTCAGCAAGCGATGCGACAGCCGTCGAGGCTCAGGCCAAGGACATCGACTTCCTCCTAACCATGGGCGAACTGTTTACTCTCGTAGCGTACGGGCAGATTATTATCGAATATCGGAACTTGAATCGCCATCAGATCTCCGACGACCTGCTAGATCAGATCTTTGACGTCATGGTTCGAGATTTTTCGAAATATGCGCTTCAGCTTCATTCCAAACCTAACAGCACTGAAAAACAAATGGAAATCTGCATGAGGATGATTCAAAGACCGTTGCCGAATCCCTCGAGGTTTTCAGCTATATGGAATGATCATGTCTACGCCCTAAAGGGCTCTTACACAATGACCGACTGAGAAATTCACCTGACCCCTAAAATTTGTCCGGGTCCGTAGTTATTACTGTGGCAGAATCCGGGGCCAACAAGAGTTCAGGATGAGGCGAAATAGTTTTCCTGTTGAATGGACATCAGCATACTGCGGGAAAACATGGAGGCGCCGGCTTCAAGCTCACATTCCGCACCTGAATTGACGGATGTTGGTTTATTTTTCTGGGCGAAAAATGAGCGCGACAAGCGATATTAAAGATGATAAGGATGGGACATCCGGTAATTTGGAGGTGTCCCATGACGATCCGGTCCGAAGATATC